>JBCCXJ010000015.1:0-79323 GCA_039191905.1 Bacteroidota bacterium | reverse complement strand
GTCATCAGTCATACCATTTACTGTACCTGAAATATACACGGTCTTTCCAACTTTAACTGCGTGATTGTAACCAATATACTCTTCAACGTTTTCATGCCCAGGGATATGAAAGATATCTTTCTCAAGTTTTTGGGCGGAGGTAATAATGCTGAACAGCATTAACATACTAACTGTAATATTTTTCATGTTTTTAAATTTTTTGGAATTTCAGGGTATTTCAAGAAACAACGTGAATCAACGCAGTGAAATGCGTAAATAAGATTTTTGTATGAGTAAGTTATTATTCTTTAAACAAAGCTTGAAGTACTACGCTTTTAAAAACAGTTATCCAAATAGAACTTCTTGGTGAGTTCTGAAATTCTTTTTTGATCTTTATTTCAAAAACCTCTTTGGTGTACTCTGTTATGATTTAAGGAGTTATACCACTTCCCCCTTTCAAAAAATACCGTCTTCGTTTTCAGTTTATAAAAAAAGGAAAGTCTCCGTCATGTAAGGAAAAAATCCTTACGTCATAAACGAGAATATAATGTAACAGCACTTTGGTCCGGATGTCTTATTGGTAAACAAAAACATACTATTATGAAACGAATTATCTTGTTAGGACTATTGTCATTTAGTTTATTCAGTGCGGCCCAGGAAAAAGAAAGCAAACTGACCAATTTCGCTTTTCTAATTGGAGATTTTGAGTTTAAAGGCAAAACACTAAAAAGCAAAACCGAGTATAACCATTACATCGGTATTTGGAAATCACAATATATACTCGACGATACGGTCATTGAAGAAGATTTTAAAATTATGGGTGAAAACGGTGGAGCCACTTTTCATGGTCTAACACTACGTTCTTTCAATTCCAAGACGAATGAATGGGTTATGGGTTTTTTTGATGCTTTAAATCCAAAATGGTATCCCCTGGGACAACCGGAATTTAAGAATGGTACAATTTCTTTTAAAGGAAACCTTCCAGGTCTACAACCAGGTCAACTTCTTCAAGTAACATTTTATGATATTGGAGAAAACACTTTTAAATGGAAATCAGATATCTCACCTGATAACGGAAAGACTTGGATTTATGATTTTACAGTTATTGAAGCAACCAGAAGGTAGTTAACATACCAATTACACTTTATTGTTTTTATGATGGAAAAGTTGATTTTTTTAAAAAACTTGTATCTTTTTTCAGCACTATTAGGGCTTTTTTTTATGATAGCCCTCAGGTTGCGCTATAAAGTACAGCTAAAGTTCAACCGGTTTTTTTTAGCGCTATTGTTGGTTTTTTCCTCGGGACTTCTGCTCAAAGTATTTTTTTCGTTTGAAGTTTATGTACAAAACCCGAAACCTTGGTTTTATGTAATGATTCTTGCATACCTTCCAGGTTTATTGTGGTATTATCTCGCTTTGGACTTAAATGGGGTTCCGAAAAAAATCAATTCCGACCATGTTATTGGTCTTGTTCCACTACTCTACCGAATTGGAATTATAATATGGATAACTCCCAAATCAGTTGAGGAAATCTTGCAAATGCGACAATACGGTTGGTATGAAATATACTTTTACATTACATGTGCGACTGTAGCATTTTCCAATATTTGGTTTTTTTGGGTGACATGGCGCAAAGGATACCTTACAATAAACAGACACTTTTCCAAAGTGTTTGGTTTATTCACGAAAATTACAGGAATCACACTTGTATTCTGGTGTACTGCTCTAATTGGTGCACTTCTTTTCGCTACCTATCAATATTTATTTGTTTATATGATGATTGAGACATCCTTTCTCATTATAAGTCTCACCATAATATTCTTTGCGTTTAGTTATATCGTCAACCCAGACCAGTTTAAATTCCTTTGGAGATTTTATGACTCAAAAGAGTTTTTAGAATTAAAAGAAGTATTTGATAAAATTACTATAGAAATGGAAACAAATCTCCTTTTTAAAGATTCACGGTTGAGCTTATCCATGTTATCTGAACGTATTGGTGTACCAAGCAAAAAAACGAGCAAGGCGATAAAGTATTTCACTCAATATGCATTTCCAGAATATGTCAATATGTTCCGGATTAAAAACTTCATAACTTCTGTTGAAAATGGAAAGTCATTTCATTTTGATATTTGGGGTTTGGCTCAAGAATCTGGCTTTGGTAACAAAATGAGTTTCTATGAAAGTTTCAAAAAAACTACTGAATTAACTCCAGGGGAATTCATTAAAAGTTCCAAACCAGGCATTTCACTAAATGAGGGTTATAAAAGTATACCTGCCTGAGTCAAAATTGTATTTAGTAAACATACTTATGAAAGGAATATGTCAATGATTAATCAAAACCTTGTAATACCATTACATAGAAAAGGATTTTAGCAAAATGAAAAACATTCAGGTTTTTTACTTAGTTGTATCCATATTGATTTGGGTTTTAGGGTATTTCCATACTGGGAAACTCGTAAGACCGAAATGGAAGGTACCTGGGAAGTTTGTCTTTTACGTTGGAGTGTCTGTTATTTTAGTCCATTGGTTTGGGCATTGGGGATTAATCTTTATTATCGGCCACCCTTTAATTGGCTTTCTATTTCATTACAAAGTTTGTAGTGAAAATGATATCAATTGGTTCACCTGTGAACCAAAAGAAAAATATGTTGAATTACAGCAAAAATGGGCCAAAAGAAATTTTGCTAAATCAAAAGCAAAGAAATAACTGCGGGTTATCATAAAATGACTTATGAAACAATTCTTTTTAACTACTTCGATTTTTTACTTTTTCGTTTTTACTATGCCAAAAATCAGTATCCCTTTAACTATTAAGTTCTCTGATGATTTCTTTCATTGAGACTCTACTTTCTTTCATAACAGGTAATAATGGCCAGATATGTGGCATCTCTTTTCCAATATTTACTTCCACCTGGACAGAGGCAACAAGCATTCGTTTTACCATTCTTCTTTGGTCGGGGTAGGTTATGTCATTTTCAGCTAAGTACAACACCGTAGTTGGAAACTTTTTAAAACTTCCATAGATAGGAGAAATTGCAGGATTTTTCAAACTCGTTGTGCCTGCGCACATTCTTTTTGCACTTAATACTCCAGTTTTGGATAGCATCGGATCATCAATGTCTATTTCCTCGATTTCAGGATTAGACATTGTTGCATCGACAACAGGAGATATCAACACAAGTCTTAAAGGAATCTCAAGGTTTTTCTCAATCGCCCTTTGCACTAGTGCAATACATAATGTACCACCAGCGGAATCCCCCATCAAAGTAATTTTGCTTGGGGAAAAACGCCGTAAAGCCTCTTGAAAAACCATATCAATATTTTGTGATATTTCAGTAATGGTATGTTCTGGTGCCTTTGGATAGTCACACATCCAAATGGTATATTCTGTTTTCTTTGCAATTTTTTTGATTGAATTCCAGTGATGTTCAGAAGGACCTGACACAAAAGCACCTCCATGAATATACAACAGCAATTTTTCAGATTTTGCTTTTGGTTTAATCTCCGTAACTTGAGTTTTCAGCACTTCAAAAGTGACCATATTTGCCCTAAAAAAAACTCCCCTTGGTAGGTACACATCGTTCCTTCGCAAGGCTTGGTAGTCAATTGGATTCTGCATAAAGAGTTTCTTTACACCTTTAATCCTTAAAAAAGAAATTATCAAATGGTAAGACAAACTTAGGCCCATGAAAAGTTTATTTTATAGTTTGAATATGAGATCAATCAAAGGAATGATGGATTTCCAAGATTTCTTTACTATGTAAGTGTTGATTGATTTGTTGCTCATAGAAGTTAATTGAACGCAACTTTCTTTGAGTTAATAATTTCATTTGATCAGCCTTAAAAGGAGAATTGTTCTCAGATGCATTACCATAAGCCAATATACCTCTTGCTTTATTCGATTCTCCAAATTCTATAACCGCGGTGTAAGCAGACCCTCCTGCAAGTTGATACTTAAAATTATTTATAGGTCGATAGAAACCTGCATTAAAACTTCCTATCTCACCTAAGCCCAACCCACCGTCAAGAGTATAGTCCCCATACTTGGTTTTATAGACTGATTTCCATGTGACATCTAAACTCCCATAGCGTTTTAAGGTTCTTTTAGCGGCAGTTAATAATATTTGCTTTGCGTTATCGGTAAGCGTATGTGGTGTGTTCAACGGGTCATTTAAATCAAAATCAGTTTGAAAAATCTTCTTTTTCCGAGCCATGAAATACCAATTGACGAAAAGAACAGCCCCAATACTTTCATTATCTAATTTTTTGTCCCATTCCTGCAAAACTTTTGATGCCTTGACGAGAACGGTATCATTTGATTTATTTGCAAAATGAATGAGTTCATCCAAACATCTATCTGCCATTTCAGAGTAGGTAGATGATTGCATTTCCTCCAAATCTTGAAAATTTAGTTTTGATTTGGATAAAAGTAACTTTAGGGAACGAGTACTCCTTAAATCGGAATTGTCTGTTGCTTTCGGGGCAATGTATTGTGGGTAATCAACGGGTACGTCTATAAAGGGATATGTACTGGTCCAAGGATTGTTGTTTGAATTGGCCACAAAACCGCTTTTCGGATTTTTGATTTTTGGCAAATCATTATAGTTAACATAGGAATCTACTGGGCCTTTTAATCGGGAGGCTTTGATAATGCCAGACCAATCCTTTAACTCTCCCGAAGGTCGTTTAGGTATTATCCCATTATAGAGATATAATATTTGCCCATGCTTGTCAGCATATATTATGTTTTGAAGTGGTAATTGAAGCATTCCCATAGCTTTCTCAAACTGTCGCAAATTTTTTGACTTTGCCATATGCAAGAACTGCTTATCAAAAAAAGGACGATCTAGTCCTGACAATCGTAATGCAATAGCGTTATCTTTCTTTTCATCTATAAGAAAACCATAGTTAGTTTCTTTAATCTTAATGACTGTCTCTTTAAAACCCTCCCCTTCTTTCATCTTGATTGTTTCGGTTCTATTTTGAATCTTTTTCCAATCTAAATTGTCTTTGTAATATCCCTCTTTAATTTCTAATTCGATTAAATCCATTGCGTCCGCTTGGTTAAAAGTCAAACCCCATCCCAAATAGTCATTAAAACCCATAGCAATAGTGGGACTACCTACCAAAGAAATGCCATATACATTTAAGTTTTTACTGGTCAAATGGGATTCAAAAAACAAGAAATCGTCGAACCATGGAGGATGTGGCTGCATCATAAGCATGGTATTCCCATTCTCCGATTTTGATGGTCCAATCGCCCAGGCGTTTGAGCCGGCATTTTTCCATAGGGCTGCTTGTTTTTGGAGGGTAAAAGCTCCGACCATTAAGTGGTAACTTACTTGTAATTTGGCCAAAGGGTCTTTGTTTTGTATAGGTAAGACTTGCCTTAAATGTTCTTTGATAGTTTCAGGATGCGCTTCGCAGTAGTCATTCATTCCCTGTACAAACGCTTTCAAAATTCGTTTTGTAGGAACATCTTGGGCTTCAAACCATGATTTAGCTCTGTTAGGAATGTTCAACTTCCGCAGCAAAACGTCTTTGGTGAAGTTTTCCTCGCCACCCCAGTACTCTGCCGAACGCCCTCTAGATTTCCCATATGATTTCAATATTAGATTGCAATGTGCCTTCATTTGGGACCAACCAAAACCATAGTAAAGTTCAGTTTCAGTGGTTCCAACAATATGTGGGACACCCCAAGTATCCCAACGAATTTCAGATTGTCTTGCTTTTTGGGCAGAAACTATGCAATTCAACCCTAACATTACAACCAGTAACAATGCTCTAAGTCCCATCTTAGTAACTTTAAAATTTCTGCAAAACTGGTTTAACCTAGGATATAGTATGTATTGAATCAAGAATCAGAACATATTTTAAGACTTTCTGTGCTTTTTTCTGTATTCGGAGGGTGTTATGCCTGTTTTACTTTTGAATGCGGTATTAAATACAGACCTAGAGTTGAAACCGGTATCGTACATAACTTCTTTAATCGATAGGGTTTCTTTAGAGTTTTTCTTGAGTTTTTCTTTTGCCAACCGAATCCTGTAAGAGTTAACGTAGTCGCAAAAGTTATAGCCGATAACATTATTTATGGCCTGAGAAAGTACTTTGGGGTGTATGCCTATGGCGTTGGAAAAATCAGAAATACTTAAATCAGGATTTAAATAGGGGCTTTCTGTACTCATATGGCGTTCTATCTTTTCTGCAACTTTTTCCAAATCACTTATCTGATTCTTATCGAGATTTCTCTTTGACATAGTGAACTTTCCTATCTCAAAATCTTGATATGATAGTCGTTGAAATGTCTGAGGGTTTTTAATCGCGTTATATAAAATCAAGTTAATCCATAGTAACACGCTTAGCTGAACTAATGCTTCTAACGAAAATTCTATCCCCATTAGTCTAACCCTGTTCACATAAAATTGCAACAAATTCAAAAGTGTAATCGCAAACATTAAAAAAACAATACTGTACAACCACTTCGCCTGTGAACTCCTGTTTTTTGCTGAAACATAAGGTAATGTCTTGTTGTAGGAATAAATGGTTTTGAAGGATAATACACAATAAAAAAGCATTATGGGTAAAAGCAAATCATCCATTACCCTATAAGGACGATAGCCTGAAAAAGTAAAAATGATATAGAAGCAAAAAGGAGAAAAATGAAACCAATCTATAGTCTTAAACTTAGCATCATTCAAAAGATGAAAGCGAACATAAAAAAAAATAAAAGGACCATAAAGTAATCCATAACTGTAGCTGTATGGAGATAAAACTTCCACATAAAACCCGTTAGTATACATAAGGTTATATGAAAAATGTAGTGCCAACGTAAATAAAAGAAGAGACAAAAATCTATTGCTCTTCAACTTATAAAACTTTGGAGTAAGGAGAACAACGGCAAACAAAAAGCTTTGCCAAACCACTATTGCGTGGATAATGTTTATTAGACTAAGTTTCATTTAAAGGGAGGTTGCAAATATTGCTTGCAAATTGTATTTCTTTCCTAAAGTTAAGCCATCTTTCGCAAAAGACGGTTTCTCCAACGAGGATTTATAGTAAAATTAATAATGGAAAAAATCACATTTAGTTGAGCAAAGTTCAACAGGACTAAAAACTTTAATAGTTTGATTCTAAATACGTTAGTAACTCTTTGATTTCCACTTTGTAGATATTCATTCTACCATTCTGAATCTTATTGTAGAATTTCACAATAGAATCATAGCTATTGTATGTAGATGCTGAAGAAACAGTGGTGTCAAATTTATCACTCGAAAAAAACAAGGTTTCTCCATCCGGGCTTAATACTGGATCGGAATCCATAAAAAATGTATTCACCTTTGGACCTAAATTTATAAGTTCTCCCCATACTCCATTGCTCTGTCTTTTAGAAACATATAAGTCATAATGCCCATAACCGCCTTTTCGCTGGCTGACAAGAAACATATACTTGCTGTCGGGGCTAACTTCCGGGTCCGCATCACTGGCTAAGGTATTTAGTTCATCTACTAATTCTGGTTGCGAATATTTTCCATTCTCAAGTTTTGAGATATAGATATCGCCATTTTTAGAATTGGGTCTGTTCCATGAAACAAAATGGATGGTTCCATCAGTCTGGATGGTAGGATAAATAATATCAAATTCGTCATTGATTTCACCTTTTACCAGTTTGGGTTCTGACCAATCATCTCTAATTTTTTCAACATACCAAATATTTGAACCCCTTACCCTTTCAATCCCAGATGGACGGTTTGATGTAAAATATAAACGATTTCCTTGTTTGGAAAAATAGGGGTTTGTGTCGTTATATATGCCGCTAAATGGTGCTACTTTGGGTTCGGACCATTGGTCATCTTCTTTTTCAACATAAACAATTACAGTGCGTTGAAATCCAGGTAATCCTTTAACAAAAAAAAGAGTGCTTTCATTTGGGGATAAAGTAGTTCCAAACTCAAAATCACTAGTTGAAACAATGCCAGGCTCAACTAATTCTACCTCAAGATTCTCAAGTATGGTGTTCAGCACTTTATCTTGAGGATATGTCTCGAAACTTAAAAACAGGATCGTGCACAATGAGAAACATAGATTTTTCATGATAGAAATTTATGTGATTTTTAGACACTCTAGTTTAAAACCTTTGTATGTAATAATTCCTTACTAGATTGGTAATTCATTATGCGGTTCAATAGGCGCTCATAGTCCTTTGAAAATATCCAGAAGCAGTTCCTCATACTTCTGAATGGAAGGTTGATCATCCGAAATTCTACCTTGGTTTGCAAGCAATATTACCAATGCTCTTTTTTCAACGGAATACCATGCTTCTGCAGAATATCCTATAGCAACACCGTCATGGCCGATATATTCTATACCATCATCCCTAAGTTTTAACAGTCCTAGATTTCCTGACATCATTTTCTTTAGGCTTTCTTCATCAAGGATGTTTCCAGAAAACAAGGCGTCATAGAAGCGGAATACTTCAGAAACACTTGCAATCAAGGACCCTTCACCATCGAACCTTTTTGCATCCCACTCACTTACATCACGAATCGTATTGTTATCAAAAAAATCCACATAACCTTTGACCAGGTCTTCAGGGTAGGGTTCTTGTGTAGAAAAAATCATCGCTGTCAGACCAATCTTATTTAAAATGTTGGTGTAAATGAACTCTTCATAGGTTTGACCCGATACTTTTTCCAAAATCAACTGCAGCAATAAATAGTTTGAATTTGAATACAATGAACCAAACTGTTGAATGATTTCGTCAGGTGCTGCAGGTTGTCCTCGAATCAATTCAAGTTTTTCATCTAGACTAATTCTCCCTCCAGGTTCGTTCAATATCATTGCAGGAAATCTGGAATTATCATCATAGTTTGCTATTCCACTGCTGTGATTCAGTAATTGTTGCACAGTAGCTTTTTCAGCTCTTTTGATGTCCATTAAAATGTCCTCAGACAAAATATCCCGAATCGGTGTGTTAAGATTGAGGAGGCCTTCAGATTCCAACAGTAATATGGCTGTTGCCAAAACTGTTTTTGTAAGACTTGCAATTCGGTACTTAGAACAACGGGTAATAGGTTTTTGAGTTTCCAAACTAGAAAAACCTGAATTTCCAAGAAACTCTCCCCTATCCATTTGATTTACATAAAGGCTTGCTCCAACAAGACCAGAACGAGTTGCATCATCTAATAGCATTTGGAAAACTTCTTGTTGTGGATGGCTTCTTATGTAATCTTTGTTATTACAGTCAGATGTGCTTGGTATTGTTTCAACATCTTTTGTACAAGAGAATTGAAGAATAATAAGCACAATGATGACGATGTTCACTTTTTTCATGATTTATCTTATTTTTTTTCTTAATCCGATATATGTATTGTTATGGAGGATACCAAAGACATCGGCTTTCGGCGCAAAAGGGAATTGCAATACAATTTGATGAGCCAAGGTTAAATCTAATCTTGCTTTCTCCGAAATCCTGATTTTAAAGCCCAATGCCAAGGAGCCTGTAAGCTGAGAACGTCCCCAATCCTTTTTTCTCTTGTAACCTCCATTTTCAAATTTGTACAATGGAGCATCTTGAAATATGTGCAGATAACCTAATCCCAATTGAATTTCCGGAGTAAGAAAACTTAGTTTTCCATAGCACAGAGCAATTTGGTTATTAAGATGTAGTCCGTAGTGTAAACCTTTCTGATGGTAAAAGGATAAGGCAAGTCTATAGGCCAAGGAAAATGTATTTTCGTTTATTGGAAAACTAGTAGAAATTCGAATTCCAGGAGAACGATTTAAGGCAATAAAACCATTACTTGCCTTAAAGGGCAGGCTTATCGAATGAATAAAAGAACCTACCTCAACAAATTCAAGTGAGCCTTTTTGTGTAGTTTGAGATTTAATTCCTAGGCTAATGAGAAATATGATAACCAAGATTCTTTTCATATTGAGTATTTCAGTCTTTTACCAAAGAGTGACGCAAGATGGTGACGGTTGCATTTTTTCGAAATGGAAAAGTTGAATGGTAGTAAAAACTATGTTGAAGGGTCAAAAACATCAGGTTTTTATCCAAGTCCTGAACCTCGCTGCGTTGTATCGGCTTACAATTTCTTGTTTTTCGATTCCACTGGTACCGAACCTTACTTTTATTTTCCCGTTAACCTCCTTATTGAAACCTAAGACGGCCTTTTTAGCTACAATAAATTGTCTGTTAAGACGAAAAAATGAATGTGTTTCAAGTTTTTTTTCAATGTTAATCAAGTAGTCATCAATAATGGACTGTCCCCCGTCAAGCATGAAAGCATAAACAGTTCCATTTTCAAACTTGAAAAACGCGATCTCTTCTTTTTCTACCAGCTTGGAATTATTGCCTACGGAGCTAATCAGGTGTTCCGAAGTGTTTTCTTCTATTTTTTTGGAGCTTTGATTAAGTAATCCACGACTTTTGGTTTTACAGATGCGATACAAAAGATTCCAAAGGATAAAAGTGGTTATTGCAGATGGAAATACGATAACATAAAAAGATGTATCAGATAGCTTTTCGTTCCAAAAATATTCTATGTAGATAAAGTTACTTATGAAGCAATATCCCGTCAAGACTTGAACAGAAGTAAAAATACTAAGCCATGGCCTTTTTAAGAATTCTGTTCTTGCTTTATCAAAAATGATGTTGATTTTCTTAAACAAATTCCACGAGCTGCCCACCATCCACATGGTAAATAAAAGATTTATAAACTGTGTTCTACCCCATTGTAATTGGAATAACTTAGGTTCGCTCAAAACAAAAAAAATACAAATTATGCCTCCTAAAAAAAGCCCCTTAAAAACCTGACCTCCTTTCTCTAACATTTTGATAACTTTGAGTGCACCGTTTGTTATTAAGTATACAGGCATATACTGTTTTTTCTATAAATAGTGTTAGTGATAAATATGAAGGGTGTTGTATTTTTCTTCGATGGATGGTATAAAACATTGGTATTCTTGTGCTAAAAGAACTACTCCTTAATTTTGTTTTCTTTTATCATCTGAAATACTTTAGAATCAAAACCAACATGCTTTATACGAATACCTATTAAGATACCCACAATTAGAAGTATGATGCTTTTCAAATAAAAAATAGCTTCGGTAAGAACTAAAGCAAGAATTATGAAAATGAACAAAAGAGCCATAACAAGAAACTTCTCTATACACCATTGTTTTTTTATTAAACCTGCCGAAATATTAAAACCTACCTTTCTTAATACCCAGTCTACCAACCAAAAAATCAGGAAAAGCTCTACAAAAGGTTTGAGCACACTAAACAGCTTGATGCTCATTGATTTAAGTTCCATCATAAACATGTGGGTATTATCGGTACTTGGGAAGTAACTACCTGCTATGATAGAGGTCAGATAAACACTACCTCCTAGCAAAATGAAAAAAATAAGCCAATTCTGCGCTAAAAGAAAAATCTGATTGGATTCTATTTTATGCTCCTCCATCTTTTAATTGATTCATGAAATCATTGTCAATAATAGAGGTTTTGACCATATTATTTTTAGAATAATTGTCAAGATAAAATCCTTACACCATTATTGCCAAAATCAATTTCTACCAACATTATTTTAGACTTACAAAGAAAGGATGTTACCTATATCAATAGGGCGGTACAACATCAAAAAATAGTGTAGATATGAAACACTGCTCTCTAATTCTCTCAAGCTTATTTGCTTTAACAGCATGCCAACCCACTGCTAAAGATAAAAGTATGGCTATAGGGAAAGAAATATACATAGCCAACTGCATAACATGCCATCAACCTGATGGAAATGGCATCACTGGAGTTTATCCTTCTTTGCTTAAATCCAATAAAATTTCCTTGTTTCAAACTAAGCGCGCAATACAGCTCATAACCTATGGCTCACCTTTTGAAGCGGGCATGAAACCAATGCATCTTAGTGAGAAAGAAATCGTGGATGTTATCAACTACATTCAAAATACATGGAAAAACAACGCTCCCTTATTAACAAAATCAGAATTAAAAGAACTCAAAAATAGTTGGTAATGGTCCAATACCCTCTTAAAATCAACGATAAAATCTATTTTATCAATAGTGAACCTGATAAACCTTTGCTCTGGGTCTTAAGGGATAATTTAAAGTTATACGGAACCAAATATGGTTGTGGTATTGGGCAATGTGGAGCTTGTACAGTACATCTAGATGGAATGCCTATGCGTTCTTGTTGCCTACCAATTGATAGTGTTGGTGACAAATCCATTACTACAATTGAAGGCTTGTCCCAGCAATCCAACCACCCTATACAGATAGCATGGGAGGAAGAAGACGTACCACAGTGCGGCTATTGCCAAGCAGGTCAAATTATGAGCGCTGCCGCTCTTTTGGAACGTATTCCCAATCCCTCCGATAAACAAATTGAAAGAGCTATGAAAGGAAACATTTGTCGTTGCGGGACGTATTCGAGAATTCAAAACGCCATAAAATCAGCTGCAAAAAAAATCAATGGATTTTATGATGATGAATAGACGTGATTTTTTAAGGGTTGGCAGCAAAATTGGAGGTGGATTGATGGTATCAATCTGCCTTCCCGTATACGGCAAATTTATTTCACCAAATCAAACTGTTACCGCCAATATTGAGTTCAATAAGTTTATTTCCATTGATACCAACGGTGAGATTACCATAATGCTTACCAAACATGAAATGGGTCAAGGCACGGGAACTGCCATACCGACCATTATTGCAGATGAACTTGATGCGGATTGGTCCAAAATAAAGATAGAACAAGCTTTCTATAATCCAAAATACACTTGGCTAGAAATGGGTACTACGGGAGGTAGTGGTTCAATAGCACGGACATGGGATGCCGTTCGGACAGCTGGCGCTACAACCAAAGCACTCTTAAAACAAGCAGCGGCCAATAAATGGGGCGTAGACCCAATGGTTTTAGAGGTGAATAATAATAACGTAACCAATCGGATTACGAACCAGACATTCTGCTTCGGGGAATTGGCAGAAGAAGCCGCGAAGATACCTATACCTGAAAGTATTGTTCTAAAAAAGCCAAAGGAATATATATATGTTGGGAGATCGGTCAAAAACCGAATAACCAAAGATGTCGTCTCCGGAAACATGAGATACGGTATCGATATGAATGTTCCCGGGATGGTGTATGCTTCAATAGAAAGGTGCCCAGTTTATGGCGGAGCAATCAAAAACTATGATGATACCGAAGTAAGGAAAATGGAAGGAGTAATAGACGTTTTTCCAATAGCCATACCACAAAAAATCAAAGATAGTCTGCATTCAATCATAGGATATGTATATGATGGGATTGTAATAGTGGCCACTTCCACTTGGATTGCTATTAAAGCGCGAAAACAGCTTAAGGTAGAATGGGATGGTGGAGAAAATGCCAACAGGAATATTGTGTCTTTAAATGAGGATATGGCCGCTTTGAAAGATTCTCCAGCTTTCATGAGTATGGACCTTGGCGATGTTGAACCTTGTTTCCAAAATCCTGAAAACAAGATTTTGGAAATGGAATACAATACCCCTTATCAGACACATGCTGTTATGGAACCTCTAAATGCTACAGCGCATTTTCAAGATGATGTCTGTGAAATTTGGGTTGGTATTCAAGACCCTGAGAAAACAATCAACAATGTATCCAAAGCTCTCGAAATTTCTGAAGAAAAAGTAAAAATTCATGTTTTAAAATCAGGAGGTTCGTTCGGTCGACGTTATGCAGCGGATACCTCTATAGAAGCAGCATTTATCTCCAAGAAAATTGGCAAACCTGTAAAACTTACATGGACCAGAGAGGATGAGATAAGGAACGACCATTGCCAACCCTATCTCAAAAACTATATGACCGCGGCAATAACACCGGACAAATCCGTTGCAGCCATAGAAAATCAAGCAATCTGCACTATCAATTATGCTGTTTGGTCCACAAAGTGGGACCATTATTATGCCTTTCCCAATATTCGATGTTACCGAAGTAAAGTTTCAACATTGCTGCAATATGGAGCTTGGCGCAGCGTTGGTGAGCATTCTGCAGCTTTATCTAAAGAATGCTTTGTTGATGAATTAGCACATTACTTAGAAAAAGACCCATTGGACTATCGTCTAGAATTGTTGAGCCATGAAGTGGATTGGGGAGACCCAAAAGAAATGTCGCAGGCGACCATTGAACGAATGCTGCCCAGAAAAAGGATATTACGTCAAAGACAAATAGAGGTTCTATCCTATATCAAGGCAAAAGAATTATGGTCAAAAGAAACTCTAGATACAGGTGGGAAAGGGCTGGCCATGATGTGTTTCGGAGACACCGTATGTGCTGAAATTGCAGAAGTAACCATGGAAGGAGAACTTGGTTACTCGGTCAACAAAATAACGGCAGTGGTTCATTGTGGTATGGTCATCAACCCGCATTTTGGCAGAGGACAGATAGAAGGAAGTATTATCTGGGCTTTGTCCGCCATAAAATATGGGGGTGTGGAAATAGAAAATGGAGCAATCCAAAGAAGTAATTTTCATGACAATAAGGTTCTTAGAATGGATGAGCTCCCCGAAATTGAAATTATTTTCATGGAGAGTGAGGAACGTCCATCAGGACTTGGTGAACCAGGCACCCCTCCATTGGCACCGGCTGTTCTTAATGCTATCTTCGATGCCTGCGGTAAGAGAATTCGCAAAATTCCAGTCACAAAAAGGGATTTGGTAGAATCAATGGATAGTATTTCATAAAAATCGTAATTGAAATAACTAACTATGAATTTTATAGAATATCTATTTATCTTCTTCTCTTTACAATCCCTTTTGATTTCTATTTTGTTTATGGTCAACCCTAAGGGTGACAGACTGGCGAATAGAATTTTTGCCTTTATCCTTATCTTATTTTCGTACGATCTTTTCTATTCGGTCTTGCATTCGTCAAGATTTGATTTGATTTTGTATGCCCAATTGAACTTCACCTTCATTTTACTTTTATCTCTGTATGGTCCGCTTTTCTATTTTTATTTAAGACGGATTAGTTATGGAAAAGGTTTGGTTTGGAAAGATTTGTTTCATTCACTACCCTTCATTCTTTTGAATTTCATGTATCGAAGATTCTTCATGTTGCCCACAGAAAAGAAAATAGAAGTATTGCTTAATGGTCAATATGTTGATTACACAATCAATTCTAAATGGAATTATTTAATGATAGTAACAATACTTTTTAGCTATGGTATTCTTAATCTCATTGGATTTAAAAAAGCATATCGAGGGGATTTTGAAATGAAGATTTGGATAAAATATATACGTAGAGGTTTTTTCCTTTTCACCCTTGTACATGTTGCTTTTTGTTCAGCAATCTATTTATACCCTAATTTTTCCAAGTATAGTTTTGATTATTTTATTGCTGTGGTCTTAGTTGAATTGATTGGTATCGTTCTCTACTTTGCCTTTGTTCAGCCGTCTATTTTTCATAGAGGAACACCCAATAAAAAATTAGCACCTATTGTAAAATATGGCAAGAGCGGACTTACAGAAGAATTTTCCCTGGAAATGAAGGAAAAGCTTGAGGTACTCATGAAATCAGAAAAGCCTTTTTTGAATCCAGAAATACGGCTGGACGAGTTGGCCAAAATGTTGGATGTTTCCAGAAACCATACTTCTCAGATCATCAACGAACACTTTTCAATGAATTTTTTTGAGTTTATCAATTACTATAGAATCGGTGTGGCAAAACAGTTGTTATCATCAGGTACCAGTTATGTTTCGGTTACTGATGTGGCATTTCAATCCGGTTTTAACAATAGAATATCCTTTTACAAAGCCTTCAAAAAATTTGAGGGAACCTCCCCATCAGAATTTAAACCAAAACGTTCACTTCAAAAGTCTGTAGGTGACCATAGATATACTCAGGTTAACTAAACTTATAGGTTCCAGACAGGGGCCTATGATAAAAGAGCACTAAAGGTTTCAGTTACAAAAGAAGACTTGGTAAAATCTAATGATGCAGCCTACAACCACTTAAATACAATAATAACTTGAATTACACACAAAACTATTACGGGACCATTAATCAAACTCTATTATTTGTATAACAGAATGAAACTAATCCGCACTCTCACAATAACCTCCTGTTTATTTGGTTTAAACATCGCAAAAGGGCAAAATAATAAAGGAATTATTGAAAATTCCTGGCAAATTGGATTTGGATTGGGAGAACTTCCCTCTGGGGGTAGTTTTAAACCAAGCATGACTATAGGATATCATTTTACTGATAAGATATATGCTGGTTTGATTTATCAAGTAAAAGATAGAATCGAACGAAATGACTCATCATTTAACGCTAAATCATCTAGACTAGATGGACTACTGAGTTCATCGGAATCTGTAGCACAGCGCTTTTTGACACAAGTTAGATATACCCCAATAAAATATGGGCCCTATCTATCAGGATGATTTGTTTACAACGGAAAAGATACCGAAACCATGTTATTCGATTCAAGAAATCGAGAAATCTCAAATGAGAACTATTCCGGAAACCTAGAGATTCAACAAACAAGGCCAGCTGGTTGGGGAGTAGCACTTGGCATAGGGTATCAGTACAATTTTAAAAATGGGCTTTCAACGGGGTTTGAATGGACTCCTGCATGGGGTCAATATCCAGAACCTCAATACGAGTTTTTTGGAGCTGCCGCTTTATCTGAAGTTGCCCAACAAGAACTTACAGACAGAATGAACAAAAGATTTCGGAGAAATGTAACTAATATGTACAAGGTATTCCACCTAGGGATTGCTTACCGATTTCAATAAAATGATTAATAAAACTGACCTTTTGGTTTTGTAAATAACATCTCGTCTATATGATTAAGAACGATTTATGTTCAACTTGAAAGAGCATAAAACAAGACTTCTCTAAGGGCTTTCAACTTTTATTATCCAAAGAAGGTGGCTAAGAATCAAGGTTATCTGAGTTTTGCAAATTATTAGTTCAATAGTAGGTGTAACCTTGTAAAGGATATCTAACTGATGGAAATATTGGAAAAGTAGGTAAGTAAAACTTATATTTGCCCATCAATTGTATTTGATAGCAGATACAAGCAGATAAGTTTATTTGATTAATCATTTTAAAGAGGTGCGCCATTCGGTGCACAGGTTTAAATTTAAAATTTTAACTTTTTGAATATCAAACGATTGGGTCTTAAGTTCGAGCCCCAGTCAGGTCACAAAAAGTTAAGCAACTGCTTAACTTTTTTTGTTTACCTTAAAACCTGTATCCGGCCCACGTGGTGGAATTGGTAGACACGCTACCTTGAGGGGGTAGTGTCCTTACGGACGTGCTGGTTCGACTCCAGTCGTGGGCACAAAACCGCAGATTTTGCGGTTTTTTTTTGCCTTTTTATCAACTCTCAGCTTAAAAATCAAAAGAATAACCAAATTTTAAGACTTCATATTAGGACAAGCAAAGATAAATTGTAACTTTGTTTAACGTTTATATTGAAAGGATGAACAATGTAAAGAAGTCTTTTAGTATTAGGGATATGGAGAATCTCTCCGGTATTAAGGCTCATACCATACGGATTTGGGAAAAGCGATACAATTTATTTACACCGGAACGAACCACCACAAACATTCGGTATTACAGCCTTCAAAGTCTACAAAAATTATTAAATGTTACCCTTCTTTACAATAATGGCTATAAGATTTCCAAAATAGCCAAGCTGGATGAATCCCACATTCCGATTATTGTAAGGGAAATTGTAGCAAACAACAGTGAAAAGAACCATGCAATAAATGCGTTCAAGTTGGCCATGATCAATTTTGACCAGACCCTCTTTCTGAACACGTATAGCAGTCTTCTTTCAGAACGTTCTTTCCGGGATATTTTTAATGAAGTTTTCATTCCGTTGCTCAATGAATTGGGCCTTTTATGGCAAACAGATACCATAAGTCCTTCACATGAGCATTTCATTACTCACTTGATTAAGCAAAAGATTTACATCAATACTGAAAAACTTCAGCTGGTAGAACCCATAAAAAAAGATAAGGTTTTTGCCCTGTTTCTTCCTGAAAATGAAATTCATGAAATAGGTCTGCTATATCTGAACTATGAAATTACATTGAGGGGATACAAATCAATTTATTTAGGCCAAACTATGCCTATTGATAGCTTGGCGGATTTGCTCAAGTACTACGATAATATCCACTTTGTATCTTATTTCACAGTATCGCCTACCAAGGATGAACTTGATGCATATTTTGACAAGTTTTCCAAAAAACTCAATATTTCCGGTAGCTCAAGACTTTGGGTTCTTGGCCATCAAATTCAATATATCTCTGAAAACAAATTACCTTATTCGGTACAGACATTCAATTCCATAGAGCACTTGATTTCAATCTTATAAACTGGGGTGAAATGAAAAAGATTGTCATCATAGGTTCCGGGTTTTCGTCACTTTCGGCCTCTTGTTATCTGGCAAAACAAGGCTACGAGGTTCATGTTTTTGAAAAAAACGAAACTGTTGGAGGAAGGGCGAGACAACTAATTCGAGAGGGATTCACTTTTGACATTGGACCAAGTTGGTATTGGATGCCAGATATTTTTGATAAATTTTTTGGAGATTTTGGCAAGAAAACTTCTGACTATTACCAACTTGATAAATTAGACCCTGCTTACAAAATTTTTTTCCAAGACGATGTAATCACAATTGGAGATTGCATGGATAAAATATGTGAAGAATTTGAACGCATTGAAGCCGGTAGCAGTGCGCACTTAAAAAAGTTTATAGGTAAGGCTCAAGAGAACTACAATATCGCCATAAACAAAGTAGTACTCCGACCTGGTCTTTCTCCCATTGAATTGGTTACAAAGGAAACCGTACTTCGTGTGGACCAATTTTTTAAAAGTATTAGCCAAGAAGTCCGAAAAAAGTTTAAAAACCCCAAGCTGATTTCAACATTGGAGTTTCCCGTTCTTTTTTTAGGGGCAAAACCAAGCAAAACCCCTTCCTTTTACAGCTTCATGAATTTTGCGGACTTTGGACTGGGAACTTGGCATCCCAAAGGAGGTATGTATGAAATCATCAAAGCCATAAAAGCCTTGGCCGAAGAACAAGGAGTAACATTTCATATGAAAAGTGCTGTGGACCAAGTGGTTGTGGAAAATGGTATAGTAACTGGTATCCAAACCAATGGAGCATTCCATCCCGCAGATTATGTTATTAGTGGAGCAGATTATCACCATTCTGAAACGCTTTTAGAAGAAAAATATAGACAGTATTCCGAATCGTACTGGGAAAACAGGACCTATGCACCTTCTTCCCTACTCTTTTATGTAGGATTCACGAAAAAGTTGAAAAACATAGAACACCATAACTTGTTCTTTGATACCAATTTTGAACGTCATGCGGAAGAAATTTATGATGATCCGCAATGGCCTAGTGAACCCTTATTTTATGTCAACTTTCCTTCAGTGACGGATAATTCTATGGCGCCAAAAGACCATGAAGCAGGTTTCTTTCTAGTTCCTATTGCGCCTGGATTGGAAGATACCCCACAACTGAGAGAGCAGTATTTTGACATCATCATAGACAGATTTGAAAAGCGTACCGGGCAAAACGCTAAAAATCATATACTTTTTAAAGAAAGTTTTTGTGTCAACGATTTTATAGAGCAGTATAACTCATATAAAGGTAATGCCTATGGCATGGCCAACACTTTGAGACAGACTGCGTTTTTGAGACCTAACCTGAAAAGTAACAAAGTAAAAAATTTGTATTTTACAGGACAACTGACCGTTCCAGGCCCTGGAGTCCCTCCATCCTTGATATCCGGAAAACTTGTATCCGACCTCATTTTAAAAAACGCGTAACACCATGAAAACCATTTTTGACAATGTATCGTATACCTGCAGTAAGATTGTAACCCAGTCTTACAGTACTTCTTTCGCCTTGGCCACTAAAATGCTAGATAGCTCAATACGTTCTGATATCTACAATATCTATGGCTTTGTGCGTTTTGCGGATGAAATTGTGGATACTTTTCATGATTACAACAAGAAAGAGCTTTTTGAGAATTTTGAAAAAGCCCTAGAGGATGCTTTAAAGAACAGAATTAGTCTGAATCCTATCCTAAATTCATTCCAACACACGTATCATGCCTACGATATTCCCAAACATCTAGTGGACGCCTTCATGAAAAGTATGCGCATGGACCTGTCCAAGAAAAAATACACAACCCACGCAGAGTATAAGGAATATATCTATGGTTCTGCTGATGTTGTTGGTTTGATGTGCCTTTGCGTTTTTGTAAAAGGAGATAAGGAAAAATATGAAAGCCTAAAAGAATCGGCAATGGCCTTGGGCTCTGCTTTTCAAAAAGTAAACTTCTTACGTGACCTAAAAGCTGATTTTGAGCAATTGGAACGTACGTATTTCCCCAATACCAATCTTATGGAGTTGGATGAAGCTTCAAAAAGAAGAATCGTCGATGAAATTAAGGCAGATTTTGCTTTGGGATATTCTGGAATAGCAAAACTTCCTGGCGAAGCTAAGTTTGGAGTATATACCGCATACAAATATTACTACAAGTTACTTCAAAAACTACAGGGAACTCCACCTTTGGAAATAAAAAATACGAGAATCCGTGTTCCAAATTATCAAAAATTCGGACTTTTGGCACAATCCTATGTCAACTATAAATTACAGCTTGTCTAAATGAAAATCGCCCTTTGGATTCTTATTTTTCTAGGAACCTTCTGTTTTATGGAATTTATGGCCTGGTTTACCCATAAATACATTATGCATGGCTTTTTATGGAGTCTTCATAAAGATCACCACAGAAAAGATCATGACTCGTGGTTTGAACGAAACGATCTCTTCTTTATTTTTTACGCCGTAGTGAGCATGTCGTTTATAATAACGGCGGACAACACCTCTTTCTGGTATGGATGGCCTATAGGATTTGGTATTTTAGCATACGGCATTACCTATTTTTTGGTACATGACATTTTTATACATCAGCGCTTTAAAATTTTTAGAAATGCAAACAATTGGTACGCAAGGGGTGTACGTAGAGCGCATAAAATGCACCACAAACATTTAGACAAAAAGGATAGTGAGTGTTTTGGGATGTTGTTTGTTCCTTTCAAATACTTTAAAAAATAATGCCCAAAGCCATAGTGATTGGCGCTGGAATAGGCGGTTTGTCCACAGCGATTCGGTTGAGGGCCAAAAACTATGATGTAGAAGTTTTTGAAGCCAATGCCTATCCCGGTGGTAAACTTCATTCTAAGACAGTGGATGGGTTTCGGTTTGATTTAGGACCTTCTCTTTTTACCATGCCTCATTTTGTGGATGAATTGTTTGAACTGCACAACAAGAATCCAAGGAATTATTTCAGGTATAAGCGCAAAGAGATAATATGCAACTATTTCTGGGAAGATGGATTACATTTTTCAGCAAAGGCAGATAAAGAAGTATTTGCTTGTGAAGCATCCCAATACTTTGAAGAACCAAAAGAACACATAACACAATATGTAGAAAAAAGTAAAAAAAAATATGACCTGACAGCTGCTTTGTTTTTGGAAAAATCACTGCATAAAGCCAGTACGTATTTGTCCAAAAACACACTTAAGGCTATTTTACAAATAGGGCAACTTGGGGTTAACGCAACCTTGCACCAAACCAACCGTGAAGCCTTTTATAATAAAAAGCTTGTTCAACTGTTCGATCGATATGCCACGTACAATGGCTCTTCGCCTTATTTGACGCCAGGTATAATGTCCATGATACCGCATCTGGAGATGGATTTTGGTACATTTTTTCCCAAAGGAGGAATGCATCAGATTACCTTATCCCTATTCCAATTGGCACAAGAAATTGGCGTACATTTTAGATTCGAGGAGCAGGTCTCAGAAATCTTAGTGGAAAAGGGAAAAACTAAAGGGATACGTTCCCAAAACAGCGAGTATCAAGCAGATTGCGTAATCTCAAATATGGACATCTACCCCACATTTAGAAAATTGCTAAAAAACCAAAAGCAACCGGAAAAAGTATTGCGACAAGAACGCTCAAGCTCTGCCCTAATTTTTTATTGGGGTATTTCAAAATCGTTCCCTGAACTCGATTTACATAATATCTTATTTAGCAAGGAGTATGAAAATGAATTCAACCACATTTTTGAGAAAAAAAGCCTGAGTGAAGACCCCACGGTTTATATCAATATAACCTGCAAAGAAGAGCCGGAAGACGCTCCAAACGGATACGAAAACTGGTTCGTAATGATTAATGCTCCCGGAAATCATGGACAAAATTGGGAAGAACTAAAACAAAAAAGCAGAAAAAACATCATTAGAAAAATCAATTCTTGTTTGAAGATCGATATTGAAAAACACATAGTATCCGAATTTGTTTTAGACCCTTCGGGGATTGAAAGTAGCACAAGCTCTTATAAAGGGGCATTATATGGTGCTGCCAGCAACTCTAAATTTGCCGCCTTTTTAAGGCATCCCAATTTTAGCAACCAAATCCAAGGCTTGTATTTCTGTGGAGGTTCGGTACACCCAGGTGGTGGTATTCCGTTGTGTTTGCTTTCAGGGAAAATTGTAAGTGAATTGGTACCATGACCTTTGTCCAACAACATAAGACAACCATAGCTGCTGGTATCATTTGGCTTTTCCATATCTCTGGTATCATTGGGATTTCTCTTGGTTTTAAGGATTGGTTTTTAACCAAAACCCCTCTAAACCTCAGTATTTGTTTACTTCTTTTTGTGTTGCTGTTTCCCGTTAACACAGGAAAAAAGGTATTTCTGTTCTTCGTGTTCTTTGCAATGGGAATGTTTGCCGAATGGCTTGGCGTCAATTATGGTCTGCTCTTTGGTGAGTATGTTTATGGCGCAAATTTCGGTCCTAAATTAGATGGTGTCCCATGGTTGATAGGATGTTTCTGGGCCTTGTTAGCATGCATTACTGCGGCGATGGTTTCTAGTTTAAAACTACTTATATGGGGAAGGGCAATTATTGCTGCTGCCTTAATGGTAATCTTGGATTTTTTTATGGAACAAAATGCGCCAAACTTTGATTTTTGGCAATTTGAAGGCCATGTCCCCCTACGAAATTATGTAACCTGGTTTATCTTAGGGTTGCTTATGCAATGGATAATCCTGAAATTCAAATTTGAAGGAAACCGAACCATATCATTCCATTTGTATATTGCCCAATTAACTTTCTTCGGATACTTCGCTTTGTTCCCCGTCTAATTCAGGTAAAGGATTTTTCCCCTCCCATGTCCCTTTGGACCGGTACGGTTGAAATCGAGAAAACAATTCTTCTTTATACCATTTTAAATTTCTGGTATTTTGTATTGCGCCTACATGTAGTTTATTTTGATAGGCAAATTGGTCTAAATATTTTTTATCCTTCCAAAGGCTAAAAGTAGCCATTTGTTTAATCGGAACTTCACCAAAACCTTTGGTGTAAATAAGCCCCTCATTATTGTATAAATACCCCTGGGATTTAGGCACATATTTCCAGAAAGTAACAAGTAATCGAGTTTTTATCGTAGCTCTCGTAATGGCTACAACTTTAGGGTTTGCTTCATCTAAAAAAACACTTTTTTCAAAAGGATTTTCCCCTGCCCACTCTCCACGACTGATTATATTTTTAAGATACAGGGTCCAATTCTCCATAGTATGCTTTTTATAGCTTGAAATTAAACCGGATGTTTCAAAAAATGAGGTAGCACTAGGTTCATTATCCCATATTTGAAGTAATGCATACACACTCCAATCGGGTCTTGGGTCAAAATTTTCCTTACCACTCCCCCAGAGTTTATAAAATTGCAGCCCTTTTATATTCTTTAAATACCTATGCGCAAATTGCATCATGCCAAAGGCCCAAACTTTATTCCAAAAACCTTTGTACTTAAAAAGTGTAATGGTGGTAATTTGAGACATCCTATTCCGCTATAAGAGTGTCCAATAATTCTCGAGTACTATCTGAATTCCAATCGGCTACTCCACGTTCCTCAACGACAATTTCACCTGACTTATTAAGAATAAAAGTCGCTGGGATACTCTTTGAGCTAAGCATTTCCGGCCCTCGTGAGTTTTCAAAGTAGACTGGGAATTCGTATCCTTTTTTCTTTAGAAACGCAGTTACTTTGTCTTTTTTGTCATTGGCAACAAAAAAGAAATCTACTTCATCCTTATAATCTTTATACAAATTTGACAAGCTTGGCATTTCCGCCACGCAAGGGGGACACCAAGTGGCCCACAGATTCACTACTACTACCTTGTCTCGATAAGACTTAAAGTTCCTGGAATCACCTTCTAGATCCGTTAGTAACCAATTGTAATCATCCAGTTGTTTTCGTTCATCAACTTTGATAACATCGGCATCAAAAGCAAAAATTTTTCCAGCTAAAACCCTTGCATGAAATCCTACAGGTGTAAACAAAATCAATAGAATGGCTACAACCCATATTAAATTTCCAATCTGTTCTTTGGACAATTTCATATTATTCAGCAATCAACTTATCTAAAACTTTATAGACTTTAGAAGTGTCCCAATCCGCAATTTTCTTTTTATAAATAACAATGTTCCCTGACTTATCAATTAAATATGAGGAAGGGACCTCACTTGAATCAATGGGCATCTTTTCTCCAATTATTAAATAGGTTACAGGAAATGTGAACCCTTGCTTTTCCATAAACTCCTCGACAGGGGGTCTATTTTCATTGGTGATGATATAGAAATCCATCTTTCCTTGGTATTTGTCGTACATTTTTTGAATACTTGCCAGTTCTGCCTCGGATGGTAGTTTCCAGGAGGCCCAAAGATTGATGAATACCACACGTCCTTTTGATTTTTCAAAATTGAAAAAGTTCCATTCTGCATCTTTTAGCTTCCAATCATAATCGGTAATTTTCTCTCTTTTTGAAGCTTCAACTATCGGCGGGGAAAAGGAAAAAACCCGATTCAAAAATATCTTTCCATAATGCCCTAAAGGCGTAACAAAAAAGGAAAGGATAAAAAGAATAAGTACAATGTTGAGGATGGTCTTCTTGTTGATTTTCATCTGAAGTGTTTTGGTCAAAAACAAAGGAACTCTTGATATTTGAATACCAAGAGTTCCTTTATTATCTACAGTTGCATATTACGCATTCTGTTTCTTAATCATATTAAGTGCGGAACCTTCATGGAACCACTCAATTTGAGAAGCATTATAGGTGTGATTCGCTATAACCATGTCCTTGCTTCCGTCTGCGTGAATCACCTCCAATGTCAATGGTTTTCCTGGAGCAAACTCGGCAATGTTCAAGAAATTGAATGTATCATCTTCCTGAATAAGGTCATAATCACTTTCGTTGGCAAAGGTTAAAGCCAACATTCCTTGTTTCTTTAAATTAGTTTCGTGAATTCTGGCAAAAGATTTCACCAAAACTGCTGCAACACCTAAATGCCTTGGCTGCATAGCTGCATGCTCACGAGAGGAACCTTCTCCATAATTGTGGTCGCCCACAACAATACTTTTTATTCCTTCTTTTTTGTAAGCGCGTTGTGTATCAGGAACTGCACCATACTCACCGGTCAATTGATTTTTGACAAAGTTGGTTTGCTTATTGTATGCATTTACAGCTCCGATTAGCGTATTGTTTGCAATATTATCCAAATGACCCCGATAACGTAACCAGGGCCCAGCCATGGAAATATGGTCAGTGGTACACTTACCAAAAGCCTTAATCAATAACTTAACGCCTTGTAGACTCTCTGGAGAAATCGGCACAAAGGGTTCCAACAACTGTAAACGTTCCGAGGTCGGAGAAACCACAACCTGAACTCCACTCCCGTCTTCCTCTGGCGCTATAAATCCTGCATCTTCAACAGCAAAACCTTCCGGTGGTAGTTCATACCCCCTTGGTTCGTCAAGCATTACCTCCTCCCCTTCTTCATTGATGAGTTTGTCTGTCACCGGATTAAAATCCAACCTCCCTGAAATTGCTATAGCTGTTACTAACTCTGGGGAGCCAACAAATGCCAAAGTATTTGGGTTACCATCTGCTCTTTTGGCAAAGTTCCTATTAAAAGAATGCACTATGGTATTTCGCGGGCCATCTGATGCTTTGTCACCATAGCGGTCCCACATACCAATGCATGGTCCACAGGCATTTGCAAAAACCGTAGCCCCAATGTTATTAAAAGTGTCGATGAACCCATCACGTTCAATAGTGTACCGCACCTGTTCTGAACCTGGCGTAATCGTAAACTTTGACTTCGTTTTTAAATTTTTATCAGCAACCTGTTTTGCCAACGATGCTGCTCGCGAAATATCTTCATATGAAGAATTTGTACATGAACCTATCAATCCTACCTCAACATTCAAAGGCCAATCGTTGGTTTTTGCCGCTTCACTCATCCTAGAGATTGGAGTTGCCAAATCTGGCGTAAAGGGCCCATTTAAATGAGGTTCCAACGTATTTAAATCAATTTCTATGACTTGATCAAAGTATTTTTCAGGTTCGGCATAAACCTCTGGGTCCGCGGTCAAATGTTCTTTAACTACCAAAGCGGCATCTGCGACATCTTCTCTACCGGTTGCTCTTAAATAGCGGTCCATGGATTCGTCGTAACCAAAGGTTGAAGTTGTAGCACCAACCTCTGCGCCCATATTACAAATAGTTCCTTTCCCAGTGCAAGACATGGATGTAGCCCCTTCACCAAAATATTCAATAATGGCTCCAGTTCCTCCCTTAACTGTTAAAATATCAGCTACTTTTAGAATAACATCTTTGGGTGCGGTCCAGCCGGAAAGTTTACCTTTCAATTTAACTCCAATCAATTTTGGAAATTTGAGCTCCCATGCCATTCCTGCCATCACGTCCACAGCATCTGCTCCACCAACACCTATCGCCACCATTCCCAATCCACCGGCATTCACTGTATGGGAATCTGTGCCAATCATCATTCCTCCAGGAAACGCATAATTCTCCAAAACTACTTGGTGGATGATACCGGCCCCAGGCTTCCAAAATCCAATTCCATATTTATTGGAAACAGATTCCAAAAAGTCAAAAACTTCATTACTGGTTTCGTTCGCTCTTTTTAAATCCGCATCAGCACCAACTTTTGCCTGAATAAGGTGATCACAATGCACTGTTGTAGGTACGGCAACTTTAGGCTTTCCGGCATGCATAAATTGCAGTAAAGCCATCTGGGCGGTAGCATCTTGACATGCCACTCTATCTGGCGCAAAATCCACATAATCCTTTCCTCGCACAAATGTTTGGGTAGGAGTAGCGTCCCAAAGGTGCGAGTACAATATTTTCTCAGCCAGTGTTAGAGGTCTACCTTCAAGTTCTCGGGCTTTCTCTATGCGCTCTCCCATGTCAGCATAAACACCCTTTATCATCTCAATGTCAAATGCCATTATAGAATTGGATTTTTAAGAATTGTGTGATACCGTAAATTTAGTAAAATACCTAGGATTTAGGAATTAGAATAGTCCTAAATAAGGGGATACCTACACAAATACTATAGCAACTCAGAGATAATTCTTTCTTCTGAAATACCCTCAGCCTCCGCTTTATAGTTTTTCAGAATACGGTGTCTTAGTATTCCATTGGCCACCGCTCTAACGTCTTCAATATCGGGAGAAAATTTTCCGTGAATTGCAGCATGGGCCTTTGCGCCCAAAACAAGGTTTTGTGAAGCGCGAGGTCCCGCACCCCAATCAATGAAGTTATTTACAAAATCCGTTGCTCCATTAATTCCGGGTCTGGTTTTGTTGACTAATCTAACTGCATAGTCAATTACGTTGTCCGGAACTGGAATTCTGCGTATCAAATGTTGTACGGCTATAATTTCATCGGCGTTAAAAAGCGTCTGGACTTCAACTTCTTCATCGTTTGTGGTAGACTTAACCACTTGGATTTCCTCCTCAATTGATGGATATTTTAGTTCTATTGCGAACATGAAACGGTCTAGCTGTGCTTCTGGAAGAGGATATGTTCCTTCTTGCTCTATAGGGTTTTGAGTCGCCAACACGAAATAAGGCAAGTCCAATTTGAATTGATGTCCGGCAATGGTAACGGCACGTTCTTGCATTGCTTCCAATAATGCTGCTTGTGTTTTTGGAGGTGTCCTGTTTATCTCATCTGCCAAAATGATATTGGCAAATATGGGTCCTTTTACAAACTTGAAATTTCGGTTTTGGTCCAATACCTCACTGCCCAAAATATCACTGGGCATTAAATCTGGTGTAAACTGGATTCGTTTAAAGTCAAGCCCTAGGGTCTTTGCAATCGTATTTACCATAAGGGTCTTGGCCAAACCTGGCACACCGATAAGCAGGGAATGGCCTCCTGTATAAATGGAAAGCAATATTTGTTCGATTACCCGCTCCTGGCCTACAATGACCTTGGCAATCTCAGTTTTTAGGTCTTGATGTTTTTTTACAAGGTTTTCAACCGCAGTAACGTCCGACATGTATCTACTCCTTTACCCAATTGTTTGCAAAATTGCAATCCCTACTGTCTTCGTCCACGTGGATATAAGTGTCATCAATATGTTCATC
The DNA here is from genome assembly GCA_039191905.1 of Bacteroidota bacterium. GTDB lineage: Bacteria > Bacteroidota > Bacteroidia > Flavobacteriales > Flavobacteriaceae > Flagellimonas. The sequence continues at coordinate 50,790 of JBCCXJ010000015.1, read as the reverse complement.
CATCCACTTTTTGATGGATTTGAATTGTTTTTCCCGTAAGGCTAATTCTTGAATTTTTAGATAATCCTTTGCAAAATCTGCTTTATGCTCTTCGTAGCGATTGGTTATTTGCATTATCTTAAATTTGGGAGCCCCTCCTCTTGGGTCATCTTGTTTAAGGGGTTTGCAAATTTCGTTGTCTTTCAAATTTCTAACTTGATTATACAGAGTTGGGTCCATTTTGGTAAGCTCAAATTTGGAATCGAAGTTGATTGGGTTGCGCAATAGGCCTCCATCATATTTGGTCTCTTTTTCATCTGAAAAATTCAATGCAGCATCGGCAAACGTATATTGCCCATCAATGATTTGTTGTCTTATAGTATCCAACTCTTTTACCGCAGCATCTATGGCACTCTGGGGTATCTCTGGAATCAACAAGATATGTCTCAAATCCAGCTCTTGACCTCTAATCTTTTCAATATAAATGATATGGTATCCGAAATCTGTCTCAAAAGGCTCGGAAATCTCACCTTCTTGGAGGCTAAAGGCAACATCTTTAAATTCTTTTACAAAAGGAGTCTCCCTTGTCATGCTATAAAAACCACCCTTAGACTTAGAACCTGGGTCTTGAGAGTACAAGATGGCTTTTACATTGAAACTGGCATCATTTTCCTCTACATCTTGTTTTATCGTTTTTAATCTATTGATGACCTTTTGTTTCTCTTCTTCAGGAGCTGTAGGTTGCTTTACGATTTGAGCAATCTCCAATTCTGCTCCAAAAATGGGGCGTTCGTCTTCGGGTATCTTTTTAAAAAACTGACGTACCTCTTCAGGGGTTACCTCAACACCTTCTACAATTTTACCCTGCATTTTTTCCGAGAGCATCCGAAGCTTATTTATTTCAAAAAGCTCTTTTCTAAAACTTTCGATATCCGTTTTCTTATAGAATTTTAATACTTTTTCCATAGAACCTACCTGAGCTACCAATTGCTGTATCTGCCTATCGCTCTGGGCGTTAACTTGGTCATCTGAAACCAACAAACTATCTTGAACTGCTTGGTGTGCATATAACCTGTCTTCCATTAATTTGCCAAGAAGACCACAACGGGTAATATCCTGGGTCGAAGCACCCTGACTTTTAAGGTCAATAAGCGTTTTTTCAATATCTGATTCTAGAATTACATAGTCTCCAATAACTGCTGAAATTCCATCCAATCTAATCCTCTGGGTTGGGGGAGTTACCGAATCTGTTTTTGTGGCTAAGGCCACATCCTCGTCTTGGGCACTCAATATTGAAGTTGAGCAAATAAGCATCAACAACAAGCATACATTAATTCTCGTCATATATCTCAAATTCATTTTTCTTAATAGCTTCATCAATAATTTCCGTTTTCAGTTTCTTCACGTAATCCAGTCTTCTGCGATTGATAATCAGCTGACGTATCTCGGGTAAAATGTATTCAAAAGGGGCTATGTCATTGGTTTCCAAAACATCCGTCACCTTTCCCAAATATACCTCTAAGGAATCCTGCAATTCAAAAAATTGTGATTTTTTTAAGTAGTCGGTTTCATTAAGTGAGGTCAAGGGTGGGATTTCTTCCATTACCCGCGAAGCGCTTACCCAAACAGAATCGTTAAAGTGTATTTTTTTAAACTGTACCGCAATGGAATCCAAGTATTCCTTATCAGAAGATGACCAATTATCCATACGTTGTCTTACGCCCTGTTTGTCCAAAAATTGAGTAGGTATCTCAACAAATCGGAGTTGTACTAATTTTTCACTTAAACGGAAGTTCTCCTTTTCCTTATTATAATAGTCCCGCAGTTGACTTCTGGAAACCGATGTGTCTTGAGCATTAAATACCAAAGCTTCAACATAGGCCCTGGTATATAAATCTGATTTGTAATCATCCACCAAACGATCAAACTCGGATAATTTCTCCTCCGGCAAATTTATTTTGGACTTGGACAAAAGCAATTGTTTTGATGCCCAATTATTGATATAGTTGGTTACAAAGATTGCGCTATCCTGCTCCGAAATTGAATCATCCAACAAAGTGGCCACATCTTCCTTATAAAGGAATACATCGCCTACCCGTGCCAGAGGTTCCTTTTCCTCATCTTTTTTGAATAAAGCATCACATGAACTCAAAAATGCCAGTATAAGAAGACTTAGCAAATAGGTCTTATTTCTTTGGAGACAAAGCATTTGGCAAAAATAAGAATTACGGCCATCTGCACAAATGGGTTGTATTTTGATTAACAGATTTTACAGTGCATTCAATTCCAATATTTTAGTACATTCGTGTAAAACCAACCTTGCGGAATACACGATTAGACAAGCTTGTATTTAACGCAAAAGGAAAATTTACCGTACGAGCACTAAGTCATGCAAAAAATTTTGGATAAAAAAATAAAACTGATTTGGGACTTCCGAGGCCCCGCAGCAGAGAGAACCGCCGAACATTACCAAAAACACCTTGCCGAGTTTGTTGTTTTAGAAGAACTCAAATATGATGTTACAGGTTTTCAACATTTTTCCGATATGCACAGTATCGCTTACCTGGTGGTAGCTGAATTTGAAATGAAAGATATCCGGGAAATGTTGAGGCCCAATCGAGGCGAAATTTATAATGATGATGTTTAATGGGGCACAGGTTTCTTGTAAGATGAACATGGCCATTTTCAGTGTCATTCTTGTTCTGTTTTCCTGTAAGGAACCTGAAGTCAAAAACCCATTAGAAAGGGCGTTATCATCTGAAAACCCCAAAATTAAAAGGGTAATGGATAGTTTGGACCAGTATGAGGTTCAAATCAAGTTTAGTCAAATAGATTATAAGGGAGATAAAACTGTCTTTACAGACTTTGATTTTCAGGTAGATGGGAATCACTATTTTTATCCTGCAAGTACTGTAAAATTTCCAGCAGCAATTGCGGCTTTTGAAAAACTTAATGAGAATGACTCCCTAAATATCCACACGCAGTTTTATGTAGAAGGTGATTCGGTTGAAACGACCTTCGCTAAGGCTATTTCTGAAATTTTCGCAGTTTCTGATAATGCTGCCAACAATCGATTAGTGGAGTTTTTAGGTCAAGATGACTTAAACCAAAGAATCATGGAAAGGGGCATAGGCACCCTGCGCGTGGCGCATCGCCTTTCAACAACAAATGCTGATGATTTGGTTACCAAACCATTGGTTATCTATTTAAACGATTCCACCACCGCCAGCAGCACACCCATTATAAACACCCCCCTAAACCCTTTGGAATTGGACGGTATACGGAAAGGGAAAGGTTTTTATGTTTCAGATTCGCTATACCATGAACCATTTGATTTCTCACTCAAAAATTACTATCCCGTTTCCAGTCAACATAATGTTTTGAAACGAATCATTTTTCCAGAATCTTTTCCAAAGAAAGAGCGTTTTAATTTAAGCACATTGCAACTGAATACCTTAAAGGATGCCATGCATACGCTACCTGAAGAATTGGGTTATGACAAAGAGGAGTATTATGACAGTTATGTAAAGTTTTTGATGTTTGGTGATATTACCCAACCCATGCCAGATTACATCAAAATCTATAATAAGGTAGGATATGCCTATGGAACCCTAACCGATTGCGCTTACATCCACGATGTTAAAAATAATGTGGAATTTATGATCACGGCCACCATTCTAGTCAACAAAGACGGTATTTTCAATGATGACGCATATGAATATGATGAAATTGGGATTCCATTTTTAGCCCAATTAGGAAGGGAACTCTACAATATTGAGCTAAATAGAAAAAAATGAAAAAACTAGCTTTTGATGAATTCACAAAGAAAATATATATAAAAGCTCCACAGGAGAAGCTTTATGAATGTTGGGCTACCTCCCAAGGAATATCTTCGTGGTTTCTTAGAAATGCCGAATACACCAAAGCGGATGGAAGCAAACGAGAACCAATGGAGAAGATTCAAAAAGGAGATAAATATGTTTGGGAATGGCACAATTGGAATGTTCAGGCCATGGGGGAGGTTTTAGAAGCGAATGGAACCGACAAACTGGTTATCACTTTTGAAAACAACTTGGTCTCCGTACTACTCGAAACTCAAAAAAGAGGGGTTTTAGTGATTTTAAGACAGTACAATATCCCAACAGATGACGAAAGCAAGTTAAACGTACATTACGGATGTAGCAACGGTTGGACATTCTGGCTTGCCAATTTAAAGGCATATGTTGAACACGGTATACTTCTTAACGAAACAGATTTGGACCTTACCAATATTCCGTTGGCAGGTTTCGAATTTGTCAACATATAAAAAAGCACCGCAAGTGCGGTGCTCTTCATCAAAACAAAAAACAATTAGTTAGGCATCACCACATCCTCAATTACATGAATCACTCCATTTGATGCTACTACGTCTGTTTTGGCTATCTTACTATAATTCCCGTTGGCATCTTTCAAATAAATACCACCGTTTCTATTCATAGCAGTTAATTTCCCACCATTCAATGTGGTCAATTCAACCTGACCTTTCCCTTTTTCAAGGGCTTTTACAACATCAGTGGCCATTAAGTTTCCAGAAACCACATGATAAGTCAAAATAGCAGATAGTTTTTCTTTGTTTGCAGGCTCCAATAAGGAGTTCAAGGTCTTTGAGTCAATCTTGGCAAAACCTGAGTTCACAGGCGCGAAAACGGTAAAAGGTCCTTCTCCTTTAAGGGCGCCTACCAAGTCTGCAGCTTTTACCGCAGTTACTAAAGTCGAAAAGTCATCCACAGAGGCCGCTACATCCACAATATCTTTAGATTTTTGGGCGGTAGTCTGTTGTACAAATAGAAATAGTGCTAACGTTGAGATAATAAAAATTGCTTTTTTCATTTTTAACTTGATTTTACTGTTACTAATTTTTTTGCGCGCTTTTTGTTCTATGTACACGTGCATTCACAAAATGGATGAGGTCAGAACTTTTTTATCATATCTTTAACAAACCCTATGGGAGCTGACCTTGCAGACATACAACTTATAAATCGCTTAATTGAAGGAGACAACGATGCCTTGTATCAATTGTATGACAAATACTCTGGCGCATTATACGGTGTTGTTTTACGGATGTGTCAAAATGAGGCAGAGGCGCAAGACTTGTTGCAAGAGACATTCGTGAAAATCTGGAGCAGCATTACCCAATATGATGCTTCCAAGGGTAGGTTTTATACTTGGGCCTATCGAATTGCAAGAAACACAACCCTAAATTCACTTCGGAGCAAAAAGAACCTCATCCAAAATGATGATTTAGGTGTATATGTAAATGAAACAGAGGAAAATCAGCAAGACTTTAGCTTGCTCAAAGGTTCGCTGAAAAAGTTGGAACCACATCATCAAAAAGCGATTGCCCTAGTCTATTATCAAGGATATACCCATAAAGAGGCACATGAAGTAATGGGTGTGCCCCTAGGAACCTTTAAATCTTACGTTAGACAGGCTTTAAAACAGTTACGAAAAACCTACGCCAATGAATTGGTTTGGCTCTGGTGTATTTTTGAAACAATAGCATGATGGAAAAGAAAAGGATATTGGAAGAAGGTCTATTGGAGCAGTACCTAACAGGTGATTTGCCTATTGATGAACAATTAATGGTGGAAAAAGCTTTGGTCGAGGACGCAGATTTAAAAGCACAATTTGATCAACTGGAGGCTGATTTTGAAAAAATGGCTCTTGAACAAGCTATAGTCCCACCAAGTAGGGTTAAGTCCAATTTGGTTGATAGCATAGAAAATACCGTCCCGTTAAAAACAAATCGCAGTCCACTATGGATTGCAGCAAGTTTTGCCGTGCTTTTCGGTTTAGCTACCTATTGGATGTATATACAATGGCAAAATGCTGAGGAAAACTTCGATTCCCTTCAACAACAAACAGCAAATCTTCAAGAACGGTTGGAAGCTCTGGAAAATGATTACGCCGTAACCACATCTCAACTTAAGGATATTAATGGTCCAAACGTAGTACCTATGGTATTGTACGGCAATCAAAAACTACCGAATGCCAAACTTGTAGCTTATGTAGACCACAATCGAAAAATAGTTATTGTAAATTCCCAAGGTCTTCCGGAATTGCCTGTCACTAAAACATATCAAATGTGGAGTGATGTGGATGGGGAAATGATAAATATGGGCACTTTAGCACCAAACCAAGAGCTTATTCCTTTGAAATACATAGAAAAAGCTGAGTCTTTAAATATTACAATTGAGCCCGTGGGCGGAAATGACCATCCAACCGTGGAGGATTTGATATCGGCAATCCCATTATAGTATCGGTTCTCCGTAAAGGTCAAAATCAGAGGCTTCCGTTATTTGAACAGATATAAAGTCGCCTATTTTCACATAATGCTTAGTAGCATCAATAAGGACTTCATTATCCACGTCTGGGGAATCAAACTCAGTACGTCCCACAAAATGGGTTCCCTCCTTTCTATCTATAATGCACCTAAAACTTTTTCCAATCTTCTCTTGATTCAATTCCCAAGATATTTGAGATTGTATCTCCATTATTTTATTGGCGCGCTCTTGTTTCACCTCTTCCGGCACATCATCTTGTAAGGAATAGGCATGGGTATTTTCTTCATGGCTGTAGGTAAAACAGCCTAAGCGTTCAAACCTCATCTCCTTAACCCATTCTTTAAGCGTTTGAAAATCTTCCTCAGTTTCCCCTGGATAACCGACTATGAGCGTGGTTCTAATGGCCATTTCTGGCACTGCTGACCTGAAATCTCTTAAAAGTTTAGTGGTTTTTGCTTTGGTAGTACCCCTTCGCATGCTTTTCAGAATAGGGTCCGCAATGTGCTGAAGCGGAATATCTATGTAATTACAGATTTTGGATTCTTGTTTCATAACATCCAATACGTCCATCGGAAAACCAGAGGGAAAAGCGTAATGCAGACGAATCCACTCAATACCTTCCACGCTGACCAGGCTTTTGAGAAGTTCCGCCAGATTCCGTTTTTTATAAAGGTCCAAACCATAATAGGTAAGGTCTTGGGCAATCAAAATAAGTTCTTTGACTCCATCGGCCGCCAACTTTTCTGCTTCGATGACCAATTCTTCAATAGGTTTGCTTTTATGTTTACCGCGCATCAAAGGGATTGCACAAAAAGAGCAAGGTCGGTCGCAGCCTTCAGCTATTTTTAAATACGCATAGTTTTTGGGGGTTGTGGTTAATCGCTCACCAATAAGTTCATGCTTGTAATCTGCACCTAACGCTTTTAAAAGATTAGGTAAATCACTGGTCCCGAAATACTCGTCCACATTGGGAATTTCTTTTTCTAAATCGGGTTTGTAGCGCTCACTCAAACATCCAGTTACAAAAACCTTGTCAACTTTCCCTTGCTCTTTACGATTGACATATTCCAATATGGTATTTACACTTTCCTCCTTGGCATTTGCAATAAACCCACAGGTATTGATAACCACTACATTTCCTTCTTCCTCATGAGCGACCTCCTTGTTGTTGGCGCGGAGTTGTCCCATGAGCACCTCGGAATCATAAACGTTTTTACTACAACCTAGAGTTACTACGTTGATTTTGTTTTTTTTACGTGTTTTTGTTCGCATGCTGTTTCCAGTGGAGTGCAAAAATACAATATGGGCTGGCAATACATCGAATTGCCTGCATAATTTTCATTTTAACGCGTTAAACTCTTTAAAAGTCTGTTAGTCCTAAGTGAAATTGTACTGTTATGAAACCTATTCTCATTCCTTTTATTCTAATTTGTCTCTTGGGAATTTCCTGTTCTTCAGACTCAAGCGATTCTGATACTCCCAATAACGAGCTTCCTGATATAACAAACCTCTATTTTCCACCTGTGCAATCTGTGGACTGGGAGACCGTTTCCGCCTCTCAATTGGGTTGGAATAGTGAAAGTGAAGAAGATCTACGAGATTTTTTGGATGAAAAAAACACGAAGGCTTTTATCATCACCAAGGGAGGAAGAATTGTTGTAGAATGGTATTTTGATGACCACACCCAGAATACAAGCTGGTACTGGGCTTCCGCAGGAAAAACATTAACTGCTTTTACGGTGGGCATTTCGCAAGAAGAAGGCTTTTTGGATATTGACGATAAATCTTCTAACTATTTAGGGGAAGGATGGACCTCAACTCCTTCAGAAAAGGAAAATCAGATTACAGTATGGCATCAACTGACAATGACAAGTGGAATGAATGCCTTACAATTTGATTGTGTGACCCCTGAATGTCTGACTTTTATTGCTGATGCCGGAACTAGATGGGCCTATCATAACGGGCCTTACACCCTCTTGCAAAGTGTAGTTTCAAATGCTACGGGAATGGATTGGTCTGCATATTTTAATGAAAAGTTGCGAGATAAAATTGGAATGGATGGATTCTGGCTATCCACCAACAACCTTAACAATGTCTACTTCAGTACGGCTAGAAGTATGGCTCGTTTCGGGATTTTAAACCTAAACAATGGCGTTTGGGATGGAGCGATAATTTTGGGTGATAACACGTACAAAAGTGAGATGATCAATACGTCACAAAATCTAAATAGATCTTATGGTTACTTGTGGTGGTTGAATGGAAAGGATAGTTACCGTACACCTGCGCTTCAAACTGAGTTTCCAAGTGAACTTATTCCTAATGCCCCCGACGATACTTTCGCCGGATTAGGTAGAGATGACCAAAAACTCTACGTTGTTCCCAGTATGGAATTGGTAATTGTGCGTATGGGTGAAGACGCGGGAGAAGCGCTATTGGGCCCTTCCAGTTTTGATAACGAACTATGGCAATATTTGAATGCTTATATCAACTAGCCTAGTCTGAATACCCGCTTGGTATTTTGCGAACCTTCATCGTTTTTTCATAAGCCATACCTAAATTGTAAAGTTTGGCCTCTTGAAACTGCTTGGCTATAAAGGTCAAACTAATCGGTTCTCCAGAAGGTTTATACCCCATAGGAATTGTTAGCGCAGGGTACTTTGCTACTGCCGCAAATCCAGCATGATAATTATTAATGGACAAAATCGCGTCCAAATTATGGGAATCCAAAGCATCATTAAAATATTTTCTGCCGTTTGCTTGTAGGCTATTCTTAATTTCAATTAAACCATCTGCCGTAGTGGAATCCGCTAATATTCCATCCAAGCGTGCCTGCCCATAGGGAATTCTGATTAAGGTATCTTGCTTATTGAACGCAACTACATCCGCAACATCCTTAACAGAGACAGCTTGGGTATTTTTCACGTGGTTTTGAATATATACCGGCAAATCATTTTTCATATCAATGTTCAGAATACTCAAAAAACCATCCATTTCCACTTGAGGAGGCTCAAATTCAACGATTGTAGCTCCAGCCTCTTTCATTTTTTCAACGGTGGTTTTATAGATTGAATCTGATTCCATAAGATTCTTGAATACACCAAAACGTTTGCCTTTTAACGAGTTTTCTTCTTCAGTTTGGTACCAGTTTTTTTCCCAACCGGTCAATACGGAAGCTTCATCCGCTTTATCATACCCCAGCATCGCATCTAAAAGAATGGCATTATCAATTACGTTTTTTGTCATTGGGCCAGGGGTATCCAGAGTGCTCGAGATGGGAACAATTCCAGACCTGCTCAATAGGCCAATAGTGGGTTTTAGACCAACCACAGAATTCTGGCTGGAAGGTGACAAAATAGAACCTGAAGTTTCTGTTCCAACTGCAGCGACTGCATAATTTGCTGCTACGGAAGTTCCACTCCCCGAACTTGAACCTCCGGACTCAAAGACCCGGCGACCATAGGGATTTAATGTCTGCCCCCATAGCGCACTGTAACCCACAGGGCACCCATCACATAAGAAATAGGCCCACTCGCTTAGATTTACTTTCCCTAAAATTAGGGCACCCTTTTCTTTAAGACGGTCTACGACAAAAGCATCATCTGTCAAATTGTTTTCAAGGGCTAAGGCTCCTGCCGTGGTCTTCATTTCGTCAGTACCGATGTTATCCTTCAAAAGAATGGGCATTCCATAAATGGGATGGTGCTCTTCTGCATTGGCATCCAAGGCTCGTGCTTCTTGCAAAACATTAGGGTTAATTGCAATTACAGTATTTAAAGTTGTACCATTATCCAATTCGTACTTATAAATGCGATGCAAATAGAAAAGCACCAATTGTTCATAGGTCAACTTTCCATTTACAATGTGTTCTTGAACGGTTGGAATGCTTTGTTCCAATATCAAAGGTCTCAAACTTGCATATGTTGCACTATCCATTTTGGAAACCTCATTAAACATAGGTAAAAAGGCTTCGTTTTTGTCCCAAACTTTGGATTGAATGAGCTTATAGCGCATACGAGTGACTTCGTGCTCTGCGTTCGCAGTCACTTCTGAAGAGTCATTATAAGGCTCCCATAGGATAACTTCTTCTTCAGTTTCTGTTGATTTGGCCTCTTGTTTACAAGACGCTAAAGCCAAGAGGGCCACTACAGAAAAAACGAAACGTTTCATTGATTTTTTAGAGAAATATTCCATGGTTTACTATTCTTTTGGTTCATTTGGACAAATTCATCTTTGTACGATTAACTGCCCAACTCTATAATTCTTTTTCAGAATTTAAGCTATCATCTTTGCATATCATGACATCGTAAAAAACGAGTCTACAAACTCATATTTATTGAAAACTTGAAGGTCTTCAATACCTTCACCTACACCTATGTACTTGACTGGAATTTGAAATTGGTCAGAAATTCCAATGACTACTCCGCCTTTTGCCGTTCCATCCAATTTGGTAACTGCCAGACTGGTCACTTCTGTTGCTTTGGTAAACTGTTTGGCCTGCTCAAAAGCATTTTGTCCGGTTGAACCATCAAGCACAAGCAATACATCATGAGGTGCATCAGGCACCACCTTTTGCATTACCCGCTTTACCTTGGACAGTTCATTCATTAAGTTAACTTTATTATGAAGACGACCTGCTGTATCTACTAAAACAACATCAGCATTTTCTGCAACTGCAGAATTTAGGGTGTCAAAGGCAACAGAGGCCGGGTCGCTTCCCATTTTTTGTTTTACTATAGGAACATCCACTCTATCAGCCCAAACTTGAAGTTGGTCAATAGCAGCAGCTCTAAATGTATCACCAGCACCCAAAACTACCTTTAATCCTTGGTTTTTGAATTGATGGGCCAATTTCCCTATTGTGGTTGTTTTTCCAACACCATTTACACCTACTACCATGACTACATACGGTTTTTTGTCCCTAGGTATTGAAAATTGGGTTTCCTCACCAATATGTGTCTCTGATAGTAATCCTGCTATCTCTTCACGAAGTAGGTTGTTCAGTTCTTCGGTACCCATATACTTGTCTCGGGCAACACGTTCTTCGATGCGTCCAATGATTTTCAAGGTGGTGTCTACTCCAACATCGGAAGTGACCAATACTTCTTCCAAGTTATCCAATACCTCATCGTCAACCTTGGATTTACCAGCTACCGCCTTGCTCAACTTACCAAAAAAGCTAGTTTTGGATTTCTCCAAACCTTTGTCCAAGGTCTCCTTTTTGTCTTTTGAAAAGATATTTTTAAATAAACTCATGTGTATTCTTCTACAGGTCTCAAATATAGGAAAGTAAGAGGAGTTTTGTTAAAACTAATACTTTCAGAATGTGATATTTTTCAAGTAAATTCCATAAAAAAAGCCGCCCATGGGCAGCTCTTATTTTCGTACAAGGAAATGTTGAACTATTTTTTGTTCAACCAATCGTTTACCAATTCTGGCGCCATAACCGACTCAACAAAGGTATAGGCTCCAGTCTTTGGAGATTTTACCATTTTAATGGCCTTTGTCAATCTTTTTGATGAGGATTGTAGTGTTGCTACCGTTTTCTTTGCCATGGCTTAACTTATTTTATCTCTTTATGAATAGTCATACGCTTTAGGATTGGATTGAATTTCTTGATTTCCATCCTATCTGGCGTGTTTTTCTTGTTTTTTGTAGTAATATATCTTGATGTACCTGGCATACCTGAGTTTTTATGCTCTGTACATTCCAAAATAACCTGAATTCTGTTTCCTTTCTTTGCCATTTTATTCGGTATTACTTTTTGGAATTGATATCCTTGAGAACGGCTGAGATTCCTTTCTTATTGATAATCTTCAACCCTCTGGAAGATACGTTTAGAGTAACCCAACGGTCTTCTTCTGGGATGTAAAATTTCTTTTTGGAAATATTTACATCAAATCTTCTCTTGGTTTTATTGATGGAAAAGGAAACATTGTTTCCGAACATTACCTTTTTTCCTGTTACTTCACAAACTTTAGACATCTCCCTAAACTTTTGAGTGATTTTATTGAGGCTGCAAATTTATGGCATTTTAGCGGGACGGACAAAATTCTTTTTCAGAATTTTAAAATTTCCTTCCAGAGCAATTCAAACGCCTTGTTCACCGACTTTTTCACGATACGTTCGCGATGGTTTCCCATGGTGAATTTTTCTGCAAAGGTATGTTTTGGGGTGCTAATGGCAATAAAAACGGTACCAATATCTTCATTAGAGTCCCCTTTGCTGGGTCCTGCGTTTCCCGTTGTCGCAATAGCAAAATCCGTGTTTAGAATTTGCTTGACGTTTTGTGCCATGGCAATTGCCACCTCTTTGCTCACAACAGAGTGCTCTTTCACGACTTCTTCAGGCACACCCAGTACGTTTATTTTAGTTTCTGTGGCATAACTCACTACAGTACCCTTAAAATAAGCTGATGCACCTGGAATGGAAGTTAGTTCTTCAGCTATCTTTCCTCCTGTGAAACTTTCTGCAGTAGCTAAAGTCATTCCTTTTTCAGTTAGCAAATCGGCTACTTGCTTTTCTATGGTTCCATCGTCTTCAACTCCATAAAAGATGTCTTTAATTAAGGGATAAAGTTGTTGTACCCTGTCTTCTATTTCCTTTTCCAATTTTTCCCTATCAATACCCTTAGCGGTTAAACGAAGTCTCACCCTGCCAAGGTTAGGTAAGTATGCAAATTTTATATGTTTTGGGAGATTGTCTTCCCAATCCTCAATTCGCTCTGCAATAGCACTCTCGCCGAGACCATAGGTTAATACTGTTTTATGTATAATATGGGGACGGTCATAGGTTTCAATGATTTTGGGCAATACCTGTTCCTTTATAAGATGTTTCATCTCGAAAGGAACCCCTGGTAAGGAAACAAACACGGTGTTCTTCTTTTTCAGCCATATTCCGGGAGCCGTACCATAAGCATTGTGAAGAACAATTGCTTTTGAAGGCACAAATGCTTGCTGTCGGTTTAAATCCGAAATGGGCGTTGATATGTATTTAGCAAAAAGTTCTTCAATGTGCTCCAATACACCTTCATTCTTTACAAGTTCATCTTCAAAAAACTCGCATAGTGTATGTTTGGTAATATCATCTTTTGTGGGACCTAAACCACCTGTGAGAATGACCAGGTTAGATCTATTCAAAGCTTGTTCAAGGGCTTTTAATATGTGTTCCCTATCATCTTGTACTGAAGTAATTTGATACACCGACACTCCAATCTTGTTGAACTCCTTGGCAATAAATGCCGAATTGGAATCCACAATTTGACCAATGAGGATTTCATCCCCAATGGTTATAATTTCTGCATGCATTTATAAGTTGAAGTCTTTTTTTAACTCGGAAATCACTTGAAGCACATCCTTTTTAAGTAGCGGAAATTTTTCTTCAACTTCGGACATGTTGCCCACGTTTTTCCCTAGAGTTTCTATTTCCAGCGCAGTTGCCCTAGTTTGTTCCATGCCCAACAAATCCACATTGGGTTTTATTTTGTGAGCCAATTTGTAGACGTTTTCATAATCCTTGTTGGAAATTGCGTTTTCCAATCCTTCTAAGTCCGTAGGAACTTCATCCAAGAAAACAGAAACCACAGAGACGACAAAGTCTTGGTCGCCTTCTGCCATTTCATTAATCTTATCGAGGCTGTAAATCATTATTTTACGTTTATAGCGAACATTTCTTCGCCTTCAAGTGCCCCAGAAAGGTAATCATTTGGACTTACTTTACCAACCCCGGCTGGAGTGCCCGTAAACAAAATATCCCCTTTTTTGAGCATAAAATAGGTAGATACGTAGGCTATGAGCTCATCTATCTTCCACAGCATCAATGATGTATCTCCATTTTGTACATTTTCCCCATTTTTTAACAAGGAAAACCGTAAACTATCAAGGTTTTCGTACATATTCTTAGGCATCCACTTACCAATGACTGCTGCGCCATCAAAACCTTTGGCTTTTTCCCAAGGCAAACCTTTAGCTTTAAGTTTGGTTTGAAGGTCTCTTGCGGTAAAATCAATCCCTAACCCAATTTCGTCATAATAGGTATGGGCAAACTTCCTTGAAATGTGTTTTCCTACTTTTTTGATTTTGACCAATACTTCTACTTCGTAATGAATTTCTTCTGAAAATTCTGGAATAAAAAAATCTTGTTCCTTTGGAAGAATTGAAGAATCCGGTTTTATAAAAACTATCGGTTCGGCAGGTCGTTCATTTTTCAACTCATCAATATGGGCAGCATAGTTTCTGCCAATACAAATCAATTTCATATTTTAGAAAATAGGGATTAGGAAAGCTTATTATTGAGCTTGCTCAGTTTAATCTGCGTTAATACTTTTTTGGTGTATAGGGGAAAGTCTGCATTCAAAATCCAACCAAAGTAACCTGGTTCATCAGTGAGAACTTCATCTACGGTTTTCCCTTTATGTTTTCCAAACGTAAAAATGGGTTCTTTTTGTTTATTCACTCCAATGAATCCGGCAAAATCTAAAGACTGTTTACGTGTAGTGAATTCTGAAAGTTTCTTCACATTGTTATCCAACTCAGGATATCTTTCCAACTGTGCCTTTAGTACCTCGTAAGTGGCCTCCGTATCTGCGGCTGCACTATGAGCGTCGGTGAGTTCTTTATCACAGTAAAACTTGTATGCCGCTCCCAAAGTTCTTTTCTCCATTTTATGGAAAATGGTCTGTACATCTACTGAAACCATATGTTTCATGTCAAAATCCACATCCGCCCGCAGCATTTCTTCTGCCAAAAGTGGAATATCGAACCTATCCGAATTGAAACCGGCTAAATCACTATCCTTTATCATCTTATAAATTTCCTTAGACAATTGTTTAAAGGTAGGTTCATTCGCTACTTTTTCATTCGAAATACCGTGTACATCGACCACATCTGGTGGGATGGGCATTTCAGGGTTCACCAACCACGTTTTGCCTTCTTTATTCCCATTTGGAAATATCTTTAGAATGGAAATTTCAACAATTCGGTCAGAGGCCACATTGGTTCCTGTGGTCTCTAAATCAAAAAAACATATAGGTTTGGAAAGATTCAGTTCCATATTTTGGGGATTATCTAGATTTGGAAAATAACCAAGGGATTAAACTGGGTTCGGCAAAAGCATTGTCCCAACTATTGTGACCTACTCCTTTATACACTGTGTATTTTACATTGATTTTTTGATTGCCCATCGTTTCAACCATATCTGCTGAATATTTTTCAGGGACTACATTATCTTCATCACCGTGGAATACCCACCAATCCAGTCTCTTAAGTCTTCTGCTTATTAATGGGCTAGCGCCTCCGCAAATAGGAAAAGCTGCAGCAAATAGCTTAGGATTTCTACGAACTAGTTCAAAAGTACCCATGCCCCCCATCGACAAACCTCCCACATACATTCGGGACCGATCTATTTTGTATTTCTTTTTCAAGCGTCGGATTAAACCTTCCAACAATACCATATCGGGTGTTGCCTCAGCATCCTCATAAAAAATAAACTCCCTATTTGGAAAATCTCCTTCGACATCAATTTTAGCCCAAGAACTCTCGGCCTCGCATTGCGGAAAAACAACTATTGCTGGATATGTATTTCTAATCTCTTCCTTTAAAAAAAGACTGGAACCATGAACAAGCTGTGCCTCATTATCATTTCCTCGTTCTCCAGAACCATGTAAAACTAAAATGAGTGGATATTTCGTTTTTGGATTAAAGTCCTTGGGTAACAAAATACGATAGGGCATTTCCTTACCATCCTTTTCAAAACTCTTTTTTAAGTAAGCCGATGTATCTTGAGCCATTGTTTTGAAATTCAGCAACAAAACCAAGATAAGGGATAGAGAAGCGAAAATCTTCATGATTGATGATTAATTAATGCCCCTAAGTTAAGAAAGTTGGTAAACTGATAGCAGTAATACTACTAGATTTCTCTATTAATGTCCCATGCTTCTAAATAATCAGCCACAGTCTTTACAAACATTCCGCCCAAGGCACCATTTACTACCCTATGGTCATAGCTATGGGATAAGAACATTTTACTTCGGATACCTATATACTCACCTTGGTCCGTTTCTATAACGGATGGCAATTTACGAATGGCTCCCAAAGCCAAAATACCTACTTGTGGTTGATTAATAATGGGTGTACCGAAAACGCTGCCAAAAGTACCTACGTTAGTCACAGTATAGGTTCCATCTTGTATTTCGTCCGGTTTCAACTGATTATTCCTAGCTCGATTGGCCAAATCATTCACCATTTTTGCCATGCCCACTAAATTTAGTTGATCTGCATCTTTGATGACAGGCACTATGAGATTCCCATCAGGAAGGGCCGCAGCCATACCTAGGTTAATGTTTTTCTTCTTGACGACATTGTCCCCTTCTAAAGAAATGTTCATCAAAGGATACTTTTTTAACGCAACAGCCACTGCCTCCATAAAGATTGGGGTAAACGTGAGCTTTTCACCTTCGCGAGCTTCAAATTCCTTTTTGACCTTATTTCTCCAATTTACCACATTGGTCACGTCTACTTCTACAAAACTTTGGACATGAGCCGACGTAGTTACACTGTCTACCATATGTTTGGCAATGAGTTTACCCATTCGCGTCAATGGAATTAGTTCATCACCACCTGAAACAACCGTTTTAGGGGCTTCAACTTTTGGCTCTGGTTTTTTCGCAACTTTAGGCTCCTCCGTCACAATCTTCGCTTCAGTCGTAACAGTAGTTTGTGTTTGTTTTTCTGCTGATTTAGACACGCCGTTAGAAGAACGATTCTCCAAATACGCCTTAATATCATTCTTGGTCACCCTTCCTTCGTTCCCGGTACCTACTATGGCTTCAAGTTCTTCCATGGAAATACCTTCTTCTTTGGCGATATTTTTAACCAAGGGAGAATAAAAACGTTCCGATTCTGTAAAGTCAGGTGCTGTAGCGGTAACACTTTCCTGAATTTGAGCAATGCTTTCTTCCAAAACTACTTCAGGCACCGCTTCTTGAACTGCACTCAGGCTTTCTTCAATTGGTTCTTCTGATACTACGGGTGCATCTCCATCCAATTGTATCACAGCGACCACTTCACCTACTTTTATAATGTCATCAACATCGAATCTTTTTTCCAGCAAAACCCCTTCAACTTCACTAGGTACTTCAGAATCCACCTTGTCAGTAGCAATTTCAAAAACGGCTTCGTCCATTTCAATGGTATCACCTACTTCTTTCAACCAGGTTGTCAATGTTGCCTCGGCAACACTTTCTCCCATTTGCGGTAATTTTAATTCAAACTTTGACATACTTACTTAACGAACTAAGGCTGATTTCTATTTTGCAAAAATACTAAAGAAATTGACTTTTTTTTATGTTTTATCTATTAAATGGTCGTTAAATCAACCTGCTTTTATCGAATTTTCAAAAGGGACCCTATTCAAAATACTTCTTCCCAGGGTAACTTCATCTGCATATTCCAACTCATCCCCTACCGAAATGCCCCTTGCAATAGTCGAAGTAACTACATTGAACCTTTCCAATTGTTTGTAGATATAAAAGTTGGTTGTATCACCCTCCATGGTTGAGCTTAAAGCAAAAATCAGTTCCTTTACATCCCCGCTTTCTACCCTTTTTACCAAAGATGCAATAGTAAGGTCTTGAGGCCCCACACCCTCCATTGGAGATATCTTTCCTCCTAGCACATGGTACAGCCCTTGGTACTGTGACGTGTTTTCTATGGCCATAACGTCTCGAACATCCTCCACTACACAAACCAATGATTTATCTCTTTTAAGATTAGCACAAATTTCGCAAATCTCGGAATCGGAAATATTATGGCAGCTTTTACAGAAATTCACCTCTTCTTTTAGCTTGAGTAGAGCCTGGGAGAGATTTTGCGTACGCTCTTCGGGCTGTTTGAGTAGATGCAGAACTAAGCGCAGTGCCGTTCGCTTTCCAATACCTGGAAGCTGGGACATTTCATAGACTGCATTTTCTAAAAGTTTTGATGAAAATTCCATACCTAACTGCAAAGTAGCAAAATTACGATTTTAGGTTTACCGATTTACTTTTGTATTTTGCAATGCAAACCAGATTAATGTCCGCAACACAAATTCTACTCCTTATTGGCGCTTATTTTGGGGTATTGATGCTTATTTCCTACTTCACAGGTAAAAATGATTCCAATACAGATTTTTTCAAAGCAGGTCGACAGTCGCCATGGTATGTGGTGGCTTTTGGAATGGTAGGAGCTTCGTTATCTGGAGTTACTTTTATTTCAGTTCCAGGATGGGTAGAAGCTTCACAATTTAGCTATATGCAAGTGGTCTTGGGGTATCTGGTAGGCTATTTTGTGGTGGCCTATGTTCTTTTGCCTATTTATTACAAATTTAACTTGACCTCCATTTATGAATATCTATTGAACCGATTTGGAGTAGTAAGCCATAAAACAGGTGCGTTCTTCTTTTTTATATCTCGAGTACTTGGCGCTTCTTTTCGATTGTTTTTGGTGGCCATAGTTTTACAACAATTTGTTTTTGATGATTTAGGTGTCCCATTTGAGTTGACCGTAGTGCTCTCCATTCTGTTGATTTGGGTCTATACCAACAGAGGGGGAATAAAAACTATAGTGTGGACGGATACCTTGCAAACTTTGTTTATGCTATTGGCGGTTGTCCTTTCCATTATGCTCATTAATAGGGAATTGGATTGGAGCTTTGGGGAATTTTTGGTTTCCACAGAATTGGAATCGTACAGCAAGTTTCTTTTTGTGGACAACTTCTTGGACCGGAATCATTTCATAAAGTCTTTTTTGGGTGGAATGTTTGTTACCATCTGTATGACGGGGCTGGACCAAGATATGATGCAAAAGAACCTTACCTGTAAATCCTTAAAAGATGCTCAAAAAAACATGGTCTCTTTCAGTTTTGTACTAGTTGGAGCTACCTTCCTTTTTATGTTGCTGGGCGCTCTTTTATACATTTACGCAAGAAAAAACGGAATTTCAATACCGCTAATGGATGGTAAAGCCAAATCTGACCTTCTCTTCCCCGAGATTGCCTTGAATGGTGGATTGGGTCTTACTTTGGCGGTTACTTTTATATTGGGACTGATCGCTGCTGCATATAGCAGTGCCGACAGCGCTCTAACTTCGCTAACTACTTCATTTTGTGTGGATTTTTTAGATATCGAAAAGAGAGAAGAAGTCCAACAGAAAAAGTTGAGAAAAAAAACGCACATTGGGATGAGTTTCCTTTTGGTATTGGTCATTATTTCTTTTAAATATATTCTAAGCAGAAATGTTATAGACAGTCTATTGATTGTGGCTGGATATACCTATGGTCCACTTTTAGGACTCTTTGCCTTTGGTATTTTCACAAAGTTTCAGATTAAAGACCGGTATGTCTGGATTGTTTGTGCTCTTTCTGTTCTCATTATTGCTACTTTGGGCAGCTTAGACCCTAAATATCTGGGAGGTTACGTAATTGGTTATGAGCTTTTGCCCCTGAATGGCTTATTGACTTTTCTAGGGCTCCTGTTACTTAGAAAAAAACCTTCAGTACTGACCAGTAGCCAATAGAACCAAGGTACAAGCTACCTCAACCTCTATATCATTTTCCTTCAACATAGTTTGAAATTCAAGGTTTTCCGTTCCTGGATTAAAAATGACCCTTCTTGGTTTCATGTTTATTATGGACTGATAGTATTCTTGCTGCCTTTTTGGATTGAGGTAAAGGCTAATCGTGTCTATGTTTTTAAAATCCTCTAGTATATTTTTTATTTCAACTCCGGACACGGCTCCAAGCCGAAGACCAAAAGCTTCAGTTTCAATTCTGTTTTCAACCAAACGATGGATAGCTATGTTGCTATACCGGTTGGGGTTTAGTGATGCCCCGAAAACAAGTGTCTTAACCATTTGTTAATTTATATGTTAAACTAGATTAATCCATGTAACTAATCAAAAAAAAACTCGTCTATTTAACGGTAAAATTAATCATTGGTAAGACTGTATTTTTTATAGTTAATGGTTAGTGTTTAGTATAGCTTATCAATGAACAACCCTGGCATACCTTTCTTCTTTGGTAGCCGGGGTTTCTTTTTTCCAAGCTTTGTCAGAACATAAGGGTTTCCCTTACATCCTAGTTTTTGTCTTAAGGTTTGTTAAAATGTGTTAAAACAAATATCCCTTGTAACATCATTTTGAATTAGTCGTCTACTAGACATCATCAATCATCAAATCAATCCAAAAAACGAACAAACTCATGAAAAGAAATTTGTTTCTTTTTGTGCTGTTACTCTACAGCACACTACACAACTACGTCATAGCAAATACTAGTGACACAGACACGAAAATTGGCTCAATAACAGGGATTGTTATTGATAATGCTCAGAAACAACCTGTGGCCTTCGCTGCCATCGTAATCAAATCTGCAGATGGTACAGAAACCCTTACTGGTGGAATTACAACGGAAGATGGAAAGTTTGAAATCAAGAAAATTCCTGAGGGTTCATTTATTCTGGAAGTTCAGTTTATTGGATATGAAACCTATATCCAAAAATTAGAAATTTCCAAAAGGAATAAGAAGATAGATGTCGGGACAATTACGTTGATGGAAAGTACTCAAGAACTGGAAGAGGTCGAAGTAGTTGCCGAACGCACTACTATTGAGCAACGGGTAGACAGAAAGGTGATTAATGTTGGAAAAGACCTAACGACTGCTGGTGCCACGGCATCTGACATTATGAATAATATTCCATCTGTAAATGTAGATGCGCAAACTGGAGAGTTATCCCTAAGAGGTAACTCTAATGTTCGGGTAATGGTCGATGGAAAATTATCCAACGTCCCTGTGGCTCAATTGCTTCGTCAAATTCCTTCGACATCTATCAAATCCATTGAGTTAATCACAAACCCTTCTGCAAAGTACAACCCAGAAGGAATGAGCGGTATTATCAATATTGTCTTACATAAGAATGCTAATATGGGTTTTAATGGTAATCTGAACCTTGGGTATACTCAAGGCATTCGACCCAAATACAATGCATCCTTGGATTTAAACTATAAGGTTGGAAAATTCAACTTTTATGGAAATTATGGAACAAATATTGGTGATTACTTCAATGATGGATTTATTTTCAGACAGGATGAAAATTCACAACAGGATTTTGACTTCTTCAATGACAATAAAACTCATTTGTATAAAATAGGAGTGGATTTTTACATCAATGAAAAAAATACACTCTCTGTTTTCACCAATCAAAACCATTTTAATGGAGAGGGAATAGGTATCACAGACATTACCTATAATCTGAATCCCGAACTGAATTTGATTCAGTTGTTCAGTAACACCAATGACAACCTAAGTCAACAATACAACTTTGACTATAAATTGGACTTTGCCAAAGAAGGTCACAATATTGAACTGGAAATAGACCACAACAGGTTTGAAGACGATGAAGATGCCAACTTTGCATCTACAGGAGCCACTTTGTTCCCAGATTATATGGATTTTGTAGATACCAAGCGCGACCAGACCTTTATCAATCTGGATTATGTAAATCCATTGGATTCCATTTCTAAGTTGGAGGTCGGAGTAGAAGCTCGTTTCTTTGAAACTGATGTGGATTATACTTCCACCGGTCTTTCCTTCAACTCCAATGGTGATTTGGTACCTACTCCATCTACAAATTTTGTGTACGGGATGGACATCTATTCCGGGTATGTCACGTTTTCCCAACGCTATAAAAAATGGTCGTACCAGGTAGGAGCGCGTCTAGAGGATGTACAAGTCATTGCAGACACGAATCAAGTTAGGGCCTTTACCGACAATTATACGCAACTTTATCCCTCTGCCTTCCTGACATATAACGTTAATGAGAAGGACCAATTGCAGGCTAGTTTTAGCAGGCGGGTAGATCGTCCAGGATTACAGCAAGTAAATCCTATACGGGAATTTGCTACACCTCTGATTTCGTCTTTTGGGAACCCAAGTTTAGTGCCTCAGTTTACGAATTCTTATGAATTAAATTTTACCAAACGTTTGAAAAAAGGTAGCGTTACCGCTGGTGTTTTCTACAGGGCAATTGAAGACGAAATAAATAGAGCTGTTTTTGTTGATCGTCTGGACTTTAACAGGCTCATTCTAACGTATGACAATTTCGATAATACTTCTGCTTATGGGGTGGAGATTTCTACCAATTATAAACCTACAAAATGGTGGGGTATTAATGGTAGTTTTGATTTATTCAGTCAAACCCAGCGAGGTATAACGGAACGCTTGGAAGGAGAAATTGCAACTGCAACTGAAGATGATATTGTTACCGAGAATGTTGAAGTGGATAATACAGCATGGAATCTCAGAATGAACAATAGCTTCACGGTAAACAAAAAATTGACATTACAACTATTCGGATTCTATAGGGGTCAAAATCAGGGTATTCAGTTTGAAGCAAGACCAATGTATTTTGTAAACTTTGGGGCACGCTACAACTTTGCCAAAGGCAAAGGTACCCTAAGTGCCAATTTCAATGATGTTTTCAATACGATGCGATTCCAATTTGACGGACAGCGGCCTTTTGTTCAAAATGGAGAATTCAATTGGGAAAGCCAAACCCTTTACCTAGGGCTCTCCTATCGATTTGGTAGCGGAAAGAATCGTGCAAAACAACGTAAGAGAAGAGATAGTAATACCAAAAAGTCCAGTGGTGGTATTATATAAGAAATGTGATATTCCTTGTTTGAGTGTTGGTTGGTAAATCATTCAAGGTCTATCATAAAAGCCCCGTTCTGAGCGATGAATCAGGCGGGGTTTTACGTTATTCAAACGAATCACTAAAACCATCAATGCTTTTCGTGTTTTTCTTTTGCCAATATTTCCTGAGCCCCTCATCACCTTGATTTTCGGCCCAATCAATCAAGGATTGACGTTGTTCCTTGTATTCCATTAAAGGCACTCCCATACCACAAGAAATCTGTACATTCTCTATGGACACATCAATCAATTGCCTACTACCAGGAATGGTGGAAAAAAGAGTGTTATTTTTCTCCCAAAATTCTGTCCCTTTTTGATACGATGTTGCGGTTCCGTACAATCTTAGAATAATAGGATCGCCTTCAAAGGCACAGAACATGAGCGTAATTCTGTTTTTGTTCTTCAGATGGATGGCAGTTTCATTACCGCTTCCGGTCAGGTTGAGCCAAATTACTTTGTTTTCGTTAATAACCCTTAGTGAATCCAATCCCTTTGGAGAAACGTTAACGCGACCATCTTTCATGGCCGTGGCAACAAAGAAGACCTGTTGTTTTTCAATAAACTCAATTAGAGGTTGGGTAAGTTGGTTTAGTTGTCTTCCCATTACCATTTAATGATAACACTACCCCAAGTAAAACCGCTCCCGAAGGCTGCTAAGACCACCACATCACCTTCTTTGATTTTTTCAGCTTCCCAAGCTTCGGTAAGTGCTATTGGTATTGAAGCCGCAGTAGTATTTCCGTAGCTCATGATATTATTAAAAACCTGATCATCAGACAGACCGAACTTTTTCTGAACAAATTGGGAAATGCGCAAATTGGCTTGGTGAGGAATCAACATATCAATATCGCTAGGTCCCAAGTTATTCTTCTGCAATCCTTCCATTATCACTTCACTAAACCGAACTACCGCATTTTTGAAAACAAATTGGCCATTCATGTGAGGGAAATACGAAACATCTTCAGGATCTTCTTCATCTAAGATATCCGTCACCCAGCGTTTACCCATTCCCGGAGCAATCAATGAAAGTTCTTCCGCATGTTGTCCTTCAGAATGTAAATGTGAAGACAGTACACCTTTTGAGGTGTCTTCTTCTCTTGTCATCACGGCAGCACCGGCTCCATCTCCAAAAATAACAGAAACTGCCCTACCCCTTGTGGTCATATCCAAACCATGTGAATGCAATTCGGAACCAATTACCAATACATTCTTGTACATACCACTTTTTATATACTGGTCTGCTACAGAAACAGCATAAACAAATCCTGAACATTGGTTTCGAACATCTAGGGCTCCAACCGTTTTTATTCCCAAATCTCGTTGTACTAAGACACCAGGACCAGGAAAATAGTAGTCCGGACTTAAAGTAGCGAAGATGATAAAATCAATATCATCTTTATCGATTCCTGCGCGGTCTATGGCAATTTTGGCAGCTTTCACCCCCATAGATGTAGTCGTGTCCGTACCTCGCACAACATGTCGTCTTTCCTTAATTCCCGTTCGCTCTTGAATCCACTCATCGTTGGTGTCCATTACTTTTGAAAGGTCATCATTGGTCACCACATTTTCGGGCACATAGTATCCAAGTCCCGCTATTCTTGAGTTGTACATATGAAATGTTTATAGAGAATTCTTAAAAAATCCCTGCTATTTTATGGAAATGTAAAAAATATATTTAAAGGAGTGAGGATATATAACAAAAATTAGTCCATGTACTGCCTGAAGGTATTCACTTTTACCTTCGCTTTGAGGTCATGCAAAAGATTATAAAGGCCAAAAAAAGTACGGTTCATGTATAAAAAGTGCTTTGAGCCCCGGTTTCCGTTCATTTTCCGAATCTGTTCGTCTTTGGAGTATCGTTCGCTAAGGTCTGCTATCCTATTCCAAAAATGGTCCGAAGCAAAATCAAAATCGTCACTATTAAAGGGCGAAGTGAACAGTGTGAGCATTTCCTTGAACAATGCTTTAAAAAATTCGAGTTCCTCTTTGGAATCTGTGGGCGTTAGAATCTCCAACTCATATAACTTATCCATAAAAATGGAATCATCGTTAATACTCTCTTCTTTCGCTAATTCAAAATAAGGTTCATAAAACTCATTTGGAATTTCTTTAATACATCCAAAATCAATGGCAATCAAGGTATTTTGTGGACTTACCAAGAAGTTACCAGGATGCGGGTCGGCGTGTACTTTTCGCAACTTATGGATTTGGAACATGTAAAAATCCCATAGTGCCTGTCCCAAAGTGTTACCTAAATCTGCCTCAAAATCAGTTTTGGCAAATTCACTCAGATGTTTCCCTTTCATCAAATCCATAGTGAGAATGCGTTCACTAGAAAGGTTTTCGTAATACTTTGGAAACTCAATATTTGGAATAATAGTGCACGCCTGGGTAATTTCCTCACTCTGCTTTAACTCCAAAATATAATTAGTTTCTTCTACAAGCTTGTTCTCAACTTCTTTGAAGTACTTTTCAGAGTCTTTCCCTTTGAGATTGAACATCCGAATTGCGATAGGTTTTACTAATGCCAAATCACTGCTGATGCTTTCTGCCACACCAGGATATTGAATTTTAACTGCCAAGTCTTTGCCGTTCTTCATGGCTTTATGTACCTGACCAATACTTGCGGCGTTAATAGAGTCCTTTTCAAAGGAGTCAAAAATATCTTCTGGATATTTACCCAAATACTTTTTAAATGTTTTTCGCACTAGCGGTGCTGAAAGAGGTGGCACCGAAAACTGGGAAAGTGAAAACTTCTCAACATAGGCTCTGGGAAGTAGGTTTTTTTCCATGCTTAGCATTTGAGCCACCTTAAGGGCACTTCCCTTTAAACTTTTTAGGCCATCATAGATATCTTCCGCATTGTTCTCATTAAGCTCATCTTTGGAAACTTCTGGGTTCACCAGTTTTTTGCCGTAGTATTTGACATAGTTCCCTCCAATCTTTACACCTGTCTTCACCAGTTTACCAGCACGTTCTATCTTGCTGGTGGGAATGTTGTCCAATGTTTTCATAGGCTACGCGAAATTTTCTTTATAGAGAAACTTTCCAAAGTCTATAATCTTTTCCAAAGAATTAGTATCAAAGACTTGAAAAATAGTTGTTACCGATTTTTCTATGGCGATATCCGTTTTTTCAAAGCTGGCCGAAGTATCATCCATCCAAAATTTCAATAGAAACAGAAACTGTATCCAAGTACCCTCAGAAAATAATTGTGGACTTTGTTTCAAAATCCTTAGATTCTTTTCGCTATTGCGTTCATCAATCAATTCAGTAGCAAAGTCTTTTATATGCTTTCGAAGATTTTTTAACTGTCCAAGGTTTTCCAGTTTATTCTGATGATGCTTTAGAACAAACAGTACATAACTCCTATTTAGGGTAAGGTTTTCAAAAAAGGTAAAGAAAAACGTCAACATTTTTTCTTCGTTCGTCATGGCATCATATTGCTCGTTTTTTTGCATCACGGTAACCGTGTTGGTGTAAAAACGTTCCCATATAGCTTGTTCAAGCCCTTCAAAAGAACCGAAGAATTTATAGAAATCTTCCTCTTTTATCTTATTGGACTTACAGAATTTATAGACCGATTTTGGAAGTATTTCGTGTTCTAGCACAGAATCCATGAACCAACCAATAATCTTTTCTTCACTGACTTTACTTGATGTTGCATTCGCCATACGTCCTTATTTATGTTTAAACAAAAATACGATTATTGGAACAGATTAAATAGTGTTTTATGGAAAAGAAAACGCACTTCCGGGCGAAAGTGCGTTCTCAACAACCTAACCAATAAATAAACAAACTCGTTATAGTTTACTAATTCATAGCAATTTTCTATAACACTACAAATATAACTATTTGTTTAGCTTTTCAAAAAAATCAATAAACAAAATGATGTTAAAATTTTAGAACGGTTGTTAAATGCTGGGTAATGTCAGTTTGTCATATTGTTATAAATGGTATTTTTTTTGACTACCTAAATTCAAAAAACAAATAGATATAGAATGGCTACAGGCAAGATTAACGTTTCAGTAGAAAACATTTTCCCCCTTATAAAGAAGTTTCTTTACAGCGACCATGAAATTTTCTTAAGGGAATTGATTTCCAATGCTACGGATGCTACACTTAAATTAAAACATCTTACTTCGATTGGCGAGGCCAAAGTGGAATATGGAAATCCAATGATAGAAGTAAAAGTTGATAAAGACCAAAAACAAATTCGCATTGTTGACCAGGGAATTGGTATGACGGAAGATGAAGTGAAGAAGTATATCAATGAGGTTGCTTTTTCCGGTGCAGAAGAATTCTTGGACAAATACAAAGATGCTGAAAAGGAAGCGGGCATAATAGGACATTTTGGCCTTGGTTTTTATTCAGCTTTTATGGTTGCGGATAAGGTAGAAATCATTACCAAAAGTTTTAAAGATGAATCTGCCGTGCATTGGGTGTGTGATGGCTCACCAGAATTTACTCTGGAACAAGCTGAAAAAACGGATAGAGGCACAGAAATTATCTTGCACGTAGCTGAAGATTCTACGGAGTTTTTGGAAGATTCCAGAATTCGTGAACTGTTGACCAAGTACAATAAGTTCATGCCTATCCCAATAAAGTTTGGTACAAAAACCGAGACTTTACCAAAGCCCGAAGGAGCAAAAGAGGAAGACCCAGCCCCTACCCAGGAAGTAGATGATATCATCAACAACCCTACCCCAGCATGGACCAAGCAACCTAAAGATTTAAAAGATGAGGATTACACGTCTTTTTACAGGGAATTGTATCCCATGCAATTTGAAGAACCTTTGTTCAACATACACTTGAATGTGGATTACCCTTTCAATTTGACGGGTATTCTGTATTTTCCAAAATTGACCAATGACCTCAACATCCAGAAGGATAGAATCCAGCTCTACCAAAACCAGGTCTTTGTAACGGATAATGTAGAAGGTATTGTTCCTGAATTCTTGACCATGTTACGAGGGGTCATTGATTCTCCCGATATTCCATTGAACGTATCTCGTTCTTATTTGCAAGCAGATGGAGCCGTTAAAAAAATATCTTCTTACATCACCAGAAAAGTGGCGGATAAGCTCGCATCACTTTTCAAAAATGACCGTGAGGATTTTGAGCAAAAATGGAACGATATTAAAGTGGTTATTGAATATGGAATGCTTTCAGAAGATAAATTCTTTGAAAAAGCAGACAAATTTGCACTTTATCCAACGGTTGATGGCAAGTTCTACACTTTTGAGGAACTGGAAAATGCAATTAAGGATAATCAAACTGACAAAGATGATAAATTGGTTGTGCTATATGCATCGGACAAAGAGGCGCAGCATAGCTATATTGAAGCTGCAAAAACTAAGGGCTACGAGGTTCTATTAATGGATTCTCCCATTGTTTCCCATTTGATGCAAAAGTTGGAGACTTCAAAAGAAAAACTCTCTTTTGCTCGAGTTGATGCTGACCATGTTGACAATCTCATCAAAAAAGAGGACACCGCAATTTCCAAGCTATCCGATGAAGAAAAGGATAAACTAAAAGGAGAGCTGGAAAATGTCATATCTGAAAAAGGGTATACCATTCAGCTAGAAGCTATGGATAGTAATTCCTCCCCATTCATAATTACCGAACCAGAGTTTATGAGAAGAATGAAAGAAATGCAGCAAACCGGTGGTGGTGGAATGTTCGGTATGGGCAATATGCCAGAAATGTACAATTTGATTGTGAACACAAATCACGAATTGGTCAGTGAAATCCTGAATACAAAAACAGCAAAGAAAAGGGAACGTCTTATAAACCAATCTTTGGATTTGGCCAGATTGTCCAAAGGGTTGTTAAAAGGAGAAGAACTCACCAATTTTATATCTCGTAGTTACGAGATGATAAAATAGTAAGAAATCTCTATTGAGTTAAGGAGCCGCTTCCGAATGGAAGCGGTTTTTTTATTGTCTCTCCAACTTTACCAAGGATGCTCCACCCGCATAATAAATACTTCCTTTTTCATCAATTATTTGTTGGCATCCTCCATCATCCCATGGGTTTTTTAGCCATTTACATGTCTTTCCCAAAAGCTTTCGGAACTTCAGTACCCCCGTGTCCCAGTCAAGACCGTAGTAGTAATAAGTACAACCTTTTTCCCTACCACTTCCATAAACGAGATTAGACCCTATGCTGTAAGTCAGAACCCCGTTCATATTGATATCCATATTTACCCACTGCAGTTCAAATTTATCTGTTTCAGTGTTCCACCGAACCTTTTGCACTCCTTTCATTGGATTTTTACCCTGACCTAAAAAACCATTGAATTGGGCAATGGCCACATCGTATCCATATACTGTGGGCGAGTTTTCTATGGATTGGAACTTTTCACTAAATCGTTTGGCAGCGGGTAGTTGAATTTTTCCTGCCAATCGAATATCTTCACCAGCAAAGCCTTTCCAACCTTCCGGCACCTCTCGCCAAAAAGCCAAAAGATTGTTCTGCTTATGCCCATCGGCAACAATCACCAATTTGTCGCTTTCCTCTCCAAAACCCATCAAAGTTGGTGTAGTTCCACTACCTTCTGCAA
The DNA here is from genome assembly GCA_039191905.1 of Bacteroidota bacterium. Taxonomy (GTDB): domain Bacteria; phylum Bacteroidota; class Bacteroidia; order Flavobacteriales; family Flavobacteriaceae; genus Flagellimonas. Next base: position 21,204 of record JBCCXJ010000015.1, on the reverse strand, counting down.
ATCTTCCTTTTGGGCCGTCTTTGACAAAATCGTACCAAGCTTCAAATCCTTTGGTAAGTTGTTCCCCGTCCCAATTTACTTGTATCATTCGATGGGTAGTGACCACGTACATGGTATTGTTCTCATCAATAGGAAAGGCGTTGTGACCAAAAATCTCATTGGGCACAGATTTGATTCGTAAGGTATCCAAAAGCTTAAAATTAGGGGATATTATGCCAAACACCGCCCCATACTGTTTCTTGGCACTTCCAGAATAAAATGCAATTTGTCCCTTATAATTAATTCCAAAATGCTGCACTTTATCTTGTGCAATGCCTTCAAAACTAAAGGTATCCTTAACCTCAAGTCTAGAATAAACATTATCAGGTTGAACATCCTTTATTTTGAAAAGTCGGGTATACTGTCCTTTTTTAGGATTGTACTTAGGGTCGTAGGTATACCAAACATTTCCTTTGGTCTGTAAAAAGTTCCATCCGAAAGATTTTAGCCAATCATTGTCAATTTTTACTTTGGAAACAATGCGTAGACCCTGCTTATCATCTACCATTTTAATAAAATGAGTGGCATTCGATTGAATAATGGCCCGTTTTCCATCTGGATAAGGCTCGGAAAAATAAGTCCATGGTGAAGTTCCTCCCTTAATTCCTTTTAGAACTTTCACTTTGACCTCATCACCTTTGATCGGTCCCGCAAATTCCGAATACGATTGGCGATAACTATTGCCATGATATGTAGGCCAGGGCGAATCTGCTAAAAATGGATTTCTTGGTGCAATCTCCCCGGTATTCATTTGGCATTGAACAAAAAGTGGCCATAAACATATGCCGAGCAGAAGAATGTGTACATTACTTGTTTTCATTGTCAACACTAGATTTCGATGATTTACTAATTAGTTGGAACCGATCTTGGGTAAAGTCTAAAAGCAGCCTTAGGGGTCATGAACAAGATATCACCGTTCCAACCTATTTGAATCCCGCTTCCCGTCGCGTTGTTCATTTTATCCGACCCCAAAGGAAGGTAAAATGCTGATTTTCCTGTTTGCCAATCTATAGCCTCAAAAGTCCATATACGCCCTTCTCCTGATATTTTTCTTCTTCCAACCGCGTACATCAATCCAGTTTTTGTACTTAGGGCCTGCATGCTATTAGGCAATGCAATTTCAGTGTTTATCCAATCATTTTTAAAGTGGTTTGCTTGGGAATCCCAAAAATATTTTGATAGACCTGGGTTATCCTTTTTCGCATAGGGCCATAATCCTGTCCAATTTGCAATCACTACCTTGTTTTCATGCACTAAAACAGAATTTTTAGAGGGCTTTGGTTTATTCTTCCCGTAGTCAATTTGAATTTCCCCTGCTATTCGCCGTACTTTTCCGGGCAGACTAGTCCATTCCTTTGGAATTTCATGCCGCCATAGTGCAAAAAGGACCAGAGGGTTACTTTCATTGGTTACCACAAGTAATTTATCGTCTCCAGCGTTCAATAAGGTCAGGGTACTTCCACTTTTAACTGTTTTAGTGAACCAACCTTGTTTGATTTGGTTTTTGTCCACTTGAAATTGATATGTTCCTCTGTTACTATTTAGATAAACAAAATTTCCTTCCTCAACAGCCATATTGTTCTGGATTTTCTCTCCCAACTCAATAATTTGGACTATTTTTCTTTCTATTGGATCAAACAAAGCAATTTTACCTTTTCTTGTGGTAATCACAATCTGTCCATTGTACAAGAGCTTCATTCCAATCATAAAATCAAGTCCAGGACCTTTGGTTTTCAATTCGGGAGTAGGAATTTTAGCAACTAGTTCTATTTCAGAATATGGGTCCTTTATATCGCTATCCTTTAGGATATAAATAGTCCAATCGGACATAAAATAACAGTGCTTGTCTTTGGTCATCACCCAATAACCACTTACCAATTTGTGGCCCAACTTGGTTTTATCAGCGAAAATCACTTTAGTGTTTTCATTTTGGACAATAACCTTGTATATTTTTTTTGCGTTGGTACCCCAACACGAATAAGCACCATTTTCATACCGTTCAGAAACTATTGTTCCTGAAGGAGACCATCCATCATTTGCACTTCCAAAGGGAATGCGATCTAATTTCAGCGATTCTAAAGATTCAACAGATGCTTCATCTGTACTTTGTTGGCAATAGATACCATGTCCTTCAGGCCATGGAGAATTGGGCGCATAAGGATTTTTTGTTTGAGCGAAACAAAAGGTTGAGAAAAGAAAGAATAAGATGATTCTCATGACATATGCTTAAAGGAAATTCCTAGACAGCAAAATCGAGTCGAAAACAAATCGACCCGATCTTGCAGTGTTCACAACTAAAACTCTGCATCTTTGGGCAACGTATTCCGGTCCACTTGATTACCATTCTTATCATAAAAAACATATGTAATCGTGCTTCCGCCTTTAAGTCGAATACGATAATATTCCTTCTTGGTTTTGTACAGTTTTATATGTGTTCCGCCAGTAATACGATAGCCCGAAAAACTTGATTTCAAATCTGGCAATAAAAACTCAGGAACGTTCTTTGAGCCATAATATTCTGCGTAAAAAATAAGCTCTCCATCTGGAGCATAGCGTGCATTGCTTAAAGGACGTTTACCCTCTTTCATAACGGATACATAGCGCAGAAGCTTGTTTCCTTTTCTACCTATTGATTCCTGCTTTTTCCATCGGATGACTTTTTTGTTTCCAAAATTCGCTGTATGCGAATCAATCACTTCTTCGGGAACCTCATTCTCGGTGACAATTCTTCCTTCAAACTTAGTGGTTTGACAATATAAAATACCCGTTGAAAAAAGGGTTGCTAGTAAAAAATACAATGGTTTCATTAGAAAAACTTTAACGATTAAACTTTTATTGATAAATTTCTTATTCATGCTTTATTGCAAGGAACAGCAGAATGCATGCCTTTCGTACCCAATTGACTCTCTTTTCAATGAACGCAAGCAAAATTTCAATAAAATGGTCACGCTTAACTACACCAAGGAATAAAATTATCTTTTGGAGTATTCTTCTTGTTCTAGCCGCCTGGAATTATTATAGTGACTTTTTTGAGCTAACCAGTGCATTTTTATTGGCTTTTCTTATTACCGGAGAAATTTTAGCCATGCTGTTTATAGGATATTTTTCAATCAGCAAGACAACCAAGTTTCCCAAATTCATTTTTTGGTCCTGGACCACAGGGTTTACGCTTTTAAGATGGACCATTGTTTTTTTTATTTTACAACACCATTTACCAGATTGGACTGTTTTTCATTATCCAGAAAGAGCTGTCTTTTTTTTGTTTTTCACCTCCGCTGCCATAATTTTTATAGGATACAGTTACTCTATATATGAATGGGGCCTTGCCGTTAAATTGGAATATGCCACTAGGTCTAAAAATCTACCCAATGAGTTTCAACACCCCGTTCAAATACGAAGTGAAGGAAGAAATATACGATTACTACCCCATGAAATTCTGTTTCTGGAAGCAAAAGGAGAATATGTACTTTATGTTACGAACCATTCCAAACACATGTGCTTTCAACGAATGAAAACAGCCCAAGAAGAACTAAGGGAATACGGACTATTCAGAGCACATAGATCCTACATTATTAACCCTCTGAATACAAAATCCTATTCTTCCAATGAGTTGACAATGAGCAATGGGAAAAAAATTCCTATTGGGCTCACATACAAAGATGAGCTCATGGAAGTTTTGAAAGTTCAAGAAAAGTGAGAACATTTGTGTTAATCAACCCAAAAAGCAAGAAAGTATGAGTACCGATTACAAAAGTCCTTCTTTTAAAAAGCTGCTGGATTCCCTACAACAACAAAGTTGGGAGTTGGAACTCATTATTTCGGGGTTTGCCATTTTTGGTTTATTCACCGCCTACGACCCCATAAGGGCTTCTTTAATCAATGCACAAAATGAAGAGCAGATATATAGTTTCGTCATTCTCATTGTTGCTTTGATAGCATGTTCAATTCTACTTTTCAATCTATTACTTCATGTAATATTACGAGGGCTTTGGATAGGTGCTTTGGGGCTGAGATATGTCTCCGGGGATATTGATTTTGATGAATTAAAGTACAGTGAAAAGTTCAAGGGCTATTTAAGGAAGAGAATCATATCCTTTGACCGGTATATAGCTGGATTGGAGAATTATTGCAGTGTGCTTTTTGCAATTTCCTTTTTATTGATTTTTTATGTTTTGGCAATAACGTGTGTGGTGTTATCCATTGTATTAGTCGCCAATTTTATTATTAACAATGATTATTTACCGGGATGGGTATCCAATGGGGTTGGAGCGGTATTGATGACGTTTCTAGGAATAGGCATGTTCCTAACATTTTTTGATTTCATTACACAAGGACTGCTAAAAAGAAACAAATGGGTCGCTAAGGTTTACTTTCCTGTGTATTGGGTATTCAGTTTTCTTACCCTATCCTTTTTGTATAGACCTCTGGTATACAACTTTCTGGACCATCGTTTCGGAAAACGCTTAATTCTTTTGTTGACCCCAATTTATCTTTTGATTCTGTTTTTAACATCACTTGGGTATCGAAATTCAAATTTTTGGGACAAAGAAAGAAGCTCTTCTGAGATTTTTGCCAATCGGGAAAACTATGCAGATATGCAAGATGAAGATGAGGACTATCCTGGAGATATCGTAATACCCTCAAAGGTTATCACCACAAAATATCTGCAAGTCTTTATGCCATTTACTGGAAGTTTTGAGGAAAGGATTTTCACATTTGATGAATCCTTAAAACCAGAGAATGATCGTCGCGGTTTAAAAACAGGTATTACATTCTCCACCAATTGGAGTGATGTTATAACAACCCAAAAACAAAAGGACAGCATTAGAAAAAGATACATGAAGACTTTTAACCAAATCTACTCGTTCAAAATAGACAGTTTGGATTATGATGCTGACTTTTTGCTTACTACAGACAAAAAGAATCATCTTGGGTTTGAAACATATTTGAAACTCGACAGCATTGCGGAAGGCAAACATGTTTTAAAATTGGTTCGAAAAAAAATAGAAGAAGAAGGGGATACGGTCAAGCTCACCGTACGAACACTACCCTTCTTTTATTATAAAGACTAATGGCTTCACTATAACTAACGGATTTTTAAGGTGTTTTTATTTTAAAACTTTACCGAAAAGTCGCGTTACTATGATGAATTTTCCCACCTAAATCACTATCTTATAGGGTAAATAAGGGGAAATGGAGATAAACTATAATATAGTTTCCACCATCCATATTTTTGGATTCCTTCAAGGTCTGATTCTGGGCTTGTTACTACTGCACAATAGTAGAAAAAGAAACAGGTCTACGCTTTTCTTGGCCTTTTTTGTACTCACCTACTCCTACTGTTTTGTTCCTATCATACTAGAAGACATGAATATTTTGAGCTATTACCCTAAGCTTAATGTATTACCAAGGCCAGGGGAATGGCTCTTAGGAGCTCTTTTTTTTATTTATATCCAAAGAATATCCATTCTTGCTACGGAAAAAGTAAGATACTGGTGGTTATATCCTGGATTAGTGATTGTATTTCTTCAGGTCATAGTTTTTTTCCTTCCAGTTTCTGTCAAGCTTGAAATTTCAAATGCCGTTTGGTACCCACCTATTCTCCTTTTAGGGCATGTATTTTCTGCAGGTATATTGATACAAGGTATTCGGATACTCCGAAAGCACACAAAGGAAGTTGAAAACCAGTATTCCAACGTTGAATCCAAAAACTTGCTTTGGGTCAAACGCTTTTTAATGTTTGCTGTGGTTCTTTTTATTGCACATTTTATGTCATTTATATTTTATGATTCCATCATATTCAGAATTGTTTATGCTAGTTTGAATGTTTTCATATTGTATTGGGCCTCCATAAATGGAATTATACAACAGAATATCCATCCGGTAGTTTCAAAACAAGAAAAGGATAATGGCATGCAAAAAAATATGATTGAATCTCAAAAAGAAGCTACCCTAATTTCTTTTAAAGAAATGCAGACCCTTGTCGACAAAGTTGATACCTATGTGAAGAATTCCGAGATATACAGAGATAAGCACCTTACTATTGCCAGTGTTGCCGAAGCTTTGAAAATCCATCCGAAAAGAATATCCTTATCCATTAATAAAATATGTCAGGAGAACTTTAACAGCTACATAAACCGATTTCGAATAGAAAAGGCGGAGAAGATGTTAATGGATAGAAATCTGAAGAATCTGAGCATAGAAGGAATAGGAACAGAGGTCGGTTTTCAAAGCAAAAGCACATTTTATACCGCTTTCCGAAAAATTACCGGTACCACTCCAAATCGATATAAAGAAAAGCTTGCTTCTTAAGCTGTCAAATTATACCCCTACGCGATTCATGTAAGAAATTGTATAGCCAATGTTAAGTTATTTTGCAGACTTATATACTTTTTCTGTCATTCCCATGACATCCTGTTCATAGCAAAATTGTCCGTAAGTCAGCATTCCGTACCTAATACATCCTATTTTGTTTTGCCATTTTCAGTCAAAATAGAATATTTGCGCGCTCAAAATTATTCATGGATTTATCAAAATACGTCAGCTGGTTATGTTTGGCCATAATATGGGCCTGTTTTGTGGTTTGGGAAATCCAAATCCAAAGTTGGTTACAAATCAACCCATCCCTTGTGGTTCGGTATGATTTGATGCTTTTGCCGCTATTGGTGGTTGTTTCTTTTTATGTAGTCTACGTCACTTTAAAAAAGTGAAAATGAAGTATGTGCAGCTAAACCCAGAGGGAAACTTTGACCAATGGGACATTGAAAAAATAAAGGAGTTACATGATGAAAATCAGATTGGGGACTCACTTGGGCAGAAACTACTTTACGAAAATGGTTCTTCTAGGCTTTGGGATATTACCCTTTGGCCAAAACAACGAATTCCATTTCGAAAACATCTTTATCCCTGCAGTTTTGTTTGTCTTACCTCTGGTTTAGCTATTTCCCGTTGCAAGAGCGGAATAATCAAGCTCATACAAATTGAAAAAGGAGATACGGAATACATGGAGCCCGATAATGCCAACTACATACATGACCTCGAGAACATAGGTGATTCCATTTTAAAAATGTATGTTCTCGAATTTCGGTATGAATCTCAAGCGAAAGTTGAGTTAAATCAGTAAAGTAGTGAGGTAACTACGGGTCATTTTGGTAACTTCAAAGCATGAAAGTTATCAGCACCAATTTGGCCAAACCCGTTTTCTTTGAATGGAATGGAGAAACACATTCCACAGGAATATTTAAATACCCGGTCGACCAACCCCTCACACTACAAGAAGAAAATGTTCTGGATGATACTATAGCCGACCGCAGAGTGCATGGCGGTGTTTTCAAAGCTTGTTATCTGTTTTCTTCGGACAACTACCCCTATTGGAAAGAAAAGTATCCTGATTTAGATTGGAAATGGGGCATGTTTGGAGAAAATTTAACGATAGATGGTCTGGACGAAGCACAACTACAGATAGGCAGTATTTATCGATTGGGTACCGCTTTGGTTCAAATAACACAACCCAGAGAGCCTTGCTATAAACTGGGGTACCGATTTGGCAATCAAGCTATTTTGGGTGAGTTTATAGCACATGCCCGCCCTGGTACATATGTGCGTGTACTTGAAACTGGCGAAGTTAAAAATGGTGATGAACTAAAGCTTGTAGAAACATCTGATAGTGCATTGACCATAAAACAGTTTTACAAACTACTTTTCTCACGTAAAAAGGATAAAGAGTTGATTAAATTGGCTATTACAAACGAAGCCCTTCCGCAAAGGAAGAGAGATAAGTTGAAGAAGTTTTTATAAAAAAGAAAGCCCCTTTACGGGGCCTTTCCAAACCGAAATTAACTAAACAACTATCTTACATTTATAGTTTCCTTATACGTACCTAATTTGTCAACAACAACAAGAGTATACTTATCTTCAAAAGCTTTTTCAAAATTGAAGGCTTTTTCGATAACCAATTCTCCTTCAATACTCTCGCTGTAAACCAAACGATTCTCACTATCATATACTTTTAATAGCACAATACCTTCGGTTAAGTTCAAAAGGTTTACCATTAATTTTTCACCTTTTTTTACAAAAACAGGATCCAATGTAACATCAATCAAGTTTTTCTCGACTTCCGCCTTTACGTTTCCTTTTTTACCAAAACTTGTTGCTGGTCCATTTGCAAATCCCATTACGGATACCATTACTAATCCAGCTACTGTCAACGATTTAAAAATTGATTTCATAACGTTTCGTTTTTATAAGATTACGAGACAAAACTACTTTGGAATACCATGTAAAAACACAACCATTTTTTCAATTATCTGTACAATATTACCCTCTTGAAGGTGTTAAGGAAGTATTAAAGATAAAATAGCATATTTTTTTGGTAATTTTGCATAGATTATCTATTTGACCAACATCTAATTTTATACTATGAAAGGAAAAATGGGGACAATGTTACAGAAACCTACTTTTGAGGCAATTGCACCAAATTTTGGGCACTCTTTTACATATCAAAAGTTTAGTGAAAACAAGGAGAATAAGAATAATGGTTGGCATTATCATCCTGAGTTGGAACTAGTATATATTAACGGAGGGTCTGGAAAGCGACAGATAGGAAGTCATGTTTCGTATTTTAGGGATGGTGACCTTATTTTGATAGGTTCAAACCTTCCACATTGTGGATTTACAGATAAACTAACGGGCAATAAGAGTGAGACGCTTATTCAAATGAAATATGATTTTTTGGGAAGTGACTTTTTTGACATCCCTGAAATGAAGAATATTCAAAAGTTGTTTGAGGTGGCCAAAGGAGGTATCGCTTTCAATGGCAAAACTAAGATGAAAGTGGGTGAAAAAATGGAAATCTTAGAATACCAAACGGATTTTCAGCGTTTGTTATCTATTTTGAACATCCTGAATTTATTGGCTACATCTGAGGATATGCGTGTGTTGAACGCGGAAGGTTTTTCAATGGAGACCGAAATAAAGGACAATGACCGTATTAATTTGGTTTTCAATCATGTTAAAGCGCATTTCAAGGAAGAGATTACCTTAGATGAAATCGCGGATACTGTTAGCATGACCGTGCCTTCGTTTTGTCGATATTTCAAAAAAATAACGAATAAAACGTTTACTCAATTTGTAAATGAGTATCGATTGGTACATGCATCCAAGCTTTTAGCTGAACAGCCCATGAGTATTACCCAAGTTTGCTACGAAAGTGGTTTTAACAATTTTTCGCATTTCAATAAATCCTTCAAAGCGTTCACTGGGCAAAACCCATCTGAATATAGAAATCAGTTAAAAGCTGTTCTCCAATAAGCATGCAGTTGTTTACTGAAAAACGGAATTTGGGATTAGTGGATAGCGACATTTGGTACTATCCCAATTTTTTGGATGCAAAACAGGCAGATTTCTATTTTGACTCCCTTAAGGCCAATACGCCTTGGCAACAAGATGATATCAAGGTATTTGGAAAAGTATATGTCCAACCTCGTTTAACGGCTCTGTACGGAAACAATGGTAAAAGTTATTCCTATTCTAATATAACCATGGAAGCTCTTCCGTTTACTAAAGAGCTTCAGCAACTTAAGGATTTGGTAGACCATGAAGCCAATACTCAATTTACCACCTGCCTTTTGAATATGTATCGGGATGGAAAAGATAGTAATGGTTGGCATGCAGATGATGAAAAAGAACTGGGTAAAAATCCAATAATTGCCTCTGTTTCCTTGGGAGCGGGACGGTTTTTTCACCTACGTCATAAATCCAATAAAGCTCTAAAACACAAAATACTCTTAGAACATGGGAGCCTCTTAGTGATGAAGGGAGAAACCCAACACTTTTGGCAGCATCAAATCGCAAAAACTGCCAAGCACGTTGAGGAGCGTATCAACTTAACATTCCGGATAATCAAGTAAAGTGTATTTTTGTAATGCATGAAAAAGAACTTTTCCGAACGGGATATTGACCGTATTATCGAAATGGCATGGGAAGACAGAACTCCCTTTGAAGCCATAACCTATCAATTTGGAATTTCAGAACAAGAAACCATTGAGCTTATGCGCCGGGAAATGAAGCGCAGTAGTTTTAAAATGTGGAGAAAACGGGTTCAGGGTCGTAGTACAAAGCACTCTAAACTTAGGAGCGAAGATGTAAACCGTTTTAAGTGCAAAATGCAACGTCAAATAACTGGAAACAAAATTTCAAAAAGGTAAAACAACCTATTCAACCATAAATTTCCACGTTAAGATATTTTCTATAGTTACATGAGCTTGATTTGATTCGTATTATACGTCGTTTTGATATTGCGCCTTAAACCAAATCAAAATTTTTAAAGGAATCTTAAAATTTAAAGTTCAAAAATATTTGGGATTTTTTTAACTAAGCTTCCCCTTAAATTTGCCCGACTAATTCAAACTAATCCATGTCAAAATATTTTTTGATATTTTTTGCGATTTCCTCGCCTTTTTTGCTAATCTCTCAAAATTCCTCTAAAAAATTTATTGTAAAGTTTATCAATCAACCTATTCAAATTGATGGGATTTTGGATGAATCTATTTGGGAAACCGCAGAAAGTGCTCATGATTTTCAACAATATTTTCCAACCGATTCTATTTTGGCGGAACAGCAAACAGACATCAAAATGCTATATAGTAGCACCACCTTATATATAGGTATAACGCTCAAAGCTGAAGGTGACGACTATATAATCCCCTCTTTAGAGAGAGACTACCGAGCAGGTGGTAACGATAATATTAGCTTGTTGTTCGATACCTTCAATGATGGTACCAATGCCTTTTTATTCGGTATGAATCCCTATGGAGTGCGAAGAGAGGCCCTTATATCCAATGGAGGGACTACACTGAGTGGATTTACTACCTCATGGGATATTAAATGGCGTGGGGAAGCAAAGATTACAGACCAGGGTTATGTATGTGAAATGGCGATTCCCCTAACCTCTTTCAAGTTCAAGCAAGGTGAGACCAAGTGGCGTTTCAATAGCTACCGATTTGACATGCAGACCAATGAAACCAGTACTTGGGCAGAGATACCACAGAATCAATTCATATTCAATCTTGCTTTTATGGGGGATATGGTCTTTGAGAAACCTTTGGGGAAATCCCGCACACCATTGGCCCTGATACCCTACGTTAATGGACTCTCGCAAAAAAATTTTGAAAATGATGAAAGTCTGAATAATGTGGCCGTTGGTGGTGATGCTAAGGTGGCCATCGGGAATGGTCTTAACCTCGACATTACAGTGAATCCAGATTTTTCGAATGTTCAGGTAGATGATATATTCACCAATCTTACGCGATTTGAAATATCCTTGCCAGAAAGACGACAATTTTTTATAGACAACAATGACCTATTCGGAGCATTTGGTAACGAGAGAGATGCCAATCCTTTTTTCTCCAGACGGATTGGAATCGCTGAAGATTTAGATGGTGAATCTGTAGAAAATGGCATTATAGGAGGTGTTCGTCTCAGTGGAAAACTCGATGAGGATTGGCGTTTGGGCTTTTTAAATCTTCAGACCGAAGAGGATGTGGCCAATGAAATCCCTAGTAACAACAACACCGTCTTTGCTTTACAAAAGAAAATGTTTTCCCGCTCCAATCTCAGTTTCATATTTGTAAATCGCCAAACCTTTAAGGATTATGATTTTTTGGAGGAAACCGATCGTTACAATAGGGTTTTAGGTTTAGACTATAATCTAGCCTCATCAGATAATACATGGGTAGGCAAATTCTTTTATCACCAATCATTTGCTCCCGAAATTGGGAATGAAAGTAGTTCGGCGGGCGCAGATCTTTTTTACAATTCCAGACATATAAATTTTGGTCTTAGAAACTCTTATGTCGGGAACGATTTTCGCTCAGACCTTGGGTTTATACGGCGAACAGATGTGATTATTGCCAGACCCTTCATAGAATACAACTTTTGGCCCAAAAAGGGCAAAATAAACACCCATGGCTTCCGCTTTGGGCCAAACTTTATCTGGAGACCAACGTTCAATTACCAAAATACAGATTACACTATTTTCAGCCGATGGGGAGCTGAATTTAAAAATCAATCACAGTTTGGGATTAGAATGTTCAATAGGTTCACTTTCTTGGACGAACCTTTTGACCCCACAGGAACTGACGGTGCTGTTGAATTGCCTGGGGATGTCGGCTATTACTACACAAGTTTTGAGTTTAACTTCGATTCTGACCCAAGAAAGGTCTTTTCATACTCGGTTGAACCTGGTTATGGCGACTTTTTCAATGGTACACGATTTTCACTTGAAAGTTCCTTCAACTTAAGGCTTCAACCTAAGTTCTTTTTGTCACTTAACTTGAATTATGACCGTATTAATCTTCCAGACCCTTTCCCCGATGCTGACCTTTGGTTAGTAAGTCCGCAAATCAATATTACTTTCAGCAAGTCCATTTTTTGGTCAAACACTATTCAATACAGTAACCAGCAAGATAATCTTGGTATCAACTCAAGATTGCAATGGCGTTTTGCGCCGCTATCAGATTTGTTCATTGTTTATAATGACAACTACTTTGTTGAGGATTTTATGCCAAGAAACCGTTCTATAAATCTGCGGCTCACCTATTGGTTGAACATCTAGACAGGTTGATTTTTCTATATTTGAAAAAACCAACAAGCAATGAATGAACTACCCTTTACCGAAGACACCGTTATTTTCGGACTTCTCTGTCTTTGCTTAGGATTTGTCTTTTACACCTCATCCATAAAAAAAGGATTCTGGAAAAAATTCTATTCTATTGTTCCCACCGTGTTGATGTGCTATATGCTGCCCGCAATAATGGCGAGTACCGGGCTTATTAAAGAAGAAGCATCCAATACGTATTATATAGCAAGTAGATATTTACTACCTGCCGCATTGATATTAATGACTCTTAGCATTGATCTAAAGGCAATTTTCAATTTGGGACCCAAAGCCCTTATCATGTTTTTTACAGGAACCTTGGGTATTGTTATTGGAGGACCTATTGCTATATTAATCGTATCCATTTTTTCTCCAGAAACAGTTGGAGGAGCAGATTTTGATGCCGTTTGGCGTGGGCTATCCACCATAGCAGGAAGTTGGATTGGTGGAGGCGCCAATCAAGCTGCTATGTTAGAGGTGTTTCAATACAACCCGAAAGAGTTTTCAAAAATGGTATTGGTGGACATAGTTATGGCCAATCTATGGATGGCCATTTTGTTATTGGGTATTGGAAAAACAAAGAGGATAGACGCTTGGCTAAAAGCCGATACCTCATCTATAGAAGCCTTAAAAATTAAGGTCTCAGAACATACCGCCAAGATTGCTCATGTAACATCTTTACATGATTTTATGATGATGCTATTCTATGCTTTTGTAGGTGTGGGTATTGCTCATTTTTTAGGGCATCATTTTGCAGAATTTCTGGAGAATACCTTTGAAGTGGTTAGGAACAAAGAAAAAATTCTTTCATCCTTGGGGTCCAAATTTCTGTGGATGGTCGTTTTTGCGACAGCCATTGGGATTGGACTTTCCTTTACCAAAGCAAAAAACTACGAAGGAGCCGGGGCCAGCAAAATTGGAGGCATGTTTATTTATATTTTGGTTGCTACTATTGGTATGAAAATGGATTTGAGCAGGGTCTTGGAGAATCCCGGTTTGCTTGCTGTTGGTTTTATTTGGATTTGTATTCATGCCATTTTGTTGATTTTGGTAGCCAAACTCATTAAAGCGCCTTACTTTTTTATGGCGGTAGGTAGTCAAGCGAATGTTGGTGGCGCTGCTTCAGCCCCAGTTGTGGCAGCAGAATTTCATCCTTCACTAACATCAGTAGGAATTCTACTTGCTGTATTTGGCTATGTTGTTGGAACCGCTGGTGCCTATATTTGTGCTTTACTCATGGAAGTGGCCTCTCAAATGTAATCTGCTTCATATAGTCTGAAAAAATTCAGGAATTATATGCATATTTGCCCCGCAAAAAATAGTTTCATGAAACGTATCGTATTGTTAGCGCTTTTAGGTGTATTGGTTTGGTCATGTGGAGAGGAAAAAAAATCTAATATGACCGTTTCAGGAAATATAAAAGGTTTGAAAAAAGGAAAACTGTTCTTTCGTCAGTTTAAAGACTCCTCGATAGTCAACATAGACTCTTTAGAGTTAAAAGGGGATGGCGCATTTACCTTTTCCCACTATTTGGAAAGTCCGGAAGTACTTTACCTTTACCTAGAAAAAGAGGACAACAACGAACTGAACGACCGTATCCTTTTCTTTGGAGAACCTGGGAATATTGTCATACATACAAGCTGGAAGGCTTTCGATGTAGATCCTGAAATTACGGGTTCCAAAAGTCAAGAAAAGTTCGAAGAATTCAATCAGATGATATCCCAGTTTAATATCAAAGAATTTGAACTCTCACAAAAAATGGCTTCACTTGAGATTCAAGAAGATTCATTGACTTTGGATTCGCTTCAACAACGCATAGGTCTTAATATCATAAGAAGGTATCAATACATGCTGAATTTTGGCTTGAACAACGCCAACTCCTATGTCACCCCATATGTCATGTTGGTTGAAGCCAGCGAATCAAATCCAAAATATCTGGACTCCATATATAACCAACTTACCCCTGAGGTAGTAGAATCAAAATATGGAAAGGAATTCAAGAAGTTTTTAGGAAAATAAAGCGCTAGTCACCCAATTTATTTAACTCTTCTACTAACTCAGTAGCTCTTACCTCCAATTGAGATCGAATGTCTTTGAAGTGAATTTTCTTGTCGTCAACCTCTTTCTGATGAATTTTTGACATTAATTCATCAAAGGCCATAATAGCTTTATCAATGATGACACTTCCTTCTTCAGAGTTTTTATTGTCTGAGCCTGCTTCCCAGATATAGACGGCTTCTATAATGTCACCCAATACAAAGTTTACATCTTTCTTTAAGTCGCGAATACTAGCCATGCCTTCTTTTTTTCAAATGTACTATTAAATGCTAACTTCTAAAAGTGTTGCCTTATCCGTCTCAATTGTCACAGAATCACTAGACGCAGGCACCAATACCGTCTCACCTCTTTTTAGGGTGGTACTGCCAACGGAATTGGTAACGGAAGCCTTTCCACCGACACACATATAGATGGTAAAAGAATCTCTTTTAGACAAGTCAACACTTTTGCTTTTATCCATGTTCAAATAGTTGGTTTTGAAATAGGGAGAATCAACCATGATATTATGAGCATTATTTTTATTGTGGTAGGTCACTTTAAAATCATCCTTTTTTTCATAATCCATTGCATCAAGAGCCATTTCTGTATGTAGCTCTCTTAGGTTTCCATCTTTATCCCTTCGATTAAAATCAAAAACCCGATAGGTTATATCTGAGGTTTGCTGAATTTCAGCCAACATAACGCCCGCTCCTATCGCATGAATCTTGCCTGTATTGATAAAAAAAGTATCACCCTCTCCCACTTCTTCATAATTCATTAAATCCAAAAGACTATTTTCTTCCAGGCTTTTAACATATTCTTCCTTCTCTACGGTCCTATTAAAACCTACAATGAGTTTTGAACCTGGGTCTGCATCCATAACATACCACATTTCGGTTTTTCCAAAAGAGTTATGCCTTTTTTTAGCTAAATCATCATTGGGATGCAATTGAATGGATAGGTCCTTTTTTGCATCAATGAATTTTATCAAAATGGGAAAATCAAGGCCAAACCGTTCTAAAACACTTTTTCCCAAAAGCTTATCTTTCTCCTTTTGGATAAGTTCCGTCAAGGAAACACCCTTTAAAGGTCCTTCCGAAACTTCTGAAATATCTCCTGGAACCCCAGAAATTTCCCAACTTTCTCCAGTAATGTCACTTTGGATAGGTTTTCCCAATACATCCTTCAGTTTAGAACCTCCCCAAAGTCTTTCTTTAAGAATGGGCTTGAATTTTAGCGGATACAACATATTAGCCAGAATAGGTTACGAAGTTACGTGGCGTTTCATACAAAACAACCTCTAAATTTTTACTCATATCAATATGGGGTCTTAGTTTGTTCCAGATAACCACCACAATATTCTCTGCAGTAGGATTTAAGTTTTTGAAATCTGGAACGTCTTCGTTCAAATTTTTATGGTCAAACTCCTCCTCTACATGTTCTTTAATTAAATCCTTC
The DNA here is from genome assembly GCA_039191905.1 of Bacteroidota bacterium. Classification (GTDB taxonomy): domain Bacteria; phylum Bacteroidota; class Bacteroidia; order Flavobacteriales; family Flavobacteriaceae; genus Flagellimonas. The sequence goes on along the minus strand of JBCCXJ010000015.1, from coordinate 5,015 downwards.
AACACTTTCATATCCATCACATAACCTGTAATGGGGTCAATATCTCCTTCAACACTTACAATGAGGTCATAATTGTGACCATGGTATTTAGGGTTATTGCACTTTCCAAAGACTTCATCGTTCTTTTCAAAACTCCAATTTGGATTGTATAATCGGTGAGCCGCGTTGAAACTTGCCTTTCTACTAACTTTTACCATTATCGCACTTCGCTATGTTCAACAAGGTAGTCATAAAACCGCTCAAAAATAATCTTGAACCACGCTGTATAGTGCTCGGGGTTTTCAGAAATATCTTCTTTAATTTTTAGAGGATGCATCCACTTCCAATCCGCTACCTCTTCTGGATTGATGTTGGGAACATCGTTGTAGTGACCAATCATCACATGGTCCAATTCATGTTCTGTAAGACCATTATCAAATGGGGCTTTGTAGATAAATGAGAATAGCTCTTTGAGTTCCATTACAAAACCCATCTCTTCTTTTAATCTTCGTTTGCCAGCCTCAATATTGGTTTCACCATCCCGTTGATGACTGCAACAGGTGTTGGTCCATAGGAGCGGGGAATGATATTTGTCGGCAGCCCTTTGTTGTAACATAATTTCACCTGAATCATTTACCGCAAAAACTGAGAATGCCCGATGAAGAACAGCCTTTTCATGAGCTTCCATTTTTGGCATTAACCCTATGGGTTGGTCCTTTTCATTGACCAATATCACATTTTCTTCTTTCATAGGGTAAAAATAGGACGTTTGAAGGAATTGTTCCTTCAAAGTATTCTAAATATTCTATGAAATGGAGGATATCAGAAGAAACGTGGGGATTTCAAGTTGCCCACATTGCGTATGAAATCATAACGTACGATAATTTCAAAAGAGCCGTCATTAAATGTGGTAGCTCCTAAATCGGTTATTTCCCTATCATACGCCAATCCAACAAACATTTCATCCGAGATACGAAAACCAAAAAGGCCACTAAATGCAGCGTCCCATCTGTAGGCAAGTCCACCTACAAACTTTTCGTTGAACATAAAATTAGCGGAAACATCAACTTGTAGTGGGGCTCCTTGTACCAATTTGGTCAACAAAGTCGGTTTAAATTTTAGGAATGGATTGATATCGTAAACGTAGCCTGTAATAAAATACCAATTGATTTGTTCTTTCGCCGTAGAAATTGAGGATTCATCAAAGTGAGTGGTTTCTAAAATTCTTGGAGCCGAAAAACCAGCATAGAATCGCTCTGTATGATAATAGATACCGGCCCCAACATTAGGTGAAAACTGATTCTGGATATCCTGTTGTGCTTGAAGCTGTGGATCTATTTCAAACTCATCCAATTGTGAGAAACGAATATCCAACATATGGGCACTGGCCTTTAAGCCAAAACTGAGTTTTGCATCAAAAGAAGTTTGAATTGTATATGAAAAATCAACATCAAAGTAGGTCTCTGAAGTTGGTCCAATCTTATCGTTAACCACAGATACGCCCAACCCTACTCCTCTGTATCCCATTGGTGTATGAAAGTTTAATGTCTGCGTCTCCGGAGCGCCATCCAAGCCAACCCATTGGTTACGGTAAAGCGCGGCAATACTCAAATGACCCCTAGACCCTGCATAAGCCGGGTTTACACTCACTGTATTGTACATATATTGAGTGTATTGCGCATCCTGCTGTGCAAACACATTTGAAACTACAATCAAAAAACAACCCAAGAACAATCCAACGTTTAACTTTCCGCTATTTTTCTCCACAGTCATCATTTCTTTATCGGTTAATGTATAAGTAACCTGAGAGTTGTTTCATACTTCCGTTTTGGTCTTCATAGTCCACAATGTAGAAATAGGTACCTACTGGTAATTTATTATCCTTATCTACTGTTACCCTTCCTGTAGACGTACCGTCGAAGGTATTGGTGTTGTTGTCATATCCTCGCGTCTGGAAGACAAGAACACCCCATCTATTATAAATCTTCACTGTGTTATTTGGGAAATTTTCAATTCCTCTAATGGTCAATACATCATGGACCGTATCTCCATTAGGTGTGATAACATTGATAACATCTGGTTCGCCGTCTTCACTTGTTCCGAAATCAGAATCTAAGTAATTAGGTGTTCCATCTCCGTCTGAATCATCGTTCACATAACTACCGTCTTGATTTAAGTCTTCATCTATGGTCTCGATACCATCGTCATCATCGTCCGTATCTCTAAAATCCACTTCGCCATCTGTATCGGTATCCGGTAAGTCATTTAAAGGATCATTTATTTCATCATTGATATCCGAATCATCCAGTCTTCCACCTTCATAACCATCGTCAAGACCATCTCCATCGGTATCAGTCCCAGCTAGACTTAAATCGGCAACACCATCCTGATTAAAATCATTTCCTTCGATATTATCAGGTATGTTGTCATCATCACTGTCTTCATCTACATAATCTGGAAGGCCATCTCCATCTGTATCGACAGGGATTAAGCCTATTATTGTTCCATTTTCATACGCATCGTCCACACCATTAGCGTTGGCATCAACCAAACTTGGAGGAATATAGTCTACTGTACTTTGTGCCTCTATATTATCTGGAATACCATCATTGTCACTATCAATGTCTAGGTAATCAGGCACACCGTCATTATCGGAATCTGTGGGGTCCGTAGAAGGGTCATTATCCAAATCCGCATTTAGGTCTTCGAAACTGTTCAGAATACCATCGCCATCACTGTCTAAATTAGAACCAGGAGGAGTTACAGTTACGGTTACCGTAGCTGTACTACAATTTCCGTTTAAATCGCAAATGGTATATTGAAACGTATCAATCCCTATAAACCTCGTATCGGGTACATAAGTAACGGTATCATCGGTAGGGTCAGATGGGGTCCCATTAGTATTGAGGTTAGCTGTTCCATTCGCTGGAATAGTAATAGTTAACGAGCCTGAGGAAGGTATATCATTATCATTGGCCAATATATCAATATCGATAAAAGTATCTTGTAATACCACTGCGGAATCATCAAAGGCATCCACAATCGGAAGGACATCAACCGTTACAGTGGCTGTACTACAATCACCCAATGAATTACAAACGGTATAATCAAATGTATCTGTACCGTTGAAATCAGGGTTGGGTATATAGGTCACAATATCATCAGTGGGGTCATTGATGGTTCCATTCGTATTTATGTTTACCGTTCCATTTGCTGGACTAGTAGTCGTTAAGGTTCCTGTTGAAGGTAAGTCCGAGTCATTATCAAAAATTGGTACGATTACCATAGTATCTTCATCAAGAGTAACAAAGTCATCCACCAAGGTTGCGGCCTGACTCATACAGACTACGGTAAAACGTGGCAAATCACTATTGTTTCCAGCTTTTGAAATAGTAGACACATAACGCTCCACGGAGGTTGTACTTGTAACGACTGGCCGTGTTTGATCTCCACTTACCGCTGGATTCCAAGTAATGGTAGCACCAGAAGGAACACTAGCTGAAATATCTAGAGTAACTTGATTATCCGGCGCTCTACAATCGGTAAGTATAAAATACCCTGTTGCATTCGACCCGCAGAGAGTACCATCATAAGTGGCAAAATAAACTCCGGGTTGAGTGGCTTCATAAAATGAATTCGTGCTTAGTACGGTACTCAAATCCGAAGCTTCAAACCACTGGTAATTACTTTCATCGCCTCCAGAAGGTGCTTGAAGCAAGAACTGTGCATTAGAAGCGTTCATCCCAAAAAACAGGATGAACAATCCTATGAATAAAGACTTATGTAGGTTAGATGATATCAAAATCTTTTTGGTGTCTTTATTATTTTACTACGAACACTACATTAATCAATGAATTGTAGTCTGCAGGTATGTTATCTACTGTAAAATTCATTATACCCGCGTCACTTACTGAAACACCGGAAAATACATTGGTATCATAAAAAGTAATGTAATAGTTCAATTCGTTTGCCGCATATGTTGGAATAGAAGAAGGTGCTGAAGGATTGCTCACAGCTGGACTTCCGTATTGAGCTACATATTCTGCATGGAGATTAATTGGAGTACCTGGTCCTAAACTTGACGCTGGTATGGCAATTGATGGCGGATAGAAAATTCTACCTGCTTTAGAAGTGATTTTGGTTATATCACTCACCGCATCGTTAACGGTTTCTTCGTCGGTTCCATCACCATCCACGTCAATATCAGCCATCTCAAAAGATGCCCCCCCATCGGCTCCTACACTTAATTCATTATTTACATCGGTACTCACAACATTGGCAGTTTCAGGGGTTCCCCCATCTTCATCGGCATAGCTTATTACACCTGTGCTAGTATCTTGAGATAAGGAAGTTACAGTTTCATTAATATCAACTGGTGTTATCCCAGTTTCTGAAATTGTTGCGATACGATTACCCGTTACGGTATTTGTGATACTTACATCATCGTCTGTAGCCCCAGCAAGTTCTGCCAATGCAGCTTCAACAGTGTCAGTGGTGAAGTTGTTACCTGTATCGGCAACCGATACTTCTCCGGCATTCTGGTCGTCGGTAGCGTAGATCCCGTTGGCACGTACGTCGAGTGCGTTGTTCGCATCCGGGCTCGCAACAGCGGTGAACTCGTTGCTGCCGTCCAGGTTCAACCCGTTGCCGGCCGTATATTGTGTGTCGTTGTCCGTATCAGAAACGTAAAGACCGTTCGCATCTATCGTCAGGGCGTTGCCCGCTGTACTGCTCACATCCGCAGAGAAAACAGTGCCCGTAAGGTCAAGACCGCCTCCAGCTGTATATTGTGTATCGGTATCGGTTGCGTAGATCCCGTTGGCACGCACGTCAAGCGCGTTGTTCGCATCGGGACTGGCCACAGCGGTGAACTCGTTGCTCCCGTCAAGGTTCAACCCGTTGCCCGCAGTATATTGTGTGTCGTTGTCCGTATCTGGAACATAAAGACCGTTCGCATCTATCGTCAGGGCGTTGCCCGCTGTACTGCTCACATCCGCAGAGAAAACAGTGCCCGTAAGGTCAAGACCGCCTCCAGC
>JBCCXJ010000014.1:0-86618 GCA_039191905.1 Bacteroidota bacterium | reverse complement strand
AACCCTCGATACACTTTTGGTGTATACACACTTTCCAGGCGTGCGCCTTCGACCACTCGGCCACCTCTCTATTTTTCAATAATGAGCCGACCAATAAACGAAAAAATAATTATTTAAGGAAATTTGAGGCGTTAATTTTGGCTCATTTCACCGCGTAGTGAAGTCTCAAAAAATTCCTTGAATCTACCTTTGGTATCGGGCCCTCCCAAAAGATACATAGCCTTGGTAATAGCAGCCTCAGTGGTAATGTCCTTACCGTTAATCATTTGCATAGCCCCTAACCGCTCACTGGTTTCATATTGTCCCATTACAACACTGCCCCCTGAACATTGGGTTACATTAATTATATGTAATCCTCGATTAATGGCCTTTTCCAATGCACCCAAAAACCATTCTTCCATTGGCGCATTTCCAGCTCCATAGGTTTCCAAAACCAACGCTTTTAAGCCTTTTGAGTTCAGCATACACTCCAAAACGGAACGATTCAACCCTGGAAACAATTTCAAGATGGCGACGTTTACGTCCATATTTTTATGAACTTTTAGTGAATTGGTGGCTGAATTATGAGCACGTAAACTCGGGTAATTCACATTTAGATGTACCCCAGATTCCACCAAAGCAGGGTAATTTAATGATGCGAACGCCTCAAACTGCTCAGCGCTGATTTTTGTAGTTCGATTTCCTCGATAGAGTTTGTACTCAAAATATAGCCCTACCTCCTGAACCACCGGTTTACCATCTTCGCAAAGGGAAGCAATTTGAATTGAGGTGATAAGGTTCTCCTTCGCATCGGTACGCAAATCACCTATAGGTAATTGCGACCCTGTAAATATGACGGGCTTTGTCAAGTTTTCTAACATAAAGCTCAATGCCGAAGCCGAATAGCTCATAGTGTCACTTCCATGCAGCACTACAAAACCATCATATTTGTCGTAGTGGTCCTGAATGATTTTGGCTATGGTCATCCAATGTTTCGGGTTCATGTTGGATGAATCTATAGGTTGCTCAAAAGAAATACCTGTTAACTGACAATCCAAATGATTCAGCTCTGGTAGATTTTTAATCAGTTCATTAAAATTGAAGGCTTTTAAAGAACCTGTTTTAAAATCTTTGACCATCCCAATGGTACCACCAGTATATATTAAAAGTATGTTGGTTTTTTTACTCATGCTATATTCCAAAAACGGCCTTGGAGTTTTCCGTGGTTACCTCTACAATATGTTCCTTACTGGTCTTATAAATAGTTTCCAGTTTTTCCAATACCTTAATTATATATGCGCTTTCATTTCGTTTACCTCGGTAAGGTACTGGAGCAAGATAGGGTGAATCTGTTTCAAGAACGATTTGTTCCAATGGAATCTGATTCAAAAATTTATCAATTTTCCCATTCTTGAAGGTGGCCACTCCACCAATACCCAACTTCATATTATATGAAATAGCACGCTTTGCTTGCTCTAAGGTTCCTGTAAAACAATGAAAAATTCCGAATAGGTCATCATCTTTTACCTCATCCAAAACTTCAAAAATCTCATCAAAAGATTCTCTGCAATGAATCACAATGGGAAGCTTGTGCTTTTTGGCCAGGCCTATTTGATGTTTAAATGCCTCTTGTTGTTGTTGCAGAAAGGTTTTGTCCCAATATAAATCGATACCTATCTCCCCTACCGCATAGAACTTACGTTGTGTCAACATGGCCTCAACATGCAACAGCTCTTCTTTATAGTTTTCTTTTACGTGTGTAGGATGAAGTCCCATCATTAAGTAAACATTTTCTGGATAGGATTTTTCCAAATCAAGCATGCGTTGGGTATAGGTGGAATCAATTGCAGGAATAAAAAAACGCTTTATCCCCAAATCCATGGCTCTTTGCATCATGTTGTCTCTGTCTTCATCAAAAGCCTCACTATATAAATGTGTATGGGTATCAGTAATGGTCATCTATCTATGTTATTCCTTACTAATCTTTTCTTCTTGATATCGGTCAATAGCCTCCTTAAACTTCAATCCTCCCTTTAAACTTTGATCATATAAAAATCCATCTAAGTTTGGGTATTCTTTTGCAGTCCATGAAACCAACTCTGCTCTATTTTTTTCCCACTTTGTTTCGTTAAAAACAACATATTCCACAATATCAACACTATAAATTCCGTCTTCATTGAAATAGATTTTTTCTTTGGTTATAATGGGCTCCTCATTCAAAAAGAGAATTCGTTTGCATTGTTTGGACACTTTCATTTCAACAAACTCCCCCTTCAATTGAATATCCAAAATTTCATACTTCGGTTTAAAAACAGAATCCCATTGAAATAGGGAATGATACTTCTTCTTGGTATAAGCACTTTTGTAAACGAGTTCATTTAGACGAATACTATCTGAAAAAAAAGAAGCTGTTTTTTTATAATCCCCGGAATTTAAAGCTTGAATATAATTTTCGGACCATTCCAGCTTATCAATTTTATTGTCACCTTGTTTACATGAAGTAAAAAGAATAAACAGAATCCAAAGAATGTAAATCTTATGCATACCGATAAATTAGTAACACAAAAATAAATTTATCTTTAGAAAAAATAGTTGATGAAATCGCTAAAGAAGTTTTTGAAGTCTAAAGCCTACGAACGGATACCGTTGGTACTTACCGAAACCAATCACTTTGAAATCTCCGCCCGAATCAATGGAGTTTTGGGGCGATTCATTCTAGACACTGGTGCCTCCAATACCTGTGTGGACATGGATAAAGTGGAATTCTTTAAGATGATTTCAAAAACAAGTGATATCAAAGCCGCTGGAGCCGGAGCTACCGAGATGGAAACTTTAATTTCCAATAAAAATCGAATTGAAATTGGAAATTGGTCTAAGAAAAAACAAAAAATAGTGTTGTTTGATTTGGTTCATGTGAACCAAGCGCTTACCTCGCATAATACGCTACCTGTAGATGGAATTATTGGCGCAGATATCTTAAAGAAAGGAAAAGCGGTTATTGATTATGACAAGCAATACCTGTATCTAAAATCCAGGTAGTTCTACTAAAAGAAAAAGGGGAAACCTCTATGAAATTTCCCCTTTACTATTGCAAATATTACTTTATAGCTCTAGCGCTTTTTTGATGTTATTGTCCATCAACAATTCTTCAGGATTTTCCAAAGCTTCTTTTACAGCTACCAAGAAACCTACGGATTCTTTACCATCAATAATTCTATGGTCGTAAGACAAGGCTACATACATTATGGGCGCAATGACCACTTGACCATCTTTGGCAATAGGTCGCTCTACTATATTGTGCATCCCCAAAATCCCACTTTGAGGTGGATTAATAATAGGGGTAGATAGCATGGACCCGAATACACCTCCGTTGGAAATTGTAAAAGTTCCCCCAGTCATTTCATCCACAGTAATTTGACCATCCCTAGCTCGCAAAGCCAAACGTTTCACCTCAGCTTCAACACCACGAAAAGTTAGGTTCTCCGCATTTCTGATTACAGGAACCATAAGTCCTTTTGGACCGGACACCGCAATACTAATGTCACAGAAATCATACGTAATCATCTCCTTTCCATCAATCATGGAATTTACAGCAGGGTACATTTGCAAGGCTCGGATTACGGCTTTGGTAAAAAAGGACATGAATCCTAAGCTAACTCCATGTTTCTCCTTGAATTCTTCCTTGTATTGTTTGCGCAATGCGAAAATTGGCGACATATCCACCTCGTTAAAAGTGGTCAACATGGCCGTCTCATTTTTAGCTGATACCAATCGTTCCGCAACTTTTCTACGTAACATGGATAGTTTGGAACGGGATTCGCCCCGGCTTCCGCCTGTCGGTGAGCCCATGGAAGGCACCGCTTGAATCGCATCTTCTTTTGTGATACGGCCATCTCTACCGGTACCACTTACCGCAGAAGCTTCAATTCCTTTTTCATCCAAAATTTTCTTCGCCGCAGGAGAAGGCGTGCCCGAAGCATAAGTTTCCGTTTTGGTTTCAACAGGTTTCGATGCTTCAACCGCTTTTGGTTCTTCTTTTGGAGTTTCTTTTTCTTCAACTTTAGGCGCTTCACCTGCTTCAGGCTTCGCAGCGCTAGTATCGATAAGACAGACTACCTCCCCAACAGCCACAGCATCCCCTTCTTCAGCCTTTAAGGTGATAACGCCACTTTCTTCTGCTGGAAGTTCCAATGTTGCTTTATCAGAATCAACTTCGGCAATTGCTTGATCTTTTTCTACGTAATCTCCGTCTTGCACCAACCATTCTGCAATTTCAACTTCGGTTATGGATTCCCCTGGTGAAGGGACTTTCATTTCTAAAACCATTCCTTTAGGTGTTTATGCTTTTAAATTATCGAATTAACATATTGTCCTTACTCTTGTCAAAAACGTATTCCAGCACTTGGGCATGACGCCTTTGGGAACGTACCGCGCTTCCCGCGGCAGGGGCTCCATAAAATCTTCTGGATGCTACTCTGAATTGTTTGGCCTCATCCAAATGCATTAGCAAATGACCCCAAGCTCCCATATTACGTGGTTCTTCTTGCGCCCAAACTAGGTCTTTTGCCGACTTATATTTCTTTATAAGCTTTCTAATTTCTTCAGCAGGTAAGGGAAACAATTGTTCTACGCGGACCAAGGCAACATCCTCTCTGCCTAATTTTTCCTTTTTGTCAAGCAAATCATAGTAGAACTTACCAGTACAAAATACCAAGGTTTTGGTTTTCGAAGCTGTGGCTTCCTTATCATCTATAACCATTTGAAAACCACCATTGGCCATTTCTTCCTTGGTTGAAAGTACCTTCGGGTGCCGCAATAAACTCTTTGGTGTGAACACCACAAGGGGTTTTCTAAAGTCTGCTTTCATTTGTCGTCGTAGCAAATGGAACATATTGGCAGGCGTGGTTACATCGGCTACAAACATATTATCCTTGGCGCACAATTGAAGATATCTTTCCATTCTAGCTGATGAATGTTCTGCTCCCTGACCTTCATACCCGTGTGGTAAAAGTAGCACCAATCCGTTTTGAAGCTTCCACTTGTCTTCTGCAGAAGATAGGTATTGATCAATAATGATTTGGGCACCGTTACTGAAATCTCCGAACTGAGCTTCCCATATGGTCAAGGTTTTTGGGCTTGCCATGGCGTAGCCATAATCAAATCCCATTACAGCATACTCTGAAAGCAAAGAATTGTATATGTGGAATTTTCCATTTTGGTTATTTCCTAATTCATTAAGCAAAGTAACCTCTTCTTCGTGCATTTCGGTTTTGATAACTGCGTGTCGGTGAGAAAAAGTTCCCCTTTCCACATCCTGACCTGTCATGCGCACATCAAAACCTTCTTCAATTAAAGAACCATAGGCAAGTAGTTCGCCCATGGCCCAGTCCAACTTATTATCCTCAAAATACATTTTGTGACGCCCTTGAACCAAGCGTTCCAATTTTCTAAGGAATTTTTTTCCTTCGGGCAAAACAGTTATGCCTTGTGCCACCTGATCCAACTTCTTCAAGTCGTATGATGTATCCATTGGGGCCAACATAGTGTCTTCCACAACCTGTCCAAAGCCTTCCCATTCATCTTTCATAAATGGGGTGATTACTGTCTTTTCTATTTTGCGGGAATCCAATAAATCTTCTTCAAGATTCTTCTTGTATTCCGTTTCCAAACTTTTAACATAATCTGCATCAATGATACCTTCTGCTAACAATTTTTCCGCATAAATGTCCCTTGGATTTTTATGCTTTGAAATGGCCTTGTAGAGCAAAGGCTGTGTAAATTTCGGCTCATCTCCTTCGTTATGGCCATACTTTCTATACCCTAGCAAATCCAAAAAGACATCTCTTTTGTAGCGCATACGATATTCCAAAGCGAAGGTAGCTGCATGTACTACCGCTTCTGCGTCATCAGCATTAATATGTAGAACTGGAGACAAAGTTACTTTACCCACATCGGTACAATAAGTTGATGACCTGGCATCCAAATAATTCGTAGTAAATCCAATTTGATTGTTTACTATAATATGAATGGTACCTCCTGTTTGATAGCCATCCAATCGGGCCATCTGTATGGTTTCATAAACCACCCCCTGTCCCGCAAAAGCTGCATCTCCATGAACTAGGATGGGTAACACTTCTGATACGTTCTCTTGATGGTCGCGGTCTTGTTTGGCCCTGGTAATACCTTCAACTATAGAGTTCACGGTTTCCAAATGCGAAGGATTGGGCGCAATGTTCATATTGACGATTTTCCCTGAATCGGTTTCTCGTCTTGAGGTCCATCCCAAATGGTACTTCACATCCCCGTCAAAAATGGTCTCTTCGTAATCCTTACCATCAAATTCGCTAAAAATATCCTTTGGGGACTTTCCAAAGATATTGGTCAACACATTCAAACGGCCGCGGTGTGCCATCCCCATCACGAACTGTTTAACTCCAGCATCTGCTGCCTTTTCAATGATTACATCCAAAGCAGGAATTAAGGTTTCCCCTCCCTCTAGTGAGAACCGTTTTTGGCCTACGTATTTTGTATGTAGAAAGCCTTCAAAGGAGACCGCTTCATTTAGCTTTCTGAGAATATTCTTTTTTTCTTCAGCTGAAAATTTGGGATGGTTATCGTTTACATTGAGCCAGTCTTGAATCCACTGAATGCGTTCCGGGGTTCGGATATACATATATTCCACTCCTATGGCATCGCAATAAATACGTTCCAAATGGCCAATGATATTCTTTAATGGGCTTGGTCCAATCCCTAATATCTTTCCCGCGTCAAAGGTGGTTTCTAAATCAGCATCAGAGAGTCCAAAATTGGAAATATCCAAAGTTGGCTCATATTTTCTTCTTTCGCGAACCGGATTAGTTTGGGTGAACAAGTGTCCCCTGGAACGGTATCCATCTATGAGTTTGATGACTTGAAATTCCTTTTGAAGGGACTGAGGGACATCAAGTTGTTGTCCATTTGAAAGTGGCAAACTCCCCGTAGTGGCTAAATCCAGTTCATCCAAAGAACTTTCCAACCCAAAATCAAATCCCTGAAAAAAAGCCCTCCAACTGGGCTCAACACTATCGGGGCTTGTTAGATATCTGTCATATAACTCTGCGAAAAATGAAGTATGCGCAGCGTTTAAAAAGGAATATTTATCCATTGACCGCCTTTAACTAAAATCAATCTAAAAAATTAACACAAAAGTACAATAAATACCCTTGCTGAATGAATAAACTTGGCGACAAATAACACTTTCATGCCCCAAAACGTTGTCTCAGGCTCACCTTCTGCCATTCCCTTTTTAAAATAAGAAAGGAAACTGCTTCAGCCATATCTACAACATCAGTCGCTTCTACAGACTTTACCTTATCTTCGGGGACATCCACTATGTAAAGGAAGTTGAAATATTCGGGAAACTGTTCCAAAATAAGTCGATACACTTTTTCATGAAGTGCGGTTTTTAACTCCTCTGGAGTCGGCAAGTTGGAAATTTTAAATTCTAGGTTTGCCAGTTCAAAATCCTTTTTGAGTTGTAGTACCAATTTTTGATACAGCTTATTTTTTTTCGCTTCAATAAGTACTTGCAAACTATTTTCGAAATCTGAAGCCATTTATTAAGGTCATTTTGAGTATGAAAAGTACGCTTGAAACCATTTTGGGACAAACACAAAAAGAAAAACTCGCTTTTCAGCGAGTTTACCAGCTTTTAGCTTCTAATCTTCTGTTCCCAGTCCCAGGCAGATTTCATCGCTTCATCCAATGATGACTGAGCCTCCCAACCCAAAACTTTATTTGCTTTTTGGGTATCTGCGTAGGCTTGAATAACATCTCCTGGCCTTCTTTCCGCAATTCTATAATTCAATTTTTTACCAGAAACATGTTCAAAGCTGTGAATAACTTCGAGAACAGAACTTCCTTTTCCGGTTCCTAGGTTGAAGACCTCATAGTTCTGCTCATTTTTGTCTTCGAGCAACCTTTGTAATGCAACAACATGGGCTTTGGCCACATCTACTACGTGAATATAGTCTCTAATACAAGTTCCGTCTTCGGTTGGATAATCATCACCAAAAACAGAAAGTTGTTCACGTAAACCAACACCAGTTTGAGTAATGTACGGCACCAAATTTTGAGGGACTCCAATGGGTAATTCGCCAATTTCTACACTAGGATGGGCTCCAATGGGATTAAAGTATCTTAGGGCAATTGCAGAAAGTTCCGGGTTTACCTTGCAGGTATCTTTAATGATTTCCTCACCTACTTGTTTTGTGTTGCCATATGGCGATTCTGCAGGTTTTACCGGGGCACTTTCTGTGATTGGCATGGTATCGGCCTGTCCATAAACGGTGCAAGAAGAACTAAAAATGAATCTGGCCTTATCCTTTTGGGTTAGTTCTTGAAGCAGATAAACCAGAACTCCTAAATTATTTTCATAATACAGTAGCGGGTTTTCAACACTTTCTCCTACAGCTTTGGAAGCCGCAAAATGGATAACCCCTTCAACATCCTGGTGTCTGGCAAAAAAGTCTTGAACCTTTGCCTTCTCCCTCAAGTCCATTTTCTCTAAAAGTGGTTTCCTGCCACTTATCGCAATAATTCCATCAAGTACGTTTTCGTCAGCATTGGACAGGTTATCTATAATAACCACATCAAAACCTATCTTTTGAAGCTCAACAACCGTATGAGAACCAATAAATCCCAAACCGCCCGTCACTAAAATTTTCATAGTTATCTGTTTACGAAGTCAATGATTAATCCAGTAATGAATTTTATTTGTTCATCATCCAACTCCGTGTGCATAGGTAGCGAAATCACTTCTTGAACCATCTGATTGGTCACCTTGAAATCGGCTTCTTTATAACGTTCGTCCACATAGGCTTTTTGCTTATGAAGCGGGATTGGATAATATACTCCACATGGAACGCCATTTTCACTGAGATGTTGCACCAAAGCATCTCTTTTTCCGTTTAAAATTCTTACAGTATATTGATGAAAAACATGATTATTGCAAATCTCAGTTATATTTTCACCGTGGCCCGTTACCTTGGGCAAGCCTATGTGTTCTTGTCCTTTTAAAGCTTCGGAATATTTTTGGGCGGATGCTCGCCTCTTTGCGTTGTACGCATCAAGCTTGGGCAATTTGGCATTTAGTACAGCGGCTTGTATCGAATCCAAACGAGAATTCACTCCAATTACATCATGGTGATATCGTTTATACATGCCATGATTAACAATTCCTCTAATGGTATGTGCTAGGTCGTCATTATCTGTAAAAATAGCACCTCCATCTCCGTAGCAACCTAAATTCTTGGATGGAAAGAATGAGGTAGCCGCCACATGTCCTAATGTACCTGTTTTTTGTTGGCGTCCGTCTTTCGAAGTATATACAGCTCCCATTGCCTGTGCATTATCTTCAATAACAAAAAGACCATGTTTTTCAGCTATCTCCTGTATAGCTTCCATATTAGCACATTGGCCAAAAAGATGGACAGGAACAATTGCTTTCGTTTTTGGTGTTATAGCCCTTTCAACCGCCTTAGGGTCGATGTTAAAGGTATCAGCCTCAATGTCTACCAAAACTGGAACCAGATTAAGAAGAGCGATGACCTCTACAGTAGCCGCAAAGGTAAAATCTACTGTAATCACCTCATCTCCAGGTTTAAGACCCAACCCCATCATACAAATCTGCAGGGCGTCTGTACCATTCGCGCAGGGTATTACGTGTTTCACATTGAGATATGATTCCAAACTGCTTTGAAAATCTTTCACCATCGGACCATTGATGAAAGCAGAAGAATTTAGGACCTCTTCAATTGATGTATCTACTTGACTTTTAATTCCTTCATATTGACCTTTCAGGTCAACCATTTGTATTTTTTTCATAACAAAGAATTGTGGTGCAAAATTAAGAAATAAAGATGCAGTAAAAACCTAAGGATGAAAGAATGTATTTTAGCGGAAATTAACCAAGCGTGCGCTATATTTATAATCTTCTTATTTATCTTGTTGGGTTTGGCCTTAATCTGGTATCGCACTTTAATAGAAAGATACGGCTGTTTGTATCTGGCAGAAAGGAAACTTTTGGGATTTTAAAAAATACGCTCAAAACCGTTGATGACACAATTTGGATACATGCCGCTTCCTTGGGTGAATACGAACAGGGACTTCCAATTTTGGAACGCCTAAAAAAACAATATCCAAAACACAAAATAGTACTCACCTTCTTTTCCCCATCGGGTTATGAAGTAAAAAAAGAGAGTACGTCGGCGGATGTTGTTACCTATCTCCCTATGGATTCCTTATCCAACGCCAAGCGCTTTTTGGACGTAGTGAATCCTTCCATTGCAATTTTTATTAAGTACGAAATATGGCCCAACTACCTTCGGGAACTTGAAAAAAGAGGAATCCCAGCTTTATTGGTTTCAGCCTTGTTTTCCGAAAGGCAGGTATTCTTTAAATTCTATGGTGGCTTTATGCGGAATAGCCTCAAGAAGTTTCATCATTTTTTTGTTCAGGATGAAAACTCAGTAAACCTTTTACAATCCATTGGTTTTCAAAATATAACCATAAATGGTGATACCCGTTTTGATAGAGTTTCTGAAATTCTGGAGCGCGATAACCATTTAGAGTTCATGGAGTCTTTCAAACAAAAGAACACGTGCTTTGTGGCCGGTAGCACATGGCAAGAAGATGAAGAAATACTCGTAAAATACATCAATTCCAGCAACACATCGCTCAAATTTGTTCTCGCCCCACACACGATGAAGCCAGTCCAACTGGATAAGTTAACAAATAGTATTTCAAAAAAGGTTATAAAATACTCGGACTTAGGTTCAAGTGAAATCTCTTCCGCCGATGTTTTGATTATTGATACCATTGGTCTCCTTACCAAAATATACAGTTATGCGGATATAGCCTATGTTGGTGGGGGATTTGCAACTGGACTTCACAATACGTTGGAACCAGCCGTTTTCGGAATTCCAGTAATTATCGGTCCGCAATACCATGGTTTCAAGGAAGCTGAAGCCTTGGTCAAGAAAAAAGGAGTTATCGTAATTGATGGTTTTGATGCATTTAAGGCAACCTTATCTCAATTTATGGAAGATTCTGAGTTCCTCGTAAGCACGGGAAAAATAAATGCTACTTACATTAAGCAGAATCAGGGTGCTTCAACTCGTATAATGGAGCATATCCAATCTATTCTATAATTTTCCTTAGTTTTAAGAGCAACAACCAGCCACTATGGAACGAAAAATTTTATGGATTGCCATTATTGTGGCCCTTGCAGGATTTCTTTTTGGATTCGATACTGTTGTTATTTCCGGTGCGGATAAAAAACTACAAGCTTTATGGAACTCTTCGGATACTTTTCATGGAGTAGTTGTTATGGGAATGGCCTTATGGGGAACTGTAATTGGAGCTATTTTTGGTGCTCTTCCCACCGATATGTTGGGCAGAAAAAAAACCTTGATTTGGATTGGTATTTTGTATTCAATATCAGCTCTTGGTTCCGCCTTGGCTAATGATCCTATTACTTTTGCTGCATTTCGATTCATTGGTGGATTGGGGGTTGGCGCCTCCACTATTGCTGCTCCCGCATACATCTCAGAAATTGCACCCGCAAAAAATAGAGGACGATTAGTGGGAATGTATCAATTCAATATCGTCTTTGGTATTCTAATAGCCTATTTATCCAACTATCTGTTAAGTGGTGTTGGTGAAGAAGACTGGAGGCTTATGATTGGCGCAGAAGCTATCCCTGCAATTCTATATACCATTCTGGTTTTCTCCGTACCAAAAAGTCCACGTTGGCTCGTGGTGAAGAAAAAATACGATGAAGCGCAAAACGTTATTCAGTCCTTACAATTAGACCTTAGCTTGGACCAACTTAAATCCGACGTAAACAATTTGGCTTCTTCTGGCACCAATGAAACCATATTTATGAAGAAGTATCGTGTTCCTTTACTTTTGGCCTTCTTGATTGCTTTTTTCAACCAATGGTCAGGTATCAACGCCTTTTTGTATTATGCTCCTCGTATTTTTGAACTCGCAGGACTAGGAGAAAGTACTGCCTTACTAAGCAGTATCGGAATTGGTGTAACCAATCTCGTTTTTACGCTAATTGGAATTTACCTGATTGATCGTTTGGGTAGAAAGCAGTTAATGTATTTTGGTTCTATAGGTTACATTGTCTCCTTATCCTTGGTTTCAGCAGCCTTTTTTCTTAATTGGACGGGATTGGCCGTCCCTATCTTTTTATTTCTTTTTATCGCTTCCCATGCTATTGGTCAGGGTGCGGTTATTTGGGTTTTCATTTCCGAGGTATTTCCAAATCATTTAAGAGGTTCAGGGCAGGCCTTCGGATGCTCCACCCACTGGGTACTTGCTGCCTTGATTCCGTCTTTTGTGCCTTTCCTATTCGGGAAGATCGGCCCTGGAATTGTATTTGGTTTTTTCGCGTTCATGATGGTCTTACAATTACTTTGGGTCTTCTTCATGATGCCAGAAACGAAGGGAATCAGTCTTGAGGAATTGGGTAAAAAACTTAGCAAAGAGCGCTCATAGTCCTTTTTTTGCACTACAAACCCAAAACACACCCTTTGGTCGAATAAGACCGGTTTTCCAATAACACATAAATAAATAATTGCGTAAATTGATGAAAATTACACTATTATGAATGATGGAATTTCTTTTGGCGATAAATTGCTGGTAGGATTTTTGCGTCTTATGGTTTTCGTTCTTGTCGTAATTCTAGTAGCTATACCCGTTTGTATTTTACTTGACTTTATTGGGCTTCTTTAAAGGAAGAATCACCTAAACCGCTAGAACAAAATCGTATCCTTTCGCATAGCGTCCTCAATGACCTTGATATAGGAATCTATAGTTTTTTCTAGTTTCACCGGCTCAGCTACATTGATATTACCTCGCCATATCAATGCTCTTTCCCTATCCAGGCAAATACAGTAAAGAGAGGTCTCGGCAGTATAAATCTTAAACGTTTCATAGTAATTTGTATCGTAATATACATTTTGATTGCTCAAGTAATCATTACTAAACTGCGTATACAGATTGTCAATGCCACTGACTCGCTGTTTAAATGTTTCTCTATTTTCAGAGCCGATTATTTTGGTCAATAGAATTGCATCAAAACCTTTGGCGAGCAAACTTTGTTCAACCTCATCAAGGTCTGCCTCTGTTTTTTCAGAAGCTGTGAATTCCTTGTCGAACAGCTCGAGACTTCTTTCGGCTTCAAAACCCTTACTGATCAATGCATCTCGTAACTGGGTTTCAAAAGCGGTCCTCACCTCCAAATCCTGAGTCATCCCTACAACCAATACTCTATACACTTCATACGAGTCTGCTTCAGGACTTTTCCATGAGCTAATTAATTTTGGAGAGGCACATCCAACAAAGAATAAGGAGACTAAGGGTATGACTAAATTTTTCATTTCTTGAATTTTAATTTGGGTTACTTTTAGGTTGTCAATGTTTGGTAAAAACACCTTGTCTTTTCTCCAACTGTCTTTTCAATTCGTTGATAGTTTCAGCCATTGCTTTTTCAAAATTATCCGTGTTTGCTTTGGCAAAAAGTCTTGGTCCAGGAGCACTTAATTCAATTTCACAGACCTTTCCCTCACCTTTTCTATCGTTCTCTTCCTTAAAGAGCACGTTTGCCTTAATGACCCATTGATATTTTGTACCGAGCCTATCCAACTTCTTTAATAAAAGTTTGCTTAAAGACTCACTAGCACTCATTTTTTGATATTGAATGTTGACTACCATTTGTTTTTGATTTTAAATACAATCAAAACTACATGGGAAACCTCCGAAAAGAAATGACAATTGTCAGGTTTGTTGGATTACCCTAAATGAAATGGCTGACCTGTACTTTGCAACACGGAGAACCAAAATTCACTTTCCAAATCGATTTTCTTTCGCTTTTTGGTTACTTGTGAAATTGGAATATACACGTACTGGTTATTGACCTTACTCACCACAAACCTGGTTTTCCCTGCCATTGCTCCATGAACGGCATGATACGCCAATCTACTGCAATAGACACTATCACTGGAATTTGCTGGAGCACTTCTGATAATGTAACTCGGGTCTATGTATTTAATGGTTACTGAAGTTTCCTTAAAATGTTCTTTAATTCTATCCTTTAGGAACAAACCAATATCCTGATGTTGCACATTGCCTGATGCATCTTTGACTACATCCTTTTTTTCAAACAATTGTTGCCCTGCACCTTCTGCAACGACAATGACCGCATGCTTTTTTTGTTTGAGTCTTTCGCCGAGCACTTCAAAAAAACCATTGGGACCTTCCAATTGAAAATCCATTTCGGGTATAAGGACAAAATTAACAACGGGCATGGCCAAGGCCGCAGATGCGGCTATGAAACCACTATCTCTTCCCATCAACTTAATAATGGAAATACCGTTATAAGCTCCAGACGCCTCGTTGTGAGCATCTCTAAGGATAGAACCAGCCACATCAAAAGAGGTCTCGAAACCAAAGGACTTATCGATGATATCAATATCATTATCAATAGTCTTGGGAATACCTACTACGCTAATATTTAGACCTTGTTTGGCTATTTCCCCACCAATGGCATCCACTCCTTTCAAGGTCCCATCTCCCCCTATGGCGAACAAAATGTCGATTTTGTTCCCAACCAGGGTATTCACCATGACAGAAACATCCTGCCCCCCTCGTGAAGAACCTAAAAACGTCCCTCCAAAGAGATGGATATCTTTAACTTTTTCTGGTGTTAGATCAACAAACCCATGACCCATATCAGGATTTAGTCCTTCATAGCCATACGGAACCCCAAGAATTTTCTTGATCCCATAGAAATAATGCAAGGCCATAACTATACCTCGTATTACATTGTTGATTCCTGGACAAAGGCCTCCACAGGTAACAATGGCCGCCGTAGTATTTGAAGAATCAAAGAACAAGTCTTGTCGAGGTCCTGCCTTTTCCAAACAGACCGGTTCTTCTCCTTTTTCAAGGCAATGGGTATAATTGTCTCTTGAAAGGTCAAACACAAATTTCTCCGTATCATCCACAAAATTGAAAATACTATCTCCCCTAACAGTACTCAACTGCAGGGGAGATTTAAATTTTGGGATACCTAAATTTCTATTTTGAAATTCCATTTTCCCTTTCAAATAATTTTAAGATTAAAAAACTTCGTTCAAATTATGATGCGAGTCAATTAGGGGTCCACCACTCAGGATTTCCTCTGAAGACTCACTTGCGAATTTATCAAAATTAATGTGGAAGGAGTGCGCCAATTGAATGGCTTTGCTCACATAAGCTCCTTTTTGTAACCACGTATTCATTGGGTCCAGCATTTCGGTTGGAACCCCAGGACAATATTTTGGCATAAATAGTCCGAAAATAGGATGTGCTTCATACTCAACGTCATCCAATTTACCTTCCAAAATTGCTGAAATCATGGCTCTAGTGTACTTTAATTTAATTCTTGAGCCCACACCATAAGGGCCTCCACTCCACCCCGTGTTGATCAACCAAACATTAACACCGGCTTCGGTCATTTTTTTACTTAGCATTTCTGCATAAACGGCAGGGTGCAAAGGCATAAACGGTTCTCCAAAGCAGGCAGAAAACGACGGCACAGGTTCATTGATACCAGCTTCTGTGCCCGCTACCTTCGCAGTATATCCTGAAATAAAATGATACGCTGCTTGACCTGATGTTAATTTAGATACTGGAGGTAAAACTCCAAAGGCATCGCAGGTTAAGAAAAAGATATTTTTTGGATTGGAGGCATAGGAAGGTGTTTGGATGTTATCGATATGATCAATGGGATAACTTACACGCGTATTTTGTGTAATGGAACTATCAAAATAATCCACTTCTTTGGTACCTTCTTTGAAAACTATATTTTCCAATAGTGCTCCCGGGCGAATAGCACGATAAATATCGGGTTCTTTTTCTTCCGTGAGGTCAATTACCTTGGCGTAACAGCCACCTTCAAAGTTAAATATGGTGTTATCAGCAGTCCAACCATGCTCATCATCCCCAATCAGCTTTCTATCTGGATCGGCCGAAAGTGTGGTTTTACCGGTTCCTGATAAACCAAAGTAAATGGCAGTATCTCCGTCTTTACCTACGTTGGCAGAACAGTGCATGGGCAATACATTTCTATCTACAGGAAGAATTAAATTTAAAGCTGTAAAAACACCTTTCTTCATTTCTCCCGGATATTCAGAGCCTCCAACAAGTGCTACTTTACGTGAATAATTCAAAATAGAGAAATTTCCAGCAATGATTCCGAATTCTTTTGGATTTGGGCACTCATAACCAGGTGCACAAAGCACCAACCAATCCTCTTCAAAATCTACCAACTCCTTTTCAGGAAGTCTAAGAAACATATTTTTGATGAAGTAATTGGACCAAGGAAACTCCGTCACGGTACGTACGTTGGTTCGGTATTCAGGGTCAGCGCAAACTGCAGCATCACGCACATAAACCTCCTTTCCTGATAAATAGTTTACCACCTCATCATAAAGCCTATCAAAATTTTCAGGGGAAATGGGTTTATTGATACGACCCCACCAAATTCTGTCTTTGGTATACTCATCTTTTACCAGAAAACGGTCCTTTGGTGACCTTCCAGTGAATTTTCCCGTATTAATACTCAAGGTTCCATTGTCACTTTCAACGCCCATTCCTTTTTCCAAGGTGATTTTTTGAAGGGTTTCCGCATCTAAATTCCAATGCGCCGTAACGTTTTCCAGACCGTATTTGGTCAAATCTTTTGTTTCTCCCATAACTAAACTCATAACTGTTGATTTTAAAAATTAGAAGGCCCATATTAATGGAACCAGAAAAATTGTGGCTATAAAAAATAGAAGGAGCAATGGACCTCCTACCTTTACATAGTCCATAAATCGATACCCACCTGCGGTCATTACCATGGCATTGGTAGTTGTTCCTACTGGGGTTAAAAAGGCGGTTGAGGCACTTACTGCAACAGCTATCATAAAAGGTTCAGACGAAACTCCCATTGTTGTGGATGCCATAATGGCTATTGGAGCCATCAATACTGCAGTTGCCGAGTTATTAATTGTTTGACTAAATGTTGTAGTAAGCAGGAAAATTCCAGCCAGTAAGGCAATGGGACTTAAAGTTCCCAAAGAATGAACCAAACCTGTTGCGGCCATTTGGGCCACTCCTGTTTTTTGTAAAGCAATACCCATAGGAATCATAGCGGCAATCATTACTACACTTGTCCAACTAATCCCTTTGTAGGCTTTTGAAATAGGGACACATCCTGTAAGCATCATGATTCCTGCGCAAATCAAGGCCGCAATAGCACCGGGAAGAATCTTTAGCACTAAGAATAAAACCATCAATATCAGGGTGCCCAAGGCGATATAACTCCGAGGGGTAAGCGTGTCTACATTTTTTGACAATGCTTCTGGACTTCCTGAGATGACCACATTTTCATATAAGGATTTTAAATTCTCTATTTTTTGCCACTGACCTCGAATAACAAAGGCATCCCCAGCTTCAATTTTTATTTTTCCCTTTAAGGGCTTGTTGTCCCTGGATGCAGCCAAAAGTTGGACCTGCATTTGATTCAGATAGTAACCCAAACCAATAGTTTTTCCAACCAAAATGGATTTTGGTGTAATAATCATTTCAGCCATGCCAACCTCCTGGTTGATAAATTCCTTTTTCAGATTATCCATTTCAGGTTTCAAAGGAATAATTGCTAGTTGAAAGGTCTGCATCAACCTATCTATTGCCGCAGCATCTCCCTTTACTGTGATGATATCATGATAGCGCATTTCCGTTTCAGGACCAGGCATTTCCACAAATTCAGGTATCCCCCTTAAAGGATTGGGGTGTCTTCTTTTTAAGCGCATCAAGGAAACATCGTAGGTATTTTCAAAATCCCACTCTTTTATTTGTGTGCCTATGAGATTGGACATAGAACGAATTCTAAGACGGTAAATACTATCGGCTATACTGTAGTTTTCAATCCATTTGTGCATTTCTTGGTCAATGGCAACAGGCTTGTTTTCTGTAGTATAGCTTGGCAGTAACCGGTATCCTATATATCTGAAATACAGAATTGAAATAATCAATAATGGAAGGCCAATCAGACTAAACTCAAAAAAAGAAAAACCTTGAAAACCATTTTCCACTAATGCATTGCTTACAATGATGTTGGGAGGCGTTCCGGTCAAGGTCAAAAGACCACCGGTATTGGAGCCGAACGCCACGGGCATCAGTAATTTTGAAGGCAAACTTCCTGCGCTCCAAGCCGCTGTCACGGTAACCGGCAATAAAGCGGCCACCGTACCTGTATTACTTACAAATCCAGAAAGCAAACTAGACCCCGTAGTAATAATCACCAAAAGTCTAGGAACACTTTTTTTTGCCCATTTTACAAAGTAACGACCTGCAACAGCCGTCCATCCCGTTCTTGCCAACCCCTCCCCAATAATGAAAAGCGCAGCAATCATGATTACGGTCGTATTGCTGAATCCGCTAAGGGTTTCGTTAATGTCCAAAATCCCAAAGAGAAATAATGAAATCATGGACATCAACGCGACCACATCAGGTGGAAACTTCCCCCATATGAACAGAAGTATTGTAATACTAAGCAGTACCAGTAGTGTAAACATCGCTCAAGATTGAATAGAATCAGTCCAAAGCCAATACTGGAATCTCTGAATGGAGTGTCAAAAGTTTCGTCAGACGTCCTTCAGAAGGTGTTCCGGCAACAGCGTGATTTCTTGGTAAAATGGCCAGTAAATCAATATTCTTGCCATTGATATAGTCCAGTATTCCCTGTTCCACATCCTCATTTTTACTAAATGAATGTTCGGTATAGAAATGTTCCAAATAGTACTCCAATAAGTGTTCGGTCCTGTCTACAATAGCCTCTTCAGCATATACCGATTCCTTATAAATAGTTAGAACATGAACTTTGGAATTAAAGGTTCTGGCAACAGTTAGAAGCATATTTAACACCTCTTTATCTTCTATCTCTTCTTTGCCCATTACCAAAGCGATTTCTTTTGGCAGCCGTATTTCGCAACCGTATGGAATGGAAATGACCGGACAATTGGCTTCCAACACCAACTTTGATGTATGGGTAATGGCCTCGTCGGTAGTTTTATCTCCCATGGTACCCATAATGATTAAATCCACCTTTTGGTTGACTTGTGTGACCAAAACGGTCTCTATGAAATTTCCAGAAACACTACTCAACACTGGTTCGTTTTTTGTCTTTGCATTGAATGAATCCAGAACTTTTCTGAAGTTTTCGTTAAGCTCCTTTTCTTCCCTCTCTGACGATGGCATAACGCCCACATAAAGGGCAAGAATTTTTGTCTCCCTATTGGGGCCAACAAAATTGATGGAGTATTCCAGTGCGTTAACCGAAGCTTCTGAAAAATCGAAGGGAATCAGAATTTTATGTATTGTGCTCATACCTAAATGTTTTAATATTCACTTCAAAAGTAGAACTGCACCCTGACCTAAAATATGACAGAAATCAGGTTTAGGGTAGCTAAGTAAAAGGTAAATGCTTTTTCAGTGATTTTCCGTCTAATATATCATTTTTTTTACCTCTATAATTGGCTACCTTTAAGACATAAACTTTTTGCAGCTTTTCAATTATGGATGTTGTTATTGGAATTGATATAGGAGGTACAAAAACCAAAATAGGTTTGGTCAACAAAGAAGGGGAATGCCTTGAAAAAACATTTTTTCGCACCAAGGAGTTTCCTGATTTAAATGACTATCTAGATAAGCTCAAGGAAACTTCGAAAAACCTAATTAAAGATATTGACATCCCATTGAACATTCTAGGATGTGGTATTGGAGCACCGAATGCTTCCAGCAAAAATGGTACTATCGAAAATGCAAGCAATCTCCTTTGGAAAGGTAGCGTTCCGTTTCTTGAAAAATTTCGAGAAAAAATGCACATGCCCATGCGGATTATGAATGATGCCAGCGCCGCTGCTCTAGGTGAGATGCTTTTTGGGAGCGCCAAAAACATGACAGATTTTATAGCTATTACCTTAGGTACTGGATTCGGAGCTGGAATTGTTGCAAATGGAAACCTAATTGATGGCTTTGATGGATTTGCGGGAGAGTTGGGCCACGTAGATATGACCATAGGAGACGGAAGATTAACCGGTCTTGGCGTAAAGGGTGGTTTGGAAGCCTATGTTTCTGCCACAGGACTAAAAAGAACCGTTCTGCACATGCAAGCAAAATATCTTGTGGATAGTAGGTTTAGAAGTGTTTCGTTTAACGACCTACACGGCGAGGATATTACCAAGGCTGCCGAAGAAGGGGATAAAATCGCTTTGATGGCCTTTGACTACACAGCCAAAATAATGGCTCAGGCTCTTGCCAACTTTACGGCATTCACACAACCCGAAGCGTTTATTCTAATGGGTGGGCTTACCAATAGCGGTAAATGGATCATGGAACCCCTGGAAGGATACTTTAACGAATTTCTTCTAGATGTATATAAAGGAAAAGTAAAACTAATGCACTCGGGAATGCAAGGAAAAACAGCAGCCATCTGCGGTGCAGCAGCTCTTATATGGGAAAATCAGAAAGACTAACACCATCTTTGGTAAAGATGTAGTTTTTTCACTTCCCTGAATACCTGATAGTTATCATATTTTTTCTCATTTGACGTCTCTACATTTATCTTCATTAAATAGTAAACGTCATGAAACCAAAAAAGAATCCCAACGCAGAAGTAGGCAGAAATAGCAGTCTCTATTTCATGATAGGCCTTACCTCAATTTTGTTCGTTACTTGGCAAGCTCTAGAAGTAAAAGTATATGATACGGAAACCGAAGTTTTAAACGTTGTCGAAGTTGCCGACAATCTTGATGAGGAAGTACCCATTACCAAAAATGTAATAACTGCACCTCCGCCTCCGCCTCCATCAGCTCCAGATGTGATAGAAATTGTTGAGGATATGGAAGATGTGGAAGAAACAGTTATAGAAAGTACCGAAAGTAGTCAGGACCTTTTCATTGAAGATGCTATCGTTAAAATTGATGATGTTGAAGTTGGAGAAGAAGAGGAAGAAGTATCCATTCCCTTTGCCATTATTGAAAATGCTCCGGTATTTCCCGGATGTGATACTTGTCCTACCGAGGAAGAACGAAGAGCATGCTTTAATCAAAAAGTTCAGGAGCATATCAGAAAGAACCTCATATATCCGGAATCAGCACTTGAAATGCGTATATCCGGTCGTGTCTTTATAAAATTTGATATAGATACCAAAGGACGGGTAACCAACATTCAAAAAAGAGGACCCGACCGCTTGTTGGAAGATGAAGCGTATCGTTTAATTGCCTCATTGCCCGTAATGAAACCTGGTATGCAACGTGGCAAGCCCTCTAAGATATCCTACGCTATCCCAATAAATTTCACGATTAGGTAGGCGTATTTTGAACACTGATAATTGTCATGTTTTCTCTGTGTACCCAGAACTAATTTAGCCCAACAAACAAAAGCAGATGTGTACTTTGATTCAAAAATATAATGTTCCTGGACCAAGATATACCAGTTATCCCACAGTCCCTTATTGGGATTTAGAGAGCTTCTCAGGCAAACTTTGGAAATCTACCGTAACCAAGGTCTACAATGAGAATAAGGAAGAAGGTATAAGTCTATATATCCATCTACCCTTCTGTGAGAGCATGTGCACATTTTGTGGTTGCCACAAAAGAATTACCAAAAGACATGATTTGGAATTGCCATACATAAAAGCTGTGCTTAAGGAGTGGAAACTTTATGTGAATCTTCTGGGGAGCTTGCCAAAAATAAAAGAGCTTCATCTTGGGGGAGGTACACCAACATTTTTCTCACCTCAGAATCTCACGCTATTGATTTCCGGTATTCTTAAAAACGGAAAAAAGGCAAAAGATGTTGAGTTTAGTTTTGAAGGACATCCGAACAATACTACAAAAGCACACCTGCAGGCTCTTTTTAATGTGGGGTTCAAAAGAGTCTGTTTTGGTGTGCAAGATTACAATGAAACTGTTCAGAAAGCTATTAACAGGTTACAACCTTTTGAACATGTAAAAAGGGTAACCGAATGGGCCAGGGAAATAGGATATACCTCTGTAGGGCATGATATTATCTATGGACTTCCGTTTCAAACTTTGGAAGATGTAAAGCAAACTATATCGAAGACACAAGCATTACGACCAGACCGCATCGCATTTTATAGCTATGCACATGTGCCTTGGATAAAGGGGAATGGACAGCGTGGTTACAAAGATGAAGACTTACCCAATGCTTCCGAAAAAAGAATGCAATATGAAATGGGACAAAAGATGCTTACCGACTTTGGTTACAATGATGTAGGTATGGATCATTTTGCATTACCCACCGATAGCCTTCACAGGGCCATGATGCAAGGAACGTTGCACCGAAACTTTATGGGCTACACACCTTCCAAAACCAACCTGATGATTGGACTTGGTGTTTCCAGCATAAGTGACAGCTGGTATGGTTTTGCACAGAACATAAAAAGTGTGGAAGAGTACCAAAATCTTGTATCCCATGACCTATTACCCATTTTTAGAGGTCATATTCTTTCGAGCGAAGATGAAACAATTCGAAAGCATATCCTCAATTTAATGTGTCGATATAAAACTGATTTTAAGCAAGAAAGAAATCATTTGGAATTGTACAACCAAATCAAAGAAAACTTGAAAGAGATGGAGAAAGATGGTTTGGTAAAACTAGAATCAAACGCAATACAAGTAACAGCTTCAGGCAGGCCTTACATCAGAAATATATGTATGGCTCTTGACCTGAAATTACATAGAAAAAAACCGGAAACACGTTTGTTTTCGATGACCGTTTAACTTAAAAACTTATAAAAATGAAAGGTATAATTGTCCCAGTTGATTTTTCAGAACAGTCCGAAAATGCACTACAGGTAGCCGCTTCCTTGGCTAAAAAACATGATTCAGAACTGTATGTGCTTCATATGTTGGAACTTTCTCCCTCAATAATGAGTGAATCGGGCTACATAGCGCAAGAGCAAGTGGTTCATCTCATTAAAGTTGGTGAAAAACGCTTCAATGATTTTTTGGACAAACCCTATTTGAAAGGAATTAAGGTAATTCCCATCATCAAACACTACAAGGTGTTTCAAGAGGTTGACGAAATCGCGAAAAAACATGATGTTGGATTGATTGTCATGGGCTCCCACGGCACTGATGGATTAAAGGAAATTTTTATTGGCTCCAATACTGAACGTGTAGTGAGAACTTCAGAAATTCCCGTACTAGTGGTCAAAGGCGAAGTCAAGCAATTTAAACTACAGAATTTTGTTTTTGCCTGTAACTATAAAGAAGAAAATATTCCAGCATTAAAAAAAGCGAAGCAAATGGCTCAACTTTTCGATGCTGATCTAAAACTAGTCTACATTAATACCCCAGGGGATGAATTTCTGAGCACGGAGGATGCCTATAACCGAATTTCCGAATTTCTAAACTTGGCCAAAGAAGGGCTTGAAGTGGAAATTTACAACGATTATTCTGTTGAAAAGGGCATTTTGAACTATAGTGAAACCATAGCTGCCGATTTAATCGGTATACCGACCCACGGTAGAAGAGGTCTCACACATTTCTTTATGGGAAGTATCGGTGAAGATGTTGCCAATCACTCCAATATTCCGGTAATTACATTTAAAATCTAAATGGTTGAACTTTTTTGGTTGGTTTAATATTTAAGTAGTAGTTCAACAAAAAAGGGAGGCCTTTGCCTCCCTTTTACTTTTTATCATGACCCATTAAATCGACTAAAGGCCGCTTTTTCCAATTCCTCCCTAAAATCGGGGTGTGCAATGGAAATCAAAGCATCCGCCCTTTGTTTGAGATTCATGCCATACAAGTTTACTACACCGTGTTCTGTGGCCACATAATGGACGTGGGCACGTGTTGTAGTAACCCCTGCACCTTCCTTTAGGAAAGGTACTATTTTGGAGACTCCTTTATGAGTAGCGGAAGGCATCGCAAAAATTGGCTTTCCACCCTTAGATAAGGATGCTCCTCGAATAAAATCCATTTGTCCCCCTACTCCTGAAAACTGTCTACTACCAATGGTATCGGCGCAAACCTGACCGGTCAAATCTATTTCAATGGCACTGTTTATGGCTGTAACCTTCGGGTTTTTACGGATTTTTGCCGTATCGTTGGTGTAAGCCGCTTCCCTAAAATCACAAACCGGATTATCATCAATAAAATCATATAATTTACGTGATCCTACTGCGAAACAGCTAACAATTTTACCTTGCTTCACTGCTTTCTCCTCTCCCGTTATTACCCCACTCTCAATAAGAGGTAGCACACCATCTGAAAACATTTCAGTGTGAATCCCCAATCTTTTGTGATTCCCCAAATTGGACAGTACAGCATTCGGAATATTCCCGATACCCATTTGGAGTGTAGCCCCGTCTTCAATTAGAGAAGCCACATGACCTCCGATTTGATGCTCAATATCAGAAATGGGCATAGGTTCATGTTCATGTATTGGTCTATCTACTTCGATGGCATTATCAATCTGACTGATATGAATAATTCCATCCCCATGAGACCTTGGCACATGTGGGTTGATTTGCGCTACCACCTTCTTCGCCATTTCGATAGCTGGCAAGGTAACATCTACAGAGACACCTAAAGAACAATAGCCATGTTTGTCAGGTGGAGAAACCTGGATAAATGCAACATCTAAAGGAAGAATCTTTCTACGGAAGAGTAAATGGATTTCACTCAAAAAAATAGGCACATAATCTCCTCGAAGTTGATTTACAAACTTTCTGACATTACCTCCAACGAAAAGACTGTTCAAACGGAAGCTTGAGTTATAAGGTTCCTGTGTATATCTAGCATTTCCTTCAGTATGAATGGAAACAATTTCAACATCCTCTAATGCTTTGTGACGATCACAAAGTGCATCTATTAATTCGTTCGGGGTCATTGCAGCCCCTTGAAAAAAAATACGGTCCCCAGATTTCACCCCTTGGACCGCTTCTTCAGCCGATGTAATTTTCATACGTATATTTTATGGTTGATGACATTCGATTTTTGATGTTGCCAAGTTATTCGAGGATAGTTTTGGGGAAACGTAGGGAATCCCCAGGCCCAAACCGCGAACAATGAACAACAGACCGATTAATAGCACAAAAATAGGGATGGCTTTTTTAACTTTTGCCTTTATCGGGGCTTTTAACCATTTACTGGAATATACTACGGCCGTCATCAATGGAATGGTTCCTACACCAAACAAAACCATATAAAGTCCTGATTCAATTGGATCGCCCATGGCAATTGCCCCAACCGTGGCCATATACACCAAACCACAGGGAAGAAAGCCGTTTAAGAAGCCTATGGTCAAGAAGGTATCGGCCGTTTTCTTTTTAAGCTCTGTACCAAGCTTGGATTTTACGCTAGCGATAACCCGATACATAGGTGCCGCCAATGAACTGCTCTTCCAACCACTTCGAGGCCATACTACCAAAACCACCATGACTACCCCAGCCAAAATGGATAATTTTTGTTGGATTCCAAATAGGGCCACACCTTTTCCTAATACTCCAAACAATAACCCAATGATACCATAAGCTAAAAGTCTACCCCCATGATACAGGAAAAGTTGACCCGCTTTACGCCAATTGTTCTGTTGGTCCACCGGTAGCAGAAAGGCTATGGGGCCGCACATGCCTAAACAATGAAGGCTTCCCAATAATCCAAACACTATGGCTGACCCTAAAAGCATCTAGTATGTGAGTTTTTCCTTATGCAAAAAATCCTCTTTCTTGTAGTTCCAAGATACTGTAATGTCCCAGCGACCGTCCACCAAGCGATTGTCAGGTATGAGCAAATGTGTATTGGACAAACTTATTGGAAAGTCGAAATCCAAGTGCTTGTTAGACGGTCTATATAGGGACACTTTACCTGTAATTTTTTTGAAGTCAAACTGTTCTGGAAAACGTATGACAATACCATTTTTCTTTTTTTCAACCTTTAGTTTAGCTTCATTTCGTATTGCTGAGTTGGCTGCGTCAATCTCTTTTTGATAGGCTAATTCTTGTTTGTAGTAATCCTTTGTTACTAAATCGTGATTGGCACTGTCGTCCATGCTCATTCTAACCACAAAGTATAGGATAAAGCAAATAAATGCCACAAACGCAATCACTATTCCTGTTCCCCAATTTATTTTCATATCCTTATAATTTAGTTATAGCTTCTAGGCGCCAAAAATTGTGTATTAGTGGTTTCTATAAGTTCCTCTCCGCTGTACACACCGATTTTTAATCGGTCTTTGTCACCGTTCAATGCTGAATTGTTTATTTCTATAAAGAGTGTGCCTTCTGCCAGTTCTTCGGCAGGGACTTGAAAACTTTCTTGAGAGACCAATTTAATGGTCCCTTTATGGGACATTAACTTAAAGGTTACGTCCGAGATATCCTTTGTGGTTTTGTTCACTAGCTTATAGGTATACACATTACTTATTATATTGTCCGCTTTTCGCTCGTATAGTTGCCCCGGCAATCGTAATATATTGGCCTCCAACTCATTTCTTAGGAACAACATGCCAACCAAAACGCCTATCAAAATACCGAGTACAGCAGTATATCCTTTCATACGCGGCGTAAACTTGAACGTTTCTTTTTTAGTTATTTCATCCTCACTGGCATATCGAATAAGACCTCTTGGCTTATTGATACGATCCATGATGTGATCACATTCATCGATACAGGCCGTGCAGTTCACACATTCCAATTGAGTTCCATTTCTGATATCAATTCCTGTGGGACATACATGAACGCATTGAAAACAGTCAATACAGTCTCCAAAGCCCAAAGCATTACGGTCTTCGTTCTTTCTAAACTTTTTTCGTCCGTTTTCGGCCTCACCCCGCTTATGGTCATAGGCCACAACAATGGATTTGTTATCTAGAAGGACTCCCTGTAATCTTCCGTAGGGACAGGCAATAATGCATACCTGTTCACGAAACCAAGCAAATACAAAGTAGAATACGCCAGTAAATATCAACAAGGGTATTATAGTCCCTAAATGAGCCATAGGACCATCAGTGATGTATTGGATTAGTCTGTCACTTCCAATTAAATAAGCCAGGAAGATGTTGGCGATTAGATAAGAGATAATAAAAAACACGGTCCATTTGAGTACTCGCTTTCGAATCTTTTTTGCGTTCCATGGTGACTTATCCAAACGCATCTGAGCACCTCTATCTCCATCAATCCAATATTCAATCCTACGAAAGACCATCTCCATAAAAATAGTCTGAGGACACATCCATCCGCAAAAAATACGACCATAGGCCACGGTAAAGAGCGCTACAAAAATCACACCGGCAATCATGGAAATAACCACCAAATGAAAATCTTGCGGCCAAAAGGGAAAACCAAAGATATTAAAGCGCCTCTCCAGCACATTGAACATCAAAAATTGATGCCCATTAATCCGGATAAACGGGGATGCAAAAAGGAAGAGCAGAAGGGTATAACTTACATATTTTCTATACTCAAAATACCTTCCGCTAGGCTTTTTAGGGTAAATCCAAGCCCTTTTGCCCTCATCGGTAATCGTCCCTATGGAATCCCTAAAGTTCTCTTCCATTTCCTTTTTCTTTCTCCAGCAAATCCGAAAAAAATCCTACTCCAAACTCACATCTGTTGAATCAATACCTTGTTCTGGGAGCTCTGTTTCAGTTTCTCCTGCATCTGGATTTACCCAAACGTCTCCTTCGGGAGCTTTGGGGTTTGCAGGAGTTGTTCCACCCAGAGTTACAATGTAACTAGCCACTTGCGCCATTTCCAGGGGTTTTAAACTTTGTTTCCAAGCCACCATTCCTTTACCATCCCTTCCTCCCTCGGAAATTGTATTAAATACATTTTTAATACCCCCACCTAGAATCCAATATTCATCTGTCAGGTTTGGGCCAATTCCACCTCCACCGTCAGCCATATGGCAGGCCACACAATTTGTAGTGAATATCTTTTCACCAGCACTTAAATCAGAAGCTTCTGCCAAAAACTCTACGGTATTGACATCCACCAAATTCTTAGCGGTCTTTTTGTACTCTTCAATTCTAATTTGGGCAGCAGCCACTTCTTGTTCATATTCCAAATCTTGATTATAATCACCTGCTATATGAAACCTTACCAAATAAATAATTCCAAAAATGATGGTTGCATAGAACATATACACCCACCAAGGAGGAAGTACATTGTCCAATTCACGAATGCCATCATAGTTGTGGTCCATGATAATTTCCTGCTCTCTTTCAATGGCACGGCTACGCGTAAGTCGCTGATATATCTGTTTAGCCCAGGTCCATTCCCTCTTTTTATTTTTTGAGAGTAGGTAACGTTCCTTTGCTTCTTCAGAAAGTGTTTGAAACATTACATTCTCAATGGAGTTTAAAATGAGTTCAATGGCAATGAGAATCATTAATACCATTAACATAAAAAACTGGGTGATGGGATACGCTATAATGGCCGGTTTATCCCCTGAGTCGATGAAATATTCCATCAATCCGAATATTAAAAAGAATAATACCGGA
Source organism: Bacteroidota bacterium (assembly GCA_039191905.1). Lineage (GTDB taxonomy): Bacteria > Bacteroidota > Bacteroidia > Flavobacteriales > Flavobacteriaceae > Flagellimonas. Next base: position 58,025 of record JBCCXJ010000014.1, on the reverse strand, counting down.
ATCCGAATCCACCAAGGTGTTCTTGTGCTCATAGTTTTATGGTTTGTTGTTGTAATCGTTATCTAAAGGCAATTCTCCCATTTCCTTGATGTGTTCTTTGGATGCTGTTGCCACCCACCAGAACAACAAGACGAAGAAGATGAAAAATATAAGCAGGGATACCATAGGGTAATTGGCTATACCCTCGATACTATCCATATGGTTTTTTACGTATTTAAGCATAACTTTTCTTGATTTTAGATGTTAGATAAAGGACCTTAGATAAAATTGTTCAGTCTTTTCTATTTTGCTTTTTTCTATCATCTTGGTTCTTTTATTCCCTATTTTGAGAGATTAATTCCTCGGCACCCTTTACTTTAATATCTGTACCTAGTCTTTGCAGATATGCAATCAAGGATACAATTTCCCTATCCCGCATTTCAATAAATTCCTCCCCATTTTCTTGTGCATACTTTTTATCTGCTTCATAGGTTCTTGCAAACTCAGGGTCCGCGTACAAGTTCTTTTCAATTTGTAAGGCTTGTTCTGCCATGGATTCTTGGGCTGTTTCAATATCTTCATCTGTATACGGAACTCCTAATTTTACCATGACCCTCATTTTAGCCTGGACATCACTTCTATTATGCGCATTGGTAACAAGCCATTGATACGCTGGCATTATTGAACCGGCCGATGTACTTTGTGGATCGTACATATGATTTAAGTGCCAGTTGTCTGAATATTTGCCTCCCACACGAAGTAAATCTGGTCCGGTCCGTTTACTTCCCCAGAGGAATGGGTGATCATATACGAACTCACCAGCTTTGGCATACTCTCCATACCGCTCTACCTCACTCCTAAAAGGACGTATCATTTGCGAGTGACATCCCACACATCCTTCACGGATGTAAAGATCCCTTCCTTCCAGTTCTAAAGGTGTATAGGGTTTTACACTTGTAATGGTAGGAATATTAGATTTCACCAAAATTGTCGGTACAATCTGGATAATCCCTCCAATTAGAATTGCAATAGTGGCCAAAATGGTCAACTGTACTGGTTTTCTTTCTAACCAGTTGTGGAAGGTTTCTCCAGCCAATCTTCGTTTGGAAACTTTGGAGAGTGGAGCAGCTTCTGCTAATTCATCTTCCACCTTACTTCCTTTTCTAATGGTCACTACAACATTATACACCATAATGAGCATACCCACTATATAAAGGCTACCACCAATGGCCCGCATCCAGTACATGGGAATAATTTGGGTTACGGTCTCCAAAAAGTTACCATAGACCAAGCTTCCATCCGGGTTAAAGTCCTTCCACATCAGGGCTTGGGTAAAGCCTGCTACATACATAGGTAGGGCGTAGAGAACAATGCCCAAAGTTCCTATCCAGAAGTGGAAGTTGGCCAACCCTTTGGAGTGCAATGTGGTCTTAAACATTTTTGGGACCAACCAATAGATCATTCCAAAGGTCAAGAATCCGTTCCATGCTAAAGCTCCAACGTGTACGTGTGCAATAATCCAATCGCTAAAGTGTGCAATTGCATTTACATTTTTGAGGGAAAGCATAGGCCCCTCAAAAGTGGCCATACCATAACCAGTAATTGCAACTACCATGAATTTTAATGTGGCATCACTTCGCACTTTATCCCACACACCCCGAAGCGTCAACAATCCGTTGATCATACCGCCCCAAGAAGGCGCAATCAACATTACGGAAAAGACAACTCCTAAATTCTGTGCCCAATCCGGCAGTGCAGAATACAATAAGTGGTGGGGGCCAGCCCAGATATAGATGAAAATCAATGACCAGAAGTGCACAATGGACAATCTATAGGAATACACTGGCCTGTTTGCTGCTTTCGGCACGAAGTAATACATCAAGCCTAAGAACGGCGTAGTCAAAAAGAAGGCTACTGCATTATGTCCGTACCACCATTGCACTAAGGCATCTTGAACCCCTGCATATACCGAATAACTTTTCAAAGCAGCTACCGGGAGCTCCAAGCTATTGAAAATATGCAAAACGGCAACGGTAACAAACGTGGCCAAATAGAACCAAACGGCCACATACAAATGGCGCTGTCTACGTTTTAGGATAGTTCCAATCATGTTCCATCCAAACACAACCCATACTACGGCAATGGCCAAATCAATTGGCCACTCCAGTTCTGCGTATTCCTTAGAGGTGGTATATCCTAAGGGAAGTGTAAGTGCCGCTGCCACTATAATCAGTTGCCATCCCCAAAAATTGATATTACTCAAAGCATCACTAAACATGCGAGCTTTGAGCAAACGCTGAAGCGAATAATAGACTCCCGCAAAGATGGCATTGCCTACAAATGCAAAAATTACAGCGTTGGTATGCAACGGACGAAGGCGTCCAAAACTTAGCCACGAAATCCCATCTGTGATATTGGGGAACAAAAACATAAAGGCCAAAAGAAGACCTACCAACATACCTACCACACCCCAGAGCATGGTGGCATACAAAAACTTTTGAACGATTTTGTTATCGTACCGAAACTGTTCTATTTCCATATTTATTGATTAGTATCTTTAATTTGATTTGTTTTTTCTTCCTTTTTTATCTGTTCCCCCTCCTCTGGTGATACTAGCTCATCTTCAAAAAGCATTCGAACCGAAGGGGTGTATGAATCATCGTACTGTCCTGCCTTTACAGACCGGATAAAGGCCATAAAAAAGATAAAAGCGACACATATACTAATGGTCAGCAATACATAAATAACACTCATACCTACCTGAATTTGATGTAAAACTACATTGGTCAAATGACCAAAAAAATGATATATATCAGCTTTGAAATTATTTTAGTTTTCTTCCTAAAATATTGACGCACAACGTAGTAAATGCTACTACGCTAATGGAGCTCAACGGCATAAGAATGGCTGCTATAACGGGCTGTAATTGGCCTGTTACGGCGAAATACAGTCCAACGATGTTGTAACAAAGGGATAGGAGAAAACTCAACTTGATTATTTTAATTGACTTCCTGGACAACTCCATAAAAAGTGGCAACCTTTTCAAGGTAGAGGCATCTAAAATACCATCGCAGGCTGGGGAAAACACATTTATATTCTCCGAAACTGCGATACCCACGTTGCTTTGGGCAAGGGCGCCCGCGTCGTTTAATCCATCTCCTACCATTAAAACTTCGTGGGATTGTTGTAAATCCCTTATATAATTGAGTTTGTCTTCCGGTTTTTGATTGAAAGCAATCTTGGCGTTGGTTGGCAATATCTTCTGAAGTCGAATTTTTTCACCATCATTGTCTCCAGAAAGAATTCCCAAATCCATTGTTTGCTGCAATTCTTGAAACATTTCATTTACTCCCTCGCGGTATTGGTTCTTGAAGACAAATCTTCCTTTTATTCTTTCATCAGTACTCACATATACCGAGGTGTTCAATTCCTGAGATACCTTCACTTCGCCAACATATGTAGCTGAACCCACCTTTATGGTGTGTTCATTTGCTTTAGCTTCCAAACCTTGCCCTTCATATTCGTGGAACTCATCCAAGGTGACAATATCATTGGATTTCAAAATGGAATAAAGTGAGCGACTAAGCGGGTGACTTGACGCACGTAAGGTGGTTTTAAGCATGTTCTTCTCTTCGTCAGTCAGTTCTGCTCCTTCATAAAAAATAGCATCTTGTTGTGTTGTGGTAATGGTTCCTGTTTTATCGAAAATGGCAGTATCAATCTTGGCAAGGCGTTCAATCACATTGGTATTTTTCAAATAGAGTTTATGCTTTCCGAAAATGCGCAGCATGTTCCCTAGGGTAAATGGTGCTGCCAGTGCAATGGCACAAGGACAGGCAATTATCAACACAGCGGTAAAAACATTCATCGCCAAACTAGGTTCAACGATTAACCAATAGGTAGTCGCAACCGTGGCAATGGTCAAAACTGCCCATGTAAATCGCCTACCGATACTATCCGTTAAGGTTTGAAAATTGCTAGCTTTGTCTTTTGAAAAAACGGAATTACCCCATAATTGGGTGAGATAGCTTTGGGAAACGGATTTTTGAACCTCAACTTCCAGTACTCCTGAAAGTTGCTTTCCGCCCGCAAACAATCTTTCCCCTTCTTCCCTTATAACCGGTTTCGATTCCCCTGTCACGAAACTGTAATCGATTTCGGCGGTTCCTTTTACCAAAACACAATCCACAGGTAGGATTTCTTGATTGCGAATCAACAATCGGTCTCCCTTCCTTATATTATATATTTGAATGTTTTCTTCTCCATCATTCGTCAAACGGGTAACAGCTATTGGGAAATAGGATTTATAATCGCGTTCAAAAGATAGAAATGCGTACGTTTTCTGCTGAAAGAACTTACCTAACAACAAAAAGAACACCAGTCCAGTAAGACTATCAAAAAAGCCTGAACCTAAATCCCATATAATATCCACGGAACTTCTCAGAAAAAGAACCAAGATTCCCAAAGCAATAGGCACATCGATATTCAGCATTTTTGAACGTAGCCCTTTATACGCAGATTTAAAATAGTCTTGTGCTGCATAAAACACGACAGGCAAGGAGAACGCAAACATTAGCCATCTGAAAACCACTTTATATTGTTCCAGCCAAAACTCTTCCACTTCAAAATATTCTGGAAAAGAGAATAGCATTACATTACCAAAAGCAAAACCTGCAACCCCTAATTTGTAAAGTATTGATCTATCTTCTTTTGTATTCTTTTGGTTATAATTCTCTAAGGAGAGATAGGGTTCATATCCAATACTTGCCAATAAAAGCACCAAGGTTTTTAGTGTAAAGCCATCAGTTTTATAGGTAACCCGAATAGTTTTCGCCGGAAAGTTCACCTGAGATACCGAGATGGACCTATGTAGCTTATTCAAGTTTTCCAGCAGCCAGATACAGGAGCTACAATGAATGTTGGGGATGCTCAAATTGACTACTTGAACTCCTTCTTCATCAAACTCCACCAGTTGGGAAATGATTTCTGGATTGTCCAAAAAATCATATTTCTGCTTAACGGGATTTGGTGTGGAACCTGCCTTGGCCTCTAACTCATAAAAATAGGATAACCCGTTGTCGGAAAAGATCTCATACACCGTTTTACAACCATGACAACAAAAAATCTTATCATCAAAATGGACCAAACCTCTCTCGCAGGGGTCCCCACAATGATAGCACGCTTCGTCCAACATACACTTTTGCTTTTACCTACCACAAAAGTGCTATAGCTAACCCTCTTAAAATATGACTTTTGTCAGCTTTTCTAGAATTGCCCCAAAGTATCTTTGTCATATGGTTAACTACAAGAAAATACGTAATAAGCAGTTAAAGGATTTTGAATCATTATCTTTGAAAGCCAGAGAACGCCTTTTATCCACATCAGAATCCCTCAAATTACCTAAAGGAAGCTTGATTTTTGAAGAAAGTCAACCTTTGAACAAGCTTTTCTGTATTAAAAAAGGAGCTTGTAAATTCAGTAAAATAGATAACTCTGGACAAGAACACATTTTACGTTTTTTGGGCGAAGGAGAGGCGATGGGAAAAAGGTCTGTTGCGACCAATCTTGGGGCCAGGGTTAGTGCTATAGCGCTAACAGAAACGGAACTTTGCTGTCTGGACAAAACGGAGATTCAGAAAAACCTAGAAGAGAATCCGCAGTTTTGCCAAGACTTTTTAGACTCATTAATTGAAGATGCCGATATAAATGAAACTACGCGTATGTTGTTCTATTCCCATAAAGGCATTAAATCAAGATTAGCAAAGCTATTATTGTATTTGTTGAAGAAGTTCGGAATTAACGAAAAAGGGAAACTTAACGTAAAAATAAAGCGTGATGATATGGCAGTTGTATTAGGTACTTCTCCTGAGTATATCATCAATTTGCTTAAGAATTTCAAGGGTTTAAAGTTAATAGACATCAAAAAAAGAGAATTATACATTTTGTCAAAATCGGGATTGGAAATCATAGCAGCATAGTTCCTAAAAAATTACAGGTTTCATCTCCCGAAGAAGTCTTAATTTTAAGTGTCAGGTAAAATTAGATTATGGAAAATAGCAGGTGTGAGAATTGTATCATAAGGCAGTTTAACTCCTTACGTGCCATGAGCAGGGAGGAGCTCAAAAAAGTATCCGACTCAAAAACCACTAAGAGGCTTAAAAAGGGAGAGCCCCTTTTTGAAGAGGGTGATAAATTGAATGGTGTCTATTGTGTGCGCGATGGCGTATCCAAATTATCCAAATTAAGTGCTAACGGCAAGGATCAGATTGTAAAGTTGGCCACCAAGGGAGAGGTCATTGGACAACGATCTGTAATTGCTGAGGAGTCTGCTAATTTATCGGCGGTTGCGGTTTCCGATATGGAAGTGTGCTTTATTCCCAAAGAAAGCATAAACACTACACTGCAAAGCAATCCCAATTTTACTTTAGAGGTTCTTCGCCACATGGCACATGATTTAAAAGAAGCGGATGATGTTATCGTAAATATGTCTCAAAAAACGGTAAAACAACGTGTTGCCGAGGCTTTTCTCTATTTGAAAAACAACTTTGGAGAAGATGAAGATGGTTATTTGATATTGACTTTGTCAAGAGAGGATATATCCAATGTGGTCGGAACGGCAACTGAATCTGCCATACGTATCATTTCTGATTTTAAAAAGAAAGGTCTAATCCATACTTCAGGAAAAAAGATAGGCATCCGGGATCAAAAGAAGCTCCAAGAGCTTGTGGATGGTTTCTGAATTCAGAAGATGACAAATGTCATAGTACGCCCATAGTGGGTACTCTACTTTTACATTGTTTTTAGTAATGAAACAATGCAAAAGATTCTTATCCCAACAGATTTTTCGGAAAATGCATGGAATGCCATTTCATATGCCATGCACTTGTTCCGCAACCGGAAGTGCACGTTTTACTTTTTAAACACCTATACCCCGGTAATTCCTAGTAGTAGGTTTATGGCCAACATGGTAGATGGCGTTCGAATTGTGGACGCGGTAAGAGATGCTTCTGAAAAAGGCCTACGGCAAACAGTGGAACGCGCTAAGAAAGAGTTCAATAATTCCAATCATAATTTTGAAATTAAATCCTCATTCAACCTATTGGTAGAAGAGGTAAAGGATGTTGTTGAAGAATATGGAATACATTTGGTAATAACCGGTACTAAGGGCGCTTCTGGAATAGATGAAGTGTTTATGGGCAGCAACACAGTTAGAATTATAAAAAATACGAAGCGATGTCCTGTTTTGGCCATTCCACAACATTTTGATTTTGTGGCGCCTTCTGAAATAGCCTTTGCTACAGATTTTAATCGATTCTACAGTAGTTCCGAATTGCAACCCTTGTTGGATTTAGCCGATATGTTCAAGGCGACCATTCGAATTGTTCATGTACAATACAAATTAAAGGCCCTTTCTGAGTTGCAGCAATTCAATCTGAATATGCTAAGACGTTATTTGAAGAATGCGGAACACTATGTTCACACGGTTTCTGAGCTTAATTCTGTTTCCCACACACTAGAAATGTTCTCCGAGGAATTGGATATCCATTTATTGGCCATGCTTAACTATCAGCATAGTTATATGGAAAAAATGACCCGTGAACCCATTGTTAAGCGGACAGCTTTCCACACGCAAATTCCTCTTTTGGTCATACCGGAATTGGGTATGAATGGAATAGCTACTCCAGTGAAGGAAGAGCGTGCTATGTACAACTGATTAAAATGCGCACTTAATTACAACTGCCTTGATTACTAAAAGTATCGGCCATTTCAATGGCCTGCTGTCTTGTAAATGTATCTTTTTCAAAAAGCAAAAAGCGGTCAATTCCGTGAAATGATGAACGAGCAGATACCTCCATAGTGTAGATACCTTCTTGGGAAAAAGTTACAAAAATGTCATGGGCATCGTTATCCGAAGTTCGAGCTTGCCATAAAAAAGCGTTATCATCACCACTACGGTATATCTTAAACCATCCATCTGAGGAAGAGCCTTCTGGGTTAGGCTGTTTACCAGAGTCTCCAGGATAAACAATGCTACCGTTATCCTTTTCACCAAAGAAATCATTGGCATTTGGAAAACGTAGCCACGAATCATTATGTTCAGTTCCGTTGTCGCCTTGGCGGAAAGAAGATTTCCAAAGGAATTGGTAGGTTCCTGGGGTACCTATCTGTAAAAGGAATGTAGCTTTACCTTCTCCGGGTTGATTAAGTCTTTGTGGCCCAGTCCAAACCATATATCCTCTACCCGAAATATCATTGGCATCATTTCTTAACTCCCAGTCCCCATCAAAATCGGTATTTTCAAATTCAACAGAAATTATTCCATTGCTTTCTGAGAAAAAAGATTCACCTCCTTCAGGACAGGTATTGGATACAGTGCCGTTGCTCCCGTCTGTGTTCATATCCCCTGTATCGCCATCATTTTCATTTTGCGAATCGTCTCCCGATGTATCACCTTCCACAATTTCATCTCCAAAAGTTTCAGAATCCGTAGAACACGATAGGGACACAATTAGCAAAGAAAAAAGTAAAAGTAGCCCAGTAGTCCGAATAAAAGTGTTTTTAAGTAAGGTCATAATAGTACGTTTTGGGTACTCACAAAACGAAGTTCCACGCTAACCTAGTATTCACTAATTCTTAAAAAAGAATGCTGTAGGTCGAAAAATTTTAAAGTATTCTGAATTCGTAGTTTATGAGAGAAACACGATATGGAGGTTTGTTTATATTTTCCAAAGCAATCCAATTCCGCCATATTGGTTGGTATACCCTCTAAATGATCTTGAGGCTAAATCAACAGTATTTGTTTCGCGCAAACGACTGTAGGCTCTACCTGTAAATAACAAACCCTTTATTGGTAACTGATGTTCAAAGCGTAGTGAAACATCAAAATATTGATATTGGAGATTTTCTCCGCCAGAACCAGGTGCCGATATCTCTGTATAGTCCCGAACATAATACTTCAATGCTGCACTTACTTTTGTTCTGTCATTGTCAAAGCGCAATCGCATTCCTGGACCATATTGATTGAACCCAGAACGGTTTTCCAAACGATCAAAACGGCCATAATAGGTTATCGAAGGTTCCAATTCCAAAACACTGCTAACCGGCAATTCGTAAAATAGCGTCACTTTTGAATAATCCCAATCCCTCCGACCACTTTGTGGAACGTCCTCACCATTGAACGTATCATACAAACGTTTTTTGTAATAGGCCATAAAACCAAAGGCATGTTCGTATCTACCTGGTTTATACTCTTGCTTGGTAGCCATTCGCAGGCCGTACTCATTAAATTGAAGGTCGCGTATTCCAAAGGCATCAAAATTTTTAAAGTTATAGAAACCTTCAAGCGTAGTTTTGTTCATTTTAAGCGGCTCAAAGGATACTCCCCCAGCTACGCCATAATTGGTATATCCAAGCGGATTTACCAAGATATCCTGAGCCCCATCAAGCCCTTCCCGATTCATACGTTGAAAATTGATTTCAGCCAAAAGCTTGCTACCTTTTGATAGCTTATAGTCATACTTCAAGGCAGCGTCCAAATTCCAGTAACTATCCGAAATATTTTCTTGAAAAATGCGTGCATAGGGTGCTATTGAAATTCTAAAACGATGATCCTTTTGCTTAAAACGATACTTATAATCTAGGAACACTTCCAAATAACCACTGCTGGCAATCAAATCATTTTCATTTAACAAGTTACCATTTACCTGTAATTGGTCCGGACTTTTAAAGTAGTTGTATTCATATCCCGTCTGACTTCCAACTTCAAATCGATGTCTTTCCTGACCATAACAAAGAAGAGATATTAATACTAGAACGAATGAAATTGTATTTTTCATAATTTGTTTCTTTTTAGATTCTTATTTCAAAGTTGATTGTAATCCACATTGATTGACCAGTTGAATGCCTAAGCCTGGTCGCACATTTACTTCCATAATTTGGGGTCCCTTGACTTTGTCAATCACTAAATCAATTCCCAGATATTCCAAGGGAAAGGCTTCGGCTGTCTTTTTGGCCAGTTGAACCATGGTAAGCCAGTAGGGGATTTTTTTTCCATTGATTTGGGTGGTATTGTCAGGATGGTGATTTGAATATTTTTTTCCGTCATACACCTGTGTTAGAGTACCATAACTCATATCAACACCTATTCCCACTCCTTTTTGATGTAGATTGGCTTTGCCATCAGATTTTGAGGTTGGCATTCGAAGCATTGCCATCAGAGGTTTTCCCTTTAGGGTAATAATTCGAAAGTCTGGAACACCTTCATCATAGATTTCAGCAAAAAAGGGATGAGGGATTATGCATTCTTCAATCAAGCAAACGTCATTGGAAGACATGGAATATAAGCCGGAGATGATGCCAGTGATATGATGAAAAATTTGAGTATCTGTAATACACTTACCACTGCTGCTCCATTGGCCGAATTTGTTTTTCCTCAAAATCTTTATCCCATCGCCACCACATCCTTTGGATGGTTTGATTACCAAGGCTTGATAATCTTGTAATCCCATCCAAATGGATTTGATTTGGCTTATCCGCTCAATTATGGCGTAGGTATCTGCACAAGCAATGTCATTTTTATGAAGTATCATTTTAGCCTTTACCTTATCATCGGCCAAAGTGTAGTACTTGCGTTCGTTGTGTGGATAAATAAATTCAATATTCCGGCGATTGAGACCAACAACTCCCTTTGGGTTGCGGACTTGAAAGAGTTTTTTCAACATGATTAAGCGAATTTGGAGTTTAATAAGGGTTGAAATCTTAACAGTTCTGTCCATCGTAAGCCTACGTACCGACCCAACAGCATACAGGCTGTAATTATCAAAAGCAATAATTCAGGAAAAAGGATTAGAATGGTATCCAAGCCTTTTAAAGAAAAGAGTAGAAAGCAAACCCCAACAGCCAACAATGTTTGAAACAAAGTGCCAGTGGCTTTTTGATAACCATCCTCCAAAATTAGCTTAGAGAAGCGCTCTGCAGAAATGGTCAAGATGATGGTCGGAAACATAGTCAGGGAACTCAACCAGGTAATCCCTGATGAAATCCCTAAGTAGTTTCCAAGTACCATCACCAAAACCATCAGGGTCAATGAAATGACCAACTTTGGGGTATGTAATAACCCCATAGCATCAAACGGACGGGTAATCAACCCAACAAACAAAATCAAAAAAAGAAAAAGTGCCATCCCGGTAATCAATCCAGTTTCCAGCAATGAAAAAGCAATAAGAACAGGCAAAAAGACTCCAAAAGTGCGTATGCCCACAATGTTTCTAAGTAAGGCAACCACAAGTCCGCCTAAAGGCAACATAAGTAGTAAGAACAAATTCTTCTTGGATATGGATTTGTTTTTCACCAAACCCCATAATGAAAAAGCGGTGACTTTTTCAGCTTCTTGGGACTCCTCGTCTAGAATGGAAATGGATTCTACCTTATTGATTTCGTAAGAATAATCAAATTGGATACCTGTACTATGAGTGACCAAAAAAGCATCGCCTTCATATAGTTCCAGATAATTTGCAGGCAAATACGCAAAATGGCCATTCAGGGCATCAAATGGAACCCAAGCGCCATTAATGAACAACTCAGCCCACGCGTGGGATGTTCGTTTGTTGGATTCTTTTAAGATGATACCGCCTTTGATTCGAGCGGGATACCCCAAATTTCTCGCCAAAGCAACAAGTAGACGACTTTTTCCATTACAAGAAGCTTTGTTACGTTCTAAAGCACTTAAGGCATCCGTAAGTGTAATAATTGGAGCAGAAGGAATATTGTTTACGTAGTTAAACAGAGCCTCTACAGTTTCCTTATCCGAAGTTGTCCCTTGTTTTAAATTGGCTGCTACTTGAGATATCGCTCCTGCCGAAGCTTGAATGTTCTCAGTGGGCATTAAATACAATTCGAGACCAGATGGGTAGGGTTCAAAGTTTTCACTCAAACCGAAAACTTGTCCTTTTCCTTTAAAAACAAAGGAATAGCTGATACTTTCATATGAGTTTATAGCTTCCGTGTACCAGCTACCTTTAAGATTTGAACCTTCAGCCGTTGTGTTAAATTCGATAGCTTGAGAAAGCGTGTTTCTTTGACTTAAAATTTTTTGTCTATTGTTGTTTTTTGGAAGAAAAGTCTTGATAAAGGTTCTTCCTGAATCGGTCTTAAAAAAGAATTGGTAGGTGATATGGTAGCTTTCATCTGCCAGGAAAGTGTTTTTATGATTTGATAGTAGTCCAATTTTGTATACTATTGAAGCTATGGCTAACAAGGCAAGACCTACAAGAATAAACTTAAAATGTTTTGGGACACTCATAACCAAGATTTTTTTAGTTTTGGTAGTAGAACAGGATACTTTGAATTCACCCTACCCCCCTACCAAAAATTTCTTTTCATGAGCCGAAAACCAAATTCTGTTTGTGATAAAAGAGTCTTTAACGAACTGTTCGATTTGAATTCGGAATCTCTCCGTAATTACCTGTATTATCAATGTGGAGATTTACAGCAAGCTGAGGATTTGGTTCAAGATGCCTTTATTAAATTATGGAACAATTGTAAAAAAGTGCTTTTTGAAAAGGCAAAAGGGTTTTTGTTTGCCGTCGCCAAAAACGCATTCTACAATCAAGTGGAACACCAAAAAGTTGTTTTAAAATATGCGCAACAAACCCAGAAAAAATCAAATATAGAAACTCCAGAATTCCAGATGGAGGAAAATGAGTTCATGGCACAATTGCAAGAAGCTATTGCCCAACTGCCTGAAGGACAAAGAGAAGTTTTTTTAATGAACCGTTTGGATAATAAAACCTATAAAGAAATAGCTGAGTTATTGGGGGTTTCTCAAAAAGCTGTTGAAAAACGTATGCATAAAGCTTTGGTCAAATTACGGAAGACCGTAAAAAATATTTAATGGAAAGGGGTAGGGTAATCCATGATTGACCTGTTTCCTTGATGTATGTAACAAAATTATGTTCGAAGAAAAAGATGATACCATAATGGCACGTTGGCTCGCAGGCGAGTTGACCGAGGCAGAACGTGCTGAATTTGAGGCATCATCCGAATATGAGGAGTACCAAAGATTGGCAGTTGGATTAAAGACTTTTAAGAAACCAGAATTTGACAAGGAAACACTGCGAACAAAGGTTTGGGAGAAAATTGAAAACCAAAAGAGTAAGAAAGTTATACGGCTAAGGCCCCTATATTATACCATAGGTATTGCCGCCTCAATTTTACTTTTGTTTGGGTTGTTTTTTAATACGATAACCTATAGCACAGACATTGGTGAAAAGAGGGTAGTTTCCTTACCTGATGGCACCGAAGTAATCTTGAACGCAAAATCCACACTCTCCCACAAACGCTTTTTTTGGTTGAAGAATAAAAAGGTAAACTTGGATGGAGAAGGCCTGTTTACGGTTACTATAGGGGAAGGTTTTAAAGTGAGCACCCAATCGGGAACCGTAAGTGTTCTGGGTACCGAATTTAATGTAAGGGCTAGAAACTCTGGTTTTGAACTGTACTGTTTTGAAGGTCGCGTTCTTTATAAGAATGAAATGGAACAGCACGAGGCAACACTAAACGCGGGAGATGCGGTTAAATTGGATGGCAACATTTTAATGGAGTTCAAGCATACGGATAAAGGTCCGCTTTGGCAAACTGGGAGTAGTAGGTTCATAAATACTGAACTCAAAGGGGTAATGGAAGAGTTCGAAATGTATTATGAGGTCTCATTCAAGTATTCCCCCGATATAATTCAAGGTCATTTTACGGGAACTTTTGTGCATGACGATTTGGAGCTTGCCCTTAAATCTGTTTTTATTCCCATGAGTATCAAATATGAGCTGTCCGAAGACCAAAAAACAGTTGTTCTTAATGCACGCTAACTGTAAAAAAATCCTAGTTCTACTTCTTTTGCTAACATCCATTGCAACAATGCATGGACAAGAAACTATTGAAGTAAACTATGTAAACACCCCATTAAAGAAGGTTCTTCTGGATATTGAAAAAAAAACCAGAGTGCTTTTTTCTTTTTCCGATGAGATAATTGCGGGTAAAATCATCACCAAAATCGATGAATCTATTAATCTTGAAGAATTACTGGTTTTTTTAGGTGACAGTACCAACCTTTCGTTTGAAAGAATCGGGACCAATCAAGTTATCGTTAGCGCCCCAGATAGACTCGTTTCGATTTGTGGTTATCTTTTTGATGTCATCACAAAAAAACCTCTGGCTTATGCTACAATCATCATTAAAGGAACCACCAAAGGTTTCACTTCAGATGAAAATGGGTACTTCTCCATTGAGGATGAGGACATATCCAATGGAGTTTTGATTCAATATATCGGTTATGCTGATATAGTATTGTTCCCAAAAGATTTTGAAAAAAATTCTTGTCCCAACTTTTTGTTGAATCCAAAAGCCGAATCATTACAAGAGGTTATTGTTAAATCCTATCTTCTTAAAGGAATCGACAAAAACAAAGATGGTTCTTTGACCCTTAATGCTGTTGACCAAGGATTATTGCCTGGGCAAGTTGAATCTGATATCTTTCAATCTGCTCAATGGGTTCCTGGCATTACAAGTGTTAATGAAACCGTATCGGACATCCAGATTCGTGGGGGTTCCGCAGACCAAAACCTAATTTTGTATGATGGCATAAAAATGTACAACACCGGTCATTTTTTCGGCATGATTTCCATTTTCAACCCAAATACAACCACTGGCGCTACTATTTTCAAAGGGGGTGCAAGTGCAGAATACGGAGACAGAATTTCTGGCGTCATAGATATTCAAGGAGAAACTCAGGTACCCCTTAAAAGCAACTTGGGTTTGGGAATAAATGGCACACAAGCAGATGCGTTTGTAAAAGCAAGATTGTCTGAATCTATCGGTTTGGTTGTTTCAGGCAGACGCTCCTATGCCGATATCGAAGGATTGGGAACGCCTACTTTTGACGCCATTTCAGAAAAAGTCTTTCAAAATACTATAGTAGTTAGTAATGCTGCGGGGCAAGTAGTTGAAGACGAGGAAGACGAAGAATCCCTTATTGCAGGAGAAGAGGTTTTTTCTTTCTACGACACCAATATCAAACTGATCATAAAGCCTTCCAAAAATGATAGCATCTATGTAAGTGGATTACTTACCAATAACGATCTTAATTTTCGTTTACTTGATGATGAAAATCGGTCCCAAGATGCGCTAATTACTGAAAACGAGGGGTTGAGTTTTAACTGGAGTGGTTTAAAATCCAATAGATGGCATCATAAGATTAGCGGTTATTATTCCAACTATGACAGTCGATACCAAAACCAATTTTTCGATGGATCGGAATTGGAAGAAGAAAACTTGCGGAGAAACTCAGTGAGAGATTATGGGTTGGATTTAAGCCTTGCATATGACTTTAATCCAAAAAACACCTTGAAAGTAGGCTATCAAACTTCACAAAACGAAGTGTTTTATCAGCTTTTTCGTGATGAACTAGGAACAGAAGATATTGAACCCGACGACGACGACGAGGAAGGAGTAGAACCTTTGGACGAGCGGGACTTTAATGAGGTTTCGAACCAGCAAAACAATTCCAACTCCCTTTATGCTACCTACTCTTATCAACTCAAAAATAGAGGTTTGATAAACATTGGGGTTCGCGCTTCCACCTTTTCAATACTGGATGGTTGGTATTTTGAACCTAGAGGAAACATAGAATATCCCGTAAGCAAGACTGTTAGAATCAAACTAACAGGTGAAAAGAGGTTTCAAACGCTGAGTCAATTGGTAGAATTTGACGATACTCGATTACGACTGCAGAGTGGTATATGGACTCTTACCGATGATAATGATTTTCCCTTATTGGAAAGTGAGCAATTCTCTGGAGGAGTTCTATTTGACTTTCGAGGATGGACCATCGATTTGGATGGGTACTTTAAAAATATAAAAGGTTTAACCTCATTCACGAATGGATTTACCAACGCTTCTGAAGAATATTCCCAAGGCACCAGTGACATTCTAGGAGTAGATTTTTTAGTGAAAAAACGATGGGAAAACTATACTATTTGGTTGGGGTATACCTACAATTTGGTAGAGTATCAATTTGAAGAATTGTCAAATTCAAGATTTCCAGGCAACAATGATATTACTCACAATGTTACACTTTCAAACACCTATGAAACGAGCAATTGGAAGTTTTCCCTAGGCTGGAACTTTAGAACAGGTGCTCCGTTTACACCGGCAACTGGATTTGATGCTGTTGAGGGCGATATTGAATTTGGCCCAATTAACAGCCAACGCTTACCTAATTATCATCGCTTGGATGCTTCGGCGCAATATCAATTCAAATTTTCTTCAAAACAGCATCATAAAGGCATCTTGGGCGTATCTTTTCAGAATATCTATTCAAGACAAGTCCCGCTCTCGGTATTCTATCGTGTGGATGATAATCCCCAAACGGGATTGCAGGAAATTGACCAATTGGAGCAATTATCGTTGGGGTTTGCCCCTAACTTTCTGTTGCGGTTAAATTTTTGACAAGGAGGGGTGGGGTAAATACCTCTTAACCTGTTCCCTAGTAAACAGAAATTATGATGAATTATCCCAACACTTTTGTTCTAGTCTTTGTAGTACTACTGTTCTCTTGCAGTAGTGAATCCACTAGTATTTCGGAAACACTGGTTCCAAACAACTCCAGAAACAAGATTATGCCTTTAGGAGCCTCACGTGTTGCAGGGGCTCGTCCAGAGTATGAAAGCTATCGATTTGAACTTTGGAAGCTTTTGGTCGATAGCGGTACCGAATTTGACTTTATAGGCACTGAAAACGATGGCGCGAACTATCCTGATTTTAATGGTTTATCCTTTGATCGGAATCATGAAGGAAGGGGTGGCATCAATTCTTCTGAGATACGTTCAGGGATAAATGAATGGCTGAGAGAGTCGGGAGCACCTGATATCGTGCTGTTTAGTTCTCCTGGAGGTAATGACGATTTAACTTCAATTACCTATGAAGGTGTATTGGAGAATATAAACGCTATTGTAGACGCTATTCAGGCTATAAATCCAAATGTGACAATCGTTATAGAACAAGCGGCACCACCCATGACAAGAGAACAGACTTCAGAATTTTTGGCGGTGTACAATCAAATCATCCAAGATGTGGTCACCATTGGAGAACGTCAAAGTACTCCAACGTCAAAAGTTCTAACAGTAGATATGGCAACAGGTTTTACGGATGCCATGCTTGCTGACGATGTTCATTACAATGAGGCTGGTGCACAATTTATTGCCAATCGTTATTTTGAAATACTTCAAAATCTTTTATCGGAATGACTAAAATGACCATGAGGTTGAAATAACTTAAGTTATCATGCTTAGGTTTTGCTCCTTATTTTCTGTGATATTTTGGTTTCGATTGCTGCTGTTGGGATTACAATTATGGGCTATAACGCCATCCAAAACTATGAGGTGAAACTGGATGAAATCAAAATAAGGAAAAGCACTGATAAATATCTCTTCTACATCCAAGATGGGGATAAATAGTTGGAAAAGGGCAATTATCATAATGTGGTCTTTCAATACCTCCTGGCAAAACAGATTTATCCGAACGAATACAACGTAAATTACAGATTGGCATTGGCTTATGGCAGTTGGTGCAAATACTACCAAACAGGATGTACTGAAGGGAAAAGAATTTACCAAAACCTTAGAACTCAGTTTCTCCAGGAGAGTAATTTAGAAGTTCTGAAGCAGTATTTTAATGAATAACTCATCCCCTTAGTCCTTAATTTCAATACCTTAAGAGGATAATATTGGTTAATTGGCAATTCCTTTTTATACTTGCTTGCAAATAAACCTTTCCAAATGAAACAAATTATCCTTCTTAACTTTTTTCTTTTTGGGATTTTGTTTTTTAGTTCTTGCAGTAGTACAGAAGAACCCATGATCTCCAATGAGAATACCAATTCCAATCAAAATCCAGTAGAAGACAATGATACAACTGGTGATTCTAATACAGATGGAGACGTCAATGATGAAAATGATGGAGGGAACATGGACTGTACAATAACCAATGGGTTGATAGACAATACAATTCGAATAGAATCCGAACAAGATTTGCTTGACTTTCAAGAACAATATGGAAATTGTCAGTCCATTGATGGTTCTTTACTAATTTCATTAACAGGGCAGTTGTCAACAGAAAATGCATTTTCCAATCTTCGCAGTATCAAAGGAAATCTTATTCTATTGGATAACGATACCACTGTTGATTTAGTTGGACTGAATGGTTTAACTTCTATAGGGGGTAATTTTGAATACATATCTGATATTCCAATAAATGCGGAATTCGAATCTTTACAAAATATAGAAGGGGATTTTTCGTCAACAGGTGCTGGTAATTTAAAAGGATTTAATCAAGTAAAAAACATAGGAGGAGATTTTAGAGTTTCTAACGGATTATTAAGTGGAATTTCAGGATTTAATGAGTTAATTGAATTGGGAGGCGAACTCCTTATCGAAAGCAATACGAATCTACAGACTTTTGAAGCATTTCAGTCTCTTGAAAAAAGTGGTGCAATTACTTTTAAAGGTAATTCGGTGTTAGAGAAAGTTGATGGCCTTTTTGGAGAGTTGACTATCAACGGGGATTTTCTTCTAAGTGAAAACAGTGTTTTGACAGAAGTAAGAGGGTTTACTTTTGCCAAGGGCATAAATGGAAGTTTAATAATATCTAACAATCCTGAATTACAGCGTTTTTTAGGTTTGGCCAGTATAGAATTTGTTTCAGGCTCGCGGGTTTTTATAAATGACAACCCGTCTTTAAGTGTCTTTCCGAGATTTGTTGACATAAATAATTTTGATGGGGATATAATATTTAACAAATGTGCTTTCTCTTTAGATGATATTTTTCCATGGATAATACGGTGTCGTTCTATCACCATTTCTTCAATGCAGGGCCAAGAAACTTTGGATGGTTTTAGATCGCTTTATGAAATAAAGGGCAGTTTACACATTTCCGATATGACCTTATCAAAGTTTGACGGATTTAGAGGCCTTTCAATAATACAAGAAGATTTGATTCTCACCTCTTTGAACATTTCCAATACAGATAATTTCATGAGCCTTTTAGGAGATGTGTACGGAAACTTGGAAATATCAAATAATCCAAATCTTCAGAACTTTCCTGAATTTAACGGATTGTCCCAAGTAAATGGAAACATTAGTATTAGTGGAAACGACAATTTGGAAAAAATTGATGGCCTATTCAGAATGACTTCGTTCTCTGGGAGTGTGCGTATTAGTAATAACCCTTTATTAAAGGAAATAAGTTCATTTGGTTCACTATTGTCTTTGCAAAACATCAGTATTAAGGATAATCATCAACTAAGGATGATTAATGGCTTTGGTTCTTTAATGCAAATTGAAGAATCTTTAGAAATTAGTTCAACCCAAAGCAATTCATTGGAAGTCCGTGGGTTTGTGCATCTAAAAGAAATTGGACAGAATCTCAAGCTATCATCCATCCAAAATCTTTCGCCTATTTTTGCGTTCCAAAAAATTGAGAATATTGATGGCTCTTTACAATTAGAAAATCTGAGACAACTAGCCAACTTTGATTTTTTGATATCTCTTCAAAATATTGGTCAATCTATTCTTATTGATTCCAATGAAGCAATAATTGATTTAAACGGATTAAGTTCAGTTGTTTCAAATATTGAGTCTTTGGAAATAACAGAAAACGAATTGTTAACTTCAATAGATGGTTTAGCCAATATTTCCAGTGTATCGTCGATAAATATAAGCGATAATCCAAGTCTCTCCATATGTGATATTCAACCAATTTGCAATAATGTTTTGACTTCAGGGGATATTTTCTTTGGTGGTAATCAAACTGGCTGCAATACCCTACAAGAGGTGGAGAATGCCTGTAGCAACTAGTTTCTTTTAAGTTAAAGGTTGAAAATATCAATATTATAACATTCTTATGATTAGTCTTTTTTGGAAAGGTAGGAATATGGCTTTGATTATGAAAACCTATATTACAACTTGACCTCATCGATTCAAAACTAAAATAATTGCCAACCGGTTGACAATTTATAAAAACAAAAAAAACCTTAACTATTGATAATCAATAATTAAGGCTTACTTTTATGTGCGGATGAAGGGAGTCGAACCCCCACGCCTCGCGGCACTAGATCCTAAGTCTAGCGTGTCTACCAATTCCACCACATCCGCAGAAGGAGTGCAAATATAATTCAATTTTCCGATTTGCAAATCGGCTGTCTTTAAAAACTTGTTTTTTGTACTTTTAGGCTCCTTTTTAACTATTTCATGAAACATATCAACGACTACATCAACACCCACAAAGACCGTTTCGTCAACGAACTTATTGAACTTTTAAAACTTCCATCCATTAGCGCAGATACCGCTTTCTCCCAAGATGTCTTGGAAACTGCCAAAATAGTGGAACAGTCCCTTAAGGAAGCAGGTTGTGACCATACCGAAATCTGCGAAACCAAAGGATACCCTGTGGTTTATGGTGAAAAAATACTAGATTCCAATCTTCCTACCATTCTGGTATATGGGCACTATGATGTGCAACCGCCAGACCCAATGGATTTATGGACATCCCCTCCTTTTGAGCCTGTCATCAAGAAGACAGATTTGCATCCGGACGGGGCAATTTTTGCTCGTGGTGCTTGCGATGATAAAGGGCAAATGTTCATGCATGTAAAGGCGGTAGAGTTTATGATTAAAAACAACCAACTTCCCTGCAATGTAAAGTTCATGATTGAAGGCGAAGAAGAGGTGGGCAGTGACAGTCTTGCCGCTTTTTTGGAAGACCATAAAGGTAAGCTGGCCAATGATATCATCTTAATTTCAGATACTGGTATGATTGCCAATGATATTCCTTCGATCACTACTGGACTTCGTGGTTTGAGTTATGTAGAGATTGAAGTAACAGGTCCAAATCGTGATTTGCATTCAGGAATTTATGGAGGAGCAGTTCCCAACCCCATCAACATTCTGAGTAAAATGATCGCTTCGCTCCATGATGAAAATGGCCATATTACTGTAGAAGGTTTTTATGATAAGGTTGAGGAGTTAACCGATGCAGAAAGAGCTGAAATGGCAGAAGCCCCTTTTGATTTAGAAGCTTATAAAAAAGCATTGGATATTGAGGATGTATATGGGGAAAAAGGGTATAGAACACCCGAACGTTATTCCATTCGTCCCACTTTGGATGTTAATGGGATTTGGGGAGGTTATACCGGCGAAGGTGCTAAGACTGTAATTGCGAGTAAGGCTTTTGCAAAAATCTCAATGCGCTTGGTGCCCAACCAAGACCCCGATGAAATTACCGAACTGTTTACCAAACACTTTGAGAGCATAGCCCCCAAAAGTGTAAAAGTAAAAGTGACTCCCCACCATGGCGGACTACCATACGTTACCAAAACCAACAGCATCGGATATCAGGCAGCAGCAAAGGCATATGAAACGACTTTTGGAAAAAAACCGGTGCCTGAACGCACGGGAGGTAGCATTCCTATTGTTGCACTTTTTGAAGAAGTACTCCAAAGCAAGACGATTTTAATGGGCTTTGGATTGGATAGTGATGCCATTCATTCCCCTAATGAACATTTTGGGGTTTGGAATTTTTTGAAAGGCATTGAAACCATACCTTACTTCTATAAATATTATACTGAACTAAGCAAAGCATAGCCTTTGTAGCATTGGTGTATCTTTTATGATTTCTTTGAATCAAGAAATTGGCCAACATCTGTTGGCTATTTTTTTGTGTTAGTTTGTTGTTTTTAGAATTTCTTTTCGACACAACATACACAAGGAAATATCTACTACTTCGGCCTAGTCTCATTTAGGATCACTTTTCATCCAATAAATACTTGCCAAATCAAAAATGCTTTTTCAATGTATTGGGCTTCGATAAAAGGTATTGAATACAGGATGAAATGCCATCAAAAAAATGACACGAAAGTGTCACGGCCTCTACATTTTTTTATCCCCATTTTAGTTAAAATTCCTACAAATAAATATGGCCTATGAAGTATAGTAATTTCTTATATGTTAAAATTACATTTTTAATATATTGATTTTCAACATACTGTAGTTTATTTTCTCAAATCTTCAAATACTTCTTGTAAGAATCCAACGGTGTTTTTGTCTCAAGAAATAAGTTCAGAGCTGGGCCCATATTCTGAACTGAGATAATAAAAACAATCTAAAATAATAGAAATGAAAAAAATTAATTATGCCTATTTATTTGTGTTTGCTTTTAGCGTTTTTTTTATAAGCTGTGATAAAGTAGATGACTTTACTGGAGATGGAGATGATGATGTAACTCCGGACCCAGAGCCCCTAACAGCCGTTGAACAAGCTGAGTTATTTTTGAGTAGTATTGAAGCAGATGGTGGAATTCCATTTGATGTTGATAATCCTGTGCTAACCTTTACCGATGATCAAAACGTATTTCTACCAAGTGTTCTTGGAATTGATTTCCGTGTAGACCGAAGCGTTGTACCGGCAGGCCCCACAGCAAGATTCCCTATGTTCCAAGGTTGGGAGACACTTCCTAATGGATCCCGTAGAGAAGGTTATTATGTAATTACCGAAGCTTCCAATGAGGCATTCGCTCGTGAGCTTGGGGTTATATACTCCCCAAGAATGGCAAATGCCATAGGCTCAGGTGGTGAGCAAAATTCAGAGTGGACCGAAGATGGTAGACTTATCTTTGAAGGTTCCGTTGACTTTTCCCCAACACGTAACCTAATCCCTAGCGGTACTTCTGAAGATGGATTTTTGGCAGGGTTTCCACCTGCTACGGTAGAACCAGGAGCAGTGGCGGACAACAATTGGTCATCTTATGTTGTTCTGCCAGATAGCGATATTGTAATTAATGCGCAATTGGTTGGTAACAGCACTGGTATTCATGATAGAATTCCAAATCCAAATGGAAACAGTCAAGCTGATGAAGATGATTTAAATAATCCAAATTTTGCGCCTGACCAAGCATCTGTTGTTATGCAGCTTTTGGATGGATGGCATGACGACAGACAATATTACTTTCATATTGTAACGGATACTTCTGATCCCGCTCCAGCAACTATTGAGCTTGGTGTATACGCTCCTCGACTGAACAATTTACCTACATTCGGTGAATTCCCTGGAGGTTCTATGTTACCCTTTAGCCCTACGGCAAACGGAGTACTTCCTGAAGCAAATAACCCTCTTGGATTCCAAGGGTTGAATACAGCTTCACTTGCTGAGCGTCAAGTAAACGACCCTACCAACACATTCCCTATTGATCCTAGTGACACAAGATATGCTCCAATGTGGGATGCGCACATCACTGAATTCACCGTCCCTGTGGAAGAGCGTGTAATTCTAACAAGCTTTGATCAAATCAATGATTTATTGGAAGAAGGTATTTTGATTCCCTTTAGAGGAAATGGTAACCCAAGTCCTTTAAACAATTCATTGTCTGATTTATTGACTGCTACCCGAGCTATCATCAACTGTCCAGTGATTACTCAGCCTACTGCCAGCGTAATAGGAACACAAATTGGAAATCCAAGAAACCAATAAGAGTTCATTTTTTTGGTTAAAGAAGAGCCGCCCATGTGGGCGGCTCTTTTATTTTTACTTCTGTCAAGCAGTGTTTTAAATTCTACATTTGTAGAATTAAAACTTTTATTCTATGTTTGTAGAATAATTGAAATGCCATATGCCACAACTGTCAAAATCCGAAGAAGAATTAATGAATATGCTTTGGAAACGTAAAAAAGCCTTTATGAAGGATTTAATAGACAGCTATCCTGAGCCAAAACCCGCAAACACTACAGTTGCTACCTTATTAAAGCGCATGACAGATAAAGGCTTTATTACGTATACCAATGTCGGGCGTTCCAGAGAGTACTATCCTTTGGTAAAAAAGAAAGACTACTTTTCAAAACAGGTGAATGGTCTCATCAAGAACTTCTTCAATGGAAGTGCTAGTCAGTTCGCATCTTTCTTTGCCCAGGAAACCGATTTGAGCAAATCAGAACTGGAAGAGCTTAAAAAGTTAATAGACCAAAAAATCAAAAGAAAATAGTATGGTATTGTATTTGCTAAAATCTACAGCCTGCTTGACCATTTTCTTTCTTTTTTATAAGGGATTGTTGGAGAATACCAGCATGCACCGGTTTAAGCGATTTTACTTATTGGGATGCCTGATTTTGTCCTTTTTAATTCCGAGTATTGTTTTTGTTCAATATGTAGATATGCCTGTAGTTGAGACCCTTCAAACTTCATTGCCGCCCTCTGAGCCTAATACTGTTATTTCTCAACCCGCAAAACCCATAAGTGATTGGGAAACCATAAATTTTCCGCTCCTGGCTTGGTCCGTTTATGGTTTTGGACTTTCACTTTTTAGCATTCGGTTTGGAAAAAATCTAGTTGACATCGTGCGCAGAATTCGAAGAAATCAAAAAATTAAGGAGACTTCCCATATCAAAGTTCTTATTCATGAGCAACTACCCCCTCATACGTTTCTGAAATACATTTTTCTTGAGAAGGAAAAATTTCAATCCAATGCATTAGACTCTGAAGTACTTCTTCATGAAGAAACCCATGCCATGCAAAGGCATACTTATGATATTCTTTTTGTGGAGATAATACAACTCCTTCTCTGGTTTAATCCGCTGGTATACCTATTCAAGCACAGCATTAAACTGAATCATGAGTTTCTAGCTGATGAGGCTGTTTTACGTAAGCTGGATTCACCGAAAACCTATCAAAATACGTTGTTGTCCTATTTGTCGGCGGCAAGTCAATCGAAATATCAGTCAATCACTATGGCGAGCGCCATTCATTATTCATCAATCAAAAAACGATTTACAATCATGAGAAAACAAACATCAAAAAAGGTAAAATTGATTAGAATGTTGCTAATTCTACCCTTGGTTAGTTTACTTCTGTTGAGTTTTAGCGAAACTCAATATGTACCCAGACTTTCAAATGCTCCAATAATCTCAACGGACGATGTACAACAAAGGATTTATATTAAAATCAACAAAGGTCAAATCACGGTAAACGAAAAGAAGGTTGCCTTAAATGATTTTGCAAAAACCCTTAACCAAATGACCAAAGGTTGGGAGAAAATCGATTATACCACCTACCGACCAGATATTCAGATATGGAATACAAGTGAAGCGCGTTTGGCTGAAATAGACAAGGAGTTTAAAAAAACACGCTTATCTAAAGCCAATGGAGGAATGAGCATAATTCCGCCTAACCCCCCCGCTCCTCCAGCACCTCCTACCCCTGAAGAGCTGGAAGAGGAAGAGAGCCTTGAAAACGGAAGTTTCACTTCACCTCCACCTCCTCCAGAACCTGTGCACCCTTTGGACCATGTAATTGCCATGGCCAAAAAAGGTGCTGATTTTTACTTCGAGAATCGGAAAATTTCCTCGAAGGAGGCCATTGACCTCCTAAAAAAACAGAAAAACTTAAATATTGAGACGAAAGGACAAGGTTCATCAAAACCCCAGGTGAGAATATCGAAAAATCCAATTACCATTTCAAAAACCTCAAATACAATCGAAACCACTGGTTTTAGTATAAAGACCGGTACAGAAAATGTAAATGGTGAGCAGCTGTTTTATACCACTTCTGGCGGTAAGACCCATTATTTTAATGGATTGGGACAATCGGTTGATGCCACAGGAAAACCTTTGCCAGAAAAGGATCAAAATGAACCCGCTTTTTATTATAATGAAAAAGTAATCTCATCAGACGAGGCCAACAAACTACTATCAAGCAACACCTCGATTCAAGTAACTTCTGAAACTAGTGAAAGCGGTCAATCTTCTGTTTTTCTTAGCAATTTACTTGTTATGGATAGCACTAACCCAAACAATACGGGGGGGGTAGTGACCCTTTTATTGATATTTCCGATGCGGTGGCCCAGAACGCATCATTCTACTTCAGCAACAATCCCATCAGCACCAAAAAAGCATACGAATTAAGTCAATCCAACAGAATTACGCGAGTTCAGGTCAAAAAGAAGAAAGGTAAGGCGCAAAAGGTATTTTTCTGGGATGAAAACTGAACTGAAACGATCAATCCTTTCTGTTACAAAGCTGTTAAAGCCTTCGTATTGAAGGTTTTTTTGTAACAAATCAGCAAAAACCACGTTCTAATAAGGAAAATTTCCCTGTGCCAATCCGTGTTGAGCGTGATTTACGCAAGGGGTCAGAACCAAACGAACACTATCATGCTACAACGATTTTTTATTTTCTGCTCAGGAGCCGACATCCAAATTTTAGAGACTTGTTCCAATGGGGAACGCAACAAATACGCTGGAATAGGCGCTACGGTTTTCTTTACCGCAGTTATGGCCTTTATAGCCAGTGGTTATGCCCTTTACACTGTTTTTGACAATGTGTATACCGCTATTTTCTTTGGGTTGATATGGGGTCTTTTGATTTTCAATTTGGACCGATACATTGTTTCTACTATCAAGAAAAGGGATACTAAAAAAAGTGAATTGCTACAGGCCGCTCCAAGAATTGTTTTAGCCATTATTATAGCGGTAGTGATTTCAAAGCCTTTGGAGATGAAAATCTTTGAGAAGGAAATCAATCAAGTATTGTTGGAAGAAAAGAATGCTATGACTTTGGCAAATAAAGAGCAATTGGCATTGCAGTACACGCCCACCATTGAAGGTTTGAATCAAGAAATAGTTGGTTTAAAGGAAGAGGTAGCTGCAAAAGAGGCTGAGACCAATGCCTTGTATGACACCTACATTTCTGAAGCTGAAGGTACCGCTGGAACTGGGCTTTTGGGAAAAGGACCTGTATACAAAGAAAAAAGAGAAAAACATGACGCCTATTTGGCCGAATTAAATCAACTGAAAGAAACCAACGGGGCTAAAATTGAAAACTTAGAAGCTCAAATTGCAGCTCTAGGAACGGATTACAATAGCGCCGTTGAAAACTCCCAACCCATAATTGATGGATTTGATGGTTTAATGGCCCGAATCAATGCCTTGGGCAAATTGCCTTGGCTTCCGTCCTTTTTTATTTTCTTACTGTTCTTGGCTATCGAAACTGCTCCCATCATTGCTAAACTTTTGGCACCCAAAGGAGAATACGATTATAAGTTTGAAGAACAAGAGAGTGTTGTTGCCACCTGGGTAACCCAAAAAGTAGAACAGCGTAAATTATTGTTATCAACCGATGGCGTTTTAAATGAGAAGGTTTACGCAGACATTAAGGACGAGCAAGAACTCTATCGCTACAAAAAAGAGAAAGCTGAAGAGCTACTTCGTTTACAGGCAGATTCATTTCAAAACATACAGATTAAAGGACTTTAGTATCATTCTTACTTGGACACGATTTCACGAATTGGAACGAAGCAGTTTTTGTGCTGCCCTAGACACGGATTCCCAGAACCTCAACTTCACCGTCAATCTATCTCCCACGTGTATCAATTTCAAGAAGTATTTAAAATGTAAATTCCTGAATTTCACTTATCGGAAGATATAGCCTATTGAAACAGAGTCATATGTCCTAGTTGATAAGTGCAATAACCTTTAATTACAAACTTCCATAACCTTATTATACAAAAGCAAGCTAGGATTCATAGTTATTCGTGAAATTCCCATCAAGTATGCGAAACCCTGTCAAAGTCAAAAAACAGCGTTTTCAAATTGGCTAAATACTGCGCCCCGTTGTCCTTTCTGCGGATAAAGCATAATGCTAGATTTGTTCGAAAATAATTTCAACTCTCAAAATGCGAACAAAATGAATGTTACAACGCTCTTCTCATTCGTAGTGCTATCTAGTGTACTTAGTTCCAAAGGCGCATCTGCTGGGGTAGCATCTAAAAAACGAACTGTAGGTATTCTAATCTTTGAAGATGTGGAGGTTTTGGATTTTGCAGGGCCTTTCGAAGTATTTTCAGTCTCAAGCCAACTTTTTGACCATAGGTTTTTTGATGTGAAAATAATTGCAAAGACCAAAGATCCCGTTATTGCCGTCAACGGCCTTTCTGTAAATCCACACTATTCGTTCAACAATGCCCCCGAATTGGATATTCTTATCATTCCCGGAGGTTACGGCGCTAGGGCTGTAGTCAGGGATAAAGAGACACTCAAATGGATTGAGAAAGTAATCCCTAAAACAGAACTTACTATGAGTGTTTGTACGGGAGCTATACTATTGGCCAAATTGGGACTCTTAGACAACAAAACGTATTGTACACATCACACCTTGTATTCTTTTGTCCAAGGTTTGGCTCCCACTGCAAAACCTAAAAAAAGTAAGCGCTTTATCCAGTCAAACAAAAAACTATACACATCCGCTGGTATTTCTGCAGGAATAGACCTGTCTTTTCATATCGTTGAAAAACTGCACGGAAAAGATGTTGCCAAGAATACAGCAATGTACATGGAGTACACTGGCTACAAGTAGTTGGTTATGAATTCGAAGTAAGCCTCTCCACTTGCGGGCAGATACTTTTTAAAACACGAATAGTAAAGCTTTTAGGAAAATTAGGAACCTTAGACTATAATACGATTGGTGTATGTAAGCTGATTATCATTTCTTCTTCATCCAACATGATATCACAAAACTGATATGAGGTACTTTCTTCATCCAATCTCGCAAAACCGTGATATACTTTTTTCTTCCCTTTCATCTTTTCAAGTTTAAATAGTTAATACTTTAGTTTGATATCCCAAAGTACATTGAGAAACAAAACGAAGTATTGAAACAAAAGATGGAAGGGAACTATGTTTCGACGAATATTGGAAAAGTGGCGGTCTAAGTCTCCGTTTTCAAACTTTAAACTCCCTTATTTTGAATGATTTATCACCTATTTTTGTAAGTTTTTATACTATTTTCTTTGCAAACTATCAATCCATATACCTTATAAAGGTTAGTTGTTAGTAATAGAAATCCCCAAACTTTGCTTATCGGACGATATAGCTCATTGAAACGCAGCTATATCTTAATCGTTCTACCCAATTAGATGTAACCTTTAGAAAAATTTGTTGTCATTAAAAGAAAACAGATATCGTGAATAGAATCATACCCATTTTATGTCTCTTTTTGATCATTGTCTCATGTGAAGAACAAAAAAGTGAACTGGACCCAACAATTCGTTTATTTGATAGCAGTGAAGTTTCATCTGCTCATCTGACAGATTTTTTAAACCAACAAATTGATTCTCTTGAAATCCCTGGGCTGTCGATAGCCATAATTAATGATGCGAAAGTTGTTTATAGTAAGAATATTGGATACGCCAACCTTGATACAAAAAAAGAGTTAACAGAAAATTGAATTTTTGAAGCAGCTTCACTTTCTAAGCCTGTTTTTGCTTATATGGTCATGAAACTATCTGAAAGAGGTGCAATTGTGCTGACTCGACCACTACACTTTTATCTTCCTGACTCTCTGATGAAAGTAGACCCGCGTTACAAAAATGTAAATGCGATTCATGTACTCAGTCATTCAACAGGTTTTCCAAACTGGCGCTGGCATGACAAAGCACCGGATTCTTTAAATGTAAAACGAGGGACATTTTATATGCTTCAAAATCCGGGTTATGGATTTACTTATTCTGGTGAAGGTTACGACTATTTAGCACGTGTTATTGCCAGCAATACAGAACATAAAATGAGTGAGTTAGACAACTTATTCGAAGAGCTTGTTCAAAAGCCATTGGGGATTGAACATATGTATTTTACCTGGAACGAATATTTGTACGAACACAAAGTATATGGACATATTGATGGTAAAGTAAACAACCGAAATTGGG
Source organism: Bacteroidota bacterium (assembly GCA_039191905.1). GTDB lineage: Bacteria > Bacteroidota > Bacteroidia > Flavobacteriales > Flavobacteriaceae > Flagellimonas. Next base: position 28,257 of record JBCCXJ010000014.1, on the reverse strand, counting down.
GTTCAGGGCTTCCCTACCAAAATTCTTATAAATTTAGCCCTTCTGGTGGATTACATACTAATGCTGAGAATTACGCGCGATTTCTAATTGCTATGATGAATGGAGAAGGACTATTAACTGAAACCTATAAGAAGATGCTTAAACCAGTCACTGTAATTGAGAAAAGTCATAATCGCTATAAGGAAGACGGTAACACACACTGGAGTCTTGGGTTTGCCATAACACCTTTAAAAAATGACACACTTTACAATCACGGAGGAACACATAGTGACTTTCAATCACAAACAGCCTTTAGTAAAAACTCAAAATTTGGCTATGTCTTTTTTGTTAACACTAAGAAAGGTGATGAATTAAATAAAACATTGAAAGAATTTTTAAGAATACATTATAACTAAACTGGGCAGAACACTGTTATAAGTAATAGCGCTTTAATTGGATAAAACGAAAGTAGAGTTATAAAAAAGATTAGGGTAAAATAGAATGGTTAGTTATTAGAAATCCGCTACTACTCATAGCCGAGACCGATAAGTGCAATCCTACTTCGGTAATTACTCAAGCTCAGTCTTAATACAAATAGAACCGACGAACAAAAATCAAATATCAATTTTCGCATGAGCCTTAAGGGCTACTTGCAGGCTGTCTTTCCAATGGGGAATGTCTAAGTCGAAGGTTTTCTTGATTTTTTCTTTATCCATAACGCTGAACTTGGGACGTTCAGCAGGGGTTGGGTATTCTTTGGAACGAATAGGATTTAGTTGAATCGATATCTTGTTGATATCAAAAATGGCCTTGGCAAAATCATACCAGCTCGCCACACCCTCATTGCTGTAGTGATACACGCCATAATCTATACTGTGTGCCTTTATAATATGAAGCAGAACATTAGCCAAATCATGTGCATAGGTAGGCGTTCCTATTTGGTCATATACTACAGAAAGCTCTTTCTTCTCATTACCCAAACGCAACATTGTCTTCATGAAATTATGGCCAAACTCAGAATACAACCATGACGTCCGTATGATAAAATATTCATCTAAATTATTGATGATGGCTCGTTCACCCTTATACTTTGTGTCTCCATAAAAACCTATTGGACGTGCAATATCTTCCTCTACATAAGGCGTATTGAAAAAACCATCAAAAACAAAATCTGTAGAAACATGGATAAGCACCGTTTTACTTTCATTGCAGTTCAAGGCAAGGGTTCGTGCTCCACTAACATTTACCTGGTAGGCCAAATCAGTTTCGGTCTCTGCTTTATCCACATTGGTGTAAGCAGCGCAATTAATACAATAGGCATAATTCGAGGAAAGCAACTCTTCTCGTACCGCCTCAAAATTGGTAACATCCAAATCGCTGGACGACTTAAAAACAAAACTCAATCCTTCCGTTTGTTTTGTTGAGGCCATGGCTTTTAAAGTACTGCCCAATTGTCCCGATGCTCCAGTTACCAGTATTTTCATATTGTAATTTTAATCAAAATATCCTTTTCGTCATGCAGAACTTGTTTCAGCATCCCTCTTTACCAAGATAAGACCCTGAAATGAATTCAGGGTGACGCTAGTTTCAACTAGTTCTTACTAATGAAGAATCGCTTCTTTGAAAACAGGTAAAAGCTTGTCTTTTTCAGAAATGATCAAATCTTCTTCATCCAAAATCCAATCGATATTGAAAGTTGGGTCATTATATAAGATGCCCCCTTCGGAAGCAGCATTGTAATAGTTATCACATTTGTAGAAAAAGGTAGCGGTATCACTTAACGTAACAAATCCATGGGCACACCCTCTAGGGATGTACATTTGCTTTTTGTTTTTTGAAGAAAGTAAGGTAGTTACCACTTTGCCAAACGTTGGCGATTCTGGACGTATGTCCACAGCCACATCCAAAACTTCTCCATCTACCACCCTAACCAATTTCGCTTGGGCATATTCTCCTTTCTGAAAATGCAACCCTCGTAGAACTCCTTTTGAAGAAAAGGACTCATTGTCCTGGACAAAATCAGAGGTCATTCCTGTAAGCTCTTCAAACTTGGATTGGCTAAAACTCTCAAAAAAATACCCTCTCTTATCCTCAAAAACACGAGGTTCAATGATATAACAACCTTCTATTTCTGTTTTTTCTACTTGCATCATATTAGGTCAAAACTTCCAACAAACGAGTGCTATATCCACTCTTCAGGAAGGGTTCTGTTAATGCTTTGAACTGATTTTTAGTTATGAATCCCATTTTATACGCTGAAGATTCAATGGCTCCAATCTTTAAGCCTTGTCTTTCTTCAATAACCTGAACAAATTGAGAGGCCTGCATAAGGGATTGAAACGTTCCGGTATCCAACCAGGCCGTTCCCCGGTCCATAATGCTTACCTTCAATTTTCCTCTTTTCAAATACTCGCGATTCACATCCGTTATTTCCAACTCCCCTCTAGGACTTGGTTCAATATTCTTAGCAATTTCCACAACATCATTGTCATAGAAGTAAATCCCAGGTACCGCATAATTGGATTTTGGTTTTTTGGGTTTCTCCTCAATGGAAATGGCATTTCCTTTTTCATCAAAATCAACCACACCATAGCGCTCTGGGTCATTCACATGATAGGCGTAAATGATACCACCATCCGGGTCATTGTTGGATTGCAATAAATTTTCCAATCCCGTTCCATAGAAAATGTTATCACCCAAAATCAAAGCGACTTTATCATCTCCAATAAATTCTTCGCCAATAAGAAAAGCTTCGGCCAATCCGTTGGGTTCTTCTTGAACCGCATACTCAAAACGGCATCCGTATTTTCTACCATCTCCTAACAAACGTTCAAACAGCGGTAAGTCGTGTGGAGTTGATATGATTAAAATTTCCCATATTCCAGATTCAATCAAGGTGGAAAGTGGGTAATAAATCATAGGTTTATCATATACAGGGACTAACTGTTTGCTCACGGCCAAAGTAATGGGGTGTAATCGCGTTCCAGAGCCTCCTGCTAATATTATTCCTTTCATTTTTTCTGTTTATTCTGTTAAAACGGCTGTTTTATGGCATTTAAGCCAAGCTTTTTGTGTTTTTCGTGATAAACTTTTCCAAATACCAATCAATAGTCTTCTTTATTCCGGTTTCAAAATTCTCATCTGCCTCCCATCCCAATTCACTTTCAATTTTAGAAGCATCAATGGCATATCTGAAATCATGACCGGCACGATCCTTTACGAAGGAAATTAAATCTTTATAGGATTCATCATTCGACCTAGGTTGTTTTTTATCCAAAATCTCACAAACTTTTTGGGCAATGTACATGTTGTCTCTTTCATTACGACCCCCAATGTTATAAGTCTCTCCGGAAACTCCGTTTTCATAAGCCAAGGCTATTCCTTTGCAATGGTCTAAAACGTAAAGCCAATCTCGAATATTGGAGCCATCTCCATAAATAGGAATAGACTCTCCGCTTAAGGCTTTTCGTATAATCGTTGGAATCAATTTTTCATCATGCTGTTTGGGACCATAATTGTTGGAACAATTGGAAGTAACCACATTCATTCCATACGTGTGATGGTAACTTCTAACGATAAAATCCGAAGATGCTTTAGAAGCACTGTAAGGACTATTTGGCGCATAAGGTGTTGTTTCATGGAATAAGCCTTCCTTGCCCAAAGTACCATATACCTCATCCGTGGAAACATGGTGAAATCTTGAGTTCTTATATGCCTCTTTATAGACTCCTGGACCTACCATCCAATGCATTTTGGCTACATCTATCAAATTAAACGTACCTATAATGTTTGTCTGCATAAAGGCATCCGGATTCGTAATGGAATTATCCACATGCGATTCTGCTGCAAAATGGATAACAGCTTGAATATCATATCGTTCAAATAGTTTCTCTATTAGTTTTCTATCACAAATATCCCCTTTTAGAAAGGTATATCTTGAATGTCCCTCAACCTCCTTTAGGTTATCCAAATTACCCGCATAGGTAAGTGCATCAATATTCACAATATGGTCATCAGGTCGTGTTTCTAGATAGTAGGGAACAAAGTTGGAACCTATGAAACCTGCTCCTCCTGTTACTAAAATATGAGCCATGTTTTGGACTTTATATTACTTATTCTGTAAATATAATCCTACTTTTTACAGTCACTTAATTATTGTTGTGAAAGACTGTTTTTTGTTGGTAGAACACCTTGAAGATAGGTTTAATGCGTAAACCCGCCAACTTTATTAACCTTTCAAATATTTAGGCAAACGTTATTTCTTATGAAAAAGAAAACTTTTTCCTACTTTAGTATTGCGTGTTTTTACTTCTATGGATTCTACAAGTGCTCAAAAACCCTACATTCTTGCGATTGATGACGAACAGTTGAACTTGGAACTGCTTCGGTTCATTTTAGAAAGAAACGAATATAAGTATGTTGGTACCAGCGACGATGATTACTTTTTCGAACTCCTGAAAGAGCAACGACCTGATCTTATTCTATTGGATGTGGTAATGCCCAGGATAGAAGGCTTTGAGCTTTGTGAAAAAATCAAAGAGTTTCCTGAATACCGAGATATCCCTATAATTTTTCTTACCGGAAAGGTTAATGTCAAAGACAAAGTAAAAGGTTTTCAGGTTGGGGGTGTGGACTACGTGACCAAACCCTTCAACGAGCAGGAGTTGATTGCACGTATTCGTACGCATATTGAACTGATGCGTGCCAGAAAGAAAATAGAGGAACAGGCCCAGAATCTTCAACAATCCAATGATTTGAAGGATAGAATGTTTTCCATTATTGGGCATGACCTTCGTTCTCCTTTAAGCGCGGCAAAGCTTAAAATGGATTTTATTCTGCGTGGTATCATTGACCCAAAGAGTGAATCATTTTTGGATGAAACGGTTTTCGAGCTTTTAAAAACCATGGATGAGGCACTAAATCTTCTTCAAAATTTATTAGGATGGGCCAAATCTGAAAGTGACCAAATTCAAATGATTCCTGAAAAACTAGATGTCCATGAATTGGTTGAGCAAACCTTTAGACTTTTAAAGTTGGGTAGTGAGCATAAAAAAATTGAACTTTCCAACAATGTACCTGCCGAGACCTTTGCCTATGCGGATAACAATATGATAAAAACGGTGTTGCGAAACCTACTCTCCAATGCCATAAAGTTTACTCCGGTTGAAGGCGCTATCAGCATTAATTCAAAAATTTTAGAAGAAAGCGTTGTTTTAGAGGTTCAGGATAATGGTAATGGGATTTCTAAAGAGGATATTCGAAAAATTCTAAATCCCAACGAACATTTTAGTAAACTAGGTACTGAAAAAGAACCTGGAACAGGTTTGGGCCTAGTGCTTTGTCAAAGCTTCGTTCATAAAAATGGGGGGACACTTAAAATCAAAAGTGAAGAATGTAAAGGGAGTACGTTTTACTTCGACATCCCTTTGTATACGGAAACCGAAATGGCCTAGGCTGTCGTTTGCGGATTTACCCCTCCCCTTTTCGCACGTTCCCAATTCACCGATTGGTTGCCCTTTAAGTATCTTCCAAAACCCAAGAATACAGAAAGGTTCATGATAAAAAAATAGTAGGGAATGAACAAAGCTTTTAGTCGAATTGCCCTGTTTTCCAAGAACCAGCCTACCAAAGCAGCAACGTAAAAAGCGACTTGGCCCCAGAACAAAAAACTATAAAGTCCAAAATCAAACAATCCTTCGTTATTTGCCAAGATAAAGTTTGCTGGAATAATCAACAAAAGAAGTAAAGGTGTCAAGGTCCACCGTAACACTCTATGCGAAATGTATTGAAATGATAAGGTTCCGTATTTAAAAAAGTTCAAAAGTGAACCCAATCTGACCACAGACTGAATACCACCTGCCGAAATCCGAACTTTTCTTTTCAATTCCTCTTTCACATCCGCAGAAGCCGATTCTATGGCATAGGCTTCAGGATTGTATTGAATGGTGTACCCTTTCATGGCCACCCGAAGTGAAATCATAAAATCATCCAATAACGTATCTTTTTCCACTTCTTGCCAAAGTTCAGTTCTAATAGCAAAAAGTTCACCGGCTGCACCTACTACAGAATACAGTTCGGCATCCCACTTTTTTAATTGGGATTCATATTTCCAATACAGACCTTCACCTGCACCAGCGGCACTATCTGCATCTTTGGAATAGATTCTTTTTTCGCCGGAAACACAACCTACTTTAGGGTTTCGGAACAGCCTAACAATTTCTTTAATAGAGTTTTTACCTAAATCGGTATTGGCATCAGAAAAGATTACAATAGGCGTTTGAACGAATTCCATTCCACGATTCATCGCAGCAATCTTACCTGCACGCTCATCTCTATGATACACTTGTACCCCGGCATATTTTCTTAATAAATCGGGAGTACCGTCATCTGAACCATCAGTCACCCAAATCTGGGTTACTTTTTCGTCCGGGTAATCCAGGCTCTTAGAGTTCTCAACTTTCCGCTCAAGAAAATCTTTTTCATTAAAGGCGCTGACGAATAAGGTAACCTCTGGTTCATAATCTTCGTTTCCTTTGTAGGGCTTTCCAAGACCCAACAGTCTTCTGAGTTTGATAATCCCAAAAAGGATAATTCCATAACCCAAATAGGAATAGAAAATAATGAATAGGGCTATCCAAAAAAAATATACTAGAAACTCCATACAATATTGTTTGTGCTATACGGCTACCAAATTCTTTTTTATTACTCTTTCCCATTCTCCAGAATCTGGATTATAGGTTTTTACAACTCTGGCGGGATTTCCAACCACTACGGAATAAGGAGGCACATCTTTAGTGACTACGCTTCCGCCGGCAACTATACTATGTTTGCCAATGGTAACCCCTGCAACCACAACTGTGTTTGCACCTATCCAAGTTTCATCTTCAACTACTATTGGTGAAGTGGATACCCCTTGGGCATGGATGGGTTGGGACACATCTTCATAATTGTGATTCAATCCGGAAAGGACAATATTTTGCGCCAAACGAACGTCATCACCTATGGTGACAGGGCCAATCAAGGTATTTCCCAAACCGATTCGTGTTCTATCTCCAATTATCACAGCTCCAACCCCATTATTTATTGTTGCAAAGTCTTCAATGGTTGAATCCGACCCTAACTCAAATGTGTTCCAAGGCAACACATCCATTCTGGTTCTACGGCAAATGGTTGCTCTTCTTCCTTTTTTGTGATAGAAAGGATTGACAAACCACTTGACCCACAATCGGGGGCGAGCTTGATTTCTGGGCACAATGAGCCAATAGGCAAATGCCTTTATTTTTTTATTCGCTTTGATTTTGCTTACCAATCCCATGACGTTTTGATTTAGGCGGATTTTTTAATGGCCTCGTAAATGGCCTTCACATTGTTTTCCCAAGTGTGGCTTTTGGCAAATAGGATACGTGCTTGAATCAATTCCTGCCTGTTTTCGTCCAAGGCCTTTTCCGCTAGTTCCAAATATTCTTCCTTGTTTGTAGCTAGATACACATGATTCTCAAACATTTCCATCGCTTTGGTCTTTGTAGCCAAAGTGGGTTTGCCCATAGCTAAATACTCGTCGATTTTTCGGGGATAGTTTCCAATGGTCCAATCGTTGACCACTTGTGGATTCATAGCAATGTCAAACCCTTTTACATATGCAGGTAATTCTGATGCATCTTTTCTACCCAAAAAGTAGACGTTGTCCAGTTCATGAAGCTTAGAATTTCGGAAATCTTCATCCTCTGGACCTACTAGGACAATACTCCAATCTTTTTTGGATTTTGCCATATGCTCCAATAACTTTAAATCCAATCGCATGCTGGTTAAATACCCAACATATCCCAAGATTGGTTTAGGTATTCCCTCAAATTCCTTTGGAACCTGAATAGCGTCTTCTTCATCATTGAATAGGGAAACATCGCAGCCTTGACCCACCATATAACTATGTGGATTATGTTCCAATCCATATTCCGTGTATAGGGTGGAATTGTTTACCACGGTATCCGCTTTTTTAATGATTTGCGGTTCAATTCGCTCTCCGTGTTTTTGCCAATAGGGTACCTTTATCAAGTAATCCCGCATGTAATACGTATAGCTTTCTGGAGATAAAAATTCTTTTAAGTGAAGTCCCAAAAACATAGAACTGTCATTAAACAATAGAATGTCCTTGAAATCCAATTCTCTCATCGCTTTTTTGATATCCTGAGAGAAAATTCTAGAGTTTCTTCGGTTCAATAATTTGAAAAGTCCATGAAAAGGAATCCAATTGATGGACTCCGTCATGGATTCCGGATATAGATTCCAAAGATTGTCGGCGACTTCAATTAATCCATTTTCCTCACCATTTTTTATTCGAAGTCTTTTCTGAATTCGTTCAGAATCTCTTTCTCTTTTTAGCGTTGCTCTATCCAATGGTGGGTTTACATAGAGGACTCGATTGTGTCTGGCGAATTCCAAAGCAATGTTCTTACAATTGCTTCCAATTTCAATATCCCAGGCCTGTATACCAACCACTACAATATCTCTGTCCTTAATCATACGATTTCGCGTTGAAGTTCTTCATGTACGTCTCTATAGAGTTCCAAAACATTTTTAGCCATGGCTTGCCATGAGAAATTCTTGGCCCGTTCTATTCCTTTTTCAATTAACAGATTGGCTAAAGCACGGTCCTCCACCAATGTAACTAGGGCATCCGTAATTTGGTCAGGGTCAAAAGGGTCTACGATTAAAGCGGAATCTTCTCCAGCCACTTCAGGCATTGAAGAGGTATTTGAGGTAATCACTGGCACGCCACAAGCCATTCCTTCCAAAATGGGAATGCCAAAACTTTCTCTAAGCGAAGGATATAAAAAGACCGTGGATTGACTTATTATCGCGGGTAAATCAGTATTCTGAACATAGCCGGTCAAATGGATTAAATCCTTAATCTCACTTATCTTTAAATTACTTAATAACTTGTCAAGCTCCATGAGGTCGTAATCCAACATCACCAACTTATATTGGTTTGGATACTGCTTATTGAAGTTTGCAAAAGCCTTAAGAACACCTTTGGTATTTTTCTTTGGGTCTGTATTTCCCAAAAAGAAAAAGAACTTGTCGGGTAACTGATATTTTTCCTTTATCGTATTAAGTTTTCCCAAGTCCGTGACCTTTCTAAAATGGTCGCCTACACCATTATAAATTGCGGTCAATCGATTGTCCGTAAAACCAAAATGATTGTTTATCCGTTTCTTTTCGTATTTGGAAACCGTGATGACCTTCTTGCTTCTTTTGATTACCGGAGGAACACAATACCTCCTGTACATATTTCCCAATTTCTGATACCAAGTACCTTCCTTTTTGAAAAGGCTGATACTCTCTAGATAAATGATATCGTGCAAGGTGGTAATTAACGGCACTTTGGAAAAAAGCGGACCGGTATTACTTGTACAATGGAGTACGTCGCAACCCTCTTCAAAGGCCGCCTTGGGGAGAGCAAATTGTTCCCATCCGGGATAGCCCCATTTAGATTCCAATTCCACAATCTTAAAATTGGGGGCACTTGGAATACAAGTATTATCAAAATCTGGGCGTACAAAAATTACGTACTCATTATAGGTATCAATGCTCTGGAGGCTTTTGATGAGTTCCAACGCCACCATATCCATACCATGCTTCTTTTTGCGATATAAGCGTTGTCCTTCAATTCCTATCTTCATCTTAGGGGGTGTTGATGGTTCCATGTTGTGTATGGATGAATTTTTTATTAGCTCCCTTCAATCGGAACAAGGAAAGGAACATAAGGAGAAAAGCCTTGGGCAAGGTCAAAACGGCGTTCAAGGTTTTCTGATTGTAATATTTTTTTGGAATGGAGAAAGCAAATGCCAATATTGTGAGTCCCATTGTAGTATACCACAGGATTGAAGGTACCGTCAGAATACTAGAAGTCCCAATAATATCAAGTGTAAAGTATATCCCCGTGAAAACCACAACTAAGCCTAAAAGAAGAACTCGAGGAGGCGAGATCATTTGATACACCTTGTCAAAGAAATCTACATTGCCTTTGGTGAAAAGCTCCTTTATTCCGGCCCCAACATATCGCTGGAAGTAAATAAACTGAGCTGAAAGCCAGCGCTTTCTTTGATTGGCAAATACTTCGGATTTCTGGACTTTCTCATCCAATACCAAGGCCTCATGGAGGTATTCAATTTTGATTCGCTTTTGCAGCAATTCAAGCTCCAATTCCTTATCAAAACCACCAACCGCTTTTATCCGGGACATCATTTTTTTGAAGAAATAGTAGTCAAAGGCCATTCCAGAACCTATCAATGCTGAGGAAAGGCCTAAGACTCGATGTCCTTTTCTAAAAATATGGTTGTTTACTTCTTCGCTAACGGCATCCAAAATAGCAAAAGAGGTGTTGGTGTTTTTAGCAATTCGATGCCCTTGAACCACCTTGAATCCTTGATTGAATGATGCATTCATTTTTTCAAGAAACTTTTGTTCCATGATGTTATCAGCATCTAAAATCAAAGCCACATCATAGTCATCACCAATGACTTCCATCGCCTTGTTCAAAGCCTTGGATTTTGTGCTTTTCTCGAATGAAACCTCAACTACACGCAAGGGCAAGGTTTTTAGTTTCAGTAAAGTATCCTCCTGAAAAGAATCTGCGATTATGATTACTTCAAACAAATTCGAAGGATAAGATTGCCTCAATGCTTGTTGGGCCACATCCACAATTACAGCATCTTCCTTATATCCTGGAATCAGCACTGCAATTTTGCGTTGTTTTTGAAAAAGCGTATTTCTTTCCTTAGCTCTAAACAATCCTGCAAATGCAAATACAAAAACATACAGAGCAGCAAAACCGAAATACCCTATCAAAAGGATCTCAATTCCATTTAAAATGAGCTGCAGTACTTCCATTCGTTGAATATTAATTTTCCATTAAAGCCTGAATAGACTTTTCTTGTAGGAGATTATCGAAATAGGCAATGGTTTTTGTAAGCCCCGTACGCAAATCAACCTGTGGTTCCCAACCTTCCAGCTTTTCCTGAGCTAATGAAATGTCTGGTTTACGTTGCATTGGGTCATCCGAAGGCAAGGGCAAATGAACGATTCTGGATTTAGAACCGGTTAAATCGATGATGTTCTGCGCCAACTCCAACATGGTAAATTCACCTGGATTTCCAATATTGACTGGACCAATAAATTCATCTTCCGTATTCATCATCTTAATCATACCATCAACCAAATCATCGACAAATTGGAAGCTTCGTGTCTGAGTACCATCACCAAAAACAGTGATGTCTTTCCCTTGAAGGGCCTGCATAATGAAGTTGGATACCACACGTCCATCATCAGGTTCCATTCTAGGGCCATAGGTGTTAAAGATTCGGACAATCTTTACCAATACATCATTAGAGGTGTGATAGTTCACAAACAAAGATTCAGCGCAACGTTTACCTTCATCGTAACATGAGCGAACTCCAATTGGATTTACATGACCCCAATAGTCCTCAGGCTGTGGATGCAATTCTGGATCACCATAAACTTCACTTGTAGACGCCTGTAAAATCTTTGCTTTTATTCGTTTGGCCAATCCCAACATATTAATCGCTCCCAAAACGGAAGTCTTAATCGTCTTAATGGGATTATGTTGATAATGTACTGGCGAAGCAGGACAAGCCAAGTTGTAAATTTCGTCTACCTCTAAGAAGTAGGGTAGGGTAACATCATGTCGAATAATTTCGAAGTATGGATTATCCAAAAGATGGACTATTTTACTTTTTCTTCCGGTAAAGTAATTATCCATGCTGATTACCTCATTGCCTTCATCAAGCAATCTTTCGCAAAGATGGGACCCTACAAATCCAGCGCCCCCAGTTACTAATATTCTTTTCATTTTTTTGGATTAAAGGTCAATGGTTTGAGTGTTTGTGCTGTTGACGGCTTCCCTACCAATACTGTAATAGGTGAATTCCAACTCTTCCATTTCTTCTGGATCATACACATTCCTTCCATCGAAAATGGTTTTTTGGTTCATCAATTTTTCTAGAATTCTATAATTAGGCATACGGAATTCAGACCATTCTGTAACAAGAATCAAGGCATCAGCATCTATAATGGCATCGTATTCATCTTTAGCGTATTCAATCTTATCTCCCAAAATTCTTTCTGCTTCTTCCATGGCAACAGGGTCATATGCGCGAATCGTGGCGCCTAAAGCTTTCAATTCCTCTATAATGACCAATGATGGAGCTTCGCGCATATCATCGGTTTTTGGCTTAAAGGATAATCCCCACATTCCAAACTGCTTGCCTTTTAAGTCTTCACCAAAGTGTCGCTTTATTTTTTCAACCAAAGTGGTTTTCTGTCGATAATTCACAGCTTCAACTGCTTTCAACACCTCTAAAGAGTGGCCATACTCATCAGCTGTACGAACTAAGGCTTGCACATCTTTTGGGAAGCAACTTCCTCCATATCCAGTTCCAGGGTAAATAAACTTGTTTCCAATTCTAGAATCTGAACCGATACCTTTTCTCACCAAATCCACATTTGCTCCTACCAATTCGCATAGGTTGGCAATATCATTCATAAAACTGATTTTGGTTGCCAACATGGAGTTGGCCGCATATTTGGTCATCTCAGACGAGAAAATATCCATAAATAAGAGCGGGTGGCCATTCATCAGAAATGGTTTATATAAGCGCTTCATCACTTTTTCAGCTCGCTTACTTTCTACTCCCACTACAATTCTATCTGGTTTAAGAAAATCATCCACAGCGCTTCCTTCTTTAAGGAATTCTGGATTTGAAGCCACATCAAAAGGAATACGAACACTTCTGGCTTGTAATTCTTCCTCTACTGCGGCTTTAACCTTAAAAGACGTTCCAACGGGGACTGTACTTTTTGTGATAATCACTTTATAGTCCTCCATGTGCTGTCCTATTTCTCGAGCAACACCTAGAACGTATTTAAGGTCTGCACTACCATCTTCATCTGGAGGAGTTCCTACAGCGATGAAAACTGCATCGCACTCCTTGATGGCCTTTTGCAAACTTGTTGTAAAGGAAATTCTTCCCTTATCAATATTTCGTTCCAAAATAAGGTCGAGTCCTGGCTCATAAATTGGCACTTCACCCCTTCTTAATTTTTCGATTTTTTTCTTGTCAATATCCACACAGGTGACATTGATTCCGGTTTCAGCGAAACAAGTTCCCGTCACCAATCCAACATAGCCTGTTCCTACTACTGTAATGTTCATGATATAGAATTTCGTTTTTGTATTTACTAATTGATTCTTTATTGTCTTGCATACCAATCCAAATCCTGGGTACCACCGGAATTGGCCCAATTAACAAACCTTGGGTATTCTATGGTTATCGGAATGGATTCTGCCGGGGGAACAAAATCATCAAAGATGTTTAGCGCCCAAGGAAGATTGGTCATAGTCTTGTAATATCTTTCGTTGTTAGGATCACTGTCGTCATCAGAACTGCTCAAAAGAGCTGCTTTACTGGTGGGGGGAAAATCCGGTAGGTGAATCTCCCTAGGCCTATCTCCATTGGAAATTAAAAATGGATTGAACGGCACAAGCCCTAACGCTTCGTAGCTTATGGGTGTATTAAAGTCGATTCCGATATTGATAGTTTCCCCTTGCATTTCAATAGTATTTCCTGCAATAAATATGACCGTTTCGTTGGCCTCTGTACCGGATTCTGTTCCGTTTGCATCAAGATTGATAAAATCTGCGTTTACCACTTGGCCTTGAACATCCGCCACTAAACTTGGATCAACTGGAAAGAACAGCGCAAAACCATTGCGCTGGGCACCGCCAATATTATCTATAGTGAAATCCCCTTCAATACGAGTGACTTGATTTGAGGCGTTGGTAATGAGATTATAGGTGTAAGAGACCACCAAATCATTGAAGTCATAATCACCCTGGCTTGGCCACAAGTCTTCGTAGGCTAGAACACCAGATAGGTTTTCGCTAGGAGAAAAATTATTGAAAGCTTGATTGACGTCGAAAGGAAAATCGTCCAATTCATCGTTTACGCCATCCCCATCTGAGTCATTAGCTGGAATCAAGGCCACTACATTGGTCAATTCAATGGATTCCACGGGATTCGCTCGAGCATAAAATACAGCGTCATTAAAGTCATCATCGGAACCTTGGTCCCGACGTAAATCTTCGAAGGCCAAGAAATTGATTTCACGGGCACTGTCATACAACTGTACCATATGATTGCTCAGACTTCCATTTTCGGGATTAAATGTAGGGTCTGAGTAAAAAATGTTTCGTCCATCCCCAACGTCTGAACCATTCCAACCGTTGGCAACGATAAACCATGAGACCACAGTATTTGGAGGAAACCTTCCGAGATAAACCCTATCGCCAGGCACCAAGCCTCCTGAAGAACCCACCATGGACACATTGGGAAATATGATGTTGTGTGCTCCGATATCGTCAACTGTTGCTGGTTTTGAACCTATTGGGTATGAATAGTAACCAATCGCATTTCGAAACCCCGCACCTTCTGAAACAAAGGTTACCCAAACATCAGCCAAATCCATCAAAACCATACTGGTCTCACTTTCATTTGCTAAAAATTGTGGATTAGCTATTGGCACTCTACTTCTTTCGGGTAATGAAGCATTTACATCATCCAACAGGTTTTGCTGAATCACATCTGGTAATTCCATATCATCAGGAACACCTAAGCTGTTGTAGCTGCTCAAATAGTTGTACGTTACTTTTGAAGTGAGGCTTGTGCTTCTTTTGCTAGTACCAAATGTGGTATATGCCGCCTTAGTCGCGGTTCCACTTCTGTCGTATAAGGGTCGGTAATCAAATGAAACCGAATTATTCTGAATGGGTAAGTGAATGTCCTTGGTTAATCCTAGATAATCTGAGACCAGGATAATACTATCTGCTTGAGCCGTGAGCACAAAATCCTGTTCAAAATGTCCTTCGGCATCAAAAGTGGCCCGCCCAAAAGGAATACTATCCAAGGTTCCCGTTTTACTGTAAAGCGTAAATACGGCACTACTCAAAAATTGAGGCACATCCAGAGTTATGTTTACCGCGTCACTGGTAGTATAGTCAAAACTAGCTGATACATTTAAGCCAGCTAAAGGTCCGTCTTGAATCGTGGCATCTGGTTCGTCAGGCACAGGATCTAAATCACTTTCGCTAACACAGCCGAAAAATGTCAACCCAATGCTTAAAACAAATGCTATTTTAAAAATTCTATACATTATGCTAGGTATAATATTTTTGTAAATATTATCCTACATTATATATAAGAAAAGTAATTGTTGTAAAGAAGTGGATTACTGTTGTAAAATAGGGACTTATTTCCATTAAAACGTGTCAATCAACCGAATAAAGAGGGATTTGGTCGACATATTTCAATTTATTTCCATTTTACTATTTCCTAGAAAATATAATAGGAATGACCTCCAAAATCGAACATTTCTACTATCAAAAAGAAGACGATACGAAGAAAAAGTTTTTCTTCTTGCAATGACAAAAAGATATTGGAATCGAGTTAATATCCGCCCAATTCCAATTGAAAAAGCTCTAAACTGCTTTAATCAGATAGCGGATTTGTGATTTAGATTCCAGCTAATCGCGCGCCAAAGGGCTTTTAAATGAGCAAACTCCCGCTTGAACAAAAATTGAAGTGTGTTTTTTGGAATAGATACAAAACATTGAAACAACAAGCTTATTCCCAAGGATAGCGGCTTGAAATTACGTCTCGCAAAAAGTATCCTATTTCTAGAAATATAGTAGGTTTTTAGAGGACTGAACTTACCCGTTGAAATAGATTCCTTGTGAAGTATAAACGATTTAGGTTGATAGAAAATCTTAAACCCAGCGCGTTTTACCATTTCGGCCCAATCGTGCTCTTCGTAGTACAAAAAATAGATCTCGGTCATCATCCCGACCTCTTCTACGATTCTTTTGGGAACCATCATGGCCGCTCCATGAATGGATTGGGTTTCCTTAGGTTCATCGAAATCTCCATTGTCTTTTTGATGATACCCTATACTATTGTTTCGAATAGTCCATTTGTTCATTGGGGTATAGCCCGCATATTGAATCAAAGTTGGGTCCCAGTGAAATTTGATTTTTGGGCTTACCATTCCAATACTATCATCATTTTGTAGTGTCTCCACCAAAGGTTGGATGAAGTCGGGAGGGACAATAGTATCGTTATTAATAAACAAAAGATACTCGCCTTTGGCCTGCTTTACACCCAGATTGTTACCCCCTGCAAACCCTAAATTTTCTCGACTCTTTATCAGACTGACTTCGGGAAAATTCTCTTTGATTCTATCGGGATTATCATTTGGTGATGCATTGTCCACCACAATTATTTCATAATTGGAATAGCTCAACTTCCTAATAGATTCCAACAAATCCAATGTTACATCTGACTCGTTGTAGTTAATGGTAATTATAGAGATTAGTGGTTCCATGATTTTAATTTTACGCTACTTGCAATTCTAATTGAGCTTCTTTTTCAGCCATAATTTTCTTATCCAATTTTGGAGAAATAAAAATGAATACCATACCTGTGTACATCAAAATACAGGTTGGAAATTGGCCAAAAACACCATTTCCATACGAGGCCAACATAATACCGGCCATTCCGCATACCAGTGCCGTAATCCGACCTTTTAACCAATCATCCCGGATTTTGAACATGCAATTGTATGCTCCGGTTATTAGAATAAAAAACAAAATGAATAAGTGGAGATACAAACCCACAATACCTGTGTCTGCCCACACGGCAACAAACCAGCTATCGGTTGCTGTATTGGCCAAAAAAGTGTTAGGGGAGAATCGTTTTCCCCAGTTTCCCGTTGAACCAATACCTCCGCCGAGAGGTCTTGTTGCCAAATATCCTTTAAGTTTTGCCTGATTGATTCTTCGCATTTCCAGAGAAGCGTCATTTGGGTCAAATGCCGTACGCATTCTTCGAATTTGGTCATTGTCATTTCCAATAGTTGTGTATTTAAAGAAAACAAAAATGCCAATCCCGGCCATTATGCCCAGCACAATACTTGGGATGTGTTTTCTTACCAAGATGAACATAACTCCGCCCATAGCTGGTACTGCAATGGCTCCTCGAGTTCCAGAAATCATCATGCCCAATAAACCGGCCATAGCCACAATTCCGCAAAAAATTTGAAATTTTCGGTTTTTGGCAAATAGGGCTAAAACTCCAAAAACAACACCCGTATGTCCCTGTGAGGCTCCAAATTGACCTGCATCAGAATAAAATGAGAAAATACGGAGCTTTCCAAACAAGATATGGGTAACATCTCCCCCTGCGTCCAACCACGCCTGCTCGTAGGAATCAACCCCAAAAATGAGTTGCTGCATGCCCTTCATGGTTGCCAAAACGGAGAGAACTCCCCAGATGACAAAGAAAATATGTAGGTCTTTTTCTTTATTGAAAAGAATAAACACCAAGGGAACAAACAACCACTGATACAAGGCTAATCCTCTCATGGCATAAAACCACGCGGCAACACTTACGGCTTCAGGATTTACTATTTGCAGAACAGCATACCCAAACCAAATGGTCACCAAAAGGGTCAGTTGTGAGTTGGCTCTTTCCCAGGGTACTTTTATCCGGAAGGCCTTAAAGAACAATGCCAAATACATCAGGACCATGAGACCATCCATCAAAAGACCCCAGGTCATGGGAATGTAACGTCCAATGCCTAAAACAAAAAAGTTAAAAATGAGTATGGTTATTATTCCAATACGAGGGTTTACAAAAAGAGCACCCATATATAGGGCTGCGAAAGGCAACACAACAATGGCCAAACCGGCGACCAATCCTTTTGTTGCAGTCAAATGCCCTGCGGTAATTGCGATTGACAAAATCAGCAGTATGGGAAGAGGCTTTTTGAGGTAATCTGAACCTTGTGTTTTTTCAAAAGGATTCATTAGCCCAAATTTGTTTTAAGGTTCTTTAAAAAAACCAAGCTCTCCGAAACGATTTGTTTGCTTTCCACCTGGATTTCTTTTTTCAAATAGTAGAATCCCATAATCATCCCCATGATGGTAAAGAGGACCGTACCAACCGCTACGGCCACCAAGCTCTCGAACACAAAGACTGCCAATAGGTTTAGAACAATGTTGGCAGAAGTCATTACCAATACTTTATACAAGTTCAGTTTTGGTTTGTTGATACTATCTAACAGCACCCCGGTAAACCGATCTATGGGCAATAACATGATGTATCCTGTAAACACCCTGAAAATTAGGGTCAACAAGGGCAAAGCATCCAAATATTCGTCACCTCCTAAAAACAGGACCATTTGTTCGGCAAATACAAAGCCGCCCAAGGCTACAGGAAAGAATAGGAGTGTTACTACGCCCACATAGGAATAGAATATTTTTTTTGCACCAAGTACATCTCCTTCCACAGACTTTTTGGCCATTCTTGGGTAGGCGGTCATCGTAAAACTGTGAAGTGGTATTCCGAGTAAATCGGTAAGCTTGAGCGGTATGGCGTACATGGCTATTCCTGCCGAGCCCAATATTGGACTCATCCCTATGATGAAGGTATCCGAGCTTTTCAACAGACTTGAGCTGATTAAAGTACCCATGGAATACTTACCAAAATTTATCAACTCTTTTTCTATCTTTCTTTTGGCAAAACCAAGAAGCATTAGACCATCCCAATTTCGAATGGAGCACCATATTCCAGAAATGGCATTTACTATGATGTTTATCCAGATAATGGCAATCAAATCCCATTGTAGCCACCAATGGTTTAGTACCAAAAACAAACAGAACAAACCTACATTCGACAATCTCACCCACATCATTCGGTTAAAATTCTGCTCAGCTTGAAAAAGGGACATAGCATTGTTCCAGCTTAGGTTGGACAACGCCAAAAAAGGATAGTAGAGTAAAAACAGTTTATATCCATTGTTGATTTGTAAATCAAATAATAGTAACAATCCATAGAGCGACCAACAAAGTACCGTAAGTAAAACAAGCAAAATGAGATTAATCCTAAAGGACGAACCTAAGATGGCTCTTTTTTGTTCATTATCTGCTCCGGAAAGCAATCGCACTGAAGATGTACGGGTAAGTCCAAATCGCAATAAATCGACAAACGTAGCCAAGGTTATAAACAATACCCATTCTCCAAAAAGCTCTTTTGGCAATTGGCGTGTCAACAACATAAAACTCAGGAGTCCTAAAAAAGCAACACTCACGTTGGCCATCAAGGAAGATAGGTTTTTTTCTTTGCCTATATGTTTGAGCTTTTTCAGCATTAGGCTACCGAAGTTTTGGTGAAAAATCTAAATTGAACTGCTTTTTTGACCCATCTTCGAACCAAAGACCGTTTTTTAGGTAAATCCCCGACCACAGTTTCCATTTCCAGAACCTTAACTCCATTCAGAATAATAGTTGGTTCTGGGCCTGTCGTAGCTTCATTAAACAATTCCAATGCATTAATATCCGCCTCACTCCAGGCTCTATTGGCTCTAGTAACCAAAAAGGTATAATCCATGGTAGAGGCAAGTTTTACTGGGAACGGGTTTTTGATTATTCCAGGTATTTCCAGTAAAATGAAATCAAAAACGCCAAAATCTTCTATGCTTCCAGATTCATCAAATTCCCTAACATTTGAAATTTTGTAGAGCTGATCACTAATTGGATAGACCAGTCTTTGATAATTCGCTGATCGAAGCTCAAGATTTTGATCATCATAGGTTATGTGCAAGATTTTATATTCCAGCTCACATAGTTTATCCAATAGATGTTTGCAGATAAAGGTCTTTCCCTCCGTTTCCTGTGTAGAGAAAAGCATATTCACCACGGGCTCGGCTTCTTTGTCTTTTTTAAATCGATTTAAGATGATATTCCTGGATATGGCATTCACCGCCTTATTCTTCAAATATCCATAGTCTATTTTTGAATTTGACTTTCCAATGACCGGAAAGATTGATGATACCTTTAGGCCTATTTTATCTTCTGCCCTGACGGCTGTATTGATGTTTCCGTCCAAAAGCTCAAGCACTAAAATGGTTGCTGCTACCAAAATAAAACCGGCTAGACCAGCCACTATGACCAAAAGCATACGTTTGCTTGGTTTCGGGCTAATAGGATAGAAAGGAACTTCAGTAAGTTTTATGTTGGATTTTAGTTCTACATTTTGCTGTCGTAGCTTGGCTAGACCTAAACTATGTAGCAAGCTTAAGTATTCTCTTTCGGCAATATCAATTTTTCGTTCCAATCGTTTCATTGTTGCTCCAAGGGGAGAGAATTTCTGATATAACTTCACAAATTCTTCTCTTTTTTGCTCCATTACCTTTAACTGCGCATCATATCCTTCATAATCAATGGTATTCTGCAACCAGTCTGCAAGAATACTTGTGGAAGCAATGCTTTTTGTATTGTAATCAGTTTTGTATAGAGTGTCAATATTAGAAGCCAGCTCCTGCTCCAGTGCTTTTATGCGTTGCATTTTTTGAGATACTTCCTTGGCGTCTTTTTCCATCTGAAGGGAATCTTTTTCCAAGCCCAGGGTTTTCATGGAAACATCAAAGTTTAGGTTGGATAGTTCTTTCCGAAGCTTCATTATACTTTGACTGGATAATCTTCGGAGTTCATGGGTTTCCAGTTTGGATTCCAAGATTTCAAGAACCGCTTTTGACGCATGATATTTTCGAAGTACTTCAAAATATTTTATTTCAAATTCTTCCTTCTCGGCGGCAATATGCTTGGTTTGTTCGTAGTAGTTAATGATATTGTGGGTGCGATTAAAATCGAGCAATTCATCTTCTGCCCCTCGCAAACTGTTTGTGGAATTGTTTAACTGCCCTTCAAAATAGCGAACTACTGCATCAGATTGATTTGCCTTAATATCTGCATTTAGTTTTACGAAAGTTTCGCAAAGAATCAATAAGGTGTTTTGACAAATGGCGGGGTCCTCGGATTCAAAATCGATATCTACAAAATCACTGTTCGAGATTCTTCTTAGGCCAATCCGTCCAAGTATTTTTTCAATGCTATAATCGGGATGGTCTAGATTGATTAGCTTGTATATGAAATTGGTATGGTCGGACTCCTTAAGCTGCAAGAAATTTTCATACGTTTTTGCTATATCACCTTTGACCACCAATTGCTTGACCTCATCAGGAACAATATTCATCAGTTCCTGATATTTTTTGTAGGAAATAATTTTTACATCGGCACTATCCAATACCATATGTTGGGCAAATAGCTTTAAGCCTACAATTTCAATTGTAGTTCTTGCTTTAATCAAGTTTAGGAGGTTGTCATACGCCGTATTCGTGGCCCGAAAGTCTATTTTGGTGTTTTCCAGTTCTATATTGGAACCTGTGGCGATACCTGTATATATCCTTGCTTTGGAATTGTATACTTTGGGTTCGTCCCGCGTCAAATAAAACACCATGGACGCCAAAATGATTGGGACCACAACAAGTAATCCAATGTGCCGAAGCAGTAAACGAACAAAAAATAACAGGTTAAACTTCATTCTTAAATATTCAATTCTGCTCCAATTATGCTTTCTAAAGCCATTACGGAACCTACAAATTCCGAACGTTGTAGCTCAAAATTCATGGTAGCCTGATTCATCATTTGTTGTAGCCGCGTATATTCCGTAACATTTATGACGCCGTTGGCAAAATCTTTCTCCGCCCGAATCGATTGTACCCTAAAATTGTCTACAATAGAACCTGAAATAAAAAACATACGGTGGTGTTTTATGACATCGTTGTAAAGCTCTGCCACCTTTTGCTCAAGTTCTACTTCAGCCACTTGAGTTTCAAAACGAGCTTTTTCTGCCTCCCCTTTCGCGCTTAATATTCTGGCTCTTCTATTTATTATAGCCGATAACGGAAGTCTTAGGGAAACCCCAACATTATATCGGCTTTGTTCTGTTGAAAAGAGTGTCTGACTTTGGGGATCGCCTGCAATCTGTTGGTTACTCAGATTATCAAAAATTCCATAATTGTACCCGGCTTCGATGTTGATGTAGTCCAACCAAGCCCGTTGTTCCGAGGATACCACCCCATCTCGATACTGTTGCTCCGATTCTGTTACCTTGATAAAAGGAGAGTAGTCCCGGGCCATGGCGATAAGCGTATCCAGTGGCGGCAACTTTTTACTAATATCATTTTCTTCTAAACCCTTCTCTATAAATGCATTGATTGCCTGTGCTTCTACGGTTTGAAACACAAAAAAACACAGTAAAACGCCCCAAATCTTTTGCATTACACATTTTCTTTTTGAAAAACAGCTTTAAAGGTTCGCAGCACAATCCACATATCAATTAAGAAGGCACGCTTGCTGTTTGCGTATTCCACATATTTTATGTCCAGTTGTTTTCTCTCTTCGGGTGACATTTTTGAGCTTCGTCCCCTTGCCTCAACTTGCCAAAGTCCTGTGATTCCAGACGGTCCATTGAATCGGTCTGTCCATTCATCCGTGGTCAACACCTCTGCTTCATAAAGTGGTAAGGGCCGATTGCCTACTATGGACATATCTCCTTTTAGGACATTAATCAACTGAGGCAATTCATCTATACTTAACTTTCTGATAATATGCCCCACTTTGGTGATACGTGGGTCATTATCAAATTTCACGAAAGCACTTTTCGTGCTTTCGCGTTTTTTGCTATTATGCTGTACTTCTTCAACTTCCGTATCATCGCCAATCAGCATAGTTCCAGAAGTTGTGTTTTCTATATTAGTACTTGATTGTAATTCTTCACTCGCGTCTTCTTCGTCATGGACGTATTGATTTAGATGTTGGAATTCCTTTAATCGTTTATCCGCATCTGGGTACATGGAACGAAGCTTATAAAAGTCAAATATTTTGTACCCTGTACCTACCCTTTTTGAGATATAGTATACTTTACCTTTTGATTCCAATCGAATTGCGAGAATGACCAAAAGAAGAAATGGTGAAGCCAAGAGTAAAACTGTGCCCGCAACTAAAATATCAAAGGAACGTTTCCAAAACCCTATCTTATATTCGTTAATATCTCCTTTAGAGGCTCCTATCTTCTCCTTTTTTAGATTGACCTTAAGTTCCTTTAGAAATTGCACTCTATCGATAACATTATCAACGGATACCGGATGCACATAAAAATCATCAATTCCATTTTTTACGGCCTCCGATAAGTCTTCTTTGCCCCTGTCTTTTGCAACAAGAATAAATGGGATGGAGTGTTTGTTCGAAAAACGTTTTCTCAAGGTTTTATGGAATTCAATTCCAGTTTGCCCAGGTATTTGTTTTTCACATAGAATGGCATCAACACCATCATTCTCTTCCAACCAGGTCATCGCATGTAGAGCATTGTCCGCAACATGGAAATCCACTTTCCCATCATTGGAAGTGAACTGATTGGTCATATTGACATTGTTGCCGACATAAAGCAGCCGGACTTTTTTATCGGATACAATTTCCATAGTGTTCTATGCTTATGTTCTTACCAACAACTTTTCCACCCTAATCAAGAGTTCTTCTGGATTAAAGGGTTTTACCAAATAGTCGTCAGCTCCCAATTTCAGACATTGAATACGGTCTGAACTGCTATCCCTACAACTGAGAACTATAATGGGAACATTGGAAAAATAGCCACTTTCCTTTACCTTTCTAATCAATTCAAAACCATCCATATTTGGCATTTCCAAATCGGTGATAATCAAATCAGGAATGTTTCCGTCTTGCATCCAACTCAATGCGGCCAAACCATCTTCTGTAGTGGTCACATTATAGGATTGCCCTAAAAATTGTGATACCAATTCACTTAGTGATTGCTTATCATCTACAACTAAAATTTTCATGATTCCTACTATTTAAATTATGTAGTCTTTAACAAATGTGAAAGTAGGATAAATATTACTTTGTAATAATTCTATGTTGTCAAACCATCCTAGCTTGTTGTAAGTGGCATTATATCGGAGGTATTGGTATTTAAAGGGCCATCGGTCAATGACACGCATGGAATATGCGAAATATTCCTACCCTAGTTTATTCCCTATAAAATGGAATGAAAACAGAAAAAAGAACTAAAAAAAGGGGTAATCTTTAGTGACTTATCACAACGAATCTGAGATTTCCAGCTCTCTATACGTTTCACGTATGGGCCTATCAAAATCGTAAAATCTTTGGTTACAGAATGGGAAAGGTTTCCCTGGCTCTCTTTTGGGTGGAAGCGCTGTATAAATATCAATTGGAACGTACTTAAACTTTCCTTTATTGTATAAATGAATGGCCAACATTCCATCATCACAACCGGATACTGCCCTTAAATCGGTATCGTACCCAATGTTGTCTATGGCTTCTTTTTTAATAGCCATACCCACAGCACGGATGTGCTTAATCTTGTAGATAAATCCTTTGGAAATCTTGTATCGAAAGTAAGCTACTTTTAGGCGATTTCGAAGTCGCATTTTTGTGGAAAGTTGAAAATCGTTTTCATAACTTTTAGAAACCGAATAACACAATACCAAGTTTTTATCTTGAAAAAAAGGCAAGGCCATTTTATCAATATAATATGGGTCATAGATGGTATCCGGGTCCATACTACAGATAATCTGTCCCCGCGCTTCATCCAAACCTTTTTGCCTTGCATGGGTAATTCCCTGATTGGGTTGGCTAACTACTTTGGCACCAAGTTCCCTAAGAATTTGTAAAGAGTCTTTATCTGCATTGTTTTCAACAAAAATGACCTCGTAGGGTATTATAGTTTTTAGGTTGGAAAGTGAGTACATATGACCAACCAAAGTTTCCTTAGCTCTATAGATAGGAATCAGTAGGCTAACCACAGGTTTTTCCACTTTCTCCAAAAGTTGAAAATATGTGGTTAACCGTTCAAAATCAGAATCGCTGAGTTGCTTGGGTGTAATTCCAAAATAAGGTTGGTACTCAGTTACCTTCATGATTAGGGAAAAATTTAATTAAACCCGGTCTGGGCTCAAAATATATTTAGTTTTTGTAGTATTCATGGTTTCGAGAACATTATCATTCTGTCTCCCAATCAAAGCCACTACCTTATTTAATTCAGCGGATTTTCGATATAGTTTTTCAAAGAAATGAGCTGCAGCGGAATCCAAAACGGTTACATCCTCCAGATTCACCATAAAGCTATCATTGTTCTCCAATATAGAATCAAAGTAAGCCCCAAGTGTACCTACATGTTGTGCAGTTACCTCTCCCAAAATTTTATAAACTCCTCGATTTTCCTTTATTTCCAGTGGCATATGTTAAAACATTTAAGTGGTTACAAAATCTGTTTTAACATTTTCGTAAAGTGTTCACCTATATTAACGTATATAATTATAAATATTGTAGTATTTTACCTACTTTTTTATAATAAATTCAATCGCTGCATTAATTCCGGTCTATTAGATCGACTTATCGGAATCACACTTTTTTCAATAAGAACGCTATTGTCTTGAATATCAATAATCTGTGTAAAGTTGATGATAAAGGAGCGATGGATTTGAAGAAATCGGGATTCTGGAAGTTTGTCCTTGATTTTCTTTAAAGTGGAATGTACTCGATAGCGTTTTCCCAAGGTTAGAATCTCGATATAATCCCCCTTTGCCTCAATTAATAGAATGTCATTGAATTTTAGTTTTATCAATCTTCGATCAATGTTGATATAAAGATCATCCCCAGTATCCTCTTCCTTGGTCAGACCTGAATCATTGGATACACCGTTGCTAAAAGCTGCGTTCAATTTTACAACGCATTTTTGAAAACGTTCCTGGCTTATAGGTTTCATCAAATAATCAACAATGAACGGATATTCATACGCCTCAATAGCAAAATCCTTGTCCGATGTGGTCAATACAATCTTCGGTGGATCTTGAAGGGTCTCAATAAAATCTATCCCTGTGAGTTTTGGCATATGTATGTCCAAAAAAATCAAATCAACATGATTATCTTTTAAAAACTTCATTGCCTCCAAAGCATTAGGAAACTCAGCCCTTACTTCCATTTCTGGAATGGTTTTGCAAAGCTCTTTTACGATAGCCCTGGCACTAGCTTCATCGTCAACAATTATACTTTTCATCTTATGCGATTTTTAATATAAACTGTTCCACTGTCTGTAAAACCTCATGGAATTGGTTATGTAACTTGGTGTCACCATATTTTAGGTCTTCCTCATACTTTATAGCCAATCGATAGCCTTGTTGAAGCCCTAAAATTCCTAGTTTGTGCTTTATTTTATGCACAATCTTAGCGGATTCATCCAGGTTTTGTAACTCCAGATTTTCCATGTATTCGTCTTTCTCCTTTGGAAATTCGGTTTGGATAATGTTCAAGAACTTTTTCTCAAACTCTTCATTTCCTCCAGAGATTTCTTTGATGTAATCAAGATTGGGGTGTTCCATAGTCTAAGTCTTTGCTAATGGTGAAGAAAAAAGTTGTTCCACTGCCTTCTTCTGAGGACAACCAAATATCTCCTTTATGATAGTTAATGATTTTCTTTACGAGAGCCAACCCTATACCCGTGGCATCGGAATTGTTTTCAAGCTTTCGGAACATATCAAAAATCCCGTTCTGGAGATGCTCAGGAATTCCTTTGCCGTTGTCCGTAATGCTGAACAACCATTTTCCTTTTTCTTCCTTTACATCAATCACAATAAGACCTGATTTGTTTTCTTCTACTGCGGCTATAGCATTTGTTATTACGTTTTTGAACAACTGCTCCATTCTATACTTGCCTGTGAAAAGCCTTGGAAGCATTCTGCTTTTCTTTATACTCACCAATTCTGGCACATAAATGGTATCCTCTATTTCTTCAATTAGCTCATACAAGTCAACCAAAACGGGTTGCTCCTGAAGTGAATCAATGGTTGAATGTTTTAATATGCCATCAATAAGGCTATCCATTTTGGTAAGGTTCTGAAAGATAAGTTCCACATTGGCCAGACTTTCCGCATTGAATCTTTCTTTACCTTCTTCAAATACCCAGCTTACCAATGAATGTACGTTTCGGATGGGTGATTTTAAATCATGCGAAACCATGTGGGCATAGTTGTTCAAGGATTCGTTCTGCTGCTCCAGATTTTGAAGCAAAACATCCTTTTCAGCAGTGATAGTGACCAATTTTTGAGCCTGCTGCTCAATATCTTCAACCAATTTTAGGGGATCAAAACGCATTGCGCTCGTACTGCCATTTTGATGCTGTACATCCGCTACTGCCTTACTTAGGGATTTTAATACTTTTCTTTGGGCTTCTGCTTCTTTGTTCAATCGTTCGTTTGCCTCAAAAAGTTCTAGGGAACTCAAAGAAGTGGCCCTTTGAATCATGGTAATCTTTTCGTCAAAATTGGAATACGAACCACTTATGGCATTAAAGAATGCCTCCAGCTCAGGATTTTCTTTAAAATCCTCTGGTAGGTGTTTTCGTATTTGCCTTTTTAACAAAGAATGCATTTACTCGCTCAATAAGGTTAGGGTCATGGTTTGATTGTGCAATTGACATTGATTACTATCCGTGAATGGAGACATTTCGCCATAGGAATAAAAGCCAGCAATAACCGCATCAGGTCCAATTACCTCAGCTACTTCTTCAATTTCCTCCTCAGTTCTCTGGTCCATAACTAATTTCCTACCCACACAACTTACCAATAAGGCCAATTCTGGATTTTTCTTTCTTTTTTTCATTGCCATACAAGCTGCTTTTGCGGCACCTTGCGCAATATCATCTACGGTAGACATCATTAGTTGAACTTTGGAATTTACAGGAGCGTCACCTGCCAGAATCATAGAGTTTTTCTCTTCATCTATGGTAAGTATGGTTCGTACCAAAGGTTCGGAACCTGGCTTATCTTGTACTGTTAAAGGGTACAATAATGCCGCTTGAGGCAACTGTTCCGCTTTATCTCCTAAATATTTTTTATACAAATCCAAAGCAGGTTTACCATCAATTTCATAGAGAATATTGCCTTCCGATTTTGAAATGATTCGTTCTGGACCAAAAGGAGTCCATCCGCCATAGTTGGCGTACGAAACTTCCAAATCCGAACCGTAGAAACCAACAGCAATTACTTCACCTTGTTTTGGTTTTTCATTGTATGAAGCAAGGGTCTTTTCAAATCGGGCTCCATCTCCACACAAGCCGCCAGTAATCGAGGCTTGAAAATCTTTTGCATTTTCCAATCCCTTAATTAATCCGCTTCCGTTCACAAAGCTTCCATCAGAAACTACAAAAACGTGCTGCAGCAGCTTTTTATCAAATTCTTCAGTAATGGATTTTCCCATTTCCTGAACATTTT
>JBCCXJ010000013.1:0-90630 GCA_039191905.1 Bacteroidota bacterium | reverse complement strand
GCAATCGTAAATAGCCAAGAAACAAACGAACCATTTTTATAGGAGCCTCGATACTTTATCACTTTATAAAAAACATCTTGTGTAAGATCTTCACTCAACATTCGGTCACCTGACATTTTGTATAAAAAATTATAGACATGCGTATGGTGTCTATCAAAAAGTAGTTTTAGCAAATCCAGGTCTCCCGTGGCTACTTTTTGCATTAGTATTTCATCTGTCAAGGTTTCCAAATGGTGGTTTTTGTTAGTCTTCTATTCTGTATAGTCAGAAAAAAAGAAAAGGTTACAGGGGAAACAAAAAAAGTAGAAAAAAAATGAAATTTTAAAGGAAAGGGACTAGTGACACCCACAGTCATCTTGCCCACAGGATTTTGAATTTACTTTTTTGTAGCGAATTAATGACTTAGGAAGGAAAAACTTCCATACCAGATACCCAACAGCTGCGGTAAGAATTATATAGGCCAATATGTTTTGTAGTAACTCCATATCATTTTAAAAGCTGGAAGGCCATTAAAGCTACAAGGTACGCAAAAGTGCTCATAAACAGAAGTTGGAGCAGGGGCCATTTCCAAGAGTTGGTCTCTTTTTTAACAACGGCAAGTGTACTCATACACTGCATGGCAAAGGCATAAAAAAGCATCAATGAAATACCGGATGCTAAATTGAACAAAGGTTTTTTCCCAGATTCATCTAATTCAGCCGCCATTCTATTTTTGATGGTATCTTCTTGGTCACTACCCACGCTATAGATGGTAGCCAATGTACCTACAAATACTTCACGAGCTGCAAAAGAGGTTAAAACCGCTATGCCAATTTTCCAGTCATAACCCAAAGGCTTCACCACAGGCTCGATAGCTTTTCCTGCATAGCCCATATAGGAATGTTCCAATCGATAGCTAGCCACTTCCTGTTGCATAGCACTTTCGGTAAGGATTTTGGTCATTACCTGTACTGAGTCTTGAATGGCACCTATACCTATGATATTTTGGCCTCCATTAATGCCCACAGGTGTGCTCTTCAAATAAAGGTCGATGTTGTTTTTGATATAATTTTTACTGTAGGGAGAAAGACCTTCTTTTTGTATTCGTTCTCCAACAATGGTTTCAGCATTTTTAAAATCTTCAGAAAAACCATTGGAGCCCAAAAACCATAAAACTATGGCAATGGCCAAGATGATTTTTCCGGCACCAAGGACAAAACTCTTGGTTTTTTCCAATACGGTATACCCAACATTTTTTAAAAGCGGCAGGCGATAAGCGGGCATTTCGGCAATGAATAGTGTACGACTTTTAATTTTTAGAATCTTGTTCAAAACCATAGCCGAAAAAATAGCCATACCGAACCCTAACAGGTAGAGCAACATTAGAGTGAGGGCTTGGTAACTTAATCCTAAGAAACTTCCCGTGGGAATTACTAAAGCGATAAGAATCAGATACACCGGAAGTCTTGCGGAACATGTAGTAAAAGGAGTAACCAAAATGGTAATCAATCGTTCTTTCCAACTTTCAATGGTTCTTGTGGCCATAACCGCGGGAATGGCACAAGCTGTTCCAGAAATTAGGGGGACCACACTTTTACCGCTAAGTCCAAAAGGCCGCATCAACTTGTCCATCAAAAAAACAACCCTGCTCATATAGCCGCTTTCTTCCAAGAGAGAGATAAACAAGAACAAAAAAGCGATTTGCGGGATGAAAACGGCAATACCTCCAATTCCTGAAATGACGCCTTCGGCTAAAAGATCTGTTAAAATTCCAGAGGGAAGCGTGGTTTTTATCCAATCACTGACTGCAGAAAACTGCGCATCAATAAAGTCGCTGGGATAGGTACTCCACTCAAAGATCGCCTGAAAAATAAGGAGTAAAATCAAAAAGAAAATTACATAACCAAAGACTTTATGCGTCAAAACCTTATCCAGATTGGCTCTCAAACCTTTAGCGGATTGCAAATCAACCTTATACGTGTCTTTTAGAGCAGCATTGATAAATTGATATCGCAACACAGTTTCTCGATGCCGGAGTATTTTTAGTTCAGTTTTGGATTTGGCAGAAAACGGAATGACTTCTTGAATGCGTTTTTTCTCAATTTGCGTAGAGTTGGCATCTTGCGTTATCACTAGCCAAAGCCTATATAAGTCCCCTTGGGGAAAAGCCTGCTTTAACGGAGCAAAATATTCTAGAGAAATTCTTGAAGTATCAATATTTGGTTCTGAAGAAAGATCTTTGTAGTTAGC
Organism: Bacteroidota bacterium; assembly: GCA_039191905.1. Lineage (GTDB taxonomy): Bacteria > Bacteroidota > Bacteroidia > Flavobacteriales > Flavobacteriaceae > Flagellimonas. The sequence goes on along the minus strand of JBCCXJ010000013.1, from coordinate 88,401 downwards.
AATCAGCTCTTTGATATATTCTATTCCATTTCCCTTTCGAGTACTGACCAAGGCAATCTTAGTATCCAGCTTTTTTTCCATAGCTTCTATATCCAAGGAAATTCCTTTTTTGGACATACGGTCGGCCATGTTAATGACCAAGATTGTAGGAATACGCAGGTCTTTTACCTGCGTGAAAAGTAATAGATTGCGTTTGAGATTTTCAACATCGGTGATTACCACTGCTACCTCTGGATAATCTTTATCATTTTTATCAAGTAGAAGTTCCACCACTACACTTTCATCCAAGGTAGTGGTGTTTAAACTGTAGGTGCCGGGCAGGTCTAAAATATGTGCCTTCACACCTTTAGGCAACGCACATACTCCTTGTTTTTTTTCAACCGTGATACCCGGGTAGTTCCCTACTTTTTGTTTTAAACCGGTAAGCTGATTGAAAATTGAGGTTTTTCCTGTATTAGGGTTCCCAATTAAGGCTACTTTGATGCTTTTGCTCATGGGGAGGAAAGGGTACCTACAATTTCTATTGGAATTTGACTGGCTAACTCACGCCTAATAGCAATATGCGTTCCACTAACATTTATGTATAGCGGGTCATTAAATGGCGCCACTTGAACCAATTCAACCTCGTTCCCTGGAAGACAACCCAGTTCCAATAGTTTAATTGGTAAAACAGCATCATCAAAATCTATGATAATTCCTTTCTGTCCAGATTTTAAATCAGCAATAGAGATCACAATACCTTTCTTGTTTTGATACTAATCATGTAAAGATTCAAAACCGCAAATTATGTGTGATTGGTCAGAAAAAGTAGAATAGTATAAATACTTACCGATATAATTTCTCTAATTTTTCTAACCTTTTTAGGAATAAACTTTTTGCGCATGAAGCTTTTTTACACATTACAAATTTATGATACAAAAAGGCAAACGGATTGGTTTTCAATCTTGAATTAAAAAATCATCAATGAATCGGTCTCAAATCCAATAAGCGTGGTATCCTGCATTTTTTCAAACGAAATAAAGTCTATTGTCTTTTTATTGGGTAGCTTGGCTGAATTAAGAAAAGAATTTCCTAGATAGGTGCTTTCTTCAACAGTAACTTTTGCAGAATGAGAAAGTTCTTTTTTGTTTATCCCGAAATGGGTTTGCCGTATCGCATAGGTTTTGGACACATCTGCAATGTAGTTAAAATGGTTAAGATCCTCAGCACTTAATCGTACTATGGGTCCAAACAAGGCTGCAATGTAAACGTTTGTTGGAATTTCATACAATTCTTTAGCGGAACCCGATTGCACTACACTACCATTTTGAAGCACCACAATGGAATCAGAAACCGCCATGGCATCCTTTGTGTCATGTGTTAAGAATAGGGCGGTAACATTACTTTTTCGAATAATCTGGAACAGTTCTGACCGTAGCTCACGCTTTAGGCTAGCATCAAGATTGCTAAAAGGTTCATCCAATAGCAATACCTTTGGTTTTGGTGCTAATGCTCTTGCCAGGGCAACTCGCTGTTGCTGTCCTCCAGATAATTGATGCGGATAACGATGTCCAAAATCCTGAAGTCCGACCAGAGCAAGTACTTCCTTTGCCCGATTTTCTTTCTCTGTAGTATTGGAAATTCCGTAGCTAACGTTTTCTAAAACGGTCATGTGCGGGAAAAGGGCATAGTCTTGAAATACCATACCCACCATTCGATTTTGGGGTGACATGAATGTAGAAGCATTGGCAACAATTTGCCCATCTAATACAATTTCGCCGGAATTAGGAACGTCAAGTCCAGCTATGAGTCTGGCCAAGGTGGTTTTGCCAGATCCACTTTCGCCCAAAAGCGATACCACTTCGCCTTGTTGGACTTGCAAATCAATGCCATCAATAACATTACCTTCTTCTGAATTGAAGGACTTTACCAATGATTTTATGTGGAGTATATTACTCAATGTATAGTTCTTCGGTTTTTCTCTTTTGTACTTCTTGAATCCTGCAAAAGCAATTTATTTAAAAATAAGATAGGAAGCAGTCCCGCGATTATTATAGTAAGTGATGGTAGTGCGGATTCCATAATCAGCTCGTCACTTGCATATTCGTAGGCTTTGATTGCCAAGGTATTGACATCATATGGCTTTAAAATCAGGGTAAGCGGCAATTCTTTCATGATATCTACGAATACTAACAGTAAAGCACTCAAAATTCCTGTCTTTAATAGGGGAGCATCAATTTTAAAAAATGTTTTAAGCGTACTCTTGCCCAATAGCTTTGAAGATTCACCGAGTGATTCTCGCAGTTTTAGTTGACTTCCTTTTAGTGGCTTGAAGCCAACAGCAAGAAACCGAATAATATAGGCATACACCAATGCGATTATCGTTCCGTTGAGTAAGAATATTGTTCCAAAGTCGCTTCCATTGACATTCTGGTTCAGTTGTAATAACCAGCGATCTATTTGAAAGGTAGGGAGCATTACACCAATGGCCAAAATCGCTCCAGGAATTGCATAACCTAAAGTAGCTAGTGAGGTACTTCCTTTTAGTATTTTCAAACGATTCCATTTGGGGAAGTAAATTACCATCAATACTATAAATACTGTAAGGACTGCTGATAAAAAAGCAATACCCACACTTTGTAACGCAATGTGAATATAGTCTGAGGAGGAGGTTTTATACCAGGTAATGCCCAACCATTTTAACAATTGAAAGAGCGGAAGAAGAAATCCAAAAAAAACAGGTGTCAAGGCTATAATAAACAAGAGTACTGCTTTTCTTTTGGAGGGATGAATGGGCTGTAATCGGATATCACTTTTTGTGGTGATCTGGAAACTACGATTACCTCGTTGCCATCTTTCCAACATCACAAAGACGAAAACCATCAGTAATAGAATAAGGGAAAGAAATACAGCAGTATTAGGTTCTTCCAAGGCAAACCAAGCCCTAAAAATACCTGTGGTTAGCGTGTTCACTCCATAGTATTTTGCTGCACCATAATCATTGAGTACTTCCATAATGACCAATAATAGGCCCCCGAAAATGGCGGGCCGTGCCATAGGCAATACCACTTGGAAAAGAGTTTTAGAGTCTTTGGCGCCTAAGAGACTTGAAGCTTCAATAAGGCGGCTTGACTGGTATAGAAAAACGGCTCTAGAAGCAATATAAACATAAGGATAGAGCGATATTGAAAGAATAAAAATCAGTCCTGGAAGGTTTAAGATATCTACCTTATCGTAACCTAATCCCAATGCTTTTGCAAATACGGAAAAAGCACCTCCGTAATCAAAAATTCCAGCATACGCATAGGCCATGATATATGATGGCAAGGTTAAAGGGACAATTAACAACCACTCCAATGTTTTTTTGAATGGGAAATGGTACCGACTAACAGCCCAAGCTGAAGAAATACCAAGTAGTAGGGTGAAGAATGATGTACCTAATATAAGTAGAAGGGAATTGACCGCATAGCCCACCAATACCGTATCCATAAGATGCGACCAGCTTTCGCCAGGTCCGGAGAAGGTGCGAATAAAAAGGGCAAATAACGGGAGAGTAACAAAGCCAACTAGGAACAATGTATACCAAGACCAACGATTGGTATCCCGTTTTAAGCTTTTTAGATTGAACAATTCATTTGTTTTGAAGCTATAGCAGTCAAAATTACGGTATTCAAATCACAAAAGGTTTGAAGAAAGTTCAACTATTGCCAGCCTACTTCATCAAATAGCAGTACAGCAGCCTTGTTATTGGTTCCTAATTTGGAAAGGCTCAATTTATCTTCTTTGAAAGACCCCCAAGATTGTAAAAGGGAAGCTGGTTTTACATTTGGATTTACTGGATACTCATAATTAGCTTCAGCAAAAACAGTTTGTGCCTCGCCACTAGCTAAAAACTCAATGAACTTTATCGCGTTTTCTCTGTTTGGCGCATATTTAGCTACTCCGGCACCACTTATGTTAACATGTGTTCCCCTATCGTTTTGGTTGGGAAAATAAATGCCGACACCTTGGCCCGCATTCGACTCCACTTTATCATCTGAATTGATCATGCGGCCGACATAATAGGTATTGACTATGGCAAGATCTCCTTCGCCTGCTACCACAGCCTTTACCTGATCCCTATCGTTACCTTTTGGGTCTCGGGCCATGTTGCCAACAATACTTTTGGCCCATTCCTTAGCTTTTTCATCTCCCAAATTGGCAATAAGTGATGCCATAAGGGATTGATTATAAATATTGCTTGATGAACGTATCAGTAATTTTTCTTTCCAAGTTTCAGAAGCTAAATCCTCGTAGGTTGACAATTGTTCTGGGTCGATTCTATCTTTAGAATATGCAATGACCCGTGCTCTCTTGGTTAAGGCAAACCATTTTTTTTCTTCATCTCTTAAGTGTGGCGCAATAATCGAATCTAAAAAAGAGGATTGAATAGATTGCAGTAAATCTTTCTCCTTGGCGCGAACCAATCTGCCTGCATCAACGGTTATTAGGACATCAGCTGGTGAAGTTGGGCCTTCCAATTGCATTTTTTGAATAAGCTCATCTGCGCTGGCATTGATTACATTTACCTTTATGCCTGTTTCCTCTTCAAATTGGGCAAAAAGCTCTTGGTCAGGTGGATAGTGACGATGTGTGTATACATTGACCTCTTGTTCTTCGGTTTTATCTTTAGTCGTATTCTTGCAGGAAAATAAGATTCCTGTTATCGCAATTAGACATACTATTTTCTTCATGTACTATCGAGTTAACTTAAGTTCTTTTCGTAGGGCATCAACATTCAAATCCCGCAATAAATCCTTCACATTGGGATACCAGTTCTCATGATAACCAAATTCTTTTTTACGTAATTCTTCTATTGCTTTTTCTTTATCCCAGTCTTCAAAAACAATGCGATATGCCGCAGAAATAGCACCAGTTCTATCCGAACCATGCCAGCAATGTAATAAGACAGGTTTTTCAGCAGACTGAACAAGTTTCAAAGCAGTTAGAATTTGTTCTTCGGTCAATTCTTTTGTCTTTAATGGGAAATGCTCCAGAACCAATTGGGTCTTTCGAGCTTTCCGATCATCTTTTTTATTACGCCTGAAGTTGATAATAGTTTTCAAACCTATTTCCTCTAGTTGCTGAAAGCCTTTGGTACTGGGTTGCTCAGAACGATATACTGAATCGTTAAGCTTGTACAGTCTTTTAAACCCCTTAATCCCAATTTTTTCAGCAAAAGTTTCCTGGGCGAAACTCCATCCAAAAAAAAGCATATAAATGATTGCAAAATAACCGAAGTTTCTTCCGGAAAAATAGATTGATTTAATCTCCATCGTTGTCTGTTGAAGTTAGTATTACAGATAAAAGGCTTCGGGCGTCCACACCCATCCAAATGTTCAGGGCCGTAAGTTGTAGATGTAGGTTTTCTACCTCTTTGGGATAGGTGTCCACAGCTTCTTCCAGCGGTACCGGAATAGCGGCAATGGCTTCTTTTATGTCTTGGATTGCGGTTTTAATGCGTCCATTGACCACCTCATCTTCCGCCAAAGAGGAAATATATTCGGAAATATTGGGATGATCATTACCGAAAAATACTTCTTCAATGACTTCCACGGATTCTCTGGTCAAAGCTAGGGATTCATTACTATAAGGGGCTTGTACTTTTTGTGGGTTGGTCCGCGGTGATTTTTCCAGGCCACCAGGTTTTCCAATTTTCGTAAACTTAGCGGTGTTGGCGGCGTTGAATAGTCCATTAAACAATAAATTAAAGGAGTTTTTGAGACCAGTAGCCTTGCTTGTAACAAAAGTTTCAGTATAATTTTCTCCCTCTGCAGCCCATATACTCACGAGTCTGTTGGCTTGGGCCTCTAAAAATTTGACGGAATGAAGTAGATATGTCCTGCGTGTTTCCTGTTCGGTCATTTGTATATGGACCTTATCAACATCTTCCCTGTAAAGAAGATATTCCAAAGCAGCCAAGCCCTTTATTTGCGGACTCGCTTTGGCCATTTTTTCTTCATTGAATTCTTTGGAAGATATTAAATTTTCAATGGTTTCTGGAACGGTTGGCCAATTGTAAATAGCACGATGAACAAATCTTGATTTTGCAGGGCCTAAGTGAAAATTATAGGTTCGTTCATAGGCGTAGGCGGTTTTAACCCACTGTTTTCTCAGTACCTCCAGTTGTTCCACGCTAGGCGAATTTACATAGCGCTCTGTTTCCTTTGTGAACTGCTCAGCCTGTTTTTTAAAGTCATCCAAGGTGGGGAGAATTACCTTTTGGGTAACTTCTTGTAAAAAAAGGTCAACATCGAATGTTTTTTCCTTGGCTTTTTGATCACAGCCAGTGATCAGTAGCAACAGGACAAGGAAGAATAACAGGTTTTTCTTTGCCATTTTACAAAATTAAAGGGAATTGATAAAGGCTAAAAGCTGTTCTCTTTCTTTTTCAGATAAATGCATAAATTTTTCCTTACTTTTTTTGGCTTCACCTCCATGCCAAAGAATGGCTTCTTCTATGCTTCTGGCACGACCATCATGTAGAAAATAAGTATGTCGGTTTACGGTAGGGATTAATCCAATTCCCCAAAGGGGTTGTGTTCGCCATTCCCGTCCATTGGCTTCAAAGTCTGGTCGGTTATCCGCTAATTCCTCTCCCATGTCGTGAAGCAAGAAATCAGAGTAAGCTTTAATAGTAACATCCTCTAATAAGGGGTTCAGTGGAAACTTACCAGTTACTTGATCAATTGCATGACATCCTACACAATTGAGTTGATTGAAAAGTACTTTGCCTTTGAGCACTTTTTCATCTTTGACATTTCTTCGGTTGGGTACGGCCAATGAAGCTTGATAGAAAAGAACTCTTTTAAGCTGTTTCTCTGTTACCTCAGGGTCACCTCCATTTGGAGCTTGGTCGCAATCTTTTTGAGGGCTTGGGCAGTCGTCATTTGGGAATACCGGATTTGTCAATCCCATATCACCATGAAAAGCGCTTGCAACTTGTGTTTTTAACGTGGGGGCGTTCGCTTTCCAGCCATATTTGCCTAAATCTTTTTCTCCAGTCTCATGATTCCATACATAATTGGGTCGTCCAGAAATACCATCTCCATCCTCGTCATTTTCATCGGCAAGTTTTAAAATCTCACTATCCGGCAACGCACTAATGAATCCCATTCCAATGGTTTGCTGAGCCACACGTGGAGATGTCATGACTTTTTCAATTTTTCCAAAATTCTCATCCTCGAAGGTGTAAATGGGTTTGAAAAGGGTATAGGATTTGCCATCTGGATAAGCGCCTGTAATGGTGTCGTAGACCACAGAGATTTTTGCTTCTATGGGAATACCGCGATTACTTTGATCTTGGATTTGGGTTCCATAATTTTGTAAGCCCAACGGGCCGCCATTTTCATCAGTACCTTTTTGACTTACCCGCATTAAAAAACCATTGGTTTTCTCGCCAATTAAGATAGGCTTCCCTCGTCCATCTTTGAAATGACATGAAGCACACGCACGAGCATTAAAGGTTGGCCCTAATCCATCTCTTGCTGTGGTTGATGCAGGGGACGATACCCAAGACTGATTAAACAAAGAATTTCCAGTTGCGAAGTATGCTTTTTCCTTAAAAGTCAGTCCTTTTATCTCAAAACCAAAGGCATTGGAGCTTTGTGAATTTATCCCTAGTTCCCCTGAAGATAACTCTTCGCCTTCTTCATAGAGCGCAAGATAGTTGTCCTCTTTAGGACCACATCCAATAAAGATGTACAAAAGGGCAAGTAAATGTAAGGGCAAACCTCTCATAGCAACTTATTTAACCTACGAATCCCAATGAAAAATCATTGGGATTCGGGCGGTCACTCCTTAGAGCAAAGATATTGATTTTGAGAAGTTAAAACAAAAGGGAAATTAGTTCAACTTTATTCCGACCAGGTTTCCAGAAATAGCAATTTGATCTGATAAATTCTGTAAGGCTACTACTGACTTCATTATGGGGCCAAATTCAGTATCAGAAGAAGACTCCTGAGTAATTAAATAATCAAAAGGTTTGGGATTTTCAGCAATTACCAAAACACTTGCCATGGCCTTATCTGCAGCTTCCTTTAGTTGTTGGGCTTGATTTACATCCGCTTTCTCTACCAAATCATAAAAGGATGGACCTGAAATTGAGTAATATGTTCCAAATAGTACATTGTTTATACCCAACATATTGGCATAAACATCTTGATGTGTATTGTCCGAAAAGCACGAATGCTCATCTTCTTGACCGGATTCATTAAAACCATCAGTAGAATCTACTGGAGCGATAAGACGTTCGGAGCTTAATTCATCTCCAGAAAGAAAAAACATTCCATTTACGATTTGGGCAATGATCTGGTCAGGTTCCAAACTTTTTAAGTGTACACGATATGCACCATCTTCGGACCAGGTCTCAACTAGTTCTTTTAAATCTGTCACTAGGAGGTTTGTAACCATGTTCAGATACAGCCCCCTGCGCTGTGCAAAGGGTGCTGAGGTATAATCCGTGTACTCTCGAAGTCCAGGTTTGTTTTCTTCAGGGGGTGTAAGATCTTGACCCCAAAGTAAAAATTCAATGACATGCCAACCCGTGCTGATGGATTTATCCGTGTCTTTTTCATTAAGGTCAACAAGTAGCTCTTGGGTAATGGTTATAGTAGTATCCATAATGACACCATTGTATGCCCCTGCATGGCTTTCGGTACCTTCCTTGGCATAATCAACATAGCTTTCATCAATAGGCCAAGCGTTCATCTGTGCTTCGTTGGCAATACCCCAAGGAGCTAGCTCACTTTTACGAACATCTATTGGGCCATTGGTTTCCCGATAAACTTCTGTTTGTCCATAAATGTAGCGTGCGTCCAACCAATTTTTCCTAGCAATTTCCAAACGTTCTTCTGAAGGTGAATCGATAAGGTTCCTAATCGATTTTTGCAATTCCAGGGCAGCGTTGTACGAATCCAAATACGAATGGTACACGATGTTGGCGTAGTTATCAATTACTTCTTTTTCTTTCGTGCCTTTTTCAGAGCATGAATAGAAGGATAAGACCAAGAAGAGGAGCAAGAAGATGGTCTTTTTCATAGTATATTTATTTAGACTAAATACTAATGTAAAATTAAGCAAAACTTTACAGTTATCTAACATTTAAATCAATTCAGACAAGGTTCAATTATTGTATAAAATCATTTTCAATTTTTTTTTTGATGCCTATAATTATGGGAATTATTCCAATAGCATCCCGTCAAAATCTGTAATTTCTGAGGTGTTGTCGATAATCGATTTTAAGTGATCTTCCATAGGTTCCAATGATTTCTTATTGAGCTCCAAGCTACCATCCAAGGATAATTTCACAATATAATTAAGGAGATGTTTGTCACTGGTTTCGGTGTAATCTGAGCGTTGATGAGCCCCTCGACTTTCTTTTCGGGCTTTTGCCCCTAACATAGTAGCTTCGGCCGCCATAAGCGAGCCTTCTAAATCAAAGGCCAACATTAAATCTTCGTACCCTTCGGAATCCGGCCGTACATCCAAAAGAGGTAAAGTATCTTTCAATTGATTAAGACGTTTTAGTCCTGTTTCCAATTTTTCTTCACTACGAACCACACCGCAATGCTCCCACATAATGTTTCGAAGTTCGCGTTGTAAAGGCCGCGCTACTTCACTACCATTTTTAAGGAAGGAATCGATTTTATCATGTGCTTGTTTAATGACCGTTCGGGAACGGTGTTGCACATCCAATGTCAACGAATGTTCAGAGGCATAGTGTCCCGCTCTTTTACCAAATATCAATATCTCAGCCAATGAATTTCCACCCAACCTGTTGGCTCCATGAAGTCCTCCAGTAACTTCGCCAGCAGCAAAGAGTCCTTCAATACCGGTGCTATGGGTATCGGGCTCAACTGAGATGCCTCCCATAGAATAGTGTGCCGTAGGAGCGACTTCCATAGGTTTTTCAGAAATATCAATCATCAAAGTATCCAAGAATTGGCGGTACATTCTTGGTAATTTTTCAATGATAAAGTCTTTTTCTCTATGGCTGATGTCTAAGTAAATGCCACCATTTGGTGTGGAACGTCCTTCAGTGATTTCCAAATAGTTGGCCATGGCCACACGATCTCGAGTGGAGAGTTCCAAACGTTCTGGGTCGTAGTTTTTCATAAAGCGTTCACCATTACCGTTGATAAGACGTCCTCCCTCGCCACGAACTGCTTCGGTAACCAAAGTACCCGCAATTTCCTCAGGAATCACCATTCCGGTTGGATGAAATTGAACAAGCTCCATATCGGTCAAAACGCAACCTGCTTTTAGTCCTAGATAGAAGCCATCACCCGTATTTTCATTCCTTCGAGATGAACTTTTGCGCCAAATACGGGTATGGCCTCCAGCTGCTAAGATGACGGCGTCTGCCAAGAATACAGTACGTTCACCGTTTTTGATGTTAAAAGTCATCGCACCAAAACAAAGATTGTCATGGACTAAAAGCTCTGTGACATATTGGGAATCCAAAATTGGAATTTTAAGTTCCTTGGTTTTTTTCAATAGCGCATTGAGAATGGAGCGACCGGTGTAGTCTCCAGAGTAACAAGTTCTTCGGTAGGTATGGGCCCCGAAAAAACGCTGGTCAATTTCACCATTTTTTAGCTTGGCAAAATTGGCTCCCCAATTATCAATTTCCTTTACCAGTTCGGGCGCTTCTTTAACCATGAGCTCTACCATCCGAGGTTCGGAAAGATGATACCCTTCAATCATGGTATCTGCAAAATGCTGTTGCCAACTATCTTTGGGGTCAACATTTCCAAAGGCGGCATTAATGCCTCCCGCAGCAAGAACGGTATGCACATCTTCCTTGGATCGTTTCCCGATAACCGTAACTTCAACTCCGGCCATTTTTGCCTCAATAGCAGCCCTCAAGCCTGCGCCTCCACTACCAATTACCAATACATTAGAAATATTTGTGCTGTGTTTGGGTTGTTCCATAGGTACATTTTTTCTAAAATAACCCCGGTACTTTGGGAGTGGTACCGGGGGACATGACGGTTGATTTTGATTAACTTAAACTAAAGACTAATTCACATTTATTGGGTATGGTTATCGTTTGCCATTTATGAGTAAAGCTTATTGATTTCGTTTACCGTGATTTCATGGATCGCCTTTTCATATTGTTTTCTATCAAAACAAAATTGTAATCCAGGATATTGAAAACATTGCTTTAAAAAGACTGAGCAATTAATAAAATTTGTCCATTCAACCCTATCTTGATACATATTGATATGACAGGCCACGGTATGTTCGCCAGGAATACCTGAATTGGCATATTCCAAAAGGGTAAACCGGTTTTCCAGTTGTTGGTACTCGTTTACGGTTTCTTTTAAAAAATGCTTGTGCATATGAAAAGCGATAAAAGCCGACACCCCTTCGTATGCGCCAACCATGTTGTAATCCTTGTATTCTTCAACTTGTTCAATTTCATAGGAAACAAGAATGTTTCTTAAATCACATCCATTCACAAGAATATTGGTGGTTCTGTAGTCTTCTATTAAAGAATTTTCCAATCGGAACGAAATCGAGTCCATTTTTAAATATTTTTATAAAATTAACTATTTAGAAGCATTCTAAATAGTTAATTTTATAAAAACTTTGATTGTGTGATTACTACAGACTATTATCAATTACATAGAAAGCTTACTGAAGAACAACAACTTATTCAAGAATCGACCGCGCAATGGGTGAAAAGTTTTATAAAGCCAAAAATTGAACAGAGCTTTAAAGCGGGTGAAGTTTTGGAAGATGTGGTGGAAAAACTAGCAGAAATTGGTGCGTTTGGTTTGATAATTCCTGAGGAATATGGTGGAATGGGAGCGGACTATATTTCTTATGGCCTTATGATGCAGGAATTGGAACGTGGTGATACCTCAATACGCGTTTTGAGTTCCATCCAAACCTCTTTGGTGATGTATGCTATTTATCGCTTTGGCTCAACAGAACAAAAACAGTACTACTTGCCTAAACTTGCATCTGGAGAGCACCTAGGTGCTTTTGGATTAACAGAACCCAACTATGGCTCCAATGCGGCTGCTATGCACAGTTATTTTAGCGTAGAAAACGATAAAATTGTACTTAATGGAACCAAGCTTTGGATAGGCAATGCTGAAAAATGTGATGTGGCCGTTGTATGGGCAAAAAATGAATCGGGCGCCATTCAAGGGCTTATTGTGGATGCAAAGAAGACGAGCAATTTTACTACATCAACTATTCATGACAAGTGGTCTTTTCGAGCCTCCAGCACTGGGGAGTTAATTTTCTCAAATGCTGAATTACCTGAGAACTTACTCCTGCCTGAATGTAAATCCATCAAAGACGCCTACGAATGCTTGAATGTTGGTCGTTATGCTGTAGCTTGGGGTAGTGTTGGAATAGCCCAAGAGTGTTATGAAATTGCGTTGCAATATTCCCAAGAACGTATCCAGTTCAACAAACCCATTGGCAGTAATCAATTAGTGCAAAAAAAATTGGCCGAAATGATAACCGAAATCACAAAAGCTCAGTTGTTGTGCTATGAGTTGGGTAATCTTATGAATGAGGGCAGGGCGAATTATCAACAAATATCAATGGCAAAGCGAAACAACGTATACATGGCCCAAAATGTTGCAAAAGAAGCACGACAAATATTGGGAGGTATGGGCATTACAGGCGATTATCCCATAATGCGGCATATGATGAACATAGAAACGTTGATTACGTATCAAGGTACGCATGAAATGCATTTGCTGATTACAGGAAGAGATATTACCGGCTTTGATGCTATTTAACGCGATGTTTTAAAAGTATAAGATTTGATAAGATCAATTTTCTCATCAAAAGACTATGTGGTAAAACTTACTTTGAATACGATTTTTTCAATATCTGAATATCTCCCAAGAGCTTTTCAATTTCTTCGGTATTAGTTCCATCATAGAATCCTCGTATTCTTCGCTCTTTATCAACCAAAATGAAGTTTTCCGTATGAATCATATCATAGGGGCCACCATCTCCATCTGTTTTTACAGCTAGATAGGATTTTCGGGCTAGTTCATAAATTTGCTTTTTATCCCCCGTTACTAAGTTCCATTTGCTATCCATTACTCCTTTTTCCAGTGCATATTTTTTTAATTGAGCCACGGAATCTATATCTGGAGTAACTGAGTGGGACAGTAACATTACCTCTGAATCGTTCAGAATTGAGCCTTGAATTTCAGCCATGTTCTTGGTCATGATAGGACAAATACTGGGGCAGGTAGTAAAGAAAAAATCAGCCACATATATTTTATTGGTATAATCCTTTTCTGTTATTGAAACCCCATTTTGATTGATAAGCTCAAAATCCGCGATGGTATGGTACTTTTTCTTGTAGTGCAGAGTGCTATCCACCAATTCCTGACTCACCATAGAAGGTTGATAAACAGGTAACTTCTTCTGTGGTTGCAGCGCATTGTAAAACAAATAGACAATAACAGCAGACAGAACCAGAAGTACTACTCCAAAGAACTTATATTTTGAAAAAAAGGAAATCATCTTTACAAAATTACGGCCTGAAATGGAATACCTCAAAACAACCAAGGTGTTTTCAGGTGCTAAAACTTTCTTAAATACATTGTTTACGCAAATGATCTTTTTAGGAAAAGTGTTAAAACCGTACTTTTGTGGCCTTATTGTAAGATTTGAGTTGAATGGGTCTTTTTATACAAATAGTAATGTTCGTGGTAATAATCTCAATTTTGGTGATTTTACACGAATTGGGGCATTTCTTGCCGGCAAAATATTTTAAGACGAAGGTTGAGAAATTCTATTTGTTTTTTGATGTAAAGTTTTCGCTTTTCAAAAAGAAAATAGGAGAAACGGTTTACGGTATTGGATGGCTTCCTTTGGGAGGGTATGTGAAGATAGCAGGGATGATTGATGAGAGCATGGATACCGAACAGATGAAGGAAGAACCCAAACCATGGGAATTCCGAAGTAAACCCGCTTGGCAAAGGTTGATTATAATGCTCGGTGGAGTAACAGTCAATTTCCTTTTGGCCTGGGTAATCTACACCTTTATGTTCTTTAACAATGGAGAAACCTATATTCCGGTAAACAAGATTGAACACGGTCTTCATGTTGACCCAGTAAGTGAAAAAATTGGTCTGCGAACGGGAGATAAGATATTGGAGGTTGATGGAAAAAAGGTGGAAAAATTGGACAGATACCTTTCCATGGATATTCTCTTTGGGGATGAGATTAAAGTGCTGAGAAATGGTGAAGAAAGGTTGATTGCCTTAAGTGACGAAGGTAAAAAGGCAGCTTTGGAGAGTAGGGGAAGGCAATTTATCGTTCCAAGATATACGTCCTTAGTTATTGGATATGTAGCGGACAGTTCTAATGCAAAAAAATATGGAATACAGGTTGGGGATCGATTGATTAAAATTAATGACCAGAAATTGGAATTTTGGGATGAGGTGACTTCCCAAATCAAGGAGAATCGAGGAAACACCTTAACATTTGAGATTGAAAGAGAGGGTAGGGCCATGAACCTCAATGTTCCTGTCCCTGATAGTTTACCTGTTGGAATTTTACCAAATGCATCTCTGGCTGAGCGCGAGCTAGCTATCACAAAAGAATTCAATTTTCTTTCTGCTATTCCAAGAGGTTTTATTGAAACGATTGATGTCTTAGTACGGCAGGTGAAACAGTTCAAGCTGATTTTTAACCCAATAATTCAAGGATATAAGCAAGTTAAAGGACCTATAGGAATTGTTGAGCTTATGCCTACTACTTGGAATTGGAGTTTCTTTTGGGGATTCTTGGCTATGTTTTCGGTTTGGTTGGCTTTTGTAAACTTATTACCTATTCCAGCCTTGGATGGAGGCCATGTAATGTTTTTACTTTATGAAATGATTAGCGGGAGACCCCCCAGCCAAAAGGTTTTGGAACGAGGCCAAATCGTAGGGTTCGTTGTCTTAATGGGACTTATGGCTGTCATTTTTGGAAATGATATCTGGAATATCATTAAAAGATTTATTTAGCGAATATTTTGCTTGTAGTCTTTTAAAGAAACTGCTATATTTGCACCCGCTTAATGAAAATTATTCCTCCTTAGCTCAGTTGGTTAGAGCATCTGACTGTTAATCAGAGGGTCCTTGGTTCGAGCCCAAGAGGGGGAGCAGAAATAGCAAGGCTTCAGAGAAATTCACACTCTGGAGCCTTTTTGTTTGCACGCAATTTGCACGCAGATTGAGAAAAATATTATTTGGGGTCAAACTTTAACATTTCAGTCTTAATTTTTCCAGAATTACTTACGATTTGTCCCAAATACTTACCCTTGAACTTTGTGCATGGATCCTGTTCCAATTTCATAGCATTCGGAAAGATACGCGTAAAGTAAAATTGGGATAGGGCACACTTACTATGCCCTCGTTATTTCCTCTTAGTTCTTCAAATAGCAACAAAAGGCATCAAATTACATCTGTGAAAAAAGGTAGTGCAAATGGCATTAAGTAGGAGCAAATATTATTTTTTACTGTAAAAAAATACAGTGTTTACCGGGGCTCCCAAGGCTTTTACAGTAAAAACTCTTTTTGGTCAAATTTCAACTTCCTGTAATTTACTGAAAATCAATTAACTAAAAAACGTAACGTCGCTTTAGCGCGTTACCCTCTTGCTTTACATTCTTCGTCCTCTAGCGGGACAAAAAAAGATAAACACTAAGGTGCTTTTAACACTTATTAAACAACCACAAAGTCCATCAAATTTTATAAAAACTTAAAGTTGAATGTTGTCGCTTTTTTATTTAGTTATAAATGAATTCAATTGAATAGGAAATCTATTATGATTATCTTTTTAGTTCGCTTTCTTGAATTTTCAGATTTTAGTGAGTTATTCAGTGAACGGTAAAAATCATACTACTGGAAAAGCTAATTATCAAGGTAATTTCAAAATTAGGTTTGGGAGAGAAAAAGATTTCATTTCTACGTGGCCTGGAAGTGGTTTTCTTATATTTCAGTAAAATCCACCGGATTTCACCTAGCACCATATTGAAGCTAAGTATGATAACTTAAAAAATTCAATGCCCAACGAAATAGAGAATATCGTTTTTTCAAGATTTGTAAAACAACCCATACCGTTTGAGTTTATTTCATTCAGGGAACTTTATGAACGGTGTGAAAAGAGTGCTTATGATTTATCACAACCACATCGAATTCAGTTTCACGCACTACTAATAGTTACCCAAGGGCAAGGCGTACATACTGTAGATTTTCAATCGCAAGAATTATTTCCGGGTACTGTTATTCCATTGACCAAAGAACAGGTGCATCATTTTCAAAAGCCATTGAAAGTATCGGGTTTTATTATATCATTTGAAGAAGCACTTATCACGCAAAATGTAAGTAATCAACAATTGTTTCACTTTTTACAACTGTTCCATAACCCCGTAATTTTTGTCGCACAAGAAAATTTAACGGAGTTTATCCCATTTTTCAATTTATTGAAAAGCATACATCTAAATACCAATGTAAATCTTAAGGCTGGACTTGTTCAAAACATCGTTATGGGATTATTGCTTCAAATAAAACGTTATTCTATGCACAATCACGAGATTTTTGAAAGCAAGCGTTTTAAAGACTTCATCGCTTTTAAGCAGTTGTTGACAACACAATACTCGTTTAGCCATAATGCCAAGGATTATGCAAACCAACTCGCTGTATCCTATAAATATCTAAATGATATCTGCAAAGAAATGAGCAAACAAACAGCAAAATCTTTTATAGACCAATGGCTTTTGTTGGAAATTAAACGAAACATTAGTGAGAACAAGTACACCTCGCAAGAAATAGCCTTTAAAATGGGTTTTAAAGAACCTTCCAACTTTATTCGGTTCTTTAAAAAGTATACGGGATTGACCCCAAACCAGTTTTTAAAAGCAACCTAGAACAATCACCTGGTTACATATTGACTATTTTATTTTTTAGATAGATAATCCCATAGCAGGGTATAGCTTCTAATTTTGCCTTCAACAAAAGCAATAAACTATGCTATTGACAAGGCAATTAGAAGAACTTCGAAATGCAACCATGGATCGCATGCCACTATCCATCATCCAAACATTTAATGATGGTATCGAAAAGATAAAAGCAATAGGGTTAAAAGAAAAAGCCTTGCAAGTTGGCGATGTTGTTCCCCATTTTTCACTTACCGATCACAACGGGAAAAGTGTGAAATTGACGGACCTACATCAGTTAGGCTATTTGGTGTTGAACTTCTACAGAGGAGGTTGGTGCCCCTATTGCAATATGGAATTACGAGAATACGAACGTCTAAGAGGGGATTTCGAAAAGGCCGACACAAATATTGTTGCAATAAGTGCTGAACTCCCTGAATTGGCATTGCAAACAACCGAAAAAAATGTAGTTACTTTTCCCATTCTTACCGATAAGGATGCCAAATTTATGAAAGACTTAGGCATTGTATTTCAATTAGATGAAAAGACCAAAAAGGATTATGAGGGCTTTGGAATGGACTTTACACAAATACACGGTAATGAAAACTATGAATTACCCGTTCCTGCGGTTTACATAATAGATACAAATAAAAAGATTGTGTTTACACATTTCGAAGCAGATTATACTACCAGAATTGAACCAAGCGAGGTATTAAGAGCAATAAAAACCCTTAAAAACTTAAAAAATGAAAACAAATAAAATAATTTATTGGATAGCGACGGGTATTGTCTGCTTTGTATTCTTTACCGGCGGATTGATGTATTTTTTTAATTACGATTACGCGCATAGTTTTTTTGTAAACTTAGGATTTCCAACATGGATCATCTATCCCTTGGGAATATTAAAAATTCTTGGCCCGGTAGCGATTCTGAGCAGAAAATCACCTTTCTTGAAAGAATTGGCATATGCAGGTTTTTTATATGATGCCATTCTTGCAGTTACAGCTCACCTAATGGTAGGAGACGGTTATATATATCATGGAATTGCTGCTATAATTCTTACCATTGTTTCGTGGATCTACGACAGAAAATTATTCGGTAAAATGATACAAGTAAAACCTGTTACGAATAAATAGTGCGATACCAAAATGCAACTTCTTTTATAATGATGCTATTGGTATTATTAGCCACAGCTTGTAGCAACATCTCGAAAGACACCATGAAAAAAATGGAAACGGAAAAAACTGAAGAGGGTCTGTTAAGAGCCATTAAAACACTAATTGAGCCTGATGAAAATTTTGACTTGGGCACCCTAGATTCTATTTATCATAAAGATATGGTCGTGATCATGTTGGATCAAGATGACAACAAAAACATCTTTAAAAAACCTGCTTTTATGGAATTAATCGGCTCTAAATTGAAAAAAGAAGACAGAAACGAAAACAAGTGGGCAAAATTTTTTCATAGTGAGGTGAATGGGAACAAAGGACACATTTTAGTAAAGCGAAGAAACAAACTCGTCCAAGACACAATGGAATTAATAGTAATTTTGGATTTTGTTTGGGAAGATAATCGTTGGCAAGTTATAAGAGAAATTATTTTTTCTCAGGCTATAGCATAAATGGAATGTAAAATAACTGGCTACAATAACGTATAAAGAAAATACTTCGGTCACTTAATAGAACTAAACTCCTGTAAATCAATTGCCTTTGGTCTCGTCTGAAAAGTACATCTTTTTTGTAGGCATACTTTTCATATATAAAACTGATTGTATCCAAAGCTCTTGTGGTATTGTTTTAGTCCTATAAAACGAACAGTTTTATGGGCTATAAAAAATTGGATGTTATTTTTTGTATGTATTGGCCGATATTTAGAGGAACGATTTATAATCAAATCATAAGGAGTTCAATTCTAACTGATACGAATCAAGTATGTTGTTTGGTAAGGACTTAAGGTAAATTTGTGTAGTACTTAATTTATTGTGACCCATCATAGCGGAAATTGCCTCTAAAGGAACTTTTTTGAACATAGCATGTGTTGCAAAACTATGTCTTGAAACGTAGGAGGTCAAACGTTCTTCAATCCCACATTTTTTTGCAATCTCTTTCAAACCAATGTTGTAACGTCTAAGCTCCCATTGGGCATCTTTATACTGTAATTCCAAAGTGTCCCGATAGATTATAGGCAATAAAAAACCAGAGGGGTTAGGATTGCCGAGATAATAATCAATGATTGGTTCAATCTGATTCGTTATAATTATATTATATCGTTTTCCTGTTTTTCGTCTTTGAAATTTGACACGGCCATCAATAATATTATCTCTTTTTAGAAATGCCATATCAATAAAGGACATACCCAGCATCAGATAAGAAAGTATAAAATAATTGCGATAGTGGAAATGGTTAGAACCAACCTCGGTTTCCATCTCAAGTATTTTTTTAATGCTTTCCAGTTTTATGGCTCTTTTTTGGGTTGGTTTCGTTTTTATGGTGTAGTATTTAAAAGGGTACAAGGATTCATCCACCATGCCTTCCTTGATTCCTTTATTGTAGATGGCCTTTATTGTTCTCATATAAGATGCAATTCCATTAATAGTATTACCTGGCTTAGATAAATGATGTCTTTCAAACCGTTTTAAGAATTCAAGGTTGAGTTCATTGAATTTTAAATCCCTATTTTTCGTAAATACCTTTAGTCTGCCAATTATTCCAGAGTAATTTCTGGATGTTCCGATTCGTTTTTCTTTTTTAAGTTCCTCAGCTTTTTTAAGACCAAATTCATAGAAGGAGTTGAATCGTTTTCGGTTAACGATTTTATCAGCAATGTCTTTGGCTGTAAGCCGATCCAATTGGTCATTATCTGCCAATTTATTTATTACCTCTTGCGCTTTGATTTGTTTTTTTAATAAAAGGGTGTTCATTAGATGAACAGAATCAACATCTGGGAAATTTCTTTTTACTTTACATCGTTGATGATTCCAATACTCTTCCGGGACATAATAACCTGTTTTGATTGAAGTGGTTTTTCTAAAATGGGTCAGCCTCAAAATGATAGGAAAACATCCATTTTGGGTCATTCTACGGGTGTCCAAACTTAGTTTTATACTCGTGTTCATGAACATAAGTTATAAAAAAATTTGCACGCAATTTGCACGCAAAAAGTTGGTTTCAATTGATTTTATTTGACAACAAAAATTATTAAAATACTGATATTCAATAAAATGTGTGATTTTTAAAATTTGCTTGTGCCCCATTCGGCAACGCTGTTAATCAGAGGGTCCTTGGTTCGAGCCCAAGAGGGGGAGCAGCAAAAGTAAGGCTTTAAGGTTTTAACCCTAAAGCCTTTTTTGTTTGAATACAATTTGTATTCAGAGGGATAAAATTTTGTAGAATAATTCGAGATTTGTTCTAAACACTCAATAGTTATGGTTTATATGCGCTTTTTTATCTCTTCTTATTCCCAGAATAAGCAGCATACAGAATAGGAGCATATAGGTAGACTGGACAAGGATATCCTGAAATATTTCCGGACCCTTTATCAATCCAGTAAAGACTACAACTAGGAAACGTCCAATATTTATCCCGAGAATTAGTAAAACCGTTAGTTTAACCTTTGCCTTATCCTTAACTAATCCTGCAATACATAGACCTATAGCGCAGATAACCGAGGTTGATGTTGCCATATTCCATCCCATGAATAGATTTTGTTTGACAAAGGCATCAATATTTGCCGAATCCAACTGCGGAAATAAATTCTGTGATCCGTAATATGGATGCGCAAATACCGAAATGAGCATCATAAATGCAGCGATCAAATAATAAATGTTGTTCTTTTTATAATCCATACATCATTAAATGTGTTCATCCAACACAACCTTTAACTTCTTTTTTTAGTGGGGCTTTTTATTGATTTTATAAGTATCTGGGTCTTTATTTCGAACATAGTTGTTATCTCTGTTTTCACTAGGACGTAGTAATCGGTGTCAAGCTGTATTTCTCTTTGCTTCGTCAATGCGTATACCTAACAAGTCTTTAGAGTATTAGTTCACTATTGCCTTTAATTCGTCATAGGCATGGCCTAAAATGCTTGTCCGGTCACCAAAAAGGTTCAGGGGTCCATGGGATTCATCCTTGATAAAATTCTCGCGGGACATTCCTTTTTCGATTTTCGATTTTCCATTCGCTATAAAAGTTGATAAATGGTACAGAAAATCGTCAACGGATTTACGGTTGAATAGACCCACACCATGACCAGGAACCACTTTCCCTACTTCCCGGTTCATTATCTTTCGCAATTCCTTTTCCCAACCCAATAATGAGCTGCCAAAACCTTCGGGGTCCAGCGTAAGCCCATCCCAATACAAATCTCCAGTATACAGTAATTTGGAGTCGGGCAAATAAAGAATCCACGAATTCCAACTTTCATTTTGGCCGATTAGCTCAAATCGTGCCAAGCGATTCGAAAATGATAACTCAAAACCACTGGCTATTTCTTTATTTGGATAAACCAGTTTGTCCAAGGCTATTTTTTTATTGGGAGAAACCTGTTCATAAAATGGATAAAGAATGTGGGCGGTTTCCCTTAGATGTTTATTTTCTCCTTTAATACCAATAATTTCTTTAGTTCCGAATTCTTTTTGGAAGAGCGGTATTCCCATAAAATGGTCTGCATGTGGGTGGGAAACCACAATTGTATTCAATTTTTTATTTGGGAATTTTTCACGGAGTGCCAAAATCAACAGTTCATTGTTTTCATCGGCAAACTGTGTGTCGATCAAAATAAGACCGTCCTTATCTTCCAAAATTAAAGAGTTCAATGCCCAATCTCCCCCACCCTGAAATAGGTAAACATGTGGTTCTATTTGATGGAGTTTTTTGGGCTCAATTCTATCTTGTGCCTTAAGTGAGGTCTGAAGCAGAAAGAGCAACAATACCATACCCGATTTTAGAAAGCTGTTCATTAGTTGTGCTTTTAATGGTTATGCATTATTTCCCGCGGTCCAACCTGCCGAGACATCCAACACGGTACCACTTATATTTTTTGAGGCATCACTACATAGGAAAGACACTGCGGAAGCGATTGCTTTTGGTGATAAAATCCCTATTGGTAGGGTATGCATTGATTTTAAAAACCCATCTATACCTGATCTATCCTCCAGGTTTTCCGTTCCCCATGCTTGCAGCATATGTTCATTGATGGCCATTTTTGTATCTATAACAGTTGGGCAAACCACATTGCAGTTGATATTATGTGATCCCAGTTCAATGGCCATACTTTTGGTCAGGCCAATGACTCCCCATTTTGAGGCAGCATATACAGGAAAATAACCTACGCCCCCTCTTCCAGTAACCGAACTTAGTGTAATTATTCTTCCAGATTTCTGGGTAATCAGTATGGGCGATGCGGCCTTTATGGTCTTGGCGACCCCTCCTATATTGATATCCATTAATACCTTCATCATTTCATCACTGTGACTTTCCAGATTTCCAAATCTGGTCACCCCTGCGTTGGCAATCAAAAAGTCTAATCGACCAAATGCTCGAACAGTTTCATTGATCGCTTTTTTTTGTTCGTCAAAATTTCGAACATCTCCCTGTATGGCCAGGCATTGCACTCCAAAAGATTCGATTTTCTCTTTGGCTGCCGACAAATTTTCGAGATTGGAAAGCGCATATGGTACATTGTCAATATCTTGGGCAATATCATAAATAACAATATTGGCGCCCTGCTCTGCCAATGTTTCTGCAATGCTAAAACCAATGCCTCTGGCACCTCCGGTAATAAAGGCTACATTGCCCTTAAATTGAGGCAAAGGTTTTAATTCCTTTTCTGCGTATTTTTTGTCTGTGGTGAATCCAGCAAGGGATAGTCCCGCAACAGAAAGTGCTGAGGCCTTTATGATATCCCTTCGCTTCCATTTATCCTTACGATTGCCCATACCTATTGATTTTTATTACTTGTTCAACTTGGTGGGCAAGGTAGTTCCAGCTTGAAAAATCGGACTAATGATAATGGTCCAAAAAATGTAGTAAAAAGTTTATTTGTAGTTCAATTGGTATTGCTTGGGCGTGGTGCCGAATCTTTTTTTGAAGGATTGAATAAAACTGGAGAAACTAGCAAATCCCACTTCTTCGAATACCAGGCTTGGACTTTTTCGTTCTACCCCCAATAGATACGCTGACTTATCAAGCCGCTTTTCACGAAGCCATTTCCCAGGTGCCGTCTTGTAGATTTCAAAAAAGGTTCTTTTGAAAGTAGATTTACTCATATGACATAAAAAGGCCATCTCTTCTACCGAAATTGCATGATGTACGTTTTCTTCAACTACTTTCTTAACAAAATCTATGGTCTTTTGATTAGTTTTGGATTCGAAGAAATCGACCAGTTTTCTTCCATGACGTTCCATGAGGTATAACATGGTTTCCTCAAATTTCAACCTTTGTAACTCTGAGGAAAAACCATTGTTACTCCTTAATTTTTGAGCTAATACCAACTTTAGGTTTTCAATGTAGTCATCCGTTTTTAAACGTATGTATTTTCCATCCCCCTCAGCAGATTTTATCGAATTTAATATGCTCTGATACTTATGCTTGAATTCGTTCAACGCTTTTTGATTGAAGAAAATCAAGATACTGTGGTACGGTTTTTTATCGGGCGACAGCTCAGTAGAAAGATAATTGCCTGACTTGAAAAAAAGACAATCCTGATTGTTATAAAAAAAATTCTGATACGAGCTATAAATCTGCTTTCTCCCGGTTATCATCAATGAGATGCAATGCGTATCAAATGTTATTTTTGAGCGATATTGAGCCTCATGACCTATGTGATAATAAAAAATTACGTCTGAACTTTCTACAATGGCATTTTCTACAAGAATATCAGGCAGATTGATAATATTCATAAAGTACAGAATCGCTAGTCTTCTAAGGTCATTTAGATGAGGTATTAAAATTAAGCGATAACTATAATGTTTGCAAAAGATTACCGGTGAATCCCGAGTTCTCAAAATCTTTACTGTGGGAATACTATACTAATTTCTATTTGAATTGTCCAAAATGCTACATTTTATGTGCAACCTAGTTTGTGAAAACTCTTGGAACTTTATTGAAATCTGGAATGCTTAAATATCAAACTGGACACATTTTAGTTTAACATTAAATACTCGTGGCAAGCTCTTTTACTTTTACTCGGTGCTTTAAAACCTTAACCATGTATAGAATAGTGTTTGTTCATTGAAATCGTATTCCTAAGAAAAGGAATGCAGCGAAAAATTGGAAAAGCTATTAATTAGCAGGATACAACCTTATCAATCCAAAGATTTAGTTCCTTAATTATTCCAAACCAAGTGGACTTTCCAAATGTTAGCCTGCGTCTATTCAACTAGGATTTGTGTCCCCAAATGCGAAGAAATTGAGAAGCACTTTGGGGCTGAACTAAAATTCTGTATCTGCGGACCTTATTGAATGCTTCGAACAACTGGTTTTTCTGCTTCTTTTTTAGAACCGTCAAAGCCCTCTACACCTCCTACCGTTGTATACTTTAGAACATATTTTTTGTTTGGGTTGATGACATTATAAGCATACTGGCACATGATTGCAGCCTCATGAAAACCGGATAGAATAAGCTTCAGCTTACCTTCGTAAGTGTTCACATCTCCAACGGCAAAGACTCCTGGGATATTGGTTTGATAGTCTTTGGCATTGTTTACTCGAATGGCATTTTTTTCGATTTCCAACCCCCAGTTTGAAATGGGCCCAAGTTTTGGAGATAGTCCAAAAAGAGGGATAAAATAATCTGTTTTCACATCGATGGATTTTCCATCTTGGTCATTTTGTTTAATCGTTACCGTGTCCAATCTACCATTACCGCTTATGGATACCACTTCGGAAGGAGTGTGTAATTTAATTTTCCCGTTTCTGGCAAGTTGAGATGCTTTTTCAACAGAATCAAGAGCGCCCCTAAACTCGTTTCGGCGATGCACCAAGTACACTTCTTCCGCCACATCTGAAAGGAAAATAGACCAGTCCAAAGCTGAATCCCCACCACCTGCGATGACCACCTTTTTATCCCGGTACACTTCAGGGTCTTTTATCATGTATGATACTCCTCTGTCTTCAAATTGGGATAAATTGTCCAATTGTGGCTTTCTGGGTTCAAAGCAACCCAATCCTCCAGCGATAACAACAACGGGTGCTTGATGTTCTGTACCCTTATCTGTGGTTACCACAAAAGACCCATCTTCCTGTTTTACCAAGGTTTCTGCCCTTTCGCCCAAGGTGAACCCTGGTTCAAAAGGTTTTATTTGTTCCATGAGTTTATCGACCAAATCCCCAGCTAAAATTTCGGGGTACGCTGGGATATCGTATATAGGTTTTTTTGGGTATATCTCTGCGCATTGACCTCCAGGAATGGGTAGGGAATCAATCAAATGGCATTTCATCTTAAGCAGTCCAGCCTCAAATACAGTAAACAATCCTGTTGGCCCTGCTCCTATGATGAGCATATCCGTCTTTATCATAGTATCGTTTCGTTTTTTATTTCACAACAGTTTCATTGATTGCTTCCAACTGCATTTGCAATTGATCAATCCATTGGTTGAGTCTAGTATCCGTAAGCTCAGGCTGATTATCTTCGTCAAGGGCAAGACCATAGAAAGTATCTTCGTCAATCAAGGCCTTGGACTCTGAAAAATCATATCCATCCGTGGGCCAATGTCCTATAATCTCGCCTCCATTCTCTAATACCACTTCTGCCAGCATTCCCACCCCATCAATAAAGTAATCATCATAACCATACTGGTCTCCTAATCCATAGAGCGCTACTACTTTATTTGTAAAATCTACTGATTTGAATTCATCATAATAGTCCTCCCAATCACTTTGAAGGTCACCATCATACCAAGTGGAAAGACCTAAAATGATAAAATCGAATTCTTCAAAGAAAGTGGGATCGTTTTTTCTAACGATTCTAACTTCTTTAACGCTAATATCCCAGAATGGACATTTTTGAACAATAGAATGTGTAACTTCTTCTGTCGCCCCTGTATCAGATCCAAATACCAAACCTACTTTTATGGTTTTCATCGTCTTTTCTTTTATTTACTCTTCTTTTTTGATTTGCTAAGATAATATCTTATCAAATCTCTCTCATCCATTTGTATCTGGTTTCATAAGGGTTGCTACTAAGAATTCTCGATTCTTGGATTTTCCCTTTTCAGTTGTAGTAATTTCGTTTCTAGTTTGTATGTCTATATGCTTAAAAGGTGTTTCGGAAACTAACTGTAGAAATTTTGGAATGTCAAAAAGGTTGAAAGCATCGTTTTGCACGTTCAAGCCTCTCATGGAATTGGCATTGACAAAGGTTATCACACAAATTCCCTCTGGTTTTAAAACTCGATAGAGCTCATTCAAAAACCTTTTTGGCTGTTGCCAAAGATAAATGGTGTTTATGGTCACTATTCTGTCAAAGAATTCATTGACATAGGGTATGTTTACTCCATCGTGGCTTCTGAACAATGCTTTTCTCCCGCTTACGGATATACCATTAATCTTTTTGGCATTCTCGATCATGGTCTGGGAGATATCCAACCCGAAATATCGTAGACCGGATGCCTGTTTCATCACCTGGGGAAGATGCGCGCAATGGCCTGGCCAGATTTCCAGGATTCTATTTTTTTTTTGAATATCTAAAAGGTCTAGAGAATCTTGGAACATACTCTTGTTTCCATCATAAAGTAGATGGCCCAAGTCCTTACCTAAAACCCCTTCGGCGGATCTGAACTTTTGCAAAAGACTTAAAAGCTTAAAGCTTCTATGTTCAAGAGTTTCCATGATCCTCTGGGATAAGATTATTTTCTCTCAGGGTGGTTTCCATATCAACGGTGAATAAGTACCCTTTAATTAGGTCTTCCAAGTCACTGAGTCTAGCTTTATCAACCTTTATGCAAACATCCGCTATGGGATTTGTACACCATATCTTATTTCGTTTTCCTCCGCATTCTGGGCAATGACAGGGTTCAAAGGACTGCTGTACAATACCTAAAAGATGTTCAATGTCTTCTCTAGACATGAAGACACCAACAGAATCCAATATCAGTTGTAAAGTACATTCGGGGTTTGGGCTATTTTGGACCTTATATACTGCGCCTAATTCGTTCTTATAGATAAGTTGCATTCTAATGGCTTCAAAAAATATGGGCTAAAATTACTAATTATTTTTAATCAATCTAAATAAGAATTAATTATTCTGTTAGGTATTTTTAGGTTTGTTGGATCCGCAAAAATTAAAAGCCATTGATATTGAACTTTTTCCTCTTTTCGATGAAAGTAGCTGTACTGCTTGTCTTCGTTTTGAAAGGGAAAATTGTACCAAAACAATAAAAGCGGCTCCTGGAAAGATATGTTCTGTTTGGGCTCATTTATTCAAACCGCAGAAAGTTTGATTTTTTTTGATTAAAATGGTTAAGGTAATTATAATGGAACTCCAATTGCAGCAAGAATTACATTGTTTAACTCCTGACATACAAATAGTACGTTTTGAATCTTTTTTCTGGATGAACGGAAAACGATTGGATTTGGATAATCAATTCCTGTATGTTGGTTTTTTTCTAAAAACCATACTAGTTCTGCTGATGTTGCTGTGGGAAGAAGTGTAAGCATCTACAAACTCAAAACCTAATACAGACATATTGTTTAAAATGTCCATCTGATTCTTCAGATTCAACATATCCTTATCGGTTAACATCCTGCGTAATTTGGACAGGGCACCTTTGTAGGGTGAACCTTTATCTTGAATTGTGAGTAAGATACCCCCCGAAAACGTAGCCATCTCTGACATAATTATAAGGTATTCAGGCAGTTCGTCTACATGTATCTTTTCGGAATTCACCTGTAACGTCTGTGCACTAACCGTCGTGCTAAGAAACATAAGTCCTGATGATAGGACGCCTAGTCTTATAATTTTCTTTACCATAACAAATAAAAATTTAGTTGAATCAAGCTTCCAGTTTGTTTGAATATCGAGAGTTCAACTTAGATTGATCCTTTTTCGATATGAAGGACTTATATCCAAATTCTTAGACCCTAAAAACATAAATCAAAATCACATATTTGTGAGCACTATAGACTCAAAAAATCGTTCCTAAAATCCGAAATTGTTAAAGGATAAACCAACATTAATCTTTTAATTTTTACTTAGAATTAATAAAAATAATAAGTAGTTTTGCACCCTTAATTAATCAAAAAATGAAAAAAATCTACCTCTTATTTTTAACAATTTTCTCCTTTTTGTCATGCTCGGATTTTGATGAACAGGACTTTACAGTGATTTTGCCCGATGCAGGTGCGGACCAAGTAGTGTTCACCGAAGAAACGGGAACTACGATACAATTGGATGCAAGCGAATCATCGGATGTTAACGGTTTAGGCTTTGAAGTAGAATGGCGGTTAGAAGAATCACCTGAAGGTTCATCTGTTACCTTAAGCGATGCCAGCAGTCTCACCCCAACCTTTGAGGTCACCAACGAAACATCTGGAGCGTTTATATGGCGATTAATATTAACACGTGGAGATCAAATTACGCAGGATGTTACCCGAGTGGATGTAAATCCGGCAATTGCTCAGATTCTTTTGGTAAATGCAATTGATGGTCCTGACTCCGCTGCTCTTAATGTAAATGCCGTAGCCATATCAGGTGAAAACGTCAGTTCAGGCTCCACGGATACTACCTACTTCGACATCAATTTAGACCTAGCGCAAAACGCGGATGGTCTAGTAGCGTTGGAAGTATCGTATGGTAGCCAGATGCTAACCTTGGATGCTGAATTACTAGCGTTACGGTCCTATACCCTTTATGTTGTTGGAGATGCATCTGCACCTGAGTTATTGTTGGTCGAGAAAATCCTTAACCAAAATACCATTCCTCAAACTTTTGTTGGTTTAGATGCTATTATGTTAGCACCAGGTGTCGACAATGTGCAGTTTTTTATAGATGCTTCTGGTATAGGGTTTGGTATCTTGCCTATAGACAATTTGTTTTTAGGATTAAATCTACCCGAATCCTTTGGAATACTAAACTTCAGTGAAAACAAAGAAATAGTTTTCCCTTTTCAGTCCGTATTACCACTACCTATCTGGGCTACCGTCAATGGACAGCGAATTAGTAATGACACCGTAATTGGTCTCCCCAATGGTGTAGAAGGTAATTTTGGAACATTTATTCTTTTCCCAGATGCCGATGCCGAATTTGGAAATACACTGACTTTTATTAACAACTCAGAATTATTACCTCAATAATCAATCAAAAAATGAAAAATATAGTAACAATTGTATTGCTACTGGCTTGTAGCATTACTTGGGCACAATCAACCATTTCTGGAACCGTGACCAATGCAAAAGGTGAAGCCCTTGAATATGCACAGGTTTATCTGGCAGGCACAACAAAGGGAACCACTACGGATAAAAGCGGTAATTACCAGATTACCAAAGTTCCTAATGGCATATATACCATTGAAATTATTTACATCGGTTATTCCGAGTTTAGTTCGGACGTTACAATAAGCGGAGCAGACGTAACGGTAGATGCCCAATTAAACAGTAGGACTGAGCAATTACAAGAGGTCGAAATAATTGGTAGAAAAACAACGGATTACCGTCCCGATGTGACATTTGCAGGAACAAGAACAGGAGCGAAAATCAAGGATGTTCCGCAGGCTATTTCTATTTTGAACAAAGAAATCATAAAAGACCAAGCGTTGTTTCGATTAAACGAGGTCACCGAAAACATTGCTGGGGTTACACAAACACGTACAGGAGATAATTTTACCTCAAGGGGTTTCCGAATTAGCCACGATTTCATCAACGGTAACCGTGCTCTGGTAGCACCTCAATTTGCTTCTTCAACCATTGCCACTCAATACGAACGTATCGAATTCATTAAAGGACCTGCGGCTGCTTTGTTTGGGAACAGTTCTCCTGGAGGTGTTATTAATGCAGTCACCAAAAAACCGTTGGATATTAATCGTGCCTCTGCTACCTATACCTATGGTAGTTTTGATACAAAAAGAGCCACCGCAGATATTACAGGACCTCTTACCAAGGATAAAAAACTATTGTATCGTTTGAACCTGAGTCATGAGAATTCAGAGAATTTCCGTGACTTTATTAAAAACCGTAGTTTACTTTTTGCGCCTTCTATTTCTTATTTGCCTACGGACAAAACGAGAATCAATGTTGACATTGTAGGAACCATAAACAACGATGATGCCGGTGTTGACCGGGGTATGCCTGTTTTACAAGAGGACTTATTTGCCTTGCCTATAAGCTTCAGTACAGCAGAACCTTATGATAACAGACAGAACAATCAGGTGTTTTTCACAGTTTCTGGTACACATGAGTTTAGTGATAATCTGTCCCTCAATGTTTCCTACACAAGATCGGAATTTGACCAGAATTTTTTAGAAACACGCTCCTCTAATCAGTTTAATTCTGATGGAACGGAATTAATACGAACAATTATTGACAGGCAAACCGACGGTGGTTCAGAATTTGTTACGGCATATTTGGTTGGAAAATTCAGTACAGGCTCCGTGAGGCACGAAGCGGTACTTGGTTGGGATTATTATGACGTTTTTCAAGATACATTTTCCAGAACTGCCCAGGGTGAGACTAATGGTGTTCCCAATCTTCGTTTTAATAATAGGAGGTTGTTTTTCACGCTCACCGAATTACCTAATTTAAATTTCAACAATTTGGTTCAACCAAACGTGACCGAAGAGCGTTATAGAGGTTTATATTTGCAGGACTTGGTTACTACTGGAAAGTTCAAGTTTTTATTGGGACTGCGGTATGAAAACCTGGATCAAATCAATGTAATTGGCACAGGCGGAACACAACCAGATGGTCTAATTGACAACAATGTGTTTTTACCCCGATTTGGAGTCACGTATGAACTTAATGATAACTTTAATCTGTTCGGGAGCTATACCCAAGCGTTTAGTCCTCAAACGTTACCATTTGGCCTAACGCCAGATGGAGCAACCACTTTTGATCCACTGGAAAGCAACCAGTTTGAAATTGGGACCAAAGCCACCTTTTTCCAGGAACGTTTACTCGCACAGTTAAGCTTGTATACTATCAATAGAACAGGTCGAATTATTGAAGATCCCTTGGCTGGTGGTGGTATACCTCAGTTTATTCAAATTGAAGATGAAGTAAGTAGGGGATTGGAATTTGAAGTTCAGGGAAGAATTAATAGCAATTTTACGCTGACTGCTAACTATGCATTTAATGAAATAGACGTTGAACAGGACATCGATGCACAGGGCCTTGAATTGGAAAACAACAATCCTCAACATACCGCTGGTTTTTGGGGGAAATATACCATTACCCAAGGTGTATTTAAAAATTTAGGACTGGGCCTTGGTGGACGCTATGTTAGCTCAAGCAGAGTGCCTTCTTCGGTACCCAATGCCATCAGACCTATTATCGAATTTCCTGATTATTTTACGGCAAGAGCTGGAATCTATTATCGTTATAGTAACTTTGATGTATCAGCGAACTTCAATAACATTTTTGATGAACGCTACTTTATAGGTGGGTTGAATGCAGGGCGTGTTTTCCCTGGTGCCCCACGTAACTTTCTAGTATCAGTCGGTTATTCGTTCTAAATAGCAATGGGCAAACTATCAAAACGCCTACAAAAGAAAATGTGGTCCATCCATAACTGGGTGGGCCTCTATGCAGGTGTTGTTATTGCCATATTAAGCATAACAGGAGTAGTTGCCCTATTCAAGGTAGAAATAGACGAGTTTGTTAATTCCGATTACTACTATGTTCAATCGGAAATAACAGATGAAAGGACTGATATTACACCAGTAATAGACAGCTTAAAACAGGTTTACGGCAATAAGTCGGTTGGGTTGATTACTGTACCGAGAACCCCTGAAGAAAACTGGATTGTCCACGTTTATGAGCAAAACAGTTCGGTAGATATAAAGGGTTGGGAAATATTTGTTAACCCCTATTCAGGAAAAGTTGTCGGGCAAAGGGACTATTTTAAATCCATAGGGTATTTTATTAGAAATGTTCATGTAAGACTATATGGTCCTTTCCTTGGAAGATATTTTGTAGGCTTAGCAGGAATTGCACTTTTACTTTCTACCATTACTGGTTTTTGGATTTACGGTAACTTTATGAAAAAGCAACTGTTTGCCACCATTCGAAAGAAAAATCTGAGAATCACCATGGCCGATTATCACAAATTGATTGGTGCTACCACTTTAGTGTTCAATTTGATGATAGCTATTACCGGCGCTTGGTTAGGATTGCAAGGCTTACTGCAGCAGCCTATTGTCGGTGATAGGCCTGGGACATATCAGCCAGAGGAAAAGGCATTTTCAAAAGAGGAAGATGCCGCTCTATCCGTTGACTATAACGATGTTTATGTAGCATCCAGAAAACTTTTCCCTGAGTTGGAACCAAAAGTATTTCTCCCATCCGTGAACGGTAATGGTGTGGTAACTGTGAAAGGCACCGTGCCAAGAACGGCTTTTGAAAGGTTTCATTTTGAGCTTACATTAGACAAAAAAACGTTGCAGGAAGTACATCGATTGGATATTCGAAAAGAAAGCTTAGGGACCAAATTGTTTTACATCCAAGAATCCATGCATTTTGGTGATTGGGGCGGATTGATTCTAAAATTAGTTTATGCGTTTTTTGGAATTACTTCGGGTTTTTTGGCCTTAACCGGTTTTGTGGTATATCTAAAACGCACAGAAAAAACACGTATGGAAAAACCCAAGTTTATCGAGCTAAAGCCACTTCTCTTGCGCTGGACTTATGGTATTTTGGGTGCTATCCTGCTCCTCATGGTTTTAAGTCTTGTATTTGGAATAGTAGTGCCTTCACTTTTAGTTGTCATTAGCGCATACGGAACTCTGATTTTCCTACTGTTTAGAGCACTGTTCTTGTTTATTAAGCGAAAAATTAACTCCAAACGACTTTTAACCAATTGATTTGAGCAAGGCCACCTTTCATAAAGTAAACGAACATATATTGATTCCAATACTTTTTATATTGAGTTCATCAACCTTGTTTACCTTGATTTACTTTGTAAACGAACTATTCAAGCCAGAAGCATATTTAAAAGGTTTTTATCTTTTTGATACTGCAGCAATAGAAGAATATAAATCAAAAATTGTTTACGTCGTTATTGCGCTATCCATGCTAGTTTTGACTCAAGTACTTGCCTTGAAGTATAGAAGTTGGCAATTCTCCACTTCTCTGATAATAATAAGCTCTGTTTTGCTCGTGCTTTGCATTGGGTATGCTTAGGATATTTAGTGGATATAAAGAATTTAGTTAGAGAGAATGTTTGTGCCCATTTTGCAATTAAATTTTCTTTTTGAATAAAGACGGTATGACCTTAGTAGGGAAATAGACGTACTAGATTTCTTCTGATCTATTTTTTTAAACTTTCAGTTACTATTCGCTTTTATGCCGTTTTATTTAAAGACTAATTTCTTATCAGGGTAAAACCTTTAATTATAATAATGTATCAGAGGCATCACCTAAAGACAAAGTTTCCTTTAAAATCGACTGGTGAAAAACTTTTATTTAAGGAAGTTCTCTCATCTTCCCAATAATTATGGCATTTGTTTAGCAAATAACCAGGGAGACTATTTTCTCGTAAGTATGATAACTTTTGAAGGGTGAATGAAATAAAAAGTTTTTGACGAGTCATTTCTTGTCGATTGAAGCATATTCAATGTTTTACTCAATCAAATAAAAATGATTCAAACTACAACGATGTCCAACAAAACCATGAAGTCTATCATTTTTTTAGCAATGATGATTTCCATAGCAAGCTGTTCTTCAAGTAACAAGGATTTGCCAGAACTGACAACAACTTCCAAAATCATAACTATTAAAGATGGAGAGATTATGCACAAAGAGGTTTGGACAGCATCTCCTCAAATAGAATTGGATGAATTTATCACCAACAAGTTTGAAGGTAAAAAACAAGTAAGTTTTATGTCCGATATTGATACCCTTAGTTTCACGGTGGAACCAAACAGTACATATGATTTTGTTATTGTAACTAATGAAGGCCGGGCATTAACTAGAATCAATACGGATACTTCTAAAGCTGCTTCCATTCCCCATAAAAAAGTATTAGAGTATTTCACAGACTCTAAAAGCAATAAGTCCTTTACGGATACTATTCCCTTTACATTAGGTGATGATGAGAGGGTACATGTAAAGGGTACAATCAACGGCTCAGAAACCTTAGATTTTATATTTGATACGGGCGCTAATGCAATAGTTATAGCCTCTGGCTTAGTAGGAAACAAAGTTGCTTTGGATTTAGATGGGAATAGTGAGAACACAGGTTCCGATGGTATACATACAGTAAAAACAAGTTCTTCAAACCAATTGGAAATTGAGCATCTAAATTGGGACGATGTTCAGATTCTCTCGATAGATTATCGAGAACGAAGTTTTGATGGCGTGTTAGGGTGGATAGCCTTTGAAAATAAAATTGTGGAAATTGATTATGAAAATAACTTTCTATTGATTCATAAATCTTTGAACACAGTTTCACCAGATTATTACAAAGTGGAGACAAAAATGATAAGGGGAGTGCCCTACATAAAGACGAAAATCTCAGTTGGAGATAACAGTAGTACCGGCTGGTTCGAATATGATTCGGGATATAACGGATCAATATCCATGAGCCAAAAATACGCTTCAGAAAACAACTTAAACGGAGTAATGGATACAGTAGGGACTGCCATTTCATTGGGCAGTAGCGGGGAAGAATCGATTTCAAATATCCATATCTTGCCGAGCATGCAATTAGGGGATTTTGACATCAGTAATGTTCCACTTTACATAGCTGAAAAAGATCCGGAAGGCATTGAATACAATGACCTATTGGGGAATAGCGTATTGAAAAGGTTTAATGCGGTTATTGATTTTGACCAGTTTGAAATATACTTAAAACCCAATACGTTATTGGATACTAAATTTTAATCCAAAACCCTAGGTTGCAAAAACTAAAGGATAAACCCACATTGATTCGAGGTTAGTGAATTTGTTTCTTGAATGTCGGTTCCGACCTGTTAAAACAAGGCTCTAAAACTCAGGCTTTACTTTCACTTTTTAGTTACTTTACTCAATTTGGAACCGTAGGTAATCAATTTATCCCATATGGCGTAAAATTCATCTGCTCCTTCTTTGTCCAAATCTGAATTAATAAACAACAGTCTTCCGATTTTAGTTTTTGGATCAAAGAACATAAAGGTGGATACTCCAGGGTCACCGCCCATATGCCCTATTTGTCCATTTGGGGTGTGTCCTATAAAAAGCCCGCTATTAAATTCGTCATCAAAAGCCCTGTCAGTATCCCGCTCCTCTTCAAAGTTTTTTTCTGAAAGAAATTCTGTAAAATAGAGCTTGTAGCTCTCTTTTGAGAGTAACGTACCATTTCCAGAGTATCCTTTGACAAGTTCGGATAGATATTTGGCCATGTCCTCTACGGAGGTGATTAGTCCGCCGTCAGGATAGGTAATCAATTTATAATCTGGTATTCGTTTTCCATCAACCGTAAAAAGTTGAGTAAGATGAGAAGTATCTATTTTAGAACTACTCCATCCTGAGGAATTCATTCCCAACGGTTTCAGGATATGGTTTTCGGTAAAGTCTGAATAGGACATCCCTGCAGCTGTTTCTATAATGTAGGCTGCCAGCGTAGCCCCAACATTGGTATACTCATAGAATCTGCCAGGTTCGTTTTCCAAATAATGGGCCGATTCATACCATTCACCCTTTTGAGATAAATAGTTTTTCAAGAAAGTACCCATATCCATATCAGCATTTGGGGCATTAAAGCCTTCAGCACTTGGTATGGACTTTGCTCTTAAGGTGTCCGCTACATTCTGTAAAATGTAGGATTTCTGTCCATACAAATCGCCATCCTGAATAGAAGAAGTATGGGTTGCTAAGTGTTTGATGGTAATTGTATCCGTAGGATATTTAGGATTGAAAACATCAAAGGATAAATACTTGCCTATTGGGTCTTCAACATTTAGCTTCCCCATTTCTTGAGCTTTCAGAAGCGAAATACCAATAAGAGTCTTAGAAACGGAAGCAATGTTTTGAAGTGTATTTTTTCCGTAGGGCAACTCATTTTCAGTAGTAGTATGGCCAAAACCCTCAGTGTATAGGGTAGTATCCTTGTTCACGATTGCAACACCGAATCCTTTAATGGGTCCTTGACGTTGAATATTGGATAGCTCAAGGGATAGGGAATCCTTTACAACTTGATGATCTTGTTCATTTTTGGAATCTGCTTTCCTGTTACAGGAAAAAACAGAAATAACAATTAAAATAATACAAAGTGTCTTTTTCATGGGTTTTATACTCTTATTCGTTGGTATTTATTTAATTCTAAAAATATTCTCTTTCAAATCATCAATTAAGGCAACCAAAATTATCTCTCTCATCGCATAAATCAAATACTTGGTAAATCTATTACCTTTTAACACTTGCTTCGATTTTTTCTAAAAACCTTGACATGCAGATTCTTTTCCTAGAGTGGAGCTATAATTTTGAGCCAAATAGAGTTATAGGCTATCCACGAAAGATTGTTCTACTTCCCATTTGTGTAACTCATTGCTGTTTTCAATCTTCTCATTCGCTTTTAATACTCGATTTAAAGCTTGTTGCATTCTTAACTTCCTGGCGGCGTTGGGTATGGTCTGCACGTTTTTTTTTAACTTGAAGTATGCGTTGGATGTTTCTTTGTAGGCAAGCTCATACTCAGTCAAATGCATATGAACTTCACCAAGAATCGATTCTGTATTAAAAGTTGTCCAGTTTTTAGGCGAGGTACGTTGTCTAATTGACAATGTCTGCTTCAAAACGTTTTTCGCTTTCTCATAATCTCCCATATCCTTTAACTGAATTCCTATGTATATCATTTCACCAGCTTTTTCGGAGTCAGTAAGGTCTTCTCTTTCTTCAAGTGTTTTTAGCCTTTTTTCCGTAAGATGAAGGTATCTGTCAAGCATACTTGCCTCAATCAAGGCGCTTCCCAAAGTATAGTAGGCATCGAAAGAATCTGGATATTCAAGATAGTTGAAATTGAAAACCTCAATAGCATCATTTAGCTGATTTTGTTCCACTAAATAGTCGCCCAACTGGCTGAAAAAATCTTCCGCCCCATAAATAAAATGGAACTTGTTTTTTTCTTTTTGACTCTTATAGGTATCCAACATGGTTTTAACCCCCTTGTTTTGATAGACCATTTTCAACTCCTCCAACAACCTACTTTCGCAACGATACTCGGTGCTTTTGGATAACTTCCAACTCAACCATTCACATTCCAATTGCTTGTAAACATTTCTATGGCTTCCTCCATTGGTCATCATTACAAAACCATCCCCAGAGGCTCTGTCAACTTTAAAATAAGCATTCCAACCATAGTTGTTGCCTTCTTTTCCCACTAATTTTATGAGATTATCTTTGATTAAATCAATCTCATACCCAAGCCCATACATCTTTGAGTTAGGTGCTAGACGAGTCATTAGATCAACATATTCTGGTTTGAGAATCGTTTGACGTATGTAGCTCTTGTTATGGTTAGGTACTTTTTCTGCATCCAAGCTGGCAAGAGCGAATAGACAAAGATCGTTTAAATTGGTATGCGCTCCTGCTGCGGCCTTGGCAGTAAATAAAACTAGGGGTACCTCAATTCCAGATTCATCGTGAGCCCGAGATGAGCTGGATAGAACTGCATCATCAATAGTGAAAGTGGTTCCTTCCATACCTAAAGGATCAAGAATCTCCTTTTTCATATAATCCTCGAATTTTAGGCCGGTAACTTCTTCAATCATTAATTGAATGACGGTGGTGCCTCCTCCAGAATACTTGTCCTCTTTGCCAGGTTTTAGAATAATCTGAACACGCTCGTTGGTATTTGATTTGCCTAGCAAGACTTGTTCCAGAGTGGGTAGGTCTGCTTTTTTAGTGTACCCTGGAAAACCGTGAACAGACAATCCGGCAGTGTTACTTAATAATCGTCTAATAGTAACTTCATCATTGGAAAACTCTGATGGAGGCAAGTGCCAACGGGTTAAATAGTTTTCAACAGGATCATCTAATCTAACTTTTCCTTGCTCTACCAGTTTTAGTACACCCCATGCCGTTAATGTTTTGGAAATAGAACCAATATTGAAACCGGTTTCGGGAGTTATCGATGTTAAGTTTGCAACATTAGCATATCCGTATCCCTTTTTAAAAACAACAGCTCCATCTTCTATAAGCGCAAATGCAACTCCCGGAACACTAATATTCTCCATCCATTCGGGGATTTTTGCGTCTATTGTTTCTAAGAACTCGGTATAGGTTTTATTTTGAGGGACCCCTTCGGTATGGGTTTCAGGTTTATTTTGATTGTTGCAGGATACAGCTATAGCCAAGAAAACAAAGAGAATGATTTGGCCAGTTTGATTTTTCATGTGATGGATTTTGATTGATAAACTTTACTAGCTGCGTAAAGTACCATTTGTGTTTTTAGAATGTTCGTCAAAAAATACTTTTATTGATTTTGCAAGACTTGCAACCATGCCTGTCATTGAAAGCTGAGGTGCTTTTGGAAAACAAGAGTGGGAAAAGGCACTAAATGAATAGTGTATTAGAGAGTTGCTCCAATTGAAACTTCATCAACGGAATGCGTCTTTTATTTTGATGTCTCATAAGAAACTCTCTTAAAAGTTGACACTTTCATTATAGGCGGATGGCGTCATTCCGGTTTCTTTCTTAAATACCCTATTGAAGGTAGCCTTGGAATTAAAGCCTGATTCCAGACCAATTGAAACAATGGAGTAAGAACTGTAATCGGAATTTTTTAAAAGACTTTTAGCCTCTTCAACTCTATACTGATTAATAAAAGCATAAAAACTATGATCGGTATTTAATTTAATGGCTTCGGAAACTTTCTGTGGAGTTTCTCCTAAAAGAACGGCTAGCTTTGAGATTGTCAAGTCCGGATTTAGGTAGGGTTTTTCAATCATCATCAACTTTTCAACTTTTTGAAACATGGTATCAAGTACTTGATTTGTACTTGTTAGGCCTTTCCTTTTTTTATAGAGACCCTTTT
Source organism: Bacteroidota bacterium (assembly GCA_039191905.1). Lineage (GTDB taxonomy): Bacteria > Bacteroidota > Bacteroidia > Flavobacteriales > Flavobacteriaceae > Flagellimonas. Next base: position 49,310 of record JBCCXJ010000013.1, on the reverse strand, counting down.
GTTTATAAAAAAAGAAACCTAGAGACACCAACAGCAAATCAACGGTAGAAAGAAAAACGATAGTCCATAGTACCCCTTGTTTTGTGCCTCTCAAAAAATCAGACAAGCCAAATTCCCATATTGCTGTAATAAGATAGACCACGACAATGGTAATCATAATCCGCTTTAAGTTTCTAATGTTTTTAAATTGAACTCCATTTACGTCAAACTTCTCTACTTCCTTGATTTTGAACCAAAACAGTAGCCCAATCCATAGAATCCCTAAAACAAAAGAAGCCTCTACCCATACAAACGATTCTCCATATTGTAAAGTAAGTGAGCCGTAGCCTGATTCTTCGTTAAAAAACAATCCCTGAGCCAACCAATTTGCAAAGCAAGCGACGACCCATAGCAAAAATGGTAAAAGTGGCCACACCAATTTGGGATTCCATTTGAAACCACTTTGAAACAAATTCTTACAATACCAATAGAAAAAAAAGATGTTGGATAACAGTAATGTCTTGTTCAGGTCTAGTAAGAAGGGTATGGAACTCGTTGGTTTTGCAATTTTTATAAATTCAATAAATGAGTTAATCGCAGAAACAGCTATCCATGCGATAAGTACTTTATCGTGAAACTCTTTATTTTTTTTAAAAAAGAGGATAATAAGAAATAATAAAGGCGCAAAAACGACAAGTAAATAAAGCGCTAGAATTAGAAGCTCCAATAATTGTTTTTCTTTCATGACAAAAATTGCCTTTTCAAATCGAAAGCCTCCAAAGGTATAAACATGCTTCGGGTTCCAAAACAAAAAGGGTGAAAAGTAGGGCAACTTCGAAATTATAATCTGTTGTGATATAATACTTTTGAGTAGAAGGTAATTCCATCATTCTTAAGGTTTTTATATGAAAACCTAAAGTATTAGAACACTCCCAATTTTTGTTAAAGAAAGTCTCACTTATAAAAAACTGAGACTTGAAGTCCTTGTATCATATCATATTCGCAGCTCGTATTACCCCGTGTTTTTATCAATTTTCAATTCTGTCTCAATTAGGCGAAGTTCTGAAAAAAGAAAGCGTTTTTAACCCTCAAAATGCATTAAACAGCTCTGATGAAATATTTAAACATCTGCCGCTTCAAAGGATAGTGGACAACCCAATATGAAAAAAACATACAACAACCAGTATTACGATCATTTTTCGAAACAATTTTCGTTAACTCCGCCAGTCTTTAGCAAGGAGAGCAATTATTTGATGCGATTTTTCACCCAACTGCCTAGTTATCGTTTTGACAATAGCAACCTTACTATCGTTTATTTCAAAGAAGGTTCTGGAGTGTTTTTAAAGAACGATAAAACCTTAAGAATAGAGGGTAACAAGTTTATAGTGGTTAACCCAGGAGAGGGTTGGGAATATGTGAACTCTAAATGCGAATTTATAGATGTCCTAAGTCTTGTGGTTGCCAATGACTTTAAAGAACAGTTTGACTTTTTTTCCCATTCTTCTTTAGAAGAAATGCTGGACAATCCCTGTGGCCAATTAACCGATAGAGGTTACTTTATTGAACAGGCCTTGAGGGCTGATAATTATAAATCTGGCAGACGATTAAAAGCCTTCCATGAGCTTAGCAATAGCTTGGAGTATTCACATACTTCCCCAGAAGAGATTTGTATAGAGATTCTAGAAACTATCCATAAAGATCAGTTAAAAGTATACGACTTGTCTACACAAATTGAAGCAAAGAAAACTTCAACTAGATTAGAAACGCTAAAAAGATTACTTATCGTAAACGATTATATACACGATAACTTAAATAAGGCAATATCCTTGGATGAATTAAGCCGTGTTTCGACGCTTTCCAGATTTCATTTATATGCTTCATTTAAGACAGTGTATGGCCAAACGCCTCACCAATACATAAATCGACTAAAAATGGCGAAAGCAAAAAGATATGTCTTGGAAGCACAATGGTCAATTTCGGAGATTGCCGACTATTTTGGATATAATGACCTATCAGTGTTCGGCAAAGTATTCAAAAAGACTTTTGGTTATAGCCCAACGGATTATAAAATGCGCTGATCAGTTTAGGCCAATCAAAAGGCCTAAAACAAGGAGATAGTTTTTTGGGAAGAAGACCCTCCAATCAAAATCTTCACTTTTCGACGAGTAAGGCTTTTTTTTCAATATTAGTTTTGAGCTCAGTTTAAACTTGAAAAAACTGATTTATGAAAAAAGCAATCCTACTTATGCTTTCCGCAGTACTATGCGGTATTATAGGGTCGTGTTCAAAAGATGATTTAGATTTTAGCATTGATCCAAAAAACCTAAAGCGTATTACATCTTTTGAGTTTTTGGCAGAATATAATCAAGCATTATCTCAAAATGTAAAAGCAGAAATAGACAGTGTGGAGCAAACTATAAACGCAGAGGTTCCTTTTGGAACCGATATTACTTCACTAAGTCCTACCGTTGGGTTTATATTAGGAGGAGAAAGAAGCCAAATACAAGGAGAAGCTCAGAACTTTAGTGAACTCGTCCATTACAAAACCTATGGGAAGGACAGTTTGTCGCTAGTTTACTGTATTACGGTGGTTCCAGGGAAATCAAACGAAAAACGAATTAATTCTTTTCAGTTTTTAGCCAGTGACCATGAGTTTTTAGACGAGGACTTTGAATGTCAAATCGATGAACAGGCAAAGACTATTGCGGGAGAGCTTCCTTTGGGGAGTGATTTATCTGCCTTAAAACCGAGTGTCAGCGTATCACAAGGCGCTAAGGTAGAATTGGAATCCGGTTTTTTAGATTTTTCCGAAGCACTTACCGTAAAAGTTATTGCAGATGATGGTTCTGAAGAGTCCTACACAGCTAACCTGAGCGTTGAAATTGACGAACGTCAAGTGCTTATTGATTTATACAATGCCAATCCAGATAATATACTTCCATGGGATGTGGGGGAAAAAGATTTATCTAAATGGGAAGATGTGGCATTGAATCCAAATGGAAAAATAGATACACTTTGGATAAATGATAGGAGACTTACGGTTTTACCTCGTTCTATGGGAGATCTTAAACACTTGACTTATTTGAACGCTAATAGAAATTCGATAAGCGAGGTGCCAAAAGAAATAGGTAAGCTTTCCAATCTTCGCGAACTTTACTTGATAGGCAACGAGTTGAACACAGCTAGTTTTCCAACAGAGTTGTCAAATCTGAAAAGTTTAAAGGAATTGGTACTTTCTAATAATCCATTCACAGAGGTTCCTGAATTCATTAGTAAGCTTAAAAACTTGGAATATTTAGGTATTAGCGATAATCCCAATTTAAACAGGTTGCCCGAAAATTTAGCTGGGTTGACTAACCTTAAGGGCCTCGGAGTATTACGAAACAAATTTGATCAGTTTCCATCTGTCATCCTTGAATTGTCGAATCTCGAGTTTTTGGCGCTTTCGGGGAATCCAATAGGCAGTGTTCCTTTGGATATTGGCAAGCTAACAAAGCTTACCTATTTGTCTTTGTCCGATTGTCGATTGACTGAACTACCAAGGGAAATGGGCAATTTGACCTCACTTGAGACCCTGTTCATCTTTACGAATCAAATCACCTTAGTTCCTAAAGAGATTTGCGATTTGGATATCGAAGACTTTCGAAAGGATGAAACTGCCATTTGTGAGGAATAGAATTAATTCAAAACCATATTAATTAAAGAAAACAATCATGAAGAATATAGGAATTTTAATCCTAGCGCTATTGGTGTGTCTATCCTGTAGCAACGATGATAATGAGGATATCAAAAAGAGCAATGAAAAAGCCATGATCTCCTTTGTGTTTGCCGCTGTGGATAACGAGGCGCTTTCCACAGATGTGAAGGCGACCATAGACGAAGAAAAAAAGACTGTTACGGGCCAGTTCCCGTCCGGTACCAATATCACCTCCCTAAAACCCAGTATCACCATTTCGGAAGATGCAAAGGTATCTCCTGGGGACAAAGAGGCTGAGGACTTCAGTGAAGCGGTAACCTATACAGTCACAGCAGGAGACGGAAGTAAAACGGAGTATACCGTTATCGCTACCGTTAAAAAGTCAGATGCAAAGCAAATTACTGCGTTTACATTCTTGGCGACACAAAACGAATCGTTATCAGAAGATGTTACTGCCACGATAGATGAAGATACCAATATCATTGTTGCAGAAGAACTTCCATCTAACGTAGATTTAACTGCTTTGATCCCAAGTATTTTAGTTTCAGATGGCGCAATGGTAAGCCCCAATGACAATACTGCCATAGACTTTACAAATACTGTAGTTTTTACGGTAACCGCAGAAGATGGATCTACTTCGGAGTACGATGCTACCATTACCAGAGCACTTACCGAAAGAGAAGCTTTGATTGATTTGTACAACGCTAACCCTGATAATGCATTGGGCTGGGACCTAGATAATGAAGATATATCAAATTGGCGAGGGGTTAGACTCAATGATTTGGGACAGGTGATACTTCTTGCCTTCTATGATCAAGGGATTATTACAGTTCCCGGTAGTATAAAATACCTTATTCATCTTAGAAGCTTGGAGATTTCAGAACGCATAAGCAGTGTGCCTGATGAAATTGTGGAACTTAAGCAATTGGAAAACCTTAAGCTAAGTAGTGGAGTTTTTGAAGAAATCCCAAGTGCGGTTTTGGAGCTCACACAATTGAAAACTCTTGGAATACTTTACAGCAAGCTAAAATCGGTGGATCCAAAAATTGGCAATCTGACCAACCTTACAGAACTGATTTTAAGAAATAACGAACTCACCGAAATTCCCCGGGAGCTTGGGAAACTTACTAGACTTGAAAGACTGTTTTTGTTTGGAAACCAGATTACCATAGTCCCCAAGGAAATCTGTGATTTGAACATAGAGGATTTTCAAATGGATGATACCACTGCGTGTGAACAATAACCTAATAATAAAACCATAAAAAATTTACCATGAAAAGAATCAGCATACTTTTTTTGAGCCTTTTTGTACTTGCTTCATGCAGCAATGACGATGAGACCATTGACAAAAGTGGAGCCAAGGCCATGACCTCCTTTGTTTTTACCGCTGAGGAGAACGATGCACTTTCCACGGATATGAAGGCGACCATAGACGAAGAAAAGAAGACCATTACAGCAGAATTTTCGATAGGTACCGATGTCACTTCCCTAAAACCCACAATCACCATTTCGGAAGATGCGAAGGTGTCTCCCGGTGACAAAGAGGCCAAGGATTTCAGCGAGGTCGTGACCTACACAGTGACCGCAGAGGATGCTACCGAGGCAAAGTATACGGTTACAGTAACCGTGGGCAAATCGGATGCGAAGGCCATCACCTCATTTGTTTTCAAGGCAGAGGACAACGAAGGGCTTTCAGAAGATGTGGAAGCGGAAATAGAGGATACGGAAAAGACGATTCTTGCACGTGTTCCCTTTGGTACGGACATAGCAGCACTTAAACCAAGTATCGAAATCTCGGAAAGAGCTGCGATTTTCCCAGATGATCAGACAGCTCAGGATTTTAGCAAAACCGTAATCTATACAGTAACGGCAGAAGACAGTACCGAATCAAGTTATGAGGTCGAAGTAGAGGTATTGAAAAGTGATAGACAGGTATTGATTGAACTGTACAATGCTAACCCCAATAATGATTTAGACTGGGATCTTGATGATGAGGATATCTCCAATTGGGAAGGAATCACGCTGGAAGATGGAAGAGTGGTAGAGATTATCTTCGAGTATAAAAGGATAGAAGTATTGCCATCATCCATTGGGGATTTGACCAAGCTTCGATATTTTTATTCAGATTCTAGCGACTTAACCATTTTGCCTGCTGAAATTGGCAAATTACAGAGCTTAGAATACCTCAACGTAGGATTTAATCAGCTGACAGAAATCCCAGATGAAATAGGACAATTAAGCAACTTACAGGAGCTTCGTCTTGGTTTTAACCCAGAAATCAAGGAACTGCCCTCCACTTTGGGCAATCTTAGTAACCTAAGAAAACTTTCAGCCTATGAAACCGGACTAACTGAAATGCCGAGTTGGATCGGTAATTTGACAAACCTAAATTATTTAGATTTTGGTTCCAACGAAATTGAAGGCTTACCTAATGAAATCGGACTGTTACAGAAGTTAGATACTTTAAATCTATATAATAACAAAATCAAAACCTTACCTCCTGAAATTGGAAATCTAATTGCACTTAAGGATTTAACCTTAGGAGAAAATGAATTAAAAGAACTTCCTCAAGAATTTCGTAACCTAAGTAGTCTCTCTAGTTTGGTTTTGTCTTATAATGAATTTGACAAAATCCCCGAAGTAATCAATAAACTCAATGGTCTTACCGATTTATACTTGTCCTTCAATAAGATTGATCAGGTTAATCCTGGGTTTTCCAACCTTGAGAACCTTGACTATTTGGATTTGGGAGGAAATGCCTTAACCACGCTTCCGGAAGAATTTGGGCGATTACAAAAATTAAAGGTTTTGATTCTTCAAAAGAACAAATTTGTGAACTACTTCCCCTTTAATTTTTCTAACCTTGCAGCATTAAAGACCCTTTACCTCAACGATAACAAGCTTGTGGTCTTGAATGAAGAAATTGCAGGCCTTACCCAGTTGGAATACTTATACATCCAAAACAATGATATCCCATGGATATTTGGTCCTATCTGTGATATGAATTTAGTAAAGTTTGTTAGGGATGCCAATGTTCAATGCAATTACCCATAAATCAAATGACATTAAGTGTCTGTGGGATGTCTGTGAATCACAACAGCTTTTACCGCATAAATAGCTTCTAACCAAGAGGCTGTTTCAAAAGAAATTAAACCAAAAACAATCAGATGAAGAAACAATATCTAAAATGTGCAATACTTGTTGGCGCCCTACTATTGAGTATTACCAACTTTTACGGACAACGTTTTCATAAAGGCAAAAAGACCCATCAGTTTACCAAAGACGGCGTGAACTACATAGCTGCCGGTTGGCGAGAAAACCTACCTCAACAAGAAATCACTAGTGATATGCATCGGGAAAATCTTGGGAAAATCCTGTTTTCGGACGAAAAAATACAATTCAGGAACGAAGACCCTTCCAAAATTAAGACCCGTTTCAGTGTTGCAGATCATATTTACGGGCGAATGTATTTGCTATGTTCCATACCCAATGATACTCTCTATTCCAATTCTGGAAGAGACAATGATAATCGTGAAGGATTGCAGCTATTAACCAAGAAGAAAAAAGTATGGGTGACTCGTGGTCATGATTACTATAGGGATGCCAGAGCTTCGTATAGGTTGTTTATTAATGGGGAGTTGTCCAGTTGGGCCATACAAAATGTAGAGTTTACTGAAGAATCCTTGCACCATACAACGAGACAAGTCTGGTTAGCCCCCAAACCAGAGGACGAACCAGTATCTAGGTATTGGTTGCAAGAATTGGATAAATTGCCCGAGGGGGAGCACCATGTTCGAATAGAGTACATTCCTGGAAATAGCAATGACCATGTGATACGACCATTGGCGGCAGGAGAATTTACCTTAGTGAAAAGCGGGGATGCTACCGTATCCACAGGAATAAAGTACTCAGAATTGGATGAAGGTCGAAAAGACCCCGAATTAGGAAGAGAAGTCGTAAAAATCATGTCCAAAGTATATAAAGACAAAGGATGGGATGGGACCGTGCAAAAGGTAAAATTCAACACCGATTGGGAATCTTTTTGGGCCACTGCCTATGGGAAAACCTCTAGGGTCAGGGAAATTAGATTTTATGCCTATACGACTCATTCAAATGGAAAGTGCATGGTAGAGGAGTTTACTATTGGACAAGCCTATAACGGAAGCGAGTTTTCTGGACCATTTTTTTACCGAAGGGTTATTCCAGGGAGCAAACAAAGAATCGACTATGAGTAGCCTAAAGAAATAAAAGATTACTTAAGGAATTTGGCTTTAGTATTTTTAAGTTTGGTTAGAAACTATCTGATCTTTTTATCGGATGGTTTTTTTTAAATAAAATAACAACCAGTGGTAATACGTGTCATTTGTAGGATACTTTTTTCCTTAGCTGTATATCTTTCCTTGTTTTCTTCACTTAAAAAAAGAGTATTTGACTAATAAGTCCTCTATGTCAAGGATATTTTTGAAGCATTCTATAGAGCACTACAGATGTTTAGGTTCGCTCTTGAGCACATTTGTTAGTGAGTAGATGTGAGGTTGGTAAAGCGAGGTTAAAAAGGAAGATTGACTGCAGTTGTTAGAGGATGAATTTTGATTATTAACGTGGCAGTTGCTTTAGTTATGGTTAGCTAAGTCAATTTCCCAAGCCTCGCTTTTTTTGTTTCAAATACAGATTAATATCCCAAAAAAGGAGTTTTTGACGAAAGAATAGTGTGCCTGCGAATTAGATTTGACTTGATTCTTTGTGCTAAAGCCAATTGAATAGTCACCCATTTCCTTATGGAAAATTCATACATACTAGTTTAGGACTATTGTTTTGTCTTAAAATATTAATCTGTATTTGAAACGCAGCTTTCACGGCACTACTGTAACACAATAGAAAAGATTGTTTCTTTTGGATATGAAACTAAAAAGTAAAAATGATATCAATAATCACTCAATTTGCCATCCTGACTACGTTCATCTTATCCTCTACAAGCGGTAAAATCAAGGAAAGTTCAGAATTACAGATGCAAGAAGGAATTGCATACGCACTACCCATAAAAACACCCAAAATTGATGGGAAGCTGGATGATTGGCCCCAAACGATACAATGGAACCCGATATCCAGGACCTTAAAGAATCCTAAGTCGAATAATACTATGCGCAATGCAAGGTTTAAGGTCGCATATGATAGGAGTAGTAACACATTATTGGTGGCTGTGGAGTATTTTGACAGGTATAGACTTGTAGGAGATTCACTATCCAAAACCTCTCAAGATGTACATATACTATATGTGGATCAGGACCGGGATTTAGGGGGCTCAGGGGTCATGTCCCACTATGCGAACGAGAGGATAGCTGAAAATGGGGATTTTGATAATTCAAGGCAAAAGGATATTGAGCCTTTAGCATCAGAAAAAATCATATCCGCAACTAGAATCAATGGAAGCAAGGTCACCATAGAATACAAGGTGGAATTAACATCCCCTGTACGAACTGGAAACGCTGTAGGTCTAGGTCACCTAATTGTTGATTTTAATGAAGATAATACTAATGAATACGTTGCTTGGACAAAAGGAGGTGCCAAAAGTCATACTTCTCAGAGAATGGGGACAGTAGTGTTTGCGGATACTAATTATTTGGAGAAAATGGGAAAGTTGAAAGGCGCAATCAGGAAACCAATGGATGCCAGTTTTGAAATGCCTAAATACCTTAGGGTGAAGTCTGTCGATAATGCAAGTCTATGGTTTGATACGCCCGTGGACAGTATGGGCAACTATTGGGCAAAACTTCCTTTGGGCACATATACTATTACCCCATATCCCACTTTCACAAGTAAAGGAAAACAAAAAACGGCTACAGATATAAGATGGATAAAATGGGATAAGACCCTTTCACATTCGGAAGTATCGGTGAGGCGGAACGAAGAAACCGTGCATGAGGGGCCAGAGTTATATTTGAAATCTTTTGACGAACCCAATTACCCCTTGTCTTTGTTGTTGGACGACGAAAAGTATGATGAAGGGATAATAAAAGAGGAATTGACAAGGTATATGGAGTATTTTGAGATTCCCGGTGTCAGTCTTGCAATTATCAAAAATGGCAAAGTTAAAAACACCTTGACTTTAGGAAAAGCCAACGCTTATATTGGAACCGCTTTGGATGACAAGTCACTCTTTGAAGCGGCTTCCATTTCCAAACCTATTTTTGCTTTTGCAGTAATGCGCCTTCATGAAAAGGGTATTATTGATCTTGACGAACCACTATACAAAACTTATGTACATCCTGATGTGGCGGAAGACCCAAATGTGAAATTAATTACCGCACGTCATGTTCTCAATCATACCACAGGTTTTCCTAATTGGCCAGAAGAAAACCCAAACAATAGGTTGTCCATAAAGTTTATGCCTGGCACGGATTTCGGATATAGTGGAGCAGGATTTGAATACCTTAAGGAAGTAATTATGATTAAAACAGGAAGGGACGTTTCTTCGATATTAAAAGAGGAAGTATTGGACGTTTTCAATATGAAAAACACCTACTTCAAAGAAAACGATTATCTGAAAGCACATAAAGTAAATGGCCATCTAGATGGTAACCCAACAAGACGGGATTTTACTGAAACTGCTAAGGTGTCCTCTAGCATGCATATCAATGCTCCTGAACTTGCTAAGTTTTTTATCGGAGTAAGAAATAGAAAAGGATTACGTCCCGAAACATATAATGCTTTTCTGAAACTTGATACACGAACCTATAGCGAATGGGAAGATAAAATTGGATGGAAGAGTTGGTTTGGCCTCGGAATATTTCTTGGGGAAACACCCTTGGGTATGACATTTGGACATAGCGGGAATAATGGAGATTTTAGGTGTATTGCCACTTATTTTGAGAAAGAAGATGTTGGTTTTGTATTGATGACCAATAGTAATAAGGGTAGTATTTTGTTTGAACCTCTTGAACGCATGCTAGTATCTGGTAAAATTTTTGGGCGCTAACCTTTAAAGTTATCTCGAATTTCGAAACTTAAACTATCCTATATTTTTCGGTAGTACTCAGTATGTCCATAGAGATTCCTGCTTTCCTATGATACTACTTCCTTTTTGATTAAACTAGTTTTTCCAAAATATGTTTATCTCAAAATAATGGGAAAATATCAATTTTCACCTATTCTTTGATTCTTCTATAAACAAATTAGAAGTCATAGATCTTAACCAAAAAAAAGAGTAATGCTAGTAAGGGTCTAGGGTGTTTTAACTTAGATGCTGTTTGCCTGAAGATAACCAACCGAAGTTTCAATCAGAATAATCTTCTAGATAATTCCATCTTTTCCAAGGAATAGTACTTTATAGAGTAAGGCAAAACTCATTTTGTATCGCTTTCACTAAATTTTTTTTAAAATAATTCTTACTTTGACAGAATAAGCCAAATACCAACCTTAAGTTAGATTCTGAATGGACTATTTTGTCATAACCAGTATCCTTGTTTTTTTATCAGCTGTATTTGGTTACCTCAATCTTCGCTTTTTTAAGTTACCTAATACTATTGGGCTGACCCTAATTACTATTTTGTTTACGTTAGCTGTTTTTGCTCTCAGCTATTTTGATGATACCCTTCTTCAAGCCGAACGGTTTATAATTTCCAAAATAGACTTTAAGGTGGTCTTATTGGATATTATGTTGAGTTTTCTCTTGTTTGCTGGAGCTTTGCACACCGATTTACAAAAACTAAAAGAACAACGTTGGCCCGTTCTGGTATTTGCGACCTTTGGAGTCTTAATGTCAACCTTTTTAATAGGTATTGCTGTCTTCTACCTCCTTCAGGTATTGGATATGCATGTAGATTTTATCTATTGTCTGCTTTTTGGGGCGTTGATTTCACCTACGGACCCTATTGCCGTGCTAGGTATTTTGAAAAAGGCTGGGGCTCCTAAAAAATTGGAAATTAAGATAGTGGGAGAGTCCCTTTTCAATGATGGAGTGGGTGTGGTCGTTTTTCTTACCATTTTTGGATTAGCAAGTGGTTCTGAACCTGGTTTTTCTCTATCAAGCGTCTTAGAACTTTTTGTTGTTGAGGTATTTGGAGGTATATTATGGGGCTTATTTTTGGGTTGGGTCACCTACTATTTCTTAAAACGAATTGATGATTACAATATTGAAGTCATAATTACTCTGGCTACTGTAATGACGGGAACCGTTGTGGCTACCCAGTTGCATGTATCAGCCCCTTTGGCAATGGTGGTTGCGGGATTGATGGTAGGAGGTAATAAAACACGCGAACAAGCGATGTCGGAACTTACCGAAAGCTATGTGGACAAATTTTGGGAATTGATTGATATTCTTTTGAACACTATTTTATTTGTGCTTATTGGAATGGAAATGTTGGTTTTAGAGCTAAATACCACCTATATCTATGCTGGATTACTGGCTATTCCGATTGCCTTGCTGTGCAGATATGCTTCATTGGTGGTTCCAGTCAAACTTTTTCAAAAAAGATTGGATTTTGTGCCCAATACCACGTTAATTATGACATGGGGCGGGCTCCGAGGGGCTATATCCATTGCCTTGGCCCTTGGCTTAACCGAATCGATGGAGCGAGATCTCTTTCTCGTAGTTACCTATATCATTGTTATTTTTTCAATTTTGGTACAAGGGCTTACCGTCGAAAAACTAATAACAAAGCTCAACTTAAAAGGAGAGGAAGATGAATAGCTTCTATACAAAAACATATGGCGTAAAAGCCTTTTTCGGGATCTTGGTGATGCTCATTACTTTGAATGGTATGGCACAGGATAAAAAAACCTATAAGGTTGGTATCTTGGTAGACAGGGTAAACCCAGAACTTTCCCCACTGATTGATAAGCTCAAAAACGAGGTCCAAGCAGTTGTTGGTGAAGATGCCAATATCGTTTTCCCGGATTCTGGTCTACTGGTAAACAATTTCGATTTGGAAAGTGCCCGTAGCAACTACAATCAGTTCGTTAATGGTGATATCGATATTATTTTGGCATTTGGGGTTATCAACAATGAAATCATAAGTCCATTGACGGTGCATCAGAAACCTACCATTCTGTTTGGTGCGGTAAATAGAGATGTGCAAAAATTAGACCTTTCAAAAACCACTTCGGGAGTAGAAAATTTCACGTATTTGATTGAATCAGAATCTTATCAGGATGATTTGAACCGTTTTAAGGAGCTCAGTGATTTTAAGAATTTGGCAATCGCGATTGATGCTCCTATCGCAAAAATTCTACCCCTTAAAAAAGTGTTGGACGCCGAGTTGGCCTCCTTGGATGCTAGTTACAGGTTAATCCCTTTTGAGTCGGTAAATGATATTGTAAACAACCTGGATGGCACGGATGCCTTGTATATGGCCGGCGGGTTTTTTATGACGACCCAAGAAAAGCAGACCTTGATAGCGGAGCTTATCGAGCGAAAATTGCCTTCTTTCACGGTTAATGGTCCCGCTGATGTAAAGATGGGATTTTTAGCCACCCTACAGGCTGAAGAGAATCTTGATCAATTTTTTAGAAGAATCGCTCTAAATGTTGAAGCTTATGTCACCGGTACGCCAATGTCGGAATTACCGATATACATAGATTACAACCCTAGACTAACGATAAACTATAATACTTCCGATGCTATTGGATTCCCTATCAAATACAGTTTAATTGGGGAAACCGACTTTGTTGGCGAGTTTAAAAACGTACTATCTGAAAAGGAATATGACTTACTTACAGTGATCAATCAAGCCCTCGAACAAAACTTATCCATCCAATCCAATGAAAAGGATGTGGATTTGGCATCACAAGAGGTAAAATCAGCCAATAGTAATTATTTGCCTTCACTTACGGCATCAGGAACTGCCACTTATGTGGACCCCGATTTAGCTGAGATAAGTAATGGGCAAAACCCTGAGTTTTCCACAGGAGGAAACATCACATTGAACCAGACTGTATTTTCTGAAGCCGCCAATGCCAACATATCCATTCAAAAGAATTTGCAAAAAGCCCAGCAAGAAGATTTCAATGCTTCCCAGTTGGATTTGATCTTTGATGCGGCCAATTCCTATTTTAATGTTTTGATTCTAAAGGCCAATACGCAAATTCAGGTACGTAATGTGGATCTGACCAAAAGAAACCTTGGGATAGCTGAACAGAATTTTGAAGCCGGCCAGTCTGGAAAGTCTGATATGTTACGTTTTCGAAGTGAGATGGCACAGAACACCCAGGCTATGGTGGAGGCCATCAACCAATTGGAACAGGGGTTCCTGATTCTAAATCAAGTTTTGAACAATCCTTCCAACTTAGAAATTGACGTGGCGGATGTTGAGTTGGATGAGGGTGTCTTTGAAGATTACAAATATGAAGAATTGTTTGGCTTGTTGGATAACCCAACTTTACGCGAGGCTTTTACCGATTTTTTGATTCAAGAAGCCTATAAAAATGCACCTGAACTTAGGTCTTTAGGATACAATCTGGAGGCCACCGAACGCAATATTCGACTAAATGGCTATGGTCGGTTCTTACCCACTATCGCACTACAAGGACAATACAACTCCACCTTTAATCGCTCTGGAGCTGGGAGCACGGTTCCGGAAGGTTTAGGGTTCGGTTTGGTGGATAATTCATATACTGCTGGAGCAAGCATCTCCATTCCCATCATCAATCAAAATTTAAATAATATAAATAGGCAAACGGCCCTTATTCAAAAGGACCAATTGGAAATAAATCGAGATAATTTGGAATTGAACATTTCGGTAAACGTACGAAATGGCGTGCTGAACCTTGTGAACCAAATGTCAAATATTGAATTGTCAAAAATATCAGAAGAAACCGCTTCTGAGGCTCTTGAACTAACCCGGGCTTCATACTCGGAAGGTGCAGTAAATATTGTCCAATTATTGGATGCCCAAAACAACTTTTTGAATGCACAATTGGCTCGAACCAATGCAGTGTACAACTTTTTAATCAATGCCTTGCAATTGGAGCGTTTTATGGGCTACTATTTTATATTGAATACCAAAGAAAAAAATGATGAATTCAGACAGCGTTTTTTTGAATTTTTAAATACTCAAAATTAATTGACCAAAAGAATCCGGAATATGAAAGTTACACATCAATTCGCTTTACTATTCGCCCTAGGACTGATTTTAGTTTCCTGCGGAGGCGAAGAAAAGAAGGAAGAAACCACCCTACGACCTGTGAAGTATATGGAAATCGGGTTTTTGGGAGGTGAAGAATCAAGAACCTTTAGCGGAACGGCAAGGACCGATAAAATCATTAATCTGAGTTTTAGAAGTTCCGGCATTATTACCCAGTTTGATTTCAAACTTGGCCAGATTGTAAAGAAAGGGCAGCTATTGGCTAAATTGGATAACGTTCAGGCCCGCTTGGCCTACGAACAATCCATAACACAGTTGAATAGTGCGGCTTCTCAAGTGAATACAGCGAAACTGAGTCTTAATCGTGTGCGTACACTTTATGAAAAAGGGAGTACTTCGCTTAGTGATTTTGAAGCTGCGAAGAACTCGTTTAGAAATGCTGAGGAAAGTTATAAATCTGCCAAACGCGGCGTGGAGATTCAGCAAGAACAAATCAATTATGGCTATATCTATGCACCGGAAGATGGCATTATTGCCTCCGTTTCTGCTGAAATTGATGAAAATGTGAGCCCAGGTCAAGCCGTTGCCGTTTTGAATGCAGGTACTGATATGGAAATCACCTTAGGTATTCCGGAAAGTATTATCAACGGGGTAAAAACCGATATGGGTGTGGTTGTAGATTTCACTTCAATAGAAGAAGCTGAGTTTACAGGCAAAGTATCGGAAGTGGCGCCTGCTGTAGATGCCAATACATCAACCTATCCGGTTAGAGTCATCGTAACAAATCCCAGCGATGCCATACGGAGTGGTATGGCGGCCAATGTCACTTTTGATTTTGGGGATTATGACTCATCAGATAATGTTTTGGTTGTGCCTCCCCATGCCGTTGGAGAAGATAGTAACGGACGTTTTGTGTTTCTAGTTGAGGGTGAAGGTAAGACCGGGAAAGTGAAGAAACAGGGAGTGCAATTGGGTAATTTGACCGCTCAAGGTTTTGAGGTAACCTCTGGTCTCTCCTCAGGACAAAGAATAGCCGTAGCTGGCTTGCAAACCCTTTTAGATGGCCAAGAAGTAAGGTTACAATAAGAACACTATAACTGACCAGAATATGAATTTAGCCAAATTCTCCATTGATAAAAATCGCATCACCTTTATGGTGTTGGCAACCATAATTTTGTTGGGGATTAACATGTATTTCAGTTTATCCCAAGATAGTATGCCACCGTACACGGTTCGAGTGGCAACGGTGGTTTCACAATTTCCGGGCGCCAGTCCAGAACGGGTAGAGCAATTGGTTACCGATAAAGTTGAAAAAGTAGCGCAGGAACTTCCTGAGCTTAAAGAAGTGACCAGTACCTCCCGAACAGGCCTTTCCGTGGTAAGTGTTTCATTAAAAGACGAAGTTTCTCCAGAAACGCTGCAGTCAGTCTGGGATAGGCTGCGTAGAAAATTGAATTCAATTCAAGGTCTCCCATCAGGCGTTGCTCCAAACTTAAATGATGATGGTATTGGGGATGTGTATGGTATTGTTGTGGGCTTGACTTCAGATGGATTCAGTTATGCTGAAATGAAGGAGTATGCCGATGATATCAAAGATGATTTAATTAAGCTACCAGATGCTGCCAAAGTAGAACTTGGAGGAGTACAGGAAGAACGGGTGTTTGTGGAGTTTGACAATACCAGACTGAAAGAATACGGTTTATCTGCATCCAAATTGCAGCAGAGTATAGGTGCAACAAATATTTTAAGCTCTGGAGGTCAAATCAACGTAGGAGATGAACGTATCATTTTGGAACCTACCGGAAATTTTGATTCTGTTGAGGATATTCAAAACATGTTGATTCCGGTAGGCAATGGTTCCCAATTGGTAAAGTTGGGTGACATTACTAACGTCTCAAAAGGGTATATAGACCCTCCAAATCAAATTGTAAGTGTTGATGGGAAGGATGCAATTACCATGCATGTCAACCTGAAAAAAGATAAAAACATTGTCTATCTGGGAGAAGCGGTAGATGGAGTTGTGGCTCAATGGCAAAAACGACTACCCGTAGGTTTGGAGCTGACAAGGGTCTCCTCTTTGGATGATTACATTGATGTAAAGGTGAGCGATTTTATGGTGAACCTTATACAATCCATAAGTATTGTATTAATAGTCATGCTTGTATTTTTAGGGTTCAGGACAGGATTTGTCATTGCAAGTTTGATTCCGATTGTAACCATTATGACTTTGATGCTCATGGGAATCATTAACATGGGGCTTAACCAGGTGACTTTGGCTGCTCTCATCATGGCATTGGGTATGCTGGTCGATAACGCAATTGTAGTTGCAGAAACCATTATGGTTAAATTGGAACAGGGTATGGAAAAGTACAAAGCCGCAATCGAAGCCTTCTCCGAGCTATGGATGCCCCTATTAATTTCGACCTTGACCACTTCTGCGGCATTCTTAGCATTTTATCTTTCCCCAACAACCATGGGTGATATTGTGGGACCCATTTTTGTCGTGATTACTATTGCGTTAATGTCTTCCTGGTTAATCGCTTTGACAGTCATAACCATGTTCTGCTATATGTTTCTCAAAGTAGCACCTAAAGGTGAAAAGAAACCTAGTCTAGTGGATAGAATTATCAACACGGCTAAACGGTATTACAAAGATTTAATCCTGCTTGCCCTACGACATAAGTACAAAGTAATTGTGGGCATCTTTTTAGCCTTCTTCCTGTCACTATACGGTTTTGGATACATTCCATTTATCTTTTTTCCAGATAGCGATCGAAACATGATTACTGTTGACATCAATTTACCGGAAGGAAACAAGATTGAACGTACCACCGAAGTAGTTCATCTGATAGAGGATTTTATGACAGATTCTCTTAAAATCAACACACAAAGGGAAAAAGGTGTTGTCAGTTGGTCATCCTATATTGGGGAAGGGCCTGAATCGTACGATTTGGGATACTCTCCAGATGAAGCCAATTCCAACTACGCCCATATTTTAGTGAATACCACCACTTTTGAAGAAAATGTAGAAATGGTGAGACGGTTGGATGCCTATGCTTTTCAAAATTTTCCCAATGCGGATATTAAGGTAGGGCTCTTGGGTTCTGGTGGTGGAGGAACCCCTATAGAAATCAAAGTATCCGGACCTGAACCGGATGAATTGTCAAGCATTGCTGAAAGTGTAAAGCAAAAATTGTCTGGAGTTGCTTTCACCAAGAATGTAAAAGATGATTGGGGTCCTAAGAGTAAAAAGTTTTTAATTGAGATTGACCAGAATCGTGCGCAAAACGCGGGAATTACCAGTTCTGATATCGCTACATCCTTACAAACGGTTTTAGACGGATTTCAGACAGGAGAATACAGGGAAGATGACAAATCCATTCCTATTTTGATGCGTAGTGGTGATAGCCAGCAACAGACCCTAGCATCATTGGAAACTTTGAATATTTATTCACAAAACAGTGGAAAAAGTGTGCCCTTATTGCAGGTGGCTTCCATTGTTCCAGCATGGCAATATGCGAAAATAAAAAGACTGGATATAAAAAGAACCATTAATGTTAGCAGTGAACTACGGGATGAGGGTAATGCGTCGGCAATTATGGCTGTTATCAACCCTTGGCTTGAGGAACAAATTAATGGCGTATGGCCTGAAGGTTACACCTACCAATTGGGTGGTGACGCCAAACAAACCGAAGAAAATATGGGACCCATAATAGGTTACCTTCCCATTTCTGGATTCATTATAGTGTTACTGCTCATCATTCAGTTCAATTCCGTTCGAAAAATGACTATGGTTGTTTTGACCATTCCACTTGGAATTATTGGAGTTGTTGTTGGGCTACTGGTATTTCAAGAAGCCTTTGGTTTTATGCCCTTTCTGGGTGTGATTTCGTTGGCAGGTATCGTTATTAATAATGCTATTGTACTCATTGACCGGATGGAGGTGGAACTGGCAGCTGGGCGGAGTGACCAAGATTCGGTTATTGCTGCTTGTCTACAGCGTTTTCGACCTATATTGTTATCAACATTTACTACAATCTTAGGACTGCTGCCACTCTATCTTTCAGGAGGAGAAATGTGGGAAGGTATGGCTGTAAGTATTATGATTGGGCTATTGTTTGGAACGGTAATAACTTTACTTTTCATTCCATCGCTTTATAGCGCACTCTTTAAGGTTAGCTATAAAGGATATGAATTTGATGAAGCGCTATTGGACGCGTAGTGATGAATCCACAAAACCGAAACGCAAATCTATTTTTCAAGCAGTTAGGTCAGTCCATACTATATTGGACACTGGCAATGGTTTTCTTTGCCATTTTTCGATACTATGGCCTTTCTGAAGAAGAAGGTATAACCACCATTCCACAATTTAATTTTTCCCGGGCACTGTTCATGTTTGTGCTTTTTGGCCTGTTCATTGGAATAATAAGTGCCATGATAGAGTTTCTTTTAGATAAATACCTTTCAAAAAGAATTTCCATTGGACTTAATCTGGTTGTCACTTTTCTAATTTATTTTCTTTCAATCATCATCTTGTCAACGCTGATTATTGAATTGAGTAATAGGGCGTACAATTTGGGAATTGATAACGATCGTGGATGGTGGATATATGACAAAACCTTTTGGGCCGTAGTCATTTATATGATTTTTGCGGCCTTGATTTTTTCCTCAATACAAATAGCAGATGAAAAGTTCGGGAAGGGGGTTTTTCTAAAAATGCTGTTTGGAAAATACAGGGAACCCAAGGAAGAAAAACGGATTTTTTTGTTTTTGGACCTTAAGTCATCAACTGCAATAGCCGAAGAACTAGGGCATTTAAAGTACAGCCAATTGATTCAAGATTGCTTCTATGATTTAAATGAAATTGTACCCGATTACGATGCCGAAATTTATCAATATGTGGGCGATGAAGCCGTGTTGTGTTGGCCCTATCAAAAGGGGCTTGCCAACAACAATTGCGTCAAACTCTTTTTTGCTTATAGAAGACGTCTTTTAGAGAAGAAGGAGTATTACTTCAATAAGTATGGGACTTCGCCTGAATTCAAAGCAGGTTTACACGGCGGAATATTGATGGTTGCAGAAGTAGGTGTGGTAAAAAAAGAAGTGGCTTATCATGGCGATGTGATCAATACCTCGGCCCGAATACAGGCGGAATGTAACAAGCATAAGGTACCTATTCTTATCTCCGAAGAACTGTTGAAAGATCTAAACAAAGATGTCTCTTTTAAATCGAAACATCTAGGGGATGTATTATTGAAAGGGAAGCATAAAAAAGTGAATATACACACTCTCATGAGCAATGTTTAAAAGACTGTATACCAATCGTTTTGAGCTTTTTTTATCCAGTCAGGTTGCCATCCTATTTGGTTCTTTGGTAGTACCTCCTGTTGTTTTTGAAACCATTCTAGAACCTGTTTTATTCCTTATCAACCTTTTTGCAGGGGTCATTTTGATATCTCAAAGGCCAAGGCTTATGTGGTTTTCTATTTGCGTTTTGGCGCTCAACATTGTGCTTTTTGGTATTTCCACAACGATCGGGAATGAGTCTAGAGATGTTAGTCTACTTCGATTATCCGGTTATTTTCTATTTTATGTATTGGTTACCATACGGATTATTAATCAGGTTTGGTATGCGAAACGTGTGAACAAAAATGTCATTTTTGGATTGACAAGCGGATACATTTCTTTGGGTTTAATCGGATTTTTTGTTTTTCTTACCATAGAACTTCTGTTTCCTGGTTCTTTTCAAGGAGGCGTTTTAGGAATAAAAGGCTCAACAGACGTGTTGGCAGATGAGCTCATGTATTTTAGTTACATCACGCTTATGACCATAGGTTACGGTGATATCCTACCGGCGACTGCTTTAGCACAAAAAGCTACCATTTTAGTTGGGTTAATCGGTCAGTTCTATCTGGTTATAATCACCGCGGTGGTGGTGGAGAAATACATTTCCCATAACAAGATTGAAAGAGACTGAAACTGGGATTTATGGAACCATAATACCTCGTAAAAATATGAATTAGTGGCAATTCTGTACGTTTTGAGTCCAATCTGGCAGTATTATAAACATCTATAGACGAAAACAATCATACTTTTTCAGAACAAGCAGGTGATAATGACCTTCGCTGCTGCTTGACTCCCCTTTAAAGAAGGGTGAAAACCGTCAGACCCATAAAAGGAATAATCTGCGGTAGTATCAAAATGTGTCTTCCAAACCTTTCCAACAGGGCAGATGCCTGCGTTTATAGCTTTTGCGGCATCTTCGTGGTTTTTTATTACGGAATCAAAAGTTGTAAAATGATTCTTGGAAGGCCATACCATAAAAAAAGTAAGCTGAGCTCCATTTGTATCACATAGGGTTTTAAAACGTCTTCCGTAATCAAATAAAACCTCTCTGCCATAGCTTTGCGAGGATGGCCCTTGTTGGATTAAAACAAAGTCGTAGTTCTCCTCCTTTATCATCTTTTGAACTTTACCATCGTCCCAGTGATCAATCAGGGCATAGTTGGGGTATGCAACCATGTCAACATTAAGATGAATATTTTTTTTAAGAGCTTCTTGCTTAACCAAATCTGGTAAATCGTTATAATATGTAAGGCTGTTCCCTACAAATAAAAGTTTTACTTCCTGCTGTTTTGTGTCACCTTCTTGGGAGGAAACGGGAATCCATAGAAGCAAAAAAAGGAAAAAACAAATACTTTTTTTTAGCATGTGAAGCTGTTATTTTCAGAGTAAAATATAACCTTTTTTCTACCAATGGGTTAACTCCGGTAGGTTATAACATTTTATGCATCAAAACTTGGAGTCACCAAGAAAATTGAGATCGTTGTCAGGATACAATCTTGATTTTGGAAAGCTATTGATTTGTAAGTCACTTATCGTAATAGTGTGGAGCGCCCTTTTTGCATTTTTTAGATTATTCAATTGTATGTACAGTTTTCCTGGGTAGGTTATACCATTTTCACTTTCTTTTAAATCTTCAAAACGGATGGAGCCAAAAATACTTTGGGGTACAGGTAAATACATTCCACGAACGGTATAATTCGCGAAAGCAAGGTGCCTCGTTTCCCTATCGATGTACAATAGGTATTGGTCATTCGCCTTATGGGCTTGCAATTTGTTCCATGTAGCGAAAACCAAATCATAAGTTTTACTTTCAAATTTTCGAACACCAGCGTACTTTAAAATAGGTGCTTTCTTCAAGCGAAGGGGAAGCTCAAAAAAGTACTGAACTGCGGGTAAGGCAAATGTGATAGATTTGTCTTTTTTAAAAGAAAGCCCTCCCTGTTTGTTTATCCTGTAGTGTTTAAAAGACTGTACCCCATAAATGGTTTTATTTCGAGTGTCAATGTAATTGAATTGTCCATCAAAAGAGGAGGGTCTAAACCGCATCTCCATGGGTTCGTTATCTTTTGGGAATGGATTTATCAGTGCATATAGTCCTTTCCAGTTATCAAAAGCCGTAAATGAATATGTTTCGGCTGCTTCTAATTTATTCAACTGATATGTTTCGATAACCGCTTCCAAAAGTTGTATTGCCTTATCTTCGCGATTGTGTAAAGTGGAATTCAACTCAGAAGTGCTTAAATCAGCTAGCTTACAACTTTGTGTCACAAACACAACTGATAATAGGAAAAATAGAAGAATTCGTTGTTGCATAAAAAAAGAGTCGATAGGTAGGCGAACGCATTACGGCCTTTATTAAGTGAGATGAAAAAATCATATAGGATTGATAGTAAAACAATTACTTTTGTTTAATAATAAATATAAAAAATTAAACAAAATAGAATTTCGTTTTGAGAGTCTGTGATAAAAAAAGTTAGGACCTATGAGGGTTACCGATAAAGTAAAAACAAGTAAGACGTCTTCAGGATCAAAGGCAACTTCAATCTATGATATAGAGATAAACGCTTTAAATGGTTCTTCAATTGATTTAAGTGAGTTTAGAGGCAAGTATATTTTATTTGTAAATGTAGCCTCGGCTTGTGGTTTTACACCTCAGTATCGAGAATTGCAACAGTTGAGTGATAAGTATGATGAAAAGCTAGCCGTTATTGGATTGCCCTGTAATCAATTTGGCAAACAGGAGTCAGGTGATGCCAATGAGATTCAAAACTTTTGTGAACGTAATTTTGGAGTGACCTTTTTGATGACAGAAAAAATTAATGTGAAAGGAAGCAAGCAGCATCCGCTTTACACCTGGCTTACCAAGAAAAGTTTAAATGGAAAGAAAAACTCTAGTGTAAAATGGAATTTTCAGAAATATTTGATAAATCGTGAAGGTAAACTGGTGGATTATTATTTATCCTTTACCAAGCCTTCAAGCTCTAAAATTACGAAACATTTATAATGGAATTTTGTCAGCATCGCTTACTGGTCGATTTTGGATTACTTATTTTAATCTGGATCGTGCAATTAATAATCTATCCAAGTTTTACCAATTTTACAAAAGATGATTTAATAGAATGGCATAAAAAATACACCCGTTTAATGGCCTTTATAGTAGCTCCATTAATGGTGGCACAATTAATTATTTATATAATGTTGCTGTTCTTTGAACTTTCATTCTTGACTATTACGACGGCTTTTATGGTAGTTGCTACGTGGTTGATAACCTTCCTGCAATTTGTTCCTATGCACAATGCAATTGCCAAGGGTCAAGCTGACAATGCTTTGTTGAATAACCTGGTGAAAAAGAACTGGATTCGAATTGTGCTGTGGTCTCTCCTCTTCATGATTGGCAGTTTTACTTGCCTATAAAATTCATTTATTCCCAAGAGCGTACCATAGCAAAAATGAAAGAAGTTTTAGAGTTTTTCTATTTCTTTCATTACTTGTTCGGCTTCATAGGTTTTTTCGTCACTCAATTTCCGATTGGTTGTGGAAAGTGCATGCGCCTCTTTTAAAAGCTTGGCGTATTTCTCTTGTAACTTTTCTTTTTCAGATTTCTTTTTGAACAGACCGAACATATAGTGATGGTTTAAAAGCTTAGTAAAACAAAAAGGTCGCTCAAATTTCTACACCTAAAATAAATCCAACGTTATTCAATCTCACAGCAATTTTAGAGAGATGCAGAATTTATTGAGACGCCCTATTTTTAATTTAGACCAAGGGAGTGCCCTTAAGTCTTCTATCTATTTTTTTCTTTTTAATGGTAATCCGCTTCATGGCCTCCATTAATTTGATGTCTTTGGTTTTCTTATAAATCTCATTGATGGATAGTACTAAATCTTTAGCCTCTCTGGAAGCTTTCACCCTATCACTGGTAGACATATGACTCATAGGCCTCCTCTCGAACTCTTCAGCTTTTAAAAGTAAATCCATTTTGTTTAATATTTTAATCAAATACATAAACAAAGATAAAAGATGAATCAATACGTTGCGGAGAATTTAGGGCATTAGTATTTTTTTAACAGAGGAAATGTTCTTTTGATGGAAACTGGAAAATGAATGCCATTTTTCTAACGGTTCTTGAATTCCGTTAAAAATGACGTAATAATCATCCCAAAATTTAAGAATTCCTTTATTCTGGGATTCTACGTGTGTAATTTTGTATCAACAAAAATTATGAATATGAAAAAAATGGTAGCCTTAATTTTTGCTTTTTCAATTTTTGGATGCTCTTCTCTGAGAAATACGCAACAAGCAGCAACAACAGAAGAAAACAAAAAACACATTTTACCTCCTAACACAGCTTCGAATAAATACTCTAAGATTAGACAAGGAGGAAAGTAAAAGATTAAAAAAGCCACCTTACATTAGGTGGCTTTTTTTATTTCTCTTCTTGCATTTGTCTGATTTGCTTTAGCATCACCCTTTTTGGCGTAAAGGGAATCATTTTCATCATGATTCTTTGTGAAGTGCTTAAACCCGAAATCACGTCTAGCTTACCTTCCAACATCCCCTTGTATCCATCTTGTGCTACACTTTTTGCCGAAACAGTGGAATCAAAAAGATTGGTCTTGTCCATACCGGATGTTTTCGCAAATTCAGTTTCTGTAGCGCCCGGCATTAAGTTGGTTACAGTAATAGCTGTATCATGTAGTTCTTCTGCTAATGCATTACTGAAATAAGTAACATAGGCCTTAGTGGCAAAATAGACTGCTTGCAAGGGGCCTGGCATGAAACTGGCGGTTGAGGAAACATTTAGAATTTTACCTGAATTTCGTTGAACCATCTCAGGCAAAAATAAACGGGTAAGAGCCGTTAAGGCTATAATATTTAGGTTTATCATGGCCAAATCCTTTTCCCAAGGACGTTCATGGAACTTTCCACGACCTCCAAAACCTGCATTGTTTAGGAGATAATCGATTTGAATACCAGCATTGGTGATTTCAGTGTGAATTTCTTGGGGAGAATCGGGCAAGGTAAGGTCTTTTGTGATAACCATGACTTGAACCCTTTGTTGGGTTTCCAACTCTGATTTTAGAGTTTCCAATTTATCCTTGCTACGGGCAATAAGAACCATATCTCCCCCTGTTTTGGCATGGCAATAGGCAAGTTCCTTACCTATTCCGCTGGATGCACCTGTAATTAAAGCTACTTTTTTCATATTATGTGAGTACTTACTTATTTAATTGTTTAAATTTTTTTAGACGTTATATTTTTTTAACAAAAAATCCTTTAGTGGAATTTGGGTTTCCAGACCCTCTCGAAGGATTCCGGCCAGAATACTTTCCCCTACATGCTGCAGTATCTGAGCTTCATTGTATGGGTCTTCATACTTCAATTCTCCAAAAGCCCAAGCCATTTTTTCTATCAATGGTTGCACCTTTTCCTTACTTGAAATTTCCAACTCCCACTTCAGTTTAAATTGAAGTTTCCAAAAATGATACTCACTTTCCTCTAGTTTAAATGGAAGGGTAATACTATTTCGAATCACTGTTTTTGGATTCTCCTCGTAAATAATATGAGAATACAAAGCTGTAACCCGTTCGTAAGCTTGATTCAATATCGCATCTAGCAAACCTTTTTTGTTTCCGAAGTGTCTAAATATCAAACCCTCCGAAACACCAGCTTCTTTGGCAATTTTGCTCGTAGAAACCGCAGTGTAACCATGAATGGCAAATAATTCCAAGGCGACATTTAGAATACTTTCCTGTTTATCAGTCATAAAAGTGAGTAATCACTCGCAAAAATATAAAATTTATTTAACTTGGGATAATACTACTTTTGTTTTGTGGAAAATAATCTAAAAGAAAGCTTTGGGGTCTATTTTGAACCTCCTCTTATTTCTGAAATTGAGGAGGTAGGTAGAATGAACTCATTTCAGTCTGGGGAAAAGATTATAGAGATAGGTCAATACATCAAAGGAATGCCATTATTGCTCTCGGGGGCGATAAAAATTCTTAGGGAAGATACTAATGGGGATGAATTGCTATTGTATTACTTGGAACCTGGAGATACCTGTAGTATGACCATGGCTTGTTGTTTTGGTGATACACAAAGTGAAATACGGGCGATTGCCGAAACGGATGTCGAACTTGTTATGATTCCAATTCGTAAAATGGAAGAGTGGATATCAAAATACCGTTCTTGGCGAAATTTTGTCTTTGAAAGTTATCACAACCGATTAAATGAGTTACTGGTTACAGTGGACGGAATTGCTTTCAAAAATTTGGATCAGCGTTTGGTGGATTATCTGAAAAAGAAATCAGAAATAACAAATGACAGCGACGTGAAAAGTACCCATCAGGAAATTGCCTATGATTTACATACCTCTCGTGTAGTTGTTTCCAGATTGCTAAAAAAGCTGGAAGGTTTGGGTAAGATTGAACTACACAGAAATCATATTACCATTATTGATTTATAGCTTTTGCTACTTCGGTTACCTTGAATACCAGCATAGCTGATTACCTTTGTCCAAATGTTGAAGCGCTTTCTTCCCATACTGGATTGGTTGCCCAACTATAAAAAGGGTTATTTGGCAGGAGACATTTCAGCGGGGCTTACTGTGGGTATTATGCTCATTCCTCAAGGAATGGCCTATGCACTTATTGCTGGCCTCCCTCCGGTATATGGACTTTACGCTGCTCTAGTTCCGAATTTGGTCTACGCGTTTACCGGCTCCAGCCGAAAATTGGCCGTTGGTCCCGTGGCATTGGATTCTCTAATCGTAGCTTCAGGTTTGGCTGCCATGAAGTTGGCTACTTTGGAGGAATATATTGCCATGGCGCTGTTCTTGGCCTTGTTTGTTGGTCTTTTTCAATTGGCTATGGGTTTCCTTAAAATGGGCTTTTTAGCAAACTTCCTATCCCGTCCTGTAGTCAGTGGATTTACCTCTGCGGCCGCTTTAGTAATAGGAGTGAGTCAACTAAAGAATATTTTGGGAATCGATATAACGGCTTTGGGAACCTTGGATACGTTGATTGAGGTAAATCAAAAAATAGGCAAGACCAATGTTTGGGATTTGGGAATAGGTGTTGTGGCAATTCTTTTGATTCTTCTTTTCAAACGTTTACACAAAAAACTTCCGGCGGCTATGATGGTCGTTATCATGTCCATCGTTGGAATTTTTTTCCTCACGGATGAGATAGGTACGGTTTCCTTGGTAGGCGATATTCCAAAAGGACTCCCTTCATTTTTTGCGCATAGTATTGATTCTATGCAATGGGTTTCTGCATTTCCTATAGCATTAACTCTGGCGTTTATCTCATTTGCAGAAGCGATGACCATGGCAAAGGCTGTTGAAGAAAAAAGCAATGAATATTTCACAGATGCCAATCAGGAGTTAAGGGCATTGGGCCTTTCCAATATTGTGGGTTCTCTGTTTCAATCCTATTGTGCCAATGCAGGTCTCTCCAGAACTGCAGTAAATGTAAATGAAGGCGCAAAAACAAGCTTGGCCTCTATTATAAGTGCTTTAATTGTGGGATTCACTTTGCTTTTTCTTACCCCTATTTTCAGCTATTTGCCAAAAGCGGTTTTAGGAGCTATTATTTTGGTCGCAATTTATAGCTTGATAGACGTAAAACTCCCCATTGAACTTTTCAAACAAAGAAAAGATGAGTTTGTCCTGTTGGTTTTGACGTTTTTGACCACACTTTTAATCGGTATAACCCAAGGTATCATTTTTGGCGTTCTTTTTTCACTAGTTCTTCTGGTTAATCGAATATCACGACCGCATATCGCCGTTTTGGGAAGAATAAAGGGAACGGATTATTTCAGGAACGTGGAACGCTTTGAGGAAGATGTGGAATCCTTTCCCAACATTTTGATTTTACGTTTTGATGCGCAATTGTTTTTTGGGAATAAAGACTATTTCAAAAGACAGTTGTTCAATCAAATAAGAACAAAACAACCAGGATTGGAGTATGTGATTTTGAATGCAGAGGCCATCAACTACATTGATAGCAGTGCTATCGCTTCTCTTAAGCAAATACTCAGTGAACTTGATACACAGGGTATTCAACTCTTGATTGCAGGGGCCATTGGACCTACTCGAGATATTCTTTACAGCAGTGGTTTAATTGAAACCCTTGGACAGGAAAACCTGTTTGTACGAACCCATGAAGCCGTCGACTATTGTGAGAGCTTTAAGGCAAAGACCAGCATACAACAAAAAATAGCATTACAATCAAAAACCCAAAATAATATGTGACTTTGGTCACAGTACAGCTCTTTTAGCTGTTTTATCTTTGGAAACAAATTAAAGACCCATGAAAATTGAACAGATATATACCGGATGTTTGGCACAAGGCGCTTACTATATTGAAAGCCTGGGGGAAGTAGCCATTATTGATCCGCTTCGAGAAGTAACTCCTTATTTAGAAAGGGCAAAAAGGGACAATGCGAGAATCAAATACATTTTTGAAACCCATTTCCATGCCGACTTTGTAAGTGGTCATGTCACCCTATCTAAAGAAACAGGAGCATCTATCGTGTATGGTCCAAATGCCAATCCTAGTTTTGAGGCCATTACTGCGCAAGATGGAGAGGAATTTCAATTGGGAAATATAACCTTGGTCGTATTGCATACCCCTGGGCATACCATGGAAAGCACGACCTACCTTCTTAGAGATGAAAATGGAAAAGATCATGCTATTTTCAGTGGAGATACATTGTTCTTAGGCGATGTAGGTCGTCCAGATTTAGCTCAGAAAGCAGCCAGCATGACACAAGAAGAGTTGGCTGGGACCCTATTTGATAGCCTTCGTAAGAAAATAATGCCTTTGGATGATGATGTGATTGTTTATCCAGCTCATGGGGCAGGCTCAGCTTGTGGTAAGAACATGATGAAAGAAACTGTGGATACTTTGGGCAATCAAAAAAAGATGAATTATGCGCTTAGGGCGGATATGACTCGCGATGAGTTTATAAAAGAGGTTACTGATGGCCTTTTACCACCCCCACAATATTTCCCACTCAATGTGAAGATGAATAAAGAAGGGTATGATGATATTGACGAAGTATTACAACGAGGAACGGTAGCACTAAGCCCTGAGGCATTTGAAGCAGCAGCTAACGAAACAGGAGCTGTAGTTTTGGATGTCCGGCATCAAGATGATTTTGCGAAGGCTCATATACCTAGGTCTATCTTCATCGGATTGAATGGTAGCTTTGCTCCTTGGGTGGGTGCATTGATTGCTGACGTTAAGCAATCTATTCTCTTAATAGCTCCTGAAGGAAAGGAAGAAGAGACGATAACACGTTTGTCTCGCGTAGGGTTTGATGGTACCATAGGGTATTTAAAAGGAGGAATGGGGGCATGGCGCCAAGCTGGTTTTGAGGTCGACTCGGTGAACAGTGTTGATGCCTCAACATTTGCTAAAGAATTTGATCAAGATTCACTAGTATTTGATTTTCGAAAAGAACCTGAGTTCAATGCGCAACATGTTACAGATGCAAAACTTACCCCATTGGATTTCATCAATGATCATTTAGCTGAATATCCATCGGAAAAAACATTCTACATTCATTGTGCAGGAGGGTATCGAAGTATGATTGCCGCATCAATTTTAAAAAGTCGTGGAATTCATAACCTAATTGACATAGCTGGAGGTTTTGGTACTATTTCAAAGACAGGCGTTCCTACTACGGATTTTGTTTGTCCTTCTACTTCAAAGTAATCTGAAAAAACACATGGGTTTAGGTCGTTTGGCTTTGGTTCTATCCCTTTTCTGTTTCTCATGTAAATCAAGTTCAGGTCAAGAAATTACCGTGGTCAACCACGAAGATATGCTTGAACGGGTAGTTGATAAAGAAGTACAGTTGGTGGACGTTCGCACAACGAAAGAATATGAGGCAGGGCATATCGGGGATGCTATCAACTTCAATATAAGTGATGGTGGGAAATTCCTTGAACAAATAAAATCCTTGAACAAATACGAACCGGTATATCTATATTGTAAAAGTGGGGTTAGAAGTAAAAGGGCTGCCAAGCTACTGCAAAAGGAAGGTTTTACCCAAATTTTCGACTATTCGGGAGGATATGACGATTGGAAAAAATCGAAGTATTGATTTTTATCGTATCTAAGTATAATAAGAATAGTTTATGGCAAAGTTTAGTGAAATAATTTCAGATAAAAGCGTAGTATTAGTCGACTTTTTTGCAGAATGGTGCGGTCCCTGTAAAACAATGAGTCCTATACTGAAAGATGTAAAAACCAAGGTAGGGGATACCGCTAAGATTGTAAAAATCGATGTGGATAAAAATCCAAAACTCGCAGCAAAGTTTCAAGTGAGAGGAGTTCCAACACTTATTATTTTTAAGGATGGACAGCCCGTTTGGAGGCAATCTGGAGTTGTTCCAGCCCAGGCTTTAGAAAGCCAGTTGCAACGTATGGCATAAACGGTTTACTTCTTCTTAAATCCGTAGATCAACTGTCCCCAAAACCCTTTAGGAAGCGTTTCTTCTCCAGGAAACCCTAAAGGAATAGTGCCACTATCTTCAGGAATATGATTGGTGCCGAAAATGTAGTCCCAAACACTTAGGCTGATTCCAAAGTTCACTCCAAACTTACCAGAAGGAAGGGTATAAGAATGGTGATATAAATGCATCACGGGGTTATTGAAAATGTACTTTAGCGGGCCGTAAGTGAGTTTTATATTAGCATGGTTGAGGTGGCCAATAGTAATGGCAGCAAAATGAACAATATAAGCCTGCTCTGGTTCAAACCCTCCTAAAAGCATTACTCCAAAGGTTTTAAGGGGCTTGTACAAAATGTTTTCCATCCAGTGGTATCGTAAGTGTGCTGCAAACCCCATCTCCTTTACACTATGATGAACCTTATGAAATTGCCATAGTACGGGAAACTTATGAAGACAAATATGGGTGAACCATTGCACAAAATCCAGTAACACAAAAAACACAAGTAATTGCACCCAGATAGGGAAGGAAGACATATTGATAAGCGCAAGGCTTTTGGCAGAAATTCCTAGTTGTCCAAAAAGAACTTCCAACACCTTGTAAACCCCACTTATGACTATGGCGAAAATGAAAAAGTTGAAAAACATATAGAAAGCATCCAACCCAAAGTCCTTCCGAAAAATGGATTGATTCTTGCGCCATGGAAATATAATTTCCAATCCCCAGACCAAAAGAGAAATTAGAATGAGCCCCCAAAAATAATTAGAGTGCCAAGGCACTTGGAACAAAATGGATTTCCAGGTCCACCCCAATGTTCCCACAAAACCCTGACGTAAGGCCTCTATGTATACTTCCATTATATATGGATTAAATTGAGACGTTCAATATAATTCAAAAATAACGCTTCCAGTGTAACCTGAGTTACCGAGAACATGTTGAAAGGAAGTTAGTTTTGACCATGAAACTTAAAGTGTGGCATAAGTTGGTACTGGTGTGTTTGATTTGCACAGGTATTGCGGTTTTAGTCGCATTTCTTATAGAAAATTTAAAATAGCATTTGTTATGAAAAAGAATATGGGCGGATTGGACCGCATTGTACGTTTTACAGTTGCCGCTATTATTGCGGTCTTGTACTTCACAGGAACAATTAGTGGGACCGTTGCTTATGTGCTGCTTGCTTTGGGCGTTGTTTTCGTCGCCACATCATTTATCAGTTTTTGTCCCCTATATGCCCTTGTAGGTTTGAATACCTGCAAAGTGAAAAAGTAACTTTACCTTGAGCATAGATTTTTATTGGATTAACTAAGATGGAATATATTTTACGTCCATGGCCCTGGTATGCATCAGGGCCATTGATTGCCCTGGTACTTTTTGTACTCATCATGATGGGAAGACGTTTTGGAATGTCTTCAAATTTAAGAACTATGTGCACTGCATTGGGAGCTGATAAGCATGCAGAATTTTTCAGGTTCGATTGGAAAGCCCAAAAATGGAACTTACTTGTGGTTGTTGGAGTGATACTAGGCGGTTTTATTGGTCATTTCTTTCTTTCTGATGGAGAAGCTGTGGCCATAAACAGTATTTTAATTGCCCACTTAAATGAATTAGGTTTTAGCGGGGCAGGAAAGGAATATTTGCCTAGTGAACTATTTGGAGAAACCGTTTTCACAAACCCAAAAATGTTGTTATTCCTTATTGTTGGTGGATTTTTTGTTGGTTTTGGAGCACGATATGCCGGCGGATGTACTTCTGGACATGCAATTTCTGGACTGAGTAATTTACAACTCCCCTCACTCATTGCAGTTATTGGCTTTTTTATAGGTGGCTTGCTGATGGTACATGTTTTATTCCCAATTCTTTTTTGACATGAAAAGTATAGCATATATAGCAATAGGTGTTTTTTTCGGGATTGTACTTTACAAATCAGAAGCTGCATCATGGTTCCGAATTTATGAGATGTTTCAATTCCAGTCATTTCACATGTATGGGATTATGGGGTCTGCACTAGGCTTGGGGATATTCCAAAACCAGCTTATTCGCAAGTTTGGAATCAAATCCTTTTTTGGACAAACCATTACCTTTTCTCCTAAAGATGCAGGTATTAAAAGATATTTATTTGGTGGAATTCTATTTGGATTAGGATGGGCATTGGCAGGAGCATGTCCAGGACCAATGTATACCTTAGTTGGAGCCGGGTATTGGTCTATTATCGTGGTGTTGATAGCAGCTTTAGCAGGAACTTATGTATATGGTCTCTTGAAAAGTAAATTACCACACTAAGTAAATTTATCTTAGTTTACCTTGTCAGTTAATCGGAAGGTACTAGCTTTGGGGTTGACTTAATCAAAACCCCGCATGTCACTTACTGTTTGTATAATAGATGATGATTTGGTTTCGCAGTTTGCGACCAGATATTGCGTGCAGCAGTTTTTCACGGATTTGGAAGTCACTACTTGTGAAAGTGGAGAGGAAGGCCTTTCATTTTGCTCTCAATTATTTCAAGAAAGCAATCAGCTACCGGATATTATTTTTTTGGATTTGATTATGAAAGGGATGGATGGCTGGGCTTTTGTTGAGGAGCTGAAACAACAGTTCAAAAAAGCAAAATTTCCGAGCATTTATATTCTTTCGGCATTTGCCAAATCCCAGGACCGGGAAATTGCAAAGGAACATCCGTTGATTTCCGGATACATGGATAAACCCCTTTCCCGAATCCATTTGGAAAGTATCTTTTCAAAGGAGGGCTAAAGGTTTGTTATTTATCTCCTTTGTTCCGTACATACCAACAAAAAAATTTATTTTTACCGTCCACTTTTAAGAAGGGCCCCGTAGTTCAATGGATAGAATAGAAGTTTCCTAAACTTTAGATGCAAGTTCGATTCTTGCCGGGGCTACTTTTTTGTTTTCGAAGAAGCTTTGAAATTATCCTAAGTAAAGCATTGAAAAGTTAGAAACGAAAAGTTACGGGAACGGCTTGGGTACTTTCTTAAAACCTTTGTTGAGATGTAACAACGTTTTCATCCTACATAAAGTCAGATTCCTAATTATTTACATTATTTTACATCTCCAAGAAAGTACATTCGATTCTTGATGCTGAAAACAATTCAAATAATAGCTTTATTACAGGGTATTTTCTTGTTGTTCATTCTTTTCAAGAGAAAAAAGGAATATAAGAAAGTTAACCTTTGGCTTTTAACAGGATGTATAGTATCTGTAGTGCTTTTTTCAATTGGAGATGATAACTACAACTTGTTTGTTGAGAATGCAGATTGGTTCCTATTTCATGATACCTTAATTATCACTTTTTTCTTTTTGTTCGTTCGTTATTACAAGTCTGACCGTGAAGAATTCAGTAATATCGACTTCTTGTTTTTCGCTCCCTATTTGTTTGTAGTAGTTTTTCAAACCCTTGAAAAGACTAATATAGTTGAAGAAAACAGTGTTTTTAAAGTAGCCCATCAGATTGTTGAATTGATTTTTTTGAGTATGCTTTTGTACTCCGTTTACGATATTATAAAGAATAAAAAAGAAAAATGGTTGTTGGTGTTCATTCTACCCTTAACCATTATCTTCTTAATAGATGAATTGACGTACATATTGACCAATTCGAATGAAGCTCCATATTTATTGGATAGCTATGGTATTATTCTCTCTATAATCTTTCTTTTTTATTTAGTCCTCTATAAACTCATTTTTGCTCCAAAAGACGTACTTCCAAAATCAGATGATTCCAAATACAAAACATCTTCTTTGAACTCGAAGAGCATTGAGACTAATAAATCTGAGTTGTTGCGTTTGATGAATGAGGAAAAACTTTTCACAAACAATAATCTTACGGTGAACGAGGTTGCCAACATAATGAACATTCCAAGACAGCATCTGTCCGAAATTTTAAATGTACACTTAAAGACAGGATTCCAAGACTTTTTAAATCAATACCGTGTTGAAGAGTTTGTTGAATGCCTTAAGAACGAGCGGTATCAAAACTACACCATTATGGGTATAGCCCAAGAGGTCGGATTCAGCTCAAAATCAGCCTTTAATACCGCCTTTAAAAAGCTAAAGGGAATGACACCAAGTCAATACAAGAAACAGTTGATTTAGGTGTTCCAGGATGTTTTGAGAAACGCTTCACTTTTCTAAAAAACCTCTTTAAAAGTCCGAAATACGCATTCTGTACCTTTTCACCTATATTTCCATTTTACGTATAAGTTGCTGATTATCAATTTTTAATTTTAAATCAAAGCTAAAAATGTACAACATGCGCATTCTGAACCTACTTCATTTTTAAGCGGGACGGAAGCCAGCTAGATTTGACTTGAATTTCAAATTATGAAATCCTGAAAAATGGAAAAAAACAAGTCATACGTCACACCAATTCATGTGTTGGTTTTCAATGTGATTTTAATCTTTTTAATCCTTATAGGATGTGCCAATGATGAGGACGACAACTTATTTGAGACAGTAAATGGGGTTGCTAACATTATTTCACCTCTTCCAGAATATGTTACAATTCCGGACACCAATGAATTGACTTCGGAAAAAATAAGTTTGGGTAAACAGTTGTTTTGGGACCCAATTTTATCTGGCAATAAAGACATTGCATGTGCTACATGCCATCATCCTAAAAAAGGATATGCGGATGCTCTTGACTTATCTATAGGGGTAGGTGGTACAGGATTGGGAGAACAACGGTATGGGAATGTTCTTGCAAACAGAAACGCCCATACGGTAATTAATTCTGCTTTTAATGGGATTACTGCCACTGGCGATGTAAACCCAATTGAAGCACCCATGTTTTGGGATAATAGAGCTTCAAGCTTGGAGGAACAGGCTGTTCTGCCTTTACTTTCAAAAGAGGAGATGCGTGGTTCTGATATACCAAAAGATGAACTCTATCAAATTCTAATAGAGCGTCTAGATTCCATTCCACAATACGGAGAGGCGTTTCAAATTGCTTTTGGAACAGACGAAATAAGCATAGATAAAATAGCAAAAGCCATTGCATCTTTTGAAAGAACCTTAGTGGCATCAAACAGTCCTTTTGATAGATATATGCGGGGTGAATTAACAGCCATGTCCCAGCAACAAATCAATGGAATGAATGCTTTCATCAATGTTGGTTGTGCTGAATGCCACAGTGGCCCTATGTTTTCAGATTATAAACTGCACACCTTAGGTGTTCCTGATAACCATAAGTTATCAAAAACGGATGCCAGCACTGGCTCCTATGCATTTAGAACACCCACGCTCAGAAATCTTTCCATGACAGCACCATATATGCATAATGGCATGCATTCGTCACTTGAGGAAGTCGTGGATTTTTACGAGGAGATTTCAGAAGGCGATGAAGATATCATCAATCCCAACCTAACTATAAATGATATAGACCCATTGGCAAGGGGATTGGAGATGGAAGATGATGTAAACGATGCCATCATCGCCTTTATGGAAGCACTCAATGACCCAAATTTTGATAAAACGGTTCCAGCTACTGTTCTCAGTGGTTTACCGGTGGGCGGAAACATTAAAAACTAAACCATGAAGAAGATAATAATCCTGCTAATTGTCTTGTGGTTTCCTGAAATCCATTCGCAACAGCCTTTAACAAGTAACGAGCGTTTTCACAAAAACAATGGTGATATCTTGGTAGTAGCTTTACCCTCTTTGGCTTTAGGTTCCACATTTATTTGGCAAGACGGTCAAAAGGGAATGTATCAATTTTCAAAAGCCCTGGCCAGCACTCTTGCGCTTTCTTATGGACTCAAATTCCTTATAAATAAAGAACGACCAAACGGTGAAAATAATTATAGTTTTCCTTCGGCCCACACCTCTGCTGCATTTGCCAGTGCTGCTTTTCTACATAGACGCTACGGATGGGAATATGGACTGCCAGCTTATGTTTTGGCCGGTTATGTTGGTTTTACCAGAATAAAAGCGAACAAGCACGATGGATGGGACGTTCTGGCTGGAGCGGCCATAGGCACCGGTATGAGTTATCTCTTTTCTAAACCATTTGACAAAGAAGGAAAATTCCAGGTTACCTCTGGTCTTATGGAAAATACTCTGACATTCGGTTTTACCTATCGATTTTAAAAGACAAAGAAGAAATTAAGTACTCCAAAATTGAACAAATATGAATGCATTTTTTGAATTGGTGATTGTAATTCCGGCCTATAACGAAGCAAAGCGACTCCCAATAAAAAAATACTTGAACTTTTTAAAAACACATAAAGATGTTATGCTATGCTTTGTGAATGATGGCTCCACGGATAATACCAAATCTTTATTACAGGATATAGAATTATCTGCCCGTGATAATGTGGAAATTATAGAACATGTGAAAAACATGGGTAAGGCGGCGTCAGTATTCTCAGGGTTCCTTTATTGTGGTAACAAAATTCAACACAAAAAAATAGCCTATCTAGATGCGGATTTGTCAACTTCTTTGGAGGAGTGTTATGTATTAAGTGAACATATAAATGAAAGAACAAAATTTGTTTTTGGTTCCCGTATGAGAAAGTTGGATAGTTTTATTAAAAGAAAACCCCATAGATTTTATATAGGTAGGGTCATTGCCACGCTGATTTCAAAACAACTTGATCTATACGTCTACGATACGCAGTGTGGGTGTAAGATTTTTTCAAGTCAATTAGCGAGAACAATAATCACAGAAAAGTTCATTTCTACTTGGTTATTTGATGTCGAAATCTTCCATCGTATTCAAAATGTCTATGGGAAGAGAAGACTTATTCGTTTCTCAAAAGAAGTCCCGTTACACTCTTGGATAGATAAAAATCAATCAAAGGTAAGTTTTACATATGCCTTTAAAATGTGTTTTGAATTATTCATGATTTGGAGAAAATACCGCCTTAAAGTTTTGGATGAATCCCAAAGAGTTTTAAGTGAAGCTGTTGTCTAAACCTTCTTCAGAAATCCAAATAGTACCAGTGGTCCTGCTTTTGGTTGTAATCCGCTTAATGGTCAATTGGATGTTGCCTTTAATGGATAAGACAGAGGCTCGCTATGCTGAAATAGCGAGAATGATGGTAGAAACCAACGACTGGCTAGTGCCTCAGATTGATTATGGTGTGGCGTTTTGGGGCAAACCACCCTTGTCAACGTGGTTATCGGCATTGAGTTTTAAACTGTTGGGTGTAAATGAATTTACAGCGAGGTTACCTTACTTTTTACTATCGTTGATTATTGCAATTATGCTTGGTAAGTATGCAAAACGTAACCAATTATCGTTTTGGTTGCCAGCACTGATTTTATTTACAATACCTCAATTCTTTATACATGCCGGAGTTGTTTCTACAGACATGGCTTTGACATTTTCTGTAACTCTGGTGATGCTCTCGTTTTGGGAAACCGTTTCGGGCAATAAACATCGTTACTGGAAATACTTGTTCTTTATAGGTATAAGCTTAGGATTATTGGCCAAAGGTCCGATAATAGCTATACTCACATTTCCCCCCATATTTGTTTGGGTTTGGATAAACAAGTACTTCAAAAGAGTATGGTTGCTTTTTCCTTGGTTTATAGGCATTGGAATAATAATAACTCTAGCATTTTCATGGTATTATCTAGCTGAAAAACAGTCACCAGGCTTTGTAGATTATTTTATAATTGGTGAACACTTTAAGCGTTTTTTTGATTCTACTTGGAGAGGTGATAAATATGGATTTCCCAAGTCACAACCGTTTGGGATGATATGGGTATTCCTGTTTTTATTTGCGCTTCCCTGGATTCAAATGATAGTATTGAAAATTGCCAAAAACAAGGCGGTTATAAAAAATAACCCTTGGTTGATATTCTTATTATTATGGCTCGCATGGACGCCCTTATTCTTTACCATTTCCAAAAGTCTAATACATCCTTACATAATGCCTGTAATGGTGCCCTTGGCTTTGCTGGTGGTATTTTGGTGGAAAAGCCTAAAATATAAACAAGGAGCTCTCACTCTTACTATTGCAATTATCCTTTTGGCCTTCGGGGTTTTTGGTTATGCCAGAATTTCAAACAAGCTAAAATTCTACGAAAATACTGATAAATACCTTGTGGAAAGAATACCTAACGAATCACGGATATTCTACCTCGGTAATAAGAGCTATTCGGGACAATTCTATTCAAAAGGAAAATTGGAAGCTATTCAATTAAGTGAATTAAGAGCATACATCAATCAAAAAAAGGCATTTGTGCTCCTTATTAAGGATAGAGACAGATTCAAAATTCCTGAAACGATTATGATTCATCTGGATTCTATTGATGGTAACAATAGGAAAACGATTTTTCGTTTTTCGGGAAATAGTAGCGAGTAACTAAAAGGTGCTATTGATGAAATCAAGAATAATTTTTAAGACACTTCTTTTTCTAATAACAGTTAATGGCTATGCTGGTTTAAAATCTACTGTAACGGGGAAGGTATTGGAAGAAGAGACAAATACCCCCTTAGAGTATGCTACTGTTTCCTTTACCCACATGGGTGAACAAAACCCAAGTTTTGGCGGCATAACTGATAAAAATGGTGAATTCAACTTCGAAGTTGAACAAGGTATATACACAGTAAAAGTTGAGTATATTGGATTCAAATCTGTTGTTTTGGAAAATCGAAAGATTGAAAAAAACCAAGATTTGGGTATCATATTTCTCTATGAGGATACACAGGAGTTAAGCGAAGTTGTGGTTAAGGGCGAAAAACAACTTTTTGAAACCAAGCTTGATAAGAAGGTTTATAACATCAGCAAGGATTTGACTGCACAAAGTACCAATGTCCTGCAAGCGCTGAACAATGTACCATCAGTTTCTGTTTCGGTAGATGGGGGCATTTCCCTACGCGGGAATAGCAACGTACGAATCTTGATCAACGGAAAGCCATCAGGATTGGTTGGTATTAGCAATACCCAAGGATTAGAGCGTTTATCCTCCAATACCATCGAGAGTATCGAGATTATAACCAATCCGTCTGCAAGATATGATGCAGAGGGTGCCTCGGGAATCATAAATATCATTTTAAAAAAGGGCAGGAATTTAAGCTTTAATGGTTCTATGCAAGCTGTAGTAGGCAACCCCGAAACCTATGGTATTGGAGGTAATTTGAACTATCGAACGGGTAAGTTCAACTTTTTTGCCAATGTCAATTTTGAATATTCAAAACGGCCCGGTAATCAGTCTGCAAACACCTCGTATTTTGATGAAATCACTGGAGAGGTCACCGGATTTCTAACTCAAAATCAAAATATTACCCGTGGCGGCCCTGAGTATACCGTTGCCCTAGGAGCGGATTATTATTTTAATGATAGGAACACACTTACTTTTATGGGCTTGTATGCCAAAGAGGACAACGACAATAATGGTCTTTTAACCTTTAACACCTTTGATGCGGATAGAACATTGGAAAGCACGCGATTGCGAACCGAAAATGAACTGGAACAAGACAGTAGCGATGAATACACATTAACATACAAGTCAGTTTTTGACGAAGAAGAGGAACACCTACTAGTCATAGAAGCCAAATACGATAGTAATACCGAATTGGAATCGGCAAATTTCCAGGATGCCTATACATTCGGAGATTTAGAGGATGGACAGGATCGTACTGCTACGGACGAACGCCAGCGCAACCTATTGATACAGGCGGACTACATATTTCCCTTTTCTGAAGAAGGTCGTTTTGAAGCAGGGTACCGCAGTAATTTACGGACCATCAAATTCAATTCAACTTTGGAAACCTTCAATAACGAAACGGCTCTTTGGGAACTTGATACCAATTTAAGCAATCGTATGGACTACGGAGAAGATATCTATGCTGTATATTCACAATACGCCAACAGCTTTGGTAAGTTCAATATGCTTGCAGGCTTACGATTGGAAGTTACCAACATAGAAGTTGACCAATTCACGGCGGATGTGAGTTTTAATAAAGACTACAGCAATCTTTTTCCATCATTCCATTTGGGTTACGAAATTTCGGAAAGTAACGAAATCAAAACCAGTTATGGCAGGCGTATTCGCCGACCTACCTTTCGGGAATTGAATCCTTTTGCTGGTTTTTCAGACGATTTAAACCTCTTTTCTGGAAATCCGGATTTAGACCCAGTTTTTACCAGCCTATTTGAGTTGGGTCATTCAAAAATTTGGGATAAGATATCCTTGGAAACTGTAGGCTATTTTCAATTTTCCGAAGATATTGTGCAACGTATTACCACCA
Organism: Bacteroidota bacterium; assembly: GCA_039191905.1. Taxonomy (GTDB): domain Bacteria; phylum Bacteroidota; class Bacteroidia; order Flavobacteriales; family Flavobacteriaceae; genus Flagellimonas. The sequence goes on along the minus strand of JBCCXJ010000013.1, from coordinate 8,535 downwards.
ATTCAGGAAGTGTAAACGAAGAAAATATCCCCATTTTGCTTACTAGGCCTTTAAATGTAGGAATTGAGAATCGCTATGGTATAGAGATTTCCTCCTTGTATCGACCTACAACCTGGTTGCGCATTAACGGAACGATAAACTGGTTTCGTTTTGAGCAGAAAGGTAATTTCAATAATACCTTAGTGGACCCAAATGACCCTATGAATCTTGTTTTGGAAAAACAATCGCTAAATACAGCTTCTTCCAGTTGGTTTGCCCGATTGTCCCCAAAAATAGCATTGCCCAAAGATGTTGATGTGCAGTTGGCCATACAGTATGACGCTCCGTTAAAAGAAGCCAATACAACCAGACGCGACATTTTCGTGGCAAATGTTTCGGTAAATAAAGGATTATTCGATGGAAGGGGAGCCTTAAACCTTAATGTTTCCGATGCATTCAATTCCAGAATACGTCGTAGGGATGCCTTTAGCAATGCCTTCTTTACTTCGGGAGAATATCAACGTTTCGAACGGCAAGTCAACCTTACCTTTACCTACCGTTTCAAAAATGCAATGGAAAAAAACTATGACAATGACGAGAGCCATGGTGATTGAAAGAAATACGTGTCTGCTAGATTTAAACGATAAGAATCTAATGGATAATAGGGAGGGGCAATACTAGCAAAGAAAGCTCTTATCGCATCTATTGACAACAGATTTTCTTGCAGAAAGAGAATCATTAAATCAATAGTATTTGAAAATTCTCGAGAGCTATATAACAACTCCCGAGAAGTTCACTTTTCTGTTTTTAGTTCAAATCAATTTGGCGCAGTGCACCTTCGGCTTCTGTTACATAAAGTACATTCTTGGTTGGATCTCCTGCAATTCCATTGGGCATGTCAAAAGAAGCGCCTAAAAGACTGCCTTCTGTTGTGGCTTGAGTTCCAGAGCCTGCAAAAATTGATGCTTCACCACTAAAGGATACTTTGTAGATCACATGTTCTTCCACAGCCGTTGCATAAATGGAATCCCCTAAGATGGTAATGTATCCGATTACAAAACCAGGACGAATAGTAGGTATAGTAGCTAGTACTTCGATAGATTTATCTGGATTAATTTTTAGGATGGCACCTGTAGCGAAATTCCCTACGAACAGATTTCCTTGAGTGTCGAAAGCAATACCAACGCCACCTTCTAGTCTATCGTCTTCAACATAAACACTTACCTCTCCATTAACATCTATTTTATGAACTCCACGGAAATCAAAATTTGAAACGTATAAATTGCCCTCTTCATCCAATGTGATACCCGAAGGAAAGCCAGGTAACGTGGCAAGTGTTGTTCTATTTCCGTCAGAATCCACTCGTATTACATCACCAATGGTTTCGTTGGAATTTGGTTCAACGCGTCTTACATTATGTGCTACGAATGCATTTCCAGAACTGTCAAAGACATTGCCCAAAGGTGCCTGAAGATTATCGACCGCTACTTCAACAGCTGCAGATTCTGGATTTACCTGTAGCACTTGCGTACCCATAAAATTGTCAAAATTACTTGCATATATCGTACCATCATCACCTACAGAAAGACCATCATTTGCTCCAAAATTGGCTATCAACGTTGTAACCTTAACATCTTCCACAGGAGTTTCAGGTTCTGGATTCTGACCACCAACATCTGGTTCAACAGGAGTTTCATCAGAATCTGAGGAACAAGAATAAATAGGGAAAATACTCAAGGCGATTACTAAAGAGGCTATCCCATACACTTTAAGGTTGCGGATTGTTTTCATAACAGTATTATTTAAAAGTTAGAAAACAATCTTACATTGAATTACACCTCTAAATCGACCGTGTTTATAGTATCGTACAAATTCAATTAGCTGGCCAACCGCTTTATGTAACTGGAGGGGGTTTCATTCAATGCAGACTTAAAGGCTTTATTGAAAGTAGATTTAGAATTGAACCCAACCTCCATAGATAAAGAAAGTAGGGTTTTAGCCTTATGCTCATTATGTTCGAGCTTTACAATGAATTCTTTGATTCTGTATTCATTGACAAAGTCATAGAAATTAGTTCGGTAAATGGTATTCAATAACCATGACAAGTTGTTTGTAGACGTATTTAGTTCTTTTGAAAGGTGTACTAAGGTAAGTTCATTATCAAGGTATATTTTCTCATGAATCATAAGTTTTTCCAACCTTCGTTTTAAGTCTTCAATACTTTTATCATCCAATAACTTCCTCAATTTTGCCTTTGACTTTTCCTGCAGTACTATTCTAAAAATCTCAGGTTGTTTAATCGCAAAAAAACCAACAATATAAATTAGTATCGGTACACTAATCCATACCATATTGTAAGTAATCGTAGGGATTTTCACCTTGAGAACGTACATATTAAGGAAACCGAAGGCCCAAGCTGTCAAAATTATACCGGAAGCAACAAGCAATATCTTAGCATAGGCTATCATGGTTTGGTTAAAGGAAAATTGTTCTTTTGCCTTCTTTTGAATGGTTCGAATAAAGTGAAAACTTAAAAACCAGTAATATAAATTAAAGCATATGCCCGTTACTTCTGCTATAAGGAAAGGGAAATTAAAATCGCCAGATATCAACTTTTGACCAAATTCTTGATTGGAATAGCTGCCCAAATAAAGCAGAAAAGTTAGGTACGCCAGAGCGGGCAGATAATGCAGGCGATTGACCATAAAATTGGATTGCCCTTTTTCAAAGAGACGCTTAAAGTAAGTAAATCCTAAAGGGCCAAGCACAAAAATCAATGATTCCAAGGGAGCTAATCGCTGAATTATCCAAAACTCGTCGGCTTTGTGAAGTAACATTCTCGTCAGCAGGATTAAACCACTTAAAAAGAGCTGGAGTGCCAAAATTTTATTTGCCGCTACGTTCCTTTTGTGAATGAGCAGAAGAGAGAAACTTAAAAAGAGGCCTTGTCCTATTCCAAGAAGCAGAAATATGTCCGTCACATTATAATTTCCCATCAGTCGCCAAATTTCCCCAAATTTATTTTTTTCTCAGCTTTAGAAGTTCGGTTATATATACTCGTACTCTTTAAAGCAATTTAAGGCGAAACAAAGACCTAAAATAGTATGTAATTTACTAGGAATGGTTCTTTAAGCTTGGTAAATGCCTTTTGCTCATTATCGATAAGCAGGTCTGTCGGCTTTGTTCTTTCTTCAATCTTGATTTCGAACACCATAAAAGTATAATGAGTGCTCATCTACCGTAACATTAAATACTTGTTCAATAGTCTTCTTTATTTCTTGAATACGGGGATCCGAAAACTCTAGAACTTCACCCGTATCCGTAACAATAATGTGGTCGTGATTGGTTTTAAAAAGTGACTTCTCATACTTGGCTACGTTATCCCCAAATTGATGTTTTCTCACGAGATTGCACTCAATTAAAAGTTCCATTGTATTGTATAGTGTGGCTCGACTCACCCTATAGTTTTTGTTCTTCATCTGGACATAAAGCGTATCAATATCCAGGTGTTTTTCACTGTGGTATATTTCTTCTAGAATTGCGTAGCGTTCTGGTGTTTTTCTATGACCTTTTCGTTCCAAGAAATCAGTAAAAACTCCTTTAGTAATACTGTAGCTGCTAATACAAGCCATATTGTTTGATATTTGGGTTACTAGGGGCTATTTTCTTAGGTATTTCAACCCCCTTTTTTTGATTTTATGGAGTAGTGTATTTCTAACTCCGGGTAAAAAAATAAAACGACAAAGAATAATCCGAATGATTACTTTCATGCTTCTCACCTGGTGAGCACACTGGGTACAACCCCAAACTGTTTTTTAAAAGCGGTAGTAAAATGCTGTGGGTTTTTATAACCTATTTTTAGAGATACCTCTTGAACGCTTAATCCATCATCCATGAGCATACTTTTTGCAGTTTCAAGACGTAATCCTTTCCAATATTGGAACACCGATGTTCCAAAAAGCTCTTTAAAACCCTTTTTAAGTGTATACTCATTGGTTCCCACTTTTTTGGCAAGATTGGTAAGTGTATCCGTCTTTTTGAAGTTGAGGTCCAATAGCTCTTTTACAGCGTACATTTTTTCCACATCTTCTTTTTTAAGACTTAGATATGAGTTGTTGTGATTAAAGGAGCTGATTTGTTCCATTTGTAGCAAAAGCAAAGATATCACCTTAGACTCTAGAAAGATTCTTTTGAAAACTCCAGTACGTTCACATCGAATAATCTCATTGATTATGTTATACATTTCTAATGTAATTGGATAATTCTGATCGGATAATACAGCAGATTCTTTTTTCGATATGGCTTCTCTGAATACATCAAATAGAATATGATTATTAGGAAGGTATTTTTTTACAAAATTTGGAGTCATATTGATTTCAAACATCCTTAACGGCGCTCTTGAGGACCACTCAGTTTGACCTCTAAATCCATTGGTATAAAGTACGTTGTGACTTCCAGGTACAAATTTTATGCTCTTGTTAAAGTAACTGGAATTAGTGTTCGTTTCCCCATTGAGTGCAAAGTGCATTTCCACAGTTTCCATTTCACTTTCAAAATTCAAGATAGTGTTATTGGAAAGTTGCAAATCGCCATATCCAATGTGGACTCCTTCAAAAAAGACTTCTTTGTAACCGCCTTTGCCCAAAAAAATTTCTGCGGAAAAACTTCTTTCAAATAGGTTTGCAGATTCATCTTTGAACCATTGGGGATACTCTGCCTCTATAAGCATCTCACTTAAATCCTCATCGTATATTCTTGTCTTCATAATTCCGTTTTGCGTAGGTTTTATTCCGTTTCACGTAGCTGCAATTTATGGGCTGAAACCTACATTTACTTGATAAATTTAATTATTTATAATTAATCTAAATAATAAATAACAACTTAACAACCAATGAATTTCAAAAAACTAACCTTCTTGGTTACGCTATTTGTTTCCTTTTTTTCAATAGCCCAAGAAAATTCCATTACAGGAGCGATAAAAGATACTGATGGAAATCCAATCGCAGGTGCAAACGTAATTATTTTGGAAACTGCAAAAGGCGCATCTACTGGTGCAGATGGAACTTACACAATAGTGGGCCTTTCCAAACAGAGTTATTTTGTTCAAGTCAGTTATCTAGGTTTTCAAACCATCACAAAAAGTATTAGGATTCCCTATGAGGGTCCACTTGATTTTCAACTTTCACAAACTTCTGATCAATTAGGTGAGGTAGTTGTTACAGCCAATAGAAGGTATCAAGATATTCAAAAGACAGCAGCATCTGTTTCGGCAATAGGACCAAAAAAGGTTGAACAGTTGCAGGTAAAACAGTTTACGGAACTCAATAGTATAGCACCAAACTTTAGATCATACGATGATGGGGCGAATGGTAGTTTTACACTCTTTGCCAGTAGGGGAATTTCAACTATTGACAATAATCCTGCAATTGGTCTTTATATTGATGATGTGCCTTATTTTAACACATTTGCCTTCCCGCTATCCCTTGCCGATGTAGAACAGATTGAAGTTTTAAGGGGTCCCCAGGGTACACTCTATGGTCGAAATGCGCTGGCAGGAGTTATCAAAATAACCACCAAAAAACCACAAAATGTCCTTACAGGTTATGCTACGGTAGGTGTGGGAAACCTGAATTCAAACGAGTATGCTTTTGCCTTGAGTACCCCCGTGGTGAAAGACAAGCTTTTTTTTAGGGCCAATATGAGCATACAGGAACGTGATGGTTTTGTGGAAAATCTGATTACTGGTGAGAATCTACAAGACCGTGAAGCTGTAGAAGGAAATTTTAGACTCCGCTATTACGCGAATGATAAGTTTACAGTCAATTTCCAATACAATCTGCAAAGAAGGGAGTCCAATGCCTACGCTTTTGTTTTGGCTTCACCTGATAATACCTTGCAAGACATTCTGGCCAATGCACCCTTCCAAGTAAGTTATAATGAAGATGTTTTCCGGGAAACGATTACTCAAAATTTGGCGCTCAGTTTGAAATATGATTTTGGCAGCTTTTCCTTGAATTCGGTAACCGCCTTTCAGGATACCGATTTGGAAGCCTTGGATGAATTTGATTACACTCCGCTCTCCATTCAAGCAGCGGGCAGGGAATTGGAATATCAAAACATCAGCCAAGAAATTCGCTTAGTGTCAACATCCAATACCAAGTTCAATTGGATTGCTGGCGCCTTTTTGTATAGAAACAGCAACGACGATGGGAATGATTTCATTACCGGTGTGGATTTTCCGCTCGTAGATCCAGATTTTACAGGTTTGGTGCCCTTCACTCGTTTTGATAGAGCGGATATCGTGCAGCAAGGATACGCTCTGTATGGACAGGCGTCCTTGGACATTACGGATAAGATTACCTTATCTGCTGGGCTGCGCTATGATTTTGAGGAAAACGAGACAACTATAGACAGAAGTTTTGACAGTCCTGTGTTCCCTCCAAGTAATTTTGGTGGTAGTACAGATTTTGACTCCTTCTCCCCCAAAGTGGCCATTAGTTACCAGGCCAATGACAATACATTTGTTTTTGCCAATGTAGCACGGGGTTTTCGCCCAGGAGGTGTTAACCAATTCGTGCTGGATGAAACGCAAACTGGCTTTGACTCAGAAAATACCTTAAACTATGAGCTAGGTGTAAAGAACAACTTTTTCAACAACCGTCTTAAACTCAATCTTACTGGATTTTTCATCACGTATAACGACCAACAGGTGTTTACTTTATTGAATTTGGCAAATTTTGATTTAGGGACAGATAATATTGGAGAATCCCGAAGTTTTGGTTTGGAATTAGAAAGTCAATGGGCCATAACCCGAGGGCTCTCCTTAGGTCTCAACTTAGGGTACCTCAATACGGAAGTCTTGGAATTCTCACCTGTTGATTTTAATACGGGACAGCCTGCCGATTTTTCAGGCAACGACTTGCCCATATCCCCAGAATTTAATGGTAACATCAATCTTAACTACATCCAACCCCTAAGCAAAAAGATAAATTTTGAATCTAGCTTGGATTACACGTATCAATCCGATGTTTTCTTTGATGTAGGTAACGAATTAGTGCAGGAAGCTTATGGTATTCTTAATGGGAGAGTGGGCTTAACAACCAAAAATTTTGACCTGTTCGTATGGGGTAAAAACATTACTGATGAAACCTATTTTAGTTATGGGTTTGGTGTTAGCGGATTTAATAACGCGGCCTTTGGTTTGCCACAGACGTATGGAGCAACAGTAACAGCGAAATTCTAGTAGAAGTGAAAATTGCATCTTACATAATCAGGTTCCTTTTGGCATTTATGTTCATATACGCAGGTATAGAGAAGCTATTTTTGCCTTATGATCCTTCGGTGTTTAGAACGGATGCAGCTCAGGCAGACCCTATTTTTTTTACATATTATGACCTTTTACAAGGCTCTGGCTATCTCTATTTTGTAGGCTTTTTTCAACTCCTTTGCGGTACGCTTCTAGTATTAAAGCGCACCTATCTTTTGGGAAGTATCATGCTGGTTCCATTGATGCTTTGTTTATTGATGACTCATGTTTTCTTTTCAAAATACCTGCCCTTTATCATTTTTGATAGTGCGATGTTCCTTATGAATACGGTGCTATTGTCATATCGATCAAAGGATTGGCAACCAATACTCCTTAAAAAGCAAAATTCATGGATCTGACACGTCTTACATTTGAAATCATATTTGTCATTTTTATAGTGGTGGCCGGTTTTATAAGACGCCCATTTGAGAAGCGGAACAAGGCCAACGCCATAAACATCGATAAAAAAGATAACGAGGAAAAGTGGCTATTAGGATTTGTGTTTTTGGGAATGTCCATTCTACCCCTATTATATATTCTAAGTCCATGGTTGGATTTTGCCAACTATAGTCTTCCCCTATATGTAAATATTTTGGGAGTGGTATTGCTTATTCCTACAGCAGTTCTATTCTACAGGTCTCATAAGGATCTTGGTAGAAATTGGTCGGTAAGTCTAGAGATTCGTGAGGAGCATAACCTAGTCACTAACGGCGTGTACCAATACGTTCGCCATCCTATGTACACCGCAATTTGGTTATGGGTCATTTGTCAGGCATTACTGTTGCAAAACTATATTTCTGGCCTATCTGGAATTGTGTGTTTTGGATTGCTCTATTGTATTCGAGTTGGAAAAGAAGAACAGATGATGAAAAATCAGTTTGGAGAACAATACGAGCTTTACAAGCAGAAAACAAAACGTCTAATCCCTAAGTTGTTCTGAGATGGAAGCGACAGAAAAAAATCTCGCCATATTTGAAGGGTATAGAGCCACAAACTATGACAATTTTGTGCAACAATGGATTCCCAACTATGACTATTTCATGTCTATTTTACCTCCATTGCTTAAGACCTCTCCGGAAAAAAGCCTACTTGCCGTAGGTTGTGGTACGGGCACGGAACTTAGTGCGCTAAAAGATGTTGATGATACTTGGTCTATTCTGGGAGTTGACCCTTCTCCCGAAATGATACAAATTGCCCAAAAAAAGCTGAAACTTTATGATAACATTGAACTTGTTGTTGGCGAAGTGGGT
>JBCCXJ010000012.1:0-105085 GCA_039191905.1 Bacteroidota bacterium | reverse complement strand
TTTTGCCCCGATTTAAATTTTTAAAACCAATATAATTATGTCAGACATTGCATCAAGAGTTAAGGCTATCATCGTTGATAAACTAGGTGTAGATGAGAATGAAGTGGTAGCTGAAGCTAGCTTCACCAACGATTTAGGTGCGGATTCCTTGGATACTGTGGAGCTTATCATGGAGTTTGAAAAAGAATTTGACATCCAAATACCTGATGACCAAGCTGAAAATATAGCAACTGTAGGTCAAGCTATAAGCTATATAGAAGAAGCCAAATAATTTATGATATTTTATCAAATGATGTAAATTATCCATGCGATACGAATCGCATGGATAATTTTTTTTTAATTTAGGTTTTTAAGGGTAAAACATAGTTCAATGCAGTTAAAGCGTGTAGTGGTTACCGGAATGGGAGCATTAACTCCCATAGGTAATAATTTGGAAGCTTATTGGGAAGGACTAAAGAATGGCGTTAGCGGTTCTGCACCCATCACATATTTCGATACAGAAAAATTTAAGACCAAGTTTGCTTGCGAACTAAAAGGGTATAATCCTCAGGATTTTTTCGATAGAAAAGAAGCCAGGAAACTAGACCGTTTCGCACAATATGCCTTGGTTTCGTCAGATGAAGCTATTCAAGATTCAGGAATTAATCTTGAAGAGGTGGATAAATTTAGGGTTGGCGTAGTATGGGGCGCTGGAATTGGTGGTCTCGAAACCTTTCAGAATGAGGTTATTGGCTATGCCAATGGCGATGGAACTCCAAGATTCAATCCTTTTTTTATTCCTAAAATGATTGCGGACATTGCTCCAGGAAACATTTCCATTAAACATGGATTTATGGGACCTAACTATACTACGGTCTCAGCCTGTGCTTCCTCAGCTAATGCCCTTATTGATGCCCTTAATTATATCCGATTGGGGCATTGTGATGTTATTGTCACAGGGGGAAGCGAAGCAGCAGTTACTATTGCCGGGATGGGTGGATTTAATGCGATGCATGCCCTATCCACACGAAATGATAGTCCGGAAACAGCTTCAAGACCCTTTGATGCTACTAGAGATGGATTTGTTTTAGGTGAGGGAGCAGGAGCCCTTATTCTTGAAGAATACGAACACGCCAAAGCGCGTGGCGCAAAAATTTACGCTGAAGTTTTGGGGGGAGGTCTTTCCAGTGATGCCCACCACATGACAGCTCCACATCCGGAAGGAATCGGGGTGGTTCGCGTTATGGAAAACTGTTTGGAAAATGCTGGGTTGAAACCTGAAGATGTCGATGCCATCAATACGCATGGTACATCCACTCCGCTTGGAGACGTGGCTGAGTTAAAAGCAATTTCGAAAGTTTTTGGAAGCCATGCTCCAAACATCAATATTAATTCAACAAAATCCATGACAGGTCACTTATTAGGTGCAGCCGGAGCCATAGAGGCTATTGCTTCTATTTTGGCCATTGAACATGGAATGGTTCCACCTACCATCAACCATAGTGTAGTAGATGAGGAAATTGATTCATCTCTCAATCTTACGTTGAACAAGGCCCAAGAGAGAGATGTAAAAATAACCATGAGCAACACCTTCGGATTTGGTGGTCATAATGCCTGCGTACTTTTCAAAAAAATATAGGATAGTAATAGGCATGAGATTAACGTCAAAAATATTCAACTCCCCACCGAAATCGGATGGGGATTTTTTTTTGGCGATGAAACGAATACTTGGATTTAAACCGAAAAACCTTGAGATTTTCCAGCGAGCTTTCCTTCATAGGTCTATGAATGTAAAGGATGAAGAGGGAAACCCCAAAAACTATGAAAGATTGGAGTTTTTGGGAGATGCAATGCTTGGAACAATCATTTCAAAACACCTGTATAATGAGGTGCCTGAGGGAGATGAAGGCTATTTGACGAAAATGCGATCCAAAGTAGTAAGCCGAAAACACTTAAATGAACTGGGGAAGGATTTGGGATTACTTGAACATGTGGAGAGTAGAATTCCGAAATCCCATTTTGGGGAAAATATTCATGGTAATGTCTTCGAAGCTTTGGTAGGAGCTATTTATTTGGATAGAGGGTATTCCTATTGCGAGCGATTTATTTATGATCGGGTCATTAATCCCTATGTAGACATAGAGCAATTAGAAGGAAAGGTTATCAGTTATAAAAGTTTAGTCATCGAATGGTGCCAAAAACAAAAGAAACCCTTCAACTATGAAGTTTATGATGATACCGGTAATGATGAGTTCAAACATTTCGCAGTAAAACTTACTATTGGCACCAAAATTTTAGCCAAAGCTAGAGCTACTTCAAAAAAGAAAGCCGAAGAAAAAGCTTCTAAAAGAGCATACTTCGCACTGCAGAGCCGCATGGATACTCCATAACATTAAAAAAAGGTAAACTCAAACGTTTTCGTAGTTTTTTTGTAGGGCGATGATAGCATATATCTAGGCTAGATAACCTATTAAGAGTATATTTACAGTTCGCGTTAAGTACATGTCAGCCACTCGAAAAATAATAGAGGCGTATTACGATGATGATTTTCAGTTAATTGCCATCCATAGTGGCATGGAAGATTTTTCATTGGCCTATTCACTCAATAAGGGTTGTGAACTGCAGTTAAAGCGAACAGAGAACGACTTGAGCTACGGTAAAAACCTCTCTTTTTCCATGTTTGATTGGGAAGATGAAATCAATCAAGACTACTGGGTACTTTTTTCAAATACTTGTGAGCAAGAAGTAGGAATTTCAGAAGGTCTTTTTGTCAATGACTTTTCCTTCAAAATGGATTATTTAGTGCCCGAACAAAAAGAAGTGGATTATTTTTTAAGAATTGATACCGAAAACAAAGTGGTAACAGATGCTACTTTAAAGCGTATCAATACTATACCAAAAGTGGTAACCGCATATGCTGTAGACCCTAACGCATTAAAATCAAAAAGCAACTTAATCTTTTAGGAATGCCAACAAGAAAGAAGACCAAGATTGTAGCGACACTAGGTCCGGCCACGAGCAAAAAGGAAACATTAAAGCAGATGATTTTATCCGGTGTAGATGTTTTTAGAATCAATTTCTCACATGCATCCCATGATGATGTGGCCGAGCGCATTAAGATGATACGTGAACTCAATGAGGAGTTGGACATGAATACCTCTATATTGGCCGATTTGCAAGGACCCAAATTGCGTGTTGGGGTCATGGGAGGAGAAGCAGTGGTAGCTCCTGGAGATACTGTGAAGTTTGCAACTGGTGAGCCTTTTGAAGGGAGCGTGGAGCGTGTTTATATGAACTATGCCAGTTTCCCTAGAGATGTAAAACCGGGAGAAAGAATTCTTCTTGACGATGGAAAGTTGATTTTTGAGGTAAAATCCACAAACGGAGAGGATGAAGTGACTACTGAAGTAATCCAAGGTGGGCCTTTGAAGTCTAAAAAAGGGGTGAATTTGCCAAATACAGCTATTTCGCTTCCCGCACTTACTGAAAAAGATATTGTTGATGCTGTTTTTGCAATTTCGCAAGAGGTAGATTGGATTGCATTATCCTTTGTTAGACATAGTCAAGACTTAATTGACCTACAGAATCTCATCAACCAACACTCGGAACACAAAATTCCTATTGTTGCCAAGATAGAAAAGCCAGAGGCTGTTGAAAATATAGATAAGATTGTAGCCTATTGTGATGGTTTAATGGTAGCCCGTGGTGATTTGGGAGTTGAGGTTCCTGCACATGAGGTGCCTCTAATACAAAAGCAATTGGTGCTGCGCGCCAAAAAGGCTAGAATTCCGGTAATCATTGCCACACAGATGATGGAGACCATGATTACGAGCTTGACGCCTACTCGTGCGGAGGTCAACGATGTGGCTAATTCAGTTATGGATGGTGCGGATGCTGTAATGTTGTCTGGAGAAACTTCAGTGGGGAACTATCCCGTGCAGGTTATTGAGAAAATGTCCAGTATTCTTATTAGTGTTGAAGGCTCCGCCCTTATCAGTGTTCCTCAAACACCACCCCACATTAGAACAAAACGGTATATTACCAAATCCGTATGCTATCACGCAGCCTTAATGGCTAATGAAATTCAAGCTAAGGCCATATCCACATTGACCAATAGTGGCTATACTGCATTTCAAATATCTGCTTGGAGACCTAGTGCCCATATTCTTGTTTTTACTTCCAATCGAAGAATTCTGACACAATTGAACTTGCTTTGGGGCGTAAAAGCGTTTTATTATGACAAGTATGTTACTACCGATGAAACCATAGACGATGTAAACAACATCGCTTGCAAAAAAGGATTTTTGGATGTAGGGGATATGCTAATAAGCCTTGCCGCTATGCCAATTAAAGAAAAAGGTATGGTAAACACCTTGCGCGTTACCGAGATTGAAACTTGTCCGATTTAATAGAAATTGATTGGAAGTAGTCTATTGCGGTTTTAGGCTACTTCCCTTTCGAATGCAATGAAATTTACAACCTTACCTTTTCTATCAAAAATAGGTTGACCCTTGATCCAACAATTATAAGTAGAACCATTTTTACGATAGTTGGTAATGGTTGCTTCAAAAGGAATACGTTGTTTGATTGCAGCCGAAATATGTTTGGATGTGTTTTGACAAGTCTTTTCTCCTTGGAACATTTTTGGCTTGTTTCCAATAACTTCTTCAGGGGAATACCCGTTCATTGAAAAAATGTTTTGGGTGGCATAAACAATGTTCAATTCAGCATCCGTTACCACCACTACATGATTCTTATCGAGAATTTCCTTGCGTAATGGAAGACCGTCTATCCAACCTTGTTGTTTGGCCAAATTGGTCAAACCCTTAATGTCATTTAAGTTCTTGCAGACCTTACTAAAATGTTGGGCGTATATATCTAGAGAACTCAGCGGGTAGCTGCTAATTTCCATTTTATTGTAGAAATTGCTTAGTGCTTCGTCGTAAAATTTGGTACTTTCCATATTCAATACTATAAAAAGTTTGATTGTCGCTAAAATCTAAAATATATATTAACATTTCTGTTTAAGCTTTTTGGCAAAATTAGCTGTTAAAAACCTGTAAGCATCAACAAGAAATGGTGACAAACCATAATAAATTCAAGGTTTTTACAAAGATTAAACAAAACGAAACTAGGTATGAAATTCGAGTATAAAGATTCAAAGTTGGGGTCTATAATTGGTTTTACGGACAACATCCAAGAGAATATTAAACACTTTTCAATTACTCAAAATACCATCAAATTTTTATGGAACAGAAATGAAAGTCCCGTTCAAATTACTATAGATAATGTACCAGTAGAGTTAGGTCAGAACCAACTGATGACGGTCACGTATTTGCACAATGTTTGCTTCAAAGAATCCCATCTTCCACTTACAGGGATTCTATTTAACAGAGAATTTTATTGCATTTCAGATCACGACAGTGAGGTGTCCTGTAATGGAATTTTATTCTTTGGAACACAAGACATACCAATTATTACCGTAACCGAAAGTCATAAGCGAAAGTTTGATTTATGGTATGAAGTTTTCACCGAAGAGTTTGGAACACCTGACAATATTCAAGGGGATATGCTCCAAATGCTCCTAAAGCGATTGATTATTATGAGTACCCGTTTGGCTAAGGAACAACTTATCGTAAAGACCTTAAATAATGAACAAGTTGATACGATAAGAAAGTTCAACTTTTTGGTAGATCTACATTTTAAGACCAAAAGAAGGGTGAGCGACTATGCCGAACTTCTGTTCAAATCGCCTAAAACCTTATCCAATCTCTTCTCTATTTACAACCAAAAACCTCCACAACAAATTATCTTGGACCGTATTGCCTTGGAAGCCAAGAGAATGATGCATTTTACCGATAAGCAAAATCAGGAGATTGCCTATGAACTAGGTTTCAATGACCCTGCACATTTTAGTAGATTCTTCAAGAAAATGACCCAAATGACCCCTTCAAAATACAGAGAAAACAAGGGAATAGCCGCTTAAGGGAAATTTTGACAAGCGGTCGGGAAATTGTTGCTAACACTTGCCTTTCCTTTCGCTGCATCTTTGCTGTGCAATTAAAAGAAAGGTAAAGATGAAAATAGCAGAAAAATCAATTTTTAATCTAATAGAGGTTTTCGGGAATACTAGAAAATCTGACCTCTATACCATCACTCCTAAAACGCATTGTGATCAAAGACACCATCATGATTTCTATTGTGATGCTGAGAAACCCTTTGTATCCAACATTTAATATTTAACAATAACACATTTTATAATTATTACGACTATGGGCAATTTTAATGTACCTACAAGAGAAGAAGTTAGCAGCAAAAATCAAGCTATATTCGACAACTTGGAAAAAGCAGTAGGCTTTGTTCCTAATCTATACGCCACCTATGCACATTCAGAAAATGCATTGGAAAACTACCTAAACTTTGCCAACGCAAAAACATCGTTGAGCGCCAAGCAAAAGGAAGTAGTAAATCTTGCAGTAAGCCAAGTGAACAATTGTATCTATTGTTTGTCAGCACATACGGCAATTGGTAAAATGAATGGTTTTACCGATGAGCAAATTCTTGAGCTAAGAGCGGGTGGAGCTTCATTTGACAATAAGTTGGATGCATTGGCAAGATTGTCTAGAAACATTACAGAGAACAGAGGTGCCACAGATTCTGATGTTGTGGATAATTTCTTAAACGCTGGATGGACTAAGGAAAATTTGATTGATACGATCGTTTTGGTAGGAGATAAAACAATTTCCAATTACATCCATAGCACTACACAAGTACCTGTTGATTTTCCAGTAGCGCAACCTTTGGAAGCTACCGTTTAATTTTTAAAATAAAAACCCGATTTAAATAATAGAAAAATGAAAAACGCAATTTTAGTTTTAGCATTCGCATTTGGAGCACTTTTTACAGCTGAGGCACAAGATGCAATGAAAGATAAAGCAGTAAAGACTATAGCTTTGGAGCAAACTTCTGGTGAATTTACCCAGAAACAAATCACGGTTTCCGAAGGAACGTATGTTTTTGATATTTCCAACAATGGAGTTGGCCATGATGTAGGTTTCGTATTGGTAAAAAAAGGATTGGATATTAGCAAGCCTGAAAACCACATTCAAACGGCTTATGTAACGCAGCCTGTTAAAACAGGAGCTTCCCAAACATCAAAAGCGACTACTTTGGAAAAAGGTGAATACGTATACTTCTGTCCTTTAAATCCAACTGCTACCGACAATACGTTGATAGTAAAATAATTGAATAAAGTTTTAGAATAAAAGGCGCGCCCTTCTGAGGCGCGCCTTTTTTATGATTTCATATCCAAATGAGTGAAAAAAGAAGGAGCGATAGTTTTAGCCAAATAAATGGGCCATGCATTTTTGTGCAAGTAAGCTTCAGTTATAGCGCTATCGTATAACATGTAAATACCGCCTGAAACTTTTTCTACCTCGGCTTTGGATACGTTATAGGCATTTTCAATGACTACATCACCTAGATAGAGCAAAAGCTCTTTTTTATGCTTTTGAATAGTCGAAAAAATACGTTCTTGTTTCGGAGAAAGTTCACCTAAGGTCTTCAGGGCCCAACACCCAAAAAAGGCATCTTCTCTATAAAAATCGGTTAAGTAATCAAAAATGGCAAGCAGTTGACTTTTACCTCTTTTTCTTCTGTCCACGTACTGTTTCAGATTATTCAGGAATTCTTCATGCCGCTGTGCTAAGTAGGCAATACAAATATCTTCTTTGGACTTAAAGTGGCTATATAGTGTGGCTTTCGCAATTCCACACTTACTTATTATTTCATTGATTCCGGTAGAATTATATCCATTGGTATAAAAGAGATCTCCTGCCGTTGTAATGATTTTTTCGTGTAAGGTTGGTTTCTGCATAGCATAAAGATAAAAAAGACAAGTTTGTCTTCTATGACGAGATGACTTGAATAACACATCAGAGTAACCTTTTTTCAATTAGCTTATCGAGATACTTTTATAATGCGCAAACTATGTTCACAAACTAACCAAACTTTATGGTTTTTTTAAGTCTCCTTACAGAAAGAAAAAATGCGGCCATAGGTTATTTTTGCATTTCAAAAGGAAAGCTGTGATACTGGATTTGATAATGGCTATGTTGTGGAGCTTATCTCCCTTCGGTGAGGCGAAGGTTGGTATACCTTATGGAATTATGAAAGGACTCAATGAGTACCTTGTTTTCATTTTTTGCTTCCTATCAAATATTGCTGTATTTCCCTTAATGATGTTTTTTCTAGATAGAATCAATCGATATTTTTTAAAATGGAGATTCTATAAAAAATCTGCTGTTTTTATTGCGCGTAGGGCCAAAACCGGTTCGGGAAAAAAAATTGAAAAGTTTGGTTTTCTGGGGTTGGCACTTTTCGTAATGATTCCCCTGCCTGGCACTGGGGTATATGCCGGAAGTATAGCATCTTATCTGTTCAAAATTGAAAGGAAACAGGCTTTTTATGCAAATACAGCAGGTATCTTTTTCTCATCTTTGATAGTTTGGTTAATTGCGGTTTTCTCAACAAATGGAATTTAGATTAAAAGTCAAAACTTAGCTGGACCAAAATTTCGTCTTTGTCTTTCTTTTCCTCGGCTTCCTTTTCTTCAGTTTTTAAATTACCTAAAGAAATTCCCAGCAATCGAACTGAGTTCTTGAGCGGGGCTTGATACAGTAATTCTTTGGCGGTTTCCAAAATTAAACTCTTGCTCGATACAAAATATGGCAGCGTTTTACTTCGGGTATTGAGGGTAAAATCACTGTACTTTATTTTTAAAGTAACTGTTTTGCCAGGAATCTTGGATTTTAGGATTCTTCGCTCCAATTCCGTAGCGATGTTTTCCAATTTTTCCAACATGAAGATTTCACTACTCAGATTTTCTGAGAAGGTACGTTCGGCTCCAACTGATTTGGGAATGCGATGAGGTTTTACTTCACTCGTATGTATTCCTCGAACCACGTGATAATAATATCGACCACTTTTGCCAAAGTTTTGGTCTAAATACTCTAAAGACTTTTCTTTTAAATCCTTTCCGGTGAAAACACCCAGTTTGTACATCTTCTCAGCAGTAACCTTTCCCACACCGTAAAACCTTCGAATGTCCAAGTCTTCAAGAAACGAAATAACTTCTTCAGGGTTAATGGTTTTTTGACCATTTGGTTTATTGATATCACTAGCTACCTTCGCTATGAATTTATTGATAGAGATTCCTGCGGAAGCGGTTAACCCGGTTTTATCTAAAATTTTAGCACGGATTTCTTTTGCAATTAAGGTTGCGGATGGATTTCCTTTCTTATTCTGCGTAACATCCAAATAGGCTTCATCCAAGGATAAAGGCTCCACTAAATCGGTATACTCAAAAAAAATACTCCGTATTTGAAGTGAGATTTCTTTGTATCGATCATAACGAGGGCGAACAAAAATAAGATCTGGACAGTTTCTCTTGGCAATATAACCCGACATGGCACTGCGTACGCCAAATTTACGAGCTTCATAACTTGCCGCAGAAACAACGCCCCGTTTGGAACCTCCACCAACGGCAATGGGTTTTCCCTTTAATTCGGGATTATCATGCTGCTCAACAGAAGCATAAAAGGCATCCATATCTACATGGATTATTTTTCGTAAGGGTAAATCAAAGGCCACACTCAAATTTATGGCTATATTTAATAGAATGGAACATGTAGAAATTGAACGAAAATTTTTGGTGAAATCAGATGGATATAAAGAAGAAGCGTCATCAAAAATTAGAATTGTTCAAGGTTTTCTGAACACACATCCTGAGAGAACGGTTCGTGTTCGCTTAAAAGGAGAGAACGGATTTTTAACTGTAAAAGGAAAATCGAACACCTCTGGCACTACTCGATTTGAATGGGAGAAAGAAATAGATAAAGAAGAAGCTCTCTCCTTATTGGATTTGTGTGAACCAGGGATTATTGACAAGTATCGCTACGAAGTACCATTTAATGGGAGACTGTTTGAAATTGACAAATTTCTGGGGGATAACGAGGGTCTTGTGGTTGCCGAATTGGAATTAAAAAGCGAGCTTGAAACGTTTGATAAACCCCAATGGTTGGGAGAAGAAGTAACCGGACAAGTGGCCTATTACAACTCACAATTAACTCAAAAACCATACAATCAATGGAAAAACTAAAAGTATTGTTTCTTGCGAGCTGTTGTGTTGCTATTTCATGCAAACAGAATTCAGCTACTCTGGAAATTGTGGAAAAGGAACCTGAGAAAGAAAGTGTTTCAGATTTGAAGACAAAATTGACCAATAAAGGGTTTCAGATTTTTGATTTTGTGGATGAGGAAACACAAGACACCATTCTAATGCAACAATATTTTATTGCCTTTTTAAAAAGTGGGCCAAATAGGGAACAGAACAAATCGGAATTGGATAGTTTACAAATGCTGCATTTAGCTCATTTAAAGCGGATGTATGAGGAAGGATTTGCTGATATTTCTGGTCCTTTTGGGGATGATGGTGACATACGGGGAATAACAATATACAATGTGCCCACACTTAAAATGGCGGATAGTCTTGCAAACCTTGACCCTATGGTAAAGGCACAAAGATTGGAGATAGAAGTACATCCGTGGTGGGCAGCAAAAGGATATCCGTTGAGATAACTGCTTTTAAATATGCTCAGGCGCTGTTCTTTCTATTTTGGTCTTACTTACTTTAGTAAGTAAAATTTTTTTGTTCAACCCACTCAAGATGGGATAGATTAAACCGACACCAAAAAGCACCCCTCCTATAATAAGGATATTGACATTCTCCATAAAAAAAGTACCGGTATTCAATACACCTAAAATAAGTATAGTTGATAGCGGGAAAGAGAGGGCTAATATATTAAGTGCAAAATCACTATCAAACGTTCGCCTTTCTTTATTATCAATTTCAAGATGTTCTACCGCAGAGATATGCGCATAAGGCCAGAAGCTACAGGAGCTCAAACCAAATGCAAGAAGCAACAGAATGTTTTCTATAGATTGCATCCCTGATATCAGGATAAAAACCCCGCTCAACAGGAATACCAAACCTGCTCTAATACTCAACATAGAAAATACCTGGAAAAATTGCTTTCTCTTGAGTTTAATCCCTAATCCAATAAAAAGTAGAACCAAAGGAGTCATTATAAGACTCAGCTTAGTAAGTATGTCACTGAATAAAGTGGGAAGCGTTTCCATTGTAAAGCCAAAGGCTAATAGTATTAGTGCTACCGCTATAAATATATTTACCGGCTCGGAAACAAGTACTTTGAGCAAAGACAACAATTTGCCATTATTTTTTTTGGCAACACTTCGATATTGATAATGCCAATTCATAGCCACAATATAAAGAATGACCAGTACGAAGATTTTGTTACCCAAGTCGGCCATAGCCACTTTTGCCAAGGCATTTTCACCTAAAAATTCAAGCACAAAAGGAAAACATGACAAGCCAGGTGCCAACGAAGGGATTAATAATCTGGCTGTTCGAAATTCCGATGAACCTTTCTCAATTCCAATAAGAGGCAAGACATACGGGATTGCAAGAAATAAAACCACATTAAGGGTTAAGGCTATAATAGGAAGAAAAGCCAAACTCCAATCAACTTTTACCCCCAGTAGGGCAATAAAGATAGTGGCAGGCAATGCCAAATTTAAAATGATTGCCTTTATGCCACTTTTTTCATCCTTGGATTTGATTTTACTTTTTAGAAAGACACCAATCAGGATGAAACATACAAACGTAATCGTTTTGTATAATCCAGAATCCATGTGTTTTCTTATACTAAGACCTTAGAAATAGCTGAGGTAAACATTTTCATTTCATCCATAGTACCCATACTTACGCGACACCAGTCTTTATCCATAAAATGAAATGCCCGAACCCCAACTTTTAAATCGGTCATTTTTTGGAGAAAATCTTTTCCTCCCATTTCAATAGGGAAAATCATAAAACTGGTATGAGATTTCACATAGTCAAATCCCATGCTATCTAGGCTGGAGTAAACATATTCTCTGCACTTGGCATTCAATTCCCTTGAGCTATCTATGAACGAAGTGTCATCCATAGCAGCCATCGCAGCGAAAACGGAAGGATACGAAATCCCCATTCCCCCTCTAGTGATTTGTTGTAGTTGTTCCAAAGTAGATTCTTGTGCAACAATATAACCCACCCGAAGGCCCGCCATTCCGTGAATTTTAGAAAACGTTCGGGCAATGATAACATTCTTGCCTTCATTTATTAGAGACACCATACTTTTCTTAAGGCCATTGCCCATAAAGGCCAAGTAGGCTTCATCTACAAAAACGGGAACTTTTTCAGAAACTCGAGAACAGAAGTCAACCAGCTCTTCATGCTCGGTTATGGTTCCTGTTGGATTATTTGGATTGCAGATATAAACTAATTTTGTGTCCGAATCTACCGCTGCTTCCATAGCCTTTAAATCATGGGACCAGTCCTTTTTTAGAGGTACAGGCTTCCAAGTTGCTCCAACAGATTCCGCTACTCTTATCAACGACATATATGCCGGGTCTGCAGAAACTACGTTGCCTCCGTTCATGAACAAGACCATGGCTGTTTTTTCTAAAAGGTCTGAAGAACCGGGGCCCATCATAATGTTCTTTGGAGTTACACCTTCAAAATCAGAAATTTTATCAATCAACTGAAAAAGCTCTTTCCAAGCGTAACGGTTACCACCTGACGCAGCATTTTTAAAAGCTTCCAATGCCTTTGGTGATGGTCCGTATGGGTTCTCGTTAGCATTTAGCTTAGCATCGAAAACAGGAAACTCCCGCACTTCCTTTGGAAGATATTCTTTAAAAAATGGGCTATAAATGGCGTCTCCATTCATATCCAAAGCCAATGAAGCTTTGAGGTTTTCAGAGTAACCTAGGTACGGTGTAGCAAGAATACCTCCAGCGGTAATTGCCCCTCTTTTGAGCCAATCTCTTCTAGAAATAGTTTTGGTGGTCATAGATGGTATTTTTTGAATTAGCAATCACCTCTAAATTAATAGGTTAGGTGATTCTTTCCTATGATAAATCCACAAAAATCAGGGGGTCAAACTATCAATTTTTAAAAAAAAGACTAGAAAAATGTACAGCAATTAAACATCAGCCTGTTGTTAAACAAACTAAAGGGACGATTTAAACTGATCTAAAAAACGAATATCATTTTCACTTAAAAGCCTAATATCTGGAATCTGATGTAGTAATAACGCAATACGGTCTATTCCCATACCAAAAGCAAACCCGGAATACACTTCGGGGTCTATCCCACAATTTTGGAGCACATTAGGGTCCACCATACCGCAACCCATAATCTCCAACCATCCAGTTCCTTTGGTCATTTTATAATCGGTCTCCGTTTCCAATCCCCAATATACATCCACTTCTGCACTAGGTTCTGTAAATGGAAAATAAGAAGGTCTTAGCCTAATCTTTGATTTCCCGAACATTTCAGAAGTAAAATACTGTAGGGTCTGCTTTAAATCAGCAAATGAAACATCTTTATCTACATACAGGCCTTCCACTTGATGGAAAAAGCAGTGTGATCTTGCCGAAATGGCTTCATTTCTATATACTCTTCCTGGAGAGATAGTCCGGATAGGAGGTTGATTGTTCTCCATATACCTGACCTGAACAGATGAGGTATGTGTCCGGAGTAGAATGTCAGGGTCGGTTTGAATGAAAAAAGTATCCTGCATATCCCGTGCTGGATGATATTCCGGAAGGTTTAATGCCGTAAAATTATGCCAATCGTCTTCAATCTCTGGTCCTTCAGACACGTTGAACCCAATTCTGGAAAAGATATCTATAATTCTATTTTTTACAATTGAAATAGGATGTCTGGCCCCAACTTCAATAGGCTCACCAGGACGGGTAAGGTCTCCATATTTTCCTTGCGATTCGGTTTTCGACTCGATGGCTTGCCGTAATTCATTGACCTTTTCGTTGGTCGTAGTTTTCAATTGATTGATAACTTGGCCAAACTCTTTCTTTTGGTCATTGGGTACATTCTTGAACTCAGCAAAGAATGAATTCAACAGCCCTTTTTTCCCTAAATATTTAATTCGGAAAGCCTCTATTTCGTCTTTTGAGGTTGATGAAAAAACCTCAACCTCAGCAAGGTGTTCTTTAAGCGTGTCAATCATTGGTGATTGGTTTGTCAGCCGACAAAGGTAGCAAATTGTCCCAGAAAATATCCTGTAGGGTTATATGGATAGATTTGATCAACGTTTACGTAGATAACCATTCTTGTCTACTAAGATGTAGTGTCATTTCCGCCAAATCGGTTGAACAAAACAAAAAAGGCCAACGATACACGTATCATTAGCCCTAGTATGATTAAAACTTTATACGGGAATCAATTAAAGTAATGCACCTTTCCATCAGAGATGTCATACATTCCGCCAACAATTAGAATCTCACCGTTATCTTCCATTTCTTTTAAAACAGCACTTTTTTTACGGATGTTTTCTATGGTCATGTGAACATTTTGCTTGGCAACTTCATTTACAAAATCAATATTTTTGGAATTACGCTGGGTTGAATCGGAAGGTTCCTCCACAGCTTCCACGGCAGGCCTAATTTTGCTTAGCAATTCAGTAAGATTCCCCATTTTGGCATCATCACAAGCTCCTTTTACGGCACCACAACTTGTGTGTCCCAAGACTACAATAATTTTAGTCCCAGCTAGCTTGCAAGCAAATTCCATACTTCCCAAAATATCTTCATTAACAATATTTCCGGCTACCCTTGCGCTGAAAATATCGCCAACGCCTTGGTCAAAAATAAGTTCCGCAGATACTCTTGAATCAATACAACCTAAAATGGTAGCAAAGGGATATTGACCATTCGTGGTTTCTTTAACCTGTTTAAGCAAATCCCTATCCGCCTGTTTTTTTTCCACAAAACGCTTGTTGCCTTCTTTTAAGAGCTCCCACGCTCCACTTGGCGTAAGCGCTGCTTGTGTTTCTCTTGTTTGTGTTATCATGATGTATGCTCCTCTTTTTTTCTTAGATTAAAAAATTCAATATAACTAGGAGGGTTTTCAACTACTCCGCGCTCAGAAACCAATTTGATACTTATGTTTCGTTCTCGAGCTTTATGGGAAAAATCTTCGAGAATTTCAATGATGTCATTGTCTAAATATCGGGTTTTTCTAACGTCCAACTCCAAATAGGAGTTTTTTGGAAGTCTGTCCAATTCCTTAATAATAGCTCCTTTATTGAAGAAAGTTACTTCTTCGGCTAAGGTCATTTTGAATCTGTTTCCATCGGTATTTTCTTCAATATGAAGGAAATGGGAATTTTGATAACTTTTAATCAAAATCACCACAATACCCACTGCCAAACCAATACCAATTCCCCAAAGAAGGTCTTTAAATACAATTACCAAGACCGTAACGATAAAAGGAATAAACTGCTTCCATCCCAAATTCCACATTGTCTTAAAAAGCTGTGGCTTGGCAAGTTTGTAGCCTACAATAAATAGTACGGCGGCCAAAACAGAAAGTGGAATTTTGTTCAATAAGGTAGGAATCAACATTACAGAAATCAACAAAAAGAAGCCATGAATTATGGCAGACATCTTAGTCCGCCCTCCTGACTGGATATTGGCTGAACTTCTTACGATTACCTGAGTAATCGGGATTCCTCCAATAAGGCCGGAAATGATATTACCACTCCCTTGGGCCAATAACTCGCGATTAGTTGGGGTTACCCTTTTGTGAGGATCTAATTTGTCTGTTGCTTCCACACATAAAAGAGTTTCCAAACTAGCCACCAATGCAATTGTGAAACCTGCAATCCATACTTCAGCTTTGCTGATGGCGCTAAAAGCAGGGAAACTAAATTGACCAATAAAACTGTCAAAACCATCTGGCACGGGCACCGCAACAAGATGATCTTCTGTAATGTTAAGGGCACTGCCCTTGGTAAGGACGTAGAAGATTATGCCAGCCACTACAGCTACCAAAGGACCCTGAACCAATTGAAAGAACTTTCCTTTTTTGGAGAGTACATTGCTCCACAAAACGAGGATTGCCATGGCGATAATAGCGATTAGCGTTGCTCCAGAACTGAAATTACCACTGATAATTCCACTTATGGTATTAAAAATTTCAGAAAATGTATTTTCCCCATCAATTTGGAAGAAAGCAAAATCTCCTTCTGGATCTTTATCATAGCCAAAGAAGTATGGAATTTGTTTGAGAATAATAATGATTCCAATTCCCGTAAGCATTCCTTTGATAACCGAAGAGGGAAAATAATAGCCAATAATCCCCAATCGTAATACCCCAAATAATAACTGGATAACACCTCCTAGGACAACAGCAACTAAAAAGTTTTCGTAGCCTAATGACGCAATAGCAGCCAAAACGATGGCAGCCAGACCGGCCGCCGGGCCACTGACCCCAATCTGGGAGCCACTGATGGCACCAACAATGATTCCCCCAACAATTCCGGCAATAAGGCCAGAAAAAAGAGGTGCGCCACTGGCAAGTGCAATTCCCAAACATAAGGGCAATGCCACGAAAAATACTACGATACTTGCTGGCAAGTCATTTTTAATGTACTTGAACATAATGTGATTAAATTTTTATACTTCAAGAATCTATTATTCTCGAAGGTAATGATAGAATTTGTTTAGTGAAATAAAATAAATCTTAGAACCTTGGTGGAGGTAGAAGGATTTCATCAATAAAATCGGAATTATGAAGAATATATTCCGAATGAAAATGTACCTTGGGTTGAATCAAGTTTGAATCTGTTAAAGTGAAATTGTTTAAGAACAGGTCTTTTTCATCAAACTTCTTTTCCGTTTCGTTTTCACCCTGCTTTTCTTCTTCATTTGTGTCGGCAAGAATCAAGATATCACAGCTTTCATCAAGAATGGGAAGAAGCGACGGAGTCAATATGGAAGACACCAAAAGGAGTGCTACTAAAGGAAAGGTTATTTTCTTCAAGCAAGGTCGTTTTAAACAAAAATAATAGTAAAGCTATTGTTTTTAGTTAAATTTTGTCTAAAAATCCTTTAACAACTTGACATTTTCATTTTTAATCCAACCTGTTTGACCATCGGCTATTTTTATTTTTTGCCAATCGTTCAGTTTATCCAACACATTGACTTTTGTACCCTCATGAAGAATAAAAACAGTTTCACTTTGTTCATTGGGCTCTGAGGTGATTTTTACTTCTTTGGCAAAAACAATTGCCGGATTATTCGACTTGTATTCTTGATATTGCAAATAGGCCATGAGAATCGCTATTACTCCCAAAATCAAGGAAAAGATACCCGTAATAAATGCAATTCTTTTATGAGAGGCGCTTCGAAGAAAATAGTAGGCTAAATACCCTAGGACGAAGAGTCCAACTAGAATAATGGAAAGATAGGACCATCCATCAAAGGAAAACATATTGATAAAAGAGCTATAAACTTTTGCAATTTCGGTTTGTGGCATTTCCTCTACAGCATCCAACCGCATATTTTGGGCATATGTAAGGTTATTTTTTACTTCACCGTCATTTGGATTGAGAAGCAGTGCTTTTTCATAGTAGTAAATACTCGGACCAATATTATTGAGTTTGTAGTGGCAATTGGCCAAATTGAAATACAACTCAGCCGAATGTTCACCATTTTCCAGAATTTGTTGGTAATTCTCAATGGCTTTGGAAAACTCTCCTTTATTGTAATGTTCCGTAGCTTGAGTAAAAAGCCCGTTGTTTTGCGAATAACTTAAGGTAAACACCAACAGTGCCATGCACAAGACTAATATCTTTTGCATCATAGCTGTTTGTCTAATTTAGAAATGACCTCACTTGCTTTTTCGTAATCTTGTTTCATCTGCACATCGGAAAAAGGACTGTATCGGGCCATTTCACAATTGGTCAAAAGACTAATAAAACCTTCAATATCCAAAGAATCCACCGATTTTTCTTCCAATATAGAGGTAATCTTCTCTTTACTGAATTCCGAGGTTTCAATCTTTAGTTTAGCCTTCAAATAATTATGCAATCCCTTTTCCAAGGCCACGTAAAACGCTTCTTTGTTTCCTAATTCCTTTTTGGCGGTAGACAAATACTTTTTGGCCAATCGATTTGCTCTTTTGATTTTGTTGCCCTCCACATCACTAGCAATGGCTTCTCTTTTCTTAAAGGAAAAGACCGCAATAGGAATCAATAGAATAGGTGCAAAAAGCAAAATGTAAAAGGTATTGGAGCCAAAGAAATAGTTCGTTCCAATTTTAGTGAGATTAGGTTTAAGCTTGATGAAATGAAACTGTTTTCCTGTGGGCACCACCAGCTGTTTGTTTACGTTGGAAGCAACAGCACTGCTTGCATTACTTCCTGCAGGACCTTCTAAGACCTCAATGTTGATTTCTTCCGAGTTCAAAGTAACATACCTTGCTGTCTTGGGATTAAAATAGCTAAAAGAAATACTGGGAATAGGGTATTTGCCCCTAAATGAAGGAACAACAGTATAGTTGTTTGTCACTTTTCCCTCCATACCTGAAAGATTGGTACGGACATTTTCTTTGTATTCAGGCTCGTATACCTCCAATGAACTGGGAAGCTCTGGTTCAGGCAATTGGAATAATTTCAGATTTCCCTTTCCAGAAACTTCTACCTTGGCCTGGAGGGATTCGGAGGCATTCAATTTATTTTTACTGGAGGTCACTTGAAATTTAAAATCACCTACAGCGCCACCAAAATCTGCTGGTTTTCCCGCTTCTGGAAGTGCCTTTACAGAGAGCGTTCTTCTACCTGCGGAAACGGTTTTGCTCGTCTGCGTATAAATACGTCCCCCGAAAAAATCTCTTCGGTTGGTTGGGACATCCACAAAAATTTCAAGAGATAGTGGTTCTATTTCCAACTTCCCTGCTTTCTGTGGATAAAGTACCACTCTTTTTAGCACCACATAGCGGTACGGTTTTCCTTGATAGGTCCCATTCTGGGCTGTGTGCTTGGTCACGGGAATATCTTGGCTCCAAAAATTATTATATTTCGGACTGTCCAGAGAGCGGTAGTTAGTCACGTTGATATTTGGACTTACGTATAGTTTATAAATGACTGTTACCGCTTCATTAAGGTACGGATTTCCTTTAGATACCTCAGCGACTAAATGCAGGCTTTCATCTGCCACATCATCCACAGTCTTCTGATCATTGGGCTTGTCTACAGCGGCAGTAACCTCAACGGTTTTAGGGAGTGTTTTATAGGTTTCTCCACTAATCTCTATGGTGGCTTGTTTTATAGTAAATCTTCCCCTGGCCGTAGGGACCAATATATATGAATATGTCTTTGAAAAGGTTCTTTTTCCATTGATCCACGAGGAGCTAATGGATTGCGAAGGTCCCATGACAACCTTAAACCCATTAAAAGATGGAGGGCTAAAATTGTCCCCATCTTTATTCATGGTAAATTCTACTCGCAAACGTTCGTTGATACCTAACTTTTCCTTACTTAGTTTGAGCTCAAAGGAAACCTCTTCCTGGGCGCTGGCATTGGATACGAGCAATAGGGTCGTACATAGAATGGTCGTAAAAATATAGCCCCACTTCAACATCACCAATCCTTCTCGTTTTTGATTTTTTTACCTCTCACCTTTCTTGCCTCCATTTTTTCCTGCACCTTCTTCTCTTCATTCTGCATAGCCTCTAACAAATTCTGAATTTGTTGTTTAGAGAGTTGATTAGGTCGCGGTTGTTGTTCATTAGGTTGATCACCTTCGCTGGGCTTTTGTTCTTGCTCTTTTTTCTTGTCACCATCCCCTTCTTGATTCTCTTCAGGCTTATTGTCTCCATTTTTTCCTTCGTCCCCTTGGTCTTTATTCTCGTCCTGGTCTTGCTCTCCTTCTTTATCCTTATTATTATCTCCTTCGTTGTTCTGATCTTGGTTTTTGTCTTTTTGGTCTTGCTGGTCCTGTTTGTCCTTGTCGTCCTTATCTTGGTCGTTTTGCTGCTCGTCTTGTTGTTTTTTTAGCATTTCTTTGGCTAAGGCCAGGTTGTATCGGGTCTCTTCATCCTTTGGGTTGCTTCGCAAGGCTTCCTTATAGGCTTCCACAGCTTTTTCGTATTCCTTTTTCTTCATGAATACATTACCCATGTTATGAAATGATTTGTGTTTTCCACCTTTGGTAGTAGCAGTTTCCCCAGCTTGTTTGTATCTGCCAAAGGCTTCACTAAAACTTTCCCTATTGTAATATGCGTTACCTAGATTGAAAGGGGCGATGGCGTTTTTCTTGCTTTTGGAAATGGCACGTCTATAATCGGATTCCGCACCGGTGAAGTCATTGGCCGTTAGTTCTTTGTTGGCTTCCCAAGTTAGGTTCGTAGAATTTTTTAAGGCTTTTTCTGCTTCCTCATCCTGGGCCCACGAAGTAAACCCAAATATGAATAGTATACTTAATGTCAATCTTATCTTCTTACGCATCGTCATGTTCATTAAAAAGATTAAGTTTTTTCAACCATTTGGTTTTTCTGTCTAATAGGAAGATATCCAAAAATAAAAAGATTAAACCGATTGCTAGAAACCATTGAAATTGGTCCTTGTATTCTGCAAATTGTTTAGCCTCGAATTCCTTTTTATCCATTTGGGCCAATTGCTCTTTAATGAATTCAACAGCTTCTTCTGTATTGGACCCATCAATGTAAAGGCCATTACCTTCATCAGCAATTTCTGATAGTACCGTTTCATTTAACTTGGTAATCACCACCTCGCCTTGACTATCTTTCTTTAAACTTTCTACCACTCCATTTCTTTTGATGGGTATGGGAGAACCTTTTGACTTTCCTACACCTAATGTAAAAATGCGGATACCATTTTGAGTTGCGTTTTCAACTGCGCCGATCGTGGTTCGCTCGGAGTGGTCTTCTCCATCAGAAACTATAAAAAGAACTCTGTTGGTCTGTTCCTCATCATCAAAATAGGTACTGGCCAAATCTATAGCGGCATTAATGGCAGTGCCTTGAGATGAAAGCATATTGGTATTCATTGCCTGAAGGAACATTTTAGCCGCTCCATAATCTGTTGTTATTGGTAGTTGAGGATAAGCTTGCCCGGCATAGGCTATGATTCCAATTCGGTCACTGGCCAACTGGTTAATGATTTCCGAGACCAGTCGCTTGGCTTTTTCCATCCGGTTAGGTGCAATATCCTCGGCAAGCATACTTTTTGAGACATCGATTGCAAACACAATATCAACACCTTCTCTTTTTACAGTCTCCAGCTTCGTTCCTATTTTAGGATTAACCAATCCAAGAATCAAAAACCCCAAACCAGCTAGAAGAAACAATAGTTTTAACGCGGATTTGAATTGGGATCTATCCGGAGCTAGTCTTCGGAGTAATCTTGTATCCGCAAATTGTTTTTGAGCTTTTCTTTTCCAAATTTGAAGAAAAAAGAAAGCTGCTGCCATAACGGGAAGTATGGTCAAGAGATAGAAGTATATTTTTTCGTCAAATTGAATCATTGCCTTTAAATAAAGCTTTTAAATATGGAATTCCGAAGGCCCCATTCTATTAAAAGCAAAACCCCTGCCAGAAGCACTAAGGGTCTAAACTTTTCATCGTACTTATAGTATTTGAATTCCTCTATTTCGGTTTTTTCCAGCTTATTGATTTCGTCGTAAATTTCTTCCAACTTTTCATTATCTGTAGCCCGAAAGTATTTTCCTCCGGTTGCAGAGGCTATTTCTTCAAGGAGTTTTTCGTCAATCTCTACTTGACGCATCCCAAAGCGGAAGGTGCCATCTCGATTATATGCAATTGGGGACAAGGCATTTCCGTTGGTTCCCAACCCAATGGTATATGTTTTGATGCCATATTCCACCGCTAAATCTGCGGCCGTGGTAGGTTCAATAAAACCCGAGTTGTTTACACCATCTGTAAGCAAAATGATTACTTTGCTGATAGCTTTACTCTCCTTTAGTCTGTTTACCGAAGTGGCCAATCCCATCCCAATGGCTGTACCATCCTCAAGTTCTCCATGGGTAATTTCACGAAGAGCTGCTAAGACTATGGCTTTATCACTTGTGATAGGTGTTTTGGTGTAACTTTCGCCAGCGTAGGCAACCAAGCCAATACGATCGTTGGGGCGTTTTTTGATAAAGTCGGCTGCAACATTTTTAAGCGCGGACAGACGATCTGGTTTCAAGTCACGGGCCAACATGCTCGAAGATACATCAATGGCCATGACTATATCTATACCTTTAGTAGTTTTGGTGCGAGTGGAAATATCTTCGGTTTGCGGACGTGCCAGTGCCGTGATAATGGCTGCTAGTGCTAATAAGCGAAGTATAAAGAGTAAAGGTCTCAATTTGGAGACAATACTTTTAACCGTAAACCCTTTGATGCTTGATATTCTGAGCGAAGCCACCTCCTGCTTTCTTTTAAACAGGTACCATAGAAGTGCCAGAGGTAGCAGGAGCAGCAACCAGAAAAACTGTGGATTTGCAAATTCTACATTTTCAAACATTTCTAAGCTTGTGTTTTAACGTCCAATGAACTCAAGATACGGTCTACAATCTGTTCAGCATATTCGTCACCATCTTCCCAAGTAATGATAATTTGTTGCATAAACCCTTTTCCACCAAAAGAAAGAATATTGTATTTCGCTTTTTTCGATTCGTCGTTTATGGGGTTCTTAAAACTTCCTGAACCATAGGTTTTCAGGCCACGAACTCCAGATTTGGTGGTGAATTCCTCTTGTTTGGTAATAATGTTTTTGACACCCAAACTTTCAAAGGTGGATAGGGTTCCGGCAACAGCGGCCTCAAAATTTGGTTCTGTTTGTTCTTTATAGGTTACGGAACTGGTGCTAACAGCAAAAAGACCAACATAACTTCCATATCTGAAGGTTTGAAGTTCCTTTACCAGTTCTTGGGCCTCTTCAGGTAACTCAGCTTCATTTCGCACCAAAACATCTGGAGTTTCCAGCTCCACAGGAGGGTAGCCATATGAGCTAAACACCCATTCTCCTTCCAACAATTCCTTGGTCGGATAGCCAAAAACGGTATCTCTCACCTCTTTTACTCCAAAGAAAACTAAAGAGAACGTGGTTCCTAAAACCAAAAGACCTGCAAAAATAGCGGCAGCCCAGTAGATTCGTTTGCGTTGCTTCTTTTTAGCCAATTCTTCCAGGTATTCCTCGTTTAGGAGTAGCTCTTCCTCTGTTGGTTCAGGTAAGGCTTCATGTGTCTTTTCTACAATTTCTTCTACCAATTTACGGTCTTGTTCTGCAACCGAAGTTGAAGGTTTGGAACGTGCAAACTTTACCAAATCTGCTGTTCGTAGTATCTGTTGAAATTGTTTTATGGTCTCATCTTCAAGTTGAAGTTCTCCAGAATCTTTTAAAAGCTCCAATTTTGTAATGAGCTGGTCGGTTGTACTTTCCAGTGCAGTAACGTTTACATCTTCTTGAAGATAAGAGCGGACAATATCCGTGAGCTCGGAGTAGTACTTTTTGTATTCATCTTGGATGAGGTATCTGGAATTTTCCAATCGCTTTAGTTCCAAAATTGCACGATCATATGGTGGGAGTAAGGCTTCTATTTCTTCTTCGGTCAAGGGCTTTTTTCTTAAAAAGAACCAATAGACCAGTCCACCTATAATCAAAAGAGCCAAACCGATCCAAAATAGTGTCCACCATAACCTGGCATAGCTGCGGTCCACTTGAACAAGTGGTTTGATGTCGTACATTTTTTGTTTGGTGGTATCAACAACAACATCGGCTACTTTGATTTGGAAGGAGTCGGTGAAAAAAGGTTGTTCGTTGATGGCAATTCGTTGAGGCGGAATTGTATATGAACCACTATCGAATTGCGTAAGAGCATAAATTCGTTGAAGCTTTACACGATTGTTTTCTTTTATTGTATCTGTTAGCAGGGCTTCAACCGTTTCTAGAGGCGAAAAGGTTTGCCCCTCGGGAAAATGTACAATGTTGATCGAATCCGTTTCAACTGTTATTTTATAGTGTATTTGTTCTCCAATTTTTATGGAGGTGGTATCAATTTCTGAACTGACCTTTGAATCTTCTTGCGCCGTTCCCAAAAAAGGTAACAATGCCAGTAAAACCCTCACAGAAAATTTCAATGCGTTCTTTTCTACTTTTAATATGTTACAGCTCAACCTCATTATCCCCTTCGCTTAAAGTAACCCAATAGTTTTTTAACGTAGCTCTCGTCAACCCTACAATGAATCACCCCACTTCCAGATTTGGCAAAAGAATCTGAAAAGTATTCCACTTTGTCCTTGTGAAACTGTCCATAGGCGCTTCGCACTTTTTTGGAACGCGTATTTACCAATTCCACCAATCCCGTTTCAGCATCCAACATCTGGACCATACCTAGATTGGGCATGGACTCCTCTTTCTCATCATATACGCGGATACCCGTTACATCGTGTTTGTTACCCACAATGCGAAGCGTGGCATCGTAATCATCAGCAATAAAATCAGAAAGCAAGAAAACAATGGCTTTTTTCTTTATGACGTTGGTCAAAAATTTAAAAGCCTCTGTAATATTGGTTTCGCTACTTTTTGGCGTGAATTCCAGCAATTCTCGGATTATTCTCAATACGTGGCTTTTCCCTTTTTTCGGTGGGATGAACAACTCCACTTCTTCAGAAAAAAGGATGAGTCCAACTTTGTCATTGTTCTGCAAGGCTGAAAAAGCCAGAGTAGCTGATATTTCGGTAATGACTTCTTTTTTGAACTGTTTTGCTGTTCCAAAAAGTTCCGAACCACTAACATCAACCATTAGCATCATAGTAAGCTCCCGTTCTTCTTCAAACACTTTTACAAAAGGTTCATTGTACCGTGCTGTAACGTTCCAATCTATGTTCCGAACATCGTCACCAAATTGATACTGGCGAACTTCACTAAAGGTCATACCCCTACCTTTAAAGGTAGAATGGTACTCCCCACCAAAAATATGGTCGGAAAGACGCCTGGTCTTTATCTCAATTTTCCGTACTTTTTTAAGTAGCTCTTTCGTATCCATGTGTTCAATTAACAATTTTACAATGTTCAATTTTTAGGGTTTGGACACCCTTTGCAAATTGTCCATTGTTAATTACACATTGGTTTAAGGTACTTCCACTTCGTTGACTATCTTGTTGATGATTTCTTCAGATGTCACATTTTCTGCTTCAGCTTCATAAGTTATTCCAATTCTATGGCGCAGCACATCGTGAACAACGGCTCTAACATCTTCTGGAATAACATATCCTCTTCGTTTAATAAATGCATAGCATTTGGAAGCATTTGCCAAATTGATACTTCCCCTGGGTGAAGCTCCAAAGCTGATTAGGGGTTTTAATTGGTCGAGGTTGTATTTTTCTGGATACCTGGTCGCAAAAATCAGGTCTAAAATGTATTTTTCAATTTTTTCATCCATGTAAACTTCACGGGCCGCTTGTTGGGCGCTTAAAATCTGTTTTAAGGTCACCACAGGTTTTATAGGCTCGCCTGCTGAACTGCGAAGGTTCTGACGGATGATAAGCTGCTCCTCATTCAACTTGGGATAGTCTATTACTGTTTTCAGCATAAAACGGTCCACCTGCGCTTCAGGTAACGGATAGGTCCCTTCCTGTTCCACAGGATTTTGTGTGGCCATAACTAAGAAAGGTTTGTCCAGCACAAAGGTTTCATCCCCAATAGTTACTTGCTTTTCCTGCATAGCCTCCAAAAGTGCAGATTGTACTTTGGCGGGAGCACGGTTAATCTCATCTGCCAAGACAAAGTTGGCAAAAATGGGTCCTTTCTTTATGGAAAAATCGTTTTCCTTAATGTTGTAAATTAAAGTTCCCACGACATCTGCGGGAAGCAAATCGGGGGTAAACTGAATTCTGCTGAAGCTGCCTTTTACCGCTTTGGCCAAGGTATTGATGGCAAGGGTCTTTGCCAATCCAGGAACACCTTCCAGGAGAATATGACCTTGACCTAAAAGACCAATGAGCAGACGCTCTACCATATGTTTTTGACCAACAATGGCCTTGTTCATTTCAGAGGTGAGCAAATCAATAAAAGCACTTTCTTGCGCTATTTTCTCATTCACAGCACTAATATCAATAGTAGTGTTTTCTTCCATACAAAACTTTTATCGCGAAAAGGTAATGATAGTGTTTTTTCTAAGGATTGCAAAATGAAAATTAATTTAAAAAACGGCTGTTAATTAATGGTTAAAAAAAACGCTAAGGCTCCAGTTTTGGGAAGTATTTAAGGCTTTATTTTTATACTTTCACTCTATATGCAAACTACAAAAAATTACTCCCCTGTAATAGCGGGAACAATGACTTGGGGGAGTTGGGGAAAACAACTTTCAAAAACTGGAATGATTGATTTGATGGTACACTGTTTGGAGAAAGGACTCCATACCTTTGACCATGCGGACATTTACGGAGATTATACTACAGAATCTGACTTTGGTATTGCTTTTTCAGAAAGCGGTATAGATAGGTCTTCAATAGAACTGATTACCAAATGTGGTATACAGATGACTTCTGGCAGAAAGAATCAACTCAAACACTACGAATACTCCAAGGACTACATTATCTGGTCGGCTGAAGAATCACTCAAGAAACTTAAAACAGATTATTTGGATTTGTTTCTTTTGCATCGTCCGAGTCCTTTAATGAATCCCACTGAAATTGCGGAGGCTGTTAGACATCTTTTAGAAAGTGGAAAAATCAAAGAATTTGGTGTTTCCAATTTTACTCCTTCGCAAATTAGTATGTTGGAAAAAGAGATTGATGTAAGTGCCAATCAGGTTGAGTTTTCCTTGACACATCTAGATCCTATGTACGATGGTACCTTTGATGATTGTGTAGGCAAAAATCGTTTTGCGATGTCTTGGAGTCCGTTGGGAAAAGTTTTCCGAGAAAAGAGCAAACAAACGGATAGTATCAACGAAACGCTCTCTCAAATGGCCCAGAAATATGATGTAGAAGAAAGTCAGTTGCTTTTGGCTTGGATGTTGAAACATCCTGCAAATCCTTCCCCAGTGATTGGTACAACAACCAAAGAGAGATTAACAGCATCCTCCGAGGCAGCCAAGATTGAAATGAAACTGCAAGACTGGTTCACACTTTTGGCAGCAAGCCAAGGACATGAAGTACCATAAGATTATGGAGAAAAAAACTGTTTTGATAACGGGTGCGACCAGTGGGATTGGTAAAGCTACGGCCAATACCCTAGCTTCTCATGGGTATAAACTTGTTCTTTGCGGAAGAAGAGAAGAACGTTTGAAAGCATTGGAAACTGAATTAGGGGCTCAAACCAAAGTGCATACGCTTAAGTTCGATGTAAGGGACAAAGAAGCTGTTTTTAGCTCTATTGCGTCTCTGCCAGAGTCTTTTTCAAAGATTGATATCCTTATCAATAATGCGGGTAACGCGCATGGACTTGACCCCATTGACCAGGGAAGTATAGAAGACTGGGACGCTATGATGGATATTAATGTTAAAGGATTGCTTTATGTGTCCAAAGCCATTATTCCAATAATGGTTGAAAGAAAATCAGGCCACATTATAAATATTGGTTCTACTGCGGGCAAAGAAGTATATCCCAATGGCAATGTGTATTGTGCTAGCAAACATGCAGTAGATGCCATTAACCAAGGAATGCGGATTGATTTGAATGCACATGGTATTCGCGTAGGAGCCATTAATCCGGGGTTGGTTGAAACCGAATTCAGCCAAGTTCGCTTTAAGGGTAATGATAGCAGAGCAGAAAAGGTATATCAGGGGTATCAACCTTTACTTCCTGAAGATATTGCTGAACTTATTCATTTTACGATAACCCGACCCAGTCATGTAAATATTGCTGATTTAGTTGTTATGCCTACCGCACAGGCCAATAGCACCATCGTGAAGAAAGTGTTATGATCAATAAGCGCTTACTGGTAAAAAATCTCTTAGCTCATAATGACGAGAATAGTTTTTATGATAAAAAGAGATTTATTTCTATAGGCGAGAAAGAAGGGAAGGCAAAATTTTTGAAACACGTTTGTGCTCTTGCCAATAGTAATCCAAAAAATCACTCCTTCATTGTAATAGGAGTAGAGGATGAAGACAATGCTATTGTTGGCGTGGATTTTTTTGATGACAGTAGGATTCAGAATTTGGTGAATGCATATTTGGACAATCCTCCTCTAATTTCTTATGAAAATATTCCATTTCCTCACCTCCCCGATGGTAAGGTTGTAGGGTTGGTCACCATCAAATCCAATGGAAAGGTATGTGCCCTTCGGAAAAACATCTGGAAATACTATGGTGGGGCCGTTTTTTTTCGTGAAGGCAGCATCAGTCTTCC
Organism: Bacteroidota bacterium; assembly: GCA_039191905.1. GTDB lineage: Bacteria > Bacteroidota > Bacteroidia > Flavobacteriales > Flavobacteriaceae > Flagellimonas. The sequence goes on along the minus strand of JBCCXJ010000012.1, from coordinate 76,793 downwards.
CAAAGCTTTTGATATTGAATTGAAAGATGTCAATTCAAAAGCTGTCGCCACCATAGAACAACATGCCAGAAACAATATTGAATTAACTCTGGATGCTGTAATCAATTTTATGAATATGAGACATGGTGATTTACGCAGTCACTATAAGGTTTTTAAAGAGCAGTTTGTGGTATGTTGGGCAGGAAATGTGAAAAAAGTAAAGGACAAAACCTATTTTTCGCGAGTTGATATAGAACTCATTAACGAGCAGGTAAAGCTTTTTTATTCCGCATTGGATGAAATCACCATTGAGTATAACGAGGACTCTTTTTCTACGCTGGAATATGTTCAATTGGGCTTAGGAGTTCAGCAAAAGTATTACCCACTTGAAAAAATGGATATTACATTTTCTGAAAATGGAAAGTATACCATTAATAGCGAGTTGGTTTTTGAACCGCCTCAATATGACAAAAAAACCTTGCATCACGTATTGAATTCGAACAATTCAATACTGACGAAATTAGGAAAGCAGATTCCCTTAAACAAGACGGAAAGTAACGATTTAAAGAATCTACCTGCTACCTACTTGGTTTGCTATTTAAATGGTTTCGAAGAAGCACGGGAACAAATGGAAAACGCACGACCGTTGCTCAAAAAAACAGATGAAAAAGTATATCAGTCCCTTAAAGAATCTTTGCGGGTTTTACGCAAGGTAAAGTACAGTTAGTCTTTTTTTAGCCAAATAATCTGATAGGCATCCAATTGTAAAAGTCCACTTTTTAATGAAACGGGATTCTCTGAAATCAGGTCAATAGGTTCCCCTTTTGCGAAATATCCTAATTTCATAATCCAGGAACTGTCGACTACTTGAGGTGCTTCATCAAAATTGCAAAGCACCAGCAATCCATTTCCCAGACGTTCAGTACGTTCAAAGCCAAAAATGTGGTGGTTTCCCGTATGATGAAGTATAATGTTGTTGTTGTCAGCAAAAACTGGAGATGTCTTTCGAACATGTACCAATCTTTTTAGTGTTTGAAAGATTTTGGATTGAGGTATTTTCTTTTTGGATAATTTTTTGATGGTTTCCCAGTCTTGATACGGTCTGTTCACCCATCGACTATCTGCTTTTTTGTCATCTTTTTCAAGAAAGGAGTAGTCGTTTAATGTGCCAATTTCATCACCAGCATAAAACATAGGAATACCCCCAAAAGCCAATATGACTCCGTGTAGAAGAATTATTTTGGAGATGGACTGTTGTATGAGCGTGGCATTATTTTCTTCTAGACCCTTTTCCAGACCTAAGAGTGAGGCTGCGCTCCCTGTAATTCTCCCATCTTCGGTTTTTGGATTGTACATGAACAATAAACCTTTAGAAGGAGACCAATCCAAGCGTTGGCAATAGTAATCCAAAAGAAACTTCCTATGCTGTCCTGGGTTCCAACCAATTTCCTCAATAAATTGGTTTTCATAGCCCAAACCTATATCATCATGACAACGGATGTAATTTAGCCAAGTTGAATCTTTAGGTTTGGCAGGTACATTTTCCAAACTTTTATAAAGTAGAGTTGTTTTTTTGGTGGCAATGGAATTCCACAACAAAGCCATTAGGGAGGCATTATAGGCAATTTCACATTCGTTACCATGCTGAATTCCTTCTCCAAAATACTTGATGATTTCTTTTGGCGCAACAATCGCTTCAGCCAAAAAAATGGTTCCTGGGGAAATCACCTGTAAACACATCCGAAAGAGACTAACGAGCATATGTGCTTCAGGAAGATTTTGGGAAATAGTTCCTATTTTTTTCCATAAAAAAGCTAAGGCATCAAAGCGAACGATGTCCACACCTAAATTAACCAAATTCATTAACTGGGTGAGCATTTCGAGGAAAACCTCAGGGTTCGTATAATTGAGGTCCCATTGATAGCTATTAAAAACCGTCATCACCCATCTTTGCATTTCAGGGTCATAGGTGTAGTTTCCTGGAGAGGTTTCTGGAAACACCTCTGGCAAGGATTTTTCAAAAGATCTTGGAATGGTATCATCAGGATAGGTGTAATAGTAGGCTTGATACTTTTCCTTTCCTTTTTTCGCCTTTTTAGCCCAAGGAAATTCGTCGGAGGTATGGTTGACCACAAAATCCAACATAATGAACATATTCTCTTCTCTTAAGGTCTGTGTCAATTCAAGAAGGTTCTTTTGCGAGCCATATTGTTCGTCTACTTTATAATAACTGTTTACAGCATACCCTCCATCGTTTTCCCCTTTGGGTCTTGTTGTCAAGGGCATAAGATGTAAAAAGTTAACACCAAATTCCTTGAGATAGGGGAGTTTTTGTTTCAACCCCTTCAGATCTTTATTGAAATGCTCTATATATAATTGCATTCCAACCATTTTTTCTGATTGATACCAATTTCCAGAGGAAACTCGTTCAACATCTTGAAGTTTCAATTCATTGGGTCGAGTCTTGAAAAGCTCAGACAAAAGACCAAGCAACTTCTGAAAAACAGGTTCATATTTTTCTTCTGGATAAAGGGAAAAAAAGAGATTCTGAATCAAACTGAGATTGGTTGCCATTCTCAGGCTGAACAGGGATTCTGGAGATTGGTCTTCAGACTTGGACGACAATAATCGATGTAAGGAAGCTTGATTCATCAACTCTCCAATTGAGATTTTGATGGAAGTGCTGAAATAGCGCCATACGCCGTTGTGGTTATTGCTCCAGCTTTATTCGCCTTTTCTACTAATTTGAGGAGCAAGGGCGTATCTTGTAAAACCTGTTCGTATTTATCCAAGTTAGAAATTTGATATAATAGACAACCTATAAAGGCATCACCAGCACCTGTGGTATCTATGGCCTTAACGGAAATACTTGGAACCATTTCTTTGGTGCCATTGCAACTTACCAAAGTACCTTCTTTACCCAAAGTCACGGTGATAACATTCGTGCCGACCTCATGAAGCACATCACAGGCTTCTTTCACATCCTGTGCACCTGAAAGTAATAGAGCTTCTTCTTTGCTGAACTTACACAAGTGTGATTTTTCAATAAAAGGCATACATTTTTTAATAAACTTTTCTTCGTTCCCTTTCCATAAATCTCCTCTAAAGTTTGGGTCAAAGCTGATGAACATTTCCTTGGTCAACGCATCAAAGAGATATTTACTGTATGCGGTCTCCAATGGACCACCTAGAAGGGCCGTGGCAGCACCCAGATGTAGCATATTTCCATGAAAGCCTTTCCGAAGAGAGGGGTCATATGCTAATTCCCGGTCAGCTCCTCTGCTAAAAACAAAATCCCGTTCCCCATCGTCAGCAATGGACACAAAAGCTAAAGTGGTAAAAACAGTAGAGGTTTGGGTGAGGGAAATATCAACTCCCTCAGTTTTGAGGGTCTCTAAAAGAAAAGAGCCAAAAGGATCGTCTCCAACGCTTCCAACAAAAACTCCTTTTCCACCTAGTTTGGAAATAGCACAGGCTACATTAGCAGGGGCTCCTCCTGCTTTTTTTGTAAAAAGTGTGGCTTTTGAAAGGTCGTTTCCTTGATTTTCAGCAACAAAATCAATAAGAAGTTCCCCAACACAGAATACTTTTTTCATATCTGGTTCGGTATATTGTTGAAACTAAAATAAGGAGAAAAAAGGCGCTAGTCCAAAATTTTATGGACAGCGATGATAAACAGGGTTTAAGATAGACGGGCAAAAACTGTTTTCGTTTATAAAAAAGAAAAGGGCAATCAATTACATTGATTGCCCTTTTAAACAATTTTGAAACTAATTTATCGTCGAATAATCTTCTTTTGAATGACCACATTGCCCTTTTCATCTCTTAATTCAAGAATGTAAATACCCTGCGAAAGGGTGGCAATACTAAATGATTGTGTACGAGATGCTTCAAAGTCAAATGTTAGATTGGACTGGACCAACTGTCCAAACATACTGAATATTGTTCCCGTTAGCTTGGTAGTCGAGTTGTTCCTATATCCAACGTTAACAATGTCAGAACTAGCATTGGGGAAAACACGAATTTCTGAAGGTGTTGTATTCTCAACTTCAAATGTAATGGTCCCGGAAGCCAAAATTGTTCCTTGTCCACTTGTTTGGGAAAAACCATTCGCTGTTATGCTGTTTAGTCCTAAAGGAATACTGATAGGTCTGAAGTCCCCACCAGAATCGCTTCCCAAAGCATATGGAAAAACATTTTCTGTTCTGAACCCAGCTTGTCCATTAAAGTCAAAAACCACACTTTGTACTCCAGCACCCTCTACAACTGCTTCAATGTTGAAATTTATGGTCTCGAACTGTCCTAAGTCAATAACATCCCCATCTTCTATTGTAGAAATAAACGAATTGGTATCGGCATCCACTAAGCTAAAAGTTATAGGGCTAACGTTGCGGGTAAATTCAAAAGATATAGAACCGGTTGCTACTACAACACCATTTCCATTTTTTTCCGAAAACCCACTGGCTGTAACATTATTTATCCCCAATGGGATGTCAATAGGTCTAAAGTCTCCATTTGTGTCACTACCCAAAGCATACGGAGCAAAGTTTTCTATTCTGAACCCAGCTTCTCCATTAAAGTCAAAGAGGACACTTTCTACGGGTATGTTGTCTACTAAAGCTTCAATATTGAAGTTTGTGGCATTAAACGTACCCAAATCAATTACTTGGCCATCTTCTATTAACGAAATTATGGTATCCGTATCCGAATCTATAAGAGCAAAGGTAATTGGACTTATAGGTCGAGTTACTTCAAAGCTAATTGAACTGGAAAGACCGGAATCGCCACCACCTCCAGATTCAGTGAAAGGTGTAGCTGTTATAGAGTTAATCCCAAGGGGAATATCAAAAGGTCTAAAATTTCCACTCGTGTCACTGCCTAAAGCATAAGGGGTGACATTTTCTATTCTAAAACCAGCTTCTCCATTAAAATCAAAGACAACACTTCCTACAGGTACATCGCCAGTATCGGCTACAATATTAAAATTAGTGTTTAAAGGAAAGTCTGCCAAGTTAATGACATCTCCATCTTCTAATGGTCCAATTGGTTGATTGGAGTCGGCATCTACTAAAGTAAATCCTGTTACTCGTGGACCTTCTAAAACTGTGAGTTCAAATAATGAAGTACTTCTACTGATATCAGGAGAGTTACTGGATACCATCAATTCATCAAAGAAAGTTCCAGGTTCCAAATCAGTGGCATCAAGCGTAACTGAAAGGGTAGTTTCACCTCCAGCAGGAACAACACCGGATAGTGGAGTAACATTTTCTATGAATGAAGTAAGTATAACATCAGGTGCAATGAAGCGTAAAGCCAATCCATCTTCAACATAAGGGGTATTGAAAGCTACTTGAGCACCATCCGAACCATCTGCATTCTCTATACCGACAGTAGCAGCATTCAAGAAACTAGCAGAAGAGACATTACCGTAATAGACATCAATTGTGCCATCATCAAATAGAATGACTTGAAACGTTACAGTACCAGTACCTCCAAATGCGGGAGCATTGGTCCACTGAACTATGACAAAATTGGCACCACCGGCAATATGTACGGATCCTCCATTTTGTGGTTCTAAATCTGCCCAAAAAGGTGCAATTGCATTATTGATAACATCATCAACTGGAATTTGGCCATTAGCAAAGGTTGGCCCAGTAGGAGCTTGAAAAGATAGTAACCCATTGGCATTAACAAACAATTCCTCATATTCAACTCCGTAGAATTCAAATGGGAAAGGTAAGGCCAAACTTACTGTACCATCGCCGAAACCTGCTCCATCAACCAATAAATTAGTAAGTTCGAATCCTACTGCGCTGATATCTAAGAAATTGTTTACTGGTCCTCCAGGTTCATTGCTGTCAATCCACGTATATCCTGAACCTAAATCAGTACCCATGCTCAATTCCACAGGAGCACCAATTCGGCTGTCAGTAAATCCTTTTTCCTGATTAGGAGCAAAGTTTTCAAAATGTAAGACCTCTGAAACTTGCATCGCAATATTAGGATTAGCCAAAGCAGCGGCTACCGTAAACTCAGGGAAAGAGAAAATTAACGGAGCTTCACCTTCGTTGGCAAGTGTAATGGTTGTCTCAACAGTTTTTCCTTCTGAAACGGTTTCTGTAACTACTTCAGGCAATACTGCGAAAGGACCTACAACACCAACACCATTTACAACTATTTGAACATCTCCAGCTCCATCTGCATCGCTGTTGATGGATAGGATTCCATTGATATTACCCGATTGCGTAGGTGAAAAAGTAACAGTTAATTCTAGTTCTTCACCTCCTTCAACAACACCCGAATCCGGTGAAATCGTAAAATCAGGATTGTCCGATACTATACTCGCAATGTTCAAATTATCTATTCCAGTATTGGTAACGGTAAATGAACGCTCAGCTGAATTGCCTATAAATACATCGTTGAATAATAATACTTGTTCGGAAACTTCAATTCCAGAAACTTGACCTGATACTTCAAAGTCTGTAGCAACCATTACTGAAGGATTTTGTGGGTCGTTGCTGGCAATTAAAATATCTGTTTCATGAAGACCGTTTGGAAGTGTAGAACCATCTAAGCTCACACTTACTTCCAAAGACTCTCCAGGTGCTACTGTACCCGTTCTAGGAGATAACTCAATAAAGGCTCCTGAACCATCGGATAAAGCTCTGGTCAACATGGCAAAACCATCCAAATTCGTATACGTGGCTCCTCCATCAGAACTAAATGCGTAGGTGTTAGGTCTAGTATCTTCAATAGTGTCATCCGTGCCTTGTGGGAAGTCAATACCTTGAGGATAGGAATGAACCACCCAGAATGATTCACCAACACTAAATTGCAAAGGGGCAATCAGCTCTTCCAAAACCACGATACCATCAGGACTGTCTCCAGTTACTACCTGCTGAAGCAAGAGCTCTCCATCCGCAGGTGAAGGACCACCCGTGAAAACTTGAAGTACTATAGCCACATCGGTTAAACCTTCAGTTCTATAGGCATTTCGCACTGATGTAAGGGCAAAATCTTGGTTAACAACATCAAATTGAACACCAATGCTTATACCTGGGGCACCTGCTCCAAGGCCAACAAAACCACCAGGGAAGTCTACACCAGAATCATAAAAAATAGAATCAGTAACGACAGTGGTATTCTTAAGAACACTTTTATCGAATGATTCCCTTTTTACGTTTAAGCTTTTGACAGATGATATTGTACCATTGAAGTTACTACCCAAACCATATTGCGCCCAATCCAAGTTTTTTAGCAGTTCGTCATTCGGTGAACCTGCTTCTGGAGTAAAGGTTGTTGGACTGAAGGACGTAGTAAACTCAAGATTACTTTCACCATTATTGGAAATAACAAAAGATGAATTTGCAACAGCGGGATTGTCCGTTAAGACATCAACAGAAGCGCTAATGCTATCAGGATTAACACTGATGCTAGGTGGAGCATTCACGGTTAGTGTTACAGGAATATCCAAAGATGGAGTATTTGGGTCATCACTATCAATCGTGATGACAGCATTCACTATACCTGGTTCTAATAGCCTTCCATCAAAAGTAACTTGAGCAGTTAGTGACCCGCCAAAAGGAACGATACCCGAAATGGGCGCTACAGATAAGAAAAAGGCTTCTGCATCTCCATCTGTCACATCCAGATTGTCAATATCCATAGTAGATCCTGTAACAGCCATATCGGACAAGAGAGCTACGTTATCTATTGAATTGGCAAAACCTTCTCCAGAATAAACGAGTTCGCCATCAAAGAAAACCCGTAGACCTGAGGTGTCCCTGTCTACAACAATTCGCACTTCAAAGTATCCTACAGGAACGGCTACATTTACTGGTACGAACCCTCCAATTCCGCCATCGAGTATGTCGATTGTGCCATCGCCATTAAAACGTAAACGCGTTACTACAGAACCTTGCACTGTGTTTTGAGGAATAATTTCCCAACTAACACCGCTTCCTTCCAAGTTCACCTGGGCAGACATTACCGAAAATGGTTCGTTACCGACAGTGAATGTTGGGGAAAGTGCTAAAGGTGCGGCAGGTCGTGTTCCACCCAAACCATCTGAAATAGCTCTAAGGTGTTGTGCGCCATCAAACGCATTGATATTTGATACCGTCCAATTATTTTCAAATCTACCGAACCATCCGCCTTGTCCGTTAATATCACCTGGAGTCAGACTCTCAAAATCTTCTGCGAAAAGGTCGGTCACAATTTTGTTTATCGTACCATCAACGGTTAATAAGCTTGTTAGAGAAGTAGCTTTGGCAGCACTACTGGAAACCTTTTGTTTCGAGAATCCATTTGTTTGGATACTTTTGTAAGTTGCGCTTACTCTACTGGCAAAGTTTGGTGTTGTATTGTCACCTACTGAAATACTGAAGTTCAGATTATCATTGCCAGGATTATCAATAACTAAATCCCTGCTTTCTATAGTAAATTGCTCAATGGTCTCATTGAAAGCATCGGGATTGACAACAATTATAGGTGCTTCCGTTCCATCTAAAATTCTAAAATTGAATGTGACATCATCACTGACGGCAAATCCTTCAGCAGTAAATATTATACTCTCTTGAGAAAGACCGGCAAGAACACCTTCAGTACTTAAGTTAATCGCAACTGTAGTTGATTCACCAGCAGCTAATGTAAACTCCGAAGGCGTAGATGAGCGTATTATCTGTGCACCTAATGCAGGAAATGAGGTCAAATTTATTGGACCTTCTGAAACATTCGTAATTGTAACTTCCGGTGCCGCGGTTTCTTCTACGTTTAATTCTACATTAAAAATGTTGGGAGCGATATTGAAAGGAGGCTGTTCGGCAAGAACCCAACCCATATCCCTGAAGTGACCTCTGGTTATATCTCCGATGTCAAAGTTGGATTCTGCCGTACCTACTTGTGGTGACATCAAGGAGTTTGGATCTCCAGCGGGGAAGGTAGCTTCATCCCAATGCGCAATACTAGACCCTCCTTGAAAAGGGTTAGGAGCAAAAAGTTCTGGCAATACCCCATTTAGAGCTTCAACTGCAAATTGGCCATTAACAAAAACATCTCCACTGGTTAGAAAAGTTCCTAAAGCCTCTGAAGGATTGGGGATGTCAAGAACAGAGTTTTGGTCTGGGTCTACGATAAAAGTGTCAAAAACAAAAGGATCACCTCCGTTGTTAATACTTCCAACTCCAGTATTATTGTTAACAGTACCGCCATCAACGAATCCTAAACCATGACCCGCTTCGTGCAAGGCAACAGTTACAAAGTCAAATTGTCCGGCTGGAGTATTTCCATCTGTACCAAAGTACCATGGAATTCCATTTCCGATGTTCACTACCAAATCAAATTCCAAGTCTGGAGCTAAATCCTCTCCTGCTAAAGAGTTGGCAAGTGCAATAGGATAAAAGACATCCGCTTGAGGAGCGCCAGGAAAATTGCTTAGCAAGGTCGTTGGTCCTGCTGAAGCCAACACCCCAGCACCTAAGTCCGCGAAATCTGCAAAAATTCGAATAGGTACAGGAGAAACAATTTCTTCAGACCAGATTTCCAAGGCAAACTGAAAAGCTTCTTGAACTGCCGTATTGCCTTGAGCACCTGGGCCAAAAGTTATAAGCAGTTCAGCTGTAGCAGCCTTTTTCGTTGAAGGCTGAGCCTTTCTCATAGCTTCTTTCAAAGCCATTTGACCCATTGCCATTCTAGAATTTTCGTCTTTGAATTTGGCCGGACAAACGACTATTTCCCCAGGAATTCTCTGCATCTGTTGAGCAGTTACTACTGAGGTTGCTCCAAGAAAAAACAGAGTTAAAAATAGAGTTGTGTATCGCTTATTAAAAGTTATACAATTAAAAAAGCAACTACACGTAAAGTAGTTTTTTTTCATTTTTGTGAGGTTAATCAATTATTAAATAAGAAAAACAGATTATTATTTCCAGCGTGTTAGCAGGAAATAAAGTAATAGCGTTGCACTAGGAGTATTTTCGTCTAAAAAAATAATGGTGCCAATAGAAGTTCAATTTAGAGTAATTCTTTTTCATTTTCGTGAGGTTTACGTTAGTTTCAAAAACTTACTGATCAAGAGAAAAAAGAGTAGTGTATAATAATGATACTACTCTATAATCAATTTTACAAGTAATGCCCTACAATATATAAAATTTTGTTAAAAAACAAAAAGTTGTTGATGCAACAATTTTGCTTGGTGATTTTTAGCGTTGCGAATCTTATATCCGTTATCACTAAATATATTTTAAAACAATACCAAAGAGTTATGTATACTTGCCAAAAATTTAGGTATGCGAAGGCTTGTTATTGGAGATATTCATTCAGGTGTAAAGGCTCTTGAACAACTTCTGGAAAGAGCAGAAGTAGACTCTAACGATCACCTTATTTTTTTAGGGGATTATGTAGATGGTTGGAGTACGGCGGTAGAAACTGTAGATTTCCTGATAAATCTAAATAGCAAATGGAATTGCACATTTATCAGAGGAAACCATGATGAACTTTGCAGGGAGTGGATGCTTACGAAAAAGGAGAACCCTCAATGGTTAGCGCATGGCGGAACAGCTACGAGAAATTCCTATCTAAAAGCGGACAAAAGCACCTGGAACGAGCATTTGAGCTTTTATGCGAGTTTGGAGAATTATTTTTTAGATGATGATGGTCGATTATACCTACATGCTGGGTTTACCAATTTAAAAGGAGTGGATTTTGAATATTTTGACGAGTTGTTCTATTGGGATAGGACCCTCTGGGAATTGGCTAGAGCAATAAATCCAAACTTAGAAACCACGCATAAGGACTTTCCTAAGAGACTTACACATTATAAGGAAATTTTTATCGGCCATACACCCATTTCAAAAACACAAGTGGTTGTGCCTCAAAATGGGGCCAATGTTTGGAACATTGATACTGGTGCTGCCTTTAAAGGGTGTTTAACGGCAATGGATGTTGAAACCAAGGAGTTTTGGCAGAGTGATCCTGTACATACTTTTTACCCGGACGAGAAAGGAAGAAACTAACCATCTGCTCTGTGTACATTATTAAGACCATTTGTTAGAATCCGCCCAGAGTTACCAATTATACAGTTTTTTTTACCAACGATACGCTAGCCTTTGACTTAAAAGACAAATAGTGGGAAATTCGCGCATATATTAGGTAAGGGACCCTATTTCTCCCGACAAAGTTCCGGCATTGAAATAGGGTTTAATTTAAGTTTGAGTTAGTTAAGTTGGTTTTAAGGCCGTCGGTTTCATGTTCATCTGAAATTGGCGGTTTTGATTTTATAAATCAAATTTAATGCCTTGCGCCAAAGGAAGCTCTGTCGTGTAATTTATGGTATTTGTTTGTCGACGCATGTATACTTTCCATGCATCTGAACCACTTTCTCTACCACCACCAGTTTCTTTTTCTCCTCCAAAAGCACCTCCAATTTCTGCGCCTGAAGTTCCTATGTTCACATTCGCTATACCGCAATCGCTGCCACTAACGGATAAAAACCGCTCTGCTTCTCTCAAATTGTTGGTCATAATAGCAGAAGACAACCCTTGAGCAACGCCATTTTGCATGGCAATGGCGTTCTCAACATCACCAGAATACTTCAAGAGATACAGAATAGGAGCAAAGGTTTCTTCTTGAACAATACGGAATGTATTTTCAGCTTCAACAATGGCAGGTTTTACATAACAGCCACTTTCATAACCTTCTCCAGACAATACGCCACCTTCTACTATAATTTTTCCGCCTTCTTTCCCCACCTTTTCCAAAGCAGAATTGTACATATCTACTGCATGGACATCAATTAAGGGTCCAACATGATTATTTTCATCAAGTGGGTTTCCAATTCGCAATTGTTGATAAGCAGCTACCAGGGCATTTTTCACTTTATCATAAATGGAATCATGGACGATTAATCGGCGTGTTGATGTACAACGCTGTCCAGCTGTACCTACCGCTCCAAAAACAGCTCCGATAACCGTCATTTTAATATCTGCATCCGGAGTTACAATGATTGCATTATTCCCTCCCAATTCTAAAAGTGATTTTCCTAAACGTGAAGCGACAGCTTGTGCCACAATTTTTCCCATTCGAGTTGAACCTGTGGCAGAAACCAAAGGAATTCTCTTGTCTTGCGTCATAAACTCACCAACCGTATAATTACCATTGATGAGACATGAAATTCCTTCAGGCAGGTTGTTTTCTTTTAATACTTCGGCAATGATGTTTTGACAGGCAACCCCACAAAGTGGTGCTTTTTCAGAAGGCTTCCAGACACAAACGTCACCACATACCCAGGCCAAAGACGTGTTCCAAGACCAAACTGCTACGGGAAAGTTGAAAGCGGAGATAATTCCAACAATTCCTAAGGGATGATATTGCTCGTACATTCGGTGACCTGGTCTTTCCGAATGCATTGTAAGTCCATGCAATTGACGGGAAAGTCCAACAGCAAAATCGCAAATGTCTATCATCTCCTGGACTTCTCCGAGCCCTTCTTGATAGGATTTTCCCATTTCATAGGAAACTAATTTGCCTAAGGGTTCTTTTAGCTCACGGAGTTTTTCTCCAAACTGGCGTACAATTTCTCCACGTTGCGGAGCAGGTACTTTTCTCCAGTGTTTGAATGCCTCCGTTGCGGTCTCCATTACTTTTTCATACTCTTCTTTTGTGGTTGAGGTAACCTTGCCGATACTTTCGCCATCAACCGGAGAAAAGGATTCGATAAGCGCACCAGAACCAAATGCGTTAACACCAGTGGAGGTGCCATGGTTAATCTCCTTTAAACCCAACTGTTTTAAGGCTTCATCCATTCCAAAAGATAATGTGACTACAGACATTTTTATAACTTTTTTAAAGAGTATTGTTAGATTTTCGACAAAAATACGGAGAATGGAACTTCCCTTGTTCAGAAATTAGAGATAAAATGAAAGGAGGAAAAGGAAGATTCCTAGCAATGCTGGAATTCCTTGAACAAAAAAAATTCTTTTAGAAACTGAAATGGCACCATACACTCCTGCGATAAGTACGCAGCTCAAAAAAAACAGGGCAACATTCAATTGCCATTGTACATCTTGAATCAGAAGAGACCAAACCAAGCCTGCAGCTAAAAAGCCATTATACAAACCTTGATTTGCGGCCATTGCTTTGGTAGGCTCAAACAGGTCTTTGGGGAAGTTTCTAAATACTTTTTTGGCCTTAGTGGTCCATGCAAACATTTCTAACCATAAGAAATAGAGGTGCAATAGAGCAACAATTCCGGTAATGATTTTTGCAACTAGTAATATCATTCTTCTTTTGCAATAAAACGTTTATCAACGGGCATTACTGTGCCGCAATTAGTACAGGTCCTCAATTTTTTAGAACTATAGAAATGTTTAAAATGACCTAAGAAGTCCTTTTCAATATCATGCAGGGTAAAATAAGCTTCGTAAAGTTTATTGTTGCAATTATCGCAGAACCACATAAGACCATCATCTACATTCATGTGGTCACGTTTTCGCTCTACCACCAAACCAATTGAACCTTCATGTCTCACAGGGGAATGGGGTACCTTGGCGGGATGTAGATACATATCGCCAGGCCCGAGCTTCATAGTTTTCTTCTGCCCATCTTCTTGAATGTGAACTTCTATATTTCCCTCCAGTTGATAAAACAATTCTTCCGTTTCATTGTAGTGATAGTCCTTACGTGCATTTGGGCCGGCCACAATCATAACGATATAGTCCCCTGCCTCCTTATATAAGTTTTTATTCCCTACTGGGGGCTTAAGAACATCCCTGTTTTCTTCTACCCATTTGGTGAGGTTGAAAGGTTCTCGTATGGCCATCTTCTTAATTTTTAGGAAAGGTAAAAAAAAGACCTGTAGAAAAACAGGCCTTTGCAAAATCACTTCGAATATAACCTAGACTAAAATCTTATTCCACCAGCATAAAGATTTGCGTAAAATATGGACGCCCCTGTTTGTCCAAAACAACGCTAAGCGCCGTATGTGTATAGTTACCTTCCAAGGTGGTTCTATGGTCTGAACTTTCCAACCACCCGCTTAAGGCAAGTTGTGCAGAACCATAATGGCGCGCCACATTTTCGCCTATTCTACTGGCGCTTATTCTTGCTGTTATTTGTGCTGCTCTGGATTCAAAATTATCGTGACTCAATTTATTTTGCGAAATCATGTAGCCGTTATGGTCTTCTGCGAAGGGATATGCTTCAGAACTAGCCTGCAAGGCATTAGCACCTACTTCGGCTCTATGAGCATTAATTAAATCGAGCAATTCTGCCTCGAGCTGGGTTACATCAATATCTACCTTGTTGTTGAAATTCTGATTTTCAGCTATTATTTCCTGCTCTGAAGTAGCAGACGATTTACTACATGTAATGAGTATGATAGCCAAAGCAGCCGTAAAAGCTGCAGTGATTAACTTTTTCATTTTCGGGGGTGTTCGTTAGTATTCTCTTGTACTCGTTTGGCTAATCTAGAAGTGGCACCTGCTTAGACCATAAAAACTCCGTAAGAGAGCTTTTATATCCGATAATATGCAGGTTAAGAAGTGATTTCGTACATTTTAATATATGGAAAATCAACCGTTTATCGGGAAAAACATGCAGTTCATACACCTCTATTTAAATTCTCAATTTTTGGGATAGTTTCTTTTTCCTCGAGAACAAAACTGAAAACCAAAGCACCTATTTCCTTTATGGGTTCATAAAAAATGGAAGATTGCTTTGTTTCCTCGTCTACAAAGTTGAATGAATCCGTGAGCCTCTCGAAGAAAATAAGAAGGGCACCAAGAATGATAGCTGTTTTTAAGGCTCCAAAAATTCCACCAGCAATTTTGTTGAGAAGTCCCAGCATGGCAAAATCGGCAATCTTGGTCAAGAATTTACCCGCAAAATGAACTAGAACTACAATAATAAAGAAGGTAATGAGAAACGCTGCAACTTTTACATAGGTCTCTGACCAATTTACTTGTTCTTTCAAATAATCGCCAGTAACGTATGAGAAATGAATGGCTCCATACAAGCCCACAATGAGAGCCACCAAAGAAGCAATTTCAACAAAAAGCCCATTTTTGAGACCTTTAAAAAGTCCCCAGACCAACAATATGCCAATAACAATATCAAAAAAGGTCACGTAAGGGTTTTTAACAAATATAAAACTTTGGTTTGTACCTTTACGGAACCAAATTAAGTTATGGCAAGAGACGAAAAGTTAAAAGAACGATGGGTACTTTTGGTGGAGAAACTTTCGGCTCAATTTTCCGACGGAGACCCACTGGAAATTGATAGTATCATTTACCTTGTAGGCGTTCAGGAACTTGGTGATTTCAATAGGACCTTTAAAAAGGATGAAAAAGTGAACCTAATGCATATTGCTATATGCCGACTTCTAGAACCGTATGGCTATTATGATTTCGATTTTTTTGATGAAGATGGGTGGCCGCATTATAAGGTTAAAGAACAATTGCCTCCATTAAAAGCAGGAGAACAATCCGTTTTAATGAAAGAAGCTTTGGTGAATTACTTTTTAGAGAAAAGCTATATAGAGTGATGGAATTGAAACAACCGTATTACGCTGTTATTTTTACCAATACTAGAACCGAAGGAGATAATGGCTATGCGCAAATGGCACAAGAAATGGAGGATTTAGCAAAAGAACAACCTGGTTTTTTAGCGTTTGAAAGTGCAAGGTCGTCCCTTGGGATTTCCGTAAGCTATTGGAAAAGTTTGGAATCCATTAACCGTTGGAGAGCTCATATGGAACACAAAGTGGCTCAGCGAAAGGGGAAAGAACAATGGTATTCATGGTACAAGGTTAGAATATGTACAGTGGATAGGGAATATGAGTTTACAAATCAGAGTTGATGTAAACTTAAATAGTATGATTGTGTAAACGTTTACATTATATGTATTTTTGAAGTTTGACTGCAAAAAATATGAAAGAGAATATTAGATTTTCGAATTTGGACAGAGAACACACTATTCAAGAGTTGACCAAAGAGTCTTTTGATTTGGTGGTGATTGGAGGAGGAATTACAGGTGGGGGAATCGCTTTGGATGCAGCTTCCCGCGGAATGAAAGTGGCCTTATTGGAAAAAGGCGATTTTGCTTCCGGTACCAGCAGCAAGTCAACCAAATTGATTCACGGAGGACTCCGTTATTTGAAGCAATTTGATTTTTGGTTGGTGAAGGAAGTAGGTTCCGAAAGAGCTATTGTACACAAATTAGCGCCACATTTAGTGCTTCCGGAAAAGATGTTGCTTCCACTCATTGAGGGAGGGTCATACGGAAAGTGGTTGACTTCAATTGGCCTTAAAGTCTACGATATTTTAGCACAGGTTACAGGGGATGATAAGCGACAGATGCTGGAGAAAAGGGAAGCCATGAAATTGGAACCGCTTTTACCCAAAAAGATATTGAATGGAGCAGGGTATTATGCGGAATACCGAACGGATGATGCGCGTTTGACCATCGAAAACATCAAAACGAGTCTTCAATATGGGGCAAAGGCAATGAACTATGCCACGGTAGTTGATTTTCTATATAAAGATGATACCATTTCCGGTGTAAAGGTGAAGGATGAAATAGGAGGGAACGAGTTTGAGATCAAATCAAAACATGTCATAAGTGCAGCAGGGCCTTGGGTTGATGAACTAAGAAGCACCAACAATTCTAAAAAAGGGAAACGATTACACTTGACCAAGGGAGTGCATTTGGTTTTTCCAAAGGAAAAATTGCCCGTAAAACAATCGGTATACTTCGATATTCCTGATGGTCGGATGATGTTTGCCATACCACGGGGTAAGGTGACCTATGTTGGAACTACTGATACCAACTTCAATTTGGATAAGGACAATGTACGTACTGATGTGGCAGATGCGATTTATTTAATCTCTGCTGTTAATAATATGTTCCCAGACATTAACCTGGAAATGGAGGATATTGTTTCTTCTTGGGCCGGTCTACGACCTTTAATTCACGAAGAAGGGAAATCTGCTTCTGAGCTTTCCCGAAAGGATGAGATTTTTACTTCAGATAGCGGTTTGGTAAGTATCGCTGGTGGAAAATTGACGGGGTACCGTAAAATGGCGGAACGTGTGGTCAATCGCATCACAAAGAAGATGGAAGAAGATGAAGGTATAGCTTTTGAACCCTGTTCTACAGATAAAATCCCGCTTTGTGGCAATGACTTCAAAAAGTACAAGCACGTAAAAAAGTACATAGGGGAGATATTCGAAAGAATTAAAGGAGATGGTTTTTCAGAATACGATGCATGGTATTTAGTAACAACCTATGGAAAGCAAACAGAAACGATTTTGGAAAACTACGCTTCTTTGCGAAACAAAGACACCTATGTGAAAATGATTCGGGCAGAAGCTCAGTTTTCCATAGCTTTTGAAATGGCTGCCAATCCTCTTGATTTCTTTATACGAAGAACAGGAAGGTTGTACTTTGATATTGATAGCATACGTACCTATTTAGACCCTGTTATGGATGAGTTTAAAAAGGTGTATAGTTATGACAATGCTCAAATGCTCGCATTCAAAGAAAAGATACAAGAGGAATTAGAATCGCATTCCAATTTTTCTTTAGAGCGGATTTAAGAACTGACTCCAGCTATTTCTTGAACCCATCCAATGATTAGGTTTACGGTTCCGGGGTCCCATTCCCCAGGCTTTCCTTCAAAAGAATCCTTGGGATTTTTATGAATGGTATTCCAGTGGTCTAAATTTGGATACTCATGGAGTATGTGGTCTTTATGTCCATTTCTTTCCAGTACCCCTATAATCATTTTATTATCAAAGGCAGACATAATCCAATCATTGGTGCCTCGCAGAATACGTACAGGGACCTTCACTTTTTCCCATGCACCTGCCAAATCAAAATCCTGTAACTGTTGATAATAGGCCATAGGGCGTCCATACATATGTTCGGGATCATGATAGTTGTAGGCGCTCAAAGCAGGATATTCTTCTATTACCTGCTGATAGCTCTTTTTTTGAATTAGCATTCCATGATAGAGTGGAATGTAGTATTTATTCATTTTTTCCACTATCTGGGATTCCGTATTTCCCTTAAACGATAGAATACGTCTTTCAATTTCTAACATATGCTCATACCAGGTTTTGAAAAAAGTCCCATCCGAAATCACACCAGCCAAGTCGAACTCGTTGGCTAAAACAGGAGCCAAAGCACTTCCCATACTGGAGCCATAAACAATGATTCTCGAGGTATCCACATAGGATTTGGATTTGAGATAGCGAATTGCACTTCGATAGCCTTCTAAATCCATTAAAAAATCTGATGTGCTGCAATCTCCATTGCTATCTCCAACGCCTGGCTTTTCTATCCGCATCACCACCATGTTAGATTTTTCGACCAAACTTTTTATAGTTCTTCCCCAATTTGTTCCTCTTCTGCCGGAATAGGTTTCAAGACTGGAACAACTCAAACCTCCAATCAAAACCACAGCGGGTTGTTTCCCAGCTTTTTTGGGCTTGGTGATAATTACCCTTTGGGTAATACCATAGGCACTAGTTACTTCTTCATAATAAGTGTCCAATTTTTCATGCTCCTCTTTGCCTAAAGCATTGAATACAACATGGCGCTCCATACTTTTTCCATTACGGAGGGCTTTAATCTCCGTTTTTACTGAGCCGCGTAGGCCATAAGATATATCGCTCCAAACATTTGAGTCTTTAATCAAGGTGCCGTTTACTTCCACAATAAGATCATTGGGTAAAAAACCTGCCTTTGCCAGAGGACTGTTTGGTTCTATGCTACTAATCCGAGCTCCGGGCACATTTGCTTCGGGCCCTTTTATCTTGGCTTCCCAGATACTTCTTCTTCCTAATTTTTGCGCTTGGCTAGGGATGAAGCTTAAAAAAAGTAAGGATAGGAAACCAAAAGCCATTTTTTTGTGTATCATCTGTTCGTTTTTAAGTTGGCTTAAAACTAGAATGGCTATTTTTAGGCTGGCTGGATTTTATATCTGCTAGGCTTGTTTTTATGTAAAAAGTAGGTGTGGCATGACTTAAAATTTTGATGAAATGAATAAAACGAAGGACTTCTACCTTTTTAATTCAAGAATTGCGACCCATATACTTTTTTGGGTCACATACTATGTTCTTTTTGGACTTATCTGGGTGAAGGAGGAAGGATACTTAGCTTCATTTTATTTGGAATTCGTTTTGATGCCCATTCGTATTTTGGCAGTGTATTTTACCATTTACTTTTTGCTGCCCAAGTATTTAATGAAGAAAAGGTACTTGGCTTTTATCATAGGTTATGGAATTATGCTACTCACAGGCGGAATCTTACAGCGGGTGTTCATACATCTGTTTTATGAAAACCTTCTCTTGAATGATTCAAGTAGTGGGTTGTTCAACCTAATGATGTTGGTACGTGCCGTGGTACTCATAAACACGACTGTTCTATTGATTTTGGCCATCAAGATTTTCCAATTATGGGTAAAAGAATCTGAAAAAAACCAAAACATGGAAAGTGAAATTTTAGAAATTCGTTCAAGCCGTAGAACCCATCGTGTACCTACCCAAGAAATTCTGTTTATTGAAGGTTTAGGGAATTATGTCACCTATCATTTAGCGGATAAATCGAAAATAACTAGCTACGGTACCATAAAAGCAACTTTGGAGCAATTACCAAAAAACTTCACTCGAGTCCATAAGTCTTACGTAATAAACAAGTACCATATAAAATCGTATGATACAATGACCATAGACGTCAGCAACAATTCCATTCCAAGAGGAAAAAGTGTACCTGATGATGTTCTGGCCCTATAGTTCTAGTCTAATTTTTCGGTAAGCTGTTTGAAGGTTTTCTTAGCTTCTTTTTCTTTATACAGAATACTATAAACAGCATCAATAATTGGAGTCTTAGTCTTTTTCTGTAGTTTGGCCATCAGGTCATGAGCGCTTTTGGCAGCGTAGTATCCTTCCGCTACCATATTCATTTCCATCATGGCACTTTTTACGGTATACCCCTTTCCAATCATATTCCCAAACATGCGATTTCGACTAAAGATGGAATAGCCGGTAACCAACAAATCACCTAAATAAGCCGAGTTATTGATGTTTCGCTTCATTTTATGAACACATCCTATAAAGCGTTTCATTTCACGAATGGAATTACTCATCAAAACACTTTGAAAATTATCTCCATACCCTAGACCATGTGCCATCCCAGCAGCTATGGCATAGATATTTTTAAGCATGGCCGCATACTCTGTGCCAATAATGTCATCAGATATTTTGGTTCGGATGTAGTGACTTTTTAGGTTTTTGGCTACCCATTGCGCTTTAGAGGTGTCGGAACACGCCAAAGTAAGATAAGACAGACGCTCAAGGGCAACCTCCTCGGCGTGGCATGGACCGGTCAACACTCCTATGTTTTCAAAAGGAATATTGTAGGCTTCATGCAGATGTTCCCCAACAATCAACCCCGTTTCTGGGACAATCCCCTTAATTGCGGAAAAAACTATTTTATCCTTTAGGGATAGAGTCAGATTGGCTAGTTCTTTTTCCAAAAAGGCAGAAGGAATCGCAAAAATTAAAATATCCGAAGCTCCCACAATTTCATCCACAGAAGAGCTTAGATGAAGTTGTGAGACATCAAATTGTACTGAACTAATATAGTGGGGATTATTCCCTTCCCGTTGTAGATGTCTGATTATGGAATCGTTACGAATATACCAAGCGATTTGACCGGTATTTTCAGAGAGCATTTTTACAATGGCAGTGCCCCAGCTACCGCCTCCTATAACGCCAAACCTAAGCGAGTTTTGCATATTTCAAATTAAGTTTCCAAAACTAATCAATCCTCCAATAAGCACATTAATAATTGATTATCAAATAGTTATAATTTTTGGCACAGTGCTTGAAATAGTAGTATCAAATCAAAAGACTAAGATTATGAGAAATGGAAAACTACTATTCGGATTACTTTTTATAGGCCTTGTGGCCTCTTCGTGTTATACGGATGTTATAATTGAAGATGACTTTATTGATGCTTCACCGGTTAACACTGCTTTAGTTTTGGAAAGCTATGACCTATGGTACATAGACATCAATGCAAGCAGAGGAAATGGGGAAGTTCCTTTTTTACAACGAGCGTTCACTATTTCTTTTAACAGAGGCATAGTCTACGTAAACAATAATTTGGCGGGAATAGGAAAAACCGGTAATGGTTTTGGTATAGATGTGGGAGCCTATGCAACCCTAAATGGAGCTGTGGATGTGGACCATGATATTGATGGCCTTTGGTTTTTAGAAGTACTCGCTATTAATGACCGAACAATAGAATTATATAACCCGAATACAAACACTTCGTATGTTTTGAGAGGTTATCAGCGGAACAACTTTGACTATGATGCTGTTTTCTATGATAATATTCACTACTTCTTGCAGGAATACGAAGCTTGGGAGAAAACATTTACTAGTGAAGTGGGAGCCATTAATGAGTTTGATGACGAGAATTATCTACAGTTTTTATCAGGTGGTGGTCAAGGAGTTTTTCGTTCTTCGGTTGATAACCTGACAATACCTCTTGCGGATTTGGTTTGGGATTATGAAGGAGTTTATGAAGTTTTTGATGTGCAAGGAGATGACACGCTTAAAACTTTAACATTGGATTACGATTTCTTAGGCAATGATTATTTCGAGCTATACGTTATTAATGATAGTACTATAGAATTGTTTCACGTAGCAAGTGGTACGGTGTACGAGTTTACAGGACGAGGGTTTGTGCAATATTTGAAAGCCAATCCAAAGACAGGAAAAAAGAGGGAAAAAGTTAAAAATTCCATAATGAACGTAACTCGACAAAGAAAAATGTAAGGACAAAACATAGTGTTCGACTATATAGACAAGTTTTTTGGTTGGTTATTTAGTTAAAAATCGCCTCAAGTGCTAGCTTGGGGCGGTTTTTTTTGTGCCTGGAACAGAGCAAATACAGAGTTTGCCTACTCTCATTAGGACGTCTTTCGAAAATGTTTCTTGAAATCAGAGGGGTTTTGATGGCTAATTTTTTTGAAGGTCCTATTAAAATAGGAAAGGCTCTCAAATCCGCAGTCGTAGCAAGTTTCGCTAATGTTTTTCCCCATCAGTAAGAGCCTTTTGGCCTGACTAATTCGATATTGGTTTAGAAAATTGGTGAATGTACTCCCGGTAGTCTTTTTAAAATAACGACAAAAAGACTCTGTAGCTAAATTACAAAGCTCAGCTACCTCACTAACTGCAATTTTACGTTGATAGTTTCCATCCACGAATTCATGAATACTTCGCAGACGATCTTGTTCCTTTTTTCTGTAGGTATTCACAAATGGCTGGTCGTGCAATAAAAAATAATCTTCGCTATTTGCGAGCTTCTTCAATATTTGAATGGACTCCATAAACAATTCAAAAGGGGATAGCTTATAAAGTTTCTTTAATCGTTCACCAATATGTTCCTTGGTTTTCCCAGTAAAAACAATACCGTGACTGGACCTTTCAAAGAGGTTAAGAATATCGTTGAGTTCAGAAACATTTAGAAGTATATTTTTCTTAAACGAAGGTTTTATATGAAGAACTTCCTTGACATAATCCGTTCGAACTCCATAATCAAAATTTAAATGAGGAATATTGGAACCGATAAATACCAAATCACTTTTCAAATAACTTGAAATGCTATCACCTACATGTCTTGTTGCGCTGGCACCTTCAATATAAACCAATTCATATTCAGGATGGAAATGCCAATAGAAAAGATGATTCAACCTCGGAAGATGCAAAAGACGAAAGGGGCTATTGGTATTTGGCGCTATGGTTTCAAGTTCAATTTTCACATAAATACCTTTTAACTCATATAATTTACCTAAAAAAATCAAAATAGTTCAAATATGTGTCAATATTACGGTAGAACTTATTTTCTGATAGGCGTAGTTTTATTCAATAGAATTATCAGGTAAAAACAGATGTATGGACAGCGCAGAAAAATTAGAAATGGCCAATAAGGCCCATGAAGAAATCCCCGGGAATCCTTCAACTGCGACGAGTAGTGCGCAAAAGCTTAATGATCGCTCCAATGGAAAACCTCTAAAAGTTCTTTCTGAGAAGGATTGGAAGTTTTGGAAGGAAGAAGGATATATTGTAATCAAAAATGCAGTTTCTAGAGAACAAGCTAAAGAAACTGCCGACTTTTTATGGGAATTTGATGAGAAAGACCCCAATAATTCGGAAACCTGGTACGTGCCTCCAAGAGCCGAAATGAAAATGAAGGAGCTCACCGGTACAGGTATGGTTGAGGTTTATAATCACCAAAACCTTTGGAACAATAGACAGACACAAAAGGTATATGATGCTTTTGTGGATATTTGGGGCACAGAGAAGCTCTGGGTAACTATTGATCGAGCCAACCTAAATTTTCCATTACAACCTGGAGTTGATAAAAAAGGCTTTGTCCATTGGGATTATGATCCTGAGACAAAACCCCAGAACGTTCAAGGTGTTTTGGCATTGGCAGACCAAACCGATGAGAATATGGGAGGGTTCCAATGTATTCCATGGTTGTATCGAAATTATGATACATGGAAGTTGACACAACCCGAAGACCGAGACCATTTTCAACCTGATATTACTGAATTGGAAGATAAAATTGTCAAAGTAAAAATGGAAGCTGGAGATTTATTGATTTTCAACAGCACCCAACCCCACGGTATTCGACCCAACAAATCTGGAGACAAGGTAAGAATAGCACAATATATCTCTATGATGCCTGCAGAAGAAGAGAATGAGGCGTTAAAACAATGGCGTATCAATTCATGGAAAAATCGTGTTGCACCAGAAGGATATGCCTTTCCAGGTGATCCTAGACATTGGGAACGGGATAAATATGAAACTGCTAAACTAAACCCACTCGGAGAACGATTACTTGGGTTAACCTCTTGGTAAGATTGTCAAATCCGTAAAAATAAATTAGTCAACTGCCTACTTTCTAGAATAGTGCTATTTTTGCCGGCTTCAAAACACAGGCAATGAAAAAGTACTTGAACCTTTTTGATTTTTCTCAGAAAGTAAACTACAGAACAGAAGTCTTATCAGGACTTACCGTTGCCTTGGCATTGGTTCCCGAGGCTATTGCTTTTGCTTTTATAGCGGGTCTATCTCCGCTAACGGGACTCTATGCTGCTTTTGTTATGGGATTGGTCACTTCAATCTTAGGAGGTAGACCAGGAATGATTTCTGGAGCAACGGGTGCAGTGGCCGTGGTTATTGTAAGCTTGGCAAAAGACTATGGCGTAGAATATGTGTTCGCCACAGTGATATTGGCTGGAATATTACAGGTCGCTGCTGGTTTTTTGCGTTTGGGAAAGTTAATGCGATTGGTGCCTCATCCCGTAATCTTTGGTTTTGTGAATGGATTGGCTATCATAATTTTTATGTCCCAATTGGACCAATTCAAAACACAAGATGGGTCATGGTTGACTGGAGTTACGCTTTACACATTTATGGGACTTGTATTGCTGACTATGTTGGTGATATGGGGGCTCCCAAAACTTAGTAAAGTAGTCCCCGCTTCGTTAGTTGCCATTCTTTTGGTTTTTGGATTGGTATTCTTTTTAGGTATCAATACCCGAACGATTGGTGATATTGCATCTATTCAAGGGAGTTTTCCCCCTTTTCATATACCGGATTTGCCTTTTTCCTTGGAAACCCTTCAAATTATATTTCCTTACGCAGCTGTGGTTGCTGGAGTAGGCTTAATAGAAAGCTTATTGACCCTCAATATTGTTGATGAAATTACAGAGACCCGAGGTAGGGGCAACAAGGAGGCTGTAGCTCAGGGTACGGCTAATATCCTATCTGGCTTGTTTTCCGGAATGGGGGGATGTGCCATGATTGGACAGAGTCTTATAAATACCTCCAATGGAGCTAGGGCACGTTTGTCTGGTATTGTAGCATCTTTAATGTTATTGGCATTTGTAATGTTTGGTTCCAGTCTTATTGAAAAAGTACCTATGGCGGCATTGACGGGGTTGATGATTATGGTGGCCCTGGGAACTTTTGAATGGGCAAGTTTACGGGTGTTCAAACGAATGCCTAAATCAGATGTGTTGGTTATGGTTTTGGTAACTTTGGTAACGGTGTTCCTGCATAATTTGGCATTGGCAGTGTTGGTTGGAGTGATTATTTCCGCCTTGGTGTTTGCTTGGGACAATGCCCTGCGCATACGAGCACGAAAGTATGTTGATGAAGAAGGCATAAAGCATTATGAAATATATGGCCCTTTGTTTTTTGGAAGTACTACCCTATTTGCAGAGAAGTTTGATGTACTTAATGACCCTGAAGCGGTAGTGATTGATTTCGAAGAAAGTCGTGTAGTAGATATGTCAGCGATTGAAGCAGTCAACAAAATCACGGAACGCTACAAAAAAGTAGGTAAAAAAGTGCATTTGAAGCATTTAAGTAGGGATTGTAGAAGGCTATTGAAAAATGCAGATGATATTATTGAGGTAAATGTGATGGAGGACCCGACGTATAAGGTAGCAGTAGATAAAATTTGGCCTTATAAATAGGAATGGAGTCTATTGTCTTACCCTTCCCGTAAAAACATTAACATTAGGATTGATGGGATTGCCGGTTACCCTGCGCAGCATAGTGATTTGTCCTGCATGGTATATACAATCTGAAATCATACCGTTGATTAAATTCCAATAAGGAAAACGAGACTCACGCTCCCCTCTTTGATAAATGATAGGGAAATCTTCAAAATCAGCGGCTTGTTTTCCGGCAACAGCTTCACTTGCTGCTTTTAAATTTTTCAAGGTTAATTCCCGTAATCTTTCATACCCAAACTTTGAATAGTCAACAGCGCCTGTGTTGGGTTCTCCTAGGGGGGCATTCAGAATGTTTTGGGACATACTGCAGATATGCTGCAGGGTTTCCAATACGCTTCTAGATTCTTCAGAAGGTTTATAAACAAGATCCTTTTCCCTCAACCCCTCTGTAGCCCAGTAAAATCGAAAACCAAGACCGTCTATCATTCGCGCTGCGATGTTTCCAGGACCATAATCTGATGGGTATTCTGGAATTTCCCTATAGGGTAGTTCTTGTGCTTTCATGTGGGTTACGGATAAAGAAACTATGAGGAAAAGTCCTAATTTTTGAATCATATCTATTGTTTTCGTTGGCTCCAAATTTCATAAATAGGAGAACCTTTACTACTTTTCCCTGAATGATGCCAGTTGCCTTCTTTTAGTTCAAAATTAAAAGAAAGACTCGCCCCAACCCTTGAATTATCTCTTGAGAAAAAGCCTATGTTTTCCGTGTATTTTCCATTCTCTGTACTATAAGTACCTCCGCCAGTTCCCATAAACTGTTTGGTTTCGGTATTATAGGCTATCCATTGAAATCGAGTGCCGGATAGAATTTTCATGGTTTTTCTAGGGCGGTTTGTATCACGTTGCTGAATTTCTCCATCTCGCATTCTACCTGAAATCAGCCATGCCCCTTTTAATTGGCCTGGGGTGCCATCGTCAATTCGGGTCCAACTCAAATCATCATCCGTGGCCTTAAGTTTATCTCCTTCCAAAGCAATTTCAAAAGTAACTTGTGAGCCTACTCTATCAGGGTTCTGCGAATCGAACTCTACGGTTTCAGTAATTGTTGAACCGTTCAATTGCCAAGAACCGCCATTGGTTTTTATAAAAGCGCCCGTTTTGGCATCAAACCAAGTAGCTGCTTGATATCCTTTAGAAAAAATCACCACGCTTCTTACTATTGTGCCATCTTCTCTAGTACTTGTGTTTTCCCAAGCACCCAATAGACTTTGACCCAATAGGCCAGTTGTGGAAAACCAAAAAGTTAATAAAGTCAGAACAAAGATTTTCATAAGTATAAATAAATGGGTTTCCTCAGAAAAGTTTTTGAAACAAATTCAATCATAAAGTGCGGAAATATTCTGCCAAATCGCGAGCTTCTTCTTCAGATAAGTTCTGATTTAGCATGATGGCATTATTATATTCTTTCAACAACGCTTTGGCGATAGGGTCTTCCCGTAGCATGCCATTGGGGTTTAGAATCATGTTCATGACCCACTCCGGACTTCTTCGTTCGTAAACACCTTTCATAGGTGGTCCTATCATGCGCTGGTCCACCATGTGGCAAGCCACACATACCGCATTGAATTGAGCTTCCCCTCTTACCGCCATTTCGGTGTCGATTTCATCAGTAAAAATCACTTCTTTGATAGGACCTATACCCTTATTGCTCAAATCAACAGGTACACCATCACGAGCTTCCGCTTTTTTATCCTCTTTCTTAGTCCGACTTACTTCAAAACCGTCTTTTTTTTCTTCTTCTTTTTTCCTTCCACAGCTTAGAAGCAAAGTACATAGCGCAAATGAGCAAAAGAATTTAATCCAGGATTCTATTTGATTCATTAAAAAGTGTTCTCAGGATTAAAATTATGAAAAAAAAGAAAGTCAAAAATTAAGGCTTGGAAAATCTGGATAACTTTGGATAGGTTGACTGCCCACTATCTTTACCCTAATAATAGATTCGAAGTTAACTTGATAAAATGAATGATTCTGAATGGAATTAAATGGGTGTAATTACCTAATATTGGTGAAAATCTCGTAATTTTCGGTTTCCATATTTTTAAAAGAGATATTATGAAAAAACTGGTCAGTTTATGTTTGGCTATAGTTGTTGTCACGGCAATAGGTTGCGGTGATAAGAAGAAAGATAAGAAAGAGGAAGGATTTCAGGTAAATCGAACCAAAAAAGAAGAAAAGAAAGAAGTAGATGGTAATGTGATAGCGCTTTCTTCAAATGATTTGATGCAGTTTGATAAATCTGAATTAAGAGTAAAAGCTGGCAAAACTGTTACATTGACATTACGGCACACAGGTAAAATGGAAAAAGTTGTGATGGGACATAATTTTGTGCTCCTTGCAGAAGGCACAGACTTAGGTGATTTTGCGGCAAAAGCTGCAGTTGCCAGAGATACTGAATACATTCCAGAAAGTGATGCCATACTAGCCTATACCAAATTAATAGGTGGGGGCGAAACAACAACCGTAACCTTTGAGCCACCAGCGGTAGGGACCTATGATTATATCTGTAGTTTTCCGGGACACTACGGAATAATGCAAGGAAAATTTATCGTTGAGGAATAACATTGTTCTCGATACATTCCCAAAGCCTATCCTAGTAGTCATTAAAAAACTCTAATGCTCTTTTTTCCGTATAGGTGATGTTGTTTTTACCCCAAAATCCAACATGACCCCCGTATTTAGGAATCTCAAGGTGGAGATACGGATTTTTTTGTGCCTCTTCAATAGGATAACAAGTCTCACCTAAAAAAGAATCATTCCAGGCATTGATAATGAGTGAGGGTACTTTAATGGTAGCTAAAAATTGCAAGCAACTGCACTGAGAATAATAGTCTAGGGCATTTTTAAAATTATGCGCTTTACTCGTGTATACATCATCAAAATCCTTGAGAGTAATTATTGAATTGATATCAGTATTGGAGACCAGTTCTGGAAAACGTTCTTGCTTTTGTCGTAATTTTTGGAGCAAATTTCTTTTGAAACGTTTTGCATAGAGCATGTTTTTTGAGGAAAGTAATTGCTCGCATGAAGAATGAAGATCACAAGGGACCGATACTGCCACAGCAGCCTTAATTTCCTCCGGATGTTGTTCTCGTTCTCCTAAGTATTTCAGGAGTAAGTTCCCACCAAGGCTGAATCCTTTGATATAGATTGAACTATACTTTTTGTCTCCCAGAATATGACGTATTACTTCATCCAAATCTTCGGTTGCACCCGAATGATAGGAACGATACAAGTGATTGGGTTCCCCACTACATCCTCTAAAATTAACAGAGCAAGCATCAAATCCGCTGGAATTCAATAATTTGGCACTTCCCGTTATGTAATGGCGGTGTGCATCGCCCTCCAGACCATGAAGTAGAATGACCAGTCTGTTTTTTGAATCTTTCGAATAGCTCCAATCTAAATCCAGAAAGTCCCCATCCGTAAGATGAATTCTCTCCCTTTGTTGCTTAAGGTTTTTCACACTTCTAACCAAACCAGCATATATGGTTGAAGCGTGACCATGTTTAAAGAAAAGAGGAGGATTATACGATGAATCGACTAAGGGCATTATTAAGATGTATTTATCAAATAGTGAAGCAATTTAGTAATAATAGAATTCAATTTTCTTCCAGAATACTTGAGTATCGAACAGAAAAAAACCTGTTTGTCAAATTTAGCAATCAGATAAAACAAGAAAGTACCGTTTGTTGTATTTTTAAGGAAGTAGACTAACCAAAGGTCAAAACAAGACTGAAGCTGTTACTATAGACACCATAAATTGTAGATTATGAAAGACCCAAGATTCCCTGAACTCACCTCAAGACAAATCGGCATCTTAAAGGAATATGGACAAATTGAAAGTTATCCCCCTGAAACCCTAGTGTTTACGCTTGGAGAACTTCAATATGATTTTTTTGTCGTTTTGAGTGGAGAAATCTCAATTGAAGATCCCTACAATAATAATGGGGTCATCGTAGTCCATGGAAAGAATGAATTTACGGGTGACAGTGGTATGCTTTCCAATAGAGGGGCTCAATTTCATGCAATAACAAAAGGAACTACCTGTGTATTAAGAATTACGCCCAAAAGACTTAAAGAGGCTATAGCCAAATACAGTGACATTAGCGATGTACTTTTAAATGCTTTTTTGTTGAGACAAGAGACGGTCTTGTCAGAATTTACAGGAGGTATCAATCTTTTGGGTTCTGGCAGTTCCAAGGCCACCTATACCATTAGGGATTTTATGGATAAGAATCATATCTGGTATAATTTCCTAGATATCGATGTTTCTGAAGCAGCCCTAGAGTTACTTGCAAACTTTAATCTGAAAAAAGAGGACCTACCCATATTAATCAATAGCGAGGCCAAGGTATGCCAAAACCCATCTTTGGCTGAGGTCGCGAGATATTCGGGAGTTCTTATGGACTTTGAGGACAAAGTTTTTGATCTTTTGGTAATAGGAGCGGGTCCAGCGGGGTTGGCGGGAAGCGTTTATGCAGCTTCTGAAGGCTTAAGTGTAGTCACGATTGATAGCAAAGCTCCAGGAGGTCAGGCTGGAAAGAGCTCAAAAATTGAAAACTACCTTGGATTTCCTACTGGAATTTCTGGAAGTGATCTTGCAAATAAAGCCTATGTCCAAGCCCAAAAGTTTGGATGTAACATATCCATTCCCCATGAAGCTGAAAAAGTAGAACACACAGGAACACACTTTGTTTTGCAAGCTACCAACGGAAAAGAGATAAAGGCAAAAGCAATTATGGCCGCAACTGGAGCCAGTTATAGAAGCCTGCCTATTGATAATATTGAAAAGTACGAAGGAAGTGGAGTCTATTATTCGGCTACTGGGATGAATGCCTCAGCATGTAAAAATGAATTGGTGGGCGTTGTAGGAGGTGGAAATTCAGCGGGTCAGGCTGCACTTTTTTTAGCGGATCATGCCAAAGAGGTCCATGTTATTCTTAGGGGAAACAATTTAGGAGCCAAGATGAGTGATTATCTTGTGCAAAGAATTGAAGCCGCAGAGAACATTGTGGTCCATCTCAACACCCAAGTTACTGAATTACATGGCCAGCACTATCTTGAACATTTGATGTTAGAGGATAAAAATGGAGGGAGGGTATCAAAAAACATCACAAATTTGTTCACTTTTATAGGTGCAAGACCTTGTACAGATTGGTTAAAAGGATTGGTTGCTACGGATGAAAGAGGTTTTATTTTTACGGGACCAGGTGTTAAGCAGGATAATAAATTAGAATGTGCTATTTATTCCAATCGCGAACCGCAATCATTGGAAACCAGTATCCCTGGATTTTTTGCAGTAGGTGATGTACGAAAAGGTTCTGTAAAAAGAGTAGCTTCCGCAGTGGGCGAAGGTTCCATGTGTGTAAGTCAGGTGCATCAATTTCTAGCTGACCTGAAGAGCGTGGAAAAAACCGCGGTGTAGTTGGCTCAATAGATTTTACTTTGGATAGGTTTCTAACAACCTGTGCTGCGCCTCAATAGCGGATTTGAATTCCTTTTTGAGGGTGTCTACCAATTTTTCAACCGACAGGGTATTTGTAATTGTAGTAACGCCCTGTCCAGCAGACCAAATGGTCTTCCATGCTTTGGCCTCTGTATCCAATTCCTTACCAAAATCGATTTTGTGATTTTTCTTCAAATCCTCTTCAGAGATTCCAGCAGCTGCCAAACTCGCAGCCAAAAAATTGGCATGGACCCCTGAAATGGCCGCTGTGTATACTACATCACTAGCACCTGCTTCAATAATCATTTTTCGATATTCCTCGGGAGCCTTACTTTCCTCTGAGTTGATAAAACGCGTACCCATATAAGCCAAATCAGCTCCCATTTGCATAGCGGAAGCTACATCTTGTCCTGTACTAATACATCCTGATAATAAGATGGTCTTATCAAAAAATTGCTTAACCTCAGCAACAAGACTCATAGGGTTGATGCTTCCTGCATGTCCCCCTGCTCCTGCCGCAACAAGAATAAGGCCATCTACACCAGCCTGTGCGGCCTTTTGGGCGTGTCTCTTTTTAATCACATCATGAAAAACCAGCCCACCATAACTATGAACAGCGTCAACAACTTGGGTCACAGCACCCAAAGAAGTTATAATTAGCGGAACTCGATGTTTGATACATAATTTCAAATCTGCTTCCAGCCTTGGATTGGTAGGGTGAACAATCAGGTTTACCCCAAAAGGAGCCGGTTTCTTACCAGTTTCCTCTTCAAAGGCTTTAAGAGC
This sequence comes from Bacteroidota bacterium, assembly GCA_039191905.1. Taxonomy (GTDB): domain Bacteria; phylum Bacteroidota; class Bacteroidia; order Flavobacteriales; family Flavobacteriaceae; genus Flagellimonas. The sequence continues at coordinate 44,982 of JBCCXJ010000012.1, read as the reverse complement.
AGTCTCTATTTCAATCAACCATTCTTCAAAACCTTCACTACTTCTTTGGTTGAGCGCAGGAAATGTTCCTACTATACCATTTTTACAACATTCTATGACCAGTTTAGGACCGGAAATTAAAAACATTGGAGCTGCTACTACAGGTAATGAAAGGTCTTTGATGAATTCGGCTTTCTGACTCATGGTTTCGTGTTAAAGTATCATTAAAAATAGAATGTTTTCTTAGATGAAGGGGCTTCCATTTATAAAACTATGATAATTTTACAACTATTATGCATGCATAACAAATAACCAACTATGTTTTTTAAAGAATTTGATATCCGTTGGAGTGATTTAGATGCCAATCGCCACTTGGCCAACTCAGCCTATATTAATTTTATGAGTCATACACGTATGGGCTATTTAGGGATTTTGGGCTTTAACCAAAAATCCATGGCAAAGCACAATATTGGTCCTGTTGTGTTTTACGAACACATGTATTATTTCAAGGAAGTTTTTCCGGGAAAGCCTGTTAAGGTTTCATTGGGCCTGCAAGGACTTAGTGAAGATGGGATGTTTTTTGAGTTTGAACATAATTTTTATGACAACGCAGGAAAGAATTTTGCTCGCTGTGAAATGATGGGGGCTTGGATGGATTTAAAAGAACGAAAACTGATTGGACTCCCTCAAGAATTTTTAGATGCGTTTAATACGATGGAGCGAGATGAAGACTTTAAAACGCTTACTAGGGCGGACACGAGAAAATTTGCCAAAGTACCTAAGGATTTATAAAACCTTCTTATGAATTTACTAGGGACTATTCTTTGTACAACTTTGGATTAAACTCGTTGGAAGCCAAAATAACTCTGTCACCTTTCCGAAGGGATTCACCTTCACTTTTAGAAAGAGTTCTGGTGAATACATGGTTTTGAACAAGTAATCGAACTTCAAAACCTTGGTCTTTTGGTTTCATGGCCAAAACCTCTGCAGTTACTTTAAAGTTCTCATCAATTCCTTTGGAAGAAAATAGTTCTGTTGGTTTTCCTTGTTGAACTATCTGGCCTCGATCAAGTTCAATAGCCCAATCTGATAGCTTGATAATTTCTTCAATATTATGACTTACCAAAATGGTTGTCAATCCAAATGCCTTATGTGCCTTCAGAAGATAGTGCTGTAATCTTCTTCGGATGGTATCGTCAAGAGCGGAAAGGGGTTCATCCAGCAATAAAATATCAGGTTTTTGTGCCAAAGCCCTGGCCAAAGCAACACGCTGCTGTTGACCACCGGATAGTGTTTTTGGTTTTTTATGTTTTAAATCACCGAGCTCGGTCAGTTCAAGAAGGTGATCTAAGTCTCTATTTCCTTCGTTTACAGAAGCAAATTCCAAATTTTCCAGAACTGTCATATGGGGAAAAAGTGCATAATCCTGAAAAACAAAACCAATACTACGTGCTTGAGGTTTGCGGATTACAACTTTTGGTTCTGATTGAAACCAGACCTCATCATTAACCTTAACTTTACCTTTATCGGGTTGTAGAAGCCCACCTATGATTCGCAAGAGCGACGTTTTTCCAGCTCCTGACCCCCCATATAAGGCAACCATCTGTCCTTTTTTAATATTGAAAGCTACCTCAAGCAACATAGAACCTTCGGCAGAATCGAGCCTTTTTTGGATTTGGATTTCAATCATTTCAACAACGATTTAAAATAGCTTCCATTCAACAAATACACTAGAAAAAGAATGAAAAATGTGGTTACGAACAGAATGGTAGAATAAAAATTCGCTACCCCATAATTCAGTGCTTCTACTTCGTCATAAATAGCAATGGAAGCTACTTTTGTAACGCCTGGAATATTGCCTCCAATCATAAGAACTACGCCAAATTCGCCAATAGTATGTGCAAAAGCCAAAACAACTCCGGTCAATAAGGCTGGTTTTATATTGGGCAATAGAACTTTAAGCAAGGTTTCCCGCTTTGATTTCCCTATAAGATAAGAAGCCTCCTTCAAGGAAGGTGATAAACTGGCCAAACCTGACTGAATGGGATGCACCATAAAAGGAAGGCTATATAGAATGGAAGCTAAAACTAGTCCTGGAAATGAAAAAACCAGTTTAAGACCGAACCACTCGTTCAACCAACCGCCAAAGGCATTGCCCGGACTAAAGGCAACAAGGAAGTAAAAGCCAAGTACTGTAGGTGGCAAAACCAGGGGCATACTTACCAAAGTTTCCAGCACAGGTTTCAGTTTTGATTTAGTTTGCGCTAACCAAGAAGCCAAAGGAATTGCAATGACCAATAGCAAAAGCGTAGTCACCAAGGCCAATTTTAGGGTTAAGAGCAAAGGATCCCAAATCATAGTTTCCTATTCTGGATTAGAAAACACAATTTAGACATTTTGCAGTGACAATATTCCATCATTTAGGAATTGAATATCCATATTCCTTTAATATACTCTGGGCCTTATCTGAAAACAAAAAATTATAGAAGGCCTTTGATTCTTTAGAAACACCTTTTTTCTTTTTCAATAAAACAGCGCTCTGAAGTAGCGAGGGATAAGCCTTGTTTTCCAGGGGAACCCAGTGTCCCATATTTTTCATTTCCGGGGACGATACAACAGCGATGGAAGTAATACCAATTTCGGCAGATTTGGAAGTAATGAATTGATTGGTTTGCCCGATACTTTCCCCAAAGACCAATTTTTCTTCAATGGCGGAATAGAAGGGCTGTTGTTTTAAAATTTGCACAGAAGCTGCGCCATAAGGTGCGGTTTTTGGATTGGCCAAGGCAATGTGTTCAATATGCTCAGAATTTAAAATGGCTAATGAGGGCGCAAAAGCATTTGACAAAGTCCAAAGTACCAACTTACCTTCGGTGTAAATTCTAGGTTTACCTACAGTTTTCCCACTTGTATACATCTCTTTCGGATATATAGTATCCGCAGATACAAAAACATCATAAGGAGCTCCTTGAGTTATCTGGGCAGAAAGTTTTCCTGAAGAACCGAGAATCAGTTCGCATTCAACACCGGTTTCCTTTAAGAAGCTTTCCGTTATGGGTTGCATAGCGAATTGCATATTTGCTGAAACAGCAACCACAACCTTGCGTTTATAATTGGAGGATGGGTTACATCCTGAAAAAGTAAGTAGAAATAAAAGTAGGATATACCTTAAACAGGATTGCACCATGGAATTCAAAACTAGACCTTAAAGTTACGAACGAATCTAAGGATTGGGCTTAGGTTTTTTACTGGTTAAATACACGCCAAATAAAACCAGACAAGTGGCCAATATTTTTACCAATGTTAACTGGTCTTTCCCTGAAAAAAGGGCAAAAAAGATTCCGAACAAGGGCTGCAAATATACAAATGCACCTACCGTTGAAGCCTTTAATTGTGTTAAGGCAAAAACATTGAAAAGGTAGGTCAGGAATGTGGTTCCAATAATCACAAAAGCGATAGAACTGTAGACCCAAAGCGGCATTGTAGACCATTTTATTTCTAGAAACTCGGGTAAGGTTATCGGAAAATTAATAACCAAGGCGATGGTAAAAAGCCAACGCATTAAGGTGAAGGGGTGGTATTTTTCAATTAATGTCTTGGCCACAATCAAATAGGCTCCATACGAAGTGGCATTTACTACAAAAAGAAAATTCCCAAGTGGAATATTTGGAGCGTCACCGCGTATTTCAGCTCCAAACAAAATAAGAGCCAGCGCACCTATAAATCCCAAGAAAATTCCAACACCCTTATTTTTGGTTATCCGTTCTTTTAAGAAAAGAGCGGACAAGATTACCACAATAATCGGGGTTATCGTGACCAAAACCGCACTGTTGATTGGTGTTGAAAGCTGAAGCCCTTTAAAAAAGGCCAGCATATTGATTACCATTCCCAAAATAGCACAAACGAGAACTCTGAGCCAGTCTTTCTTTGCTATTTTTTCCTTTGGGGCAAAGAATGAGAAAATCCAAAAAAGCGCTGAAGCACCAACAACCCTGAGCATGATAAAGCCAAAGGGTTTTACATAGGTAGGCATCACACCTTTGGCAATTGTATGGTTTATACCGTAAATTGTGGTGGCTCCAATGGCAGCCAAAATGGCCAAGGTGCGTTTGTTCATACGTGTAAGGCTTCCTTAGCGGCGTGAACCACTTTTTTGGAATTGCCAACAAAAATTTTGTCTTCTAATACCAATACGGGTCTTTTCAAAAAAGTGTAATGTTCCAGTATCAGGTTTTTGTAATCTTGTTCGGAAAGCTCCTTTTCATGCAGGCCTCTTTGTCGAAAAAGCATGGCCCTTCTACTAAATAGTGCTTCATAGTTTCCCGCTAGATTTTTCATTTCTTCAAGCTGGTTAGGTGTAATGCTTTGTGATTTTATTTCTTGGAGTTCAACATCATCTAAGGGTTGCAATTCCGTTAGTATTCTTTGACACGTGTTGCAAGTCTCTAAATAATATATTTTTTTCATTCTCGTTTGATTTGATCATTCATAAATCCGAATAACTGTACCATTGCCCCTTCCCAAAACGCTTCTTTCATATCCCTTTACTACTTTGTTCATGGACACCGGATAATGCCCTGGAAAATAATCACGGTATTTGTCGTAGGCATCCTCAACCGTTCCCGCGGAAACAACATTAAGTCGACTTCCATTTTCCAATTCTAGGGAAACGGCTTTTACAAAGCTATGAATTGCTCCGTTTACCATAGCAGCACTTGCTGTCTTTTCAACAGGGTCATCGGCTAAGATTCCTGTAGTCAAGGTAATGGAGCCTTTGGGATTTAAGTAAGAGGTACCAATTCTCGTTAGATTCACCTGCCCCATGAGTTTACTTTTTATTCCTACATAATAATCGTCTTCAGAAAGAGAAGTGAAGTTATTCCACTTGGCCTCACCTGCTATGCAGACAATGGCATCTACAGGTCCTACTTGCTCGAACATTTTTTCAATGGATGCGCTTGAGGAGATATCAACTTGAACGGATCCACTGTTTCTGCCAGCTATTATGACCTCATGGTTTTCTTTAAAATGAGCGGATACCTTTTTTCCAATGGTACCGTGGCCTCCAATAATGAGTATTTTCATTTTACAATTGGTTTTTAGGAGGTTGCAAAATCAACTGCTGCCAATGAATGAATCATGGTAGTGTCAAAGGAAACTATTGAAATTTCTTCTTCCGGGATTAGTATAGGTAGTTCCGTACAGCCCAAAATGACGCCTTCCGCACCTTGGAATTTTAAATTATCAATAATGTGAAGGCACTTTTCTTTTCCTTCCTGGGTAAATTGACCTTTTACCAATTCCCCATAAATTAAATTCTGGAGATAAGTTCGTTCATCTTCTGATGGTATTAGAACCTTAAGACCAAAGTCATGGGTTAGAATTTGAGTGTAAAAGTCTTTTTCCATGGTAAAACGAGTACCTAAAAGGGCAATCTTATGCACGTTTTTTTTCTGTATTGCCTCCCCTGTAGCGTGAGCAATATGTAAAAAAGGAACCGAAATTTCCTTTTCAATATGTCCAGCCACTATATGAATGGTATTTGTTGCCAGGATCACAACATCCGCTCCAGCAGTTTCCAATTTTTTAGCTTCAATAGCCATAAGTTTTCCAATTTGTTCCCAGTTCTCCTCAAAAGACAAGGTTTCGATTTCAGAGAAATCAACAGAGCTCATTAGAATTTTTGCCGAGTGCGACCCCGCTAATTGGTCCGCTACAATACGATTGATATATTCGTAATAAAACTTAGAGGATTCCCAACTCATTCCTCCAATTATGCCAATGGTTTTCATGTTTTTGATTTTTACTTAGTTCTACTCATCAGTTCAGCTCCTTCAATGTGGTAAGTGCTGAACCAATTCCATATTCTTTTAAAGAATCCCTTTGTTAGGGGATTGATGTATTGTTCCTTTTCTACTTGTTTGCAAGAAATACAGTTTTCCATGGCGGTCAGATTTATATTTCGCTAAATATCAATATGAGGTGAAAAAAAATTATAGCTCCTGTTCCAGTGTTTTCAGATATGCTTTGATTACTTCTTCATTTCGCCTATAATAGGTCCATTTACCATGTCGGGTAGGGATAACCAATTTGGCATTTTGCATGGAATTCAAATAGGTTGAAATCGTGGATTGTGATAATCCGGTTTTATCCTGAATAAATCCAACACAAACCCCATCATCAAAATGGTCAATTTCCTGGTGTGGTGGAAAATTTGCCTCAGGTTCTTTTAACCATTTCAGGATGTTAACTCGCGTTTGATTTGCTAAAACTTTACTTATTTCCACGATATTCATAAGACAAAAGTAAATAAAATTTTTATATATCTAAATTTTTAGATATATAAAAATGATGCATTTGTTTTAACCATTATGATAGTTAGAGTTGAATCCCTCGCCTTAGATACTTGTTAATTTCTACAAAGGGTATAGTCAGAACTATGGGTCCATCTGCATAGGAAGCAACTTCATACTGGTTATAAATGAGTTGTATCCCTTCTGGAACGTACCCAATATTTTCGGATAGATGGAATACATCGCCATCAAACATAAAACCTGTTGCATTGATGTTTTCATCTTGCGGAATCTTTTCCTGAATTCTAAACTTGGTCTCCGCGAAATGCGAGAATGCTTCCTCATCTTCAAACAATTCCCAATTCTCCAATTCAGTTCCCTTCAGTTTATCGAAGTTTAAGAATGAGGTTGAATTATAACCATGGGCGCCTCCAGTGAAGACGTATGCATTCAATACCAACGTAAGCATCTGGGTATCTTCATACACAACATCCCCAGTAATCTTCGCTTCCCAAGGAACTTCGTCTTGAAACTTCTTTTTTAAATCATGAAAATTGGTAACGAAAGATTCTACAGCATGCCCAACGGAGTCTATGTCCTTTTCCTCTTCGAAAGAAAGTAATGCAATCACCTCTTCTTTTAAGGCAGTATTTATGGTTTTAGCCAAGTTGGTATTGTCCAAGGCTTCCGGAAGTGTAATCTGCACTTGGGGACAGTCCTCGCAAGAGGCTTTGGACAGCTCAAAAGTACCAAAAGTAAGTTTGGCATCATTTTCACAACCAAGGAGGGACAAAATGAACAAAAGTGCAACGATTGGCTTTTTCATGATTCGAGGTTTTTGGGTATTCCAAAAATAAGACTTCGTTGATTACTCCAAAAGATAACGATACCTTTGTTCGCATATCAAAACAAAATGAGCAAAATAGACTTGAAATTCAACAGCAAAACCATTCATGGAGGACAACATCCTGATAAGGCCTATGGCGCGGTGATGCCTCCCATTTATCAAACATCCACCTATGCCCAGAGCACACCTGGAGGCCATATGGGGTTTGAGTACTCCCGTAGTGCCAACCCAACCCGTACAGCCTTGGAAAATTCTTTGGCCAGTATTGAGAATGGACAGTATGGTTTGGCATTTGCCAGTGGGTTATCGGCTATTGATGCTGTAATAAAGCTGTTGAACCCGGGAGATGAGGTGGTTTCCACAAACGATTTATATGGTGGCAGCTATCGTTTGTTCAAACAGATTTTTGAAAAATATGGAATCACGTTTCACTTCATTGGAATGCAAAGTCTTGAAACCATAGCCTCCCATATCAATGAAAAAACCAAACTCATTTGGGTGGAAACTCCTACCAATCCTATGATGAACGTAATTGACATTGTTGGAGTATCTAAACTGGCAAAGCAAAACAATTTGCTGTTAGCCGTTGATAATACGTTCGCAACACCTTATTTGCAAAGACCATTGGATTTAGGGGCAGATATCGTTATGCACTCGGCAACCAAATATTTAGGTGGACATAGTGATATTGTGGTAGGTGCCTTGGTAGTAAAGGATAAAGAACTCGCAGACAAGCTATACTTTATCCAAAATGCAAGTGGAGCAGTATGTGGCCCTATGGATAGCTTCTTGACCTTGCGAGGAATCAAAACCTTGCATGTACGTATGCAAAGACATTGTGAGAATGGCAAGGTAGTTGCCGAGTACTTAGCCAATAACCCAAAAATAGAAAAAGTGTACTGGCCTGGGTTTGAAACACACCCTAATCACGATATAGCTAAGGCACAAATGGATGATTTTGGAGGTATGATTTCCTTTGTTCCTAAAGGAAGCAGTTATGAAGATGCCATTAAAATTGTAGAGAAATTACAAGTTTTCACTTTAGCGGAATCCCTAGGAGGTGTTGAAAGTTTAGCCGGACATCCTGCGAGCATGACCCATGCCAGTATTCCAAAAGAAGAGCGAGAGAAAAGCGGGGTAGTAGATGCACTTATTCGTCTTAGCGTTGGAATTGAAGATGCTGAAGATTTAATTGCCGATTTGGAACAAGCCATTGGCTAATTCAAAATTGCAAAATTTTCATAAAACAAGGATTAAATTGTTTAAATAACATAATTTTGCCGTCAAATTCCTAATTCGACAAAAAAACACTCCTTTCGGGAACATCAATTAACAATTTACCAATTACTTTATGGAAGCAAAGATTAAAGCGTTTATGGATGAGGTCAGAAGCCGTAATGGCCATGAACCAGAATTCATCCAAGCGGTTCAGGAAGTTGCTGAAACCGTTATACCTTACATAGTAAAACACGATATCTACAGTGGCAAGAACATACTTTTAAGAATGGTTGAGCCAGAGAGGTTAATCTCATTTCGAGTGGCCTGGGTAGACGATAACGGTGAAATTCATGTAAATCGAGGTTACCGAATCCAAATGAATTCGGCGATAGGGCCGTATAAAGGTGGACTTCGTTTCCATCCCACAGTAAATGCCAGCGTTTTGAAATTCTTGGCTTTCGAACAAGTGTTTAAAAACAGTTTAACCACGCTTCCTATGGGAGGTGGAAAAGGAGGGTCGGATTTTAACCCTAAAGGTAAGTCTGATGACGAAGTAATGCGTTTTTGCCACGCTTTTATGACTGAATTATGTCGTCATATTGGTCCAAATACCGATGTGCCCGCCGGTGATATAGGCGTAGGTGCACGAGAAATAGGATTCCTTTTTGGAATGTATAAAAAACTAAGGAACGAGTTTACCGGAGTACTTACTGGTAAAGGCCTGTCATGGGGCGGTTCCTTGATTCGTCCAGAGGCTACAGGATACGGGACCGTATATTTTGCTGACAGTATGTTGAAAACCAAAAACGATTCTTTCAAAGGGAAGTCGGTGGTAATTTCAGGTTCAGGGAATGTGGCTCAATTTGCTGCCGAAAAAGTATTGCAGTTGGGTGGAAAAGTGTTGACACTATCTGATTCAGGTGGATATATTTATGACAAAGACGGTGTAGATTCCGAAAAGCTGGAATTTGTTATGGACCTGAAGAACAATAGAAGAGGAAGAATTTCCGAGTATGCAGATAAATATCCGTCCGCTGAATATCACAAAGGAAAGACACCTTGGGAAGTTGCTTGCGACGTGGCCCTTCCTTGTGCTACGCAGAACGAATTAAATGGCGATGACGCAGCTGCGCTTATCAAAAATGGATGCATTGCTGTAGCGGAAGGTGCTAATATGCCTTCTACACCAGAAGCAATTCACGCGTTCCATGATGCCAAGATTTTGTTTGCGCCAGGTAAAGCATCCAATGCTGGTGGTGTGGCCACTTCAGGTTTGGAAATGTCCCAAAATTCACTTCGTATCAGTTGGACAAGGGATGAAGTGGACGAGCGCCTCAAGGGAATTATGGAAGACATACATGACTCTTGCATAGAATATGGAATGGAAGATGGCTATTGTAACTATGTTAAAGGAGCAAACATTGCTGGCTTTGTAAAGGTTGCTGATGCTATGTTGGCTCAAGGGGTAATTTAACCCAGCTATAAATTTTATGGAACAGTTTTAAAACAGGGATTATTTTTACCTTGTTTTAAAACTGTTTTTTTTTGACTGAGATGCAAGTTACCACAAAGGCCGTTGTTTTTTCTTCATTAAAGTATGGTGATACTAGTCTAATCGTAAAAGCCTACACAGAAACCGATGGTTTAAAATCCTATTTGCTCAAAGGAGTTTTGGCTTCGAAAAGAGGGAAGCTAAAGGCAGCCTATTTTTTACCGTTGATGCAATTGGAAATAGTGGCCAACCATAAAAACAAAGGCACCTTAGAGAGTATTCGGGAAGCTAAAGTTACCCACCCGTACACCTCTTTGCATACGGATATTGTAAAAAACAGTCTTGTTCTTTTTTTGGCTGAAATGTTGGGTAATTCCATTCAGGAACATGAGCAGGATGTGGCACTGTTTAATTATTTGGAATATAGTTTGCTTTGGTTGGATGAGCATGAGGTTTACCCTAATTTCCACCTTCTTTTTTTATTGAACCTTACCAAATATCTGGGGTTCTATCCGGACACATCCTTAATGCATTTACCTTATTTTGATTTGCAGGAAGGCAGTTTTAGTCAAGCCCCTTCATTAAACCCTATTGTTCAAGGCGAAAATTTAACTGCGTTTAATTCACTGTTGGGCATAAATTTTGATGCATTACCAACAATTAAAATTAGAAAAGCCCAGAGACGTGAACTCCTTAAAACAGTTATTCTGTATTTTCAGCTACATTTGCACGGATTCAGAAAACCCAAGTCCCTGGAAGTTTTAAATGCAGTTTTTGAATAATATGCGCAGCATAGTTGGATGTGTCTTTACCTTTTTTTTTGCATCTTTTTCAATTTTCGCACAGGAAATAACCGTTTTGGATGCTGAAACAGGGAATCCTGTGGTCAACATTGCCGCATACAATAAGGATAAATCTAAAACTGCAATCTCTGATTTTGATGGCAAGTGTGATATCGGTGTCTTTTCAAGAAATGAGAAAATCACCTTCAAACACATTAGCTATGAGGTTTTCATCACGACTAAAGCACAGATAGCTCGAAGGGGGAATCGAATTTATCTCAATTTAAAACCTGAGGAACTTCAAGAAGTGGTCATGTCAGTTTCAAAATGGGAGCAACAAAAAAGCGATATTCCGCAAAAAATAGAATCCATTGACGCCCGAAGCATAGCCTTTTCAAATCCGCAAACTTCGGCAGACCTTTTACAAAATAGTGGGAAGGTATTTGTTCAGAAAAGTCAATTGGGAGGAGGTAGCCCCTTGATTCGTGGTTTTGCTACCAACCGTTTGTTGCTTTCAGTCGATGGTGTTCGGATGAATACGGCAATCTTTAGGGGGGGGAATGTTCAGAATGTTATCTCTATTGACCCATTCACTATAAAGAACACGGAAATCATTTTTGGTCCAGGTTCGGTGATTTATGGAAGTGACGCAATTGGAGGTGTGATGAATTTTTTCACTCAAAAACCAAGATTTTCCTTTACCGATAGCTTAACCGTTTCAGGAAACGCATTCTACAGGTTTGGTTCAGCCAATAATGAGAATACCGGTCATTTTGATGTCAATTTTGGACGAAAAAAATGGGCTGCCTACTCAAGCATAAGCTACAATAACTTTGGGGATTTAGTCATGGGAAGACATGGCCCTGAGGAGTATTTGCGAAATACTTTTGTTGAACGTAGGGATGGGGTGGATGTCTTGGTTGAAAACGACGAACCTAGAAGACAAGTGCCATCAGGTTATGATCAGATCAACTTTCTTCAAAAGTTCACTTATAGACCCAATAATACATGGAACTATGATTTAGGTTTGTACTATTCTGAAACTTCAGATTTTTCACGTTATGACCGTTTGATTCGGCCGAATAGTGAGGGAACCGGATTGAGAGCAGCCGAATGGTTTTATGGTCCACAAAAGTGGTTTATGGGGAATTTTCAAATCACAAAAAAGGGTAAGAATAAGTTTTATGATGGAGTAAAACTCACCACAGCCTATCAACATTTTGAGGAAAGCAGAAATGAAAGAAGATTTCAGGACCCAATACGATTTACAACCGTTGAAAATGTAGACGCAATCTCTGTAAACCTCGACTTCGAAAACAAAAAGATAGGAGACCTACGCTTGTATTATGGAGCCGAATACTTGTTTAACAAGGTGAGTTCAGAGGGAAGTCAATTGAATATTGAAACCAACACATTGGCCGCTTCTGCATCGAGATACCCTGATGATTCTACATGGCAAACGTTTGCAGGATATGTAAATGGAGAGTATAAATTAAAACCGAATTTTACCCTTCTATCTGGCATACGATACAGCCAAGTTTGGGTAGATGCACAGTTTGATGACACTTTTTTTCAGTTTCCTTTTGAAGAGGCCGACCTTATTACTGGAGCGTTAACTGGAAGTGTTGGTTTTAGTTGGTTTCCAAAAGCAGATTTACAAATAACCATGAATGGGTCAACAGGGTTTAGAGCACCCAATATAGATGATATTGGTAAGATTTTTGATTCGGAACCTGGCTCGGTGGTTGTACCCAATCCTGATTTGGAACCAGAGTATGCCTATAATGTTGAACTAGGAGTACGAAAAAACTTTAATGATAAGTTGGTACTAAAAGGGTCAACCTATTATACCTATTTGGTGGACGCTTTGGTTAGAAGGGATTTTGCTTTTGATGGACAAAGAGAACTTGTTTTCAATGGAGAACTAAGTAATGTCCAGGCGATTCAGAATGCGGCAAAAGCCTATGTGTATGGTTTTGAATTTGGAATGGACGCTTTTCTGACCGAAAATTGGTCTCTTTCATCCAATTTAACGCTTACGGAAGGTATTGAAGAAGATGACAGTGGAGTGGATTCTGCGGGGCGACACGTAGCACCTACTTTTGCAGATTTACATTTGATATGGCAAAATCAAAAAGTTAAGGCAGACTTCTTTTTTAATTATAATGGGGAAATCGCTTTTGAAGATTTAGCGTTATCCGAAAGAAGCAAACCCTTTATTTATGCTACCGATGCTAGTGGCAATCCTTTTTCACCATCATGGTATACGTTGAACTTTCGGTCACAGTATCAAATTACCAATGCTTTACGAAGTACGGTAAGTCTTGAGAACATTACGGACCAGAGATATCGCACCTATTCTTCAGGGATTGTTGCTCCTGGCACTAATTTGGTACTGGGATTGGGATATAGTTTTTAAAGAAAAAGGCTGCTTAAAAGCTTGATTTACGTCAAACTGAACTTGTTTCAGTTTCTCATGACTACTGGACATAAAGTTCTTTGGATTCTGAAATAAATTCAGAATGACGCACTTTAATACCTTTTAAACAGTCTATAAATTAACTTTTACCAACTACTGGCTAGTTATCCAACTTTTCTTTGGCTTTGTCAGCAGCTTTCTTTAAATCCTCAGCGGTTTGTTCGGCAGCGTCTTTAAGCTCTTTCCCAGCTTCTTCTGCTTTTTTCATGGTCTCTTCGCCTACTTTTTGTAGACTATCCAAAGCCTGTTCAGTTTCTTCACCAGCTTTTTTGATCGCATCAGAGGCTTCATCAGCGGCTTTTTGTAGGTCTTCACCTGCTTCTTCAAGCGTTTTTGAAGCTTCTTCCGAGGCCTCTTTGGCCTTATCAGCAGCTTCCTTGCAAGAAGTAATAGTCCCCAATGAAATCAAAACGGTAAGAATAATAAAAATTACCTTTCTCATAATAAAAATGGTTTAGTGTTTGGGAATGAAAATACTAAAATTGATGGATTTTCCTATTTATCTGGGTATTCCATTTACAGTAAAGGAATTACAAATACTTCTTAAGGAATACACACCTAAGAATTCCACTTAAATTTTTAATTTTGCGAACTTGGAATTTGAGAAGAAAAAGGAACCCATGAAGTTCGCGGAATATAAAGGATTGGACTTGCCAAAAGTGGCTGATGAAGTACTGGACTTTTGGAAGGACCAAAAGATATTTGAGAAAAGTGTTTCCACTAGGGAAGGCAAGGAAAACTATGTCTTTTTTGAAGGCCCCCCATCTGCAAATGGGATGCCGGGGATTCACCATGTAATGGCACGGACTATTAAAGACATTTTTCCACGATATAAAACCATGAAAGGATTTCAGGTGAAACGTAAAGCAGGATGGGACACCCATGGACTTCCTGTAGAGCTTGGCGTGGAAAAAGAGCTTGGAATCACCAAGGAAGATATCGGTAAGAAGATTACTATTGAAGAATACAATGAGGCTTGCAGAAAAGCGGTGATGCGCTATACTGATGTTTGGAATGAAATGACCGAGAAAGTAGGGTATTGGGTCGACATGGATGATCCATACATCACCTACAAATCCAAATATATGGAGTCTGTTTGGTGGTTGTTAAAGCAGATTTATGATAAAGGCCTCATATATAAGGGATACACCATACAACCGTATTCTCCCAAAGCAGGAACAGGATTAAGCTCACACGAGTTGAATCAGCCGGGCACCTATCAAGATGTTACGGATACGACCGTAACGGCCCAGTTTAAGACCAAAAAAGAATCACTTCCTGATTTCTTAAAGGACGTAGATAGGGATATTTACTTTTTAGCCTGGACGACCACACCTTGGACCTTACCTTCAAACACAGCATTGACGGTTGGTCCTAAAATAGAATATGTATTGGTCAAGAGTTTTAACCAATACACCTTTGAACCTGTTCAAGTAGTATTGGCTAAAGCGCTGGTAGGAAAGCAGTTTTCTGGAAAGTTTTTTGAAGCTGAAGGTGAAGAGGATTTTGAAAACTTTGAGAACGGAGCAAAAAAAATACCCTTCCAGATAGTAAAGGAGTTTTCCGGTAGCGATTTGGTGGGTATTGAATACGAACAATTGATTGATTATGTGCTACCCTATCAAAATCCGGATAATGCATTTCGTGTTATTGCAGGTGATTTTGTAACTACGGAAGATGGTACTGGAATCGTGCATACAGCGCCAACTTTTGGTGCGGATGATGCTTTTGTGGCCAAACAAGCAAAGCCTGAAGTGCCACCCATGCAGGTTTTGGATGAAAACAAAAATCTTGTTCCTTTAGTCGATTTACAAGGACGTTTTCGACCAGAGCTCAAAGAGTTTGGAGGTAAGTATGTAAAAAACGAATACTACGAAGATGGCAAAGCTCCTGAGAAGTCAGTTGATGTTGAAATTGCCATCAAACTAAAAGAGGAGAACAAAGCCTTTAAGGTCGAAAAATATTTGCACAGCTATCCTAATTGCTGGCGAACGGATAAACCCATATTATATTATCCTTTGGATTCTTGGTTTATTAAAGTGACCGATGTAAAGGACAGAATGTTTGAATTGAATCAGACTATCAACTGGAAACCTAAAGCTACAGGTGAAGGTCGTTTCGGAAACTGGTTGGCCAATGCCAATGATTGGAATTTGTCACGATCAAGATATTGGGGTATACCACTTCCCATCTGGAGAACAGAGGATGGTAAAGAGGAAATGATCATTGGCTCTGTAGAAGAATTAAAGAAAGAGATGTCGAAGTCTATCGAAGCTGGTTTCATGAATCAAGACATCTTTGCTGATTTTATGGTTGGTAACATGAGCGAATCCAATTACGACAAAGTCGACCTGCATAAAAATATCGTAGATCAAATTACTTTGGTTTCTCCTTTTGGAAAACCAATGAAACGTGAATCAGATTTGATTGATGTTTGGTTCGATAGCGGTTCCATGCCCTATGCACAATGGCACTATCCATTTGAAAACAAGGAATTAATTGACCAGGGAGTTGCATTTCCTGCAGATTTTATTGCCGAAGGAGTAGACCAAACCAGAGGGTGGTTCTATACGTTACATGCCATAGCCACTATGGTCTTCGATTCGGTTTCCTATAAAAATGTAGTTTCCAACGGCTTGGTTTTAGACAAGGATGGGAAAAAGATGTCCAAAAGGCTGGGCAATGCTATAGATCCATTTATTACACTGCCAGAGCATGGAGCCGATGCAACGCGCTGGTACATGATTTCCAATGCGAATCCGTGGGATAACCTGAAGTTTGATTTGGATGGTGTAATAGAAGTAAAGCGTAAGTTCTTTGGAACACTGTACAACACCTATTCATTCTTCGCGCTCTATGCCAATATTGATGAATTCGATTTTAGCGAAGATACCATTGCATTGAGTAACAGACCTGAAATAGACCAATGGATTCTTTCTGAATTGCACTCTTTGATTGAAAAGGTAGATGAAGCATATAATGATTATGAAGCTACGAAGGCGGCTCGTATGATTTCGGATTTTGTACAAGAGAATTTGAGCAATTGGTATGTACGTTTAAGCAGAAGGCGGTTTTGGAAAGGGGATTATCAGCAAGATAAAATCTCCGCATACCAAACTTTGTATATGTGTTTGGCAACAGTAGCTAAACTTTCAGCACCTATAGCACCATTCTATATGGACCGATTGTACAAAGACTTGAATGCCGCCACTAGAAAGGAAACCTATGAAAGTGTCCACTTGGCCAATTTCCCAGCTTTTGACTCAACTATAGTGAACAAGGCTTTGGAAAATAAAATGCAAATGGCGCAAAAAGTGTCTTCCTTGGTGTTGTCTATCCGTCAGAAAGAAAAAATTAAGGTGAGGCAACCTTTGCAGAAAATTATGGTGCCGGTTGTAGATGAACATCAAAAAAATGAAATAGAAGCGGTTTCCAACTTGATAAAATCTGAAGTAAATGTTAAAGAGATTGAGTTATTGGATGATGCTTCCGATATTTTGGTGAAAAAAATAAAACCAAACTTTAAGGTATTGGGCCCAAGGTTTGGTAAGGATATGAAGGCTGTAGCAGCCGCAGTGGGACAGTTGGATCAAGAAGATATCCAAAAAATGGAGCGCGAAGGCGAATTAATGCTACAATTAGAAAATAAAAGTATTATTTTACAGTTAACCGATGTAGAAATCACTTCCCAAGACATAGAGGGATGGCTGGTGGCTACCTCGGGGCCACTCACAGTAGCTTTGGACGTAACCATCAACGATACCTTAAGAGAAGAAGGAATCGCAAGAGAGTTGGTCAATAGAATCCAAAACCTTAGAAAGGAATCGGGATTGGAGGTTACAGATAAAATTGATATTAAAATATTAAAAGACGGTTTTGTAGAAAAAGCGGTATCCAGTAATGAGGATTACATTAAAACAGAGACCTTGACCGCAGAACTGAATTTTGAGGAACAATTGGAAGAGGGTATAGCAATTACCTTTGATGAAGTAAATACTAAATTATTTATCCAAAAACATTAGAAAATGGCACAAGATTTAAAAGTAAGATATTCGGATAAAGACCTTGAAGAATTCAGAACACTTATTGAAGAAAAAATAGAAAAAGCAAATAAGCACTTGGAGCTTTTGAAGAGTTCCTATATGAACGATGGAAATAACGGAACAGACGATACTTCCCCTACCTTCAAGGCTTTTGAAGAAGGCTCTGAAACTATGAGCAAGGAGGCCAATACCCAATTGGCCATACGTCAAGAGAAATTTATCAGGGACTTAAAAAACGCTTTGCTTCGTATTGAAAACAAAACCTATGGTATTTGCAGAGTTACCGGTAAACTCATCAATAAAGAGCGTTTGAAACTGGTTCCTCATGCCACCTTGAGTATTGAAGCCAAGAATATGCAAAAGTAATTTAGTACCCCTAAGGTTATATGTATGAGGGGGCTTTCCGTTTGCTTTGTAATCCTATGTGTCTATTCGGTAAGTGGTCAAAAACTACTTAGAAAGACATTGGTAGGCTCTCATGTTTCTAGTATTGTGATTGATGCTAAGAATTGCTATCAAGTGAAACTGGAAACTACGGATACACATGAATTGCGGGTAAATGCCAGCATTGAAGGAGAATACTCCAAAGACTTAGTGGTAAACATTGAAACCGAGGGAAATTCTATTCTAGTTAGTACTGGGTTTCATCCTAATTTTATTTTCCCCAATGATAAACTCAGTGCACATAAGGTAATCTCTATTGCCTTAGAAGTTAAAATTCCACAGTATAAAGAAGTAGCAGTTTACGGCACCAATTCAAATGTTATGGCCAAAGGGGATTACCGTAACCTAACTGTAAAACTTTCCGATGGCGACTGTGAAATCATTGATGTAGGGGAAACGGTGGATGTGCTCACGCAAAAAGGAAATATATGGCTCACTACAGGATCAGGAATTGTAGAAGCGATAAGTGACTATGGAAAAGTGTTTAAGAATAGCGTGCCTAAAGGGGATAAACACTATACCTTACAGAGCAAAGAAGGAAATATCTACTTGAACAAAACGAAATAATATGCCTACTTTTGCGCATCCTTGAAAGAAACGATGAATTTAAAAAAGTCCCTGCTCATCATTTTTCTGATCCTCTTAGTGGATCAAATCAGTAAAATTTACATCAAGACCCATTTTGTACTTGGAGAATCCGTTGATGTTTTAAGTTGGTTCAAAATTCTTTTTATTGAAAATGAGGGGGCTGCTTGGGGGACCAAACTAAGCGATTTGCTGCCAGTTTCCGAGTCAAGTGGAAAATTGGTGCTGACTATTTTTCGCCTTTTTGCTATTGTTGGAATAGGATATTGGTTATGGGACATAATCAAAAAGAATGCGCCTAAAACACTAATTATCGCTGTATCACTCATTTTCGCAGGTGCTTTAGGGAATATAATTGACTCCGTCTTGTATGGTACATTGTTCAATGAAAGTATAGGTCAAGTTGCCACACTTTTTTCGGACGAGCCTTACGGAAAGTTGTTCTATGGAAAGGTTGTAGACATGCTTTATTTTCCTATGATAGATACTACATGGCCAGATTGGGTACCTTCAGTGGGAGGGAGAAGTTTTCGCTTTTTTGAACCGGTTTTTAACATTGCCGATACAGCGATAAGTACCGGAGTAGGTATTTTAATTGTTTTCAATAAGAAAGCATTTCCAAAGACTGAAAAAAAGAAAGAAGTCTAAAACCTGTAAACTTTTGTGGGAGTGGCACAGTAATCCAATCCAATATCACTTTCAAGAACATCGGTAATAACTTCACATTCCGCTTCAAAAAGTGAAAGTCCAATTTTCACGGTCTTTGGACTGCATTTAGACAAAAATGTATCATAAAAACCCTTTCCGTATCCTACGCGATTACCTAATTGATCAAAAGCCAGTAAAGGAACAAAAACAACTTCAATTTTTTGCTCTGATACTTCAATACCATCAACCGGCTCCGGGATGTCCCATTTGTTAGGTTTTAATTGAGTGTTATCCGTAAGCAGGTAATGTTTCATGGAGTAGGAGCTGATTACTTTGGGTACAACAATATGTTTGTCCCTTCCCTGCAATAGGGTGACTAAAGGCAAAGTATCTACCTCCCTGTTTTTGGAGATACTCAAAAAAGTATGGAAATAAAAAAAATCCCAGATAGGGATTTGCAAAATATGATTTACCAGAGCTATACTATTCTGTTGAATTTCATCTTTATTGAGATGAGCTCGCTTTGCTTTGTAGTTTTTTCTTAGTTCATGTTTCAACATAAAATGTTGAAAAAATTAGGGGTGTCTTGGGGGCACTATTAATCTTGTACCGTATTTTTTTCAGATACGGTGTAGAAAATTTTGAAAAACAACATCAAAATTAGATACATTCCTAAGACGATAATATAATTCTCCATGCTTATCGTTATTAACTGAGTTAAATGTAGGTAAATAAAACGGAAAAATAACTATGAAATGCATCTTTTATCGATGAAAAGCACTTTTTTTAGCAACAGTTTAACAATTTTGAAAAGATTTCAAACAACCTTTTGGATTGCAAATTGAAGTAACTAGTTGTTTTTATGGGAGTTAAATCAATTCCAATTTCAAAAGAGATGAAAGCCATAATTTACAAACCATGGACCGAGCAACGTCCTTAATCAAAAGGAAATAGAGATTTGTCAATTTTAACTATTATCCCGTTATTTTACATTTAACTTTGTTTAAGACCTTTCGTTGCCTTTAAAATATGTCCAAGACCGCCATTGAGGTTCAAATTAGTACCCTTCCCGATAACCCTGGAGTATACCAGTTTTTTGATACCGATGGGAAGATTTTATATGTGGGAAAGGCAAAGAATCTCAAAAAAAGGGTCTCTTCGTACTTCACAAAAAAACACGAGTATGGTAAGACCCGGGTAATGGTGAAGAAAATAGTGTCTATACGGCATATTGTAGTGGCCACGGAATCAGACGCCCTTCTTTTGGAGAATAATCTTATCAAGGAACATCAACCACGCTATAATGTGCTTTTGAAAGATGATAAATCCTATCCTTGGATTTGTATCAAAAACGAGCTTTTTCCAAGAATATTCATGACTCGAAACATTATTAAGGATGGGTCGGAATATTTTGGCCCCTACACTAGTGTAAAAACGGTAAAAACACTACTTGAACTAATCAAAAGTGTTCAGCCTTTGCGTACGTGTAAGCATCAATTGACCAAGGAAAAAATCAAAGCTGGAAAATTTAAGTTTTCGCTAGAATATCACCTTGGTTTTTGCCAAGGAGCTTGCCAAGGACTCATAACGGTAGAAGAATACCAAAATAGGATTGAGAAGGTCAGGGAAATTATCAAAGGAAATTTTAAACTGCCTTTACAGGAATTTAAGGCTCAAATGAAAGTGTTGGCAGCTGATATGCAGTTTGAAAAGGCTCAGGAAATCAAGGAAAAGATAGAAATACTTGAAAGTTATCAGGCTAAGTCTACCGTGGTCAATCCAAAAATTAATAATGTAGATGTATTTACCATTATCTCTGATGAGACACATGGATATGTGAATTTTTTACAATTATCCCACGGTTCCATTACAAGGTCGCATACATTGGAAATAAAGAAAAAACTGGATGAAACAGATACTGAGCTTCTCCAGTTGGCCATAGTGGAAGTGCGACGTCGATTTAGCTCAACATCAAAAGAGATTTATTTGCCATTTCCCGTATCTGTTGAGGATAATCTAAAGGTAACCTTACCCAAACTGGGAGATAAAAAGCGCATTCTAGAACTCTCAGAAAGAAATGCGCGTTTCTTTAGGCAAGATCGCTTTAAACAAATCAGAATTACCGACCCGGATAGGCACACTAAGCGTATTATGGCTCAAATGAAGTCAGACCTTCGACTTTCAGAAGAACCGATTCACATAGAGTGCTTTGATAATTCAAATATACAGGGAAGCAATCCTGTGGCCGCTTGTGTGGTTTTCAAGAATGGCAAACCTTCCAAAAAGGAGTATCGGCATTTCAATATCAAAACTGTAGAAGGTCCTGATGATTTTGCAAGTATGGAAGAGGTTGTTTATCGCAGATACAAAAGATTGCTGGACGAAGAAGAAAGCTTGCCTCAACTCATTGTTATCGATGGTGGAAAAGGACAGTTATCTTCTGCGCTGAAAAGCTTGGAGGCTTTGGAGTTACGAGGTAAAATTGCGATTGTTGGTATTGCGAAGCGTTTGGAGGAAATCTATTTTCCAGATGATCCGGTCCCACTTTATTTAGATAAAAAATCCGAATCGTTACGAATAATCCAACACCTCAGAAACGAAGCACATAGATTTGGAATAACCCATCATAGAAATAAGAGAAGTAAAGGGGCTATGGATTCGGAGCTGGAAAGTATTGAAGGAGTGGGCAAAAAAACAGCGGAACAGCTTTTAAAGAACTTTAAATCCGTAAAACGTATAAAAGAAGCCACAGTTGAGAGTTTGGCTGAAACGGTGGGAATGGCGAAAGCAAAAAAGATTTATAAATCCTTTCATTAGGAAGTTAGGAATGAAGAAAAAGGTCGTTTTTTTTCTATGGATGGTTTTTAGCGTGTTGGGATTTTCCCAAACGAACAACAATTCAGAAGATGTAAAGATTGGATTGGTCCTCAGTGGTGGTGGTGCCAAAGGCTTGGCCCATATTGGGGCACTTAAGGTAATTGAAGAGGCCGGAATCAAGATTGATTATATTGGGGGGACTAGCATGGGAGCCATTGTTGGAGCCTTATATGCTTCTGGTTATTCTGCGAACGAACTGGATTCTATTTTTCGAACAACGGATTTTCCAAAATTGATTACGGATAACGTTCCTAGGGGAGCAAAAACCTTTTATGAAAAAGACGACTCCGAACGATACGCGCTGAGCTTACCCTTTGAAAATTTTAATGTATCCTTTCCACAAGCAATTTCAGGTGGGCAAAACATTTATAACGAATTTGTGAAGTTGCTTTTTCATGTCAAGGATGTATCGGATTTTAAAAAATTGCCCATACCCTTTCTTTGTATGGCTACCAATGTTGAAACAGGGGAAAGCGTTTTATTGGACAGCGGATATTTACCGGAGGCCATTATGGCCAGTGGAACATTCCCTTCCCTTTTTGAACCTTCAGAAGTAGACGGGAACATATTGATTGATGGAGGGGTAGTAAACAATTATCCCATAGATGAGGTCAAGGAAATGGGTGCCGATTTCATAATAGGAGTGGATGTGCAGCATGATTTGGCATCACGAGAATCGCTGAATTCTGCCACCGAGATTCTGCTACAAATCAATAACTATCGGACTGTAAATGACATGAAAGAGAAATCTGGACAGACCGATATTTATATAAGACCTGAGATTGATGATTTTTCTGTTATTGATTTTGAAAGAGGGCAAGAAATCATTCAAAGCGGACAAGAAGGGGCTCTCAAAAAGTTGGAGGAACTGAAGCAGGTTTCCACCCAGCAAAAAGTTTCACCAGAAGTTAAAAGAGCCATACCTGTTATGGATAGCCTTACCATAAATAGACTGATAATTCGTGGAAATGACCGATACACGCGAGGGTATATTAAGGGGAAGCTAAGGTTCAATTTGGCGGAGAAGATACCTTTTGATGATTTAAAGCAAGGGATAAATAATCTATCCGCCACCGGAAACTTTAAGGCCATTCGCTACGAATTGGTGTCAAATGGTTTGGGTACTGATTTAATTTTAAAACTTCGGGAGAAAGAAACCAAAATGTTCATCAAAATGGCAGCACATTATGACGATTTGTATAAAAGTGCCGCCCTTATCAACCTAACTCGAAAGAATTTTTTGCTAAAGGATGATGTAGCCTCGTTTGATTTCATTCTGGGTGACCATATTAGATACAATTTGGAATATTATATCGACAAAGGATTCTACTGGAGTTTTGGCGTTAACTCAAGTTTCACCGACTTTGATGAGGAAATAGATTTTGGACTCATTCGTTCCAACTTTGATGTAGTAGATGACCCCAATATTAGGGAAATCACTTTGGATGTCACGGATTTGACCAATCAAGTTTACCTACAAACTGTTCTTCGAGAGGAGTTCGCACTTACTTTGGGCGTGGAGCATAAACTATTGCGGTATAGCACGAACACCTTAAACGATTTAATTGAACAGGAAGGTCTTGAGAGTTTTGTCCCTACATCTTCCAATAGAACATTTTTTGAAGACTCCAATTACTTCAGTGCTTATGGTTCCATCAAGTTAGACACATACGACGATAAGTATTTTCCAACCAAAGGCTTGTTTTTTGACAGTGATTTTCATGTGTATCTTTTTTCATCCGATTTTAACGATAACTTCAAAGAGTTTTCAATAGGACAAGGGAAGTTGGGCGTGGCATTTCCCCTTGTAAACAGGCTTCACCTAAATATAGAAACGTCAGGAGGTTTTAAGCTTGGAACGTCAAATGTGACTTCTTTTGACTTTGTTTTAGGAGGTTACGGAAATGATTTTGTGAATAATTTCACCCCATTTTTTGGCTATGATTTTCTTAGTCTTCCAGGAAATAGCTTTGTTAAGGCATATGGTCGATTGGATTATGAATTTACCCCAAAAAACCACCTCATGTTCACCGCCAATTTTGCCAATGTGGACGATGACCTCTTTAGAACGGGCGAATGGTTTTCCGAGCCTACTTTTTCAGGTTATGGCATTGGCTACGGATTTGAATCGTTCGTGGGTCCTATTCAAGTGTTTTATTCGTTTACTCCTGAATCTAATGAAAGCCATATTTTCTTTAGTCTGGGATATTGGTTTTAAAGACCAAACAAAATCAGTGTATACATAAGGATTTCATAAATTTTTGTTTGGATAGTTAAAGTCCGTTAAAAACTTATTTTCCTACAAAGCCTTGATGTATCTTTACAAAACATAAGGGGTGGTTCCCTTATAACTTTAAGTATTGGTTTTTCATAATTTAAAGTTTGGTTGGTTATTTAGGAAAAGCCCAGTTGCTAAACTGGGCTTTTTTTATGTCACAATATTTTGGAACAGCTTTTGTTTAAATAATTGTAAGCTAAGCATGTTAAAACCTGATTTTAGTAATTTTACACCAATGTCTTATATCATGAAAAAAATATACATCCTACTTTGTATTCTTTTCACGCTTCCAATAGCGGCTCAAAAAACATACCCTGCTTTCAAATCAGGTGAATGGCTCAAATTCCGTATCCACTATGGATTTTTGAACGCTTGTTATGCTACCCTACAGTTAAATAATGACACCATAGATGATATCCCTGTATACCATGTTATAGGAAAAGGAAAGACATCTGGCTTTGCCAGTATTTTTTTCAAAATAGATAACAGATTCGAAAGTTATTTTGACAAGGTTGATGGAAAACCCTATCGCTTCATTAGGGATACGTACGAAGGTGGATATACTAAGGATATTGAAATTGATTTTGACTATAATACCAGTAACGCACTTTTAACGGACAATAAAAACGAAAAGAAAATAGATATCCCTGTCCATGAAAAAATTCAAGATTTACTTTCTGCGGCATATTATTTGAGAAATAACTTCGATTTCAAAGATTTTAAGGAAGGAGAATCTATCGATTTGGACATGTTATTTGATGATGATGGGGTGTTCAAATTCAAGTTGAAGTTTTTGGGAAAAGAAGTTATTAGGACCAAATTTGGCAAAGTAGAATGTCTTAAATTTAGACCTTTGGTTCAATCGGGTAGGGTCTTTAAGGAAAAAGAGAGCCTCACCCTTTGGGTATCCAATGACATGAACAAAATACCTGTCCGTATTAAGGCAGATTTGGCAGTGGGGTCTTTAAAAGCAGATTTAGACGGTTATAATGGACTTCGCAATCAGTTTAAAATAATAATGAAGAAGCGATAGATTTACTGAATGAACCAGGACGACATCATTAAGTCCCAAATCCATAAACTTGAGGAAAAATACAAAAACTCGGGCCAAGATCTCAGCTCCTACCTTGACGGCCTGTTATATCAAAAATATCTTACGTATTGGGATTATATTCATTTAGACACATTACTGAGTCTTCAAGTACCCAGAACCCATTTTCCTGATGAGGAAATTTTCATTATGTACCATCAGATTACAGAATTGTACTTTAAACTGATTTTACATGAACAGAAGCAACTTGTGGAAGACAAATCTCAAGAAGTATCCTTCTTTTTGGAAAAGACACGAAGAATAAACAGCTACTTCAAAGCTCTTATTTCCTCTTTCAGTATTATGATTAAGGGTATGGAACGTGAACAGTTTCTTCGATACCGAATGGCGCTACTTCCTGCCAGTGGATTCCAATCCGTTCAATATAGGATGATAGAAATTTATGCCACTCCATTGGAGAATTTGGTTCATACCGATGAACGAGGAACCTTTACGTCAAAAAATACGGTTGAAGAACTCTTTGAACATATCTATTGGAAAAAAGGAGCGACGGACCTAACCACAGGAGAAAAGACACTAACATTAAAACAATTTGAATTTAGGTATACGCCCAGATTACTTCGAATTTCTAATCAAGTAAGGAATAGCACCATATATCATAAATTTTTACAACTTCCAGAGGCATCCAAAAACAATGTTGGGCTAATAAATGCGTTAAAAGAGTTGGATATAAACGCCAACGTGAATTGGCCGTTAATGCATATGGGTTCTGCGTACCGTTATTTGGCAAAGGAAAAAGCAGAGGTAGATGCAACGGGAGGCACAAATTGGAAGGCGTATTTACCACCGAGTTTTCAAAGAATAATATTTTTCCCAAATTTGCACTCAGAAGAGGAAAAGGAAAATTGGGGAAAACAATGGGTTGATCACGTTTTCAATCCTGAAAATAAGAAAAACTAGCATGAAGAAATATTGGGGCATCATCTTTATGGTTTTCGTTTGGCTTGGCTGCAAGGAAGCGAAAAAAGTAGAACCTGTTGAAGTAGCACAAATTCCTATTGAGATTCCAAAGAAAAGCTTGTATGGATTTCCTTTAGATGAATTCAAAGTAGTTCATGATACGGTAAAAAGAGGGGATAGTTTTGGAAAGTTGATGCTTGCTAACCATGTGGATTATCCAAAAATATTCAAAATCTCTGAAGAATATAAGGATAGTTTTGACGTAAAGCGAATCAAAGTTGGAAGGCCTTACACCATCCTAAAATCAAGAGATACTCTAGAGAAAGCCGAAGTCTTTATATATGAGAATGACAAAATTAATTACACCGTAGTTGATTTACGGGACTCAGCTATAGCCTACAAAAGCAAGAAAAAGGTAAAATACGTAGAAAGAGAAGTCTCTGGTGTAATCAAAAGCTCTCTTTCCCAAACATTGGATAGTCTTGGTGTTGATTATTTAGTAACGATAAACCTTTCAGAAATTTACGCTTGGACTATAGATTTTTTCAGACTGGAGAAAGGAGATAAGTTCAAAATTCTTTTTAAAGAAAGGTACATCAACGATAGTATTTATGCTGGGGTGGAGCCCATTGAAGCTTCCATGTTTGAGCACAAGGGAAAACAAGTTTATGCATTTCCTTACGTCACTGATTCTTTGAAACAAATACAAGATTACTTTGATAGTGATGGGAATAACCTCCGAAGTACTTTTTTAAGAGCTCCAATCAAATTCGGATACCGTTTATCATCAAGATACAATCTTAAAAGAAGGATAGCCTATTACGGATATAAAGTTAGACCGCACAAGGGAACAGATTATGCAGCTCCTATTGGAACCCCTATTATTGCCACCGCGGACGGAACTGTAACTGAATCTACCAGACGAGGGGGCAATGGAAAATATGTAAAGATTAGACATAACGGTACGTACAGCACACAGTACCTGCACATGAAAAAGCAGGCAGTTAAAAGAGGAGAATTCGTAAGACAAGGAGACGTAATTGGATGGGTTGGAATGACTGGTAATACGGGAGGCCCTCATGTATGTTATCGATTCTGGAAAAACGGAAGGCAAGTGGACCCATTAAAGGAGAAATTACCAGCAGCGGAGGCGATAGCAGACTCCTTACGAGTAAGATACTTGGAGCACATCGCACCTATGAAGCAACAATTGGATTGCATAGAATTTGAAGAGCCACAAGTACAATCACAAGAAACACTAATAACCTATAACACTGAAAATGGCTCTCTCCAAAATCAATCCCTTAACAACTGAGTCCTGGAAAAAACTTCAGGCACATTTTGACCAAATACGTTCCCAACATCTTAAAACACTTTTTAAAGAGAATCCTGCTAGAGCTTCTAAGTTTTTGATTCAAAACGGGGATTTTTTGGTCGATTATTCTAAAAACAGAATAAACGAAGAAACTCTTTCCCTATTATTGGACTTAGCCGAAGAGGTGAAGCTTAAAGAATCGATTTCCCAATATTTCGGAGGAAAAACTATCAATGAAACTGAAGACAGGGCAGTCTTACATACGGCACTAAGAGCCAAAGCCGATGATGCTATTTCAGTAGACGGGAAAAACATAGTTCCTGAGGTCTATGAAGTTAGAGATAAGATAAAAACCTTTTCAGACCGTATTATTTCAGGTAAAACAAAGGGATATACAGATAGGGCCTTTACTGATGTGGTCAATATAGGTATAGGAGGCTCGGATTTAGGACCCGTTATGGTAACCGAAGCCTTGAAGTTTTACAAAAATCACCTTAATGTTCACTTTGTGAGCAATGTGGATGGAGACCATGTGCATCAAACGATAAAAGCATTAAATCCAGAGACGACACTTTTTGTCATTGTTTCAAAATCATTCACTACCCAAGAAACCTTAAGCAATGCACTCACTATTAAGAAATGGTTTCTTGAGCATGCGACAGAAAGTGATGTGGCCAAACATTTTGTGGCAGTATCTACCAACTTGCAAAAGATAGATGAGTTTGGAATAAATCCCGAAAATGTTTTCCCCATGTGGGACTGGGTTGGTGGACGTTTTTCATTATGGAGCGCAGTTGGGTTGTCTATAGCGCTCTCAATTGGCTATGAAAACTTTGAAGAACTTTTGAAGGGAGCACAGACAATGGATGTCCATTTTAAAGAAGCTCCTTTCTCCGAAAATATACCTGTAATCCTTGGTTTGTTAACCGTTTGGTACAATAACTTTTTTGGAGCAGAAACTGAGGCCATTATACCCTATTCCCAATACCTCCATAGATTTTCAGCTTATCTTCAACAAGGTATTATGGAAAGTAATGGAAAGAGTAGAGACAGAGCAGGGAATGCTGTTCCATATG
Source organism: Bacteroidota bacterium (assembly GCA_039191905.1). Lineage (GTDB taxonomy): Bacteria > Bacteroidota > Bacteroidia > Flavobacteriales > Flavobacteriaceae > Flagellimonas. Next base: position 16,615 of record JBCCXJ010000012.1, on the reverse strand, counting down.
AAACAGGAACTATTATTTGGGGCGAACCTGGTACGAATTCCCAGCATGCCTTTTTCCAATTAATACATCAAGGAACAAAACTTATACCAACGGATTTTATTGGCTTTAAAGAATCACTTTACGGAGATGTGGACCATCACAAAAAACTTATGGCCAACTTTTTTGCCCAGACTGAGGCTTTAATGAATGGCAAAACAGAAGAAGAAGTAAAATCCGAGTTGGAAGAACAAGGCCTTAGTTCAGAAAAACTCAATGCGCTTCTTCCATTTAAAGTATTTGCAGGGAACAAACCCACCACCACTATACTTATCGAAAAATTAACCCCTAAAAACCTTGGGTCGCTGGTTGCCCTATATGAGCACAGAATCTTTGTTCAAGGTGTAATTTGGAATATTTTTAGTTACGATCAATGGGGTGTGGAATTAGGGAAGCAATTGGCTAAAAATATCCTTACGGACCTCGAAAATTCTGAAATTAGTAGCCATGATAGTTCCACAATGCAACTTCTTCAGTTTTTTAAAGGTTAAATTAAGAATTCTTTAAGTTTAGCAAATTCTAACTATCTGATTATCAGAATTATTAATGTTAACTAAAAGTTAACAAACTCTTTTTTATTTAACATTGTCTTAATAAAGGAATGTTAAAAATACTACACTTTTGCAGGGCTATTTGATCAATTTAATACTGTAAAATGAAAAAATTCTACTTGGCCTTTGTTGCTGTATTATTTTCAGCTACGGCCTTTGCACAGGGTGTTACAACTTCCTCTTTGGGAGGTAAAGTAACAGACAATACTGGAGAACCTCTACCAGGAGCCAGTATAGTTGCAGTTCACACACCATCCGGAACTATGTATGGTGCTGCAACAGATTTTGATGGTTTCTACCGAATCTCGGGTATGCGTATTGGAGGTCCTTACACCATAACTATTTCTTACATCGGGTTTGAAGATGATGTGATTGAAGGAATAGTACTTAGTTTGGGTCAATCTGAAAGGATAAGTCGCCAGTTAAGTGAAAATTCCACAGCTTTGGACGAAGTAGTAATAACTGCACAAGCAAACGGAATCTTTGATTCTAAAAAGACAGGAGCTTCTACAAGTATTGACAATAGAAAGGTTACGGCATTGCCTAATGTGTCCCGTTCTATCGCTGACTTTACCAGACTTACTCCACAAGCACAAATTCGGGAAGACAATGAAATATCTATTGCTGGGCAAAACAACAGATATAATGCGCTTTATATTGATGGTGCAATAAACAACGACGTATTTGGTCTTGCAGGTTCGGGAACCAATGGAGGTCAAACAGGTGTAAACCCTATTTCCATTGATGCGATTGAATCTTTTCAAGTAAATGTAGCGCCTTACGATGTAAAACTTGGTGGTTTTGCCGGGGGTGCCATTAGTGCTATTACAAAATCAGGTACCAATGAATTTAAAGGTACCGCTTACTATCTCTTTAGAAATCAGGACTTAGCTGGAAAGACACCAGGTCTGGAAGATGATGAAGAACGCGAAAAATTACCCGAATTTACGGCGCAAACTTACGGTGTTAGTATTGGAGGCCCGATTATAAAAGACAAATTGTTCTTTTTCTTGAACTACGAACGTCAGGAGGACGAGACACCTCAACCTTTTGAAGGAACTTATGATGGAGATTCCGGTTTGGAAGGTGTAAATCAGTTCAGTAGCTTTCTTCAGTCAGAATTTGGATATAATCCTGGGACTTTTGAAAATAATACGTCAACCCTTTCAAGTGATAAGCTCACCATCAGGGTTGATTGGAACATAAACGAGAACCACAAGCTTTCTTTCAGGAACAACTACGTAAAAGCAGACAATTTTTCTGTTGGGCGTTCAACAAGTACCAATATTAGATTCAGTAACACTGGGTTGAATTTTGAATCCATCTCGAATACGGCTTCGTTGGAATTGAATTCCAACTTTGGAAATAACATCTCAAACAACTTTATCTTAGGATATACTCGGGTTAGAGATGATAGAAATTTCGTTGGAGATCCCTTCCCAACTATCGAAATCAATGATGGGGATGCTCGAATTTTTGCTGGTTCCGAGCCTTTTTCAACAGCGAACTTGCTAAATCAAGATATTTTTACTTTGACGAACAATTTTCAGATTTATTCTGGAAGACATACAATTACGTTAGGTACTCACAACGAATACAGTGATGTTACTAATGTTTTCTTTGGAAGAAACTTTGGGGAATATACTTATAGCTCTTTGGAAGGATTCTTTAATGATGATGCCAATGAATACAGAAGCAGCTATTCTGTTCTTGGGGGTGTTGGTGATGATTCTGTCGGTGCTGCCGAGTTCGAATTATTTCAACTAGGCTTTTATGCACAAGATGAGGTACAGTTGTCCGATAACTTTAAGTTTTCTATGGGACTTCGTTTGGACTTCCCCATTTGGGACGATGGTAGAACGAATACAGATTTTAATACACGGGGTGTAGCATTGTTGGAAGCAGCAGGGAAGGATTTGCAAGGTGCTAGAGTGGGCCAAGGCGCTAGGACAACAGCCCATGTTTCTCCAAGAGTTGGGTTCAACTGGGATGTAAATGGAAACAGAAGCACACAATTACGTGGCGGGTTTGGTGTTTTTACTTCTAGAATGCCTTTGGTATGGCCAGGTGGAGCCTATAACAATACAGGTAACAATGTGGCCAATACACGGATTTTTAGACCAAGAAATGATACAGATCCCAATAACGTTCCTAGTTTTAACCCAGATGTTAACACACAGTTTAGGGAAGATACTCCATTTCAAGGAAATATCGATTTGTTAGCAGAAGGCTTGAAGTTACCACAGGCATTCAAGGCAAGTATTGCCATTGACCAACGTTTGCCAGAAGGGTTCACCATTTCTGGTGAGATTATCAGCAACAACACATTGACAGGTCTGCAGCTTGAGAACTTGAACTTGGTAGGTCCTCAATTCAACACTACAGGAGCAGGGTCAAGACTGAATTTTGATGGACAATTAGTGGATGACACTTATCAAGGTATTTTCTTGATTAGCAATACGGACCAAGGAAGTTCTTGGAATGCTTCTGTCACCCTTTCTAAGAATTTTTATAGCCCGTTAGTGGACGTTCGTACACAAGCTACCTACTCTTACGGTGATTCTGATGTATTATTTGACGGAGGGTCATCTCAGAACATATCTAACTGGGCTTTCAATGAAAGTGTCAATGGATCGAACAATTTAACACTTTCTACTTCTGACTTTGCCCAGGGGGATCGTTTCCTTGCAAATGTTGTTGCCGATTTCAAATGGTCCGAAAATTTGAAAACCACCTTCGGTCTTTTCTATGAGGGAATCGATGGAACTCCTTTTAGCTACGTTGTTGGTAATTTCGGAAGTGCTGATTTAATCAACGATTCTGGTGAAGCCTTTACTGCACTACCTTTTATTCCAAGTAATTTTGAGGAAGCTCTTTTGGTAGATGATGGGGACTTAACCGCAGAACAACAATGGGAATTATTGGATGCTTTCATTAGCAATGATGATTATTTGAGTGGTAGAAGAGGTCAGTTTGCCGAAAGAAATGCAGCTAGAGCCAAAATGAGCCATATAGTTGACTTGAAGGTAGCTCAAGACTTTTCATTCAAAGCGGGGAATAGCAAGCATACGATTCAAATATCTGCGGACATCTTCAATTTTACCAACCTCATAAACAAAGACTGGGGTCGAAGATTTTTTACAAGTACATTTGATACGGCTTCTTTGGTCAACTTTGAAGGTTTTGCACCAGATGGAACAACTCCTCAATATAGCTTTAATACCAACATTGAAGGAGCGCTTAACAATATAGATGATGCTGGATTGCAATCTTCAAGATGGCAAGCTCAAATCGGAGTGCGTTACATTTTCAACTAAGCGATCCATAGATGGTTAATTTCATGACCCCGCCTTTAGGCGGGGTTTTTTTATGGAGTGAAACAAGGATTTTTGAACAATTTATTTCGAATTCGGTTACCTTTACAAAAAATAACATTACGCATTTTATGAAAGCACACACTGTAAGCTTAATCAACGCCTTAGTATTGATTGCATTCTCCTTATGGGGCTATTTATCATCAGATACACCTTCAACGACCGCATTGATTCCTGCAGCTATTGGGGTTGTTTTATTGTTGCTGAACAATGGGGTTAAAAAAGAGAATAAAGTTATTGCCCATATTGCGGTAGTACTTACCCTTGTAGTTCTTATTGGACTTATAAAACCCTTTTTTGGATCTTTGGAAAGAGGCGACACTTTAGCTGTAATACGAGTGGCCATAATGATTTTGACCACCACCATTGCGATGCTTGCTTTCATACGGAGTTTTAGGGAAGCCCGAAAGAATAGACAAGCTTAGATTGTTATTTATCTTTTCATTTTGGGTTTGCTATAAATTTTAGAAGGATTTTCATAGCTTTTTCTTTTCCTTCAGCAAGTATAAATAAATAGGGAAATGGTCGCTATACCCGCCTTGATATGTCATCCCTGCATAAGTTCTAAAAGGATACCCTTCATACTTTCCTTCCGAGGTTCGCAGATAGTTTGGCGCATAAATATTGGTATTCCATAAAAAGTAACCATTGTTTGTCTGTGTAAGATTTTGGGTCATGAAAAACTGGTCAAATAAATTCCATTTATCCCTATACGCCAAGGAACCAATTCCCTTTTTGTATAATTTTTCCATAGGATTGAAAAGCTTTAAGCTGTCTAAGGTTTTTCGTCCTTCTGTTTTTAATACCTTTTTAAAACTGTCGTTTATAGGATCATCATTAAAGTCGCCCATGCTTATAATCTTGGCGTTGGCATCCAAGTTTTGAATCGAATCTATGATTTGTTTGTTTAGTTGGGCCGCTTTAATTCGGTTGGGCCTGCTTTTTTGCTCCCCTCCTCTTCTGGATGGCCAATGATTGACCAGAAAGTGTACAGGCTCATCATCTAAAATACCCGTCACTACCAACTGGTCACGGGTATAATTTCGATTTCCAAGTTCATCCAACAAAATCAGCCGATGACTTTTAAAAGAGGTTGGCAAGAAAGTATGCTTCTTATACAATAGGGCAACATCTATTCCACGTTCATCCGGCGAGGGAAAGTGAATAACACCATAATCATTGTTGGAAAGATTTGGGTGTTGGATAAGATCAAGAAGAACATCCCTGTTTTCAATCTCGCATAATCCAATAATGTCTGGAGCAGAATTCGTTTTTTTCCTACCAATTTCAGAAAGTACTTTTGAAATATGGGCTATTTTTTTCTGATATCGGACCTCATTCCATCGATAACTCCCTTCAGGTGTACGTTCATCATCAAAAATCAAGGTATCGTTTGAGATGTCAAAAAGATTTTCAACATTGTAAAAAGCAACACATTTAATTTTGTATTTCTTGTCTTGTTGAGAGCAAGCAAATAGAGGCATTAAAAGCAAAAGTAGGTTTCTAAGAAGCATAAAATTGGATTTGGAATTTTGAAAATAAATAAAATTGTTTAATTTTCCTACATCTTAAAAAGACAATAACCTCAGTCTTTATATAATTAACCTACATTTTTATCGCTATGAGATTTATATTGCTTCTCATGGTATTCTGTTACCCTACTAAGAAATTTGGGCAACAGGAAACCATAATTTCGGGTAGAGTACTTTGTTTGCACTCTCTTGAACCTAGTATCACTGCAACCATATCATTGGAGAACTCGCAGAAAAAAACGTATTCAGATAAAACAGGGGATTTTGAATTGAAAACAAACCTATCTGGAGAACACATTTTGCGGATTCAGGTCAAGGGATACTCAAATAAACGAGTTCCCGTACTCATAGAAGGGTATACTATTGAACTGGGGGATATCTATCTACAATACGATATAACTTCGGACCAGGAAGAAAATCTTGTAACCTTAACCGATGGGGAACTTACTTCAGAAGAGATTTTCTCGGTTTCATCAGGTTTGTTGCAATCCACGAAAGATATTTTTCTAAGAAGAGCCGCTTTTGATTTTGGCCAAGTCTTTTTTAGGGTACGAGGGTATGATTCAAGAAATGGGGTGTTGATGCTTAATGGTATTCCTATGAACAAATCGGATAACGGAAGGCCACAATGGAACAACTGGGGCGGATTGAACGACGTGACAAGAAATCAGCAGTTTACCAATGGACTAGCTCTAAACACAAACACCTTCGGCGGAATTCTAGGGAATACGAATATTAATCTTAAACCTTCTGAATTGAGGGAAGGTATTCGCATATCCTCTTCCTTGTCCAATAGAACCTACCGAGGAAGAATTATGGCCACCTACAATTCCGGTTTGCAAAGAAATGGTTTTGCCTTTTCCCTTTCCGGTTCAAGAAGGTGGTCGCAAGAGGGCTTCATCGAAGGCACATTGTATGATGCATACTCCTTTTTTGGAGCAGTAGAATACTATTTGAATGAGGATAACTCCCTTATGCTCGCTTCAATTTTGGCAAAAAATAAAAGAGGACGGTCTTCAGCAGTAACCGAAGAAGTTTTCAATTTGATGGGTAATACCTATAATCCGTATTGGGGCACTCAAAATGGGGAGATGCGAAATTCAAGACAAGCGGATGTCTTTGAACCTATCTTGCTTTTCAATTATCAATGGAATACTGAAAAGATAAGAACCAATTTTGGAGTAGTCTATCAATTTGGAACCAATGCCCGCAGTAGACTTGGTTTTTACAATACATCCAATCCAGACCCTACGTACTATAGATATTTGCCTAGCTATTATTTGAATGGACCTCTTGGCGCAGATTTTATTAATGCTGATTTAGCAAGGCAAGGTTTTTTGAATAACGCACAGGTGCAATGGGACAGACTGTACACTGCTAATTCCAATGAAACTAATCAAGGTAGAGCGGCCTACGTTCTGCAGGATGATGTAACTGAGAGTAATGCTCTAAGTTTAGCGGGTACTTTTAATTATGAAATCAGTGACTTTTTTGCCATAGGTGCCGGGGGACATTTCAAGAAGTACCAAAGCGAGAATTTTGCCAGGATAGATGATTTATTGGGAGCTCAGTTTCATGAGGATATTGATACTTTTTCAGATACACAGAACGATGTTTTGGGCGATACTAATAAGGATGAAGGGGATAAATTCAATTACAATTATGAAATGCAAACCTCTGATATAGGTCTATTTTCCCAACTGAGTCTTACCACCAAAAAAATAACAGGTTTCTTCTCTGCTTCATACACTACCTCAAGTTTCGGCAGAAATGGTTTGTTCCAAAATGAACGTTTCTTAGAAAGTTCTTTGGGTGATAGTCCAAAACTATCATTCAATTCAACAGCCTTAAAAGGTGGAGCAACCTACTTTTTTTCTGGAAGGCATTGGGTTACAACAAATGCTGGTCTAATTCGGAGGCCACCCATACTACAAAATATATTTATCAATCCTAGAGAGACTAATAATATAGTACCTAATTCGGCTACAGAAGATATCGCTTCTGTTGATGTAAGTTATTTTGGAAGACTACCAGATTTAACTGCTAGAATTACTGCATTTTATACTCGGTTCATGAACACTACAGACGTCAACTTCTTTTTTGTGGACTCTGGATTTGGGTCCGATTTTGTTCAAGAAGTGTTAACCGGATTGGATAGGCTACATAAAGGTGTTGAGATAGGACTGGAATACGAAGTTTCCACAGCTGTAAAGGTATCGCTAGTAGGAAACATAGGGGACTATCGTTTCGCCAGTGATCCATTTGCGCAAATTAATTTTGATACTGCAGGTGCTCAAGAAGACCTTATTGACCCAGGAGGCAATATAAATTTAGGAGTTTCTCAATTGAAGAATTTAAGGGTGGCACAAGGGCCTCAAACAGCATTTTCTTTAGGAACAGAATATAAAGACCCAAAATATTGGTGGTTGGGGGCCACAACAAATTATTTAGGAGACAACTACATAAATGTTTCTTCCATTACGCGAACAGCAAGCTTTGTACTGGACCCAGAAACGGGAAATCCTTTTCCCGAGGCAACTAAAGAAAATGTAGCCCAACTATTACGTCAAGAAAAACTGGACGATGTGTATTTGCTAAACCTAGTGGGAGGAAAATCATGGCTGCGTGGAGGTAAGTACATAAGTGTGTTCGCTAGTGTAAATAATGTTTTTGATTCGGTTTTTAGAACTGGAGGATATGAACAAAGTCGAAACGGGAATTACGGACAGTTAAGTCAAGATAATCTTAGTGGTTCCCCTTCTTTTGGACCAAAGTACTGGTATGGTTTTGGGCGAACGTACTTTCTGAATTTAGCCGTGAACTTTTGAATATGAAATACAAACTACTTACTCCCAAAACGCTTTTAGCTGTTTTCTGGCTGAACTTTTCCTGTGTAAATAGTGATTTTGATGGACCATCTATAAATTGCATGTATAGTATTGAGAATATTATATCCTTCACCGATTTGGAAGGACTATACAATGATGAGGTTGTCCAAATACAAGAGGACTTGTTTATTGAGGGATACGTGATTTCTTCGGATAGAGCGGGTAACTTTTTTAATGTATTGCATATTCAAGATTTCCCTTCAAATCCCTTGCAAGGCATTCAAGTGGAAATTGACCTTAGGGAATCCTATCTTTTCTATGATATAGGAAGCAAAGTTCGTATTCGGCTAAAGGGTCTTTTTTTAGGGAAAAGTAATGGTTTGCTCAAACTAGGGGGGACCTTTAATGCTTTTGGCAATGTATCAGTGGGTAGGTTGCCTACGCTAAAAATCCCTGAACATATCTTTAAGCTCTGTGAGATTGAGACCTTGGAACCATTGCCGGTTACCATCGAAGACCTTTCCCAACTTTCGCCAGGAATTCTAATCAAACTTGACAATGTTGAGGTTAGCGACGAAGAATTGGGTGCCACTTATGCGGAACCAAGGGAAGAGACCTTTCGAACCTTACAAGATTGTGAAGAGGTTTCATTTTCCTTGGTCAACAGTGGTTTTTCAGACTTTCAAGCTGAAGTTTTACCCCAAGAGAATGGAACTCTTGTTGGGGTTTTGCTTAAAGAAAATAATCAACCACAAATTGCGGTTCGAAGTCTGGAAGATGTGTTGTTTTCAAATGAGAGGTGCCCCGAGATTATTACTGAATTCACTTCTAATCAAATATTTATATCGGAGCTTGCAGATCCAGATAACAACTCCAGCGCAAGATTTGTAGAACTGTATAACTCAAGCGAGGAACCCTTAGATTTAAATCTTTGGACTTTGAGGCGCTACACCAACGATAATACCGAAATCAGTTCCACTATTGATTTATCTGGGACAATAATTGAGGGAGAAGGTACCTTGATAATATCGCCCAACCCATCTGAGTTTGAGCTGGTCTATGGGTTCATGCCGGATATTGGAGTCTCCACCAATAGCCCTGCTGACTCCAATGGGGATGATAATCTGGAACTAGTAGACCCTTTCGGAACTGTAATAGATATTTTTGGAGTAATAGGAGAAGATGGCTCGGGCACTAATCATGAATTTGAGGACGGACGCGCTTTTAGAAATCTCAGTATAACCCAAGGAAATCCAACCTACACAGTTTCCGAATGGACTATTTTCAATGATTCGGGAGAAGCTGGAACAACCCAACTACCCCGGAATGCTCCTGAGGACTTTACGCCAGGGTTACGAGATTAGATTAAAAAGGCTTATAGCCAAATTTTTGCCCTCCCACAGAGGCATCGGCCATAAGGCCCGCTTTGGGTAACGCAAACACGGCAACACCCTCTTTGTATTTTGCATTAGCAGAAATTCCAGATTTTAGCGCTACAGCAGAGGCTTCTGCCGCAAATTGAAACTTCCCTTCCTTAAAGCGGTCTAAATCCACGGATGTTTCAAAAAAGATGATTTCTATAATGGCTTGTCCTCCCGCTTGTAACCCAACATTTAGCTTTTTTAGATTGGCCATACCTACCATAGTATCTCCTTCATACACCACGCCATTACCGGAGGCACCTCCAATAATAAAACCACCTTTACCCACATTAGGAAACAATACATAACCAGCGGAATTATCAAAAAAGCGCTGTAGACCGCTATCTGCCTTTAGAAGTGTTTTTTTAGCTTTTTTGGCATCGCTTATAACTTTCCGATCCTTTTTGGATTGGGCGTTCACCCCCACGGTAAAAACAGAAAATGTAAGTAGTAGGGCAAAAAATTTCAAGGCTTTCATACTGAACGTTTTTATAGAGTTAAAACGAAAGTAAAAAATAAACCCCTTCCACAATGGAAAGGGTTTGCCAATAATTGTTAACACCTCATTATTTCCCTTTGGGAAACAGTTTATGTGCTATAACTTCTTCCATTTGTAATACATGACGTTCGGTATGCCCTGCTGCAAAGATGATTAGCTGAACACCGTCAACAGTACCAAAAGGTAAATCATCGCTAAATCGGTTTCTCAAATCATCATCTGTTGTCTTTACAAAGGTAATATGCTTTTCCCTTTTGTCCAGGAAGGATTTAACGGCATCTTTAGATGACCCAAATTTGCCGCTGGGCTCAAAGGTCTCTGAAGTTTTTACACGATTGCCTCGGTTTGTAATGATTTCCATGAGTTGGTCATCTTGTAATTGGGCAGATTCCTTCATAGCTGGGTTGGCCCCTGAGTTTACTGTTTTTTGTATTAGACTTCCGAAGGCATTTTCAGTAACAGCTATATGTTCTATGCACTCGGCAATGGTCCAAGAATCTTCCTCCGCTCTAAAGTTCAATTGTTCCTCCGAAAGACCTGCAATTACACTTTTCATGTGGTCACGGGTTTTTTCTAGATGTCCTATTACCATGGTGCGTTCAGCATCGGTAAGTTTGGCGGTATCCTTACTAAAACTAAAAAGGGTAAGGACTAAAACGGGTAAAATGAGTTTTTTCATTTGATGGAATTTAAGAAGTATAGTCAATGTTTTGTTAGCAGTTGTGGCCATTTAAGGCACAAACAAATAACGCCCAACACACCAAAGATATTTCAATTATCTGCGCCATTCGGGGGCAAATCAGCCATATTAAAGGCCATTTATGCATTTTCACCGGATTATTGGAGATAGACAAAGCTTATTTTTTGATAGTAATTGCATATCAGCTAAAACATGAATCTATTAGCTTTCTTTATACCTTTATGGTAACGACAATTACGATTAAAAAGAGAACTATGTTTTGAACAGTCTCTTTTAAAATATAGGAATAATAGAAAAAGGAAGTTTCAATTAAACTTAACTGCCACACTCCCTCAAGGTTGTGGCAGTTTTTTTATCTTACAGATCCAATGGAAAATTCAGAACTATTCTTTACTGAAATACGAAATGGCAACTCCACTTCAGTTGCTCAAATGTTACAAGATCAACCTTCACTGGTCAGTGCGAAAGACGGAAGGGGATCAACACCTCTAATTTTAGCGACCTATTATAATCAAAAAGAAGTAGCTGAGACTCTTCTATCCCATGGTACAAAAATTGATGAAAAGGATGGTTCTGGAAATACTGCTTTAATGGGAGTATGTTTTAAGGGATATTTGGAGATTGCGAAACTTTTAGTTGATGCTGGAGCCAATGTAAATGTAACCAATGTTATGGGAGCAACTTGCTTAATCTATGCCGTCACTTTTAACCATTTGGAAATTGTTCAGCTTCTTTTAGAAAACAATGCGGATGTTTCTGTAAAAGATGCCCGAGGGAATACTGCATTAGATCATGCGAAAACCCAAGACTTTAAACCTCTGATTTCTCTTTTGGAAGCACATTCCTAAAACCTATGAGTGCAAACCAGCTTAACCTTATCAAAAGAATAAATGCCATAGCCGATACAGGTCTGTTGTATACGGAAGGAGATTATGATAAAGAAAGATATGAGGAACTAAAAAAGATTGGTGCTGAGCTAATGGCTCAAGTTGCTGAAAAACCACTTGAAGTCCTTAAGGATTTTATGGTTCCAACAGAATCATATCCCACACCAAAATTAGATATTCGAGGGTTTGTACTCAATGAAAAGGATGAAGTACTAATGGCCAAAGAAAGGGTAGATGGCAAGTGGACCATTCCAGGGGGATGGGCAGATATTGGAAGCACGCCATCAGAAATTGCCGTAAAAGAGATTCAGGAAGAAACGGGATTGGAAGCGAAGGTGGTTCGCCTTTTGGCGGTTTATGATAAACAAGTTCATCCCCATCCACCTGAACCGTATTACATCTATAAACTAATTTTCTTTTGTAAAATAACGGGAGGTCAACTTGCGCATGGCTTTGATATGTTAGGAGCCGATTTCTTTTCTCTGGACAAGCTTCCACCTTTGTCTAAAGAACGTATTTTGGAATTCCAAATAAAGCAACTGTTCCAGTTAGCCAAATCTGAAACAAAAGAAGTCTATTTTGATTGATGGAAAACCAGAGGACCTTACAAGTAGCCTTACTTCAAACTGCATTGGTTTGGGAGAACCCTAACGCCAATCGTAGTGCTTTTGAAACCAAGATTAAAACCATTCCCGATGAGGTGGATATGATTATTTTACCTGAAATGTTTACTACAGGCTTTACTATGTCCCCAGAACATATCGATGAATCAGAGGGCGTGGAGACGGTCGAATGGATGAAAAAAATGGCTCATGAATATCAGATTGCTATTGTGGGAAGTATGGTTTTTCAGGAAGAGGGGAAGTACTACAATCGACTCTATTTTGCGGAGCCTGACGGGAAACTATCCTCCTATGATAAAAGACATACGTTTACTTTGGCTGGTGAACATGAGAAATACAAGTCAGGCGACCAAAAGATTTTGGTTGATTATAAAGGGTTTCGGTTTTGCCCTTTGATTTGTTATGATCTTCGCTTTCCAGTTTGGGCAAGAAACACAGATGACTATGATGTATTGATTTATGTGGCCAATTGGCCCAAACCTCGAATTTCTGCTTGGGATACCTTACTTAAAGCGCGGGCTATTGAAAATATGGCGTACTGTATTGGAGTAAACCGCGTAGGCTTCGATAACGTTGGACATGAGTACGTAGGCCATTCCGCTTGTTATGATGTTTTAGGAAATCAGGTAGCCTTTTCTGACGAAGAAGAAATAGTATATGTAACCTTAGAAAAGGAGCATGTAGAAAAAACTAGAAGTAAACTAAAGTTTTTGGATGACCGGGATGAGTTTAGTTTGCTATGATGAATGACTGTTCCAATTCCCAGTTGGCGCGCACTTCAATTACATCGGGATAATAGCTTACCTTTTCTGGTTGAACCTTTTTTAAATAACTACCTGTATCCCATATCCCATTGGCATTATCATCAAAAATCACCCGAATCATATACTTCCCAGGGTCTAGATTGTTGAATTCGACAGGAGAAGGAATTTCCGAAATAACTTCCCGTTGGGTTTCACCTTGCTCAGTAGTCAGTTGAACTATCATTGGATACCGCACCGCACCTGAAAGTGTAACCCTTAAATTACCAAAATCAGCATAGCTTCCTGTAGTTAATTTATACGACAAGGAATCATTTTCAAAGCCAAAAAAATCGGTTACAGCTCCAGGATAAAAATTAAAAGTATAGGATTGATTGGCTTCTTTTTCGAACTGAAAATCCACTTGATTCTTTAAAGAATCCAGAACATAATTATAATTGTATGGAATCGAATCACTCAAAAAAACTTCAATTTGACTCGTGTCCACTGCGCTGATTGGAGTATTGGCCAAAACGCTTAAATTCTCTTCAAAGCCGAACTTCCCACTAACGTTATTGCTTAGTTTTAAAGAATCTAAGTCTAGTTTTCGGGTTTTTACTGTGAAGGTATCCATTTGGTCCAACACGGTGTTTCGCACCATAAAGACAATAGAATCCAAATCTGTTGAGGTCAACCAATAGTTTAGGGTATCGGTCTCCCTGTCCTTACGTACAGTGGTACGGACAGAATCAGGTAAATCGGTAAGGCTTTCAATGCTAATTTCCTCTTGTAACCCTTGATAGCCAAATATGATGCGGTTTTTGGCCACATAACTGGGCACGGAAGCACTATAGTTAGGAGTTTCTTGAAATAAGTTCAACAGGTAAATAGAGTCAGTAGGTAAGGTGATGGTATCCTCTATAAAGCCGATTTTATCCTGTCGTTGGTCAAAAAGGTTGTTTTTATTCAAATCTTTTATGGCTACCAGCTTGTACTTTCCCTCCTTAAGGTTTTTAAGCTCAAAAATAGGAAGGCTATCCAAGGTGTTCGAAATATAGTTAGGTGGTTTCTTAAAAACGGTGGAATCCGTAAAGGCCGTATCTATTTCATAAAGCATCACGCTAATAAATTCATCTGCCTTTCGGTTGTAAGCATCCTTAACTGCTCCAGATAATGTCAGGGAGTCAATATAGGTCCCCGTAGAAAAAACATAGGTAAGAAAACTGTTCGGGTTACCTTCATTGTTGTCTACTATGCTTTGGCCAAAGTTTAAGGTATAAGTAGTGTTCTCCTTCAGCGTATCTTTTATGATGACCTCTACATATTTGCTGACACCTCCTTGTGGCTTTATTTCCGGCAAATATTCTAGAGGAGGGGAGATGATTAGCTGATTTTGTACATCCTCCAATTTAATGAACTCATCAAAATATAGACGAATACTTTTAGACGTGAACTCAGTTGAAAAGTTATCAGGTTCCGTTCGAATCAATTCTGGGGGAGTAACATCTTCTGGCCCGCCGGTTGGATTTCCCCTTCGGGCACATTGCCAAAGCACCAATCCTATCCAAAGGATAAAAAGGAAGCTCAAATATTTTTTCAGACGTTCCATAAAAATCTAGGCAAAGAAACGATTAATTTGATTTTTGGAAACCGACATAAGAAAAATTTAACCCTACTCTACAACTGCCATGCTGGCCACAGAGATTTCAATAGCGGGAAGTTGGGAAAGAGCTTTGGTGCATGCCTCTAGAGTGGCGCCGGTTGTAATCACATCATCAACCAATAATATATGTCTGTATTCCTTGTTTTTTGATGGATTGGATTCAAAAGCATCTTGAATGTTTTCCCATCGCAACTGGCGGTCTTTCTTGGTTTGAGTCTTGGTGTTTTTGATTCTAATCAATAGTTCTGGGGCAAAATCCACCTGAAGATGCTCGGCAATTTGTTTTGCAAAGAGTGAAACTTGGTTATAGGTCCGTTTTTTTTCTTTTTTAGGATGAAGCGGAACAGGAACCACAGCATCAATATGATGTAAAGCGTTTTCTTCTTTCATCAAAGAACCGTACCAATCACCGAAAAAAGCACCAATATCTTCTTGTTTTTTATACTTTAATTGGTGCATTAGGTTTTTTACCATCCCATTTTTCGTGAAAAAAAGAAAAGAAGAAGCCTTTTTTATGGGTGTTCGTCCATAAAAAATTCGGTCAACTGCATTTTCTTTAGTGAAGTTATAATCGGTGAGTGGCAGCTCATGTCGACAAACGGTACGCAAAACATGTTCTCCTCTGGATAATCGCGTATTACATCCAAAACACACCTTTGGCAATAGGATGTTGTTAATATCGTTTATTATCTTAGCCAACCTTTTGGATATCAAATCTTATATTGTTTAGAGTAGCTCTAGAACCCCATGGACGCCCAAGATAACAATTTCAATTACAAGATAATCTTTGCCGCACTTGTAGCAGTAATTGTGGGCATTCTCATTGCATTTTACTATAGCTATGCCCAGTCCAAAAATCAAATGATTTTTTTAGAGCAAGAAAAGTCACTTTTAGTTAAGGATTTAACCTTAATGAAAGCTGAGGTTGACCGTCTATCCGGGTTGAATGAAGTAAACGAAATTGAACTTCAGACTTCACGTTTTAGGGTAGAGCAATTGTTGGATTCCGTAGGTAGGTTGAACTTTAGCTTGACCAAACTTAAGGAAACACGAAGTTCACTTCGCATGTTGGAGATTAGTTTTGACAGTTTAAAACTGAAAAACAACTTTTTACGCTACAACAATCGTCTTTTGGCCGATAGATTTGAAGAAACCCAGAAACAACTTCAAGACGCAAGGGGAAGAGCAAGTAATATTGAAAAAAGAGAATCTTTGTTGCGTGAGACCAATCGCGAGTTGAGCAGGGAACTCAAAATCAAGAGCTATTTAAAACTTCAAAATGCGGAAGGTAGCGGATTTAGATTACGAGCAGGCCGACCTATAAAAACCAACAAAGCATCCACCATTGAGAAATTAAGGGGGTGTGTTACCATACTTAGTGACCCTTCAGAGCGAGGAAATGTGCGTGTGGTCTACTTCCAATTTTTAACGCCAGAAATGAAGGTAATTGAAGATAATGCCAACACCATTTCCGTTGGAGGAAATACCTATAGCAAAAAAGTAGAGATAGTGTATACCGGAAAAGAAATCAGTATTTGTGATGCCATTACGGTGCCAGCTGAATCCCTCCCAGAAGGAATTTACACCCTTAATGTTTTTGAAGACGAAAGACTTTTGGCCTCTACCGAATTTCAGTTGAAATAACCCATTATTTATTTAGCTAAAAAACTATTTTTGCCCCATGGCGAATCAGGAAGATATTTTCAAAAAAGTCATCTCCCATGCGAAGGAGTATGGCTATATATTTCAATCCAGTGAAAT
>JBCCXJ010000011.1:0-112566 GCA_039191905.1 Bacteroidota bacterium | reverse complement strand
GTTCTCATAGCGATTAAAAGTTTTCCGTTCAAATAAAAAACGTATATTTGAATCTGATGTTGGGAAACCAATATCTAATTTTCTTTTTCATAGCAATTTTTTTCCCATCCTTGAATTTTTTTAAGGGTGGGTTTTGTTTTTAAGGCCATACTTTCTTTTTACACAAATACATATATTTGAAAAAATTGTTTGGATGCATCACATTTTAGTTGCCCAAAATGTCTCAAAATCCTACGGAGACTTTAAAGCATTGAGCAACATATCCTTAGAAATTCCGGAGAATAAGATTTATGGTCTCTTAGGTCCCAACGGGGCTGGAAAAACTACATTTATTAGAATCATAAATCAGATTATTTATCCAGATACAGGACAGTTGGTGTTTGATGGAAAACCTCTGGCCCCTGAACATATAGCAACCATTGGATATTTACCAGAAGAACGTGGACTGTACAAAAGTATGAAGGTAGGTGAGCAAGCCTTGTATTTGGCACAACTTAAAGGACTATCAAAAGCGGATGCCAAAAAAAGATTGAAGGATTGGTTTGAACGCTTTGAAATTGGAGAATGGTGGGATAAAAAGATTCAAGAGCTCTCTAAAGGGATGGCGCAAAAAATCCAATTTATAGTCACAGTATTGCATAAGCCTAAACTTCTGATTTTCGACGAACCTTTTAGTGGTTTCGACCCCATCAATGCTAACATAATAAAGGATGAAATATTAAGGTTGAAGGAGGAAGGTACCTCCATTATCTTTTCAACGCATAGAATGGAATCCGTAGAAGAGCTTTGTGAATACATTGCCTTAATACATAAATCTGAGAAAATTTTGGATGGTAAATTGTCTGAAATTAAAAATGCCTATAAAAACAATGTTTTTAATGTGTTGCTGCAAACAAAAAACACAGTAGATAAGTTACCTGAAATAATTTCAGAAAAATTCAATATGCTCTCCTCTAGTTCTGATAAGGAAGAAGGGAATTGGTCTATATCCATTCAACTCCCTTCGGCTGATACCCGAGGTGTTTTGGCGGAGTTATCCAAATATGGGAATGTGAGCAGATTTGAAGAGGTGATTCCATCGGCAAACGATATTTTTATCCAAACCGTTAATGGGAAGGAGGGTCATGGATAAGCTGGGATTAATAATAAAGCGGGAGTATCTGGCTAAGGTAAGGAACAAATCCTTTATCATTATGACCATCCTGAGCCCTATTCTAATTGTAGGGATGATTCTTTTGATAGTCTACTTGACTAAAGTTAATGACGGCGAAAAAAGGGTCATTACCGTTTTGAATGAGAGTTCTTACTTCAATAATGAATTTAAACCAACCAAAGGTGTTTCTTATATTCAGTTTAGGGATATTTCCTTAAAACAAGCAAAGGACTCGACCATAGCGTTAGGCTACTTTGGCTTATTGCATATCCCGGAAGGTGATTCTATAGAAGATGTGGCACAAGCTGCTTATCTATTTACTAAAGAAAATGCGAATACTTCGGTAACGGAAGGATTAGAACGTATTTTTCAGAAAAGATTACGTTTAAAACGTCTTCAAAAACTTGGAGTTTCTTCTGATGAATTCGCAGAAATTGAAAAACCTTATGTGATAAACTTAGCCACTTTTGATGGCGAAAGAAGTATTAAAGGAATTACCGAGATAAAAGCGTTTATAGGCGGTGCTTTTGGCTATGCCATCATGATGTTTATTATTATCTATGGTGGATTTGTAATGAGGAGTGTTATAGAAGAAAAAACAAGCCGAATTATTGAGGTTATCATTTCTTCGGTAAAACCCTTTCAGCTTATGCTGGGGAAAATTATTGGAACTTCATTGGCAGGTCTTACTCAATTTAGTATCTGGATTGTCTCTGCTTTGGCTTTGTTATTTATTGCTGTTTTGCTATTGGGAATAGATATTTCTGCTTTGTCAACAGAGAGCACTCTGACTACCCCAGCGGTTAATGGAATGGCAGAATTGCCAACTTCAAGTCTTGATGGTGACATGTTATTGTATGCAAAGGAAATTGTAAATATTCCTTGGGGCCTTCTCATTGGGTCATTTTTGATATATTTTATTTTGGGTTATCTAATTTACAGTTCCATATATGCTGCTATTGGTGCTGCGGTGGATAACGAAACCGATACCCAACAATTTATCTTTCCTATCATCTTACCATTAATGCTTGCTATTTATGTGGGCTTTTTCTCCGTTTTTAGCAATCCACATGGTCCTATTGCGTTAGGCTTTTCGCTATTTCCGTTAACTTCACCTATAGTTATGCTCATGCGATTACCCGGTGGCATTGGGGAAGGAGGTGTACCTTTATGGCAACTTTTGTTGTCCATAGCGCTATTGGTAGGAGCCTTTTTGGGAATTGTATGGTTGGCTTCAAAGATTTATCGGGTAGGAATTCTTATGTATGGTAAACGTCCAACCTATAAAGAACTATTTAAGTGGTTGAGGTACTAGAAGAAATATGCAAGACGGTACAGAAGAAATAAAGGAAATCATTCAAGAAGATATCTGGGGCTCTGTAAAGGAGTTTCTCAACTGGGGCATTCATATTGGCGAAGGAGAGAAATCCATTCACCTTACCCTTGGACTTTTATTACTCCTTACTATCT
This sequence comes from Bacteroidota bacterium, assembly GCA_039191905.1. GTDB lineage: Bacteria > Bacteroidota > Bacteroidia > Flavobacteriales > Flavobacteriaceae > Flagellimonas. The sequence goes on along the minus strand of JBCCXJ010000011.1, from coordinate 109,943 downwards.
CTATTGTGGCCACTAAACTTCTATTAAAGTGGTCTCGGTATTTGGTTACCCGCAAAATGGAGCCTGAGGACAAACAAAAATTTTCAAGCGTCTTCAAGTTTGTCAACTATGTTATTTATCTCATAGTAGTACTGCTTACCCTTAGCGGAGCTGGAATAGATATTACGCTTATTATTACTGCTTCAGCAGCGCTTTTTGTTGGTTTGGGACTGGCTCTCCAGGAGTTTTTCAAAGATATTCTGGGAGGGATTTTCATCATTTTGGACAAATCTCTTCAAGTAGGAGATATTGTAGAGGTTGATGGAAAAGTGGGTAAGGTATTCGAAATAAAGTTGAGAACCACCAGAGCCTTAACGCGAGATGATAAGGTGGTCGTCATACCCAATCATAAGTTTATTAGCGACATTGTTTATAACTATACCCAAAATCATAGGACTACACGGGAAAGCGTCCATGTGGGTGTAGCCTATGGAAGTGATGTTGAATTGGTGACGCGCTTATTGGAGGAATCTGTGATTGAGCATAAAAAGGTGCTTAAAAAACCCATACCTTTTGTACTTTTCAATGACTTTGGCGATTCTGCCCTCATGTTTTCAATAAATTATTTCATAAATGATAGTTTTGTAGATCCTCGAATTAAAAGTGATATTCGATATAGCATCAACAAAAAATTCAAAGAGAATAATGTAACCATCCCTTTCCCTCAGAGGGATATCCATATAATTCAACATCAAAAACCTCAGAACAATACAAATTCAGAGAATCCATAAAACGCTTTTAGGCATTCTATGTTTTATGGTGTTTTTTGTGGTGCAAGACTCCTTAGGGCAGAGTACGGATATTTTGCGCTTCGAATATCTCAATATCCCTGAAAACGATACCGGAATAAAGACGCAGCGGTATAAGTTTCTATTCAATCTTCCCATAAAATTAAATGAGAAGAAGGATTATTTGGTGACCGGTTTGGAATACAACCGATTTGATGTCGGGTTTTCTCAAAATTTTCCTTTTGACCAAACGGAGCTGAATCGGTTTCATGTAGTGGACTTGAATCTGGGGTTTATCACCAAATGGAATGAAAATTGGAATTTCGTGGGCATTTTCACGCCTAGGTTGGCATCCAATTTTACCAATGGTGCCCAAACCGATGATTTTTTTCTCAATGCCACTGCCACATTGTGGAAAGAAAACAGAACGGCGAGCAAACCATTTCGAATAGTACTTGGTTTATCCTATAACAGCACAACAGGTTTACCTATTCCACTTCCATTGGTTAGTTATTACCGTAGATTCCATCCAAATTGGTCTTATACAATAGGTATTCCCCGCTCAAGATTTGAATACCATCCTTCGCCTAAGCATACTTTTGGATTCACCATGCTTTTGGATGGTTATTTCATCAACATTCAAAACGATATTGCACTACCAGACAACCAGATAGGTTCCAAAATTTCACTTTCCGCTCTCGTTGGAGCCTTCGGATATCAATATCATATTTCTAAACGCGCATCCCTTTTTGCTTTGGTAGGCCGTTCCATTGAACAAATTGGAGAGTTAAGAAATGATGATAGAAGCGCTGTTTTTTTGTTGAATGATGAAGCAAATCTTTATATTAGAACTGGTTTCAAAATCGGAATCTTTTAAATAGAAAATTATGTCTAGAATATTGGTGATAGAAGATGAATCGGCCATACGGCGGGTTTTGATAAAGATATTGAGTGAGGAAAATGATGCCTACCAAGTTTTCGAAGTAGAAGACGGATTGAAGGGCATGGAGATTATAAAAAAAGAAGATTTCGATTTGGTCTTGTGTGATATAAAAATGCCCAAAATGGATGGGGTAGAGGTCTTGGAAGCGGCACGGCAAATAAAACCAGAAATTCCTTTTATAATGATATCAGGTCATGGAGATTTGGATACTGCTGTGAACACCATGCGGTTAGGCGCGTTTGATTATATCTCTAAGCCACCAGATTTAAACCGTCTATTAACCACAGTGCGTAACGCCTTGGACAGAAAGGAACTGGTAGTCGAGAATAAAATTTTGAAGAAAAAGGTCTCCAAGAATTATGAAATGATTGGGGAAAGCAAAGAAATTGGAGCTATTAAGGATATGATTGAAAAAGTGGCTCCCACAGACGCTAGGGTTTTGATTACAGGTCCTAATGGAACCGGAAAGGAGTTAGTAGCGCATTGGTTACATCAAAAAAGTGCACGTTCCTCTTCCCCTTTTATTGAAGTAAACTGCGCGGCAATTCCCTCTGAGCTTATTGAAAGCGAGCTTTTTGGACACGTGAAAGGAGCTTTTACATCTGCGGTTAAGGACAGAGCTGGAAAATTTGAAGCGGCGAATAAAGGGACTATTTTTTTGGATGAAATAGGAGACATGAGCCTTTCCGCCCAGGCTAAAGTACTTAGAGCATTACAAGAAAATAAGATTTCAAGAGTAGGGACAGACAAGGACATAAAAGTTGATGTCAGGGTATTGGCAGCTACCAATAAAGACTTAAAAAAGGAAATTTCTGAGGGGAACTTTAGGGAAGACCTTTACCACAGACTCGCTGTCATACTAATTAAAGTACCCGCATTAAATGATAGGAGGGATGACATTGCCATGCTAATTGAACATTTTGCGGAAAAAATAGCAGAAGAGCAGGGTACCGTCATTAAAGCATTCTCAAAAAAGGCGACGGAACTTTTAAAAGGATATGACTGGACAGGTAATGTACGCGAACTAAGAAATGTAGTAGAACGCTTAATAATTCTGGGAGGTCAAGAAGTTTCCGAAGAAGATGTGAAGTTGTTCGCCAGCAAATAAGCTATTCACAATCTTTAATCTTATTCAAAGCGTTTTTTGTGATTGTTTTTACCCTTTGGTGGTAGATTTTCTTGGGTTTCGTTAAATCAGTATCTAATAGTTTGATATTAGCATTGTCGTAGGTTTTTTTGATAAATCTACGTGCTTCATCGCAGTCCAACTGATTTACAATATTGGCGATTGAAATTTCAAAATCCTTGAGCCCATTATGGATTTGTTGTTCCAACAATTTGCCTTTAGGCAAAAGAATACCGCCCTGTGCATTGAGGACTTCCTTGGTGTTAAAAACCAACATGTCGTCACCGTAAACATCATTTACACTTAAGCCGAAGTTTTGAAGTTCTTTAATTCCCTTTTCGGTATTTTTCAATGCCTTATGCAACGCTTGTTTCGATGTGGTGTGGGTATCGGCTTTAGTAGCCTCTTTTAGATTCGAAAGTGCATTATCCAAACTCGTAATTGCCTCTTGACATCCACAGGCATCAAAGTTAGAACGTGTTTTTTCTATGCCGCTTATGGCTTTGTATGCATAGTACTTCGTTATTTGGAGTTCAGACGCAGAAATCGCTGTCTCAGTTTGGTCTTTAATGTATTCCATATTGGAATTGGCGTATTCGCAGGCATTGGTCGCCTTGAACGAAGCCGTTAAAAAAAGGCCTTGCAGACTTAACGTGAGTATGATAAATAGGTTCGTCTTCCTTGATTTCATAACGGCAGATTTGGGACTACACGTTTGGTTTGTACTCTAAATTACGCTAGAAACGTGTAGGAATTGTATAAAATCGATGAAAAACGGAGTAAAACTACCAATGGTAATTCCTATCGACGAACTACAATATTCAAACAATCAAATGGAATATAGAAAAAGCAGTATATTCATTTTATGGAATACATTAAACCAGACAGTTATAAGGTAGAAAGTGATACCAACCTTTCAGCTACAAGCACCTTTGAAAATTTTGGAAAATCCGATAAGGAACTAAAAAAGGATTTAAGAGACCTTCGCAGGGAATTGGGAAAGTTTCAAGACACTTTATATGCACATGGTAAATACGGTGTTTTAATCTGTTTGCAGGGAATGGATACCGCCGGTAAGGATAGCCTAATCCGTGAGGTCTTTAAAGACTTTAATGTTAGAGGTGTAGAGGTTCACAGTTTTAAAGTACCTACAGATTTGGAGCTAAAACACGACTATTTGTGGAGACATTATATCGCCCTTCCCGAACGAGGGAAGTTCAGTGTTTTTAATAGAACCCACTACGAAAATGTATTGGTGACCAAGGTACATCCAAATTATATTCTTTCAGAGAACATACCAGGTGTGGATTCCGTTAATGATATTGATTCCGAATTTTGGGAGAAACGGTACCGCCAAATCAATGATTTTGAAAGACATGTGGCAGAAAACGGGACTTTGATTTTTAAATTTTTTCTACATCTCTCCAAAGAAGAACAGCGTCAAAGACTATTACGTCGATTACGTCTGAAAGAAAAAAACTGGAAATTTTCCCCAGGTGATTTAAAGGAGAGAAAACTTTGGGACTCTTATCAAGAATGTTATCAGGAGGCTTTAAGTAAAACTTCAAAACCCCATGCACCTTGGTATATTATTCCTGCAGACAATAAAAAAGCAGCCCGGGTTATTGTTGCTTCTGTCCTATTGGAAGCGTTAAAAAAGTTTAAAGATATCGAAGAACCTGAGTTGGAGGATGAAATAAAGGCTAACTTAGAGTTCTTCAAACAAGAATTGGAAAAGGAAAGCAAATGAAAAAAGCATTACTCGTATGCCTATTGTTGGGTGCCTTCACCTTTGCACAAACTGATGATGAGAAACAACTTAAAGCAATTTATGATACCGCTTTAACCAACGGCAAGGCCTATGACTGGTTGAATTACCTCTCCAACCAAATTGGCGGGCGTCTTTCGGGTTCTGTTGAAGCCCAACAAGCAGTGGAATACACCAAGGGTCAATTGGATTCATTGGGATTGGATAGGGTATGGCTTCAACCTGTTATGGTGCCGAAATGGGTAAGGGGAACGCCAGAGTTTGCTTACTTTGAGACGAAACCTGGATTGACTACCAATGTTCCTATTTGTGCTCTGGGAGGCTCCGTAGCAACGCCGGATATTGGAATTAAAGCTAATGTGGTTGAAGTACAGGGCATAGAGGACTTGAAAAAGATGGGTAGGGAGAAAATTGAAGGAAAGATAGTTTTCTACAATAGACCCATGGACCCCACTCAAATTAGCACGTTTACAGCATATTCTGGATGTGTTGACCAACGCTATTCAGGAGCGGCCGAAGCGGGAAAATATGGTGCACTCGGAGTAATCGTCAGATCGGTTAACCTTCGAATGGACGATTTCCCTCATACAGGTTCTATGAGTTATGGGGATACTCCCGTTAGCGACCGAATTCCCGCTGCTGCCATAAGCACAAATGGCGCGGAATTACTGAGTACGACTTTAGCCTTGAATCCTGAAATTAAATTCTATTTTAAACAAAGCTGCAAACAACTTCCTGATGTGGAATCTTATAATGTGATTGGAGAAATTAAAGGTTCTGAATACCCAAATGAGGTAATGATTGTAGGCGGGCATTTAGATTCGTGGGATTTAGGCGATGGTTCGCATGATGATGGGGCAGGTTGTGTGCAAAGTATGGAAGTACTTCGTTTGCTAAAAAAAGCTAACTACAAACCCAAACGAACATTACGTGTGGTGCTTTTTATGAATGAAGAGAATGGATTAAGAGGCGGTAGAAAGTATGCTGAAGTGGCTAAGCAAAAAAGAGAAAAACATGTTTTTGCATTGGAAAGTGATGCGGGTGGATTTACACCAAGAGGCTTTTCATTTGACTGCTCGGAAGAGGATTTTGAGCAAGTTTTGGGTTGGAGAGACTTATTTGAACCCTATTTAATACACTTGTTTATAAAAGGAGGAAGTGGAGCTGACATTAACCCTTTAAAAGATGAGGGTATTGTTTTGGCAGGCTTACGACCTGATTCGCAACGGTATTTTGACCATCACCATGCGGAAAATGACACTTTCGAACATGTTAATAAGCGTGAGTTGGAACTGGGAGCTGCTACGATGGCGGGCTTGGTGTATTTGATGGATAAATATGGTGTAGTGGCTACAAAAAAAATTAAGGGATAATCAATTAGAACTATTGATTGGGAATTGGTGCTTTTTCTCCATTAAATAGCGTTGTTTCTATCTAATCGGCAACACTACCCTTTTCGTCAAGCTTTAGATATGGGTTAAAAGCAATTTCCCAGAGATTTCCATCCAAATCCGATATATAGCTACTATAACCACCCCAATGCACTTTTTGAGGTTCCTTGACTATTTTAACCCCTTTCTCCCTTAAATTTTCTATTATATCGTTTACCTCATTTTCGGAACGGGTGTTATAGGCCAAGGTAAACCCTTTGAATCCGTTACCCTTTGAATCAACATTAGCATCTTGAGCTAGCTCATTTTTCTCATAAAGAGAGAGTACTATTCCATTCAAGGTAAAAAAAGTGATATGTTCATTACTTGAGTCGGACTTTATCCAACCAAACAGGTTTTCGTAAAAGTGTGTCAGTTTTTCTAAATCGGAAACACCTAGGGTTAAAATGGTCAATCGTTGTTCCATGGTTTTTGTTTTTTTTGCTTCCAATGGTTTTCTGAATCAGAATTGGTATTTAAATCCAAAAGGTAATGTTTCCCTAATAAATCATAGATTTTATGTCACTTTTTCAAGGTATCAAATAAACCTTGAAAGCTATAAAAACCCGTATCTTTGCAGCCTTTGAGAAATAGAGTAAACAAAACAAAATAGTTAAGATAAGAGATATGCAAGAAGGAATTTATGCCAAATTCAATACCAGTAAAGGAGAGATTCTGGTAAAACTAACTCATGATAAAACACCGGGAACTGTGGGCAATTTTGTTGCGCTTGCTGAGGGAAACATGGAAAATACGGCCAAGCAACAGGGTAAACCATACTACGATGGACTAAAATTTCATAGAGTAATAGCCGATTTTATGATTCAAGGCGGATGCCCTCAAGGCACGGGAACAGGTGATCCTGGTTATAAATTCGATGATGAATTCCATCCGGAACTGAAACATGACGCTCCAGGAATACTGTCTATGGCAAACGCGGGACCTGGAACAAATGGAAGTCAATTCTTTATAACGCACGGACCGACACCATGGTTGGATAATAAACACACGGTTTTTGGACATGTGGAGGCAGGACAGGAAGTTGTAGACGCTATAGCGCAAGGTGATTCCATTGATTCTTTAGAAATTGTTCGTGTAGGTTCGGAAGCGGAAAACTGGAACGCCATTGAAGCTTTTCGTGTATTTGAAGGAGCGCGGGAAAAAAGAATTGCTGAAGCCAAGGCACAGGCAGAGGCCGAAATGGAAAAGTTAGCTGCTGGATTTGAAAAAACAGAAAGTGGACTGAGATATCAAATTATTCAAAAAGGAAATGGAGTACAAGCACAAAAAGGAAAAACAGTATCTGTTCATTACGAAGGTAGTCTTACTAATGGTCAAGTATTCGATTCTTCATACAGTCGTAATCAACCAATAGATTTTTCACTAGGAGTTGGACAGGTAATTCCTGGTTGGGATGAAGGTATTGCACTTTTAAAGGTCGGCGATAAGGCCAGGTTCGTTATTCCTTCACATCTTGCATATGGTAGTGCAGGTGCGGGTGGAGTTATTCCTCCAGATGCAACCTTGATTTTTGACGTAGAACTTATGGATGTAAAATAAAAAGGCCTTCATCTCCAATAAGGAAATAAATACAATAGCTCCCTTCAGAGGAGCTTTTTTGTTACTTAGACCGATTCACACTTACTAGCAGTAAACAGGCATTAATAATGAGTAAAAAAAGTAGTACTATAAAAAAAGTTTGCATGGTGTGCTTTTTTGTAAAAGGGGATTTGCTGCTTTGTTTATATAACAACTGAACGGCTTTAGACCCTACTTATTGTTTGCACATAATTGATATTTAGTTTTTTAAGTGTTGGATTTCGCGAAAAAGTTACTTTTTAGCACGATTTACACTTAAAATCAATAGGGCTATATTAATCAGCAAAAGGAGCAGAAGTACTCCGAAGAAGGTATTCATAGTGTTGTCGATTTAAAGGTTGTTGTTGAGGTTGTTTGTTATGTAGATAGTAAATTTTAAAGAGGTTGCGCGCATGTAGGAAAAAAATTCAGTTTTCTTAGGTATTGATTACTTGAAACAAAAAAGCTCCCTGTCTTAGGGAGCTTTTTATATATAATTTGACAAGTGAGTTATGCCGTAGGGTCTGGGGTGAGACGTAAATACGGTTTTACTTCATCAACACCCGCTGTAAAAATTTCTTTAGCTTCATTAGTAGGGATGGCAGGACTAACTACCACCTTATCACCATGTTCCCAGTTGGCAGGCGTGGCCACTTTGTTGTATACTGTCAATTGAAGCGAGTCAATAACTCGTAATAATTCATAAAAATTACGTCCGGTAGAAGCAGGATATGTCAAAATTAATTTGACAGTTTTATCCGGGGCTATAATGAAAACCGAACGGACAGTTAAGGTATCATTTGCATTTGGATGAATCATATCATAAAGATCAGATACTTTTTTATCCACATCTGCGATTATCGGAAAATTAACCGTGGTATGCTGTGTTTCGTTGATGTCCTGTATCCACTCATTATGCGATTCAACACCATCGACACTAAGGGCAATCATTTTTACATTTCTTTTTTCAAATTCAGATTTGAATTTTGCTGCAGTGCCCAATTCGGTGGTACATACTGGAGTAAAATCTGCAGGATGGGAAAAGAGAATGCCCCAACCATCGCCGAGATAATCGTAAAAGTTCAGTGTTCCCTGAGACGTTTCAACAGTGAAATCAGGAGCGGTATCTCCCAATCGAATAGTAGCCATAGTATTTTGTTTTTATTGATTTAAACTAAACTCTTACAAAGGTAGTTTATGAGATTTCATGCGGATTTTTGCGCAGTTAAAAGTGTATTAAAGTTTTAAGAGACCTTATGCTTTGTTTGAGAGAAAACCTGATTTTTTCCTTGAATGTTTAGTACTTTTAGTACATGGAAAAATATGATTTGGAACAACTGCGTTACCCTATTGGAAAATATGAGGTACCAGCGTCTATTACAGACGAACATTTGAAAAAATGGATTAATGTTTTGGAGGAGCTGCCTTCCCGTTTGGAAAAAGAGGTGTCTGGATTATCAGAAGAACAATTGGAAACTCCATATCGTCCCCAAGGTTGGACGGTTAGGCAGGTGGTTCACCATCTTTCAGATAGTCACCATAACAGTTATACCCGTTTCAAATGGGGTCTTACAGAGGAAAGCCCCTTGATTAAGCCTTATTTGGAAAAAAAGTGGGCCAATCTTTTTGATGCCAAATCAGCTCCCATACAAATGTCTTTGGATCACCTGAAAGCGGTGCATGCCAAGTTGGTCTACTTACTTAAAGAACTAACACAAGAAGAGCTCCAACGTACTTTTAAACATCCGGAAGGGAATGTGGAAAGTACTTTGGCTGAGAACATAGGTCGGTATGCCTGGCATAGCAACCATCATTTTGCCCATATTCATAATCTGCTGGACCGAAAAGGTTGGTAGACTAAAGCATCTTGGTCAAGATCCACATGGGTCTTTCCTCATCAATAGCATTGGGTAATTCGAGTTTAGATTCCCCATGGATAGTGAATCCATTTTTTAAATAAAAACGGAGCGCATTCCCTTTTTTCATGGCTCCCAACCAAATTACTTTTTTTTTAAGCTTCTTGGCGTGGGTTTCAAGGAGTCCAATCAACTGATGTCCATACCCCTTTCCAGAATGCTCATGTAATAGATAAATCTTTTGTATTAGTAATGACGAATTCGCGTCATAATCATCTAATGCTTTATTCCTAATCAGTTTAACAATACCAATTGTCGCATCATCCACTTTGACCAAAAAATTCTCAATATTTGGATCAGTAAGTTCTTGTGTTACAATTTCTGAAGTGAAGTTTTGGGTTACATAAGGGTTGGGATCTTGGTTTTTCCATAAGTGTAAATAGTGTTGCTGATAGGATGCAAGACCTGTTTCAAGGTATTTATAAATCAAATCAGAAGTAACAGCTTGTAGATATACCATCCAATAGTTTTTTTTTTACTTTTTGTGTTTTAGTCACGTCTATTCGGAAGAATTTAAGGATACTTTGTCCATGAACCGACTGCAGATTTATTATTCTTCGCCATTACCTCGGTAATTCTTTTAAACCTTACTTTCTTTGAATTGAGCAAATCTATCAAAGGATTTGAAAGTTTTCCCCCATCTTGACCTGGAATAACAACGGTCTGCAGAACTCAATTTGGCTGAAAGCATAGAATTACTCACTAAACCATTTGATGTTGCAACCAATACTTGGCTTTTGATGCGCATCTACAGGATTTCCTTCCAAAACATTGTCCATAGCTTGACGCAGGTCCCTTCCCGTAACGGGAAGTCCATTTCCGGGTCTGGAATCGTCCAATTGACCTCGATAGACCAATTTCAATGAATCATCAAAAAGATAAAAATCTGGCGTACAGGCCGCATCATATGCTTTCGCTACCTCTTGGGTTTCATCATATAAATACGGAAAAGAATAGTGTTCCTCCTTTGCTTTTAACTTCATTAAATCTGGAGCATCCTGTGGGTAGTTTTCCACATCATTGCTGGAAATGGCAATAAAGCGAATTCCTTTTTTTTGATACGCCAATCCTAAACTGGAAATTTCTGGATTTACATGAATGACAAAAGGACAATGATTACAGATAAACATCACCACTGTTCCTTTCTCTCCTCTCGCAGATTCTAAGGAAACTAAGGTATCGGTAGCTGTATCCAAAAGTTCGAATGCTGGCGCGGTAGTGCCCAAAGGGAGCATATTGCTTGGTGTTCTTGCCATATTTTAATGTTGTTTCAATAAATAATCTGATGGTAGGGTCCAAAAGTAAAAACGACCTGCTTAACAGGTCGTTTTTACTATATTTTAAAGTTTTGATTAAATATCATCAAAACTAACATCTGTAAAACTTCCCGAAGCTGTTCCGTTACTTTCAATGTTATTGTCTTCTTTTTTGTAGTCTTTTTTATGTCTTTCAGAAATCACTTCTAGACCTTTTTCGTCAATGATGTAATCCATCATTTCCTCCATGATTTCTTTGAAAGCTGTGAAATCTTCTTTGTAAAGATAGATTTTATGCTTTTTGTAATGGAAAGACCCATCATCATGGGTAAACTTTTTGCTTTCCGTTATGGTTAGATAATAATCACCAGCTTTGGTACTTCTTACATCAAAAAAATAGGTTCTCCTTCCTGCCCGTAGGACCTTAGAGTATATTTCCTCCTGATCCATAATTTCTTTGTCATTCATAAAGTAAAGGTATGTGTTTAGCGCTTTGGCGAATAATTCTACCAAAAATGTAAAAAAAATGCTAATTCAGCAACTTTTTTGTCATTCTTTCTCGGAGAGTTGGGTCTGATAAAGTTCTTTATAATAGCCCTCAGTGTTGTTCAATTCTTCGTGGGTACCTTCTTGAATGATTTCTCCTTTGTCCAAAATGATAATATGGTCTGCGTTTTTTGCTGATGATACTCGGTGACTCACGATTAAAGTAGTTTTGTCTTTTGAAGCTTGTTTGAGGTTGTTCAAAATTTCTTCTTCGGTTTCAGTATCCACTGCAGAGAGGCAATCATCAAACAAATAAATCTTAGGATCCTTTAGAAGGGCTCGAGCAATGGAAACACGTTGTTTTTGACCTCCACTTAAAGTTATACCTCTTTCCCCCAAAATTGTATCATACTTTTGGGCAAAACCTTCAATGTTCTCATGAACCACTGCCTTTTTGGCCACATTTACAATTTCTTGAAAACTTGCATGCTCATTTCCAAATCGGATGTTATTTTCTATGGTATCCGAAAAAAGAAAAGCGTCCTGTGGAACAGCACCTATGGAAGATCTCAAGGAATGAAGATTGAGTTTTTGGATAGGGATGCCATCTATGCGTATTTCCCCTTGCGTGGTATCGTATAATCTTGCTATTAAATCCAAAATAGTGGATTTTCCAGATCCTATTTTCCCCAAAATAGCTGTAGTCTGCCCTGCTTTAATTGAAAAAGAAATCTTATTCAAGGCTGTTATCTCGGTGTCATCGTAAGTAAAAGTGACGTTTTTGAATTCAATATTACCTTTAATAGAAGATGCTTCTTCCACCTCATTTACAATATCTGGCTCTACATTCAAGAACTCGTTGATACGTTTTTGAGAAGCTTCAGCACGCTGTACAATAGATGTAAGCCAACCTACCACAGCTACGGGCCAGGTGAGCATATTTACGTACAAAATGAACTCGGCAATCAGACCAAAGGAAGCTATTTTGCCATCAATGTACATTTGTCCACCAAAATAGATAACAATGATATTACTGATGCCAATAAGTAAAATCATTAAAGGAAAAAACCAAGCATTTACCTTGGCTAAGTCCATGCTGGTATCTTTCCCCTCCACGGCCAAGCCCTGTAGTTCATGGTTTATTCGTGGCTCTATGCCATAGGCCTTTATAACTGATACTCCCGAAAACGATTCTTGTGCAAATGTTGAAAGTGTAGACAAAAACTCTTGGACTTTTGTGCTTCTCAAATGTATTATTTTGCTGATTTGATAAATCAAAATCGACAAGACAGGCAAAGGTATAAGCGTATACGCTGCCAAAGCAGGCGCTTTAATAAACATAATTGTGATGACACAGATAAAAATCGTTACCGTATTCATGCCGTACATAATCACTGGGCCTGCATACAATCGCACTTGATTGACATCTTCGCTGATACGGTTCATCAAATCCCCGATTCGATTCTTTTTGTAAAAATCCAGTGTTAAAATTTGATAATGGTCAAACACCTCATTCTTTAAATCGTATTCAATGTAACGAGATACGTTTATGATGGTTTGTCGCATCAGGAAGGTAAATAGCGCAGAAAGCAATGCTGTACCTATAATAATCAAAATGTATTGGAACAAGGTTGATTTTGCTTCTGATAACGCAATAGTACTCCCAAGATAATCTTCAATGACTCCAATGGATTGGTTCACATAATTGGGAACTACCAAAGAGAACAATCGGGCAATAATGGTTATCACAATACCCAATAATAGCTTGAGCCTGTACTTTTTAAAATATTTATTTAGATGTTTTAATTCCTTCATCAGGAGAAAAGGTGGTTGAAGTTTTATAGATGGCGGGGCAAATATAGATGATTGATATCGAAATGAATGTTATAAAACTGATAAGAAAGAGTGTTAGGTAGGAGGGATTAAAATATAAGAGTACTTTTGTGCCGTGAAAGCCAAAAAACGACTTTAAAGTTCTTTTAAATGCTAACAAGACGGCATATCCGGGTAAAAGTTATGCAATGCATCTATGCATTGATTCAATCCAAAGATGATTCTTTGGAAAAACAGGAAAAATTCTTGAGGTTAAGCATAGACAATATGTACGTATTGTACATTTTGATGTTGAGCCTCATGAAAGAGCTGCATGCTCTAGCAGAAAAACATCTTCAGCACGCCTCAAAAAAGTATTTGGTTTCGGAGGAAGACCAATATCCCAATCCTGAGAAATTTGTGAAAAACCAAGTTCTGGTTCAAATTGCTGGTAATTCGCTTTTACAAGAGCGACTTTCCAAACAAAAACTGAACAATTGGTATTTGAATGAAGATTATGTAAAAATCATTCATAAAGATGTTTTGGCCAGTACCTATTACAAGGCCTATATGACTAGCGATAAAAACAGTTATGAAGAAGATAGGGAGTTGGTTTTGCAGCTTTTCAAGAACGTGATAGCGCCCAATGAAAAAATCTATGAGTACTTTGAAGATGACCAACTTACTTGGATAGACGATTTTCCTATTGTGAACACATTTCTTTTAAAGCGTTTGAAAAAAGCAGATTCTAATGTGCGCGAAAGTTATTTTCTACCCCGTTTGTTGAAAGATGAACAAGATTTGGATTTTGCCAAAAAATTACTCACCAAGACGCTTTTGAATAACGAAAAATGGGAAAAAGAGATTGAGGGTAAAACCCCGAATTGGGACAATGACAGAATAGCAGAAATTGACTCTATTATCCTGAAAATGGCCATCTGTGAACTTCTGAATTTTTCATCAATTCCTGAAAAAGTAACGCTGAATGAATATTTAGAAATTGCTAAAGAGTATTCCACACCTAAAAGTAGCATCTTTATAAATGGTGTTTTGGATAAATTGGCCAAAGAATACAAAACCGAAGGACGGCTTCAAAAAATGGGGCGAGGTCTTCGATAATTTTTTAATTGATTATTTTTGAAAAAACAAAATCTTTAGAATGAAAAGAATAACAACAATCTTCAGCTTAGTTATGGTTATTGCATTTGTTGGACTATCCTGTAAGGACAAGGCCTCTAGCAAAATCGTTGCTGATAATGTAGACAATGCTACAACGCGGGATGCGGCTCAGAAAAATCTTCCTATAATGACTTTTGAGTCATCTGAGCATGATTTTGGAACCATTGCACAAGGCACGCCTCAAGAAACCCGTTTCAAGTTTACCAACACAGGTAAAGCTCCATTAATTATTACCGATGCGAAGAGTAGCTGTGGTTGTACCATACCAGAATACCCTAAGAATACACCGATTGCTCCGGGAGAAAGCGGCGAATTATTGGTGAAGTTCAATGGCTCAGGTCAAAATCAAGTAACCAAAACCGTAACGGTAACGGCAAATACGCAAAAAGGCTCTGAGATTCTTAGAATCAAAGCCTTTGTAAATCCAAAAAATGCAGCTCCGGTACAAGCGGGTCCTGTAAAATAAGAAGCTACCATAGATGGAGAATTTAGGACAATTTTTACCACTGATTTTGATTTTTGTGGTGGCGTATTTCTTTATGATTCGCCCACAGGTCAAACGTCAGAAGGATGAGAAAAAGTTTGCCTCGGAACTAAAAAAAGGGGATAAAATCATAACGAAGAGTGGGCTCTACGGGAAAGTAGTGGAGCTGAACGATAAAGACTTTTCTTGCGTAATTGAGACCATGGCAGGTCGACTTAAGTTTGACCGCTCTGCCATATCCATGGAGATGAGCAAGAAGTTAAGCGCTCCACCCGCTAAAAAATGATATGACTTATCCATAAAATCAGAAAACGCCGACATTGTCGGCGTTTTTTTTGTTCGTTGGTAAAATGGTAACTTGTTACAACAAATCAGTTGATTATGGTTACGCGCAGAAACTTTATGAAGAAAAGCACCTTACTCGCCACTAGTTTAGGGGCCTCTTTCTTTTTCCCCGTTGAGCTATTAGCTACACTCAGAAAAAAGGTGAGCCCTAATGATCAAATACAGGTTGGGCTTATAGGTTGCAAAGGGATGGGTTTCGCCAATTTGCTCTCCATGCTAAAAATCAGCGATATACAGGTGGTTGCCCTATGCGATGTAGACCAAAACGTACTTAAATCCAGAGTGGCCGAACTTAAAAAGGCAAAAATTAAGGAACCAAAGCTATACAGTGACTATCGAAAGATGCTTGAAGATAAGGATGTAGATGTGGTTATAATTGGTACCCCAGATCATTGGCATTGCCTACAACTTACCGATACTATAATGGCGGGTAAAGATGCGTACTGTGAGAAACCAATTGCCAATTCGGTTCAAGAATGCGATGTAATGCTTAAGCATGTAACGGCCAGTGAACGTATAGTGCAGATTGGTCAATGGCAACGGAGCCAACCACATTTTAAAGATGCTATTGATTTTGTCCATTCTGGGAAATTGGGTCAAATACGATTAGCCAAAGCTTGGGCTTATCAGGGATGGATGAAACCTGTAACTCTTGTTCCAGATACTGCGGTACCTTCTGGTGTTAATTATGATATGTGGTTAGGACCCGCTCCGAAAAGGGCTTTTAACCAAAATAGATTTCATTTTAACTTTCGATGGTTTTGGGACTATGCTGGAGGACTGATGACCGATTGGGGTGTACATTTACTGGATTATGCCCTTTATGGGATGAAAGCATCCCGTCCAAAATCGGTTATGGCTTTGGGAGGTAAGTTTGCCTATCCCGATGATGCTTCCGAAACTCCTGACACCTTGCAAACAGTTTTTGAATTTGACCAATTCTCTATCCTTTGGGAACATGCCACTGGAATTGATGGTGGCAACTATGGTAGAAATCATGGAATAGCCTTTATTGGAAACATGGGAACTTTAGTGTTGAATAGGGATGGGTGGGAAGTCATTCCAGAAAAAGAATTTCAAGGTTGGGGAAAAGAGGGTATTGATAAAATGGAACAGATACCCTTAAAAAAGAGTAACGGAGTAAACGGATTGGATTTGCATACCCAAAACTTCATTGAAGCAGTAAAAACTCGCGATTCATCTATACTGAACGCACCAATACAAGTTGGCTATGATACGGCAGTTGTCTCACATATGGGTAACGTCGCATATAAAACAGGGAATCGTATTTATTGGGATAAAGAAAAAAACAGATTTACCGAGGAAAATGCAAATCAATTTCTCAAGGCAACATATCACAATGGGTGGGAAGTTCCCCAGTAGTAACTTTCAAGCTTCAAAAGAATTAACGGTACTTATCATTTAATCCAATGCCCTGTGTGATAAGGGGTACTATTTTTTCCAACCTTTTCTTTTTTGTGGTTTCTTGTTTGGCTTCTGTTAAATATTCGCAGAACTCCTTTTGTTTGTAGGCAGAAAATTTTTGAAATGCCTTTTTTAAAGCTTCTTCACCATCTAAACATTCTTTTAGAATTTCTGGAACGACCAAATCGTTACGTTTCCTTTCAATCTTTACTTCAAGACCATTTTTTTGATTAGTTATAGCTTCTTCCATGTAGGCTAAAACAACTTCAGAATCAATATCGGATACTGCATTAAATTTCCAATGACGCATCCCTTTGGTTTTCCCTTCTTGAGCATTTTGAAGCACCTTTTTTGAGTCTTTTAAAAAGGCACCATTAAAGAACCAAACCCCAAAATGATTCTTAAACCTGCATATACCCAAAACATTTTTAGTGGCGATAGTATACACAGGGAAGTTCCATTTGTAGTCCTCTTTGGCATCAGTTTGTTTTGCAATAGCTCTAAGAATTGCAATTCCCTCTTTAAAAGGATGCTCCTTTTTGTAGTATGCTTCTATTTTTTCGGATGCAGTCATAATTACTTGATTTGAATAGCGGTAAGCTCACATATTTTCACAATAACCTGTACAGCCTTTTGCATGCTCTCCAAGGGGATATATTCATATTTACCATGGAAATTATGTCCCCCAGCGAAAATGTTCGGACAAGGCAATCCCATAAAACTTAATTGAGACCCATCGGTTCCTCCACGAATGGGTTTTATAATCGGTTCTATATCTAAAGATTTCATTGCTTCCTCAGCAATTTCCACAATATGAAAAACAGGCTCTACCTTTTCTCGCATATTAAAATATTGATTTTCAACATGTAATTCAATACAATCACCAAATTTATGAGATAGTTTTTCTACAATATCCTGTAATAATTGCTTTCTTGCCTTAAAATGTTCTGTATCATGGTCACGAACAATAAGTTCAATTTCAGCAACCTCTATTTCTCCTTTAATTTTATGTACATGAAAGAAACCTTCGCGTCCTTCCGTTTTTTCAGGCGTTTCATGCGGCGGTAAAAGGCTTAAAAATTCATTAGCAATATGTATCGCATTGATCATTTTGTTTTTAGCATAGCCCGGATGCACGCTTTTACCAGAAATCTTTATAGTGGCCCCTGCAGCGTTGAAGTTCTCAAACTCCAACTCTCCAATTTGGCTACCATCTACTGTGTACGCCCATTGAGCCCCAAATTTCTTTACGTCAAACTTATGGGCGCCCCTTCCAATTTCCTCATCAGGGGTAAAAGCAATTCGAATCTTACCATGTTTTACTTCAGGGTGTTCCCTAAGATATTCCATTGCAGTTATGATCTCGGCTACTCCCGCTTTGTCATCTGCTCCTAAAAGGGTTGTGCCGTCTGTGGTAATCAGGGTTTGTCCCTTGTACTGAAGTAGCTCAGGAAAGTAATCTGGAGAAAGTACAACATCCTTTCCTTTATTGAGTACAATATCCCCACCGTCATACGACTTTATAATTTGAGGAGAAACGTTTTTACCAGTAAAATCAGGCGTAGTATCCATATGTGCTATAAAGCCTATGGTAGGTACCTCTTTCTCTAAGTTACTGGGCAATGTGGCCATAATATATCCATTGGCGTCAATAGATACGTCTTGCATACCAAGTGTGTGTAATTCAGTCACCAACTTCTTGGCCAAATTCAATTGTTTTTCAGTACTGGGGGTGGTTTTGGAATAGGGGTCGCTTTGGGTGTCTATAGCTACGTATTCCAAAAAACGAGGTAATAATTGCTCCATAAAGTGCTTTTCAACAAAAATAATGCTTATTCAATCGTGATTTTGATTAAACTCTGAAGGTAGCTCCTATCTTTCTTGTAATTAAACAGCAACTATTTGAAAAAACTACTACTCCTTTCATTTTTGGTCTCTTTCTTTTTTTCTTCTGCCCAAATGGATTGTACTTTGGGTGTTGGAGGGAGAGACAATGAGACTATTATTGAGGTTTTCCAGTTAAATGAAGAGCAAAGGGAAAGTCTAAAAAACTGGAGCGCTGAACTTAAAGTCAGAAACACCTATTTGAAAGATAAGGCCAAATCCCTTCTGCACAAACACCAAGAGAGTCCACCCTCGGTCCTGATGGAAATGTCCTATGAGTATCGACAACTTTTGGATAGTATGCGTAGCAACGCCAGAATGATTGATAGACGTTTATTGGGAACGTTCAACCAAAAACAATATGATTTGTATGTTGAACTTTGTGGTATGATTTCCATGAGTCCTATGCGGGTTGATAATTCATTTAACGAAAAATAAGAGATTCTTTATCTTGAGCTGTTAGAGTTTCTATTTTTGCACAAAGTATTTCTGAATGTACAAACTCCTCATACGGCCTTTGCTTTTTTTGCTGGATGCTGAAAGCGCCCATCATTTCTCATTTACGATGATTAAACTATTTTCCAAACTGGGAGTGGGGGGACTTATGCGCAAAAAGTTTGTAGTCGAGGATTCCGCGTTGGAGCGGGAGGTTTTTGGGCTAAAGTTTAAAAACCCTGTAGGTTTGGCCGCAGGCTTTGATAAAGATGCCAAATTGTACAACGAATTTTCGGATTATGGCTTTGGTTTTGTGGAGATAGGTACCTTAACTCCAAAACCACAACCTGGAAATCCCAAAAAACGTCTTTTTAGATTAGTAGAAGATGAAGCCATCATCAATAGAATGGGATTTAACAATAAAGGGGTTTTTGAAGCAGTAGACCTGTTGAAAAAAAAGCACCGCGTAATGGTTGGGGGAAATATTGGGAAGAATAAGACCACGCCAAATGAAGATGCGGTACGGGACTATCTCATTTGCCATGAAGCTCTATTTGAGCATGTGGATTACTTTGTGGTTAATGTAAGTTCGCCCAATACCCCTGGTTTGAGAGAGTTACAAGATAGGGGACCATTAACGTATATGCTGAACAAATTGAAACAGCAAAATACGAAGATGGCAAAGCAACAGGCCGCAAAGCAAAAGCCAATTCTACTGAAAATAGCTCCAGACTTGACCGATGACCAATTATTGGATATTATTGAAATTGTAACCACCACTGGAATTGATGGCGTGATTGCAACAAACACTACTGTAGCGAGAAAAGGTTTAAAATCCCTTTTGATTTTAACAGAGGAAAAAGGAGGGTTGAGCGGAAAACCGCTTGCAAAAAGAAGTACTGAAGTGATACGTTTTTTGTCCGAAAACAGTAATAAATCA
Organism: Bacteroidota bacterium; assembly: GCA_039191905.1. Classification (GTDB taxonomy): domain Bacteria; phylum Bacteroidota; class Bacteroidia; order Flavobacteriales; family Flavobacteriaceae; genus Flagellimonas. The sequence goes on along the minus strand of JBCCXJ010000011.1, from coordinate 90,169 downwards.
TTTCCCATAATTGGAGTTGGGGGTATACACTCACCCGAGGATGCTTTAGAAAAATTGGATGCAGGAGCAGACCTAATCCAGTTGTACACGGGATTCGTATACGAAGGACCTAGCTTGGTAAAGCGAATCAATCAAGCTATCTTGCAAAGAACCTGAAAAATAGCCCATGCATGACCTTGCTATCACACTCAGTGTGAACTATTCCATTTTAGCAGGTTTTGTGTTTTCTACAGCCATATTGGGAATTTCTCCTGGCCCGGATAATATTTTTGTGCTTACCCAAAGCTTGGCCAATGGGGTCAAATCGGGTCTTTCAGTAGTATTTGGATTAGCATCGGGATGTCTGGTACATACAACTTTGTTGGCTTTTGGTGTTTCAGAAATTATCAAAAGGAGTGATACTCTCTTTTGGTGCATAAAACTATTTGGTATTGCCTATTTGCTATATCTGGCTTTTAAGGTATTTAAAAGTGAGGCACATATTGAAATTTCTTCTACGAATGCATCCAAAAGTGGTATGCAGAAGTTGTTTTGGACAGGGTTTACCATGAATGTGTTGAATCCAAAGGTTACTATTTTTTTTCTGGCCTTTTTTCCCGGTTTTTTGTTCAGTGATCAGGTGAGCCCTGTAATTCAATTTTACATTTTAGGCTTTCTTTTTATTGGAGTTACCTTATTGATTTTTGGTGGTGTTGCCCTGCTTTCTGGCAGTATTTCAAAATGGATTATGAGCAATTCCAATGCGGGAAGAATGCTAAAGTGGGCGCAGATTATTGTTTTTGTGGGCATTGCTATCTATCTGTTGCTATCAGAGAAATAGTGGTATTTTTATAGCTTATATGTCCAAGGTAAAACTGATAGAATGTCCTCGAGATGCCATGCAAGGCATTAAAACCTATATTCCTACCAAAGAAAAAGTAAAATACATCCAATCCCTTTTGGGTTGCGGCTTTGATACCATAGACTTCGGAAGTTTTGTTTCTCCAAAGGCCATTCCCCAAATGGTGGATACCGCAGATGTTCTCAATGCTTTGGATTTATCGAAAACCACTAGCAAGCTTTTGGCTATTTTAGCCAATATACGAGGGGCCACGGATGCTTCCCAACACGAAGCAATCGATTACCTTGGATATCCCTTTTCCATTTCCGAGAACTTTCAAATGCGGAACACCCATAAGACCATAGCACAATCCGTGGATACCTTAAAGGGTATTTTGGATATCGCCAGTGCAAAAAACAAAGAAGTGGTTACCTACATATCCATGGGCTTTGGCAATCCGTATGGAGATCCTTGGGATGTCGAAATTGTAGGGGAATGGACTGAAAAGTTAGCAGGCATGGGTGTACGGATTCTTTCCTTGTCCGATACCATTGGAAGTTCCACGCCAGAAGTTATTGATTACTTGTTTTCCAATTTAATACCTAAATACCCAGATATCGAGTTTGGTGCGCACTTGCATACCACACCAACCAAATGGCATGAAAAGGTAGAAGCAGCTTATAGGGCAGGGTGCCGAAGATTTGATGGAGCAGTTCAAGGCTTTGGGGGTTGCCCTATGGCCAAGGATGAGTTAACGGGTAATATGCCTACTGAGAAAATGCTATCCTTCTTCACTTCACAAAAGGCAGATTCTGGAGTCAATTGGATGGTCTTTGAAGCCGCTTACAATAAAGCTACTGAGCTTTTTTCTGTATATCATTGATTTTTAATGGTTTGCAAAACAAATAAAAAAAACAATTTTTATTTAGAATAAATATAAATAAATCTTGGTGAATTGGCTTTTGGGGTTTATTTTTGCATCTGTTAAATTATTCTAAATAAAAACTAAACGAAATGTTTTCTAAGAAATTTCTATGGATAGGGATTTTTTCCCTGATTTTAGCATCATGTTCTAATGATGATGATGTGGATATGGATGATGATATGATGGCTGTGGCCACATGTGATGATGGTATTCAAAATGGTGACGAAACTGGTGTAGACTGCGGGGGAAGTGCCTGTACTCCCTGTTCTACAGCCGTTGAAATACCCGCTACCTACGTTTTTGAAAGAGACGGTGAATCTACGGTTAGCTTTAGCGGGCAAACTACACGATTGTTGATGGCTAGTGAAATACTTGGAATGTTACGCGACAATAATTCTACAGAGGATGAAATTGATGCTGCATTTGCTCACATGGAAGGAGCTGCCGATTTTAGCGATGCGGATTTGAACGCTTCTGACAAGCAGGTACGTAATAAAACTGCGGGTTCTTTTATCTTTCAAAATTCTATACCCTCGCAAGTGGCATCTGCCGTGAAGGGCGATTTTGACGGATACATTACTGAGCAGGTAACAGAGGTATTTCCTTTTTGGAACCAAGCGGCCACGGAAGGCAATGCAGGTCAATTACCTGATGGTTCTTCAACACGTTACGTAAACGCACGAGGGTTGGAAGTGGACCAAGCTTTCATCAAAGGTCTTACAGGTGCATTTGTATCCGACCAAATTCTTAACAACTACACCGACCCTGGTCAGTTGGCCCAATTTGAGGACGACAATGACAACGAGGTTATCGTGACTGATAAAAACTACACAGATATGGAACACGACTGGGATGAGGCTTATGGGTACTTCTTTGGCGTGGCTGCAGATGGTGAAAATCCCGTAGCTGCCCTGCTTGAAGGTGCTGACCCAGGTGACTTCAGTTCCGGCGTTGATGAATTCCTTTACAAATATGTTGATAATGTAGAGGCCAACTTTGATGGTACGGCAGCCGCTATTTTTGATGCCTTTAAAGCAGGTAGAACGGCCATTATCAACAAGGACTATGCAGAACGAGATGTACAGGCCGATATCTTGCGGGAAGAAATTGCTAAATTGGTAGCTGTCCGAGCTATTCATTACTTGAAGGCAGGTATATCTGGTTTGGGTAGTGCTCAACTAGGGGGTACTTTCCATGACCTTTCTGAAGCGTATGGCTTTATTTATAGCTTACAATTTTTAAGATCACCAGGTACAGATTTAAATTTCTATTTCTCTAGTGGTGAAGTTCAAGGATATTTGGATACGATTTACAATGACCCCACCAATGGTTTCTGGGGCGTTACCGAAGATAATCTTAATTCTGTTGCAGATGCGATTGCTGCTAAATTTAGCTTTACCGCTGCAGAGGTAGATTAATCGTTGGGCAACATATAAACCATTGATTTATCATATGGGTTAAAATACTAAAGGATGCATGACACTTATCGTTTTGCATCCTTTGTTCCTATCTTGTTTTAATGCTTATTTTTGAAAAAAAAATTATGAAAAGAAGTTTTTTCTGGATTCTGTCCTTATTTCTGGCCCTCCTTGTTTGGGCTTGTTCCTCAGATGGGGATGACACCGACAATCCAACGGACGATGTAGGTATGACAGATGACGATGTGGTTTCGGATGACGACGGTGCATCGGTAACCTTTGATCGTGGCGCCATGTTGACCAACTGGGCGGATAATATTATAATTCCTTCTTACAACAACTTTTTGGACATTTTTGGTGTTCTAGAATCGGATTTTGAAACCTTTCAAGGAGACATTTCTGAAGACAACCTAAGACGCCTAAGAGCAACATGGATTGATGCTTATAGAACTTGGCAGTCTATCTCTATGTTTGAGATTGGCCCAGCCGAGGATGATGGACTTCGTTTGAATATTAATACATATCCTACGGATTTTGATTTAATCGAAGACCATATTGCAACCGGAACGTATGATTTAGATCTACCCTCAAACCGAGACACTAAAGGATTTCCAGCATTGGATTACCTTTTAAACGGTGTTGCTGCTACCGATGCCGAAATCATAGCAATTTTTGCAGATGCCAGCACAGGAAATGCATATATCACTTACGTTGAAGATGTCCTGAACGACATTGAGACTCGAATTACCGCTGTGCGTGATGCCTGGCAGAATGGTTACAGGGATACATTTGTAGAAAATGATGGTTCTTCGGCCACGGCTTCAGTGTATAGATTTGTAAACGACTTTATTTTTTATTACGAAAAGTTTTTACGAGCTGGAAAAATGGGTATTCCTTTAGGAGTGTTTACCGGTACCCAAGTTCCAAACACGGTAGAGGCGTTCTTCTATCCCGAACTTTCCAATCAGTTGTTCCAAGACGGTTTGAATGCCGTTCAAGACTTTTTTAATGGCGTTGAATTTGGAACCGAGAATACAGGGGAAAGTTTAGCTTCCTACCTTACAACTTTGGGCGAGGAGAGTCTTCGTGATGATATCTTGGGCCAATTTGAAACTGCGCGGACCGCTGTTGAAGGATTGCAACCTTTTAGAACTGAACTTGAAACGAATACTCCCGCTAATGATATGTTTGCGGCGTATGATGAGGTACAGCGAGCAGTATCCTTACTAAAAGTTGATATGGTTTCGGCCATGAGCATCGCCATAGATTTTGTGGATGCCGATGGAGATTAATGAAAAAAATAATTGATACATATCTTTCAAAGAATGCAGAGGCCGCCTCATTGGCGGTCTTTCGCATTTTTTTTGGAATCATGATGATTTGGAGTATCATCAGGTTTTGGTATAACGGCTGGATTGAAAGCCTGTATCTGGAACCCAAATTCCATTTTTCCTATTATGGTTTTGAATGGGTAAAACCCTTTGGAAACTGGACATACCTCCTCTTTGTTATATGTGGTCTTGCTTCATTTTTTGTGCTTATTGGATATAAGTATCGGGTGGCTATAGTTACCTTTTTTCTCTCCTTTACCTATATCGAATTGATGGATAAAACCACGTATCTCAATCATTACTATTTTATAAGTATCCTATCGTTTCTACTGATTTTCATTCCTGCTAATGCCTATTTTTCTTTAGATGCCAAATTGAATCCCAAAAAAAGATTTCAGTTTGTCCCCAAATGGAATGTAGACGCTATTAAATTGCTTCTCGGGATGGTCTATGTGTATGCTGGTTTGGCAAAACTGAATTCAGATTGGTTATTGGATGCAATGCCATTGCGCATTTGGCTGCCTTCTAAGGTAGGTTTGCCAGTAATTGGCGAGCTTTTGGGGTACCGTTGGGTACACTACGCCTTTAGTTGGTTTGGGGCTCTTTATGATTTGACCATTCCCTTTTTCCTACTCTACAAGCCTACACGATGGATTGCATTTTTCTTTGTAGTGGTGTTTCATATCATGACACGGGTTCTGTTCAATATTGGGATGTTTCCCTACATCATGATTGTTTCCTCACTCATCTTTTTTAGTAGTGGGGCACACCATAAAATCTTACAATTTTTTGCAAGGGTTTTAAAAATCAATAAATCCATATTTGATAATGGGCTTCACTTCAATCTTCAGCCAAAATTGAAGAAGCAACTTATATATAGTATTGTAGCTCTGTTTTTCAGTATTCAATTACTATTGCCCTGGCGGTATTTGGCCTATCCTGGAGAATTGTTTTGGACAGAAGAAGGATATCGTTTCTCGTGGCGGGTCATGTTGATGGAAAAAGCTGGATATTCCCAATTTAAAATAGTGGACGGCAAGTCGGGAAAGTGGTTTTATGTAGACAATTCAGATTTCCTGACCCCTTTCCAGGAAAAGCAGATGTCTTTTCAACCCGATTTTATTTTGGAGTATGCTCATTATCTAAAAAATCATTTCGAAAGTCAAGGCCACAAGAATATTGAAATATATGTGGAAAGTTATGTCACCCTAAATGGTCGTCGTAGTACCAATTATATTGACCCAACAATAAACTTAGTAGAAGAAAAAGATTCGTTTCAACACAAAAAATGGATAATTCCCTTTAAAGATGATATCAAAGGCATTTAATCTTGCTTTGTTTTTAGTGATAAGCTCCTCGGTTTTCAGTCAAATTACTATTAGTGGAATCGTAACTGATACGCAGGGTGCTCCCATACTGGGTGCAGAAGTCTATGTAAGGCAAACTCAAACTTTAAGTATTACTGAAGAAGATGGGCGGTTTATAATGGATACTATTGAACCGGGTATTTATGATATTGTCGTTTTCGCCTATGGCTTTAGGGTGCTTGAGGAAACCTCGGAGCTTTCAGAATCAAGGGAATTACAGTTTCAACTTGAAGCTTTGGAGGTTCAGCAGCTTTCAGAAGTTGTTCTTACCCAAGAACGAGAAAAGGTTTTTGCGCTTCAGAAATTAAAAACCGTAGAAGGTACAGCCATCTATGCGGGCAAGAAAAGTGAGGTAGTTCTTGTTGGGAACATTCCAGGCAACCTTGCTGCCAACAATCCACGACAGATTTACAATCAGGTGGTAGGACTTAATATATTTGATTATGGCGATGCGGGACTACAATTGAATATAGGCGGTAGGGGATTGGACCCCAACCGAACCGCCAACTTCAATGTTCGACAAAATGGATATGATATCAGTGCCGATGCTCTAGGTTATCCTGAGAGTTATTACACCCCACCCGCCGAGGCCTTGGACCAAATTCAAGTGGTGCGTGGAGCAGCATCACTACAGTATGGACCTCAATTTGGTGGATTGATAAACTTTAAATTCAAAAAACCGAATCCCAATAAAAAGATAGAATGGGTATCCAGACAGACGTTGGGCTCGTTTGATTTGTTTACAAGTTTTAATAGTCTTTCAGGTACCGTCGGTGACTTTAGCTATTATACTTATTTTAATTACAAGGAGGGTAATGGCTTTAGACCCAACTCCAATTTCAACAGCAGAAATTATTTTGGAAATTTTGGTTACCAACTTTCCGATAAGACCAAAATCAGTTTTGAGGCCACTTTTCTGAATTATTTGGCAAAACAACCTGGAGGTCTTACTGATGTGCAGTTTTTAGAAAATCCTGATTTCAGCAACCGTGACCGCAATTGGTTCAATGTGGATTGGAAGTTATTTTCACTGCGACTTGAACATCAATTTTCATCAAAAACTGATTTTAGCCTTAATCTATTTACCCTCGATGCCGCTCGAAAGGCACTCGGTTTTCGAACCAATAGGGTTTCACAGCCCGATAACCCAGATGAACCTAGAGAGTTGTTGGTGGATAATTTTCAAAATTGGGGAGGTGAAGCAAGAGTTTTGAATAGATACCAAATTAAAGAAAAAGATGCGGTATTGCTTTTGGGTATAAAATACTATCAAACTTCCAACGACCAGAGACAAGGACCTGGAACGACCGAAGATGACCCAAACTTTGAATTTGTTGCAGATGAATTCCCTAACTTTTTACGTCAGGCACAATTTGAGTTTCCAAATTTAAACCTAGCGTTCTTTGGAGAAAACATATTTAGATTGTCCGACAAATTTTCATTGACTCCTGGCTTTCGGTTTGAATATATTAAAACCGAAAGCGAAGGTTTTTTTAGAAGGATTGAGCAAGATTTGGCTGGTAATACCTTGCTTAACGAAGAATTATCAGACAATAGAAATTTTGAACGTAACTTTTTGTTGCTGGGTCTAGGGGCTTCTTACAACATATCTCCCTACATGGAACTCTATGCCAATGTTTCTGAAAACTATCGTTCTGTTACCTTTAGTGATATACGGATAGTGAATCCATCTTTCCAGATTGACCCCAACATAACTGACGAGAGTGGCTTTACGGCTGATATTGGGTTGCGTGGAAAATGGCAAGATATTCTTTCATATGATATCAGTGCTTATGGCCTTTTTTATAACAATCGTCTTGGTGAAGCACTTTTTGATAACAATACCGGTAGGACTATACGTGCACGAGGTAATATTGGTGATGCATTCATATATGGATTGGAGAACTTTGTGGATTGGAATGTGGTGAGCACTTTTTGGTCTGAAAACAAAAACGTAAAGCTGAATATTTTTACGAATGTTGCCTTTACAAAATCAGAATATACAGCGGTAAACCTGTTGAGCTTGGGAGGTGATGTGCAGGTTACAAACCTTGAAGAAGGAAATGAGGTAGAATTCATTCCCGAGATTAACTTAAAAACAGGTGTCAGTTTTGGTTATGGAAATCTCTTAGGAAGTATTCAATATACTTACTTATCAGAGCAATTTACAGATGCTACCAACGCACTACAGGATGTAAACGACAACCAACGTGGCATTGAGGGTACCATACCCGCCTATGACATCATGGATTTATCACTTTCTTATACCTATAAAAAATTCCGGCTCGAGGCCGGAATTAATAATGTTTTAGATAATTCATTTTTCACACGCAGGGCAACTGGTTATCCGGGACCAGGAATTATTCCTGCGGAGCCTAGAACATTTTACACAACTTTACAGGTCAAACTGTAATGGTCTAATAGGATAAAGGAAGATATTACCTCTTTTTTACTCCTATGCGACCGCCCGTGGTGCCCAACTGGAGCAAGACATCTCTGGAGAAGCCTTTGTAGGATGCGCACAGTTTGCCGCCTTGAAACGAAGACACGTACCACAGCTCATATTATTTTTAAGAGCTTCTCTCATGTCAAAGCTATCACATGTGTGTCGTTCAGAAACCTTAATCTTGTGTTGAACACAAGTGTGGTCGTTTTTCAAGTTGTTGCAATTAATGCAATTTGAAGCTAATCGAATGGACATAACAATTACTTTTTTCGTTTGAACAAAATTAGAATCGTTTTGCTTTAGAAACAATTTAAATAGCTGTTTTTCAGGTATTTAAATTTAGATTGATTAAGAATTACTTACTCGCTTTTAGTCACCATCGTTGTCTGTTGATGTAATAATTATGGAAAGTGTACTTCTTGCATCCACGGTGAGCAAAATACCCAACTCAGTCAATTTAGTGTGTAAATTCTCCACTTCTGCAGCATTGTCATTAATCGCTAATTCCAAAGAAACATTGATAGCTTCAATGGCCTCTTGGACTTCATCAATTTTTGACTGTATGTCGTTGTTTAGAGAATCTTCTTTAAGAATAAAAAGGATATAATCTGAGATATTGGTGATACCCTCGCCAAAAAAAGCCTCTTCAACCATCTCCATACTTACTTCCAACAATTCCAATGAAATATTACCGAAAGGGGCTTGAACGATATCAGGATTTGGTATATCGGATGTTTCCAAACCTCCTGGTTTTCCAATTTTGGTGACTTTCCCTACATCGACTGCATTATTCAATCCATTAAAAAATAGATTGAACGAAGCACGAACACCGGTATCATCACTATTTATGAAGGTACTTGCATAATCTTCACCCGAAGCGTCCCAAATCGACAAGAGCCTATCCGCTTGGAATACCAAAAACTCAACAGAAAGTCTTAGATATTCCCGACGTTTTGCATCATCAAGGAATTCTTGATGGGTTGTTGGAATATCTCCTTTGAATAATAAATATTCTATTCCAGCCAAGGCTTTGATTTGTGGACTTAAGGGTCCTACAGTCTCTTCAGTAACCTCATTGTTGGCAATAAAATCCTCAATGGCACTCGTAACCGTTGGCCAATTATATATAGCACGATTTAAGAAACGGTCACGAGCTATACCAATATGAAAGACATAGGTTTTTTCATAGGCCAAGGCTGTCAGTATCCACTGGTCTCTGAGCGCTTCAAAATTGGTTTCATTGGGTTCTCCAAGATAAGTGTTCGTTAAATCATTAAATCTGCTGGCCTCTACATTAAAATCTGTGATAGTTGGTAAAATAAGTGAATTGGTAACGTCCGCTAATAACAAGGGTACTTCAAACTCCTCGACATTCATATCGTCATCCATGCTTCCCACATCATCTATGGTATCGTCTGGATTATCCGTAGGAGAGTTATCGGACCCTCCACATCCAATGAATAATCCAATTACCAGGTATATTGAAAGTAAATTTATTTTTCTCATGATTACATATTATAATGAATTGACAAAATCCAGTACTTGCTGGCGTTGTTCTGAACTAAGCTGCATGAAAGCTTCCTTGCTAGCTTCTGCTTCTCCTCCATGCCATAGAATGGCTTCCTCAATATTTCTTGCGCGACCATCATGAAGCAGAAATGTATGGTCGTTAACATCAGAAATAAGTCCGATTCCCCATAAGGGCTGAGTTCTCCATTCGGACCCATTGGCAACAAAATCTGGTCTGTTATCTGCTAAATCGGCTCCCATATCGTGTAGCAAAAAATCGGAATAAGGTCTAATGGTCACATTTTCGAGAAGGGGGCTTATGTCCGAACTGCCGGTTACTTGATTGACCACATGACATCCTATACAGTTAATTTCCCTGAACCTATCCCTACCGAAAAGTACGGATTCATCGCTAACGTTCCTTCTGTTGGGTACTACTAGAGTTGCTTGATAAAATATCACTTTTTCGAGCTGATCGTCACTTACTTCAGGTGTGCCACCAGATGGAGAATCAATACAATCTTGTTGTGGTGATGGACAATCAACACTACTGAATACGGGATTGGTCAAGCCCATATCCCCATGAAATGCACTAGCGACTTGTGATTTTAAAGTAGGAACATTGGCTTTCCAACCATATTTTCCTAAACCGACCGTGTTGGTTTCAAAATTCCAAACTCTATTGGGTCTGCCTGAAATGCCATCACCATTGCTATCAAATTCGTCAGCAAACTTCAAAATTTCGGAATCAGGTAAGGCACTTATTAATCCCATTCCAATAGTTTGTTGCCCCACTCTTGGCGACGTTTGAACACCTGCCAAAGAACCAAATTGTGCCTCATTGAAATTATATATGGGTCTTCTCAGTTGATAAGCTGTGCCATCGGGATAAGTGCCATTTATTGTTTCATAGGTAACCGTAACTTTTGCTTCTGGTGCTACACCTTCTATAGCCAAGTCTTGTATTTGCGTATTATAGCCAGGTACACCTAGAGGCCCACCGAACTGGTCTTGCCCTGGATTACTTACCCGAATTAGGAAACCAACGGAGTTTTGGCCGTTGGTTAAGGGTCTTCCCCGGCCATCTGCGAAATGGCATGAAGAACACGAAATTGCGTTGAAGGTTGGCCCCAATCCATCGTCCATTCGCATATCATCTCCCGTGGCCATAACCCAAGACTGGTTGAACAATGAGTTGCCTTGCTGAAATTGGGAGATACCTGAAATATCCAAACCAAAAATGGAAAAGCCGAAAGCGTCCGATCCGGTAATATTTAAACCTAAATCTCCAGAGGAAAGTTGTTCACCTTCCTCAACCATGGGTACCACGACTTCCATATCGATAATTTCCACGTCATCGTTAGCACAGGAAAGGAAGCTCAAACTCATAATTAAGATGGGCAACAACTTTTTATTCATAGCAATTTATAAAACCGACGAATCCCAATGGAGTACATTGGGATTGTCGTATCTGTTCTATTATGCCAAAATACGAATAATTTAGGGATACCAAGTTTTTTGGTTTACCCCTTTTTTTAAATTCGTTTATTCCGGTAAATCTCCTAAATCAATACCAATAGTCGTGGCTGAAGCGGTAATTTCATCAGATAAATTAATCAGTGCTTGTGCAGCAGCAACCACAGGGCCCGGATTATCCACGTTCTCTTGGGTCAATAAGAAATCAAAAGGTTGGTCCTGACCGGCTAAATCACTAATAGTGGTAGCGGTGGTTAGAGCTTCGTCTATAGCAGCTTGCAATAAGGCAGCTTGCGCAGAATCTTCTTGTTCCACCAAATCAAGGAAAGAAGTACCGGAAATATTTCCGTAGGCACCTGTAAGTACGTTCACAATACCCTGTACATTAAGGAACATATCCCTGTGTGTGTTGTCGGAAAAACAGGAATGCTCATCTTCTTGTCCTGAACTATCAATACCATCAGTAGAGTCAACTGCGGCAATCATACGCTCACCACTAACTTCAAAACCTGCCATACCGAAGGCTCCAAAAACCGCTTGTTGTAGCGCTACCTCAGCATCCAATGCTTCAAAAACAGTACGATATTCTCCGTCAGGTGCCCAGGTTTGTACCAAATCATTTAAGTCTGAAACCAAAAGGGCAGTAGCTACTCGAAGGTATTCCCCTCTTCTATCCGCATCCTCTAGAGTAGTGTAATCCGTAAATTCCCTTTGACCGGCAAGCAGAGCAGATGGTGCAGTATTATCTTGTCCCCAAAGTAAGAATTCAATAGCATGCCATCCCGTGCTAATCGCTTTATCCCCTTGGGCTTCATTCTCCGCAGCAATGTTCTCAGCTGTAATTACAAAAGCATCATCAGAAATAAGACTGCTGAAGGTGCCAGCAAATCCATTCAATTCAGCTACATAATCTACATAGCTTTCGTCCATTGGCCATGCATTCATTTGTCCTTCATTGTCCAATGCCCAAGTAGGTTCCCCATTTTCTTGAGCAGTATCAATTGGGCCATTTGCAAAACGAAATGCTTCGGACTGTCCGTAAGGTTCTCTTGCCGCAAGCCAAGCATCTTGGGCGGCTTCTAAATTTTCTGCAGTGGAATCATCCAAGAAATCAGTAATTGCAGTCTGCATGGTCAGTGCAGCATTATAACTGTCCAAATAGTTTTGGTATACTATTTCTGCATAATTGGCAACAGCATCGGCTGCTGTTAGGGTGACGGTAGCGTCGTCATCCGTCATAGCAGTGCCATCATCATCTGTCATAGCAGTGCCATCATCTTCCGGGGTAGTATTGTCATCATTACCACAAGAATTGATAAATCCTAACATTAATAATGTAGCAAACCCGTAAACTAGCTTTTTCATTCTTAATTTTATTTAGATTAATTTTAAAGAACGAATTTAACATTTTATTTGGAACTGGGTAGGGTTAAAGTCAGAAAAACAGGGATTTAACGTCTATTTACAGATTTGTTGCAAAAAGGTTGGATTTCGTTAAGGCTTTAGTAGTAAAATGTGGTTTACATAGCCTAAATCGACCCCTATTTATTTGCCATGTAATTTTTAGATTGCTTTTCAAATCTTAAACAATCATCGGTATAATTTGTTATAAGTAGTGGATTCTTTGGTAACTTGATTACTGGAAAAGAATGCTTAAAAAAAGAAAGCGGCAGAATCCTGTTGCCGCTTTCAAACCTAACTAACTCCTGAGAACACTTAGGAGACTAGTTTTCTATAAATCTGTAATTAATATCTTTTACTTGAAGTACGGGTATCTCCTTGGTTTCCAGGTTTAAAAGACTGTTTAGTTCAAAAAGTTCCTCCTCCGAAACGAGTATAATAAAATATTTATTACCCACCGAAATAGGTATTTTTCTTGAATTAATTGTATTAGGATGGGAAGAATCCCATTCAGTTTCCGTTAAAGAAAGAATGTGCGACTTAAAATTTTCTAACTCCCATTCATAAAACTCAAAACATAAATTATTGAATGTAATCTGAAAAAGCTTGGATTTATCGCAAAACGTAAAGCAACCGTTTTTGGTCTGATTTAAAAATCTAAGTGCAGTACACATACAATTGTATTTGATATCAAATATAACATTATTTAAAACAAGTCTAAATAAGAATAAGTATATTTTTCACAAATTCCTCGAGTTTCGACCATAAGTGTGACTTCATATAAATTATGGTATATTTGCACGCAATTAATCCGTAATTGCAATGGAAGCCCATCTTTCAAAAATTATTGGCGAGGGACTAACTTATGATGATGTCCTATTGGTGCCAGGTTATTCCGAAGTACTTCCTAGGGAAGTGAGTATCCAAACTAAATTCACACGAAACATAACCATTAATGTGCCCATCGTCTCTGCCGCTATGGATACGGTTACTGAATCACAAATGGCTATTGCGATGGCTCGAGAAGGTGGTATTGGTGTGCTTCACAAAAATATGACCATTGAACAGCAAGCCAATAAAGTGCGGAAGGTAAAACGAGCTGAAAGTGGAATGATTATGGATCCTGTGACCTTGCCCAGGGATTCATATGTACGAGATGCCAAGTCGAGTATGAAGGAACATAGTATTGGTGGTATTCCCATTGTGGATGATGAGCAAAAACTCTTAGGGATTGTTACAAATCGAGACCTGCGGTTTGAGAAGAATGATGAACGGCCTATTTCTGAGGTTATGACGTCCCAAAATTTGGTTACTGTAGGAGAAGGAACTTCTTTAACGGAGGCAGAGGTAATTTTACAGGAAAACAAGATTGAAAAACTTCCCGTAGTAAACAGTGATAATAAGTTGGTGGGGCTAATCACCTTTAGGGATATTACAAAACTAACCCAAAAACCTACTGCAAATAAGGATCAATATGGTAGGCTGCGTGTTGCGGCAGCTATTGGCGTAACTCCTGATTCGGTGGATAGGGCAGAAGCTTTGGTCAATGCTGGTGTTGATGCCATTGTGATTGATACAGCGCACGGACATTCAAAAGGAGTGATAAGTGCTTTAAAAGCAGTGAAACAAAAGTTTCCCAACTTAGATGTAATTGTTGGTAATATTGCTACAGGAGAAGCGGCTAAATATTTGGTAGAGGCGGGTGCCGATGCTGTTAAAGTCGGTATAGGTCCTGGTTCTATTTGTACAACCCGAGTGGTTGCAGGCGTTGGATTTCCTCAATTTTCTGCGGTTTTGGAGGTATCTGCGGCCATTAAGGGTAGTGGTGTTCCCGTGATAGCGGATGGAGGTATCCGATACACTGGGGATATTCCTAAAGCCATAGCTGCAGGAGCGGACACCGTAATGTTAGGTTCTTTACTTGCAGGTACAAAAGAGTCGCCCGGTGAAACCATAATCTATGAAGGACGTAAGTTCAAATCTTACCGAGGAATGGGTTCGGTAGAAGCGATGAAAGAGGGTAGTAAAGACCGCTATTTCCAAGATGTGGAGGATGATATCAAAAAACTAGTTCCAGAAGGTATTGTAGGACGCGTTCCGTATAAAGGCGATTTGTACGAGAGCATGCACCAATTTATTGGGGGATTACGCGCAGGTATGGGCTATTGTGGAGCCAAGGATATTGATACCTTAAAAGCGAGTGGCCGTTTTGTGAAGATTACCTTTAGTGGTATTAACGAAAGTCATCCTCACGATGTTACCATTACCAAAGAAAGTCCGAACTACAGCAGATAATATAATTTATCTACTAGCCTTATCGTATTCTTTCCAATCTTGGTTCTTATAAATATCGTCTCCGAAGTAACGTGCGATTTTTAAAAAAGGCTTTGCCTTTTGATAACCTGGAACGGGCGAAAGCATATTCAGTTTTTCGTCAAGGAATACTACCGTAGGATAACTCATCTGGCCCTGTAGCAAAGCTGCTGCTAATTCGTGGTAACCTCTTCTTCCGGAAGGTACATACTTGAATGTTTTTCCTTGGTACTCAATAGGGTCTTTTCCTTCGGCATCAAATTTCACCATATAGAAGTTGTCTTGCATATAGGCGGCTACTTCAGCATTCTGAAAAGTATCCTTATCCATTTTCTTGCACCAACCGCACCAATCTGTATACACGTCAACAAAAATCTTCTTGGGGTTGGCATCGTTTTGGGTAAGCTCAACAGCTTCCTCCCAACTTATCCACTGAACAGACTGTGCCTGAACATTGAATCCTGTTGCAAGAATAAGCAGCAAACTAAACTTGGAAAAAATAGTAAAAATTGAACGCATAAGTATGAATTTGAGGGTTTAGTCCTAGGACTTTATCAAAACTAACGAAAATTATGCCAAATTAGTGTCTAGGAGAATAGTTCCAGCACGAGAATCAGAGTGCCCATAAGCAGACATAAAGGTGAATAGTAGCGGGTATCGAGTGCAGAAAACTTACTATTTTTTGAAGTTTTGAAAAAACCAACATATTTAAAATCTCCCAGAGCCCTAAAAATAAAGACCAAACCTATCCCTATAGAAACATAAGTAAGCCATGGATACGTAAAGTAAAGAATAACCTTGTTCAAAAAAACTAGAGCAAAACCTAATAGGACCAGACCAACTAGGGCGGCAGCTAACTTCCCGGGTGTTTTTACCTTTTGTTCTTTACCAACGGCCGGAACTACGGTTTCTGGATTCTTTATTCCAAAAATTGCCCAATAAAAATGTAAAACGGCCAAAAAGGTTAGTGTGATAGAAATAAATATGGCCAATACATCCATATCTATTTTGCAATGGCTTTGGCAGTAGGCTTTTCAAATAATTCTTGGACGTCTACTTGGTTGTGGAGTATGTCATCAAACGTCTCCCGCTTTCGTATCAAATGTGCTTTCCCATTATACCAAAGAACTTCTGCAGGTCGATATCTGGAGTTGTAGTTACTGGCCATGGTAAAGCAGTAGGCTCCAGCATTTTTGAAACAAAGAATATCGCCTTCCGAAATCTCATTAATTCTTCTGTTGCTGCCGAAGGTATCAGTTTCACAGATATAGCCTACCACGGAATAGTAACGTTCCCTTCCACTTGGATTGGAAATATTGGAAATCTCATGATTGGAGCCGTATAGCATAGGACGGATTAGGTGATTAAATCCAGAATCAATACTGGCGAAAACTGTAGAAGTAGTTTGTTTTACCACATTGACTTTGGCCAAAAAGAAACCTGCTTCACTCACCAAAAACTTGCCCGGTTCAAAGGCAAGGGTGAGTTCTTTACCATACTCCTCACAGAATTGATTGAATCGTGCACTTAGTTTTTTGCCAAGTTCCTCAATGTTGGTTTCAATATCTCCTGCTCTATAGGGTACTTTAAAACCGCTTCCAAAATCAATGAACTCTAGGTTTTTGAAGTTCTTGGCTGTTTCAAATAAAATTTCTGAAGCGTACAAGAAAACATCAATATCCAAAATGTCACTTCCTGTGTGCATGTGGATTCCGTTGATATTCATGTTGGTGAGCTCAACAATACGCAAAAGATGTGGGATTTGATGAATACTTATTCCAAATTTGGAATCGATGTGGCCTACGGAAATATTCGAATTTCCCCCAGCCATCACATGCGGATTGATGCGTATGCAGACCGGGATATTGGGAAATTTATTTCCGAATTGTTCCAAAATGGAGAGATTGTCAATGTTTATCTGAACCCCCAATGCTGCAGCTTCCTCAATCTCTTCAAGAGAAACCCCATTGGGTGTAAAGATTATAGATTCAGGCTGAAATCCTGCCATCAACCCCAATTTCACTTCTTGAATGGATACCGTATCCAATCCAGCTCCAAGTGTGTTCATTAAACGTAGAACTGCAATGTTGGAAAGGGCTTTTGCCGCATAGTTTAGGCGTAATTTGCCCACACCAGAAAATGCAGTGCTTAAACGCTTGAATTGCGATTCGATTTTGTTCGCATCGTACACATACAAAGGAGCATCAAATTCTTTGGTGATTTCTAATAGGGTGTTGGCATCCATAAATAAACTTTTGACAAATCTAACGGAACAAGCTAAGTTCTACAAGAAGGTAATTTGAAATTAATATTAATATAACAAAATGTTTCAAAAATAACAAAACAATACTATTCAAATCCTTGCCACTTCTAGGGGGTCATTGTACATTTAGACTAAATTACCAGCATGACATTACCCCTATTCCCATTACAATCCGTCTTTTTTCCTGGAGAGACGGTTCCTCTTCATATTTTCGAGGAACGTTATAAACAGCTTATCAATGATTGCCGTAATGAGGCTGTTACTTTCGGAATCCCAGTTTATATTGACAATTCCATAGCTTTTGGAACCGAAGTCCAGTTGGTTGAGGTGGTCAATACCTATGAAGGAGGCGAAATGGACGTGGTTTGTGTGGCACGACAGGTATTTCGTGTTTTATCTTTTGAGAATCAGATGGAAGGTAAGCTCTATGCTGGTGGAGAAGTGGAATTTTTGGATATGCAAAATGATGCTGATGATACTCTTCGAAAAGTTGTTATAGAAAAATTGGAAAAACTATATGATTTGATGGAGGTACCCTTTACCAAAATTTCTCCAAAACAGTTCAATAGTTATTCCTTGGCTCATAAAATGGGGTTGTCTTTTCAGCAAGAATATCAGCTGCTCAAGATTCCCAAGGAAACGGATAGGCTTCTCTTTATACAGCGGCACTTGGAAACAACATCCAACGTTTTGGAAGGTATAAATCGTACAAAGTCCATGATAGAAATGAACGGTCACTTCAAAAATTTTGACCCACTGGATTTTAAAGATTTTAAAGTATAACTTCTTTAGGGTAATTACCTTTCGTTTTCTATTTTTGTCAGCAATTAAAAGATACTTCTAAACATGAATCTTCACGAATATCAAGGAAAAGAAATATTGGCCGGTTTTGGTGTACGAATCCAACGTGGTATTGTAGCCAGAAACGCAAAAGAAGCTGTAGATGCAGCCAAACAATTGACACAAGAAACCGGAACTGGATGGCACGTCATTAAAGCACAAGTCCATGCAGGTGGTAGAGGTAAAGGTGGAGGAGTCAAGTTGGCCAAAAACTTGAAAGAAGTAGAAGAGTTGGCGGGAAGCATAATAGGTATGAACCTAATTACCCCACAAACATCAGCAGAAGGGAAAAAAGTACATCAAGTGTTGGTTGCTGAAGATGTGTATTATCCAGGAGATAGTGAAACCAGCGAATTTTATATATCTGTTCTTTTGAATAGAGGTACTGGTAGAAATATGATTATGTACTCTACTGAAGGAGGAATGGATATCGAAGAGGTTGCTGAAAAAACACCTCATTTGATTTTTACGGAAGAAATTGACCCAGCAACGGGATTGCTTCCTTTCCAGGCTCGGAGAATAGCGTTTAACCTAGGACTTTCAGGTCAAGCCTTCAAAGAAATGCTCAAGTTTGTTTCAGCATTGTATAAAGCATACGAGCAAAGTGATGCCAGTTTGTTTGAAATTAATCCAGTATTGAAGACCTCAGATGATAAGATCATGGCTGTAGACGCCAAGGTGTCTATTGATGATAATGCATTGTATCGTAGAAAGACCTATGCAGAAATGCGGGATTTACGTGAAGAGAATCCAATAGAGGTAGAAGCACGCGAAGTTGGATTGAATTATGTGGACCTTGATGGAAACGTAGGGTGTATGGTAAATGGTGCTGGACTGGCCATGGCCACAATGGATTTGATAAAAATGGCTGGTGGTGAACCTGCTAACTTTCTGGATGTTGGCGGTACTGCGGATGCCAAGAGGGTAGAGGAGGCCTTCCGAATTATTTTAAAGGACCCTAATGTAAAAGCAATTTTGATTAACATTTTTGGAGGAATCGTCCGTTGTGACCGTGTTGCTCAAGGTGTTGTGGATGCCTATAAAAATATGGGAGATTCCATAAAAGTTCCAATTATTGTAAGACTTCAAGGAACCAATGCCGAGTTGGCCAAAGAAATTATTGATAATTCAGGTTTGGCTGTGCACTCTGCAGTTCAGTTTCAAGAGGCCGCCGACAAAGTAAAAGAAGTGTTGGCTTAGAAAACACATCCATAATACTATATACAGGGCTTGGGAACAAGCCCTTTTTTTGTGATAATTTTTTCCTAATCTCAAAAAGAAATCCCAAATTGATACCAAACTTGTGTTAAACGCTCTTTTTTCTGTCAACAATTTTGAAAATTGAGAATCGATTGATAATTCAATCAAATATTCATCAGTAATCAAAAAACAATATGAGAAAATTAAGTTTAGCAACAGCTTTGGCTGTCACAGTTGTATCGGGTAGTGTTTGGGCTGCCCCACCAAAGAAGAAGGTTGAAACAAAAACCTTATCCGAACAAATTCACGAGATTTTAGCCGCGAATTCCATTTATGTGAAAAATAAGGATCTAACAGCACGAGTCCTATTCACTTTGAATGAAGATAGTCGCATTATGGTTCTTGCTGTTAAATCAGACTACTGGGATGTAAAAGGCTTTTTGAACAGGAGATTGGATAAAAAGAAAGTGAACATATCCGATTTTGAGGTTGGGAAGCAGTATGTAGTTGATGTAAGATTGACTTCATAATGATGTGTTTAAGGTTTTTATCCAAGGAAGGGTAATGTTGAATTAACATTGCCCTTTTTGGATATTCTTTACACATTCGAGAATCCCATAAAAGAAAAAAAACCTTGAAAGCAAATCCTTGACTTTTTAAAGATCAATTGGGAGACTTTAAGGAAGAATGTTTATTCCAGAAATCTTTGCCCTTCCTAACCTCAATATTAGCATAGGGTTATTGATTTTAATAATGGGTTAAATGGCACTTTTATGAATCCTGTTTTGGATTGGTAGGGTTTAAGTTTGCAGTGTCTCTTAAGAGCAAACGTTCTTCAATACCTTGGATTTGGACTTTTGAAAAAGAATCTGAAAGTCTATTTCCAATTAATATTAATTGTATTTAAATAAATCAAAAAAACGAAATGTCATTATGAGAAAAGTGAGTTTAGCCTTTTTGGCCATGTTATTGCTTTCCACAGTAGGTGTGGTAGCTAATGAAGGTAATAAGCCTGCTAAAAAACTTTCTGTTCAGATTCAGGAAATGTTGAATACTAATTCTTTTCAGTTGGAAGAAGGAGAGATTAAAGCGGAAGTTCGATTCACCTTAAACAAAGACGGTGAGATTGTGGTACTTTCTGTAGAAACAGAGAATAGTTTCTTAGAAGGGTTTGTAAAGGGAAGATTAAATTACCAAAAAGTTGAATTAGCGAATATTCAAGAGGGTAAAATTTACAAAGTGCCTATTCGGGTTATGGCCTAGTACTTGGATAGTTTGAGTTAGTCAGAAAATCCTGGAAGTGGTCCAGGATTTTTTTGTACACTAAATCCAGGGTTATGGAGTTATCCTATTGGAGGTTTCTCTAAATACATCAAATGGATTCTCGAGAAGAAAAACTGAATATCTTATCTGAAATGATTGCTTTTGCTAGGGTTGACCAGTCCATCAAGCAATCAGAATATCAGTTTTTAGTTAAAGTGGCATCCAATCTTGGTATTGATAAAGCCACTTTTGATGAGTTGTTGAAAAAGAAAACGACAAAACCTATTCTAAAATCCCAAGCCGAACGGATTGTACAATTTCATAGACTCCTGTTGCTAATGAATGTTGATGATGAACAACATGAAAAAGAAATCAATTCCCTACACACTATGGGCCTTAAGATGGGATTGCCGCCCACTGGAATTTCCCAAGTCTTGAAGGTGATGCACAAGTATCCCAATAAAATTGTCCCACCAGAAGTTCTCATAGATATTTTCAAAGCACAATACAATTAATGACATAATGTCATTTATACTTGTTAATAAAATGTCAAAATGACATAAAAAATGTATTGGTATAGCGTTTGACTATGGTATCATGATTTTAATTCTAATTAAAAAAGTGATTTACCATGAGTATCGTAAAAAGAAATAATCTGTTTTTCCCCTCATTTGTCAACGATGTATTTGGACCAGATTGGTTCGGTGGTGTAGATAAATTGCACGCTGCGGTTCCAGCAGTTAACATTAAAGAAGGTGAAACTGGCTTTGAACTTCAGCTAGCTGTACCAGGAGCAAAGAAAGAAGACTTTAAGATTGAGGTAGACAACGAGTTGCTTACCATTTCTAGCGAAGGGAAAACGGAAAATGTTGAAACCAAAGAAAACTTTACACGAAAAGAATTTTCATACACGGCATTTAAAAGAGCATTTACATTACCAAAAACGGTAGACGGCTCTAAGATTGATGCTGCTTATGAAGATGGTGTTTTGAAATTAGCATTACCTAAAAAAGAAGAAGCTTTACCTAAACCCAAGAGATTGATTGAAATCGGGTAAGGTAAAAAAAAGGCACCAACGTAGGTGTTTCATGATGATTGGTTTAGTTGGTTAGTTGAGGAAAGCCCCGTGTTAGCGGGGCTTTTTTCTTTGATTTTTCTTCAGCTAATGATTCAATAACAATCCATTTTTAGTTGTTCCGAATTCTCAAATTCACTTAAAGGTTTGTCCAGATAATCTCTACAACTCTTCTCAAGGACTTCTAAGACTTGGTTTTGCATGGCTAATGAACCACATATCATTATTACTGCTCCAGACTCCAATTGTTGAGCTACCCAAGCAGATTTTTTATTCAAAACATCTTGCACATATTCTTTTTTCACTTCTCTGGAATAGGCCACTTGCAGGGTGTTCGGTTGATTTTTATTAAGTGCTTCTTGGTAAAGTTGTAACGATGAATGATTTCGCAGCCCTAAAAAAAGATGGGTTGGAATTTTTCCTTTGTTTTCATCCAACATTCCGAGAAATGGGGCAATTCCAGTACCGTTGGCAATAAAAATTACGGTCTTGGCATATTTAGGGAAGTGAAAATCATGACTTTTTCTTACTGAAATAGGCAACAAATCACCTGATGATACCGTACTCAAATATGTGGAACATACCCCGGATTGATGTTTTTTAATACTCAAGGTAAGATAGTTTCCCATTTTTGCTATAGAATACAGCCGCTCAATTCCATCAGAAGGTACAATCCCAGCCAAATCGCCAGATTGAAATTTAGCACGTTTCAAAGGTTCCAATTGAAGTACATAAGTATCATCTTGATTTAAGTTTGAACGATGTACAACCTTAAAAGGTTTTGATTTACTCTGCTTCAGCTTTTTTTTTGGCTCCGGAAGCGCTAGGGGAATCCCCGTTTTGTTGCTCCATTTGGTACCCCAATCCTGAAAGGCCCTGAAATTTTGATTATTGATTTTGTATAGTGGAACCAGTTCTTCAAATACATCTTGATTCTTCAATAGTTTGTCTGCTTGTACACCAAAGCCGCAATACTCCGGATAAATCATGGAACCAAATCCAACCACACTATAGGTAGCAGATTTTTTTTGCTGAATAGTGGGTAAGATTTTATGGAAATTACGTGCATTGGTTGGGGCTTCTCCTTCTCCATATGTTGCTGCCAATACAATAAGATGTCTTACTTTCTCATAATATGTGTATTTATTTAGTTCAGAAACGAAGACCGTTTCACCAGCATCCATTAGTGCCTTTTGCAGAATTTGGGCAAATTCAAATGTATTCCCTGTTTCAGACCCTACAAGAATGATAATGCCCGCTGCATCTTTGTCGACCTTTACCAGCGCATTGGTTTTACTTTTTTTGATGCGTTTACGCCAGAGGATTATCCCGGAGTAAATAAAAAAGAGTAGGGCTAAGGAGACCAAAGCTAGGATAATGGACCATAGTAAAGATCCCTGTCCTGTGTGAAGCAACATACTATATCGAGAAGCTATTGCGGTAAAAGGATACGCCCTCTCGCTTAAAAACTCTCCTGTATATTGGTGGATTAAAATCTCCTTATCTCTTAAGGCCAACTCATAATAATCTTCAGGGAATTCAGAAAAGGGATACGTGAGTTTTCGTACCTCATTTAATTTGGTATTCTCAAAAATTGGCAGTTCCCATGTTGGGTTTTCCGTCATCGTTTCCGAGATAGAGGCTGGTAGTTGATGCTTGAGTTGCATAGAAGGCAACAATGAGAATTTTTCTAGGGAAAGATATACACCCGTAGCTGCAACCAATAAAATAGGAAGTAGCATCCACCGACCAAGGCTTACGTGGTAATACAGCTCAAAACCTTCTTTTTGAACTTTAGAAAACAATTTTGCTATACCACCCTGTCGTTGGATCAGCAAAAGAAATCCGGTAATGGCAATTAGGCAAAGAAGAAAAGAGATGGTGCCCACAAAAAACCTCCCCATGCTTTTTAAAAAAAGAGAACGGTGTAGATTCGTTGTGAATTGAAAGATTTTTGCTTTTTCCTTGGGTTTGCCAAGCTTTTTTCCTGTAAGGGGATGTACAAATACGGTTTCACTGCTTCCATCCTTATTAACAACGGAAGCTAACACAAAGTCATTTTTATCCACCTCTAAGGTAATGACCTCTTGGTAGACTTCTTGCATGACAGACATAGTCTGGGCAAGCGAAATTTCTTCCAAATCACCAGCATCGTAGGGTTGTAGCGCATCGCCCATGGGTTCAAAGGATAGGATAAACCCTGTTAACGAAGCTAAAACAAGAAAAATGGAGGATATTAACGCCAATGCCATATGGCAATACCTCCAAACAGAGACCGTCATCTTGTATTGTTAAGAAGTAGGTAACATACGAATGTATCGAATGTATCCTTTACCCTCAACTTTTGCTTTCAAATTTTCCGAAGTAAGTTCAAATTGAACATCATCTTTAAAATATTCTTGGTCTTCTACGGCGGTTTCAAAACGTAATTGAAACCCAGAATCAATTTTATCTTTTGGTAGGCTTAGTACTTGAATGGTTCGTTGCCCTCCACCAACCGTGGCACCAGTTATGGCATCAATGTTCGGTTTTTTCTGGTCGTAAAACTGCCACCATTCTTGAATATCGTGGTACCATTCCTCATCTTCACCCTGTACATAAAGTGTCTCAATATAATTCCCTTCATTATCAAGCAAAGAAACCACAACGTAGGCGCCGTGACCTAAATAATTGGTCAATTGAATCATGCATTTATAGTTGATGGATTCTTCATTTCGAACGAAGCCGAATGCCACCATGACAAGCGCCAAAAGCGCTATTGAATTTCTAATTTTTTTTCTCATAGCCTGTTTTTTGTTACTTTAAAAATTCTAACGTAATTCCATTTTCTTGAAGTAGTTCGTTTTCATTGGCTAGGTCGAAAACACTTTCGTCAAAATCGGTCAAAACAGTCTTGTCTGCTCCCTGTTCAATCAAATACTTGAGTATTGCATCGTTATCCGCTGACATTGCCGCTAAATGCAATGCGGTGTTACCATCGGTATTTTTTAGGTTGATGGGAATTTCTAAGCCCTTAAGACGTTCCAAAAGAGCAAGATTATTTTTCTTGGCAGCGAGATGTAATAGCGTATTTCCATCATGTTGTATAGATGCCAATGAAACACCTTTGGCTTCTAATAATTCCAATTTCTTTTCAAAGCTATCCGGTTTTTTAGGATTATAAGACTGTACCAGATAATAGGCCAGATTGTTGCCCTTTTTGTCCTTTAGATTGGCTTTGGCGCCTTTATCCAATAAATACGCCACTACCTCAGGATGGTTTCGTATGACCGCCATAGTCAAAGCTGTTTTTCCTTCTTCATCCACAACATTAATATCTGCAACTTTACTTGATAAAAGCTTGACTACTTCTAGGCTGTTGTATTGGGAAGCATTCATAAGAGGCGTTCGCCCATCTTCATCTTGTTGGTTTACATCCGTTCCTTTAAGAAGAAAATAGTCCAAAATAGCCAAGTCTTCTACATCATAAGCGATGTTGTGCAGGGCATTTTTTCCGGATGCATCTACTGCTGCAGGATTCAATCCCTGACTTTCTAAAAATTTGTATGTTTCCAATGTATTTTCGTGCCCTCGCGTACCTTGGCTCGCTGTTACTATGGCATTCCCTCTTGTATCATTTTCCGAAACAAAAGAGGCTCCTTCGCTCATAAGTTTTTTCAAGGTTTGAATGTTACCGCCTTTTGCGGCATATTCCAAAATACCATACCCTTGGTTATCGGTATTCTTTAAGGAAAGGCCTTTAGAAACAAAATAATCAATAATCTCAAAATCTTTGGCAAATGATGAAACGAGCAATAGAGCATTTGCTCCTGCCAAATTTGTTTCCGACATTACATCAGCACCATGTTTTAGTATAAAGTCATAAAGAATCGGATTGGTTTGCCCAGTTACCGCGGAAAAATTAAGGAGCGAGTATCCATGACTGTCAACAACATCTGTTTTTGCTCCTTTGTCTACTAAAAATTGCATCATTTCCAGATTGTCCTTGTAGGCTGCCCAAAAAATATAGGTCCTGGAATCATGGGTCAATTTATTTACATCATTCCCTTCTTTAGTGAGAAGATGTTTTATGGTCTTGTTGTCCGCTTTGGCCAAAAAAGCATAAGAAACAGCATCGAAGGCATATTGATTTAATTCACTAGGGTCATTCCCTTCTGCAATATCTTTTTCTACTTGCTCAATGCTTGGGTTTGCTTGCCAATAGCCTCTATCTAGAAATTTGTTTTCTTGAGAAAATCCGAAAAAGAAACAAAGAAGGCTCAAAACAGGAAAATATCTTTTTAAACAGTACATATTGTGGTGTTTTACGTATGATAAAATGCTTTTTAAAAAGCTGAAATTTCAGACTATAAAAATACTAACTTATTTAGAACTATTTTAAATAGAAAACAAGGTTTTGATAAATCAACTTGCTTTAGCCTTGAGGAAGATTTTTTGGTGATAGATAGAAATTTACAAATCCGCTATTCTTGTTCTTGTAGTATCTTTATTTCATCACGTAATTTCGCCGCCTCCATAAAATTGAGCTCTTTGGCGGCCTTTTCCATAGCTTTTCGTTTTTCCCTAATTAATTTCTCTTTTTGATCTTGGGTCAGATATTCCAATTCAGGTTCAGCGGCACGTAATTCCTCTTTTTGATAATGATAGGTAGAGACCGAATTTTTGGCAAGTGCATTATCCAAATTCTTGTTCAGAGCTTTAGGCACAATATTGTTTTCTTTGTTGTAGGCCATTTGCTTGTCCCTTCTGTAATTGGTTTCATCAATCGTCTTTTGCATACTATCTGTAATAGTATCTGCATACATTATAGCCTTTCCATTAAGGTTTCTCGCTGCTCTACCAACGGTTTGGGTCAAGGACCGATTACTTCTTAAAAAGCCCTCTTTATCCGCATCCAAAATGGCGACCAAGGAAACTTCTGGCAAATCCAATCCTTCGCGCAATAAATTGACACCAATAAGTACATCAAAGAGCCCTTTTCTTAAATCCTGCATGATTTCGACACGTTCCAAAGTATCCACATCACTATGAATATAACGGCAACGAATTTCTATGCGAGCTAAATATTTCGCAAGTTCCTCGGCCATACGTTTCGTCAAGGTGGTTACTAAAGTACGTTCATCCAATTCAACACGTTGCTGTATTTCTTCGACCAAATCATCTATTTGATTTTTGCTTGACCGTACTTCAATTTCAGGATCAAGCAAACCCGTTGGACGTATTACTTGTTCCACATAGACACCCTCACTAAGCTGAAGCTCATAATCCGCCGGCGTGGCACTAACGTAAAGGACCTGGTTTTGGAGCGCTTCAAATTCTTCAAATTTTAAAGGTCGGTTGTCCAATGCAGCAGGTAAACGAAATCCATATTCTACCAGATTTTCTTTTCTAGAACGGTCTCCGCCATACATTGCATGTACTTGAGGAATGGTAACATGGCTTTCATCAATGACCATCAAATAATCATCCGGGAAATAATCCAAAAGGCAGAAAGGTCGGGTTCCAGGTTCTCGGCCATCTAAATACCTTGAATAGTTTTCGATTCCAGAACAATATCCCAGTTCTCTAATCATTTCCAAATCAAAATTCGTACGCTCTTCCAGCCGTTTGGCTTCCAAAGGCCTGCCAATATCCTTGAAATAATCGATTTGTCTTACCAAATCGTCCTGTATTTGAATAATGGCATTTTGGAGGATGTCAGGAGAAGTGACAAACATGTTTGCTGGATAGATGTTGAGGTTTTCATAGACTTCAATAACGTTGTTGTTAAAGGGGTCCAATGCCTCTATTTCTTCAATTTCATCTCCAAAAAAATGGATTCGGAAAGCATGGTCTGCATAACCAGGGAAAACATCAACCACATCACCTTTCACCCGGAAATTCCCATTTCTAAAATCAGCAGTTGTCCTGGAATACAGGCTCTGAACCAGTTGTTTCAAAAACTTGGTTCTTGAGATTACTTGATCCCTATGGATAGAGATTACATTTTTTTGAAATTCAATGGGGTTACCAATACCATATAAACACGAAACCGATGCCACTACGAGCACGTCCCTTCGACCTGATAACAAGGAGGAAGTTGTACTCAGCCTAAGCTTTTCAATGTCTTCATTTATGGAAAGGTCCTTTTCAATATAAAGTCCGCTGGTCGGAATATAGGCCTCGGGTTGATAGTAGTCATAATAGGATACGAAATACTCAATGGCATTATTGGGAAAGAATTGCTTGAACTCAGAGTAAAGCTGGGCCGCTAAGGTTTTATTGTGTGCTAAAACCAAGGTAGGTTTCTGTACCGATTCAACCACATTGGCCACAGTAAAAGTTTTCCCGGAACCTGTTACGCCCAATAAGGTTTGATGGGGTTCGTTTTGATGTATTCCGTCAACTAACTGTTTTATGGCTTGAGGCTGATCACCGGTGGGTTTAAACTCCGATTCTACTTGAAATTTCATTCACTAAAATTACGAAAGCATCGAACCAAATTAAAGAATGGAATGGATTATCTTTTCAAGAAAAAAAGGCTTTTAAAATTTATAACAGTGTGAATTATTCATTACAAATCTCTCTTTTTTAATAACGCATAGGACAAATAGATGAAAAGGGAGGTCCAAAAGAGTACAATGAGAAATTCATACCAATACACCTGATAATCAAAGGTCATATTTTCCCCAATTTGTTGACCTATGTTCTGAACAGCGGATAAACGCGTGAAGGGCTCCTTTATTAGATTTGTCATGGATTCCAAAGGGAAGAAATCCTTTACTCTTTTGGCTGCATCCCAGCTCATTACCTTCCATCCCAATAAACCAAAAACAATTTGCTCCAAAATGGCCCAAAGAATAAGAAATCCAAGAGCAAACGCCGAGCGTTTCACAAATATGCCGAGGAATAGGCAAAACGAAAAGAATCCTACTAGCTTTATGAAAAAAGCCAAAAGAAACTGCAAATCTGAAAAGATGATACCGATTTCGTTGTAATCTGAGTAAATCAATCCCAAAATCAGGGAGACTACAAAAACGAAAACTGTAGAAATCAACGAAAACGAAATAACCGTCAAAAACTTAGAGAGAATAAATTCTTTCTTCGATAATCCATCGATGAGATTTTGCTTTATGGTTTTATTGCTGTATTCATTAGCCATCATAGAGACAATAACAATAGCAAGAAAAAGCTTGAACAAAGCCGTCATGAAGGTATTAAAATGCCAAATGTATGGGAAATTGAAAATCCCCTGGTCGGCCAAATGAAATTTTACGGGACCAATATCAAATTTGATAGCGGCAATAAGCGCAATGGAAGTAAGCAGCACAAAATAGGAAGATATAAGAATCTTACTGGCCCTATTGTTCCAAAGCTTGATGAATTCTATTTGTAGTAAGCGTACCATTCGTTTTTTGATTAGTTGTTTTTGGTTAATGCCAAGAATTGCTCTTCAAGACTCTCTTTTCGTTTTACCAGATGGGAGAGTACCATGCCTTCTTTAAAGAGCAACTTGTTCAGTGCTTCAGCATTCATTTCTTCTTTAAGATATGCGGTAAGCGTACCGTTTTCTTGACTGATTTTTCCAAAACTGGCATGCTTGTCAAGAATATCTTTGAGCTTTTCCATGTTGCTCGTCCTCAGCTCGAAGAAACCGTAGCTGGCCAACATTTCATCAACAGGACCAGAATACAATTTTTCTCCCTTTCTCAGTATGACCACATGGGAACACACTTTTTCCACTTCATCCAAAAGGTGGGAGGCTAAAAGGATGGTAGTACCTTGATTTGCAATTTTTTTGATGATTTCCCGAATTTGGTGAATACCTTGTGGGTCCAGTCCATTCGTGGGCTCATCCAAAATCAAGATTTCAGGATCATTCAGCAGGGCGGAGGCGATGGCCAACCGCTGCTTCATCCCTAGGGAATAGGTTTTGAACTTGCTGTTTCGTCGTTCCCATAATCCAACCAATTCCAGTTTTTCCTGGATTTTATCTTCGGATACTTCCTTTATTTTACAGACCAGCTTTAAATTTTGAATCGCGGTCATGTAGGGATAAAAGTTGGGGCGCTCAATTATGGCACCTACTTTTTTTAATGCTTCGTGGGTAGATGTTTGTCCGTTAAACCAACTAAACTCCCCCGAAGTTCTATTCACTACGTTCAAAATTATTCCTAGAGTGGTTGATTTTCCACTTCCATTAGGTCCCAAGATGCCATATACATTCCCTTTTTCTATAGAAAAGGAAAGATTCTTTACAGCGGTGAGGTATCCAAATTTTTTGGTTAGGTCGTTAACCGTAAGTATCGTACTCAAAATGACATCGTTTTTTGATTTGTTTGTAGTAACTTGACGAGATATGTTTGTTTTTGTTACAAAATAGAGGAGGAATGTCTGAAGAAAAATTGATGTCTAAGAAAAAACCAGCTTATCCTGTGAATAAAAAGCTGGATGGATACTTAAGCCGCTATAGTCGGAAAATTGAGATTCCAATTTTCTATGAAGACCTGTTGCGTTTTTCAGGCTCTATCGTTGTTTATGACACTGAGGGGGAGGATACCTTATGGGTGAGGGTATATTATTCAGATTTTGAACGCGAAGAAATTGATATCAGTTTGAAGAAGGTGTATTCTATCTTACATTCTGATGGAACGGACCGTATTTTGGAATACTTGACCGTTGATGCGGTGGATTATTGCACCTTTGGTAATTCCAAACCTTTCAGGATAAAGATCAGGAATATCCTGAATGACAACTACACCTATTTTTATGTAAAAAAAACAGATGCCTCTCGGGTCTATGGGCTGGAGCTGGAACATATGCTATCCCCTTATAATTTGAATTTTTTAGTATACGGCGATACCTTGATTGAAGAGCATATTGCCGGAATTCCCGGCGACCTTTTTATTCAGGATATGTTGCCCAAGTGCAACGAGGCTGAGAAAGCGCAATTGGCCAAAGAATTCGTAAAGTTCAATGAGCGTTGCATGATCCGTTTATTGGGTGACATGCGATCGTACAATTATGTAATAGTGCCTGTGCATGATTTTGATCATGTGGTTTATAAAATACGGGCTATTGATTTTGATCAACAATGTTTTGAGGGTAAACTAAAAGTGTATAGACCTCAATTCTTCAAGGAAAACTATCAAATGGTAGAATTGGTGCGTTCTAAATTGCAGAAAAACTCAGTAGATCAATATAAGATTGAAGAACGCTCCATCGTAGCAAAACGAATAATTAGTTCTGGAAATCGGATAAAACGTCTTGTTGGGATTTCCAAAACAGACGAAATCTCACTGGATGAAAATATTGATAGGCTAAAGATGGAGATTTACGAGTTGACCAAGGACTTAAACTTCAAAAAATGTGATACCATGGGTGAAGTGTTATCCCTTGCGCTTGATTTTGTAAAGCGAAATTATCAAGATGTAAGTATGGCCCAGATTTTTGGTTGAATTTAGCTTTTTTGTTCCTTGTTGAAGTAAACCAGATAGTAGTACATCTGTCGTTCTTCATCCCAGCCTTTTTCAACAAATTTTTCAGCTGATTCTGGATTGATGAAGTCCATCTTTATCTGAATATTGGTATCCAGTTGAATCACATTTTTCATTTTCTTACGCGCATCTGATACTGCTTCATTGGCAATATCAAAGTTAGAAACGTCATCTATACTGTATTTTGGACCTTTTTCTACCTTATAATGCTTGAACTCAGGAATCAATTCTGGATTTTCCATTACCTCATTCAAAAAAGAGGTTTCCTCAAAAGCATCATTTTTTGCGAAGTGATTCACAGCACGGTTCATGAAAAGTACTTCTTGCTGTTTATCTTCCGCAGGTAGTACCACGTCCTTGGCAAAATTTTGGCAGAACTTTAAGTAGTTTTTGGTGTAGAAATTCTCGTCCGTAAGTGGAACTAGGCCCAAAAAGTTTTCCAACCAATATTTGGCATCATAGCGATTACTGTCAACCGATAATACTTTGTATCCCTCCTCCTTGTCCGTGTTAAAGATAAGACAACCTTTGTCCAATTTGTTTACGTTGATTCCCTGTCGCACTAGGATTTCAAGATTATCCGTGCGCTCTTCAAATTCAAGAAAATCGTGTTTTAACTCACTTTTGAAGATTCCAATAGCATCGGTTTTTTCGTTATCCAAGACCATATCAGAAAAATGTGCAATATATACCTCGCCATTTTTTATATGCGGATGGTTGGATTGTTGATACAGGTGTTGCGTTATTTTTTTTGAAATCTCATGGGAAGCGGAGGTATTCAAAAAAAGCTCGGAAGCTAGTTTGAAAATCTCGTTGAACTCCACGTCCACCTCATTAAAGAACCGGAAGTAGTTTTCTTCTTTTTCTCGAAAAGGTTTAAAAAAATACTCTTTGAGCAAACCGGCCATTTCATCCGAGAGCGAAAATGGGGCTGCGGATAAAAAGATAGGTTCGTTCTTACTTTTATTCCCTACTCGGTGTAGAGATATGCTATCAATTTGAGCGGAATACAGGTTAAGCATAAATATATATTGGGTAGTTTACGAGTGTATTTTCTTCGAATCTTAATTCCAATTTTCATCAAAATCCAAATCGTCGTAGCTATCTATATCACTATCAAAATCCATGAGAGGATTTGGTTTTGATTCAAAGTTTTTTTCTGGGGGAGCATCTGGAAGCTCGCCGAAACTGAAGAGTAAATTCGGATAGGTTCTACCATCTTCTTTTTCTACAATATCCGCCAACTCAACAAAAAAGGTCCACATACTCAAAAAATCGTAGACATAAATTAGTTTAGGACTTTCCTCCGTTAGTACATCATTTAGATGTGTATTGGACATTAATCGAACATTGGAACCATTTTCACCCATATCAAAAAGAGCGATTTCTTCATCTTGGTTCCATTCTTCATCACAGGTATAAAAAGAAGCCATTTCGTTTCCCATAAACCCAAAAGCTTGGGTAACGGTATTGTGAAAGTCCTCCAAAGTATCGGTATCCTCAACTTCGACATCCCTAAAAATATCCTCCTCGGCATCAAGGATAATCCTGATTTTATATATCATCCCAAAAATTTTGAGTGAGTGCAAAGTTAATAAGTTTTAACTGTAGTTTTTGCGCTTAGTGCATCCAAAACCAAGCTAAACTGAAATCCAAAGAGAACCGAAGCCAAAATCAGATGAGCCGGTTGACTGCCAAATGGAAAATCGATGTAATACATTACAATCCCAGTAAGCACCTCCATTCCGATTATTCCAAGAATCCAGTTGATTTGAACAAGATTGACTTTGTTTTTTCTGAGCAACCACCAGATAGAACCGTTTGCCAGCACGACTAAAATGGAAAGTGAGCGATGTATGTAAAATTGAACGGTTGGGTCCCTTAGCCAAAGTTTTTTTGCGGTTTCCCCTACCATATCAATTTGTTCGTCCACAAATTGTCGGACCTGCGTACCTAATACAATCTGAATGAGGGTCAGCAATAATGCTCCAACTAAAAACAATCTAAGATTGGGTATTTCTATTGTAGTGGTGGATGTCTTTGTACTATGAATTAGATAAATCAATAAAGCCACAATGACTAAGGCCATTACCATGTGCAAGGTGATTTTTACAGGTTCAAGGACCGAATAAACTACAGTTGCCCCCAACCACGCCTGAAACGCCATTCCAAAGACGACCAACCACGAAAACAACAAAACTCTTTTTTTTGTTTTCCAATACTTAAATGAATAGAATGCTAGGAGCAAGGTTGACAATCCGGCCAAAGCGCCGAACAAACGGTTAATGTATTCAATCCATGTGTGCCAAACATTGAAAATAGCGTAATCATGTTTGGTATAAGGCTTCCAATTTGAAGCATTAAAAGAATTGTTAGTTATAAAGTCCAAGCTGGCCACCAAAAGCCGCTCATCTTTGATGATAACTTGACCTTTTTTAAACTCTCGATCGGCCCGCCATTCTAAGGTTTCCGCTTCAGTAGGTGGAATGTAATAGCCAAAACACTTGGGCCAGTCTGGGCAACCCATACCACTACCGGTCATTCGGACTACTGCACCGGCCACTATAACCAAATACACCAAAACCAAACTTATCTTGGCCAATGTATGAAAGGAAAAATTCATGGTGTTACAGGTTTTAGACCAAGGGATTCCCCTTTTTGCAGCATAAATTGGAATGCAGCTTCGTGTTCATTCGGTATTTCCCCTTCCAGGATAGCTTCTTTAATAGCATCTTTTATAATTCCAATTTCTTTAGAAGGTTTTAGATTGAACGTGTCCATAATTTCCTCTCCTGATATGGGGGGTTGAAAGTTTCGGATTTGGTCTCGCTCTTCAACTTGAACAATCTTTTGCCGAACGATTAGGAAATTGTTTTTGTATTTCTTTTGTTTCCTTGGATTTTTTGTGGTTATATCTGCCTCGCAAAGTGTCATTAGATCGTCCACGTAATCACCAGCATCAAAAACAAGGCGACGTACTGCAGAATCGGTGACATGGTCTTCAGCCAGGATAATGGGCCTAGAGCTCATTAAAACCATTTTTTGTACAAACTTCATTTTGTCATTCAGGGGCATACGTAACCTTTTGAATAACTTATAGACCATTTTAGAACCTACGAATTCGTGGCCATGAAAAGTCCAACCTACTTTTTTGCTGAAACGTTTTGTGGGTGCCTTTCCAATATCATGTAAAAGGGCGGCCCATCGAAGCCAAAGATTATCAGTAGTCTTGGAAATATTGTCAACTACCTCCAGGGTGTGCCAAAAATTATCCTTATGTCGTTGTCCTTCAACTTCCTCTATCCCTTGAAGGGCAATTAGTTCGGGTAAAATCAGTGGTAAAAGACCAGTTTGATACATAAGTTCAAGGCCAACGGATGGTTTAGAACTCATCAAAATTTTATTAAGCTCGTCCACAATGCGTTCTTTGGAGACAATTTTGATACGATTTTGATGTTCGGTTATCGCTTGTAAGGATTGTAGTTGTATTGTAAATCCTAATTGAGAGGCAAACCGAATGGCGCGCATCATTCGTAATGGGTCATCAGAATAGGTGATGCCTGGTTCGAGGGGAGTTCGTATTAGTTTTTTTTCCAAATCAGATAGACCATCGAAAGGATCTAAAAGTTGACCAAAATTCTCCTTATTAAGGGATATTGCAAGAGCATTTATGGTAAAATCTCTTCTGTTTTGGTCATCTTGCAGTGAACCATTTTCTACGATTGGCTTTCTACTATCACGTTGATAACTTTCTTTACGTGCACCCACAAATTCCAGTTCCAAGTCTTCATGTTTGATCATGGCTGTGCCAAAATTCTTGAAAACAGAGACTTGTGGGTTTCCTTTAAGCCTGGAAGCCACCTTTTGGGCCAATTTGATGCCACTACCAATGGCAACTACATCAATATCTTTCGGAATACCACGATTTAAAAAAAAATCCCGAACAAAACCACCAATCACATAGGCGTCCACTCCGAGCTCATCTGAAGCGTCTCCAATGATTTTAAAAACGGGATGTTGTATGGGTTTTGTATGGAATTCCTGCGTCATTTACTCCCGAATTACCTTTACCTGACCATCATTACTTAATTTGATGATGGTGGATGGAGGTGCGTTTTCGTTCTCCAAGGGCAAATTTACCACATAGTCCACTCCTTTTAAAATTTTTGGACTGACGGATTCGAAGTTTATGGGGGTTGGTCCTCCAGAAATGTTGGCAGATGTGGATACGATAGGTTTTCTGAATTTTTGAATCAGGCGTTGGCAGAAAACATCAGAGGCTACTCGAATGGCCAAAGTGTTATCCTCGGCTATCAAGTTTTTAGCGATTCCTATAGGTTTGTCGAAAACAATGGTAGTTGGTTTTGTGGCTAAATCCATGATATCATACGCCACATCGGGTACTTCTTTGACATATCTTTCCAACATGGCTTGATGGGCAACCAAACACACCAAAGCTTTACTATCATCTCGATTTTTTAGTGCATATACTTGCTGTATGGCTTCTTCATTAGTTGCGTCACAGCCAATACCCCAAACCGTATCTGTGGGATAAAGCAAAAGGCCACCCCTGGATAGTATCTCAGTAGCTTTGTTTATTTGCTCCGTATATTTTTCCAATTAATTGTTCTTATGTAATTGTTTTAACTTTTTAAATCTGGAATACACTCCAAGTGCATTTAGGTAACAAATAATAATTCCTTTTTTGCCATCCAAGACGCCCAAACGTAAAATGTAATGGTTGAAGAATTTGTAAAAAGGACGAAACAAAAAATGATAGAATCTTGCTTTTTTACCTTTCCTGAATTCTTCAAGGGCTTTCATTTCTCCATACTTAACCATTTTACCCTTGTAGTCTTTATAGTTTGAATATGAGTAATGGATAAGTTTATTTTTTAGGGTAGCAGAATCTCCTTTGACTACGAGGGTTTCATGTACAATTTTTTCTTTGTCAAAGTGCACGTTGTCTTTTTTGAAAAGCCTATAATTCTTGTCTGTTTGCCATCCACTAAATCGAAGAACTTGGTTTTCAAACATAAACTGTCGTAGAAAATAATATGCTGAAACTGAGTTGTTAGTTTCTTGGGTAACTTCTAAAATTTCCTTTTTCAACTCAGGAGTAATTCGTTCGTCAGCATCCAAAAACAACACCCATTCGTTCGTAGCTTGGGAGAGAGCAAATTCTTTTTGGTCTGTATAATTTTTAAACTCCCTTTGAATAAGCTTTACATCTTTATACTCTTTAATTTTTTGAACCGTCTTATCCGTGCTGTATGAGTCAACCACGATAATCTCATCTACAAAACTCAAATTTTGGAGTACTTCGTCAATATTGTTCTCTTCATTTAGCGTAATAAGAAGTGCCGATATGTTATTTCCCAATTTACCCATTCACCAAATAGTCCTCAATTTTCTGTAGTTGTATCTTTCTGTCAAAGTTTTTTTTTACATGCAAATATCCTGCCTCTCCCATTTTTATCCGCATATTTTCATCATTGTATAATTCAATAACTCTTTCTGTAAAGCTTTGGATATCGTTCTCTACTATCAAAAAACCTGTATGCTTATCAATAACAAGTTCAGGATTGCTGCTACTATCAAAAGCAATAATGGGTTTTTGGCATAGTGCTGCTTCTGCCAAAACATAACCAAAACCTTCCCAAAATGAGGGAAGTACAAAAACATCAGCTTGATGGATAAATGCGAGAGGGTTCTCTACAAAACCAGGTAAGAAAACCTGCTCTTCAACCCCCATTTCCATAATCAAGGCTTCCAATTCTTCTCTAAGTCTACCTTCTCCACCAATAATTATTTTAAAGGGAATACCCCTTTGTTTGAGCTCCGAAGCTACGTGCACTAAAAATTTTTGATTCTTTTGATATTCGAGTCTACCAAGGTTGACCAAAACAAATTCTTTTTTGGAAGTGTTATCATTTTTCTTCGGAGTATCCACAATATCAATTCCGTTATAAATAACTCTGATTTTTTCTTCTGGAAAAAGGTTTGGATTATTTTCCAATACGGTTTTTTTTGTGGCTATAGAATTCGCAAGCACTTCAGAAACTATTTTTTTAAACAAAAATCGGTTGAGGATGCTGTTTTTTATAGGAATTGCGCTACCTCGACGATAAATGATTCGTTTGACATTTGCTTTTTTAGCTGATGGTCCAGCAATCTTCACATCCCGAGAAAGATTCATTATAATCGTACGAACATTACTTTTTTTTAATAAATTTTTGATTCTAATCTGTTTGAAAGGATTTAAAAAACTTAGGTTGGTTAACTTAATTCCTTGACAAGGAATCCCTGCTTTCAGTAGTTTTTGATAAAGAGCACTTTGGCTATGTGCCACCACAAATACATCATGTCCGTTTTGGTGTAAATAGTTGCTTATCTCAAAATGCCATTTTTCGCCACCACCCCAGGCTTTAGCCGTATTAAAAAAACACAGCCTTTCCATTTCAAAGAACAGATTTGTAAAGTTCAATCAAATTTTTTGCCACATTTTCATCTGAAAATTTTTGTGCGTAGGCATGGCCCTCTTCAATCATTGTTTTACGCAGAGGTTCGTTATCAATTAATTCCTGTAATTTTTCTCTTAAGGAATCGCTATCGTTTGGGTCAATGTAAGCTGTATTTGGGCCTCCTGCTTCTGGGAAGCAACCGCCTAAGGATGTAATCACAGGAGTTTTACTGAAAAGTGCCTCAATGATGGGTATTCCAAAGCCTTCACAAATGGAAGGGTAGCAAAAAATCTTCGCCAATTGGTAGACTATGGCTAAATCCGCTAAAGGGACATTTTTTAAAAAATGGACTCTTTGCTGAAGCTCATGGTCTTTGACATACTTATGAACTTTTTTTGCATACTTCTTTTCACTTCCAATAATTACCAGATGTAGACTTGTATGATGGATGGCTTTTACCAAAGTCAATACATTTTTACGCTCTTGTATGGTACCTACATTTAGGACAAATTCAGAGGGAAGTTTGTATTTCTCTGTTATTTGCTGCTTTTCTTCCTGATTGTATTGCACTTTATATGCAGCGTTGCAGCCTTGGTAAACTACTTTTATTTTGCCCTCTTTGACCTTTAAATATTTAATGATATCTCTTTTCGTCTGCTCACTAATTGCAATGATCAAATCGGCTCTTTGCGCGGCATATTTAAATTTAAACCGGTATATGAGACGGTCAAAGGGGTTATAATAATGTGGATGACTTAAAAAAATTAAATCGTGGATGCTAACTATAGACACAATACTTTTGGATAAGCCAACAGGAATCTCACCAGATAAGCCATGGTAGATATCGGGCTTATCTAAAACTATTTGCTTACTGATGCCAAATACTCTCCATAAAGAAGGAAGTCTTTTCCATAGCCAACCTTTAGGATAGATCACAGAAATCTTGTCCTCGGGTAACTCATTATCTAAATCAGATTTTTTGGTGTTGAAGAGAAAGAAACGCTCAATGTTGGATTTTTGATACAAAATGCGGATAACTTCTCTTCCATAATTTCCCAATCCTGTATTGTTATGGAAAATCCTTTTTGCATCATAACTGATTCGCATTTCTAATTCTGATTTAATACGATAAGTTGTAAAAGTAAATTAAAATAACAATTATTGACTTTAATTCTGAATATGATTCCTTCAAGCAGAAAATTGGTATTGTGAAAAAGCTTGAAGGGAAAAGAGCAAAATCATCATCAAAAGTCAATAGTACTTTTATAATTTATAAACTCATTAATAACTAAAATACTTTACTAAAAGGGTTTTAAGGGTAATGAAAAGAAAGGCTTATGATGCAAGCAATACCTTCTTGTTCGGTTTTGTCTGTATGGACTTGGTTTCCGAATTGCGAATTAGTACAGTCTTTGGTTGATACACAACCTGTGTCTTTATTCTATGTAAGATTCTATAGCGTTGGTAAACACTGAGAGCGTTAAGCCAACAAATCCGAATACCTTTGTCTAAATCAAGAATACCGAGTCTAATGATATAATTGTACAAGAATCTCCAGGTAGGTTTTGCCCACATTTTGAAATAGCTAAAAGATTTACCTTTAGTAAATTCTTCTTGCGCACGTAAACTCCCATACCTGAGCATTTTTCCCTTGTAATCTTGATAATTTTTATAGCAATAATGGGTCAAGCGATTTTTCAAAACACCTGATTTTCCATTTACATCCAAAGTTTCGTGGACTATTTTTGTGTGTGTATACTTGGCTTTGCTTTTTCTGAAAAGCCTATGATTCTTATCGGTTTGCCATCCGCTAAATCTCAAAGGTTCATTTTTGAACATAAACTTTCGGTAAAACCAGTAAGCTTCGCAAGCATTAGGTTTTTGGATAGTTTCCTGAATCTCATTTCTTAATTCAGAAGTTACTACCTCATCTGCATCTATAAACAATGTCCAATCATAGGACGATTTACTCAATGCATAAGTCCTCTGAGCTGTAAAGTTTTCAAAGGGATGCTGTAGTACTTTTACTTTTGAGTGGCTAAGTAAATACTCATATGTTCCATCTGTACTGTAGGAATCTACCACTAAAATTTCGTCGGCAAAAGAAATGGATTCTATGCACCTTTCAATGTACCCAATTTCATTGAAGGTGATAACGAGTGCTGATATTTTTGGTGTGGCTAAAAGGGCCATAATTTATTGGTGTTCGCTCTTTGGATTACAAAACTATAACAAAAAAATGGGGTAAAAATTGTTCGTGAGGTTATTTTCTTACAAAACAATTGGAAATGGCGATACCCTACTTTTTCGTAAAATTTTAACATTTAAGGTTGTTATCTTTTAGATATATGAAATGCAATAAGGTTGCTTCTCTTTATGAAAAACCCTAAAAAGTGAATCGGAAACGATACAGGTTTCCTATGATTTGAAGAAGATTTTGAGCAATTAAACAGCTACGTCATGCTCGCGCAAGGCATTATTAAGCGATGTTTTTTTATCCGTACTTTCTTTGCGCTTTCCTATTATCAAAGCACAGGGAACCTGGTAGTCACCAGCGGGGAAAGATTTTGTATAACTTCCCGGAATTACAACTGATCTTGCTGGAACTCTGCCCTTTAATTCAATAGGTTCACTACCTGTTACGTCTATTATTTTTGTTGATGCGGTAAGCACTACATTCGCGCCAAGGACCGCTTCTTTTTCTACTCGTACACCTTCTACTACAATGCAACGCGAACCAATAAATGCATTGTCTTCAATAATTACAGGTGCGGCTTGGAGAGGTTCCAGTACCCCTCCTATACCAACTCCACCACTCAAATGAACATTTTTTCCTATTTGGGCACAGCTTCCGACCGTTGCCCATGTGTCAACCATGGTTCCTTCATCAACATAGGCTCCAATGTTTACGTAGCTAGGCATTAGAATAGTTCCAGAAGAGATATAGGCGCCGTGTCTAGCCACAGCATGGGGCACCACTCGTATTCCTTTTTCTTGATACCCTTTTTTTAATGGAATTTTATCGTGATACTCGAAGATACCCGCTTCCAAAACTTCCATTTTTTGGATAGGGAAATAAAGCACAACCGCTTTTTTTACCCATTCATTAATCTGCCAGCTACCTCCGTTGGGCTCAGCACAGCGTAATTGACCTAAATCTATCAGATTGATAACCTCACGTATGGCATTTTGAGTTGTTGTTTCTTTAAGAAGTTCTCTGTTTTCCCATGCGTTTTCAATCTGTGCTCTTAATTCGGTCATATCAAAAAATTTTGGCAAATATAATTGGGCAAAACATAATAATCCTACCCATTTTAAACTCATAACATATTTAGAGTTATTTTTGGCAAAATTTTATGGTTTGGCTCGAATTTTGGCCCTCGACTATGGAAAAGTCCGAACAGGTATTGCTGTAACAGATGAAATGCAGTTGATAGCTTCGGGGCTTACAACTATAGAATCGGAAAAACTAATTTCATTCTTGGTCAACTATGTTGAAAATGAAGAAGTAGAACTTTTGGTAGTGGGACTTCCAAAACAAATGGATAATACCCCTTCAGAATCTGAGTCTTTGATTCAAGGGTTTTTGAAAAGCCTCAAAAAAAATATTCCTAACATTCCTATAGAACGGCAAGATGAAAGATTTACTTCCAAAATCGCCTTTCAATCGATGTTGGATGCAGGAGTAAAGAAGAGCAAAAGAAAGAATAAGGGCCTT
Organism: Bacteroidota bacterium; assembly: GCA_039191905.1. GTDB lineage: Bacteria > Bacteroidota > Bacteroidia > Flavobacteriales > Flavobacteriaceae > Flagellimonas. The sequence continues at coordinate 48,864 of JBCCXJ010000011.1, read as the reverse complement.
ATAGATGAAATAAGTGCCACGTTAATTTTGCAAGCCTATTTAGATAGAAAAAGATTATGATATTACCGATAGTGGCCTACGGAGAAGCTGTTCTCCGCAAAGTGGCTAAAGAAATTGATAAGGATTACCCCAAACTGAAAGAGCTTATCACAAATATGTGGGATACCATGTACAATGCACATGGAGTTGGTTTGGCGGCACCACAGATAGGTCTGCCTATTCGCTTGTTTTTGGTGGATACTACTCCGTTCTCAGATGACGATGATTTATCACCTGAAGAACAAAAAGCACTGAACGGCTTCAAGAAAGTCTTTATTAATGCTAAAATTGAAAAAGAAGAAGGGGAAGAATGGGACTTTAATGAGGGGTGTTTGAGTATTCCAGATGTGAGGGAAGATGTTAAGAGGAAACCATTGATTACCATAAGGTATCTTGATGAAGATTTTAAATCACATACGGAAACGTATGATGGTCTTTTGGCCCGAGTGATTCAGCATGAATACGACCATATTGAGGGTGTGCTGTTTACAGACAAGCTTTCCTCATTAAAAAAACGTCTTTTAAAAAGTAGGTTGGACAAAATATCCAAAGGAAAAATTTCAGTTGATTATAAAATGCGTTTTCCAAATCTTAAAAAAGGCAGATAACTCATTTTGGTACTGAAGAAAAGTATAATTTAGCGCGCATAAAAATAAAATATGGCTTTGGACAAGATATTATCCATTGGTGGAAAACCGGGATTGTACAAATTACTTACGCAAACGAGAACAGGATTTGTCGGTGAATCTCTATTGGACGGAAAAAGAATAAGTGTGGGTATGCGGAACAACGTAAGCGTACTTTCTGAAATTGCCATCTACACCTTGGAAGAAGAAATTCCGCTAAGAGAAGTTTTCCAAAAAATCAAAGAGAAAGAAGAAGGCAAGAAAACATCCATAAGCCATAAGTCGGAAAAAATACAATTGGAGGAATACTTTTTTGAAGTATTGCCCAACTATGATGAGGACCGGGTATATGCCAGCGATATAAAGAAGATCATCCAGTGGTATAATATTTTACTAGAACACGGTATTTCTAATTTTTCTGAAGCTGATGCTGAAAATACAGATTCTGAAGAGGAGTAAAAATTCTTTTACCAATCAATTAGTGGACTTGGGTAATACTTGACCTCATTTCTATCGAGGAATGTCTGCTGTTTAGACAATCTAATTTTATAATCTTCCCAATTAAAATGTTCAGGTGTGGACCATCCCAGTTCTGCATAGCCAATGATTCTTGGGAATGCCAAGTATTCCAGTTCGGAAGAATTACTGATAGTTTCCGACCATAACGGAGCTTCAATACCTAAAATAGATACTTCTGGAAGGCCTTCAATATAAGTAGAAGGGTTCCAAATATAGGCAGAGTCCACAGGAATATGTCCGGCCCAATCCAATCCATATTTGGAAAGCGAATCGTATTTCATATCCAAATATGCTTTTTTGGCTGGTGAAAGAATCACCTTATTCCCGTTTTTCGATGCCTTCACAGCATTTTCAGTAGTTCTCCAAAGTTGTACAATGGACTTGGGTTTAATGTTGGCTTCCATAACCTCATCCCAACCTATCATAGTTTTCCCATGTTTTTCTACGATGCTTTCCACCCGCTCAACAAAATATTTGTAATCCTTTTTTTTGGTGACAAAACTTTCATCTCCACCAATATGAAAATAGGGCCCTGGTGTCATTTCCGAAATTTCACCAATTACGTCATCAATAAAACTATATACTGTATCCTTCCTGGCATCAAAGGTGCTGAAACCTACTCGTGTTCCTGTATATGATTTCAAAGCTTTTCCTGTGCCATCCAAAAATGGATAGCTGAGGCTAGCCGCATTGGTATGACCAGGCATGTCAATCTCTGGGATGATGGTAATAAAACGTTCTGAGGCATACTTCACAATTTCTTGATAGTTAGCTTGGGTATAGAAACCTCCTGTACCTCCTCCAACTTCCGTTTTCCCACCAATTTCGGTGAGCTTGGGCCATGATTTTATCTCGATACGCCAGCCTTGGTCGTCAGATAAATGCAAATGCAAAATGTTCAATTTATAATAAGCAATGAGGTCAATGAATTTTTTTACTTCTTCAACGGTAAAAAAATGACGTGCTATATCCAGCATAGTCCCACGATATCCAAACTTTGGTTTATCCTTTATTTTACCTGAAGGAATTATCCATAACGGGGAGTCTACCAGCGTGTCGTTACTTTGTTCAGGTACCAAGTGTAGCAACGTTTGAATCCCTCTAAACGCGGCCTCCGGCGTTTTGGCATAGATTATAATAGAATCTTCTTTAACATCCAGTTCATAGGATTCTTGGGCGGATATTGAAGGCTCGGAAGATTCAACTATGTAAATCGAATTTTCTGGTGCACTACCTTTGTCTTTTTCAATTTCAATATTTAATGGAAGCGAAAGTGACGTTCTGAGCTGGATTTTTTCTGAAAGATATTGACCAATTTTTGTATACGCACTCTTAGTATCTTGGGTGCGAATCACTGTATTTTTCCCCAGTCCAAAAGCACTATGAGTAGGTGTTAGGGACAAAGGTTTGGGTATTACCGCAGATTTGGCAAGGTCGGTTTTAGGGAATTGAATCTTCTCTTCCTGTTTTTCACAGGCTGAGAGCAATATGATTGAGACTAAAACCGCTAAAATTTGGATACGTAATTTCATTCCCCTAAAGTAACAAAATCCTTGAGGGCCATTTCCCACAAATCATATCCCTTAGAGTTCATATGCAGGCCATCCTCAATAAATAGGTCTTTTTTAAGCTTTCTTTTATTTAGCATAATGTGCCAAACATCTGCATAGGATACATTTTCCCTTTCAGCAGCAAGCGCCTTTAATTTTTTATTGAGACGCTTGTATCTAGACCTAAACTTCCAACGCGAAATACTCGGTTTTGCTGAGATGAGCACAATCTCCATATTTGGACGATTCTGTTGTAGTGTATCCAAGACGTTTGAAAAAGTACCAATAATATCTTTGGGTTTCTTTTTAGCGAAGATATCATTGTCTCCTTCATAAATGAATAATTTACTTGGATTGTAATCTAAAATCAGTTCATTTAAAAAGTTGGCCAAATCAGAGCACTGAGATCCTCCAAAACCTGTATTCAATATTTGATTTTCCGGAAAACGCTCCTCTAAATCGTTCCATAACCGTATGCTGGAACTTCCTGTAAAAAGAATGGAGGGCTTGGATGCATCCCAGACGGTATCCATTCGCTTTTGAATTTCCATGACTTCACCTGCGAACGGTAACGAACTTTGAGCAAGGCCATCGGCAATTCCGGTTAAAAGGAATAGGAGCAAGCTAAGTTTGTGAAAAACTAGTTTCAAGCGTTACTTTTTTTCAAAGTTCTGATATAATCCTTCTTGCGAGTTTGTTCCAACCATAATTCCAAACTCTCCTGGTTCTACAACGAACTCATACTTATGATTGAAGAACCCGAGTTCAGCATCAGTTAAGATAAATTCGACTTTTTGGGATTCTCCGGATTGTAAATTAATCTTTTTAAATCCTTTCAGCTCTTTTATTGGCCGTGTAACGCTTGCTACTTTATCTTGAATATAAAGCTGTACCACCTCTTCGCCGGGCAATGTTCCTGTATTTTTGATGATTGCACTCACTTTAATGGCATTCTGGTCCGAATCGTCAATTTCTAAATCTGAATACTCAAATTGGGTATAGCTTAATCCGTGCCCAAAAGGGTATAACGGCGAATTCTTCTCATCACTATAATGGGACCAAAACACATTAGGCTCTTGATTTGGCCTACCTGTACTGAAATGGTTGTAGTAAATAGGAATCTGTCCAACACTTCTAGGGAATGTCATGGGCAATTTACCGCTTGGATTATAGTCCCCAAAAAGCACCTTGGCAATTGCATTACCCGTTTCGGTTCCCAGTTGCCAAGTTTCTAAAATGGAAGGAATATTATTAGCTTCCCATTCAATGGTCAAGGGGCGACCATTCATCAAAATGAGTACTACATTTTGGTTTACCTCATATACAGCTTTGAGCAAATCCAATTGAAGTCCAGGCAAACCAAGATTGGTCCTACTCCTTGCCTCTCCACTTTGAAATCCGTGTTCCCCTAAAACCATAAGGACGATATCAGACTCCTTGGCCAAAGCCACAGCTTCATCCATCCCTGAGGTATCGGTTTCATTTACCTCAACCTCCTGCAAAAAATTAGCATCTTTATTAAATACCCTAGGTCCAGAAGCATAGGTAATGTTATCCGTATAACTTTTTAGACCTTCCAGAACAGAAACAGCAGTATTGTTATCCGAACCTAACCTCCAACTACCCAAAGGGCTATTGGTATCATCCGCTAATTCGCCTATAACAGCAATACTGGGTTGATCTTTCTTTAAGGGTAGAAGATTGCCTTCATTCTTTAGTAGAACTATGGACTTCATCGCCATTTCCAAAACGGCAGCTTTGTGGTCTTCGCGGTATAAGGTTTCCCTTTCACGCTCAGCATCACAATACTTGTATGGGTCTTCAAAAAGGCCCAGTTCAAATTTTACCTTAAGAATTCTTCGGACGGCATCGTCTATAAGGGCCTCATCTACTTTTCCTTCCTTAACATTTTGAACAAGATGATTTATATAGGAAGAGGATTCCATATCCATATCAGAACCGGCTTTTACACCCAATTCGGCAGTGTGCCTCAGATCTTTTGCAAATCCATGAGGAGCCATTTCGGCTATGGAAGCCCAATCAGAAATTACAAAACCTTCAAATCCCCATTTTTCTTTTAACACCTCTCTTTGCAGAAATGCATCGCCGGTGACAGGTATCCCGTTAAGAATGTTGAATCCATTCATGACCGTTTTCACACCTGCATCCACTGCTGATTTAAATGTTGGCAAAACAGTATTAAAAAGAGTGGAGGTTCCAATGTCAACCGTGTTGTACTCTTTTCCAGCTTCAGCAAAACCATAGGCTGCAAAGTGTTTGGCACATGCTGCAATAGTATTGTTTTCAGATAAATCATCTCCTTGAAAGCCCTTTACCCGTGCTTTGGCAATTTGGGACCCAAGGTATGTATCCTCACCGCCACCTTCCATCACGCGTCCCCATCTGGGATCTCTAGAGATATCCACCATGGGAGCAAAGGTCCAATTAAGACCCACCGCAGACGCTTCGGTAGCTGCGACTCGTGCAGATTTTTGAATAGTCTCCATATCCCAACTGGCCGCTTCAGCCAGTGGTATGGGGGCCAAGGTTTTATATCCATGAATTACATCATATCCAAAAAGCAAAGGAATCCCCAAGCGAGTTTCCTCAACCACAAGTTTTTGTAATTTTCGGATTTCTTCGGTTCCAGTAACATTAAGCATAGAACCTACCCAACCCTTTTTTAGATGTTCGTATTTGATGGCCGCATTTCCGCCTTGGGGCACAGGTCCAGTGACATCCCAAAAACCATTATATTGATTCATTTGACCTACTTTTTCTTCTAAGGTCATTTGTTTTAGCAAAGCATCAACTCTTTGGTCTAGTGTCTTTTCTTGAGCCATAATCTCAGAATTACAAAAGCACAAAGAAATTGAAAAAATAAGAATGTATACAAGAAACTGCCTCATATTGTTAGGTTGTGTTGAAAAGTATTTAATAGTGTAGTAAAATAAGTCAAAATATAGTATTTGCAGGCATTTAGTCTTTGTATTTTTATTCAAAATTTAATTTTATGCATTCCCGGAAAGAACAATTGGAGGCTTTTGATAGATTGCTCACCATTATGGACGAATTACGAGTCCAATGTCCATGGGATAAAAAGCAGACCATGCAATCTTTAAGGCACTTAACCATTGAAGAAACCTACGAACTGGGTGATGCCATCTTGGACAATGATTTGGAAGAGGTGAAGAAGGAACTGGGGGATTTACTTCTACATATCGTTTTCTATTCTAAAATAGGTTCAGAGACCAAAGATTTTGACATTGCTGATGTGGCCCACGGCATTAGTGAAAAGCTTATTAACCGCCACCCACATATATATGGCGATGTGAAAGTTAACAATGAAGAAGATGTCAAACAGAATTGGGAGAACATAAAGTTGAAAGAGGGTAAAAAGAGTGTTCTGGAAGGAGTGCCAAACAGCCTACCTGCTTTGGTAAAGGCGAATAGAATACAGGAAAAAGTGGCAGGGGTGGGATTCGATTGGGAAGAACCATCCCAAGTCTTTGAAAAAGTTCAGGAGGAGCTATCGGAATTGCAACACGAGGTAAAGCATCAAAATGCAGACCGCCTAGAAGCTGAATTTGGAGATGTATTGTTTTCCATGATCAACTATGCCCGTTTTTTAGATATAAATCCTGAGAATGCCTTGGAACGCACCAATAAAAAGTTCATAAAACGGTTTCAATATTTGGAAAAAAAGGCAAAAGCCTCTGGTAAAACTTTAAGGGATATGACTTTGGCCGAAATGGATGTGTATTGGGAAGAGGCGAAAAACTGGCATTAATAGCCGTGCCTAACAAACTATTGAAACAAGCGTTTGCCATCGCAAAATCAGGGCTGTCCTATGATTAAAGGTATGTGTCGAAATTAAGTTAAAAACCTTTGCTTTTTAACTCAGTTCTTTGTTGTAGCCAGTTATTCTTTGACGTCTAAAACTACTCTTTCTTAATATATTTTGTTGTGCCTACCTTTAGAATTTCTAACTGCATTTTAAGCATGTCTAGGTTTGCATCATGGCCAGAATTCTCTATTAGTATGTACTCCTTGTTTGGTGCCGCGATTTCTTCAAAAAATTCTTTTGTAACTTCTGGCACCGTTAATAAATCTTTATTGCCTTGTATGATGTATACTGGAATCTCTAAATGAGTACAACATTCATCCAGAGCTACATCATTTATCATTCCATCATCACTCAGTCCTATATATTTTAGAAATGAAAACTCTTCGGAAAACATAGAGTATCTAGAGTCTGAAAAGTTCGAATATTCTTCTGAAATCTTCCATTCCACAGGGTTACTAACTGTCTCGTTTTCATATTTGCTTATAATTCTACGCAACTTGCCAAAACTAGATGGATGACTCCAACTTGGTGGTCCCATTTTAGTTAAAATATCCAAAGCAGCTTTATCACCTCGTTCTGATGCAATTGTTTTAACTTTTTTATAACTCTCAGCATAATTTTTACTACCACTAACGAGCTGAGATAGCCCAACATAAAAATGAAACTTATTTGGCGCCTCATGAACCATTTTTGTAGCTAAGAAAGATCCCCATGATGAGCCCGAAATGATTATTTTTTCTTTGCCTAATCTGTTTCTAATGTAATCACTTACTTCAAGACCATCTTTTACCAGAAGATCTACAGCCAATTCATTGTTGGTCAACATATCTAAAGTGAGTTCTTCTGAATCGAGTTGTGCTAGATATGTTCTTCCTGAACCTCTCTGATCCCAGTGAACAATGGTAAAATACTCTTCGAAATCTTTGAAAAGACTGTCGTGATATTTGCTCAAAGGAATTCCGGGACCTCCATGCACCATTAAAACTACTGGGTTTGAACAATCCCTACCTTTTATAGTAACCCATTGTGGCACTCCATTAATAAGTACGTACTGAGCTTCGTTTAGCTCAGATTTTACATTGCTTATAGGTTGACAAGACTTGTGAAGGTTTACTTTTTCTTCTACTTGAGCTTGAATCGAATAAAAAGTAAGCAAGCTGATAAACAAAATAATTGGTGATCCACCTTTTAAATTTATCATGGATTTAGTTGTTGTTGATTCATAATAACCTTAGTTATAACAATTATTTGCAGTTCAGCACACTAATAGCGATTGGGTATTTGGAACTGAGAGAAGCACAAAGCAAATAAAACTTTTTACTAGTTATACTTCAGTTTTTTCAGAAGACGATTATACCTGGATTATGTTACAGCTATTTTAAGTTTAGTTGACTACATTCTGTTTGGTTTAATTGGTTATACCGTGAGTACGTTAATTTGGATTTATTTATCAGAAAAATCAACTTTAATTTGATGTATATAGGGTGCGGATGTATGGGTGATGGAAAAAAGCGAGATGTTACCTCCTTTTACATTTAAACGATGTTTGCCAAAACACTAGACGTATAAAAAAGAAGCTAAAAAATCAATTTTAGTTCTATGCATTCCAATTATCTTTGAGGTCGCTTAGTTTTTAGTTTTGCTTAACCAATACACGAAAGAATTCAGATATAATTTGCAACTGGCGTATCCCGTAATTTTAGGTATGCTGGGACACACTTTTGTTGCTTTTGCCGATAATATTATGGTAGGGCAATTAGGTACAGCGGAACTGGCCGCTGTTTCTCTGGGTAATAGTTTTGTGTTTATTGCCATGTCTTTAGGGATAGGTTTTTCCACAGCTATTACACCTTTAGTAGCAGAAGCTGATGGGGCTAAGAATAGTGCTGGAGGGAAAAGTGCTTTGAAGCATGGATTAGTACTTTGTACTTTTTTGGGACTTTCACTGTTTGGCATCATTTTGCTCTGTAAACCTTTGCTGCATCGTATGCAACAACCTGAAGAAGTTGTGAAGCTCGCAATCCCTTATCTAGAATTGGTTGCTTTTTCCTTGGTTCCTTTAATTATGTTCCAAGCCTTCAAACAGTTTTCCGAAGGTTTATCCCAGACCAAATATCCCATGTACGCTACTATTTTGGCGAATGTGGTCAACATAACAATTAATTATTTGTTGATTTTTGGAAGTTTTGGTTTTCCCAAATTGGGTATTGTAGGGGCCGCCATAGGTACTTTGGCTTCTCGGTTTATTATGGTAGGCTATATTTATTTTCTATTGAGGCGCAAGGAAAAGTACCAATCGTATGTTACTAACTTCAATTTTAGGAGCATAGAAAAGGCTGTCATCAATAAAATAATAGGGCTTGGTTTTCCCTCCGCGCTTCAAATGTTTTTTGAAGTAGCCATCTTTACAGCGGCTATTTGGTTAAGTGGGGTCTTGGGTAAAAATGCCCAAGCAGCCAATCAGATAGCGCTAAACTTAAGCAGTATGACTTTTATGGTTGGCATGGGCCTTGGTGTTGCGGCAATGGTACGGGTTGGTAATCAAAAAGGCTTACAAAACTTTAACGATTTAAAACGTATCGGAGAATCTATTTTTGTGTTGACGTTAATGTTAGAAATTGTTTTTGCCATACTTTTTCTAATAGGTCGTCATTGGCTGCCAACGCTATATTTGGATATAGACGATACCATTAACCTTGCCGACAATACAGAAGTGATTGCCATTGCGGCCAAACTACTTCTAATAGCAGCTTTTTTTCAAATTTCGGATGGAATACAGGTTGTGGTACTTGGGGCACTGCGAGGGATTCAAGATGTAAAAATCCCAACTTTGGTTACGTTCATAGCCTATTGGTTGATTGGTTTTCCAGTTTCATATTACTTCGGATTGTTCACCGAATATAAAAGTTCTGGGATTTGGATGGGGCTGTTATTAGGACTAACGGCTTCTGCGGTAATGTTGTATATTCGATTCAATTATTTGACTAATAAACTAATCTCAAAACACACTGATTCCTAGTTGAATCATTTTCTAACCCATAGCTTTCTACAAAATGGAAATACCTAAATTTCTCTTAGCGGATAATACAGACTTTGCCTCCGCTATTTTCATCGTTCACACCGAATATCCAAGATTTATTATAAATCTGGAAAATGATGAGGTAGAGTGGTTGGAAGAGTTTTCAAAAGAAGATGAAGAGGAATTAGCAAATGAAACGGAAAGCCTTATTGAAGCTGCAAACGCGTTCTACGATAGGGAAGTATCGAGATATGAGGATTGATGATGGTGGATACCTTGGTACAATGGGATAAAGAGCTTTTCCTTCTTCTTAATGGAATGGGAACCGAAACCTGGGATGGTTTTTGGCTTTTCATTACCCATAAATTCAGCGCTATCCCGCTCTATGCGCTTTTGCTTTTCTTTACATATCGATTTCTTGGGCAAAAGCGGACCATTATCGTTTTGGTCTTTGTAGTGCTTTTGATAACCGCAACGGACCAACTAGCGAATTTCTTTAAGTATGGGGTAGCACGTTTTCGGCCGTGTCATGATGAGGATATTACTATACTAGTTCGATTGGTAAAAAAATCATGTGGGGGCAAATATGGATACTTTTCAGCCCATGCGGCCAACAGTATGGCCTTGGCATCATTTTTCAGCGTGATGCTAAAATCAAATATCAAAAGATTATCCTTGTTTTTATTTCTTTGGGCATCTTTGGTAGCTTTCAGTCGAATTTATATTGGTGTTCACTTCCCGTTAGATGTACTTACTGGTACTGTAATAGGTATTCTTTTTGGGTGGTTGTTTGCCAAGTTATCTATATTTGCATTCCAAAAATTTGGGGCATGATTTCTTCGGTAAGATACTGGTTTTTAGTAGCTCTTGTGATAGCGGTCTATATTGCTGGTATGTTTGTCACTCTTTTTGAAAATGATTCCGCACAGTTTGCCGTCATGGCCATGCGGATGGTTCAGGAAAATGACTTCCTCAATTTAATTAAAGGAAATCAGGAGTATTTGGATAAACCACATATGCATTATTGGCTTGCAGCTCTTTCTTTTAAACTATTTGGAATATATGATTGGGCTTATAGAATTCCAGGTATTTTGTTGACCTTATTGGGCGCCTATAGTTGTTATGGTTTAGGTAAGCTTTTGTACAATGTTGATATTGGGAAGTTTTCTGCATTGATTTTTATGACGGCACAGACTATTGTTCTTTCCAATATTGATGTGCGAACCGATGCTGTTCTAACCGGCTTTACCATCTTTTCTATCTGGCAATTGATACGATATGTTGAAAAAGGAAGCTTATGGGGGATAATCTTAGGTGCTTTTGGAGCAGGTATGGCATTTTCAACTAAAGGGCAAATCGCACTTTTGGTAATAGGAATATCCTTGATATGTCATTTGATATATACCAGAAAATGGAAGCGTCTTGCAAGCTGGAAGTTGATACCGGCCATTCTGGTTTTTGGAATTACCATTTCGCCCATGTTGTATGCCTACTATATTCAGTTTGATTTACATCCAGAAAAAATAATCAGGGGCAAATCAAATAGAAGTGGCATATTTTTCATTTTTTGGGAGCAGAGCTTTGAGCGGTTAAGTGGCCAAGGTGTAGGCAAGAACAGCAGTGATTACTTTTTCTTTTTCCATACCTTCCTTTGGGTATTCCTTCCGTGGACCATACTGGCGTTGATGGCCTATTGGTGCAGGGTGAAAACCTTTGTAAAAATGCGGTTTAAGTATTTATCCCAATACGAGTTCGTAACCGTGGGGGGTATTACTATTTTATTTTTTATTATAAGTTTTGCCCAGTTTAAACTGCCGCATTATATGAATATTTTGATTCCACTCTATTCCATATTGTCGGCTTCTTATCTGCATAGTCTTTATAAGTTTTCTAAAAAGATATCCATCAAGGTGATTTTGGGGATTCAATACTTTGTATTGAGCTTGGTTTTCATTTTTGTTCTTTTAGTGTGTTTCCATTTCTTCAAGTTTGATAAAATCATCAACTATTTCATCTTGATTCCTTTATTGGGATTAATTACCTATTTCTGTTTAAAGCGAGAAGCATACTATATGCGTATCATTACTTTGTCTGTGTATAGTTCGTTGCTTTTAAATGGAGTTATGAACACGCATTTCTATCCGGAACTACTAAAGTATCAGGGTGGGTCCTCTATGGCAGAAAAAATCAAGGAAAACGAAATACCGGTTGAAGAGATTTATAAAATATCGGATAGATTTACATGGTCTCTTGACTTTTATAATAGAAAACCCGTTCAAATTACATCAATGGAGGAATTGTTGGCCATGCATGAAGTTTGGGTTTATGTGAATGATGAAGAACTGGAACGCTTGGAAAATGGAGGGTTTCATTGGCACGATAAAATCTCAGTGGACCAATTTAGGATTACGCGCCTTCAACTTAAGTTTCTAAACCCCCACACTCGAAATAAAGTACTCAATCAAATGCATTTAGTGTATTTGGACTAGGTATTTGTTCTTTCAAGTTTTGGTTTTTTAAAATGGTATAGGATACCAATAAAGGAAATTACCGCAGTCATCAAGAAGAAAACAAAACTTACACCAACCGAGGTATTCGCTTGGAGACCAAACCAGCTTGCACCATATAAAAAAGTAATTTCTCTACTTCCAATACCTCCAATGGTAAGTGGAATTACAGATACAATAGATGATATCAGAAAGACCAAAAGATAATGGGTTTGTTGCTGAAAGACATCAAAGGACAGCAAGATTAAATAAACACAAACTATTTGAGAAAATTGAACTAAGGCAGAGTAGCCAATAGATTTCCAAAAAACAGGCAAAGTATATCCAAAAAAACGCTTGTTCATCCACCAAAAAACTACAATGCTCAGGGGTATGGCCAAGTAGAACAGGGTGTGAAACGGTCTAAACAACTCATGGTTCATTAATAGCGCCAGAATACAGGCATAAATGAAAATCAAAAGCATTCCACTTAATCTGTCTAATAGCAAAACTGAAACCACTCGTTTTGTCCCCGATTTAAACTCTTTTTGAATTACATAACCCTTGTAGGCATCACCACCAATCCCTCCTGGCAGAAAAAGGTTATAAAACATGCCTAAGAAGTAGAGCTTTAGGTTACTGCGATGGGTAAGGGTCACACCAATTTGATGAAAATATAGATTGAGGCGGAAGGCTGCAATTACCTTGGAAATAAGGACCAATAACGTACCAAGTATCAAATAAAAAGGATTCCCCTTTTTTACAGTGGCAACAACATCTAAAAAGTTGATTTTGGTAAAAATGAAGTAAATCAATACCGCACTAACGATAGTTTTTAGTGCGGTAAGCAGTTTTTTACGCAGCTTCTCTGGCACCTATGGTAATTTTTTTGACGCGATACGGTCTTTTCTGTTGCGATTCGTAATAGGTTCTGATGAGCAACTCCATGACAATTCCAATAGTAAACAATTGGATTCCACCTAGAATGAACATCATTCCAAAAATCAATAAAGGTCTATTCCCAATATCTTCTCCAAATCCTAACTTCACAATAAGCAAGTAAAAGTTGATGAGTATGCCCAGTACAATAAGAAGAACCCCAAAAATACCGAACAAGTGAATAGGCCTCTGAAAGTATTTACGGATAAAAAGTAGCAACATCATATCTGCCACTACTTTGAAAACACGTTCCAAACCATATTTGGACACCCCTGCATGCCGGGCATGATGTTTTACAGGGACTTGCTTGATTTGTGCGCCTTCTAAATGGGCCAAAAGCGTAATAAAACGGTGCATTTCCCCGTACAAATTCAAACCTTTGGCAATATCCTTAGTGAATACCTTTAGGGCGCATCCATTATCTTTTATGTCCAATTTGGTGACCCTTCGCACCAAAAAATTAGCAATTTTTGATGGTATTTTTTTGACTAGGGAATCCTTTCTTTTTTGTCGAATACCTGTAACCACATCATATTCGTCCGTAACAGCGTAGTTCAACATTGAAGGAATGTCAGAAGGGTCATTCTGCAAATCACCATCCATGGTGACAATGTATTCTCCTTTTGCATAATCAATACCAGCAGCAAGTGCCAAACTTTGACCGTAGTTTTTCTTCAGCTCTATGAGGTGAACTTGACCGTCATCCATTGCTTTGACCACCTTCCGGGTATCGTCCGTAGAAAAGTCATCCACATAAACAATTTCATAGGTATACCCATTCAGGCTTTCATGGATTTTGTCGGTGAGTAAAACCACATTATCCTGCTCATTATATAGGGGGACAACTATGGATAGGAGGGAATTGGTAACAGTGTTCATCTGCTAGGTCTAATTGTGGCAAATGTACTGCTTTTATTTAAGTTGATTTTGGATGGATTTTATCACTTCCCGTGCAGCTTTGAATGGAGAAACTGTGTTTTCTTCAACAGCGATAAGCATACTTTCCCGAGCTTTTTTAAAAGCTTCATTTTGCTGAAAGATTTGTGCCATTTTTTGATTCAAAGACTGTAAAAACCAATTTTTATTCTGAAGATTACGGTTACGCTGAAAGTGACCATTTTTTTTGGTTTTATCCATAAATTCGGAGATGGTACTCCAAATTTCAAGAATGCCGGTATTTTCTGTAGCGGAACAAGCCAACACTTTTGGGGTCCATTCATTTTCTTTTGGAGGATACAGATGCAGGGCTCTTGAGAATTCAGTTTGAGCCAGTCGTGCTCTGTCCACATTTTTGCCATCTGCTTTGTTTATGGCAATAGCATCGGCCATTTCCATAATCCCACGCTTTATTCCTTGCAGTTCATCGCCTGCTCCCGAAAGCTTTAAAAGAAGGAAAAAATCAACCATGCTGTGCACAACGGTTTCACTTTGTCCAACCCCAACAGTTTCAATCAATATAACATCATAACCCGCAGCTTCGCAAAGAATTACCGTTTCACGGGTTTTTTGTGCTACCCCTCCCAAAGACTCGCCTGAGGGGGAGGGTCGTATAAAAGCATGGACATCTTTAGATAAATCTTCCATTCGCGTTTTATCACCTAAAATGCTTCCCTTGGATAGAGAACTTGAGGGGTCAACAGCTAGGACAGCTACTTTTTTACCTAGACCCGTAAGCGTCTTGCCAAAAACTTCTATAAACGTGCTTTTTCCTACGCCGGGTACTCCGGTAATACCAATACGAACACTATTTGAAGCATGTGGCAAACATTTTTCAATGACTTCATCCGCCATAGCGGCATGGTCCAATTTTGCACTTTCCAAAAGCGTGATGGCCTTGCCCAAAGCGGCCTTATCTGCCTTCAAAATACCATTGACCAGATGTTGAGGATTTACCGTTTCTCTTCTCAAGGCTCTGATTTTGTTTGCTGTATAGGCAGGAATGTCTTTTTTGTGCTCCAAGGTATTTGGGTAATTTGCTACGAAGGTAAAAAGTTTTGGGTAGAGCTGATAGTGTTAAAATTGAACTAAAAAGAAAACAATTTGCAACGCGCTATTTTTTTAATCGTCCTTAACTTGAACAACACACAAAACCAACATCGAAACGGACCATGTTTCAAATAGAACTGGTAGAACAATGTAAAGCCAACAACAGAAAGGCGCAAATGCAGCTATACAAACAATACTGTGATGGTATGTTTTGCGTTGCAATGCGATTTCTGAAAAATGAAAATGATGCCGAAGATGTGCTTCAGGAGTCTTTTATAAGGGCTTTTCAACGTATTGACCAGTTTAAGGGTGAGGTGACTTTTGGGGCATGGCTAAAGAAAATAGTGGTACATCGAAGTATTGATTTTTTGAAGTCGAAAAAACAACAGACCGTGGAATTGAATGAAGGATATCTTCACATACCAGATAATGGTGATTGGACCGTTGAAAGCGATGTGGATGTTGAAGGTGTAAAAAAAGCAATTGAAGGGTTACCAGAAAAGTATCGGTTCGTGGTACAATTATTTTTGGTAGAAGGGTATGATCATAGTGAAATATCAGAAATTTTGAATATTTCTGAAACCGCGTCAAGAACCCGACTGTTACGAGCTAAGGCGCAACTAAAAGAAAAGCTTAAAGATATGGCGTATGGCACAGGATCTTAAAGAATTATTTAAAAAGGAACGAAAGGAGACAAAGTATTCCATGAAACCGGGTCATGAGGACCGTTTTATGCAGAGGTTGGAAGAAGAACTACCTACAGCAAAAAAGAGGAGTTCGTACTTCTGGCTTTCTGTGGCCGCTTCGGTTATACTGCTAGTCGGTTTGGGAATCTATATCATTTTTCAACCAGGGGAAATTGACCAGGACCCTAGTAAAAAGGTAGTTGATGTGAATACTGTAGAAGAAAATGTAGTTCCCATCTCATTGGGTGACCTTTCTCCCGATTTAAAGAAAATAGAAGATTATTATGTAGCAAATATCAGTTTGCAATTAGCGGAATTGGAATTTAATCCAGATAATAAAGCCCTTGTAGATGGATATATGGAAAGATTGGCCGAATTGGATGGGGAATACAATCGGTTAAATCAAGAACTCAACGAATTGGGTCCAAATGATGACACTATTAGCGCCTTAATAAACAATTTACAGTTACGCTTGCAATTGTTGCAAAAATTGAAAACGAAGTTGAATCAATTAAAAACATCAAAAAATGAACAGGAATCGTATTATAGTATTTAGCCTATGCATGTTCTTGGTACACGGATTGTACCTGCATGGGCAAGATACCCAATCAAAAACCTACAAAGAAACCTTTACTGTCAATTCAGATGCAGTATTGGATATTGACACCAGCCATGCAGATATTGAATTTGAAACTTGGAATAAAAACCAAGTAGAAATTACTGCAGAGGTTGAATTGGAAGGTGCGACAAAAGAAGAGGCTGAGAAGTTTTTCAAAAATGATGTGGTCCAGATAGTAGGAAACAGCAAGGAAATTGAAGTTAGTACCAAAGGAAGACGTTGGCGTTTAAATTCAAGAGATCGGGACTGGAATTTCGATTACAACTATAATTTCGATGTAGAAGTACTGCCCAATGTTGCGTTTGTAGAGCCCTTACTAGAGAGTCTTCAAATACCGGATTTACCGGAAGTTTTGGTAATACCAGAACTACCGCCCATGCCACCCATCCCTCAAATCAATTTTGATTATGATGCTTATCGGGAAAAAGGGGACGAATACTTAAAGGAGTGGAAGAAAAACTTCGACAAAAACTTTGATGAAAAATATAAGGTCAGGTACCAAGAATGGAGCGAAGAAGTTAAGAAAATGGCGGAGAAGCGTGAAAAACAACGTGCTGAAATCCAGGAACAACGTGAAGAGGTAAGAGAACAGGCAAGGGTTTTACGGGAAAAAGCTTTGGCACAACGCGAGGAGGTTAGAAAAGAAAGAAATAGGCAAAGAGATAAGATAAGGGCAAGAAGGGTAATTCGATTGCAAAATAGCGATGATTCAAACATATTCTATTTCTCTGATAATGGCGAAAACAAAAAGTTTAAGGTCAAAAAACGAATCAAGGTAAAAATGCCAAAGTCGGTTAAGCTAAAGATGAACGTAAGACATGGCGAAGTAAAACTGGCGGCAAATACCAAAAACTTAAAGGCAAGCTTGTCGTATGCAAGCTTGCTTGCTTCTACTATTGATGGAGACAGAACAGATATTCAGGTTTCCTATTCGCCAGTTGTAGTTCAAAAATGGAATTATGGCCAGTTAAGGACCAATTATTCAGACCTTGTAGATTTAAAACAAGTAAAAGAACTTTCACTGAACTCCGTTTCTTCTAAGGTGGTTATCGGGCGTTTGGAAAATAAGGCCTTAGTGAAGAGCAATCTGGGCAAACTATATATTAACGCTGTGGCAGATGGTTTTAATAATTTGGATATTTCCGTTGAAAGCGGCGAAGTGGATTGTAAGTTGCCCACAGTGCCATTCGCTATTTATGTGAATGAAACCACCTCAGATTTTAAATATCCCAAAGGCTTGACTATTAATACATCAAAAAATTACAATACCAACATCTATAAAGGATACCATGTGAAGGATGACCAGAACAAATCCATAAACATTAACTCCAAATTCAGTGAAGTTGTTTTGAAATGACAGGCTAAAAATGGTTATGTCCCAAAACAACTTCCCCTCTTTTCAGAATCTACTCCTTCCTTCTGTCTCCCTTTTTTTAACTTACGAATACATTATTCCAAAACGTAGTACCGCTAGTTTAGTGTGAATCTTCTTTAAGGTAAGATTGAAAGTTTTCTTTAAATCGATTTAATCTTGGTACTGAAACATTGCGAATGTATGAATTGTATGGATTTTTACGCTCAAAATCTTGATGATACTCCTCAGCTTTATAAAACGTTTCAAAAGGAGAAACTTGGGTTACTACAGGCCTATTATACACTTTTTCTGTTTCCAAGAGGGCGATGTAATCTTGAATAATTTTCTGTTCCTCGGCATTTTTGTAAAAGGCCACTGAACGATATTGCGCGCCTCGGTCAGGCCCTTGTCTGTTCAATGCAGTAGGATCATGAGAACCAAAGAAAACCTGCACCAATTGCGTAAAATTGATAACCTCTGGGTCGTAAAATACCTCTACGGCTTCTGCATGACCTGTTCTGCCATAAGCAACCTCTTCATAGGTAGGATTCTTTTCTTTTCCTCCGGAGTAGCCAGAATACACTTCCTTGACCCCTTTCACACTTTCAAAGATAGCTTCTACGCACCAGAAACAACCACTAGCAAAATAAGCAGTTTCATATTCTTGTAAATCATCAGCGGAAAGCATGATTTTGGCAGCTTCTGGAGCTACTTCCTGGGCCACGGTTTTTGTGGCGTTGGTGTTTTTGGGTTGACAGTTGGCAGAGATGAGTAAAATGATTGCCAAAAAAGGAATTCTTAATATCTTCATTATGGTTTTTTAGCTTAGTAGGTCGAAGATACTAACTATTACTGGGCTCATTGTTAAAAATTGTTAATACACCCTATTTCCAATGCTCGAAGATTACTTAAGTAAACACTCCTCTGAACCTATTGCTATTTTGGATAAAACCTTGTCATTAAAAGATTATGTCCCTTTGGATTTATCGGTAGAGAATAAAGAGCTTTCAAAATTTGAAATAACTACTCCGGAGGGATGTCAAGCATATATTGATAGTGTTTTAGACAGTGATAAAAAGAAAGTTGCATTTGGTGGGTATTTGGAACGAAGGGGGATTTATAACACTTTTGACCGTTTTGACAAGGGAGAACAACGGAATATACATTTAGGGATTGATTTTTGGCATAAGGCTGGCACCAAAGTTTTAGTTCCTCTAGATGGTAAGGTACATAGTTATAAGAACAATAGTGATATGGGCAACTATGGACCAACCATATTATTGCAGCACGATATGGGTCCTATATCATTTTATACGCTTTACGGGCATTTATCTTTAGAATCTTTAGATGGTTTGGAAAAAGGGATGCATTTTAAAAGAGGGGAGGGATTGGCTACTTTGGGGGCTCCTGAGATAAATGTCAACTATGCCCCTCATTTACATTTCCAAATCATAATGGATATCCAGGGATATGAAGGAGATTATCCTGGGGTTTGTTCCCAAAAAGAACTCCATTTTTACAAAAAAAACTGTCCAAACCCGAATCTTTTACTGAAGCTTAAAATCTAAAAGATCGATGAAATGCATATGCTTTCGGTAGGGTGTTTCGCACCCCAAAAACGTTCATCGAGGATAAAATACACTTCAACTTAAAAACATTCCAACACCGATAAAAAAGAGAAGTTAAGCGAGTTAAATCCGCACTAGGCTTGGTCTGAGGGTAATTTTACCATGTAACAATAACCCAAGTCATGAAAGCAATCTTAACTACAATCGCAGTAATCTTCTTCGGAACTTTAACTATGGCACAGAGCGTTTCTAAAGAAATTAAAGTAGAGACTGTTTCGTATTCTGTTACCTTGGATGTTGAGATTGATACTGATTCTGAAAAAGAGGTTAAAGTTGCTAGACTTTATAGATATAAGAATTCAAGAATCAAGAAAGCATTGTCTTTTAGAACTAAAAGAAATCGCGCTAAGTTGGCTTAATTCATATCCCTAAACCAAACACTATGCTTACTATTTCATTCCTGGTTGTTTTATTGTGTAGTTTAATTTTCGTTTTTCTTCGGCTACCATCGCTTTTACGTCGCGTAAAAGTGCCTTCGAATCGAAAATAACCCCGTCTTTTATCGTGTATTTGACACCACCTACACGAACAACTTCATTGTCATCGGTTAGTTTTATGGCTCCGGTACCATAAAGTACCTTTAAGTTTTTAAGAGGATTTTCTTCCACAATGGCAAAATCGGCCATCTTTCCTATTTCTACCGAACCAATTTTGTCTGCCACGCCCAAGGCTTCAGCTCCATTAAGCGTTGCGGAGCGAATAACTTCTATGGGATGAAATCCTGCCTCTCGAAGTAATTCCATTTCACGGATATAGGCAAAACCGTACAGTTGAAAAATAAACCCTGAATCTGAACCCGTGGTTACCCTGCCTCCTCGGTTTTTGTACTCATTAATAAAGGCCATCCACAATCTGTAGTTGTCACGCCAAGCAACTTCTTGTTCGGTTCCCCAATCATGCCAATACGAACCATGACTTATTTTACTGGGTTGGAAAAAAGTCCAAACCGTTGGCAGCGCATATTCTTCATGCCATTCTGCTCTTCGAGCTCTATGCAAATCTCTACTGGCTTCGTAGATGTTGAATGTAGGGTCAATGGTAAAATCCAAACCTATTAATTCGTCCATCACCGTATTCCAATGTTCGGAATAAGGTTTTGCCGCTTGTTTCCAGAGTTTTCCGGCTTCTTCAAAACGGTCTTGTTCGTTTTGATAGTTGTAATCCAAAGGATAATCTTGAACCGTTCTATCCACAAAGAGAGCTTCAGGAAGACCATACCAGTGTTCCATTGTGGTTAATCCCGCCCTTGCGGAATTCAATGCATTCCAGCGCGCCACATCAACTTGGGCATGGTGACAAGCGGAACGTAATCCTAATTTCTTGTTTTCATCCAAAGCGGCAGCCATAATTTCCGGAGGGGCACCGAAGAACTTTATGCCATCCGCACCTCGTGCTGCATTGGCTCTAACCCACTTTCTCGCTTGGTCTGGTGTACTGATGGGAAGGTCATTTAATGGATTAAAACCTGCAGTGGTTTGACCGAAACCGGTATACGCGAAGATTCTTGGTGCTATAATCTCATTCTTTTCGCTTTTTCGTTTTAAATTCAAGGTCCAATCAATACTCCTACCGCTGGGTTCTCTGATGGTTGTGATTCCGTGGGCCATCCATAACTTAAAAACATAATCATAGTCCGCACCCTGGGCCACTCCGCCAATGTGTCCGTGCATATCGACAAAGCCTGGCAGGAGATACATTCCTGAACAATCGAGTTCCTTGCCGCCAGATTTTAATTGAGGGCGTTTGTTTTCATCTATTTTAACCCCAGGATACCCCACAATTTTGATATCAACAATCTTGTTCTGCTCTACAACAATGTCAACGGGACCTCTAGGTGGTGATCCATTGCCATTGATTAAAGTGACTCCTCGAATAATTAGCTGTGAAAACGGGCCTTCTCGCATGTCATCCTGTCCATGTATAGTACAGAAGGAAAAGGCCAGAAAAAGAATGCAAAGTTTTTTCATACTGATAACTATTCTGGAATTCTGATTTTATCCCCTAGGAATAAAGCATTTAAAAATAAGCGATTGGTACCATACCAAGACCCTCTAAAGTTTGGATTATCTGCAAAAAGCACAGCCCTACCAGTACCTACTTTACTTACTACTAAAGAAGCTGAGGGTTTAAGGTTTTCTTCCATATTTTTTTTGGTGATAAAGCCATCAATGTGGGGGTCAGCTGCATATTTTGCGACGGTAGCATATTCATTTTTACTTGGTGCCAACCAAACTGTGTTGTTTTTATATACAGGGATGGCGGTATCATGATATCCAAAGGCTAAGGGATGCGTAACATCTATATTCGCCTTGAAAATAACACCACCTACTCTTTCCTTACCTAGATTTTCCGGAGCGTCCACATAAGGTCTACGTTTGGCCGTTTCGGTTGAATCCTTTTCGGCATCTGTCAATTCTTCTTTAACGATTTTTTTGTCAATAGCCCATTTGGTTGCACTACCAATGGTTATAAGGGTATTTCCTCTACTGGTCCAATTTTTTATTTTATCCAAAGTTTTTTTTGAGAATTTATAATTCCCCGATACCATGACTAAAGTATTGTACTTGTCCAAATTAGCCCTATCAAAATTGCGCATTGGTATTTTGGTAATGGGCATGTGTACTCGGGTGTCCAACAAATGCCACACTTCACCCGCTTCATACGAACGAATACCATTTCCAATAATCATAGCTGCTTTTGGTTTGGTAATGGGTTGGATATGACGACTACCTAAATCAATACCTTGTATGCTATATCCTGAGTTTACCGCATAAATTGGCACATGGTAACTGTTTTGTGCATTCTTTACGATGTTAAACACTTCATTGGCATCCTTTTTTTGAAGGCTAACGGGAATTAAGAGTGCGCCATAATTAAACTTTTTATCTCCCGAAGTGGTTTTTGCGGTAAAGGGTTTGAATGATGAAGAAACCACCAATCCTTTTTCTTGCATATGATGTAAAGCGGCCACGGCATTGTAATCGTCATAATCAACGATATAGGCGTAATTTGTTTTTTGTACTGCCGTAGGATTGGCAAGACTATTTAAATCTGTCAGTTTTTCTCCCAGATTTAGAGATGAAGTGGATTTGTATTCGATATTATAGAAATTTGCAAGAGACCAAGCAGAGGCATCATAATATACACTATCCCGAAACTTTTCATAGGTTTCAAATACACTCTGAATCATTCTATACTGCGGTTGTCTGGTTGGTACGGTGTATTTTTCACCACTTTTATATACATCGATTTTATGGAGCAACAGTTTGTCTAAAAATGCTTTCATCCTATTATCATCATGCGTATTTTGAAAAGTATATGCCTTGATTTTGCTCCGCGAAGCATTGGTCAAGGCACTTTTGAAGAAGTCTTGCTGGTATTTTCTGAGGGTCCCCTTGTTTTCCACAGCTGCTTTTATGGTAGCAATGCTGGATACGAATTGATTTCTTATGGTGAATGGAAAGGTAATTTCTCCAAATGCCGTAGTTTGTTTGAGACCCCTTGAGCTTGCCTGTTCAAACAACAAGGCCAGACCTCCTTGTAGATCTGGATATGAAGACCCATATCCCGGATAGGTACCATCGAACACTTCTTTTGTAAAATAAAAAGAACCTATGCTATCCAAGGCTTTCGCAAAATAGTCACCAAATAGATTGTTTAAATCCTCGTAGTTTTCCTTGGGCATAATTGGATTTAAAGAACCATTGGCTTTCATCGGTTCAAAGAAATAGGTGCTTTGTGTCCCCATTTCGTGAAAATCAGTGACTACGTTTGGATACCATTGGTGGTACCAACTTAGTTTTCCGCGACTTTCAGGATGAATTCCTAAATACCAATCACGATTTAAATCAAACCAATAGTGATTGGTACGACCTCCAGGCCAATATTCGTTATGTTCTGCATCCTGCGGGTCGGCCACCAAAGGATTACCTTGATACATATTGGCCCATTGTGTATGGCGGTCTCTGCCATCGGGGTTAATAGTTGGATCAATAAAGATGATACCGTTGTTTAGATAGTTTAGAACTTCTGGATTGTTAGACGCCACAAGGGTATACGCTAGGAGTATTGCGGCTTCTGAGGTCGAAGGCTCATTCCCATGTACATTATATCCCATATTTATAAAAACGGGAAGTCCATCATAATCTGAAGGAGATTTTGACGGGTCGGTGTATTCTAAGTGTTTTTCTTTTAAAGCATCTAGGTTGCTTAAATTTTCTGGAGATGAGACGGTAAGCATCACTAGTTTTCGTGCTTCATGGGTTTTGCCATATTCAACGTATGATGCCCTTTCGGAATTCTCTGCTAAATATTCCATGTAAGCCACGATTAAATCGTGTCTCGTATGCCTTTCCCCAATGCCATGTCCCAGAAATTCCTCAGGAGACTGGATACTGGAATTAAAAGGTTGAAATTTTTTGAAAAAGTAGTCTTGTGCGGAAACGGAAATACTAAAGATGCATAGCATTCCCAAAAGTAATTTTCTAAGCATTCGTGCAGGATTGGTTAATCCCTTAAAGATAGGAAAAGCTATTTATTCAATAGCATTGAAATCTTCTACAATTTCTTCAAAAACCATTCGATAATGAGTGCCCTTGCGGTCGGCCTCTCGGGTAATTGAGCCTCTTAGTTGTCTGGCAAGATTGTATATCAATTTAAGACCCAAGGATTTTGCGGTCTTGGGGTTCACATCTTCGGCATAGCCTACACCATTGTCTCCAATATGCATAATGAAGCGGTGGTCCTTTAATTTTTGTAATGAGATGGTAAGTTCACCAGGTTCATCTTCAGGGATACCATATTTTAGAGCATTGGTAATGGTCTCATTAATAATTAGCCCTAAAGGGATTACCGTATCTATACTTAACTTGTTGTCATCAATATCCAAATTGAGCGTAATGTTGTTGGAATTACCCTTAACGGAACGCACTAAATATTCACATAATTCCTGCACATAGGGCCTTAGTTCAATTTTTGAGAGATAATCATCCCTCTTGTAGAGCATTTCATGTACCATAGCCATCGAAACCACTCTGTTTTGACTACTTTTAATAATGGTACTTATTTTATCATCTGCAATGGTTCTAGATTGAAGACTTAAAAGACTTGAAACAGTCTGAAGATTGTTTTTTACTCTATGATGTACTTCTTTTAACAGGGTTTCTTTTTCTTTGATTCGTTCTTGAATCTCACTTCGCGAAGTATAGAGTCTTGTATGGGCCTTGAGTAGATTTTTTCCAAAAACACCCCCTAGGAGATACACAGCAAAAACGGTACTTAAAAACGCAAACCAGCTTCTAGACTCTACTGGAATTGTATTCTCAGAAATTCGGAAATCACCCAAATCGTATAAGAATAAAAGACCGATCACAACCAAATTGAAAATAAGGTATATCTGACCATAAACCATGGTGGTCACGTAGGCGGCAAATACAACAATCGCCAATATGAATATGAAAGGGCTTTGAATACCTCCGCTGAATAGGGTCACTATTATAGCTCCAGTCATAGAGAGTAGCGACGTAATATTGTAAGTGAGTGTGAGTCTCTTATGTCTTAAATACAAGAATGTGTTCGTAAGATTCAAAAAGGCATAACAAAAAAAAACATAGGGGATGATTCCTTGTACATCTAAAAAATAGATGCAGGCAATGCCAAAAGCTATCGCAAATACGGAAGAACTATAGTTAACCTTTAGCACCAAATCGATCTTGTCTTGTAAAAGTTGTTTATCCTTACTAGGAACCTTCATATGCTGCGATTAGTTCTTCACCTGGAACTATAAAAAGAGGTTGATGCTATAGTGTATAGGTTAATTATATGGGGTATTGATATTGTAAATCTAACTATGTTTTTGATATAAACAAAAAACGACAGCCATTCTTGGCTGTCGTTTTTCTTTTAAAATTAAATGTCTTAATCTTCTATGAGTACCCATTCGCCCTTATCTATCAAAGGCTCAGCTTGTTTGTATTTTATGGTCTTACTTTCACCTGACATCACATTCTTTATGGTTACCCTATCATTGCGTCCAATTTTTGGTTTTTCTCTTACAATGGTCTCTGTAACCTGGGGCCTTTGTCTTTGTGTTTGCCCTGCCGCCCGGTTTTGCGCAGCTAGCTCATCACTATTTGGAATTTCTTCTTTAGTAGTCTGTAGCTTTTCTTTAGGCCTGCGTACGTTTCGTGCTTCCTGAATCTGATTAGTACTCTCAGAAGGTAACTCTCCTTTGTAGAGGAAGGATATCACTTCTTTGTTCACTTTATCAATCATTTCTTTAAAGAGCTCAAAGGCTTCGAACTTATAAATCAACAATGGATCCTTTTGTTCATGGACAGCCAATTGAACGGATTGTTTCAGCTCATCCATTTTACGAAGGTGCGTTTTCCATGAGTCGTCTATAATAGCCAAGGTGATGTTCTTTTCGAAGTCCGTGACCAACTGTTTACCTTCACTTTGATAGGCACTTTCCAGATTTGTAACCACATTAAGCGTTTTAATGCCATCAGTGAACGGAACCACGATTCTCTCAAACTTATTGGATTGGTCTTCATATACCCTTTTAATCACCTGAAACGCCACTCCAGCGCTGCGTTCCATTTTTTCTTGATAGAAATTATAGGCCGCTTGGTATACCTGATTGGCAATCTCTTGAAAGTTTAACCTTCTAAATTCTTCTTCTGAAACGGGGGAGGTAATGGAGAAGTATTTTATAAGTTCAAACTCAAAGTTCTTATAATCTTCAGCAAGCTTGTTGGTTTCAGCTATAACCTCTGAAGTATCATAGATCATATTGGCGATGTCCACTTTCAAACGCTCTCCCTGCAAGGCGTGCCTTCTTCTTTTATAGACCACTTCACGCTGAGCGTTCATCACATCATCATACTCCAAAAGCCGTTTACGAATTCCAAAGTTGTTTTCCTCCACCTTTTTCTGGGCACGTTCAATAGATTTGGTCATCATGGAATGTTGAATGACCTCACCTTCTTCCAAGCCCATGCGGTCCATCATTTTGGCAACACGGTCAGAACCAAATAAGCGCATGAGGTTATCTTCCAAGGAAACATAAAATTGAGAGCTTCCCACATCTCCTTGACGTCCGGAACGACCTCTAAGCTGACGGTCAACACGACGGGAATCGTGTCTTTCCGTACCCACAATGGCCAATCCGCCCGCCTGTTTTACTTCATCAATCAGTTTAATATCGGTTCCCCTACCAGCCATATTGGTTGCGATGGTTACCACGCCTGGTTTTCCAGCTTCGGCAACAATATCAGCTTCCTTCTTGTGCAATTTAGCGTTCAGTACGTTATGGGGTACCTTGCGTACACTTAGTAATTTGGATAATAGTTCTGAAATCTCAACAGAAGTAGTACCAATTAAAACGGGTCTGCCAGAATTGGAAAGTTCAGTAACTTCTTCTATAATGGCATTGTATTTTTCTCTTTTGGTCTTATAAATCAAATCATTTCGGTCATCACGGGCAATAGGTCTGTTGGTAGGAATCTCCATAACATCTAGCTTATAGATTTCCCAGAATTCACCAGCTTCGGTGACCGCCGTACCGGTCATACCAGCTAGTTTTTTGTACATCCGGAAATAATTTTGAAGCGTCACCGTAGCAAAGGTTTGTGTCATGGCCTCAATCTTCACATTTTCCTTGGCTTCAATCGCTTGATGCAGACCATCGGAATACCGTCTGCCGTCCATTATACGACCTGTCTGCTCATCGACGATCATCACCTTATTGTCCATAACAACATATTCCACGTCTTTTTCGAAAAGTGCATATGCCTTTAAAAGCTGGGTCATGGTGTGGATACGCTCACTTTTCACGGCGAAATCCTTAAAAAGCTCTTCTTTGAGCTCGGCTTCTTTTTCGATTTCTAGATTTTGTTCTTCAATCTTGGCAATTTCTCCACCGATATCCGGCATTACGAAGAAATCTTTGTTTTCCTCCCCGGACAGATAATCAACACCTTTGTCCGTCAATTCTATCTGGTTGTTTTTTTCATCAATGGTGAACAACAAATCGGCATCTACCTTGGGCATTTCCCGATTGTTGTCCTGCATATAGAAGTTTTCGGTTTTTTGAAGTAATTGTTTTACCCCTTCTTCACTCAAAAACTTGATAAGCGCCTTGTTTTTTGGTAATCCACGAAATACTCGAAGCAACAAAAATCCACCTTCTTTGGAATCTCCTTCCTTGATGAGTTTTTTAGCTTCAGCTAAAACACCGGTTAGATGTTGCCGTTGTTTTTGGACAATATCTGAAACCTTGGGTTTTAACTCATTGAATTCGTGTCGGTCTCCTTCGGGAACCGGGCCAGAAATAATTAGAGGAGTTCGTGCATCATCAATCAAAACGGAATCTACCTCATCGACAATGGCATAATGATGTGGTTTCTGAACCAAATCATTAGGGGAATGGGCCATATTGTCCCGTAAATAATCAAAACCAAATTCATTATTGGTTCCATAGGTAATGTCTGCATTGTAAGCAGCTCTTCTTCCTTCGGAATTAGGTTGATGCTTATCTATACAATCTACGGAAAGGCCATGGAACTCAAAAAGTGGTGCCATCCATGCACTATCCCTTTTGGCCAGATAATCGTTTACGGTAACCAAATGCGACCCTTTTCCCGATAGCGCATTTAAATAGAGTGGAAGCGTAGCAACCAAAGTCTTTCCTTCACCGGTTTGCATTTCGGCTATCTTGCCTTGGTGAAGGGCAACACCCCCAATTAATTGCACATCGTAATGAATCATGTCCCAAGTAACCTCCTTTCCAGCAGCATCCCATGAGTTTTGCCAAATAGCATTATCCCCCCGCAGTGCTACATAGTCTTTGGAGCCTGAAAGGGAACGGTCGAATTCGGTGGCCGTTACCTCTAGTGTTTCGTTGTTTGCAAAACGTTTGGCTGTTTCTTTTACCACCGCAAAGGCCTCGGGCAGAATATCATTCAAGGTTTTTTCTGAAATCGCATAGGCATCTTCCTCAAGCTTATCTATTTCTGTATAGATTTCTTCATTTCGGTCAATGTCAGTTGAATTTTGAACTTCTTCCTTTAGTGCCTCAATTTGGTCATCAATATCTTTTCGTTCTGCTTTTATCTTTGCTTTGAAATCAGCAGTTTTTTGTCGTAGTTCATCCAGCGACAGGGATTCAAGTTGCTGTTCGAAGGATTTTATTTCTTTTACTAAAGGTTGAAGTGCCTTTACATCTTTTTCCGATTTATCTCCTACAAAAACCTTTAGTACGGAATTAATAAAACTCATGAAATGTTTTTCTTTTGGGTCGCAAAAGCTGTTCCATTGTTGAAAGGGGTATGGAACGCTTCCGCAAGGGTGTCAAAATTACATAAAAAAAAGCCTCAGATGAGACTTTTTACTTTGCTTTATGAATGTTGGGAATCAATACTCATCCTCGTTCCAGAGGTAGTCTTCTTCTGTTGGATAGTCTGGCCAAATTTCTTCTATGGATTCGTAAACTTCACCGCCTTCTTCTTCCATGGATTGTAAATTTTCTACTACTTCCAATGGGGCACCAGTTCTAATGGCATAATCAATAAGTTCGTCTTTGGTGGCTGGCCAAGGTGCATCACTTAAATATGAAGCTAATTCTAACGTCCAGTACATAGTAACGGTTTGATTTTAAAATTTTTGCAAAAATAATTTTTAAAGCGAACTTGTCAAGCAAAAACACAATTTTTTAAAAATTATTTCTGTCTTGCTAATTCTGTAACGCAAAAAATGGGAATTTATTCGTCCAATTTTTTAGGAATCCATTTGACTTCCTCCGCCTTTAGTTGCTTTGACAATTTTCGTGCCAGCACAAAAAGGTAGTCTGAAAGACGATTAATATATGCAATTACATTCTCGGGAACAGGTTCTTTTTCGTGTAAATAGGATATCATACGCTCAGCACGTCTACAGGTGGTCCGAGCAACATGACAGTATGACACGGTAGTATGTCCACCAGGAAGAATAAAATGTGTCATTGGAGGCAATTCTTCATTCATTTGGTCAATTTCGTACTCCAGAAATTGAATGTCCTCCTCTTCAATCCGTGGTATTTTGAGTCGATTGTCTTTTTTTGGTTCGGTGGCCAAAATAGCGCCAACAGTAAAAAGTTTATCCTGGATTTGTATCAAGCTCTCTTTAGAATGGGTATCCATCTCCTGGTCGCGAACCAGTCCTAAGACTGAATTTAATTCGTCAACCGTGCCATAGCTTTCAATACGAATATGATGTTTTGGCACCCTGGTTCCCGTAAATAGTGATGTTTTTCCTTTGTCACCGGTCTTGGTATATATTTTCATTTATTCAGTTATATGTTTGCATTGAACAATAAACAAGTTTCAATTATTAGTTTCTAAAACTCATTGTTTAGTACACATTGTTTATTGTCAATTGTATATTGCCTATTGCTCGTCGTGTCTGCGTTTCCCCTCCATGAATTTTCTTGACTTCCTTCTTTTATGACCTCGTTTGTTGGTGAAAAACACCACAAAATACACTAAGGCTAGACCTCCCAAAATGATGTAAATCGTATAATCCATAATCAATACATTCTTTTCTAAAATACCGCTTTAAATTCGAATGGTAAAATGTTGTTTTACCTGTTCCTTACGCAAAAAAAGAAGCCCGCCATAAAACAAGTCCATACTTACTGTTACGAATTTTGATTTCGTGAATATATACCAATTAGCTAGCGTATCGGGCGACTCATAAATATTGTTGAATAAAACTAAGCTATCGTTATGCAGTTGAAAATTGGAAAAGAGTTCATTAGGGTTTTGATTCAAAGAAGATTCAAAATAAAGAATGTCGATTGGATGGTCATTTTCAGACGAATTTGGAAATTCCTCCAATACTTGATTTTTAAGCGGAGTATTGCCCTGGATTGAAATGTGTTTCGCATTAAAATACGGAATGCTTTTAAGCAGAACGTTATGTGTTTTTGCTTGGGACGCTTTAGGTTTGGTATACAGGCATCGAGTTAGGTAATCAAAAACAAAGGGGGAATGAATACCGTGATGATTTGTGGAATGTAGAAGAAATTTTAAATATGACCTGAATTTGAATAACATGTCTACCCCTCTAACAGTGCTGATAACTCAAACCATCTTTCGGTTTTTTCTTCCAAAACAGTAGTGATTTCACCGAGTTGAATGGAAAGTGCTTTGATTTCGTCAGGAGAGAGTCCAGGATTGGAAAATTGGTTTTGCAATTGCTCTTTTTCATCTTCCAATTTTTGTATGTCTTTTTCGAGTTGTTTGTGCTCTTTTTGTTCTTGATACGATAACTTTCCTGAACTGTTTTTTTCCTTCCAGTGTGTTTTCTCTTCTTTTTCTGCAGGTTCCTTGGATTTTCGCTCTTCTATGATTCGGCTGTTCTCGTATGTACGATAATCTGAGTAGTTCCCAGGAAAATCCTCAATTATGCCATCACCTTTAAAGATAAAAAGATGATCCACAATTTTATCCATAAAATAACGGTCGTGCGACACAATCACCAAACAACCTGGAAAATCCAATAAAAAGCTTTCCAAAACATTCAAGGTCACAATGTCCAAATCATTTGTAGGCTCATCCAATATGAGAAAATTTGGATTTTGAATGAGTACGGTACAGAGATAGAGCCTTTTTCGTTCACCTCCACTTAGCTTTTCAACAAAATCATATTGTTTTTTTCTATCGAAGAGGAAACGTTCTAGGAGCTGCTGGGCAGAAATTTGTTTGCCTCTTTTTAAAGGAATGTAGTCCCCAAATTCTCGGATGACATCAATTACTTTTTGTCCTTCCTTAATAGAAATTCCTTTTTGGGTGTAGTAACCAAACTTTACCGTTTCTCCTACTACTATTTTACCCGAATCTAGCAGTATGCTTTGTGTGAGTATATTTAAAAAGGTGGACTTTCCTGTTCCGTTTTGGCCTATAATGCCTACCCGCTCGCCTTTTATGAAGTTATAGCTGAACTTCGATAAGATAGTTTTTTCTTCAAAGGATTTAGAAATGTTATGGAGTTCCAGAATTTTATTCCCCAAGCGTTCCATATTGAGCTCTAGCTGGACCTCGTGGTCATCCCTTCTTCTCTTAGCTTTCTGTTTTATTTCATGGAAATCATCAATCCGGGATTTGGATTTTGTGGTTCTGGCTTTAGGTTGCCTTCGCATCCAATCCAGTTCTTTTTTAAAAAGGATTTTGTTCTTGTGCATTTCTACAGCTTCCCGTTCCTGTCTGGCCTCTTTTTCCTTTAGGTAGTAGGAATAATTGCCTTTATAGCTATACAGTTGTTTGTTGTCCAATTCCAGAATTTCATTGCATACGCGTTCCAGAAAATAGCGGTCGTGCGTAACCATGAACAGGGACAAATTCTCCTTGGCAAAATAGGCTTCCAACCATTCAATCATATCCAGGTCCAAGTGATTGGTTGGTTCATCCAATATTAACAAGTCTGGTTTATTGAGCAGGGCGCTGGCAAGAGCTAAACGCTTTTTTTGTCCTCCAGATAGGGAACTAACCTTTGCATCCAAATTGGAAAGATGCAGCTTAAAAAGAATTTGCTTGTATTGGGTTTCAAAATCCCAAGCGTTTCCTTGTTCCATAGCTTCAAAAGCTTTTTGGTATTGTTCCGAGTCCTCTGGATTTTGAAGTGCCTTTTCGTAATTGGAAATTACCTTTAAAATTGGATTTTCTGAATTCAGAATCGTTTGTTCTATGGTCAGATTAGAATCAAGTGCAGGCTCTTGTTCTAAAAAAGCAATACGTATTCCTTTTCTTTTGGTTATGTGACCCGCTTCTGGCACATCTTCGCCTGAAACAATATTCAGAATAGAGGTTTTCCCACTCCCGTTTTTGGCAACCAAAGCTATTTTTTGTCCCTTGTTAATTCCAAAAGAAATCTTGGAGAACAATACTAATTCTCCATACGATTTTGCAATATTTTCAACCGTCAGTAAATTCATTCAGATAAACGTTTCAGAATTTCAATCGGTAACAATGTCGCAAATACCAATATCGAATTCCCAACGCCAGCCACAATGGAATCAAAACTGGTGAAAAAGCTTGCACCCCAAAAATCCAAAGTAGAATAACCAAGCCAATTAAACCTAAGGCAACAAGAAAGTAATGCGGTGTCCAATCCGGGAGTTGAGGTCGAAAAATAAGGATGAAAGCAACCACCAGATTTAATGGAAAAGCCCACAAAATATTATAATTATAAGGGGTTGAGGTATGGTCTGTCGCTACCCAGAGAATCAGTAAAACCAAGCCAATAAGTCCTGAAATAAATAGTAGTGTAAAATCTAACCAGCGGCTCCTAGTTTTGTGTTGTATATCCAAATAGGTAATGGCACCCACGAAAATGAGGAATAAGAAAAACCAAAAAAGCGGGGAAAGTGGGAAATATCCATTTTGCTCATGTTCCGTATAATCAAGAACTATTCGTTCCCTTTTTACCAAAGGCTCATCATTTATGGTGGTATTGTTTAGTTGGTACATGGCGTAATAGGGAGGGAACATATGCTCTCTAATGGTTGCTTTGCGATCAACCACAGAACCAAAGGCTAAATCAATTCCAAAGGAGGACCAAGAGTTCGAATTCAAATATTGTCGAACCAATTGGCGAAAGGAATACCGTTTTTCTAGATGTGATCCATTGAAAACCACACTATCTCCGTAAAGTTTCTCTAAAATATCCCCAGTAATGCTAGAGCAATTGTTGAGCAAGGGATCGTATAAATAATCTCGATTTTCCGGAAGGTAGTTGTTTTCTAGAAAGGCTAGGAAAATATTCTTTTGTTCCAGGGTCAAATTCAATATTTGTTCTTTTACCCATCTTTTTTCAAGCTCGTACTCAAAAAGGAAACTATCAAAAGACTTCCTGGACAAAGAGTAGATAAGTTTTCCTTTGGCAAAATTCAGATAAAAATTCGGCTGATCGAAATCAAAAGTTCCATAATTATAAACCACATCAATTCCTAAAACCGGGTCTTGCACACGTATTGCTGTATGCCCAAATTTCGAATAAAGCTGGTCTCCGGTACCGCATGTAAGTACACTAATTTGGCAGCTCTCGGAAAGTCGAGGTGCTTGACTGAATCCCGTTTTTGCAATTAACAATAAAAGAGTTGCAATTAAAACGCGTATGCCCATAGTTGATGTTGACTTGGCAAATATCAGAATAAAACCAGAACTGCCTAATGTTTAAGAAAAGACACTTTGTTTTTTAGGTTATTTTTACCAAAATCTGACCTTATGAAACAACAAATTCCGAATTTCATTACCCTATTAAATCTCTTAAGTGGATGTATTGCTGTGGTTTTTGCAGTGCTCAATACGCTTGAAATGGCGGCCCTTTTTGTTTTCTTGGGTATTTTTTTTGATTTTCTAGATGGCCTTGCTGCCCGTTTACTCAATGTACAGAGTGCGATAGGAGTTCAGCTAGATTCTTTGGCGGATATGGTGACCAGTGGTCTAGTTCCTGGAATTGTGATGTTCCAATTACTGAATATGTCCCAGCCAAGTGGTTGGAATGTTGGTTTTTTCGGAAATGATTTGACGCTATTACCTTTTTTTGGATTTGTAATAACCTTGGGATCGGCCTACCGGTTGGCTAAATTCAATATTGATGAAAACCAGGTGAGCTCATTTATTGGATTGCCTACTCCTGCCAACGCGCTACTTATACTTTCTTTGCCCCTCATATTGCTATATCACTCTAATGATACCTTAAATGGCATTATCCTAAACCAGTGGTTTTTATTTGTAATTACCATACTAAGTGCAATTCTTTTAAACGCAAATATTGAATTGTTTGCCTTAAAATTTAAGAATTGGCAATTTAAGGGAAATGAAGTGCGGTATCTTTTCCTTATTGGTAGTCTGGTTTTATTGTTGACCTTGAAGTTTTTAGCTGTGCCCGTAATTATTGGAACGTATGTTCTGATGTCTTTTTTATCAAAGACAAGAGGCGTCAATTAGAAATTCAACTTCTTTTTACGAAGTTCAAAGTTCTGACCTAGGTATACTTTTCTAACCATCTCGTCTTTGGCTAAATCTTCAGGAATGCCCGCTTTTAGAATACCACCTTCAAACATAAGGTAAGAACGTTCAGTAATGGCTAGGGTCTCCTGAACGTTGTGGTCGGTGATCAAAATACCAATATTCTTGTTTTTTAATTGTGCCACAATACGTTGAATATCTTCTACGGCAACTGGGTCTACCCCAGCAAATGGCTCATCCAACAATATAAATTTGGGGTCGGTGGCCAGAGCTCTTGCTATTTCTGTACGTCTTCGTTCTCCCCCAGAAAGTAAATCACCACGGTTTTTGCGAATATGGCCTAATCCAAACTCATCAATAAGCGATTCCATCTTCATGTGCTGCTCTTTTTTGCTCAACTTGGTAAGCTGAAGTACACTTAAAATGTTTTTTTCAATGCTGAGTTTGCGGAAAACAGATGCTTCCTGGGCAAGGTATCCGATACCGTTTTGGGCTCTTTTGTACATGGGGAAAGAGGTAATCTCCATATCATCCAAGAAAATTTGCCCCCCATTCGGTTTAATTAACCCCACAATCATATAAAAAGAGGTGGTTTTCCCAGCGCCATTAGGTCCCAATAGACCAACGATTTCACCTTGATTAACTTCAAGACTGATGCCTTTTACCACCTTCCGGCCTCGGTAGGCCTTCATTATATTTTCTGCCCTAAGTTTCATAAAAACGTGCCAAATCTAACGATATTCCTTAGGATAGGAATGGGTTTTATCATCTTTTTAGGAATCCGTTTCCTCCAGCGCTTCCCAATATTCATAAGCCCTTCTTAGGTGGGGGATAACGATGGTACCTCCAATAAGCGTAGCTATGCCCAAAGTTTCCATGACTTCTTCCTTGCTGGCACCTGCATCTTTAACGCTTTCCAGATGATAGCTTACGCAGTCATCACATCGTAAAACTGCAGAAGCGACTAGACCTAACAACTCTTTGGTTTTTACATCCAAGGCACCTTCCATAAAGGCGTTGGTGTCCAGATTAAAAATGCGTTTGATGATTTTATTGTTGTCAGCCAATATTTTTTCGTTCATCTTAGAACGATAGGCATTGAACTCTTCTACTTTATTTGGCATTTTGCTTTGCTTTTTTTGCTTCTTTTTTCAAAACAACTTTTGATATGTAGATGCTGATTTGGTATAGAATAAGAACGGGAACGGCAACCACAATTTGACTGGCTACATCAGGCGGGGTAATAATTGCCGATAAAATCAAAACGATGACCAAGGCAATTTTTCGATATTTTTTCAGAATAGCTGGTGTAACCAATCCCACTTTAGTCAGAAAATAAATGATGATAGGCAATTCGAACATAATCCCACAGGCAATTACCGAAGCTCGCACGGTAGCGATAAACGAACTGATATCAATTTCGTTTAATACCTCTTTACTTACTTGATAGGTGCCTAAAAAGTTGATGGACAAGGGTGCCACTACATAGTATCCGAATAGTACCCCCATAAAGAATAGGGAGGAAGCCACTAAAATGAACCCTCTCGAGTACTTTCGTTCGTTTGCATGTAATCCAGGGCTGATGAATCGCCATAACTCCCAAAGAATGTAGGGAAAAGCAATGATAACCCCAGCCCATATCGAGGTCCATATGTGCGCCGAAAACTGACCCGCCATGGTGCGGTTTTGTATCGTAAAAGGTAGCTGGTCGGAACAAAATTCTGAATCAATACCAAAAAAAGTGGCTATCCTACAGAAGAATTGATAGGTCGGGAAATTCATTTTTTTAGGACCAAAAATGATGGTATCAAAAATGAAATCCTTCATAATAAAGGCTACACAAGCTACAATGACGATAGCAACAGTAGAGCGAATCAAATGCCATCGTAATTCTTCCAAATGGTCCAAAAAGGACATTTCATTGGGGTCCTGGGTTGTTGTTTTTGCCATTACAGAATTCCCTCGTTTATGAGATTATGGATATGGACAACACCATGATAGTTTTCATCTTCCAATACCAAAAGTTGGGATATGCCCTTTTCTTGAAGTATTTCTAGAGCTTTTACAGCAAGTGTGTCCTTTGAAATGGATTTTGGATTTTGGGTCATGATATCCTTTGCTGTAAGAGAACTAATATCATCATGTTTTTTGAGCATTCTGCGGATATCACCATCGGTGATGATCCCAACTATTTTTTCGTCTTCTGTAACTGCAGTAGCTCCCAACATTTTTTCAGAAATCTCGACAATAACCGCTTTTACACTGGAGTTGGTGCTTACTTGGGGCTTCTGATTTTGCGATGCAATATCGGAAACACGGAGATACAGTTTCTTGCCCAATGTTCCGCCTGGGTGGTATTTGGCAAAATCATCACTGCTGAAACCTCGCAGCTCCAAAAGACAAATAGCCAATGCATCTCCCATAGCCAATTGGGCAGACGTACTTGTCGTAGGGGCCAAATTGTTGGGGCATGCTTCCTTTTCCACAAAAGTGTTCAAAGTGAAATCAGCTTGATTGGCCAATATAGATTCCATGTTCCCCGTAATCCCAATTAATTTGTTTTTACGAAGTTTAATAAGCGGAATTAAGGCTTTTATCTCAGGGGTATTACCACTTTTAGACAAGCAAATGACCACATCATTTTGCTGAACCGTTCCTAAATCTCCATGAATGGCATCTGCAGCGTGCATGAAAATAGCTGGAGTTCCTGTAGAATTTAAGGTCGCCACTATTTTTGATGCAATAATGGCACTTTTTCCAACTCCCGAAACTACTACCCGCCCATTGCATTCCAATATGAACTGAACGGCTTCTGCAAATTCATGATTAAGGTAGCTTACAAGATTGGCTATGGCCTTGCTTTCAATTTCTAGGGTACGTCTGGCAATGGATAAAATGGACTGTGTGTCGCTCAAGTTAATTAAAAGTTTATTGGGTTGCATTCCTAAAAGAATGTCTTATATTTAAGATTACAAAACTAAACAAACTATCTTTTACCAGACTATTTATGTGTTGATGAAAGTGACCCTCTATTAAAAATGGGGTCTAATGGCTGGAGAGGAATTCTTCTTTAATGGTTGATAGGTTTAAACAGAAATACGGAAATGAGTCTTACAAACTCCGACTTACTTGAGTCTCTCAAAAAATATTTTGGATTTTCGCAGTTCAAGGGGCTTCAAGAAGATGTTATTAAAAATATTACACAAGACAAGGATACCTTTGTAATTATGCCCACTGGGGGTGGAAAATCCCTATGCTATCAACTTCCTGCTTTAATGAAAGAGGGTACGGCCATTGTAGTCTCACCTCTTATAGCTTTGATGAAAAATCAAGTTGATGCCATCCGTGGTGTTTCGGAACAACATGGTATTGCCCACGTATTGAATTCTTCATTGACTAAAACCGAGGTTAAGCAGGTCAAGGAGGACATCTGCAAAGGAATTACCAAACTCCTGTATGTGGCACCTGAATCCTTGACCAAAGAAGAAAATGTTGAGTTTTTAAGTTCCGTCACACTTTCTTTTGTTGCTGTGGATGAAGCGCATTGTATTTCGGAATGGGGCCATGATTTTAGACCGGAGTACCGAAATCTGAAGAGCATTATTGGAAGATTAGGAGATGATATTCCTATCATTGGTTTGACGGCTACAGCTACACCAAAGGTGCAAGAAGATATCATCAAAAACCTGGGTATGACAGATGCTAAAGTGTTTAAAGCATCTTTCAATAGACCCAATCTTTTTTATGAAGTACGACCTAAGACACAAAATGTCGATGCCGATATCATCCGTTTCGTAAAGCAAAATCAAGGAAAATCTGGAATTGTGTATTGCTTAAGCCGGAAAAGGGTGGAAGAACTGGCACAAGTACTCCAAGTAAATGGTGTCAGTGCGGTTCCCTATCACGCTGGATTTGATGCGAAGACACGCTCCAAATACCAAGATATGTTTTTGATGGAAGAGGTGGATGTAGTAGTCGCCACTATTGCCTTTGGAATGGGAATTGACAAGCCGGATGTGCGATTTGTAATTCACCACGATATTCCGAAAAGTATTGAGAGCTATTATCAAGAAACCGGTCGTGCAGGCAGAGATGGGGGAGAAGGACATTGTCTGGCCTTTTACTCCTACAAAGATGTGGAAAAGCTGGAAAAATTCATGTCTGGGAAACCGGTAGCGGAACAAGAAATTGGGAATGCCTTGCTTCAGGAAATTGTAGCCTATGCCGAAACTTCTATGTCTCGTCGAAAATTCATACTGCATTATTTTGGCGAAGCCTTTGATGAAGTGAATGGAGAGGGTGCTGATATGGATGACAATGCCCGAAACCCTAAGACTAAGGAAGAGTCCAAAGAAGAGGTGCTTCAGCTACTTTCAGTAGTAAAGAAGACCCATGAAAAATTTAAAACCAAGGAAATTGTAAAAATATTGGTAGGGAAGGTTAATGCCATGATTTCTTCCCATAAAACAGACGAGAAAGATTTTTTCGGTATCGGTAAGGCAAAGGATGAAGCTTTCTGGATGGCGTTAACACGTCAAGTTTTGGTGGCAGGCCTTCTGAAAAAGGAAATTGAGCGGTATGGGATTTTACATTTAACCAAAATGGGGAATATCTTTTTGGATAAGCCAACATCATTTATGATGACCCAAGACCATGTGTATACGGAAGAATCCAATAATGGTATCATAACAGCAGGCAAATCAGGTGGCGGTGCGGCTGATGAAAATCTTCTGAAATTGCTCAAGGACCTCAGGAAAAATGAAGCTAAAAAACTTCAGGTACCTCCATTTGTTGTCTTCCAAGATCCTTCTTTGGATGATATGGCTTTGAAATATCCCATCAATATGCAAGAATTGCTAAATATTCATGGAGTTGGTGAAGGGAAGGCGAAAAAGTATGGAAAACCTTTTGTTGGTTTGATTGCCGATTATGTTGAGGAAAATGATGTAATACGACCTGATGATTTGGTAGTGAAGAGTACGGGAGCCAACTCGGGATTAAAGCTGTATATCATTCAGAACGTAGACCGCAAACTTCCTTTGGATGATATTGCTTCAGCTAAAGGATTGGAATTGCCTGATTTAATAAAAGAAATGGAACTGATTGTTTTCAGTGGAACCAAATTGAATATTTCATATTGGATAGATGAAATTCTGGACGAGGACCAACAAGAAGAAATCCATGAGTATTTCCTAGAAGCCGATACGGATTCTATTTCGGAAGCGGTGGAAGAGTTCGAAGGAGATTACGAAGACGAAGAATTACGTCTGTATCGACTCAAGTTTATCAGTGAGGTGGCGAATTAGGGTGCCAAATATTCAAACGGAGTACCCTTTAGATTCCTTAAAACCATAAAAACTGCAATTACTACTAAAATTACTATTGGGGCATATCGATAGCTGATAAGGCTTTTGGAAGATATAATTCCAGTTTTGGATAGCACATGCTGCGTAACAAGGGCCAAAAAGGGAAGGAATAAGAAATTGTGGTCGAACACATCTGCAATTCTAAAGTGCAATAGGTCATGAGCCGCTCTTTGGGAACCACAACCTGAACAGTAGATTCCCATGTACTGTTCTACTGGGCATTTTGGGAAAAAGAAATGGGTTTCTGGATTATAGGAAAAGAAAAGGAGTACTGCTCCAAAGAACAGTACTCCCAAACTTATAAAACTTGCTTTCTTAAAAACCTGCATCTGCTGCACTGGCAAAGATGGCAAATCCAAAAAAGGCGAAATAAATTATGGTTACCAGGAGACCAATACCGGCTCCAATCATAGCCCACATTTTTGCATTCTTTGAGGCCTTTTCAGCTTCTGCATATTCCCCTCGGGCATAGGCTTCATTTACTTTACTGGCATAGATAATACTGGCTATTCCCGTGGGAAGACAGCAAAAAATTGTACTTAAAATGGCCCAAACTAGATAATTATCCGGTTTCGGTGGAAGGCCTGAATTGTTTTCCATTTGAAAAATTATTGGTTGTTAATAAAATGTTTTCTATTGATACTGTTCTAGAGCTTGTTCATAAGCTGCTTTAAACTCTTCGATAAATTCTGAAATACCTCCAGCATTTACAATGATAAAAATCCATCTTATAATTAGAAGTAAACTTAAAATCAATCCAATTAGAGATATGATTTTCGCAGTTTTTATTTGCCCATAGTTATCATAACCATCAGGATTTTCTCTGTAGAGTTTTTCAGATTTTCGTGCTAAATAAAAACCAACTCCAGATGGTATAGCCCCAAATATACCGGTACAACAGCAGATAAAACCGAATATACCTAAAACTATACTTAGCACTCCGTTTGGTAATTTTTGTTTTTCCATTTATGAAGAATTAGACTAGTAGTTTAAATATGTAATTCATAATTATAGCGGATGCAGAAATAATTCCGGTTAAGGTGATTGCTTTTCTAGTGTAACTTGATTTAATTAAAACATTCAAAACAAGAGAAACTAAAAGTAACAATAATGGGTAAATAGCCGGGTACATTTTAAAGGCGGCCAAGAACTCACCGTGCAATAGCAAATCCACAGAGCGCTGCAAACCGCAACCAGGACATTCCACTCCGAACAACTTTTTGTTCAAGCAGGGCATCATATACCTTTCATTATGAATTAGCGCAGTAATTATTGGTTGCATTAGGTGTACTTAGGCCATGAAAATTACCATTATTTTTACACTTTCTATTGTTTTTTTTTAACAAACTGTTATGACGTCCAATTTTAAGGTAGGGGATAAAGTGGAAGTACTGGACGATTCCATTAAAGGAGTGGTTGAGGCTGTAAAAGGAAATCGGGTGAAAGTGCTTCTGGAGGATGACTTTTCAATGGAATTCGATAACTCGGAACTGGTTAAAATTGGAAAAACCCTTTCCGTCACAAATTATGAAGCAGCCAAGGTTAAAAAAATAAAGGAAACTCCTAGGAAAAAAGGGCAACCTAAGATAAAGCCCAAAGAAAGGAATATGCCAAAAATGGAAGTGGACCTGCATATTCATCAACTAGTGAAGTCCACCAGAGGCATGTCTAATTTTGATATGCTCAATATCCAATTAGAAACAGCAAAGCGACAACTGGATTTTGCCATAAAAAAACGCATTCAAAAAGTGGTCTTTATTCATGGAGTGGGTGAGGGAGTACTCAAGGAAGAACTGTATTACCTCTTTAAAAAGTACGAAAACCTAAAGTTCTATGATGCGGAATACCAAAAATATGGCCTAGGTGCAACGGAGGTCTATATTTACCAGAATTGTTAGTTGGATTCTGCCGTTTCTTCAACAGGTATGGCAGTAGTTACTTCACCAAATTCATCAACAGCCAAATTGGTAATTCGTTCTCCAGCTTCGTTTACAAAGGAGATACCACTTAAACTTAAGGTGTGGGTAAAATTAATGGTATCCATAGCTATGGTCTCAATAATGACCGAACCATCTTGTGCTTCAATTTCTTCCACTACAACCGGATTTGCAGGAGGAACGTCATCGCAGAAATAACTGGAAGTAATGCCATCCGAAAAGATTCGGTAGGTAAGTGTAGACTGACTTGAGATAGAGCTTTCCGTAGTAACGGTATCTCCAACAACACCGTTGCCAAGAACGCCAGCTTGCAGCGCTAAGATTAAGGCTTCATCATCATTGATTTTGAATAAAAGTGTGGTCGAAGTGGTTATGGGGCTGTCACAAGATTCCGCCGAAACACCGTTAAAGTCAATAGTCTCAATTTGTAGGTCACCATCACTACATGACAAAAAACCACCAAGGCATGCCAAGGAGAGCAAAAATTTCTTCATAGGCCAAATTTAATCGAATACAAATCAAACCGAGGAATTGTTTAAAAGAAATTAACGCAATTGGACTATTTTTGACAAACTAATTTTGATAGCCAATTCATGCAAAAAGTATACTTGGACAATGCGGCCACTACCCAAATTCGGGAAGAGGTAATAGAGCGCATGCACGAAGCTTTAAGTGCCCATTATGGAAATCCTTCTTCTACCCATAGCTTTGGTAGAACGGCCAAAACCGAGGTTGAACAGGCCAGGAAGACTATCGCAAAAATGATGAATGCACATCCTTCCGAAATTATTTTTACTTCAGGAGGTACCGAAGCGGATAATATGATTTTGCGTTGTGCGGTACGGGATTTGGATGTAAAAACCATTATAACTTCCAAAATAGAGCACCACGCCGTTTTACATACTGCAGAGGAATTGGAAAAGGAGTACGGCATCGAACTTCGGTTTGTTGATTTGGATGAAGACGGTAATCCCAAAATCAATCATTTAGAATCGCTTTTGAAAGCCAATGGTTCTAAGAAACTGGTCAGTCTTATGCACGTGAACAATGAAATTGGAAATATTATCGACATTGACCAAATTGGAAAATTGTGCGCTGACAATGATGCCTTATTTCATTCGGATACCGTACAATCCGTAGGACATTATTCGTGGGATGTAGCTCAAGTCCCTATTGATTTTTTTACAGCAGCTGCACATAAATTCCATGGTCCAAAAGGTATAGGTTTTGCTTTTATCCGAAAGAATTCAGGCTTGAAACCTTTAATTTTTGGAGGCTCCCAAGAACGGGGTTATCGAGCTGGTACCGAACCCTTTCATAATATAGTGGGGCTCGAAGAAGCTTTTATAAAGGCCTATGAGAACCTAGAAGAAGAGAGCAAAGCGATCAAAGAGTTGAAGGCTTATTTTGTTGAAAAAATAAAACAAGAATTGCCTGAAGTTGAATTCAACGGTCTTTCGGATGATTTGGAGCGAAGCACATATACCTTGGCCAACGTGAGGTTGCCTTTTGACAAACAAAAAGCCCTAATGCTCTTGTTTCATTTGGATATGAAGGGAATAGCTTGCTCTAAAGGGAGTGCCTGCCAATCTGGAAGCAATATGGGGTCACATGTGCTCGAAGAAGTTCTATCAGCGGAAGAATTGGAAAAACCTTCCATTCGTTTTTCTTTTTCAAAATACAATACAAAAGAAGAACTGGATTACACGATTGGTGTACTTAAGGAATTTGCAGCTGGCTAGGTTTCTTTTTTCGTTTCTTTTCTTTATCGTAAGGGAACTTTCTTGAGGCCAACCTCATCATTTTATCAATAAGCTCGGTTGTGTTTTTTCCAGTTTTCTTGGTAATGGCTTTTTCGTACTTCCAGAGAAGCTTGCCCGTTTCACCATCACTGACCTTTACACCAATACGGCCATAATTTGCATTACCACTGAAGTAATCCAAAAAACTGAAATCCGTGGGTACGCCCTTGGACAATAAAATGTTTAGATTCAGGTTTCCACTAATAATCCCATCGACCTTAAGAATTTCGCAAAGCTGTTTTGTGGTATAGATGTCCAAGTTGGAGTAATCTATATTATTTTGACTCAGAATGGCATTCGTGTCTTCAATGTTTTGAAAATCTACATTGAATTTTTTTCTCTTCTTCCGTTGGGAAAAATAAGTTTCCAGGGCATTCTGGACAGCATATCCTTCTTTTTCAGCAAGTTTTTTCAACTCTTCTGACGGAATTTCCTGTTCCAAATCAAGATTGGCAATAAAAGGAACAATAGCCAATACCTCATGATTTTCCGATAGTTCGTCAAATCTTCGGTTTTCATAAATATTCTTTTGGGCAGATAGCGGTAAGACACTTATCAACACCAAAAAAAGAAAAATACGCTGTGTCATGGACTTAAATGACTGCATTACAATCTAAGGGCAAACTTAAGATTAAAAACTCTACTGGTAAGAAAATTGGGCACAGCAAATTGTTGTTGGGAGTCTACATCCCTTACAAAGGTATTCGTGATAGAGTTTTGATTGTTAAACATATTGAAAATTTCAAAACCAGCACTCAACTCTTTGATTTTATGCAACCAATGTCCTTTTGGGTGGTTGGATTTTCCGTCCGCAAAAATATAGGAAATTCCAATATCAGCACGCCTATAATCTCTTAATCTATTCTGAAAATCGTATGGGTCGGCATTGTTTGGGGAACCACCAGGTACCCCAGTTTGGTAGACTAAATTGAGATACATTCGCAAACTGGGAATGTTGGGTACATAATCTTGAAACAAAACGCCAAGTTTAAAACGTTGGTCAGTGGGTCTGGAGATGTATCCTCGGCCATCAATATTTTCTTCAGTTTTTAAGAAACCTAGGCTTACCCACGATTCTGTTCCAGGAACAAAAGCACCATTAAGACGAAAATCAAATCCTGCGGCATAAGCGACAGCATTATTTTGTGCTGCATAACGAATGCGAACGTCTTCAATGGTAAAAGGATTCACATCGGTAAGGTCTTTGTAAAATGCCTCACCTATCAGCGTAAAAGGTCTGTCCCATAAATTAAAACTGTATTCACTTCCCAAAACATAATGAATTGATTTCTGGGCGCGCACCACGGGATTAATATTTCCAGTAAT
Source organism: Bacteroidota bacterium (assembly GCA_039191905.1). Taxonomy (GTDB): domain Bacteria; phylum Bacteroidota; class Bacteroidia; order Flavobacteriales; family Flavobacteriaceae; genus Flagellimonas. Next base: position 4,127 of record JBCCXJ010000011.1, on the reverse strand, counting down.
ATCCCGTAACTCTCTATATAAAGGAGGTTGTTGATAGCTACCTATAGCCATTCGAAACAAAATATCACTTTTCCAATCTGGTTTTATAGAAAACTGCGCTCTTGGGCTAAAAAGCGTTTGGGCATTATTTTGAAATCCTTCTCCACTTAAAATCCAATGTTGAATTCTAAATCCAACATTAAAATAAACATCGTGCTTCTTCCAACGGGTTTGTTTACCGTACTGTGCAAAACCAGTTATTCGATTGGTTTGGGTAAAATTGGTCGCACGAACACTTTCAAACGGAACTATATCTCCTTCAAATGGGTCTTCAGGTTGATTGTTTACGAATTCAGGATTTGCAGGTCGAATAAAAATACCAGCAGAATCCAAAAATTCCGCTTCCCGCAACTGATCTCTAAAATCCTCATGGGTAAACTGGATTCCCCATTCAAGGGCATCATCATTTTTTTGATAATAACCACGATGATTTAAGTTAACAATTAAGGCATCCAATTGATTTCTTGCTCTGGATTGTTGGGAACCTACTCCTCTAGAAGTAGTAACCTGCCCTAAGGTTCCATTTCCCAAGTTGGTATCTATTTCCCCAAGTTCGTAGGAAGCAATAATATCTGAAAACTCTTCTTCTTGAGTGTGATATATGGAGGCTGTTAGGTCAACTTTTGTGTGCTGGTTCAGGTAAAAGTCTGCCTTAACTGCTCCTAAACTGTTTTCATAACGATTTTTCTCTTGACCTTCGTAGAACACCACAAGTGCTCTTGGGTCATTAATAGTCCCGAAATTGGTTTGCCTATTCAAGGGTTCATTTTCATAGTTATTGATGGAATATGAGCCCAAAAAGTTGAGGTGGAATTTTTTGGAGAAACGATAGGTCATAAAGTTTTGTACGTCCAGAAAAGAGGGATTAAAATTTGTATTAGTCTGCTGACTATTCACAAAAAGACTGTTGTCCCTGTATCGTACTCCTGTAATTGTGGTCCACTTCTTATTTTTTGAGATGGTTTCTAGGGTAGAGCTGGCACCTAAAAGACTTCCTCGTATTTGTACGCCAAAATCAACCGGTTTTTTATAGGATATATCAAGCACCGAAGATATTTTATCTCCATACTTAGCTTGAAACCCTCCTGAAGAAAACGAAACGTCAGTAACCATGTCACTGTTAACGAAACTCAAACCCTCCTGTTGGGCGGAACGTACCAAAAAAGGGCGGTACACTTGTATCCCATTAACGTAAACCAGATTTTCGTCAAAATTACCCCCACGTACATTGTATTGCGTGCTTAATTCGTTGTTAAAAGAAACTCCTGGAAGTAGCTTCAAAATATTTTCCACACCTGTGTTTGCACCAGGGATATTTCGCACTATTTCGGGTTGAATAGTAAGAATACCATTGACTTTTTTCTCTCCAGAAGCCGAAACGTCAACACCAGCTATTTGAATGGCATCCGTTTTTAAAACAGGATTAAACTCAAAGGTTTCATTCGTGGTCAGAACCAAATCTTCCAAAACCACGTTTTTGTGCCCAATATGAGTAAAGGTGATGTTGTTTTTTACTTCAGCGGTTATGCGAAGCAAATAGTACCCACTTTCATCCGAAACCGTCCCTAGCGTATTGGAAGTTATGTTCACTCCTGAAAGGGGTGTTTGATTTTCATCCAATACAAATCCTGTAATGATGGCTTCTTGGGCTTTACAAACAAAAGAGGAAAAAAAAAGGCAGCTTAAGATGTAAAATCTAAGGAATGAAACATTATTTGCGGAAGAAGGTTTGTTCAAAAGTAGTTGTATTGCCCACATTATCTGTAACGGTAACTTTAAGGTCACATTGCGTTTTATCTAAAATGTTATCGTCAAAATTATAGGTTATGGTTTTCCTTTTTGGTTCGTATTCCATCAAAATCCATTCGCCATTCAACGTAGCCTTATAGCTGTAAATTCCGCTGAGGTCGTCACTTATTTCCAAACTGAGGTAGCTATAATTGCTCAACCATTGCTTTTCCTTAAAATTACGAGGTTTAACCGCAGGTGGCATGGTATCCTTTGCCAAAGTATACCTGCCAAATGAACGTGTTCTTGTGGTGAAGGCATTATCTCTTTTATACGTTCTATGATATCTTGGGTTGTTTTTATCATCCAAACGCGCAATGAACATCTGTTTTCTTTCTGTTGCATTGTAAGGAGAAGAATCAAAACTTATGGTAAAGTTCCTATGGGCGGCAACAGAGTTGTCGTGAATGGTAATAGTATCCTTTCCCTTTTTTAGATTGATGTAAAAATCTTCGTAGAATGTATTGGCAGGAAAATAAACCTTGGCGGCGCCTAAATCATAATTATTGGGTTTATTGGCAATTACAAAATTTTCGGTTTTGTCATCATCTTTTAGAACCTTGATTTCTTCCTTTTTTCCTTCTACGGGAATAATAATCTTTATTTCATTGTCCTCAAAGTCTGAAATAAGTAACTCTACGGTGTAACTTAAACCTTCTTTAATAGTGATTTTACCATCGTTGTGCATAGTATCATAAATGGAAAGTCGGTTTGAAGGTTCCTTAAAGGCTTTCTGCACGCGTTGCCTGAACTTTCCAAAATGCTCATAATCAATTAACGTGTTTATGTAGCGTGTTTCGGCAAAAGAAAACGTTTCAAAATCATATTCGGAATATACCTTACCATTAACGAGTTGCTTTACTGAAAATACACCGTTTTTGTTTGCTGCCAGGTCCTGACGGTCAAAACTGTTTACCCCAAAGCCTATGATTCCGATAGCATGAACCTTATCAGCCAAAAAGGAGCCATCCGCCTGTTTGCTATAACTCAATTGAATTTTTTTTGCGCTTTGATTGACTACGGCATCTTCCGAAAGTGGATAACCAAAAAGACCAACGAGCGATGGATTGGTTGCATCCCTAACCTCATATCCATAAAGGAGGGGATTGGTGGGTTTTTCGGTAACGCTGTTCCGTATTTCAAAGTGCAGATGAGGGCCAGCGGAGCTACCCGAATTGCCGGAATAAGCAATAAGCGCTCCTTTTCCCACCTTTAACTCTCCATAATCAGGGAAGAGCTCAATTTCATAACTCTGCTTTTTATACTGGGCACTTTTGACGAATTCCTCAATCTCAGGACCAAATTTTTGAAGATGTGCGTACACCGAAGTATGTCCAGAAGGATGAGCAACATACAATGCTTTACCATACCCCCAATGTGATATTTTAATACGGGTAACAGTTCCATCAGCGATTGAATAAATTGGTAATCCTTCTCTTCTTTGGGTCTTAATGTCTATTCCTGCGTGGAAGTGGTTGGACCTTAGTTCACCAAAAGTTCCCGCTAAAACCAAAGGGATGCCCATGGGGGATTGAAAAACGTCTTTGGGATATTTTTCCTGACCAATGATACTAGTTGAGAACAGAAAAAGAATTCCCATAACACAAATGCGCATGTTGTACGGTATAAGTTCATTACGAATGTAACTAATGTTTTTTTTATGAAAAGAGATTTAAAAAAGCTTTAATCATATTGTTTGCTGAAAGGAAGAATCTCCCGCAAAAAATTGCGAGGTTAGGCCAGGTTCGTTAAATTTGTGTGTTATACATTCTGTTTGCATATGGGCGAACTTGTTGAGATTGTTGACTCGCTGGAGAATAAAGTAAGTAAGTTGCTGCATCGGTTGGAATTGTTGCAACAGGCCAACTCCAAACTTAGAAATGAGCTTGAAACGGCACAAGAAGAGAAAACACAAGAGCAGCAAATTGCTAAGGAATGGGAAGAGAAGTACAATTCCCTGAAAATGGCGAACAGCATGTTGGGTAGTAATACAAATAAAACAGAAGCTAAGCTCAAGATAAATACATTGATTCGCGAACTTGATGTTTGCATAGCAAGGCTTGCAGATTAGTGGTTTACAATATGGAGGAAAAGCTAAAAATAAAGCTTTCCATTGCTGATAGGGTTTATCCTTTGACCATAGATCCCAAACAAGAGGAAGGACTACGGAAGGCGGCGAAGAACATTGAAAGTCTAGCCAAAAAGTTTGAGCAGAACTATGCGGTAAGGGATAAACAGGATGTTTTGGCGATGTGTGCCCTACAGTTTGCATCTAAAATAGAGCAAAGCGGAATAGACCG
>JBCCXJ010000010.1:0-115995 GCA_039191905.1 Bacteroidota bacterium | reverse complement strand
GGCTTGAATCTCATCAAAAGTTAGAAGGTTTTTAATCACCTTAGATTCCGACTCTTGGAAAACACCTTCTTCCTCCGCAATATCAGTCATTGCGGTAAAATCTTCGCGGCTCAAAACACTTCCATGATGCCCTTTTCCTCCTACAAGCTTCGTGAAGAGCTGCAATAACCAAAGTAAGCCTGTGTACTTTAGGATTAAGACCATCACCTTTAAAGATTTGGCAGTAAAATTGGCGAGTTGTTTCCAATACGTTGCTCCTATAGTTTTGGGAATGATTTCAGATGCCACCAAGATTAAAATGGTCATTATGGTAGATACCACTCCAACCATTAAGTCTTCGGTAAACTCAACACCAAAAATTGAACGAGTCTGGGTCCCATACATCTCCACATAAGCTACCTTTGCCTGAACTCCCACCAAGATAGCTCCCACGGTATGGGCTATGGTATTTAAGGTTAAAATGGCAATAAGAGGTTTGTCAACATCTTTTTTTAATCCTTCGAGTTGAATCGCATACTCTTTGCCTTCTTGTTTTTTGACATTAATAAAAGTCGGTGTTATGCTCAAGAGCACGGCCTCCAAAATGGAGCAGAGAAAAGAAAAGAAAATCGAAATAAAAGCGTAAAAGAGTAAAAGTCCCATAGTGTTAAGTGCTAACTAAAAGTAGGGATATTTTTTTTGAACTAACCCAATAATCTAACGACATCCTTAGCAAAATAACTTGCTATGATATTTGCACCTGCCCTTTTAATAGAAATTAGTTGTTCCATCATCACGGAATCATGGTCCAACCAACCTTTTTCTGCAGCGGCTTTGAGCATAGCATATTCGCCAGATACCTGGTAAACCGCCACCGGAACCTCCACCTCATTTTTAATTTCCCGAACAATATCCAGATAGGCAAGACCGGGTTTTACGATAACGATATCCGCTCCCTCATCAATGTCCATTTGCGTTTCTCTAATGGCCTCAAAGCGGTTAGCAGGATCCATTTGATAGGTTTTTTTGTCCTTGGGAACATTTTCTATGTCTACAGGGGCTGAATCCAATGCATCTCGGAACGGACCATAAAATGCACTAGCATATTTGGCTGAGTAGCTCATTATTCCTGTATTTTGGAAACCTTCGTCTTCCAAAGCTTCGCGGATGGTTAAAACTCTTCCATCCATCATATCACTGGGAGCTACAAAATCAGCTCCGGACTGTGCATGGGAAACGCTCATTTCTGCTAAAACTTCGCTAGTTTCATCATTTAGAATTTGTCCATCTCCTACTATTCCATCATGACCGTATGAAGAATAGGGGTCGAGGGCCACATCTGTCATTACTAGCATTTGTGGGCAACTATTTTTCACAGTTTTGATGGCCCGTTGCATCAATCCATCCGGGTTCAAAGCCTCTGCGCCTTGATTATCTTTCAGACTGTCTGGAACCTTAACAAACAATAGAACCGCACATAATCCTAAATTCCATAACTCTTTAACTTCATCCTTAAGGATATCCAAACTCATGCGATAGTAATTCGGCATAGAGGGAATTTCTTCTTTTATTCCTTCACCTTCAACTACAAACAAAGGCACTAAAAAATCATCTGGAGTAAGTATTGTTTCACGAACCAATCTACGAATGGATTCGCTTTGGCGTAGTCGTCGGTTTCTGATTAGCGGGTACATTTTTCTTGATTTTAATTAAGCCATTTTTCAATTCGTTGTTCTACATCATGGTATTCTTTGTGTCCGAACCAGTGTTCAAGAACCGTTTGTTGATGGTCAAAAAGGACAAATGATGGTGTTCCCCTAAGTTGATTCAAAGTAAAGGTTTCAGGAACTAAGGGGTTGGTATTAAGGTAGTCCTTTATCCTAAGTTTTAAGTCATCTTTTTGTGATGCTTGAGCCTTATCAAAACCGGGTACATTACTACAGATGAATTCAATATTCTCTGCAGTGGCAAACTCCTCTCTGGGTGTCTGAACATCCATAGCAATGGGTAAATCAATATGCTGTGGATAGCTTTCCAAACCTCTTTCCTGGAAGGCTTTCTTAGTTTCTCCGATAAGAGTACTATTTTCTAGAAGCATTTTGGTGTTGTCCTGCGTATTGAATTCAAAATCCTCGAAAGCGGTGGACAAGCCCAAGAAACTTATGGTAGATGCATATTTTTCATGCAATGCCTCCATTAAGGGGAAACCATAAAAAAAACATCCAGGACAATTCACCTGAAACACAAATAATAGATTGCGTTTTCCAAGCTTAAAATCTCCTTGCAACAGGGGTGTGTGATGTAGTTTTAAGGTTTTCATTTTATTAGAAAGCTAAATTTCTATTTCACCAACCAAATAGGGTACGGCTCTTCCTGATATTTTAACCCGCTCTCCCAAATCCTCACACTCCAAATCTCCTCCGCGTTGGGAAAGCTGTTTAGCCATAAGCTTATTCTTGCCCAATGTTTTTGACCAATAGGGAGTCATTGTGGTATGGGCGGAACCTGTAACCGGATCTTCGGGGATACCGCACTTGGGAGCAAAGAAACGAGAAACGAAATCCACTTCATCTCCTGGAGCTGTGGTGATTACGCCTCTGCAGTCAATTTTGTCCAAAAGAAAGAAATTGGGATTTAAGTCTTCAATTTCTTTTTGCGAACCATACACCAACAAATAATCAGTTTTACCTTTGTAGGTTTTTAAAGGCACTTGTCCGATGGCCTCATTTATGGCATTTTCAGCTAGCACCTTTTCAATTTTGTCTATCGGAAAGTTAAGCGAGATAAGTCCATCTCCCTCATTCTCTATAATTAATTCACCACTTCTAGGGGAATAAAACTGAATGGTATTTTCATTGTATTCATAGAAGTTGAACAGCACATATGCCGTGGCTAGTGTAGCATGTCCGCAAAGGTCCACTTCGGTTTCTGGGGTAAACCAACGAAGCGTATATTTTCCATTTTCGAAAACCGTGAATGCCGTTTCCGCAAGGTTGTTTTCCTCTGCAATGCTTTGCATGAGTTCAGGTGGCAACCAAGAATCCATTACGCAAACAGCTGCTGGATTTCCTTTAAAAGGACCAGATGCAAATGCATCAATTTGATAAATTTTTTGTTTCATAGTTATGGCTTTACAAAACTAAAGATTAAACCCATTCCTTTGGATTTTGAAGCACCTGAATCAACTTTTCTTCTTGACTTCCTTTTTCTGGCTGATGGTCATATCGCCATTGCACATGCGGTGGTAAACTCATTAAAATACTTTCAATCCGTCCATTCGTTTTCAAGCCAAATAAGGTGCCTTTGTCATGAACCAAATTAAACTCAACATAGCGGCCTCTTCGAATTTCTTGCCAGTCCCTTTGGTTTTGTGAATATTCGACATTTTTTCTTTTTTCAACGATTGGTAAGTAGGCTTCCAAAAAACTATTCCCAACTTCAGTTACAAAATTGTACCAATCTCCCATAGTTTTTTGTTCGGTTGCTTTGCAATAATCGAAAAACAACCCACCCACACCGCGAGCCTCATTTCTGTGGCTATTCCAGAAATACTCATCGCATTTCTTTTTGTAGTTGGGATAAAATTCCGCATCATGGGTAGCACAGGCCCTTTGGCAAACGGTATGAAAGTGTATCGCATCCTCATCAAAAAGATAGTAGGGGGTTAAATCTTGTCCGCCGCCGAACCACTGGTCAACGACACCACCTGTTTTGTCATACATCTCAAAATACCGCCAGTTGGCATGGACCGTTGGCACCATGGGACTTTTTGGATGAATTACCAAACTAAGGCCACAAGCAAAAAAATCGACATCATCTACTCCAAAGTAGTGTTGCATACTTTTCGGGAGAGGACCATGTACCGCTGAAATATTGACCCCACCTTTCTCAAAAACTGTCCCATTTTCAATTACTCGCGTTCTTCCCCCACCACCTTCGGGTCTTTTCCATACATCCTCTTGGAATTTGGCTTCACCATCCATCTTTTCGATTCCATTTGTGATGGTATCTTGAAGTTTTTGAATGTAACGATAGAATTGATCTTTCATTTTATTTCGATTATATGTACCAAACTCATTTGATTTGGGTCAATTTCTTTTTCAGATTGAACAAGGACAGACTGATTTGTCATGTCTAGAAGAATATCCACCAATTCTTCAAGTAATGCTGAGGCATTCTTTGAAAAAAGGTAACGTCCCACTGCATTATTGTGTAAATCCATTGCGCGTGCTAGAGGTTGATTAACAAAGGCTTCCTCATGCCAATCCGTGACTTTTTTCGCCCAATTACTTAGTTTATCCTTATTGGAACTCCAACGCAAACAAAAACTAGCGATTAGAACATTCCAGAGGGCATGTCTAAACGCATTGGCAGGGCCATTTTCATAATGGGCCCTTCCAAAATACTTGGTTGATAGCTTCAAACATTTTTTTGTGGCAGAAATGGTTGGGATAACGAAAAGGGGGTGCGTAATGGCAAGAACAAAAACCTTCCAGATGTTTTTGCCACCTACGTTTTGTAAAGCCCTAATTACGTTCACACCTTGTATTCCTTTACTGCTTCAATAAAGGCTTGGGCATTTTCCAATGGAATATTAGGTAAAATCCCATGACCTAAATTCACAATGTATTTGTCTTTACCAAATTCATTAATCATCTGGTGAACCATTTTTTTAATTGTTTGTGGTGGAGATAACAACCGGGCCGGGTCAAAATTACCTTGAAGGGTTATATTCCTGCCCGTTAAGTAGCGGGCATTCATTGGAGAACAGGTCCAATCTATTCCTACAGCTGAAGCCCCTGAACTTGCCATTTCTTTAAGAGCGAACCAACAGCCTTTTCCAAAAACGATTACTGGTGATTCATCTTTTAAAGCATCAACTATTTGTTGAATATATTTCCAAGAAAATTCTTGATAGTCTACCGGCGACAACATACCGCCCCAAGAATCAAAAACCTGAACCGCATTAACTCCAGCTTTCACTTTCGCTTTGAGATAAGCAATAGTGGTATCCGTAATTTTTTGAAGTAAAGTATGAGCTGCTTCGGGTTGTGTGAAACAGAAGCCGCGGGCCTTATCAAAACTTTTACTTCCCTGCCCCTCCACACAATAGCAAAGAATAGTCCATGGAGAACCTGCAAAACCAATCAAGGGAATTTCATCTTGCAACTTTTCCTTGGTCATTCTGATGGCATCCAAAACATAGCCTAAGGACGATTCAACTTCAGGTACCACAACGTTATCCAAATCATTTGTATTCCTAATAGGATTCGGAAGATAGGGGCCAAAATTTGGCTTCATTTCAACCTCAATGTTCATAGCTTGAGGAATGACCAAAATGTCACTGAACAAAATTGCAGCATCCATTCCATAGCGGCGAATAGGCTGCACGGTAATTTCCGAAGCTAACTCGGGAGTTTGACAGCGTGTAAAGAAGTCATATTTCTCCTTTAATTCCATAAACTCTGGAAGGTAGCGTCCTGCTTGCCGCATCATCCAGACAGGAGGTCTGTCTACGGTTTCTCCTTTTAAAGCCCTAAGGAATAAATCGTTTTTTATCATACTTCTTTAAAATGTTTCGCTACTTGTACCAATACGTTTTCCACGGTAGGTTTGTTAGCTACAATTATATTTTCGCTATGTTTTTTGGCTTCTTGCGCTGTAGTTTCCCCAATGCAAAAAACGGGACTGTCAGAGAGATTATTTGCTTCTAAAAAACTTCGTATGCCACTGGGACTATAGAACAAATAGCCGTCGAAAACGGTATCAAACTTTTTTGTATTGAATGAAGTTGTATATCCTTGAATTTCTGTATACCGAATGTTATTTTTTGATAACAGTTCTGGAATGTCATCTCGTCTCCAATTCCCTGAAATGAAAATAAACCTATTGGTTTTATAATTTGAAATTATACAAATACCTAATTCTGAAGCACTTGAGGTAGATTCTGCAACTAAAAAACCAGCCTCTTCTAAAAAGAACTTTGTTTTTTTGCCAACACAATAAAAGTGGAATACTTCCTTGGCGACACTGTTAGAGATATTTGTGAAAGCCTTCAAAAAGGACTTTGCACCATTCTTACTGGTAACAATAACATGTTCAATGTTATCTGGGATATTAAAATCCAATAGTGAAATACTTAGAGCATCATATTCCACAAAACCAATTCCAGAGTTCAACAGTAATTCCTTTTGAGCAAGGGTCAATATCCTAGTGGAGAGCACTGTTTTCATCTCTAATAGACTGCATTAAGGCAATTCCACCGTTGTTTAAAATCTCTTTAGCGCACTTTGTCCCAAAACCTTCAATGGAATTTAATGCCACAGATTTTTCAATTTCCAGTTTCTGTTTGCCATTTAGAGAAAAAAGCACACCTTTAAAGGATAGTGAATCATCCTGAACTTGCGCTAAAGCTCCAATTGGGGCGGTACAACCACCTTCCAATGTGCGCAAAAATTCTCGTTCAACCTTTGTTTCTATTTCCGAGGGCATATGGTTAGTTTTAGCCAATACCTCCTTACAGTGGGTGTCTTCTTCTGAGGTAACAACCACCATTGCCCCCTGTGCTGGTGCCGGAACCATCCAATCCAGAATCACTGCATCCTTAGGCATAAGTTTTATGCGCTCTAGACCAGCTTGGGCGAAAATGGCACCTTGCCAATCGTTTTCAATAAGTTTTAACAACCGAGTATTTACGTTACCACGTAAATCAACCACATTATGATTGGGGTATTTATGCAACCATTGTGCTTTGCGCCTCAGGCTTCCTGTAGCAATGGTAAATGAATCTTCACTATTCTCTAGAAAATCAGTGCCTTTATGGACTAAAATATCATTGGCTACTGCCCTTTCTAAAACGGCACATTGCGCAATGCCTTTGGGTAACTGGGTAGGGACATCCTTCAAGGAATGCACTGCAATATCAATTTGACCTTTTAACAGGGCAATATCCAAGGTTTTCGTGAAAATACCTGTAATTCCCAATTCATACAAAGGTTTGTCCAGGACTTGGTCTCCAGTTGAGGTGATGGGTACCAAAATAGTGTCGTGACCCAAAGTCTCTAATTTGGTTTGGACCTCCTTTGCTTGCCAAAGTGCAAGCTCACTTTCCCTAGTACCAATTCTTATGATTTTACCCATTCAGAATCGATTTCCAGTTGAAATATTTCTTGGATAAGGGCTAAACTATTTTCAGGGTCAGAATCCATTTGCCTTAGATGGTTGGCAAATTGTTTTGTGATTTTTTGAATAATTCGGTCCGAAATAATTTCCGCCTGATCTTGATTAAAATCATTTAGTTTTTTAGAATGAAAGTCAATTTCCTCAGCTTTCATCACTTTCAATTTTTCTTTCAAAGCATTGATTACGGGGGCGAATTTTCGGGATTCTAACCATTTTAAGAAATCTGCTTTCACTTGAGCAATGATTTTCTCTGCGTTGGGGATGTATTCCTTTCTTTTCTCCAAGGTTTCATCGGTTACTTGGGATAACTGGTCCAAGTGCATCAAAGAAACGTTTTCCAACTCCAATACGTCATCAGAGACATTTTTGGGGACCGATAAATCCAAAATGAGCAAAGGTTTCTTCGGATGAATCAAAGCCTTGGAAACTGTTGGTAATTGTGCGCCAGTAGCTACTACTAACACATCTGCTTGTCGTATTTCAGGTTGAAGCTCGGCATAATCCTTAACGGTTAGTTTAAACTTGCCCGCAATGGCCTCGGCTTTTTGACGTGTTCTATTGATTAAGGTGATATGTGAATTCTCAGAGTGCTTTATCAAATTCTCACACGTATTCCTACCAATTTTACCCGTTCCAAAAAGGAGAATATTCTTCTCCGAAATATTTGGAACGTTGTCCAAAATATAACGGACAGACGCAAAGGCAACTGAGGTGGCACCCGAAGACAATTCTGTCTCATTTTTGATGCGCTTGCTGGCCTGTATAACCGAATTGCATAACCTTTCCAAAAAAGGATTGGTCATATCATGTTTTTTGGCCCTGTAAAATCCTTGTTTTATTTGACTAATGATTTCGAAGTCACCTAAAATCTGACTATCCAGACCAGTCCCCACCTTAAAAAGATGACTTATTGCATTATGGTTTTTGTAGATATAGGCTACCTCCTGAAATTCCTCTACGCTTCCTTGGGTCTGGTCACACAGAATTTTAATAAGTTGATAAGGGTGTTGGGCAAAACCGTAGAGTTCGGTTCTATTACAGGTTGAAATGGCCAATAACCCATCGGTGCCTTGTTCCTTTGCGTTTCTCATAACGGCATCTATAGCTGGAACATCCAGGCTGAATTTACCACGTGTATGGGCATCAGCTTTTTTGTAGCTTAACCCTATGGCGTAAAATGAGCTATGTTTGGAAACGTTATAATTTCTCATGCCTAAGCAGAACGCAGCACAAAAATAGAAGCTGTATATTTGAAAAAATAACGCTAGCGGAACCAATTATATCAGTTGACGTCCGATAAATGGCCAAATTTTGATAAAACTCTGGAAATGTCAGTGTTTGTTGAACTTTTTTAATTTTTTATTCATAATTTAGAGTCATTCTAAATAGTGGAATTGTCAATTCAAATGAAAAACAAAAAATGAAAAATGTCGCTAAAGGTACCTATGAGGAGATACTGATTGAAGACGGCTTTTATGTCTTAAAAATCCAAAATGATTCTGAAGATAAATCATTGGTTGAAAGGGATATAGATAGTTCTTTTGTTCAGTTTCATTTTTGTTTGAAGGGAAGTTCCCAATTCTTATTCAATCAAGGGAATTATCATTTGGAGGTCAACGAAGAAAATTCTTTGTTACTCTATAACACACAAAAGGATTTGCCTTTAAATCTTGTAATGCAACCGAATTCGTGGTTACTATCTGTGGTAATGACCATTCGGAAATTCCACTCGTTGTTCTCAAGCGAAGCTGGATATATTCCCTTTTTGAGTGAAGAATTTGCCGAAAAGAAATATTATGCCCAGGAAGTCGTCTCGCCTGCAATTGCGGTTGTATTGAGCCAATTAATGAGCTATAACCTTCATCCGTTCATGAAAGAATTGTATGTAAAAGGCAAAGTATATGAGCTCATCTCTCTTTACTTTAACAAGGCTCAAGATGCAGATTTGGAGCAATGCCCATTTCTCGCTGATGAAGATAATGTTCGTCGTATTAAGATGGCCAAGGAAATTATCATAGCACGTATGTCAGAGCCTCCAACACTGGCTGAGCTTTCCGATGAGATCGGATTAAGTCTCAAAAAACTAAAAGAAGGATTCAAACAGATTTACGGAGATTCTGTTTTTGGTTTCTTGTTTGACTATAAAATGGATTATGCTCGAAAAATGCTGGAAACCGGCAAACATAATGTGAATGAAGTCGGCTTAAAAGTAGGATATAGCACAGCGAGTCATTTTATTGCTTCCTTTAAGAAGAAGTACGGTACAACCCCGAAAAAATATTTATCTTCAACGGTCTAAACCTTACCGTAATGAAACTCGCTTCATTTTTTGCACTTTTTTTCGGAATATCTGTCTTTGTTCAGGCACAAGTAGAACCTGAAAAAGATAAAATGCAGGGAATTAAAACACCTGACTTTGTGCTTGCTTTCACAAAGACTACCGGTTACCGACACGAATCCATAGAAAAAGGAGTACATACATTGAGGCAACTGGGCAGAAAGAATAATTTTATTGTTCTCCAAACGGAAACATCTGAGGATTTTAATACACAAAACCTAAAGAATTATAAGCTTGTAGTTTTCCTAAATACAACCGGAGATGTCCTGAATGTCCAACAGCAAAGGGCTTTTGAAAACTATATTAAATCCGGTGGAAGCTTTATGGGAATACATTCGGCTTGTGATACAGAATATCAGTGGTCTTGGTTTGGCAAGTTGGTCGGGGCCTATTTTGAAAGCCATCCCAACAATCCTAATATTCTTAAAGCTAAAATAGATGTACTATCCAAAGCGCATCCTTCAACAGCCCATTTAGGAGACAGTTGGACAAGAAACGATGAATGGTATAATTTCAAAAATCTAAATCCAAACGTTTCGGTTCTATTAAATTTAGATGAAACGAGTTACGAGGGTGGAACCAATGGTGAAAACCATCCAATAGCATGGTATCATGAATTTGATGGTGGAAAAGCCTTTTATACAGGCGGCGGCCATACCAAAGCTTCCTTTGATGAACCTGACTTTAGGCAACATATTTTAGGAGGAATTTTATGGTGTTTAGGGAGAGAGTAGCGTGGGTCTTGCTACAATAATACCGGTATTACTTTTTATTTTTTTGAGATAGTCTACAAGGGGTTCTTTCGTAATTGTAACGTTTCCCGAGCTAGAAGCATGTAGCAAATGGATTCTTCCTTCAACTCGAATAGCGAATCCCGTATGGGTAACATCCAATCCTTTGATTGAAGTAGCCAAAGCAATGATATCTCCATTTTTGATGTATGCTTCTTGCGTTTCGATTCGATTTTGGGGTAAAACACACAGGTCTTTTCCTTTCAGTTCCGATTCTACTTTAAGTATTTTGGTAAAGTTGGAATCATCTGCAAGAAACGGATAAAGATTTCTATGAGTACCCATAAAATCAATAGGTTTTTGTACAATGTCGCCACCCAGTTCAGAAGTGATGTCTCTAACCAGGCCTTTATTTTGGTTAGTTCTAATCCAATCTGTAAAGTAATGTAAACGAGAAGGATATCCATTTAATTTTCCATTTCTATACCGAACGGTTTCTAGGTTTTTTGTAAATCCTCGAAATGAATCATCTCCTTTTTTAAGTTGTAATCCGAAAGCCATAACATTTTCTACAAAGGTGGTACAATCCAAACCTCTTAGGTTAATGACTAGCCTTTCAGTACTACCAATTTCTAGTGTTTTTTCCACATAAGGAGTGCCCAGAAATGTCTTCGCTAGCGGAATAATGAGTTCCACATCATCTTCGAAGGACAAGTCCTCCAATTCTATAATTTTTGCATGAAACAAAAGGCTGTCTTCTGCAGAACAAATGATTTGAGCTCCCAAAGAGCCACTGGCGATAAAGAAGCTTATTAAAAATAGCATTCGTTGCATAGGGAATAATTTAATTTCTTCTGAGAATAGCTTCAGGTTTACTATTGATTAAATGATTTCTACAAATTCTTTATTAGGAACGTATTTGCTTTTTGTTTTTAAGGGTAATTGAAAATACTTATTGCAACATAACAAAGTTATTCTATTCACCCCACTACAATGCCCAACAAGTTGTATTTTTGTATTTCCAATTGATTCAGTCAAGAGTATTACAAGTAATAGTTGAAATGAATTATAATGGATACCTAACCGATAGATTTTTATTTGAAAAACGATTTAACAAATAAAAATTCGCTTGCAATGAAAAAAGGAGTCTTATTGGTAAACTTGGGTTCTCCTGATAGTCCTACAGCTAAGGATGTAAGGCCCTATCTGGATGAATTTTTGATGGATGAACGTGTAATTGACGTAAATCCTATACTCCGAAATATACTGGTTAGGGGAATCATTTTAAACACACGCCCCAAAAAATCTGCCAAAGCTTATGCTAAAATTTGGTGGGATGAAGGATCTCCACTAATTGTAATATCCAAACGATTTCAGAAAAAAGTACAGCAACTTTTGGACATTCCCGTGAGCTTAGGAATGCGATACGGAAGCGGCAATATTAAAGAAGGTCTGCAGAATTTGAAAGATCAAGGAGTAGACGATGTTCTTTTGGTACCACTTTATCCGCACTATGCGATGTCTTCTTATGAAACGGTAGTCGTGAAAGCACTTGAGGACCAAAAGAAGTTCTTTCCAGAAATGAAGATGTCCGTAATGCCAGCTTTTTATGAGAATCCAGATTACATAAAAGTATTGTCTGCAAGTATTGCTGAAGGCCTGGAAGGATTTGAATATGATCATGTATTATTTTCCTATCATGGGATTCCGGAAAGACACATACGAAAATCAGATCCTACCAAGTCACATTGCAAGATAGATGGAAATTGTTGTTCGGCAAGATCCATAGCCCATACCAAATGCTATAGACATCAATGTTTTGAAACAACTACATTGGTTAGTAATTATCTGGGATTACCACCAGATAAAGTTAGTTCAAGCTTTCAGTCCCGGCTGGGATCAGACCCATGGTTACAACCTTTTACGGATAAAGAATTTGAACGTCTGGCCGAAGAGGGGAAAACCCGTTTGGCTGTAATCACGCCAGCCTTTGTTTCTGACTGTTTGGAAACACTGGAAGAAATTGCGATGGAAGGTGAAGAAGAATTCAAAGAAGCTGGAGGGCAATCATTTAAACATATTCCCTGTTTGAATGACCGGGATGATTGGGCAGAACTCATGGCGGAATGGATAGTGCAGTGGCAAGAAAAAGAGATGATGCCTGCTTAATGGCCTCCCCCAAAAAGTAATAAGAAACATAAATACCGCTAACCTAGCCTACTTGGTTTAGGCAACTTTTTTTATGGCCAAACCAAGCTCAGAACAATTAGGGACCGAATCCATTGGGAGATTACTTATCAAACAGGCTGTTCCCGCTTCTATAGGAATTTTGGTCATGTCTCTAAACATTCTAGTAGACTCCATTTTTGTGGGTAACTGGATTGGCTCTATTGCAATCGCTGCTATTAATGTAGTACTACCTGTCTCTTTTTTTATTGCCGCCCTAGGTATGGCAATCGGCATTGGGGGATCAAGCATCATTTCACGTGCACTGGGTTCTGGAGACAAGGAAAAAGCACTTCAGACCTTTGGAAACCAAATTACCCTCACCCTATTGGTCACGATTTCCATGGTTTTCCTTGGATTGTATTTTATCAATGAGCTGATTCCCGCTTTTGGAGGGAAAGGCAGCATTTTTGAACCTGCAAAAATCTATTATACCATTGTGCTGTATGGGGTGCCCTTTCTTGCCCTTTGTATGATGGGCAACACAGTAATTCGAGCGGAAGGAAAGCCCAAATTCGCAATGGTAGCCATGATAATCCCATCAGTAGGTAACTTACTTATGGATTACATTTTCATCTATGTTTTCGATTGGGGAATGCATGGTGCTGCCTGGGCTACCACAGCCGGTTATCTGCTTTGTTTTTCATACATCCTCTATTTTTTTCTTTCAAAAAACTCGGAACTTAAAATAGGGCCATCTCATTTTATATTGAAAAATAACATATTACAGGAAATAGGGTCTTTGGGTTTTGTTACTCTGGCCAGACAAGCCGTAACCAGTGTCATCTACTTGTTGCTGAACAATATTCTTTTTAGTTTGGGAGGTGAAGCTTTGGTTGCAGTCTATGCCATTATTGGTAGAATGCTCATGTTCGCCTTATTTCCAGTTTTTGGAGTAACTCAAGGGTTTCTTCCTATCGCGGGATTCAATTATGGTGCGGCGTATTATGCACGGGTAAAAGAATCCATTTACACAGCGATAAAATATGCGGCATTAGTAGCCACGCTGGTTTTCGTTGGCCTTATGGTCTTTCCCGAATTCTTAACCGATCTTTTCTTGAGCAATAGAACAGATTTACCAGAAGAAGAGCTTAAGACCAATGCCTTCGTTATGGAGCATGCCCCAGCTGCCATTCGTTTGGTTTTTGCAGCAACACCAATAATCGCATTACAGTTGATAGGTGCAGCTTATTTTCAGGCAGTAGGCAAAGCGGTGCCTGCTCTTTTATTGACCTTAACCCGCCAAGGTTTCTTTTTCATACCTCTAATACTCTTGCTGCCCAATTTTTTAGGAGAGTTAGGTGTATGGCTTTCTTTCCCTATTGCGGATGTTTTGTCAACCATTGTCACAGGGCTTTATCTTCGAAACGAGGTAAAAACAAATTTTGTTTCCAGATAGTGCCAAATTTTATTCAGATATCAAAGTCGCCGCTTTGCTGATGATCTTCCACTCCCCTTCAAGTTTTTTCAATAAAAAGATATCTACGAAAGTCATGTTTCGTGCAGGAATTTTGATCTCAGCTTTGGCCATAGCAATATTGTGGGATAGGTCAATCGTCAAAATTTTTCCTTCTCGGCCATTAAACTTTCCTTTCTCTCGTTTTTTAAATAAATCGGCATACTCCTTTGGGGACAAGCGATAGATTTCCTGCCCTTCTTTGGATAAAAATAGGGGCGCATTTTCATAGAAGGCGGACTGTATTTGTTCCAGATTATTATATGAAGAACCCTCCAAATAGTTTTGCAGCGTTTTTCGTATACTTTCCACCTCAGATTGTGCAGATACTGAAAAACTTATTACAAAAAAGATAAGTGTCAATAATGTTTTTTTCATGGTTAAGAGTTTATGTTGTTTTTGATTTCGATGATTTTTCCATGGTCTTCATCGGTTAGAATGTATAGTTTCCCATCTGGGCTTTGTCTTGCTTTTCTGATGCGCACTCTATCATCCAAAAAAAATTCTTCCGCACTTTTGATGGTTTCGTTTTCAATATGGAATCGCCACAAACTACCGCGCGAAAGCCCTGGGACAATCAGATTGTTTTTCCATTGGGGGAATTCGGTTCCAGTATAAAAAGTGAGTCCAGTGGGCGCTACCGTATGCTGCCAAAACCAGACAGGTGGGGTAAACTCAACACCTTCTAATTTTGGTGGAGTATAATCCAAACTCCTCAGTTTTCCAGAGGTTACATTGGGCCAACCATAATTTGCACCAGGTCTGAGAATGTTTATTTCATCACCTTGAATGGTACCATGTTCACTGAACCAGATGGTGTTGGTGTCAGGTTGAAGCGTAATTCCTTGAGCTGCCCGAATACCCATCGCATAAAGACCAGGAATAGCGTCTGGACCAAAATCAGGGTTGTCATCCGGAATGCTTCCATCTGGGTTGACCCGATAGATTTTCCCTCGCCTATCCGTCACATCCTGTGCAATGGGTATGGGAGGTTCATCCCGTTCCCAGAATAGCCTTTCACCTATGGTGATGTAAAGTTTCCCGCCGGCACCAAAAGTCATTCCTCCCCCATAATGATAGTATTCCCTGGTGTAGGGAGCTGCTTCAATGAGGGTTTGATGATTGGTCAAAGAGTCGTTTTTCAATTGAGCCCGAACTACTTTGGTCGTAGTTCCAAAATCCTTTTTGGCAGCATACGAAACATATACCCACTGGTTTTTTTTGAAATTTGGGTCGACCAATACTTCAAAGATTCCAGAATTATCGCCATAATGGATAGCACGGATGCTATCGGTTAAATCATTGGGAAACCCCTTGATAATTCGTTTTTCTTTTGTTTCAAGATTTACTTTTAAAAGGTTTCCATCTTTTTCTGAAACTAAGGCTTCATTATTGGACATGAAAGCTATGCTCCAAGGATGGTTTAGGCTATCCAACACTACCTCTTTCATTGGAGAGATGTGTTGAGATTCTTTAGAAATTGATTTTTTTTGATTTTCAGAGCACCCTATAAAAAGTAGAGTAAGGAGAAAAAAGAATTTGTTCATTTTTGGAAAATTTCCTCAAAGGACCTCAATACAAACTTGCTATGCTTTAAGAATCATGATTATTAAAACGAAAAATTTATGAACTTCCGAATTCTTTTCGGTATTGGGAGGGCGTACGTTTTGTCTTGGCTTTAAAGGCTAGATTGAATGAAGTGATGTTACCAAAACCACAATCATAGGCCACAGCAATTATTTTTTCATTCCGATATTTTGGGTCTATCAATAGCGTTTTAGCTTTTTCAATTCGATGACTCGCTACAAAGTCGGAAAAATTCTTTTCTTCGTTCTCATTAATTGCTTGGGACAATTTTCGAGGGGAAACCTTCAATCGCTCTGATACACTTTCCAGAGATAAGGAGGTATTTAGAAACAGCTCTTCTTCGGCAAACAATTTTTTAAGATTCAAAACTAGTTCTTGAGATGTAGATTTATCTAGAGTTGAAGCGGTATATTTTCCCAGTTGAAAGGCGTGCTTTTGAAGAAAAAGAAAAGTAAAAATGTAAATCAATAGAGAAAAAAAAAGAGCGCCTCCAATGTAAAAGGAGAATAAACCTGCTAAGTGGCCCATATAAAACAACCAAATCAAGGCAGTTCCTGCAACTAAGTTTCTATACCAGATTACAAGCTGTTTCCTCGTTTCTGTTCGGTTTTTCAAAAGCAAGCTAAAGGAAAGAAGAACATAGAAGGCTAAATGGGAAAAAACTAAAATGTAAATAAAATATGATATTCGATTAGCGTTGTTGGGTATAACGATTGAAAACGCAACAAACAAAACAAAAGGCAAAAAGTGAAGAATGTCTTTTAATAAGAAACTTTTTTTAGATAAAAGCAGCGATTTTCCATAAAACCATAAAGAGGGTCCAGCAAGTACTATTCCGGAAAGACCCAAATTGCGCTGCCACGGCTCCAAATCTAAATAAACGTTAAGCACGGACTTACCAATTCGTATGCTAAGACCCAGAATGGTGAGTGCTAAGAATAAATTGGCCTTTCGGTTTCCCTTATTCAGACTAAGCAGATAAATTACAAGGAACAGGGCTTGCGCAATGCCCAGACAACTCAAAACCAATATGATTGTATCCTTGTCCATGCTTCAAAAATAGCAAGAAGAGCACAAACTGAAATCTATGTCGTTTTTAGTTGTTACTTTTAGCAAAACACCTGTAGCAGATGAAATATTTACATTGGAGTTTTGGTATTTTTTTATTGATTTCCATAGGATGTACAGAGAAAAAACAAATGGAAGAAACCTACGCATTGTTCGTTGGAACCTATACAACTGGTGAAAGCGAAGGAATCTATAAAGTCGATTTCAATCCCGTTACGGGCGAATTGGATAGTCTAAAACTCATGGCGAAGTTGCCAAACCCTTCATTTCTGGCGTTGTCTTGGGATAAGCAGTATCTATATGCAGTACAAGAAACAGCGGATTTTGATAGTTTAGGAGGGGGAGTGACTGCTTTTGCTTTTCAAAATGGACTGTTGAAAGAATTGAACAGTAAAGGTTCGGGAGGAGCACATCCATGCCATATTGCTGTTTCAGAAGATGGCCAGTTAGCGGTCTCCAATTATACTGGCGGTAATTTTGCAGTATTCGATATTGAAACGGATGGAAGTTTAGGTGCAAGTCAGCTCATTGACCATAAAGCTTTGGATACGACCAGCGCTCCCCATGTGCACAAAGCCCACTTTAACGAGGATGGCTTATTTGCTTCTGATTTGGGATTGGATGGGATTAAAAGATATTTTAAAAAAGATAGTGTCTGGGAACCTGCCCATCAAGCATCCATAAACCTTCCCGAAGGTGCTGGGCCGAGACATTTTATTTTTAATACCAACAGGTCTTTTTTATATGTTATCAATGAATTGAATGCTACGATTACGGTTTTCAAACAAGATGATGAAGGGAGTTACAACCCAATTCAAACTGAAGATACGTTAGCACCCGATTGGGATGGGGGGAATTCTTGTGCTGATATTCATTTATCTGCAGATGGTCGTTTCTTATACGGATCTAATCGGGGGGAGAATACCGTGGTTATTTTTTCGGTTAATCAAACAACAGGCAAAATTGACCTAGTTGGGAGAGAATCCGTACATGGCGATTGGCCCCGTAATTTTACAATTGACCCAAGTGGTAACTTTTTGTTAGTGGCCAATGAGCGCAGTAATAACATATCCGTTTTCAAGCGAGATGGTGAGAAAGGAACTTTGGAGTTTTTAAACGAAATAAAAATTGGGGCTCCGGTTTGTCTGGTTTTTCAATAATCTGATTAATCAAATAGGGGAACCACCGAATCATTGGAATTACCCTTAGCAAACCAAGTCATCCTATGCTTTTGAGGCCATCTTCTTAGTAAAGTATCTGCTTTCTTGTCGTACCAAACGGCGTCAAAATCCCCTTTAGTCGTAAGAACTACGCGCCATTCTTTTTGAAGAAGGGAGACATCCTCATAACTAGCGTTTAAGCTATCCCAATCAATTCCTGAAAGTACCTGCGAATCAAGATGAGCCATCACCTCTTCTTCGCTCAAAATGGCCAACCAAATGGGTGTTGATAAATGTTCAATGGACAAATCCTCACGCTTTGCACCCCAACCAATTTTAATGTCTGCACCGCCTCGTATGGCGTCCATCAAAGCAGCTTTGCTTCCTTTTAAAACTGTTCCCTCTCTGTCCGTCTTAAGCACAATCTCCCAACTATTAGAGGTTGAGGGTTTTGGTGAACATCCAAAAAGTAAAAGCAATATGACAATACTTCCCAAGTTTTTCATGATTCGATTTTTTTGATGTGAACCATTACAAGATAAGGAAAGACGTAGTTGTAAATGAAAATTATGACAGGTTCTTTTCCAATTACTGGCTATCCAAAAAAGAAATTATGTAAAAAGCGTCCGGGAGCCAACGTAAAACCACCAGCAATACCTATAGCCCCTACATAAAGTAAAACCATCTTTCGCTGATGGGCTTTAATCTTACCTTTTTTAATTGCTGTATATGCCGTAGGAACGGTCCATAAAGTAAGAAAGCTGAATAAATGGATCCATCCAAAATGATTTAAGAATCTTCCCCCGACATCCGCAGGCATAAAAAGCGTGAGAATAGCAGTTACTAGCATAAGAACCATGTATATTTTCCCCAACCTTTTATGAACAGGAGTCCCTTTTTTTGCTAGAAGACCATAGGCTCCGAGAAAAATACAGGGCACCACAGTGATAAGATGCCAGTACATTAAAGTTTCATAATTCATATTTAGCTTTTTGAAAGGAAAACAATTATTCCAATAATACTTATACCAAGAAGTACAGTTAAAAAGATTTTCCAAAAACTATACGGCCTTGTCCCCGAAATGGCCCCATTTTCACCATTGACGAAGAATCTATACTCTTTTCCACTATAGCGATACGCGCTTACATAAATAGGCAATAAAATATGCTTGAAGGTCTCATCAAAAAGTGAGATTTGCATACTAGTGACCCGCTGCGTATCACCTCCAATTTTACGTCTTATCCAACGCTCAATTATAGGTTCTGCTTTCTTTTCGGCTATGGCATGGCCATCTTTCAATGAAACCGTATATTTTTCAGTTACAAAACCTGAAAGAAACTTGCTGTTGAAAGGTTGTAGTTTGTTCAGATTCCATCTGGCAATTTTTAATGGAATAGTACCTGACCTTTGTTTTGAAGCTTTCACCAAGGTGTCATCAATATCTCCAGTTATTGTGCCGGAAGTTGGAGTCCATCGGGTCTTACGCACACGTCTTGAACGTCTCTTTCCTTGACTATCCCTGTAGGTTTGATTTACATAATAGTAATCACCTCGCTGACCTGTGTATTGGGTAATTGATTTGGCATCAAATGTCCAATACGGAACATATAAACCTTTGGTAAATTGAGGATTCAAGGCTGCTTTTTTGAGATTATTTGGCGCAAACCACAAACGTTTTACCCAATTTCTGAAAATCTGATGGGACTCTTTTTGATTAATTTGAAAAGGTAGAACGGCACCTGGCAAAATCCATGCTTCCTTTTGCACATCTTCAAGGATTAGAGGCATACTACAATACACGCAATGAAGAGATTTGTAGTTTTCCTCAACATGCTGGGTCGCCCCGCAGTTTTTGCACTGAAGCATCGTAATTTCTTCGCTGTGCTTTTGTCCTCCCATCTTTTTGAGATAGGGATAGAGTTCCAATTCTTCGAAGCTACTTTCCCCTAGCTCAATGGTTTCTTGATGTCCGCAATACTCGCAATTGATAAGCTGTGTACCAGGCTTATATTTAAGTTCCGCTCCACAGTTGGAGCATGCTTTTTTTAGTTCGGTATTCTGAATTTGCAGTTCTTCCATATTGTCATTCCCGCATAGGCGGGAATCTTTTAGTTTTTGGATTCCTGTTCGCACAGGAATGACAAAAGAGAATCATTAGGATGGTAATGGTGGGGGTGTACTACCTCCCAAAAAAGATTTAAGCTCTTCCACATTTTGAAGTGCATCCCAGTTGGCCATTCCCTGTTTCCAAACCAAAGTGTCTCGGTTTATGGTCCGATTGGCAAACAAAACTCGAAGTTGTTCAATGTACACAGGGCCTTGTTGCGTTCCGTTTAAAGCGTAAAAATATTGTGTAGCGACTGGCATTGGAGGGGGTGCTATGCCTCCCATGTTTTGAGCCGAAGTTTGCGGCATGCCTGGGGTATTAGTAGCAGATGGCATCACATTTCCCATTTGTTGGGCCATGATGAGGCCCATGCCCATACCCATACCAGCTCCAGCCGTACCACCTTCATTTTTTGCAGCTGCTTCAATAGCCTTGGCCGCTTTAAACTTATAGAGTCTGTCCAAATCAATCTTTTCAACCCGACTATATTCAAAGATTTCTTTCTTCAAATCTTCAGGCATGGAAACATTCTCGATATAGAATTTTTCCAATGAAATTCCGACACTTTCAAATTCCGGAGACATGACTTCCCGACACGTATCCGAAAGTTCGGAGGTATTGGCAGCGTACAATTCAATGGGCAGATTGGCTTCACCTACGGTATCCGTGAATCGGGTCGCAATTAGACTTTTTAGGTGTTCATTGATTTCAAAATTGGTGAAATTATTATCTGTTCCCACAATGTCAATAATAAATTTTCCCGCATCGGAAATCTTGAAGGCGTAGGTTCCAAAAGCTCGTATTTCAACCAACCCAAAACGGTCATCACTTAATGTGACAGGGTTTTTAGTACCCCATTTTTCATCGGTAAATAGGCGGGTATTTACAAAATACACTTCAGCCTTAAATGGAGAATTGAATCCATACTTCCAGCCCTTTAAAGTTGCCAGAATGGGAAGGTTTTTTGTGGTTAGTTCATAAGTGCCCGGCTCAAAGACATCGGCTAATTGTCCTTCATTGACAAAAACCGCAGTCTGCCCTTCGCGTACAATAAGTTTTGCCCCATTTTTTATTTCATTTTGATAGCGCTCGAATCGATAGGCAATGGTATCGTTTGTGCTGTCGAGCCATTCGATAATATCAATAAACTCATGGGTGAGTTTCTCCTTTATTTTTCCAAAAATATCCATGGTTTTGTGTTTTCTTGTTTTGACTAAAGCTAGCAAAAAAGTGTATAGCCTTTTCTAAATTTGTATAAAATAGGAACAATTTGTTACGTTTCACCTAAATGCAATTCAATGAAGAACATAGTACGCATGGCCCTGAGTATTTTACTGTTGGGTTTCTTTTCCTGCAAGCCCGAAAAAAAGGAACCCCCAGTACATAAGGAACCCGATGAGTATTCCACCACAATCATTGAATTAACGATTGAGCAGGCCAATATACTGGCCACTCTACCCATAGAATGTATTGCTAAGGAATACCCCAACAAATTGGGACATGTTTTAGGAGGTGAAGAAGACTTGGGTTCACCTAAAACATTGCACCCTGCTTTTTATGGCTGTTTTGATTGGCATTCTGCTGTTCATGGACATTGGTCCTTAGTACGATTGCTTAAGACGTTTCCCAATTTGGAAAAAGCGGAAAAAATAAGAAAAATG
Organism: Bacteroidota bacterium; assembly: GCA_039191905.1. Lineage (GTDB taxonomy): Bacteria > Bacteroidota > Bacteroidia > Flavobacteriales > Flavobacteriaceae > Flagellimonas. The sequence continues at coordinate 94,500 of JBCCXJ010000010.1, read as the reverse complement.
CTATCGGAGAATTTGTCTGAGGAAAACATCGCTGCCGAAGTTGCTTATTTTGATAGCAAGCATAACCGAAATTACGAACGTACGTATGGTTGGGGATGGCTTTTAAAATTGGCGGAAGAACTTCACAGTTTTGACGATCCGTTAGCTAGGGAGCTGGAACAAAACCTTGAGCCTTTAACCCGCTTAATTGCTCAAAAATTGGTGGAGTATCTTCCCAAGTTACAGTACCCTGTTCGCGTAGGCACACATACAAATACAGCTTTTGGGCTTGCCTTTGCTTGGGATTATGCGGAAAGTCTGCAGCATCTGGAATTAAAGGATGCTATCCAAAATCGAGCGTTGGCTTTTTATCAAGATGATTCAGGATGCCCTTTGACTTGGGAGCCTAGCGGTGCTGATTTTTTATCACCCTGTTTTGAAGAAATAGACTTGATGCGCAGAATTTTAAGCAAGGAAGAGTTTTTGAATTGGATGAACGGTTTTATGCCCGGTTTAAAAGAGGTCGGTTTTGACCTACCTGTGGCCATTGTAGGTGACCGGAAAGATGGTCAGCTAGTTCACTTGGATGGATTAAATTTTAGCAGGGCATGGGTCTTGTATGGCCTAGCAAAACAATATCCCGATGAATACGGGCATGTTTTACCGTTGGCACATAAACATTTTGCGTATTCTTTTCCAAATCTAATCGGAGATGACTATGAAGGTGGCCATTGGTTGGGTTCCTTTGCCATATATGCTCTAGGGGAACGTTAATGTATTGGCCTGTAATCTCAACAATTTCCCGTCAAAGGATCGCAGGTATCCCCTTCGCTAAATATTTCCAACGGGGCCACTTTTGAGAAAGCCTGCAAAAAAACATCTGGAGGTTGCGCACCGCTAATTGCGTATTTGTCATTAATGATGAAGAAAGGTACTCCACGAACCCCTAGCTGTTGGTAATGTGCAATTTCTTGCTTTACGGCATAGGCAATATTTTTATCTGAAATTACCTTTTTGGTTTTCTCTTCACTCCAACCATAAGTGGCCATAATATCTACCAGTACTTCAGTTTTGTTGAGATGAAGGTTTTCATCAAAATACGCTTTTAAAAAGCGTTCTTTAAGTTCAGCTTTAAAACCTTCCTCATCAGCAACATGAAGCAATTGGTGCAAAGACAAGGTGTTTACCGCCAACCAGTTATCTCCAAAATTAAAAGTGATGCCCTCATCATTGCCAGCTTCAATCAATCGGTCCATCATCGGTTGTATACTTTCTACACTGCCAAACTTATTCGTTAGGTATGTGGTGCGGTCAAGACCTTCTTGGGGTATGGTTGGGTCCAATTGATATGGATGCCAGTTTACTTCAACACCAGCTCCCTTCCATTGCGTTAGGGCTTTTTCCAATCTTTTTTTACCCACGTAGCACCAAGGGCAGGCCACATCGGATACCACGTCTACTTTGATGATTTCTTTGCTCATGAAAAAAGGATTTTATACCATAGGATAGGTCGTAAAAAATTTCCGATGCTTTCATTTTATTGAAACTGATTAAATAGGTTAAATAACGGATTTGAGATGTACATATATATTTTGCCATTAAGTAGTGGCATACAATGATGCTATTTCATATGAAGACCATCTACAAAATTCTTGAGGATATTGATTCCGAGGTGGTTTACTTCACTGGGGTTAGCAAAGAGATTACGTTTATCTAGCTTCCGAAAACCTAAAATTTCTGTAAGTTCTTGTCTTTGCAACGGGCGATAGGCCATGGTCCAATCTTTATAGTACCGATTTACATCATACCCGCATAGCAATTCCTTCAAATTACCATGACGTTTATCCTGTTTGATTTTTTCGTAGACATAATCAATGGACTCCTCAGGGCCTTCAAAAAATTGAGTAAAAATACCATTGAAATGAATAAGAACTCCTGTGATACCCAGATTCCGATTGTTTGTCCTGCACTGGAAAAGAAGTCTTCTAATCTCTACTTCGGAAAGAATGCAGGCTTGCTCACTAATGTAAGAGATGTATTTATACAATGGCGGTTGGTTTGTTTAACAATTTAAACAAAAATGACATATAAAAGAGCAAAAGAATAAACAAAATTGGTTTAGTATGTTTACGGATACCAATGGAGTGAAGGGTTGGTTTCCATTGAGATTGACCGAAGCTAAAGCCAATGTGACAGTTGTACCGTTTACTATGTAAGGTCTTTGATTCAAGGCCATCTATTTTTCTAAGCATAAAGCTAGAATTGAGTGTGGTAAAGCATGTATAATTCCTGTTGGTTTTTGGATTATTGAATGAAAGCCATAAAATCCGTTTTTTTGATTGAATACCTATATGCAACCCTGTTTAACCTCATGGTTTTTCCTTACATTTAGTACCGACTAATTCAACACTGAAACGAAAATGAAAACTCGCTTTTTTCAAGCCAGTCTGTTAGTGCTGGCACTTTTACTTTTACCATGGGCGGCCGATGCCCAAAGAAGAAAAAAATCAACATCCACATCGCCAGAATATCCAGCGGAATTGTACTCTAGTTTAGAGTATCGTTTGGTAGGGCCTTTTAGAGGAGGACGTTCAGCGGCGGTCACTGGAGTCCCTGGAGAACCCAACCTTTTTTACTTTGGTGCCACAGGGGGTGGTGTCTGGAAAACTTTAGATGGTGGTCGAAGTTGGAAAAATATATCTGATGGCTACTTTGGAGGAAGTATAGGTGCTGTTGAAGTTGCCCAGAGTGACCCCAATGTGATTTACGTTGGAGGAGGTGAAAAAACCCTTCGCGGAAATGTTTCCAGTGGATACGGTCTTTGGAAAACCGAAGATGCCGGAAAAACGTGGCAAAAAGCAGGGCTTGAAAAAAGTAGGCATGTACCAAGAATTCGAATACACCCCACCGATTACAATACGGTTTATGCCGCAGTTCTTGGAAACATATATAAGCCTACGAAAGAAAGAGGTGTGTATAAAAGTACCGATGGTGGTAAAACCTGGAGACAAGTACTTTTTGTAAATGACCAATCCGGCGCGGTTGATTTAACCTTTGACCCAAATAATCCTAGAATTTTATACGCCTCTACGTGGAGGGCTCAACGCACACCATATTCTTTAAGTAGTGGTGGAGATGGCTCAGGGCTATGGAAAAGTACCGATAGCGGAGAAACTTGGACAGAGATTTCGAAAAACGAAGGTTTTCCTAAAGACACTTTGGGAATCATTGGAGTTTCCGTTTCTCCAGTGAACTCGGAACGGGTTTTTGCTATTGTGGAGAACAAGGAAAAAGGAGGGTTGTACCGTTCGGATGATGGTGGAAAGAAATGGACACAGGTTAATAGCGAAAGAAAATTGCGTCAGCGCGCATGGTACTACACTCGAGTGTACGCCGATACAGAAGACCAAGATGTGGTGTATGTATTGAATGTACGCTATCATAAAAGTACGGATGGCGGAAAAACCTTCAAGACCTTTAATGCGCCTCATGGAGACCACCATGATTTGTGGATAGCGCCTGAAAACTCCAAGCGAATGATTATTGGAGATGATGGAGGCGCCCAAGTGAGTTATGATGGCGGAGAAACTTGGAGCACCTATTACAATCAGCCTACGGCTCAGTTTTATCGAGTAACCACGGATAATGCTTTTCCATATCGCATTTACGTGGCCCAACAGGATAATAGTACGGTGCGAATAAATCACCGTTCGGATGGGGGCAGCATAGGGGAAGATGATTGGGAGCCTACCGCAGGAGGCGAGAGTGCTCATATTGCTGTGGACCCCACCAATAATGACATTGTATATGGAGGAAGCTATGGAGGTTTCTTGACTCGAGTGAATCACGAGAAACGAACGGTTCGAGGCATCAACGTTTGGCCAGATAACCCTATGGGGTATGGTGCCGAAGGCATGAAATATCGTTTCCAGTGGAATTTCCCTATTATTTTCAGCAAACATGACCCAAAGAAACTTTACACCTTCAGTAACCATGTGCACATGAGCACCAATGAAGGCCAAAGTTGGGATTTGTTGAGTGGAGATTTAACCAGAAATGATCCAGCTAAACTCGTTTCTAGTGGCGGACCTATTACTCAGGATAATACGGGAGTTGAATATTACTGTACCATTTTTGCCGCAAATGAGAGTCCCTTAAAAGAAGGCTTGATGTGGGTTGGTAGTGATGACGGATTGATTCATATCACCCAAGATGGTGGACAAAACTGGGAAAATATCACCCCGACTGGGATGCCAGAATGGATGATGATTAATAGTATTGAACCTTCCAACTTTGATGAAGGCACTTGCTATGTTGCAGGCACCCGTTACAAACTAGGTGACTTCCAACCATACTTGTATAAAACCACGGATTATGGAAAAACCTGGACCAAAATCACGAATGGGATAGAGAGCGAACATTTCACTAGAGTCGTTCGTGAAGACCCAAAGAGAAAAGGATTGCTTTATGCTGGTACTGAAACAGGAATGTACATCTCCTTCAATGATGGTAGAAGCTGGGAAAAGTTCCAGTTGAATTTACCGATAGTTCCGATTACAGATTTGACCATCAAAGAAAACAATCTTGTGGTCGCTACCCAAGGACGTTCCGTTTGGATTATTGATGACCTTACCGTCCTTCACCAGTTGGATACTTCTGTTAAATCAGCAAGTACCAAACTCTTCGCTCCAAAAGACTCCTATAGGACTAAAGGAAGAGCAGCCAAAGAACCCAGTTTGACTGAAGGCCAAAACCATCCGAACGGCGTTGTAACTCATTTTTATCTGAAGGGATTTGATAAGGAAAAGGATACGGTTCAGATTACCTATTTGAGCAAAGCAGGAGATACTTTGGCCAATTTCGGCACACATGCCAAAGACAAGAAGAAGAAATTAAAAGCAAAAAAAGGAGGAAATACCCATGTTTGGGATACCAAAGGAAAAGGAGCGGAATTGCTCAAAGGCATGATTTTGTGGGCCGCTAGTTTAAATGGGGCAAAAGCAGTTCCTGGGGACTATAAAGTCTCTTTAAATGTGAATGGGAATACAGACGCCCAATCCTTCAAAATTTTACCAGACCCTCGTGCCGAAGTTTCTGTTGCTGATATGCAAACACAGTATGATTTTATCACAGATGTGAATACGACCATTGATAAAGCACATCAGTCCATTAAAAAGATTCGAAAAATCAACGAAAAACTGGAAGCGTTTACGAAACAGTATAAAGACAATGCGACTACGAAGGATTTGGTAGAAAAGGCCAAAAAGATGAAAGAAGGATTTAGTGAGGTAGAAAAGGCACTGTATCAAACCAAAAACAGAAGTAATCAAGACCCATTAAACTTTCCAATTCGATTGACCAACAAGTTAGGGCACTTGAACCGTTTGGTCAGTATTGATGATTTCCCTCCAACAGCTCAGGATATTGCTGTGAAGAATGAAATGACAACCAAAATCAACGCGCAATTGAATGCTTTTGATACTTTGGTAGAAGAAGAGATGAAGGCGTTCAATGCTGAATTCAATAACCTAGGGCTTGAGTATTTAAGTATAGAAGAATAACCGCACTATGAAGAAAATACTATGTGCAGTAGCCCTAGTTCTTGGAGCTACCTCTTTCGCACAAACTGCTGAAGAATATTTTAAACCTGTAAAATACAGAAATATTGGTCCTTTTAGAGGAGGGCGTTCTGTCTCTGCCACAGGGGTTGTGGGTGATCCTATGACCTATTATATGGGTATAACAGGAGGTGGTGTTTGGAAAACCACAGATGCAGGTCAACACTGGAACAATATCTCCGATGGATTTTTTGAAATGGGTTCAGTTGGAGCTGTTGCGGTATCTCAATCCAGCACCAATATTGTGTATGTGGGAATGGGGGAGCATGCTCCTCGTGGCGTAATGACATCCTACGGTGATGGCGTGTATAAATCCATTGATGCTGGAAAGACTTGGCAACACATAGGCTTAAAAGAAACGCAACATATTGCGAGGATAGTGATTCACCCGACCAATCCAGATATTGTATACGTCGCTGCACAAGGTGCTTTATATGGGCCGACTAAAGAAAGAGGCATTTTTAAAACTATCGATGGTGGGAAAACATGGAAGAACGTATTGTTTGTAAATAATCTGACCGGCTGTTCAGAGCTTTCTATGGACGCCAATTTCCCAGAAGTATTGTATGCAACCATGTGGGAGCATCAGCGGAAACCTGAAGTTGTCATAAGTGGTGGTGAAGGTAGTGGGGTTTATAAATCTGTTGACGGAGGTGAAACTTGGAAAAAGATTGAGAAAGGACTTCCTAAGGAAAAAGGCAAAATGGCCATTTCTGTGAGTCCAGCAAATTCCAATAAGGTGTATGCTCTTGTTGAAAGTGATTCCAATGCCGATAAAGGGGGGCTTTTTGTTTCCAACAATGCTGGGGATAGTTGGAGCATGGTAAGTGGGGACAATCGTTTGACCCAAAGAGCTTGGTACTATACAGAAGTATTTACAGACCCAAATAATGAAAATGTGGTCTATGTGTTAAGTGCGCCTGCGCTTCGCTCTATTGATGGAGGAAAAACTTGGGAAAGATTATCGGGTACCCATGGGGATTACCATGACCTTTGGATCAATCCGGATAACTCCAATAATATGGTTATCGCGAATGATGGTGGCGCTGCGATAAGTTTCAATTTTGCAAAAAGTTGGTCTACCCAGAATATTATGCCTACTGCGCAGTTCTATAGAATTAATGCTGATAATTTATTTCCATATAATATTTATGCAGGTCAGCAGGACAACTCATCAGTAAAAATAGCAAGCCTTTCCTTAGGTCGACGAAGTATTGGCAGAGAGGATTGGAGCTATTCCGCAGGGGGTGAAAGTGCTTTCCTAGCATTTGATCCTGATAATCCGAGATATGTTATGGGAGGAAGTTATCTGGGAACTATTAATTTGTTGGATACCCATACCAAAGCTTCGACCAAAGTAATGGCTTCGCCCATTCAATATTTAGGGCGTGCCGCAAGGGACATGAAATATCTCTATAACTGGAATGCTCCCATCATTTGGTCCAAGCATGAACCTGGCACTTTTTATCATTGTGCCCAACTGGTGCTTCGGACCAGAGATAATGGAGTGACATGGGAGGAGATTTCTCCGGATTTGACCAGAAATCAAGACGATAAACAAGGCAATGGAGGTAGACCTTATACTAACGAAGCTGTAGGTGCTGAAAACTACGGGACCATCGCGTATATGATAGAATCCCCACATGAAAAGGGTGTTTTCTATACCGGTAGTGACGATGGTTTGGTGCATATCACCAAGAATGGAGGTGAAAGTTGGGAAAATATTACTCCAAAGGGATTACAAGAATGCTTGATAAATGCGGTTGAGGTATCGCCTCATGACCCTGCAACGGTATATATCGCTACCACACGTTATAAATTCAACGATTATACACCCGCTATTTATAAATCCACCAATTATGGAAAGAGCTGGACCAATATCAGTTCTGGAATTCCAAAAGGTTCGTTTGCACGAGTGGTTCGAGAAGATAAGGATAGAAATAATCTGCTATATGCTGGAACGGAAAAGGGGATGTATGTTTCTTGGAATGGTGGTCAAAACTGGGAGTCTTTTCAATTAAACTTGCCCAAAACTCCAATTTTGGACTTGATGGTGCATCAAGGCGATTTAATTGTTGCTACTTCAGGTCGTTCTTTTTGGATTTTGGATGATTTGGGATTACTAAAAAGCTATAATAAACCTCAAAAGGCACCAAAACTGTATCAACCAGAACCAGCCTATAATGGATTTTGGGGCAGTGCTTTAAATGGAAATTCCTCAAATTTTAAAGGAAGTCAGCCGTTTACAGGTGTAAATCCTGCCAATGGAATGGTTCTTTATTACGAGCTGCCCAAATTGGATTCTGCTGAAATCAGCATGGAAATTTATAATTCGAAAGGGAAGCTGATTAATTCCTTTTCTTCCAAAAAGGATGCCAGCTACAAACGATATGATGGGGGTCCACCTCCTTCACCAACCTTGAGTAAAAAAGAGGGTCTTAATCGTTTTGTATGGAATATAGGTCATGCCATAATGCCTGGGATTAAAGACACGTATATCGAAGCCAATTATAGAGGACATCGAGCTATTCCCGGGAATTATACCATAAAGTTAAAAGTAGGTGATGAGGTGTTAGAGACAAACGGGGAAATAAAAGAGATTCCTACATATAATATTGCATCTAGCCAATACGAGGCATTTGATGCTTTTATGACGGAAACAGAGGCTAACTTGACCGAAATGCATGATATGGTCAATATGCTCTTCAAAGCCAAAAATCAACTGAAAGAAGTACTCAAAAAAGTAACCAATGAGTCGTTGAAAAAAGAAGGCAAAGATTTGATTGCAGAATTGGATGCTTGGGATAAAGAGATGATTCAACGAAAATCAAAGGCGTATGATGATGTGGAGAATTTCCCTAACAAGTTTACAGCGGAGTATATGTTTTTGATTAACGCATCTGACAGTTCCATTCCTCGCGTTAACCAATCCTCTATAGACCGTAGAAACGAGTTGGATAAACAGTGGGCTGGCTTAAAGCAACGAGGAAAGGCCTTTGAAAATGTAAAAATTCCAGCATTTAACAAGAAATTGTGGGAAGCTGGAGTCGGAGCAATACAGCTTTGAAAGCATACTAAATTTTTGGACTAAAGGTACAAGGTCTTGCTTTTCAACTTTTACCTTTGTCCATTAATTCCTTTTACCTAAAATTGGAGTATTACAATTACATAAAGGCATTGCATCTCATTTTTGTGATAACCTGGTTTGCTGGGCTTTTTTATATTCCACGTCTTTTCATCTATCACATCGAAGCATGGGCAAAACCCTCTCCCGAAAAAGAGATTCTTGCCAAGCAACTAAAATTGATGACCAAAAGACTTTGGTTTATTATAACATGGCCATCCGCCGTTTTGTGTACGGTCTTTGCTATTTGGTTATTAATTTTAATGCCAGGATGGCTTCAACAAGGATGGATGCATGTAAAGTTAACATTCGTTCTTCTGCTATTTGTATATCACGGGAAGTGTCATCAAATTTTCAAGCAACTCCAACGGGATGAAGTAAAATACACATCTCGCTTTATGCGAATTTGGAACGAGGGAGCAACCTTGATTCTTTTTGCCGTGGTCTTTTTGGTTATCCTTAAAAATGCATTCAACTGGATTTACGGCGTAGTGGGCATTTTTGTACTGGTTATTCTGCTCATGCTGGGAATTCGATTGTACAAACGGATACGGGATAAAAATCCGAATGCCTAAGTAAAAATCAAAGTACAAGCATCAAATTCCAATTTTTTAAATTGATTAATTCGGTTTTATAGAATTGTAGTTTGGGTTTTGCAATTTTGAAGATTACTCTTTTGGTGTGATTATTGCTTAATTTTACTTCAAATCAAGCTTAGTTGTTCAAAAAACTATCCTTACGCTCCCGCATCTTTGTCACCATGATTTTATTGGTGCTTATTGCTTCTGTATTGATTGCAGGGGTAACGGTATATCAATACAGGGAGCAGAGCAAAGATTATCATGAACAGCGACTTCAGCGTAAGGAAGAGCAAATTTTACAGAGTATTTCTTACACCCTTCGGGAAACTACCTATCCGCCAACATCAAAAAATCTGCAATACATCTTTATGGATGAGATTTACAAGATTGCGGATGTCCAAAATGTAAATTTCAACATTTATGATTTGGAAGGAACCTTGATAAAAAGTTCCAGACCGAGTTTTGAAGCTGATTCCATTTCGAATTGTTTGGATGCTGACATACTAAACAATTTATTAGTAAGTAGTGACAGAAGGCATGTAGAGGAAAAAATTGCGGTTGGAGGTAAATTCAAGGCCTCCTATTCCTATATCACGGATAATAGGTTCAAACCTATAGGCATCATGAATCTTCCCTATTTTGAAGATAATTCCTTTAGTAATATGGAACTGAGGGAGTTTCTTTTTCGTTTGGCAGGAGTATATGTGATTATGTTGTTATCGGCAATCATTCTTGCCTATTTTATTTCCAAATACATCACACGCTCATTACAGACCATTGCAGATAAGATGAACCAAACCGATTTGACAAGACGAAACGAGAAAATATATATAGAGGATTCGAGTGAAGAAATAAAAAAGTTAGTGGATTCGTATAACAGCAAGATTGACGAATTGGAGGAAAGCGCAACTAAATTGGCACGCAGTGAACGAGAACAAGCATGGCGCGAAATGGCTAAACAAGTAGCACACGAGATAAAGAACCCGTTAACACCTATGCGTTTATCCGTACAGAGCTTTTTGCGAAAATTTGACCCTGGGAGCAAAGATGCTTCGGTTAAGGTAAAAGAGTTTTCGGACTCTATGATTCAACAAATTGATACCATGAGCAATATTGCTTCCGCATTTTCCAATTTCGCCAAAATGCCTGCACAGCAGAATGAAACCTTAAATGTGGTCAATATCGTAAAATTAGCATTGGATATTTTCAATGAAGAGTATATCCATTTCATTTCAGACGAGGAAGAAATAGTAGCCAAATTAGACCGTACCCAACTAATTCGTGTAGTAACCAATTTGGTAAAGAATGCCATTCAGGCTATGAATGATATAGATTCACCTCGAATATTGGTCACTGTAGCTTCAGAAGACGATAAAGTAAAAATTTCTGTAGCGGATAATGGCATTGGCATTGACGACGAAGTCAAAGAAAAAATATTTGAACCTAAATTTACAACCAAGACTAGTGGCATGGGCCTAGGTTTAGGTATGGTAAAAAACATTGTGGAAAATTATAATGGAACCATCAGTTTTACCTCCCAAGTAGGGAAGGGTACCGTATTTTCGGTAAAATTTCCAAAAGCATCTAAAAATTTTTGAAACAACAACCCAAATGAACTACGAGAACATCTACATCGAAGAGGAAAATCAAATCGCAACGATTACAATTAACCGCCCTAAAAAGTTAAATGCCCTCAACCGGCAGACCATATCTGAGCTGCATGAGGCGTTTAAAGAATTGGATGAGGATAAGGATACAAAGGTTATTATAATCACCGGAAGCGGGGAAAAAGCCTTTGTAGCAGGCGCTGATATTTCTGAATTTGCGGATTTTTCGGTGGAACAAGGAGGAGAATTAGCCGCCAAAGGACAAGAACTTCTATTCAATTTTGTAGAAAAATTAGCTACGCCAGTAATTGCAGCTGTAAACGGTTTTGCTTTGGGTGGGGGATTAGAACTGGCTATGGCATGCCATTTTAGAATAGCCAGTGACAATGCTAAAATGGGATTGCCTGAGGTTTCTTTGGGTGTAATCCCAGGTTATGGGGGCACACAAAGATTACCGCAACTTATAGGGAAGGGCAGGGCTATGGAATTGATTATGACCGCAGGAATGATGGAAGCGTCTAGAGCTTTGGAATGCGGATTGGTGAATTATGTGGTTTCTCAAGATGAATTAGTACCCTTATGTAAGAAGATTGCGAGCAGGATATCGAATAATTCATCTGTGGCCGTAAAACATGCAATAAATGCCGTAAATGCGGGTTATAGCTATGATGTGGACGGTTATGCCGTTGAAATCAATGCGTTTGGAACCTGTTTTGGTACGGATGATTTTAAAGAAGGAACTACAGCCTTTTTGGAAAAACGTAAAGCTGATTTCCCTGGGTCATAGCCGTTGGTTTAACCAATCCGGACTGTGATGAAAAATACCATACTTTTCTTTTGCCTTTTTGTTTTTGGCCTATGGGTTTCCGCCCAAAAAATGCCTGTTTCCTATGATTTTGGGGAGAAATTTGGTGATAGATACCGATATTCAAACCTGCTGACCATAGATGATGACGGAGCAGGGGGATATATCTTGGTACGAGCCTATTTCCAAGGACTCGTTTTAAAACCTAAGGGCTACTTCGTAGAACATTACAATAATGACTTGGAATTGGTGGGTGAGTTCAACTATAAGCTAAAAGGGAAGAATTTTGTGGACGGGTTCCTTAAAGACGGAAAGCTAAACCTACTCTTTTTGGATTACAATTATGAGCGCGGGCAATATGAATATTGGGTGCATCAAAGCTCAATATCATCTTTTGATTTTACTCGAAAAAGACTGTTGTCCTTATCATCCGAACATGTGAATAACCCAGTGGGAAAGAACTATTACAATCGGAATTTTTCAAAGGGATTCACAACCGCTATCTTGTTTAATAAGGAAAAGACTGGATTCGTAATTAGCACACATCATAAAAAAGGAAAACAAAACAAACACATCATTCATTTGTATGATACAAACTTGAATAAGCGCTTTGAGCATGACTTTTCCTATGGTGTTGAGGAGAAAAACTATGCGTTTGAGAACTTGGCCATTTCTGAGGATTTAGAAACAGCTTACATCGTAGGGAAGGCCTACTTTAAAAAGAAGCGTTTTCGTGTTGAAGAAAGGAGATTTCAATATGAGCTTATCAGGGTTTCTAAAGACGGAAGCCAAATTCAAACTTTTGATGACCCTGGTAAGTATTCCGAAGCATTATATCCAATAATACATAAAGACAGACTGGTCTGTACTGGATTTTATGCCGATAGAAAAGACAACCGATACAATGGTGTGGCGTTTTTTGAGGTAAATCCAATCTCATTGGATATCAAATCCAAAAAATACAATCCATTTTCACAGCAGTTTATGGAAGACAAGTTCGGTAGGGATGATGACAAGGTGATAAAGAACTTGGTTTTCAAAAGTGTTGACGTAAGCCCAAATGGCGAAATATTCTTTAATGCAGAAGAATACTTTGTGACCAATAGTTTGCAATCCACTGGAGCCGGGCAACGTGTCAGAATAGAACGATTTCATCATAATGATATCGTAAGTGCCAAGTTGGATAGAGATGGAAATTCTATATGGATACGAAATATAAACAAGGCCGAAGTTACCCAAGGAGATGGAGCCTATGCTTCCTATAGTTCCTATATAAAAGATGGAAAAACCTACTTTTTTATCTGTACCGCGGCTGAGAATCCACAGCTTATCAACAACGAGCGCCTAATATTTAAGCAAGGCCTGAGCCGAAACCGAAATGTTTTCCTAATCTCCTTAGATGCCCATGGCAAGATGGATTATGAGAAAATAATAGACGACAAAGAGGCGCGCTTACCCCTTATGGTATCTAAACCCTTGAAAAATATTGATAGCAATAACATGCTTTTCTACGCAAAACGTGGAACCAAAAAACAGCTTGTTAAAGTCTCTTTTTTATAGATTTCTTGCAAACATCTTAACAATAAATATTGGATAAATTCCATAAATTTGGAATAAATCCAATAAATTGAACAAAGAACACCTACGAAAAGGCCGTGGTGCCCAAAAGAATACACCCAACAGGTTTCTCGAGCACGTGTATGAAATGCGAGAGGATTTTCTGGAATTCTGCCGACTAGAAGGAGAATTGCCTGAAAATACCAAGACACAATACATTTCCGTTTTTCCCAAGACCATTGTGAACAAGGTGGATAGCCCTGATGTAGGCATGTCCTACTCTTTAAATCCTTATCAAGGCTGTGAACATGGTTGTATTTATTGCTATGCCCGAAACGCTCATGAATACTGGGGTTATAGCGCCGGGTTGGATTTTGAACAGAAGATTTTAGTCAAAAAGAAGGCTCCTGAGCTTTTAGAAACTAAACTAAAGAGCAAAAGATGGTCAGCTGAAACGATCGTCATGTCGGGCAACACAGATTGCTATCAACCTGCAGAAAAAAAATTTGGTATTACCCGAAAATGTTTGGAAGTGTTCCTAAAATATCGGCATCCCGTGGGTCTAATAACCAAAAACGCATTAATTCTTCGAGATTTGGATATTTTAAGGGAACTTACGGCGTATCAACTGGTTGGGGTCAATATTTCTGTCACATCGCTATCTGAGAAAACCCGACGTAAACTTGAACCCAGAACAGCTTCCATTCAAAAACGATTGAAGACCATAAAGACCTTATCTGAAAATAATATACCCGTGAATGCAATGTTGGCACCCATGATTCCAGGAATAAACAGCCATGAGCTCTTACAATTGGCGAAAACCGTATCGGAACACGGAGCTGTTTCTTTCGCATTTACGGTTGTGCGCTTAAATGGAGCCATTGGTCAAATCTTTACGGATTGGATTAAAAAGGCAATGCCGGATAGAGCTGATAAAGTATTGCACTTGATTCAGGAATGTCATTCGGGAAGTATAAACAATAGCAGATTCGGATTGAGGAATAGAGGTGAAGGTCATGTGGCCAAGCAAATTCATGATATGTCCAAATTGGCGAGGCAGAAATATTTTAAAGGCAAACAATTCCCAGCCTTACGAAAAGATTTGCATGCGCAATACAAAGATGGACAGATGAAATTGTTTTAGCAGTCACTTCGAGCGTCCTCCCTCCGAAGTATCTTACAAAGGACAGGCAGTTGAGAACTCTTTGCTAAAGATTTCTCAATCGCTAACGCTTATTTCGAAATGACCACAAAGAAATTTTAAATATTTTTAAGGAACTGTCCAATAGAGGAAACCATTTTCGTCACTATGATGAAACAAGATATAAACCAGTCCATTTACGATGGACAAAAAACGTAAACCAATGAGTAATTTTTTGTATTTGTTTAGAGGTGGGGATGAGTCTTTTCAAAAACTGTCCCAAGAAGAAAAACAAGCCCATATGGAAGTATGGGGAAAGTGGATGGGAGGCCTTCAAGAAAAAGGCCATCTATTGGACGGTCTCCCGTTGGACACGGATGGAAAAGTAGTGCATAATCGCGGAGAGTTGGTCACCAATGGACCACATGCCGAAGGGGCCGAATTAGTAGGAGGTTATTTAATAATTTCCGCTAAAGACCTGGAAGAAGCTACTGAAATCTCAAAAGGATGCCCGATTTTTGACTATAGCGGGAGCACTGTTGAAGTTAGGCAAATTTTGGATATGGAGGAACATGTTTAAATTTCCTAATCGTATGTATTTGAATTATGCTGGAAAATGTCTAAGGTAAAACTTCATGTTTTTCAGCATAACTCTTTTTTAAAATGACCAACGTAAACCATACCATAGACCATCTTTTTAGAAATGAATATGGGAAGCTCATCTCACTGCTTACCCATAAATTCGGGGTATCTTTTTTAGAACAAATTGAAGATGCAGCACAGGATACTTTTTTAAAAGCTATGCAAGTTTGGGGGTATCAATCTGTCCCTGATAATCCAACCGCATGGTTGTATCGGGTGGCGCAAAACCGCCTAATTGATGTGCTTAGAAGAGATAAAAAGTTGGACTTATTAGGGGATAAACCGCTTCCAAAGGAAAAAACAAAGAATGAAACTGAAGTTGTGTTGGAAGATGCATTAGAAGACAGTCAATTGAATATGATTTTTGCATGCTGTCACCCTACCCTGTCTCAAGAATACCAGATTATACTGAGCCTTAAATTGATGGGAGGATTTAGCAACAAAGAACTGGCAGATGCTTTATTGAAAAAAGAAGAAGCTATTGCAAAGTCATTCACAAGAGCTAAAAAGCAATTCCGGGAAAAGGTACAGTTTCTTCAGATTCCTGTCCAGATGGGACTACAATCTAGATTGTTTCAAGTGCTTCGGGTCATCTATTTGTTATTTTCTGAAGGATATGCGGCTACAACCGGAGCCCAATTGCTTAAAAGAGATATTTGTTACGAAGCCTTGCGCTTAGCATTGCTACTTAGAAAAAACAAATACTGTTCCCATCCTAATCTTGAAGCTTTAATTGCATTGATGTGCTTCCATGCCTCCAGATTCGAAGCCCGTTTGGATAGCGAAGGGAATTTGGTCTCTTTGGAGTATCATGATAGGGAGTTGTACAACCAACAATTGATTCAAATTGGAATACAGCATTTAGAACAATCTGAAACCCCGGATAAGTTACCTTCTCAGTATCATTTGGAAGCAGCCCGCTCCTACTATCATTGTGTTGCCCCAACCTTTTCAGAAACAAATTGGAAAAGCATACTCTATTTGTACGATGTCCAAGTAAAACAACAATACTCTCCTATGGTAGCATTGAATCGGATAGTGCCATTTGGAAAGGTACATGGAGCAAAATCAGCAATCAAGGAACTTAAGGTTTTGGAAAAACAGAGCGACTTCTCCAACACAGGTCTTTTTTATGCGATACAAGCTGATTTTCTAAAGGAAATAGGAGATACAAACTACACTTCAGTTTTGAAAAAAGCCATTGACCTTTCTGAAAATGAACTCATCAAAAGACATTTAGAGCAAAAAATGAAATAGATTTTGAGTTATCCCAAATCCCAGCCAGCCCTATACTCGCGACTCACCCATTCATTAGCTTTGTCATAATTGGTGATTTTCATATTGGCACCGTCCCAATGCAATTTTCTTCTACCTGGATAATTGTATGGCGCCCAGTCACCTGGTTTTTTTCCTTCTTGAAGCACTTTATATTGATACGCTTTTACAGCTAAATTACCCATCAGTACAGTCTCGGTAAGAGGACCGGATTTAGAAAAATCTGAAGACGCTTTGGTACCGTTCAAGCAAGCTTCAACCCAATTTTTGATATGTCCGTCCCTTCCATCTTCAATCCGTTCCAACGTAGGTTTGGGTGC
Source organism: Bacteroidota bacterium (assembly GCA_039191905.1). Lineage (GTDB taxonomy): Bacteria > Bacteroidota > Bacteroidia > Flavobacteriales > Flavobacteriaceae > Flagellimonas. The sequence continues at coordinate 77,851 of JBCCXJ010000010.1, read as the reverse complement.
ATTGAAAAGACCCATTAGGCTGGAAGGCAACAATCTCGCATTCTTTGAGTAGGTATCGCACACCAAAGTACCCTTTGTACCGTAAATAATGGAACCTCCTCCACCGTCTCCTACGGTTTCGCCATCCTTAAGTTCATCGGGAAGGTTGGGCATAAGTCCACCATCATACCAGTTTAACGCGATATCTCCATACTCAGGATGTTCAAATTTTAAATGTATTTTAGAAGAAGGAGGGCATGATGGACTGTAATCAGCTTCTATAAAATCACCAACCCAAACTGTGGTACAACTAGCTTCAGCTTCTTTAGGGTATCCTAAATTTAAAACACTAAAGGGAGTTTCCATAATATGGCAACCCATATCTCCTAAGGCACCCGTGCCAAAATCCCACCAACCTCTCCATTTAAATGGAAGATAGGCTTCATTATAAGAACGCATATCTGCTGGTCCTAACCAAAGATTCCAATCCAATCCTTTTGGGATTCGTTGTTTTTCTACGGGAATAGGAACTCCTTGCGGCCATACGGGTCTGTTAGTCCAGCAATCAATAGTGTGTACTTCCCCAATAACACCGGATTGTACCCATTCTTTGGCTTGTCTACTTCCATCACTTGAAGCGCCCTGGTTTCCCATCTGGGTAACAATTCCATTTTCTGAAGCAACTTGGGTCATTAACCGGGCCTCTTTAATATTATGAGTCAACGGTTTTTCTACATACGCATGTTTTTTGGCACGCATAAAAGGCAGGGCTATTACCGCATGGGTGTGATCAGGCGTGGCTACCATAATAGCATCGATATCATCCAAATGCGCATCATATACTTTTCGAAAGTCCTTAAATCGTTTTACATCAGGGAAAAGATTGTAAGTACTCTTAGCTCGCCTATCATCAACATCACAAAGGGCTACAAATTTTACTTTTTGCGTAGCTGCCAAGCCTTCAATCACTCCTTTGCCACGTCCACCAACACCAAAAGCGGCTAAATATAACGTATCGCTCGGGGGAACGTGTTTTTTGCCTAAAACATAACTTGGTACAATAGTAAATGCCGCTGATGCCGCTGAAGCATTTTTAAGAAACTTTCTTCTTTGCATGAAATTGGATTACGGTGTCTGGTCAAGATACGAAAAAGAACCAATTCCCCGCGTTTCCCTCATGCTATTCGGGAAAACAAAATGAATCCTTTTAGGGATTCCATTCGTTATAAAATTGATTTAGAAAATCTAGCATAAACTGATGCCGTTCCTCAGCAATTTCCCTACCACTTTCGGTATTCATTTGGTCCTTTAATAACAACAGCTTTTCATAGAAATGATTGATGGTAGGGGCATTCGATTTTTTGTATTCCTCCTTGGACATATTGAGGTTGGGTTTGATATCCGGATTATATAGCTCCCTGTTTTTGAATCCACCATAGTTGAAGGTTCGAGCTATGCCAATAGCACCTATTGCATCCAAACGGTCTGCATCTTGGACAACCTGGAGTTCTTTGGACGAAAATGAACCGTTGTTTTTATCCAGACTGTTTTTGAAGGACATATATCTAATTATATTGGAAACATGTTCCACACTTTCCTCCGCAACCTTTTGGGAATGAAGAAAATCCGAAGCCATCTTCGGACCTATATCCTCATTACCCTCATGAAATTTTGGGTCAGCGATGTCATGTAACAGTGCAGCCAACTGAACAATCAACAGGTCAACATCCTCTTCTTGTGCTATTTTTTTTGCGGTCTTGAAAACCCTTTCAGTATGGAACCAATCATGTCCACCTTCAGCACCTTTCAAGGTGTCTTTCACAAAGAGAATGGTTTTCTCTATCAGTTCATTTGGATTCATAAGGCTAATGGATTCCTTGATTTATAAGAGTTTCAGTTTGTTTTATTAGCGAATCAGTATCACCTGTGTTTTGAATGGGTGGGTGTACTTCAAACATAAGATGACTACCCAAGCCCATGGGAAATTTTCCGTAACGAAGAAGTTTCCAGGAGTTGTTTATGCTTATGGGTACGATCCATGCAGAAGGGGCATGAGTCAAAAGTACTTTTAGTCCAGTGGTATGGAACTTTTTGGGATTTCCGTCACGACTGCGGGTTCCTTCTGGAAAAATAACAGCGCTGCGATTATGCTTTTCAATGTATTTCCCCAATTTTTCAAGTTGTTCTACAGATTGTTTAGGATCCTTCCTATTAATAAGAATGGAGCCTCCATATCTCAAATTGAATGATACACTTGGGATACCTTTCCCCAATTCAATTTTACTCACAAATTTAGGATGGTGTTTTCGCATATACCATATTATCGGTGGGATATCATACATGCTTTGGTGATTGGAGACAATGATTAAAGGAACATATTTAGGCGCCTCATACTTTCGCTCAAAAGTGTAACGCGTACCCAAAACATTGGTGCATCTCATAAGGAACCAATTTAATAGGGTAACGCTTCGTTTGTGCATTTCATAACCAAAGACCTTTAGGCAAAACCATTGTATGGGATGGAATATGACCAAGGTGAGCCCAAAAAAAATAAAAAAGAAAACAGTCAGGGGATAAGAAAGTAGTTTTTTCACTTTTTGGATTAGGTTAGGTGTAAAAATAAAAAAACCACCTGTTGAGGTGGTTTATACATTCAATTTTTTTAAACCTATTAGCAGAATTCGTTGTAGGCTTCCTTTAAATTCTCAGCAATCAATTCCGCAGGCCTTCCTTCAATATGATGTCTTTCAATCATATGTACCAATTCTCCGTCCTTGAACAAAGCCATACTGGGAGAAGATGGGGGAAAAGGGACCATAAGGTTTCTAGCTGTATTAACCGCTTCCGTATCAACACCCGCAAAAACGGTAACCAAATTAGTGGGGGTCTTGGAATTCTGAAGACTCAATTTGGCGCCTGGCCTTGCATTTGCAGCGGCGCAACCGCAGACGGAATTTACAACAACTAAAGTAGTGCCTTCCTTTTTTAAGGCCTCTTCAACGGCTTCGCCAGTATATAATTCTTCGAACCCAGCTAAAGCTAAGTCCGCTCTCATCGGTTTTACTAATTCTTCGGGATACATAGTCTATTCTTTTTTCAGATTTCAAAGATACAGGTTTTGTCGGTTTTTTTCATGACCCTTAACATGGTGTAAAGGATTCATACAGGTCAATAAACTATCTTTGCGCCTTATTCTTGTTGGAATGATTAAATGGGTAGCTGCTTTTCTAGGATACTTTTTGCTCCGTTTTCCAGGTGCCATTCTTGGATTTTTGATAGGTAGCTTTTTGGATAACTTAGGTGGAGGTGGGTCACGGGATGCCAGGACAATTTTTAGGGAGTATACCCAACCCAATGTTTCCCCAGCAGACTTTGAATTGAATTTACTGTCTTTGTGCTCAATTATTATTAAAGCAGATGGACAAGTGAGCCAGAAAGAACTGGATTATGTTCGCCAGTATTTTTTGAGTACCTATGGAAAAGAAAAGGCAAATGCCATTTTTAGAACATTTAATGAGGTCATTAAAAAAAGAGAAATATCCGCACAACGCATTTGTAGTTACTTGACACAAAGAACTCGTTATGAGGTTCGGTTACAATTGCTCCACTTTCTTTTTGGAATTGCTCAGGCTGATGGTCAAATCAGCAAAGCTGAAGTAAATAAATTAAGGGAAATCGCAGGCTATCTGCGTTTAGGAGCCCATGATTTTGAGAGTATCATGGCCATGTTCATAAAGTCGGCAGATAACTCGTATAAGATTTTGGAAATAGATAAGAGCGCTTCGGATGATGAGGTAAAGAAAGCTTATCGAAAAATGGCCAAAAAATATCACCCCGATCGGGTAGTCACGCAAGATGAGGCAATTAAGAAAGGAGCTGAAGAAAAGTTCAAAGAAGTGCAAAAGGCCTACGAAACTATCCAAAGAGAAAGAGGGATTTCTTAACTTAGGCCAATCAAAGGTGTTTCCTTATTGATAATAGATTAACCCCAATCTTTATAGTATGCAGGAATTTTGGTTTTATGTTGACCTAGGCTTTAAGCACGTTCTGGATTTTGGAGCGTACGATCACATTCTGTTTTTAGCGGCATTAGCTACCCCATTTACTTTTGGGAATTGGAAAAAAGTTGTATTGCTAGCTACTATTTTTACTATTGCCCATTGCACCTCTTTAGCATTATCCGCCTTTGAAGTGCTTACGGTTGATGTGGGACTTATCGAATTTTTAATTCCAGTAACCATTTTTATAACGGCTTTGTTCAATCTTATCTATGTTTTTAAAGATGCGGTGAGCATTGGTATGTATCTGCACAGTTTGGCCACAGCCTTTTTTGGATTAATACATGGTTTTGGCTTTTCCAACTATTTTAAGCTGTTAATGGCCGAAGAAGAAAATAAAGTGACTCCGCTATTGGGTTTTGCCACGGGAATTGAATTTTCACAGGTGGCCATCATATTGATAGTTTTAGGGGTGGCTTACATTGTGCAGCACTATCTAAACTTGAAAAAGAGGCATTTCATCACTATTCTTTCTATTTTAATCATGGCCATCACAATACCCTTGTTGATTGGAACGTTCCCCAAATAAGGAGATTGTTAAATTTCACCGAATAAGGTTGTGGGCGTCTAACAAAGCAGGTATCTTTAATTAAGTAGCCAGTACTTTACGTATGAAAGAAAGCAAACAAGAAAAATATGATAAGGCTTACCTGCGAATGGCCAAAGAATGGGGTAAACTTTCATATTGTAAAAGAAAGCAGGTGGGTGCAATCATTGTTAAGGACCGTATGATTATTTCGGATGGATATAATGGAACACCTACAGGATTTGAAAATATTTGCGAAGACGATGAAGGATATACCAAATGGTATGTTCTCCATGCTGAAGCAAACGCCATACTTAAGGTAGCTGCGTCCACCCAGTCATGCGAAGGGGCAACATTGTATATTACACTTTCTCCCTGTCGAGAGTGCAGCAAGTTGATTCACCAGTCTGGCATAAAACGTGTGGTATATAGCACAGCATATAAGGATGATTCAGGCTTGCGGTTTTTGGAGCGGGCCGGTGTGGTTATCGATCACATACCACTAATGGAAGAAATGGTTTGATAACCGCTATTGCAATTAGTTAATGGAAAAAAAATTTAGTTATATATGGCCAACCCTACTCGCTTTAGCAGTGGCTGTTGGTATTTTTATTGGAGGAAAACTTCACTTTGGTGACACTCCAGAAAAACTCTTCTCCACCAATTCCAAAAAGGATAAACTCAACCGGCTTATAGATTATATAGATTATGAGTATGTTGACGAAATTGATACGGACAGCATTGTAGATGTGACGGTTAATAATATCCTTGGAAAGTTGGACCCTCATTCTGTATATATTCCAAGGAATGAGATGCAGGAAGTATCCGAGAACATGAAGGGAGATTTCGTAGGGATAGGTATCAGTTTCTACATGTACCGGGATACCATCACAGTTATAAGGACTATTAAGAATGGACCAAGCTATATTAGTGGCATAAAACCAGGCGACCGTATTCTTTTAGCTAATAAGGATACTCTTTTCGGTAAGCGAATCCCCAATAATGAAATTGTATCAAGACTTAAAGGGAAGGCAGGTACTAAAGTCGATTTAAAGGTGTACAGAAAATCTGAAGATAAGTCGATGGATGTGACTGTGACTCGCGACCGTGTGCCTATTAAAAGTGTTGAAGCTTACTATATGCTCACTCGAGACATGGGGTATATAAAAATTAACCGATTTGCCGAATCTACCTTCAACGAATTTAAAGACGCGCTCAGAAAATTGAAACTAAGGGGTGCTCAAAAATTAGTTTTAGACCTTAGAGACAACCCAGGCGGGTATTTAGGCATTGCAGAAAAACTGGCGGATGAATTTTTGGTAGATGATAAGTTGATTTTGTTTACAAAAAATAAAAAGGGAAGGGTTAAAAAAGCATATGCTACCAAAAAAGGAGATTTTGAAGATAAACCTGTTTATGTGCTGATAAATGAACGGTCTGCATCAGCTAGTGAAATCATAGCAGGAGCACTTCAGGATAATGATGTGGGTACTATAGTGGGGCGACGCTCTTTTGGAAAAGGATTGGTTCAAAGAGAGATGGATTTAGGCGATGGTTCCGCGGTTCGTTTAACGGTTTCCCGATACTATACCCCAACTGGGCGCTCCATTCAAAAGTCCTATAAGAATGGAAACAAAGATTACTACCATAAGTTTATTGAACGCTACACGAGCGGTGAATTGATTTCAGTGGACAGTATTAAGGTAGCCGATTCGTTGAAATTTATAACTCCTAAAGGGAAGATTGTATACGGTGGTGGTGGAATTATCCCCGATGTATTCGTTCCTATAGGCAGCAATGAGGAAGAAGCCATTGAAAGTATGGACGACACCTATGAATTCTTTTCCCGATTCATATTTGAGCATTTGGAGAAAGACAGAAAACTCTATGAAGGCTATACTAGGAACCAATTTTTAGATGAATTCCGAGTTGATGATATCCTATTTGACGAATTCATTCAATTTGTGCTCAACAGGAAAATCAAACTAGATTTTTATGCGCAAGAAGAAAAAATCAAGGATTATCTAAAAGCTAATATTGCAGAGCAGATTTTTTCACCAAATGCGGCGGCACAAATTAAGGGAGAGCATGACAAAATGCTTCAAAAGGTAAAAGAATTGGATATGGAATCCCTTTACACTAAAGAAATAGGAGCCTTAAACCAGAAAGATTAATCCTCCTTTACCTTCTCATCTATTTTTTTTGATGTTATAAATATCAACAGCAGGATAATAGCGCATATTGGAGCTAATATGCCTATCAAAGCGATGGTGCTGTCTCCTTGAAAAGGATCGGAAAAGTCTACCAATGTAACATTATAGGAGATAAGAGCTAAGGCTACGAGAATTAAAAATACAGTTAGTACTTTGTTCATCTTGAATTTTACTATTGTGTCAACAAGAGGTTAATATTTGTGGCAAAAAGTTTCACCGAAATGGCCAACAAAATAACCCCAAATACTTTTCTAATGATATTGAGTCCATTTTTTCCCAAAAGGCGTTCGATTTTCGAGCTGGACTTTAAAACAATATATACAAAGATAATGTTTAGTAGTATGGCCACCACAATGTTTTCCACGGCATACTCAGCCCGTAATGAAAGAATGGAAGTCATAGTACCGGCCCCGGCAATGATTGGGAATGCAATGGGAACTATAGATGCACTTTCCGGCTCATCATCCCTATAAAGGGTAATGCCCAAAATCATTTCTATAGCCAGAAAGAAAATAACAAAAGCTCCGGCCACAGCAAATGAGTTGACATCAATTCCGATTAAGCTCAGGATGCTTTCCCCTACAAAAAGAAAAGCGACCATAATACAGGCAGCCACAATGGATGCCTTTTCGGATTGAATGTGCCCCACTTTTTTCCGTAAGGATATAATTACGGGAATACTACCAAGTATATCGATTACCGCAAACAAAACCATTGTAGCGGTTATGATTTGTTTAATGTCAAAATTCATGGTCAAAAAAATAATTCCGCAAATTTACGAGTAAAAAGCGCTTTTGGATCTCATAAAGACGTATAGAAAACATCAATTTTTTGGTTTGGACTATTTTTGAAAAAAATTCGTCATTTATCATGTTCCAAATTGGTAAGACTATAGTTTCCGAAGATATCATGGACAAGGACTTTGTCTGCAATCTTAACGCTTGTAAAGGAGCTTGTTGCGTGGATGGTGAATATGGCGCTCCATTGGAAGATAGTGAGACTCAAATTCTGGTTGATATTTATGAAAAGGCCAAACCTTTTTTAAGACCGGAAGGTATTCAAGCCATAGAGGAACAAGGTGCATTTTTGAAAGGAGAAGACGGGGAATGGGAAACACCCTTGGTAGACAAGAGTGAATGCGCCTATGTGATTTTTTCGGATACTGGAATTGCAAAGTGTGGCCTTGAAGAAGCATACAATGCCGGAGCCACAAAATGGAAAAAACCTATCTCCTGTCATATGTATCCGATTAGAATAAGGGAATACACTGAGTTCACCGCAGTAAATTATCATAAATGGGAAATATGTGACCCAGCTTGTAGTTTGGGTAAAGAATTAGAAGTTCCGATCTACAAATTTGTCAGGGAAGCATTGGTTCGGAAGTTTGGCGAGCAATGGTACCAAGAACTGGAGCTTGTGGCTCAAGAGCGTGCTAAACTGTAGGGATTTCTAGAATCACTTTGGTGCCCTTTGGGTGACCTCCATCATCAAAAAGGTCAACAATGTGAACGTCAAATTTGTTCTGATAGTCTTTGGCAAAATTGGCCAAACGTTCCTTGGTAATTCGGATACCAACTGATTTTCTTTTCAGCACCCTATTTTCCTTGTTGGTTTGAGCGGCTGTTCTTCCTATACCATTATCTATAATTTCAATATTGATATGGTGGTCTCCTTTCTTTTTGATGTTCAAATCAATCTTTTTTTTACCTTCCTTGGGAGAAAGGCCATGCCACAATGAATTTTCCAAAAAGGGTTGGAGTGTAAGTGAGGGTATTTTAATACTCTCAGGGCAGATATCCTTATCAATAGTGATGTTGAAGTCTATTTCATTGGAAAATCGAATATTTTCAATATTCATATATAGCTCTACGGTTTCCAATTCTTCGGATAAGGGAGTCTCCTTTACCGAGGAAGCTTCCAGAATTTTACGTACCAATTTTGAAAACTTATTTAAGTAATGAACCGCGTTTTTTTGTTCGTTATTGATGATGTAAAGCTTAATGGAATTTAGGGAGTTGAATAAAAAATGAGGATTCATCTGGCTCCGAAGAATATTCTGCTCCAAGCTTAAAACACGTTTTTCATTTTTACTTTGGTACTGCCTGTATAAAATGTAGAGAATAGAAGAAATCAACCCAACAATAAGTGAACTGACCAATAAAGTGGTTTGATTTTTTCGAAGGCGCAACCGTACAATCTCGTTCTCTTTAGCCAAAACAGAAATTTCATTGGTCTTTTTTTCCGCCTCATAACGCACAATAATATCCGTCATGTATCGAAGGTTGGTATCACTTGTAATGTCGTCTTCGTATTTATCCGCAAGTTTGTAATACTCATAGGCCTTTTGAAAATTGCCTTTTGCCAATTGAAAATCAGATAGTTTTTCATATCCGTATAACACATTGCTTGGCATATTGTGATTTTGTGCCATGGCAATGCCCTCATTGATAAAGGCCTCCGCTTTTTTATAATTACCCAACACGGTATGTGCCCATCCCGTATTGATGAAAACAGCAGATGTGATGAAGTAGTCTCCAATAGTTTTCGAGGTTTCATGGAGCGGTTCCAAAAGAACCAATGCAGCATGTGGCATATTCTGCTTTAAATAGATTTGAGCTAAACTATTTTTACAAATGGTTCGACCATAATCAGAATCGATATCTTCATTGTAAGCCAGGGATTTTCTATAATTTTCAAGTGCACCCTCTAAGTCACCTTTTAGTTCCAAGCAATCCCCAATGTTTTGATGATTAATGGCCAAGCCCAATTTATTGCCCAATTCACCTTCAAGTTTAAGCGCTCTCTTAAACTGCGTTAACGCCAAATCATATTGGTCCAGACTTTTGTACAAGTGCCCAATGGAGTTCAAAGAAATGTTGATATGTCTTTTGATATGATGAGAAGGGTATTGCACTGCTTCGGCCAAAGCAAGTGCCTGTTGATGGTGGTCCAAACCCGTTTTAATGGCATCTGTCCTACGATAAACTACCCCCAGCATATTTAGACTGAGCACTTTAAACTCGGTGTTGTTGATTTCTTCGGATACTTCAAGAGCTTTTTGGTGTATGTCCACTGCCCTTTTGAATTGGGATGTATTCCGATACCGTGCCCCTAACTGATTTAAAGCATATGCTTTGCCCTCCGGATAATTGGTTTCAGTACATTTATTGGAGAAATATCGCATGAGGATGGTGTCTCCACGATTGGCTTTTAGCTCATTGTTTAAAGCCAAATAGGTTTTTGGCTTGGTACTGATTATTTTTTCTACCCGGTTTTTAAACTCCTTGGGAATATCTTGGGAAAGGATATAATGAGTTGGCCAAATAAAGACTTGGAGCAGAACAAAGACCTTTACGGTCTTTGCGGATAATTTGGTCTTCTTCAACAAATAAATAATAGTTTCTTTTGGTTTTTACAGCAGGTCCAAAAAGTCGGACTTTTTCTGCCGAGAGACAGGTATTTTGTGATTGGATTCCAATACCACATACCCATCTGTTTTTAGAAATTCTTTTATCTTGTTGAGGTTGATAATGTATGAATTATGTATCCTAAAAAAACTATGGTCAGGTAAAAGAGTGTTCACCTCCTTCAATTTTTTTGTCAACAATATCTTTTGTCCGTCACTCAAATAAATGGTACTGTAATTCCCATCAGATTCGGCATAAAGAATATCATCACTATGTAAAAATACCAATTTACCATCAGTATTAATTGTTATTTTCTTGCTTGGGGATTCCGCATTGAAATTCAAGAGGATTTTTTCCAATTTTTCTGCGGTATAATTCCGAGCATTAAACTTTTTTATTTTGGAAATGGTGACCTTCAAATCATCCGAATCAATAGGTTTCAACAAATAATCAATGGCTTCATTTTTTAAAGCCTGAAGTGCGTACTGATTGTAAGCTGTAGTAATGACCACCGGAAAATTCTTGTTCTTGAGTGTTTTTATAAATTGAAAACCATCCATTGCTGGCATTTCAATATCCAAAAACAAACAATCCGGGGTATTTTGCTCTAAATAGTTCAATGCTTCATGAGCATCGGTAAAAGAAGCAATTATATCAACCTCATCACTCAAATTGGTCAATTCCCAGCTCAAACTTTGGAGCGCTTTGACTTCATCGTCTACGATAACAGCTTCTAACATGGGTTGAGGTTAAAATGTATAATCAAATGTATAATATTCTGTTTAACCATTTTAAAATTATGTGCTGTTGGACATATTATGCTTATAAATGGAATAAAAAGGCCCATAACGAGAATTTATAGGTTTTTTCCTTCAATTATCGAGTAATTTGTTTGCAGTCCTGATTTATCTGACTCAAAACGAAGCCATTCATACAAAAAACCGTGTCGTCCATACATACGGATTCCCCAGGTTTGGTTTGTATTCTTACTTTGCATTCGTTAACCTCACCAAACAGATATGAGAAAGTGTATCATTCTCTTTTTGATTCTAGTCATTGTGCTTATTGTGGCATCGGTGACCGATCAAAAGGAATTAAAAATTGAACCAGAATGGAAAGAACTGGCGATTAAGGAGTAATCGCATTTATCAAAAGCTCATTGACATTACCAGAAAACGTACGGCCAGAGCAACCAACCTCATGAGTGGAACTGCTTAAAAAATAAATTCCTGATTTTTCAACTTTTGATTTTGGTTTTAGGTTTTGGGGGAACTACCTAAAAACTATAAAGAGAAGGCTTGGATGATTGGGAACGGCCGTACTTTTTCTGGTAATTCTTAAGAAAAGAAATACATAACGCAATTTTCATAAGTAAGACCAAAGTAGTATATCACTTTATACTCTTTGGTCTTTTTTTTATTGTTGAAGTCTTCGAAAAAATTAGCCACAACTTTCACTTTTGACAAGGTCAATAAATATCACTTGCGAGCCTAGATTTCAACAAGTTATGTTAAAAACTTTGAGCTCTATTTCGTGAAACAAACTTTAGAATCTAATTACATTTTTAAATCTTTGTTAGCCCAGTTCATAGGGAAGTTACATCCAGTATTACTAATTCTTATTCAAAATTATGTCAGCAGCAATAGAACCTATTTTGCAAGAAAACGAGGACCGATTTGTTATTTTTCCGATTCAACACCATGATTTATGGGATTGGTACAAAAAATGTGAAGCTTGCTTTTGGACTGCTGAAGAGATTGATTTGCACCAAGATTTGGCGGATTGGAACAACAAGCTGAATGATGATGAACGGTACTTTGTCAAGCATATTTTGGCATTCTTTGCTGCTTCGGATGGAATTGTAAATGAAAATCTTGCTGAGAATTTTGTAAACGAAGTGCAGTATTCCGAAGCCAAATTTTTCTATGGTTTTCAGATTATGATGGAAAACATCCATTCGGAAACCTACTCATTGCTGATAGATACGTATGTAAAGGATGAGAAAGAAAAGGGTGTGTTGTTCAAGGCTATTGAAAATTTTCCAGCAATTAAAAAGAAGGCAGACTGGGCATTGAAGTGGATTGATTCACCAAGTTTTGCGGAACGTCTTATCGCTTTTGCTGCTGTTGAAGGGATTTTCTTTTCTGGAGCATTTTGTTCTATCTTCTGGTTAAAGAAAAGAGGCCTTATGCCAGGATTGACCTTCTCCAACGAATTGATTTCACGAGACGAAGGAATGCATTGTGACTATGCGGTTCATCTGCATAACAATCATTTGATAAACAAAGTTCCAAAAGAACGTATCACAGGTATTATTGTAGATGCCCTAAACATTGAAAGAGAATTCATTACAGAATCCCTGCCAGTAAGTCTTATTGGAATGAATGCCAAATTGATGACGCAATACCTCGAGTTTGTAACAGACAGGCTGTTGGTGGAATTAGGCTGTGCTAAGGTCTACAATGCCACAAATCCATTCGATTTTATGGATATGATTTCTCTTCAAGGAAAAACCAATTTCTTTGAAAAAAGAGTTTCGGAATATCAAAAAGCGGGTGTTCTTAACAAAGAAAAAGACGCTGACTCGCAGAAGATAAGCTTTGATGCTGATTTTTGAATAACCCACCAAGACGACCCTCGATTACCCATCGAGGGTTTTTTATGATCTTAACCTCAAGTGTTAAAACTAACACTATAATGTACTTTGGTAAAACCAAAAAGTATCACCTAAACAATTGTAGCGCATGTATGTAGTAAAAAGAGATGGAAGAAAGGAGCCGATGATGTTTGACAAGATCACGGCGCGAGTTAGAAAACTTTGTTATGGCCTCAATGGTCTTGTGGACCCAGTAAAAGTAGCCATGAGGGTAATTGAAGGATTGTATGATGGTGTAACCACATCTGAACTTGATAATTTGGCGGCTGAAATAGCAGCTACAATGACCACAACACACCCGGACTACGCAAAATTGGCTGCTCGTATCTCTGTTTCCAATCTACATAAAAACACAAAAAAGTCCTTCTCGGAAACCATGAAGGATTTATACGAATACATAAACCCTCGCACAGGAAAGAAAGCTCCTTTATTGTCAGATGAGGTATATCAGGTAATTTCGAAGAATGCAGAAGTTTTAGATTCAACGATAATTTATAACCGAGATTTTGGCTACGATTATTTCGGTTTTAAAACTTTGGAACGCTCTTACCTGTTAAAATTGAATGGGAAGATTGCCGAAAGGCCCCAACACATGTTAATGCGGGTAGCTGTGGGAATTCATTTAAACGATTTGGACGCCGCGGTTGAGACCTACGAGTTAATGTCCAAAAAGTACTTTACGCACGCAACGCCTACATTGTTCAATTCGGGGACGCCAAAACCCCAGATGTCTTCTTGTTTCCTATTGACGATGAAAGAGGATAGTATTGATGGCATTTATGATACCCTAAAGCAAACTGCGAAGATTTCACAGTCTGCGGGAGGAATAGGTCTTTCTATTCATAACATTAGAGCTACTGGCTCCTACATCGCTGGTACAAATGGAACTTCAAATGGTATTGTGCCCATGCTTCGCGTGTTTAATGATACCGCCCGTTATGTAGATCAAGGAGGGGGTAAAAGAAAAGGAAGCTTCGCCATTTACGTGGAACCATGGCATGCCGATATTTTTGATTTTCTGGATTTAAAGAAAAACCACGGGAAAGAAGAAATGCGCGCCAGGGATTTGTTTTACGCTATGTGGATTCCTGATTTATTTATGAAGCGTGTTGAAGCTGATGCGGAATGGACCTTGATGTGCCCAAACGAATGTCCAGATTTATTCAATAGCCACAGTGAGGAATTTGAAGCGCTTTACACAAAATACGAGGCTGAAGGAAAGGGAAGAAAGACGATCAAAGCTCGTGAGTTATGGGAGAAAATACTAGAATCCCAAATAGAGACAGGAACACCATACATGTTATACAAGGATGCGGCTAATAGAAAAAGCAACCAAAAAAATCTAGGTACCATTCGCTCATCCAACTTATGTACAGAAATTTTGGAGTACACTTCTCCAGATGAAGTAGCGGTCTGTAATTTGGCTTCCATTGCGCTACCCATGTTTGTAAAGAACAACCAGTTTGACCATAAAGAGTTATTTAAGGTTACCAAGCGGGTCACTAAAAACTTGAATCGAGTAATTGACAGAAACTATTACCCTGTAAAAGAAGCTGAAAACTCCAATATGAGACATAGGCCTATAGGTTTGGGAGTGCAAGGATTGGCAGATGCATTTATTATGCTTCGGTTACCTTTTACCAGCGATGAGGCCAAACAAATGAATCAGGATATTTTTGAGACGCTCTATTTCGCAGCGGTTACAGCTTCTATGGAGCTAGCTAAGGAGGAAGGAACTTACTCCAGTTACGATGGATCTCCAATCTCCAAAGGGGAATTCCAGCATAACTTATGGGGCATAAAAGACGAAGAACTATCTGGAAGATGGGATTGGGGGAAACTTCGAAAAGACGTTCAAAAGAATGGAGTGCGCAACTCCCTATTGGTAGCACCAATGCCAACAGCCTCAACCTCTCAAATTTTGGGTAACAATGAGTGCTTTGAGCCATATACTTCCAATATTTATACGCGTCGGGTACTTTCAGGAGAGTTTATTGTTGTGAACAAACATCTTTTGGAGGATTTGGTAAAATTAGGCCTTTGGAACGAAAGCTTGAAACAGGAATTGATGCGTGCCAATGGTTCCATTCAACATATCGATGTGATTCCAGAAGATATCAAAGAGCTTTACCAAACTGTTTGGGAACTGAGTATGAAGGATATCATTGATATGAGTCGTCAACGAGGATATTTCATTGACCAAAGCCAGTCTTTGAACTTGTTTATGGAAAATGCCAACTATGCGAAGCTTACTTCCATGCATTTTTACGCTTGGAAAAGTGGTTTGAAGACAGGAATGTATTACTTGAGGACCAAAGCGGCCGTAGATGCCATTAAATTCACGCTGGACAATACAAAGAAGAAAGAAGTTCCAGTGAGCGTTGCTGCAGAAGCTGAAGTAACATCAGCTCCAGCGAAAGGAGCAGAGGCCATTCAGGTAGAGACAACCCCTGTAGCTCAACAAGAAGTGGATATTCAACCCATGACCCCAGAAGAAATGAAAGAAATGATCGCACGGGCCAAAGAAGGTGAAGCTGATGACGATTGCTTAATGTGCGGTTCATAGGGTATACTGAACGTATCAGTATGTGATAGTGTTTATTGATTAAAATGCCTCGGAATATTCTCTCCCCAAGGAATGAATTTCCGAGGTATTTTTTTATGGCAATAAAAAACCCTTCATCTGAAGGGCTTTTTTGTGTTGGTAAAGAAAATAAGAGTTCGGTATACTAAGATAAAGACCAGGCTTTTCCTTGAGTAAGTGTATCAAGGTCGTCGCAAGGGACATATTGCCCAGGGATAGGCAGATATGCCAATACCTCTTCGCCTACAAATTCAGAACTTTTATATGCCCAAACAGAAATGTCCCTAAGAGAGTTGGCAAACATATATCTTGCTATTTCATCGTCAAGTACGGCGCTACCATTTTGTTCAACAGCCATAAAATAGTCTCCTATGGCCTTATCATGGGCTTCCTCTACTTCTTTGGTTCGTTTTTTAAGGTAAGTGCTCAAAGCGGGCACAAAATCCTCCTCCTTCAATTCGGGTAAACTTTCTTTCTGCGTGTCAGCGAGTATTTTGCCCAAAAATTTATCCATTCCCATTTTCAAGAAATCCTTGTTTTCTTGAGGCAGGGCCGTGTGGGCAAATTGATCTACAAAAGCATGCACGTTTACTTCAGTTGCAGAAGGAGTATCCGTTTTAGGTAGGATAACATCAACAAGCGTATGAATAGCGGTTCCTTCATCTTTGGAAAAAAAATCAGGTGTCCAATCCAGTACTTTTTTACTATTGCAGCTTTGAACTAATCCGAGCAGAGTTGGAGCCGCCACGGTATATCCGAAAGCCATCCCCATATTTTTGAGTGCTGTTCTTCTTTCCATCAAATATTTCCTTTTTTAAGTTCTTGGGCGGCATGATCGACAGCCCTTGCCGTGAAAGCCATATAGGTCAATGAAGGATTGACACAGCTGGCGGAAGTCATAAATGACCCATCGGTCACGTATACATTTTTACATGCGTGTACTTGGTTAAATCCGTTTAAGACAGAGGTCTTTGGATCACGTCCCATACGTGCCGTGCCCATTTCATGGATACCTAGGCCTATAGCATATGTTTCGTCATACGTTTCAATATCCCTAGCCCCTGATTTTTCTAACATAGCAGCAGCTTGCTCCTGCATATCTTTACGCATTTGAAGCTCATTCTCCTTGATTTCTGCATCAAAAGTGACTGTTGGTAACCCCCATTGATCTTTTTTATCATAATCCAAGACCATCTTGTTTTCATGATAGGGAAGAATTTCTCCAAAACCGAGCATGTTCATCGTCCAACCTCCTGGTTTTAGTACACCTTCCTTTAGCTCTTTGCCAAAAGAGGCTTCCGCAACTAAATCTTCATAGTTGTCTCTTGACGCGCCTCCTTGATACCCGTAACCCCTGGTAAAGCTTTCCATATCACTGGAACCTCCCAGGTTTCTAAACCTTGGAATATAGATGCCATTTGGCTTTCTGCCCTTATAATATTTATCATCAAAGCCATCCACTTTCCCTCGAGCACCTGCTTTAAAGTGATGGTCCATCATATTATGACCTAGTTCTCCGCTATCGTTACCTAATCCGTCGGGAAAACGATCGGACTTGGATTGCATTAATATTGAGGTTGATGCAACCGCCGAAGCACATAAGAAAATCACTTTGGCTTTGAACTCGAAAGTTTCCTTGGTAAGTCTATCGATTACTTTAACGCCAGTAGCCTTTTTGGTATTGGGGTCATATATGATTTCATGAACTATGGAATCAGGTCTTAATGTCATATTGCCTGTTCGTTCAGCTGCCGGTAAAGTAGACGAAACACTACTGAAGTACCCTCCAAATGGGCACCCACGAACACAACGGTTCCTATATTGACAACGAACCCTTCCATCTCCCTCAAAACGTTTGTCACTATTAATGTGCGCAACTCTTCCTGCCGTGATTACCCTACCATCAAAATGCTCAGCAACTTTTCCTCGTACAAAATCCTCAACACAATTCAACTCCATCATAGGTTCAAACTGGCCGTCGGGTAGTTGCGGCAGCCCCAACAATTCTCCAGATACTCCAATGTAGGACTCTACCTTATCGTACCAAGGAGCAATGTCTTTATAACGAATAGGCCAATCAACAGCAACACCTTCCTTTCCATTCGCTGCAAAGTCAATTTCACTCCAACGGTAACTATGTCTACCCCACATGATTGATCTTCCCCCTACATGATACCCTCTCATCCAGTCAAAACGCTTGACTTCGTTATAAGGGTGCTCCAAGTCATTTACAAACCAATGCTGCGAATCTTTTCTAACCGTGTATCCCGTTCTAGCTTGTTTTTCCTGTTTGGCAAGGTCTTCTAAAGTGGGTTGTCCTGCATTTGGGAAATCCCAAGGGTCCATATTTGCTGTGGGATAATCTTCTCTATGCTTCACCATCCTTCCACGTTCCAAAACCAAAGTTTTTAAACCTTTTTCACAGAGTTCTTTTGCTGCCCATCCTCCACTAATACCAGTACCCACTACAATAGCATCGTAAGATTCCTGCTCCTCATTGTAATAAAACTTACTCATGTAATCAGAATTGTTTATTTGATAAATGTATTAATTATTGAATTAATTTTCTACATTTAAACCCTATGTTTATTGAGAATATGATACTATAACGTTGTAGTTTTCTTAATCCTTATAAAGATTCGATAACCCAGTTTTATGAAGAGAAGAAATTTTATTCAAGGTAGCCTGCAAGCAGGGGTTGCCTTTTCAATTTTGGGAGTATATTCCTGTAAATCCGAAAAGAAAAAGGAGCAAGTTGTAGAGGCAACCGAAGAAGAAAAAGTTATGCCCGTAGTCAAAATATCATTGGCGCAATGGTCAATACACAGAATGATCAAAGAAGAAGGCCTAGACCCCTATAGGTTTGCTGAAAAGGCAAAAGAATGGGGATTTGGGGGACTGGAATATGTTAACCAATTGTATGATAATGAACCTAACACAAAGGGTTTTTCCGAAGAAGCTATGCGTCATTTTGTGCAAAGGTCCAAAGCGGAAAGTGAAAAACACGGTTTGGAAAACCTAATCATCATGATTGACCATGAAGGGAATCTTTCAGCAGCTGATGACATGGAACGAAAAGAAGCAGTGGAAAATCATCATAAATGGGTTGACGCTGCCGCCGAGTTGGGGTGTCATTCCGTACGGGTTAATTTGATGGGAAGTAAAGAAGCAGAAGAATGGACTGCTGCCTCCATTGATGGACTTACGCAGCTTTCTACTTATGCCAAGGAAAAAAATATTAATGTGATTGTTGAAAATCATGGCGGATTCTCATCACATGCCGGTATGTTGGTAGAGGTTATCAAAAAAGTAGGAATGTCCAATTGTGGCACGTTGCCGGACTTTGGTAACTTTTGTGTGAAAAGAGAAGACGGCTCATATTTTTCTTCACCCTGTGTGGAAGAGTATGATAGGTATAAAGGAATTCAAGAACTGATGCCCTATGCAAAAGCGGTTAGTGCTAAATCCCATGATTTTGATGAAGAAGGAAACGAAGTACACACAGATTATACCCGAATGCTGGAAATAGTCACGGCGGCGGGATATTCTGGATATGTTGGTGTGGAATATGAAGGGAACGACCTTGGTGAAGAGGCTGGGATTTTGGCCACTAAAGAGCTTATTCAAAAAGTAATGCAAAAACCCGTGTAAAACATTCCAGAGTATGAAGGGATTTTTACAACAACTTTTTGATTATAACTTCTATTGCAACAAGCAATTGATGGAGCAATTTGTCCAAATGGATAAGATGCCAAAAAAAAGTGTTGAATTATTCAATCATATTCTTAACACACATCACATTTGGAATCATAGAATTCTTGAAAAAACAGCAGAGTTTGATGTTTGGCAAAAACACAAACCCAAACTATGGAACGATATCCATTATGAAAACCAAAGAACTTCTTTTGAAATCATAACCAACACCGAAGATTTCAGTAAGAGAATTGATTATACTACCACAGAAGGTAGGACCTATGCCAATGAATTAAAGGATATGCTATTTCATATTGTCAACCACGCTACGCATCACCGTGGGCAAATTTTAATGAATATCCAAGCTTCCAAAATCAAAACAATCCCTTTGGATTACATTTTTTACAAAAGATAAACAAACTAACATAACACCTTTATGAATTCAACTACTAAGTTCCAATTGTCTCTTATGATGTTCCTCGAGTTTTTTATTTGGGGAGGATGGTTTGTGACATTAGGTTCGTTTTTAGGTAATAATTTGAAGGCGACTGGAGCAGAAACAGCTTTGGCATATTCAACCCAATCATGGGGAGCAATAATAGCTCCTTTTATTATAGGATTAATCGCCGATCGGTTTTTTAATGCTGAACGTATACTGGGTTTTTTGCATCTAATTGGAGCTGGATTGATGTACTTAATGGCGCAATCGACTGATTTTGAAATGTTTTATCCGTATGTATTAGGATATATGATTGCTTACATGCCAACACTGGCATTGGTCAATTCGGTATCCTTCAATCAAATGAAAGATCCAGCAAAAGAATTTCCTTTCGTTCGGGTTTGGGGTACTGTAGGATGGATTTTGGCTGGGTTAATCATAAGTTTTGCTTTTAAATGGGATGCAATTGAAAATATCGAAAAGGGCATGCTATCCAATACCTTCTTAATGGTTGCCATTGCATCTGCTATTCTAGGTATTTTCAGTTTTACTCTACCAAAGACCCCTCCAAAGGCCAAGGGTGAGAAAGCCAATATTTCTGACATTCTAGGGCTGGAGGCGTTGAGCCTTCTTAAGGACAGAAACTTTTTAACCTTTTTTGTTTCCTCAGTGTTGATATGTATTCCTCTGGCATTTTACTATCAAAACATAAGCCCGTTCCTGACAGAATACAAAGTTGAAAATTCTACAGCGTGGGCATCTCTAGGACAGTTTTCAGAAGTCATGTTTATGCTGTTATTACCTTTTTTCTTTAAAAAATATGGATTTAAAAAGACGATACTCTTTGGTATGTTAGCATGGGTAATTAGATACTTATTATTTGCATTTGGAAATGCAGGTGATTTGTTCTTTATGCTCGTAATAGGTATTGCGCTCCATGGAATCTGCTATGACTTCTTTTTTGTATCCGGACAAATATATACCGATTCGAAGGCTGGTGATAAGATAAAGAGTGCAGCTCAAGGTCTTATAACGTTGGCCACCTATGGTGTAGGTATGCTCATTGGCTTCTGGGTAGCAGGACAGATAGTGGATAAAAATTTACTAGAAAACGGAAATCATGATTGGTTAGCGATATGGAAATTTCCGGCTTTGTTTGCCGCCGGAGTATTGTTGCTTTTTACCTTTCTTTTTAAAAATGAAAAAGTAGAATATAAAGACTGATTCTTATGCCTAAAAAAATAAAGCTTGGAATACTCGGAGGCGGAGGTGATTCTCTTATTGGCGTGCTGCACCGTGTAGCTGCTTACATCAATGATAATTATGAAATCACTGGAGGAGTATTTAATGCAAATCATGAGGAAAGCTTGGCATTTGCTAAAGAAATTGATATTCCTACCAACCGAATTTATAAGGATTTGGATGTGTTAATCGAAGCCGAATTAAAACTTCCAGAAGAAGAACGTATTCAAGTTTGCTCTGTGCTTACGCCAAACTTTTTACATTTTCCAATGGCTAAGAAGTTATTGGAGAACGGATTTCATGTCATCTGTGAAAAACCCATGACCACAAATTATGAGGAAGCAAAGATTCTTCAGAAAACCTTGGCAAATGCCCAAAAGGTATTCGCGGTTACCCATACTTATACAGGGTATCCCATGGTGCGTCAAATGCGCGAAATGATAAAGGCCGGTGAGTTGGGAAAAATCCATAAAGTAGATGCCCGGTATTATCAAGGGTGGATAAACGATATCATCCATGATAAAGAAAAACGTTCTACGGTTTGGCGTTTAGATCCGAAGAAAGCAGGAATAAGCTCGTGCATGGGCGATATTGGAGTTCACGCCTTTAATATGATTGAGTTTACCACTGGACTTCAAGTGAAATCCCTTTTGTGTGATTTTAATTACTTGTATGATGACAATCAAATGGATGTGGATGGTACGGTGTTGATTCGAATGGATAAGCACGTTAAAGGAGTTATTCGAAGCAGCCAGGTAGCAACCGGCGAAGAAAATGGACTTGCCATTGCCATTTATGGAGCAAAAGGAGCATTCAAATGGGAGCAAGAAAATCCCAACTATCTCTACAAGCTTAGTGATACTGAACCTTTACAAGTATATAAACCTGGACATGCGTATAATTCAGAATTGTCTTTGGATGGCACTAAACTCCCACCAGGACATCCTGAAGGTATTTTTGATGCTATGGCCAACATATATCTGGGAGTCGCCAAAGCCATACGCGGCGAAACCTATAATGATGGTGAATTTCCAACCATGTCGGATGGGGTACGCGGTTTGAATTTTATCGAAAGCACCGTGAACTCTAACAAACAAGGTAATGTATGGGTGGATATGGATTAAAAATAGTGAGTTGAAGAGAATAGAGGCCGAATGTTTTTCGGCCTTTTATTTTGAATACAATTTTTCAAATTGTTCAAAAACCACAATCATACTTTCACGGGGAATTCTACCAAACTCTGAAAGTTCACGAGTGTAATACGCCCAGTGTACTTTTTTCCAATACTCCAAGCTTTTGTCACCTTCGCCTTCCATCCTGGCATGTTCTTCCCGAATCGCAAAATAAGGAATGAGCCTGACTCCAGTGGTTTGAATGATAGTTTTAGCCTTTCCGTTCCAATCCGTAACAATGGCTAGATCACCAATTTTAGGGAGTGCCTCTTTCCGCAATTGAAGTCCTAGCAACGAATGGGAAGAAGCTCGTTTTATTTCTTTATCGACCAATTCAGAACAAACATTGGCGTCATTTTCATTATCGCAAAAATGAATGACTTTGGGAACACCCATTACCCTTAAGTCTGGTTTGTTGCTCAAAAAGTCATTCCATAATTTTTGTGCAGAAGCATTATCCATTTAGGTGAAAATTTTGAAAAGAGATAAAATTTGGGTTCTTTATGTTAAAGGTCCTAAGATAACCAATGAAGTTCTAAGAACGAACATTAACAAACAAAATTTCATGTGGGCAAGTGCTGTTTTAATTCTATTCGAATACCTATATTTATCCTTCCTGATACAGTATTGTAGAACAATTTTAATTTCCCAATAAGAGAATTCAAACAATCTCTCAACCTTAATTGGACCAACATGAAAACAATAAAAGGACCTGCCGTTTTTCTTGCGCAATTTGTAGACAGTAAACCACCTTTCAATAGTTTGGATGGCATGTGTAAATGGGCCTCAGATTTAGGATATAAAGGAATCCAAATCCCCACATGGGAATCCTTTCTTATCGATTTGGACAAAGCAGCGGAAAGTCAAGACTATTGTGATGAACTTAAAGGTAAAATCAATTCATATGGGCTAGAGATTACTGAACTTTCTACTCACCTTCAAGGACAGCTGGTTGCGGTTCACCCGGCATACGATATCATGTTTGATAATTTTGCTCCTGACCATTTGAAAGGAAAACCAAAAGAGCGAACAAAATGGGCGATAGAAACCGTGAAAAAGGCTGCTACGGCAAGTAAAAGATTGAGTATAAAAGCACATGCTACGTTTTCAGGTGCATTGCTTTGGCATACAGCTCATCCTTGGCCGCAACGGCCACCAGGTTTGGTGGAAATGGGTTTTGAGGAACTGGCAAAGCGGTGGACGCCCATTCTGAATCATTTTGATGAACAGGGAGTAGATGTATGTTATGAAATTCATCCAGGGGAAGACCTTCATGATGGTGATACATTTGAGCGCTTTTTGGATGCCACGGGAAATCATAAAAGGGTCAATATATTGTATGACCCGAGCCATTTCGTGTTGCAACAATTGGATTATATCACATACATAGACCATTACCATGAGTTTATCAAGTCGTTTCATGTAAAGGATTCAGAGTTTAATCCTACGGGAAAAAAAGGAGCCTTTGGCGGATACAATGACTGGGGTGATAGAGCAGGACGCTACCGTTCATTAGGTGATGGCCAAATAGACTTTAAGACGATTTTTTCCAAACTCACCCAATATGGATGCGATGTTTGGGCCGTTATGGAATGGGAATGTTGTATAAAAAGTCCCGAGCAAGGCGCACGTGAAGGCGCTACGTTTATAGCAGATCATATTATTGAAGCGACCACTAAGACTTTCGACGACTTTGCTGGAGCTCAAACAGACTCGGAGAAACTCAAAAGAATACTTGGATTATGAAAAAAATTACCCTTTTATTAGTGTTGGTTTTGATTTTTTCATGCAAGGAAAAACCAAAAGAAGAGCCAAAAGTGGAAAAAGAAACAACCCAATCATCTATGGAAAAGAAATCCGAATGGAAAGTACTTTTTGATGGCACATCATGGGATGGATGGCATGTATATTCCGGACGCGAAATTGAAGAAGCTTGGTCACTAGAGGATGGAGCCATGCTTTTGAACAAGACCTCCGAGGCTCGCAAGGATGGTGAGCGCTTTAATGTGGTAACGGACGAAGCTTATACCAACTTTGTGTTGTCCATTGAGTGGATGGTGAACAGTGGAGCCAATAGTGGTATAATGTGGGGAGTAGTTGAAGATGAGAAATACCCTGAACCCTATGTAACAGGCCCTGAAATTCAGGTTTTGGATAATATTGGGCATCCAGATTCTAAAACTGATACTAGCCATCAAGCTGGAGCGCTATATGATATGGTTTCTCCAAGTCAAGAAGCTTTAAAAGCGGTGGGGAAGTGGAACCATTACCTTATTACGGTCAATCATGACACGAATGAAGGTAGTGTAGTCCTTAACGGAATTAAGATTGTTGAGTTTCCAGTACATGGTGAAGCGTGGGATGCCATGGTTGCTAAATCCAAGTTTGCCACTTGGGAAGCATTTGGAAAGTCCAAAACAGGAAGAATTGCATTACAGGACCATGGAGAGCCCATTGTAATCGGTTATCGAAATATTAAGATAAAAGAACTTTAAGATGTTGAGAAAATATACCTTTTTCGCTTTTTTAGCGTTCACTTTTGGCGTTGTTATGGGCCAGGAAAAAGAACCTACCACCCCGGATGCTACTGAGTTTTACGAACCGGTCCCCCCAAAAGTAATACCAGGAAAAAATGGAGCGGCACCTAGTGATGCCATTGTTCTTTTTGATGGGACCAATTTTGATAAATGGATTAGCTCTGAGGATAGTACGGCGGTTAAGTGGAACATCAATAAAGACGGAAGTATGACCGTTAAGGATAAGACGGGAAACATCCAGACCAAAAAAAGCTTTGGTAGTTTCCAATTACATTTAGAATGGAAATCACCAGCTGAAATTCAAAGGGAAGGACAGAATAGGGCCAACAGCGGTGTCTTTATTCAACAACGCTATGAAGTTCAAATTCTGGATAACAATGACAATCCAACTTACGTAAATGGACAGGTTGGCTCTGTATATAAGCAGTCCGTTCCTTTAGCTATGGCTTCTGTTCCAACAGGGGAATGGAACAGTTATGATATTATCTTTCACGCCCCAAAATTTACAATGGGAGGGGATATTGCAGAACGGGCAACGGTGACCGTGCTCCACAATGGGGTTTTGGTTCAAGACCATTTCACCATTGAAGGGACCATAAAGTACATAGGATGGCCTAAATACGAAGCCCATGGAAAGGCACCTTTAATGCTTCAAGACCATAAGGACAATAGCCGGGTAAGTTATCGAAACATCTGGGTGAGGGAATTGGACTAGTCCATAATATGTTTTGTACATCTATTAAACAAAAAGCCCATTGGCTATTTTGGTTACCTTTGCCAAAATTCAATACTCCGCATGATTCAATCCATGACAGGCTTTGGAAAGCACGTGGTGCAGCTTCCTTCCAAAAAAATTACCGTTGAAATAAAATCACTGAATAGTAAAAACCTGGACATCAACACCAGAATTCCACAGCTATACCGGCAAAAGGAATTGGAGTTGCGTAAAATGATAGCTGATAGCCTTTCTAGGGGTAAAGTGGACCTTGGGCTCTATATTGAAATTACTGGAGAAGACACCACTTCCGAAATCAATCAAGGAGTGGTGAAAAAGTATATGGAGCAGTTAGGCGCCATAACTGAAGGTGAGCCCATTAAACTATTAGAACTTGCACTCCGCATGCCTGATACCCTTCGCAGCGACAAAGATGACCTGGATGAAGAGGAATACGCTTCCATAAAAGAAGCAATGAAAGGTGCGCTTTTGAAGATAAAAAGCTTTCGAGAAGAAGAGGGTAGTGTGTTGGAAGTTGATTTCAAACTTCGTTTGGAAACCTTAGGAAACCTTCTTGAAAAAGTAAAAAATACTGACCCTGAACGCTTGGATACTATTAGGGAACGATTAAATAGAGCCTTGTCAGAACTTAAGGTGGAAGTTGATGCGAATAGATTTGAACAAGAGCTTATTTACTACTTGGAAAAATACGACATTACAGAGGAAAAAGTACGTTTGGCGAACCATTTAGAGTATTTTAATTCGACCCTTAACTCTGAGGATTCCAATGGAAAAAAGTTAGGGTTTATTGCTCAAGAAATTGGAAGGGAAATCAATACAATAGGATCTAAAGCCAATTATGCCCCAATGCAGCAACTCGTTGTACAGATGAAGGATGAGTTGGAAAAAATAAAGGAACAAATGCTGAATGTCCTATGAGCAAAGGAGGCAAACTCATTATTTTTTCAGCTCCTTCTGGCAGCGGAAAAACTACAATAGTTCGACATCTTCTCAAACAACCCGAACTTAATTTGGCTTTCTCAGTTTCAGCTACTTCGAGACCACCCAGAGGTGAAGAAAAAGATGGAGTCAATTATTACTTTATCACCACCAAAGAGTTTAAACAGCATATCAAAAACGACGATTTCTTGGAGTGGGAAGAGGTATACCGAGATAATTTTTACGGTACGTTAAAGAGTGAAGTGGAACGTCTTTGGGCCGAAGGAAAGAACGTGATTTTTGATATTGATGTGGTTGGGGGATTACGGATTAAGAAAAAGTTTCCTGAAAAAACCTTGGCTGTTTTTGTGAAACCTCCCAGTGTTGACGAACTAAAAATACGTCTCAAAAAAAGAAGTACGGAAAGTGAGGACAAAATCAATATGAGAGTGGCCAAGGCCTCTGTTGAGCTTGCCACGGCCCCTCAATTCGATAAGATTATTAGGAACTATGATTTGGATATAGCTTTTGAAGAATCCCATAAGCTAGTTGCAGAATTTGTGGGCGTTCCGCCCAAAGAAGAATAGGTTATGAAAACAATCGGGTTGTTTTTTGGAACATTTAATCCTATTCATATAGGGCATTTGGTTTTAGCCAATCACATGGTAGAATTTTCGAACCTCGATGAGGTATGGTTCGTGATTACTCCCCAAAGCCCCTTTAAAACAAACCAAACGCTTTTGGACAATCATCATCGTTATAACATGGTCTATGAGGCGGTGGAGGACTATCCAAAATTAAAACCTAGCAAAATAGAATTTGACCTTCCCCAACCCAATTATACGATAAACACCTTAACCTATTTGTACGAACAACACGGAGAGTCACACCGGTTTTCGTTGATAATGGGAGAAGATAATCTGAAAAGCTTTCATAAATGGAAGAACTACGAAACCATCTTGGAAAATCATGAAATTTATGTGTATCCCAGAATATCTGCGGGCACACCAAAACCTGAATTGCTGAAACACCCCAAGATAAATCAGATTGATGCACCTATTATGGAGATTTCATCTTCTTTTATTCGAAGAGAACATGGCTTGGGTAAAAATGTACGACCTCTTATTCCGGAGCGGGTTTGGAAGTATATGGATGAGATGAATTTTTATAGGTAGTTTTACTTTGCTTTGGAAAGAATATCCGTTCCTAGATAGGTGTTATTGGAATTGTAATACCAAGCCCTAACCTTAGGCATTTTTACACCGTTAATTTCCTCCAGATCTTTCAATAAAATATACTCACCATCATTTTTGGATTCATCATGATAAAACTGATACACTTCCATAGCAAAAGTAGAAGGGTCAAAATAGAAATACCAGATATCATCACCAACACTTTGGTCATAAGTTGCTTTTAGAACGAAGTATTCCTTTCCTTTAAAAGCTCTTTTTTCAACCTTGCTATCCAAGTTTGTTCCGGGATCTTTTAGTTTCATGGGTAGACCATACAAATAGGTGTAGTAGTTTCTCATCATGTTTCCTCGCTCGCAGGTCAACCGATATTTTTTTCTTTCGTCTTCAGAAATGTCTCTACTACCATTCAAGAACGTAGTACAATTCTCTTTTTCAAATTTGTAATCATATTGTACCCCATCTTTTTCCACTTCCAATTCAAAAACTTCTTTAGGGAGGTTCAAATGAATGGAGCTTTTTCTGTTACTTGATTTAGGCGTCTCCATAACAATATGAAAAGTAGCATTGAAACGCTTCCATTGGTGATGTGGATCATGATAGTTAATCGCCTTATCCAATAATTGGGCAGCAGTTAGGTCTTGGGAAAACGTTTGGGTTACTCCAAGCAGGAATACGACAAATGCCAAATAACGCATAAGGATTTAAAATTTAGTTTTGCTTCTGAACACGGGCTGGCTCCACAGTGCTGTCGTGTTCACTATAATAAAGCTCCAATAACTTTAAAGTAGATTTAACCAAATCCTTACTTTCAGTTAGAAGCGAAAAGTATAGGGTGGTATTCTTAGGACTCGATTCTTCTGTCCTAGTCCGCGCAACTTGCCTTTCAATCTTTTCCGAAACCATATTGAACAGCTCTTCGCGTTGTCTCAAAATCGATTCTATATGTTCGAAATTTCTGGATTGAAAGATTTCTTGGGTATTGCGTAATAAATCATCTAAAGTAATATCCAACTCTTTTAGTTCTTTGATTTGGGTATACTTCAATTTCTTATGGTTATTGTGAACATGTTTGTGTCCAAGAGTGGAAATATATTCAAGCGATTGCGATATATCTTGCAGAAGCCCTAAAAGGTTGATATAAAAATTACTCGCTCCTCCAACGCTGGATTCATCTAAATTTTTGATGAAGTAGAAAACGTTATTTTTTAAATCTTCAATTTCCCCCGACATTTTCTCAACCCCTTTTCGGTTCTTTTTCAACATTTCGATATCATGCTTGGCGAGACCATTTATAGAGTTGGTGTAGATTCGATTGCTACGCTTTATCATGTTACCGATGTTGTCGGCACTTTCTTCAATAACCCCCTGAATAGAGCTGCTTTCCGCTCTTCTTAGGCTGTCCTCCGCTTTGATTTCCTTGGTTTTTCGATTATGCGACATATAATTTCGCAGTAAAATAAATGCCGTAGCCACGAGGAGAAGAATTAAGGAAACAAGTTTTCCCAAATGCAGCACATAGGCGATAATCGCGGCGGCGGTAAAAGCACACAAAGCGGTAAAAAACCAACCCCCAATCACATTTAATACCCCGGCAACACGATACACTGCACTTTCCGCACCCCAAGCTCTGTCTGCCAACGAAGTGCCCATAGCGACCATAAAAGTGACATAGGTTGTGGAAAGAGGCAGTTTCATGGAGGTTGCAATGGATATGAGTACACTGGCAACCATCAAATTCACAGAAGCTCGAACCATATCGAAAGCAGGCATATCTTGTACCTTGCTTTTAGGAACGTATTCATAGGGGATTGTAAATTGTTTGTCAGTTATTTTTCTAATAGACGGAGGAATAACTTTTACCAAATTTTCTGAAGCGGCAATACTGAATTTGACAATTTGCCTAGAAAGAAAGTTAGGCTGGAAGCGTTCTTCCCCTTCATCCTGTCGGGCCAAGTCTACACTGGTTTTTACCACGCTTTTCGCTTTGGACGAAAACCAAAGGGTAATTACCATAATTCCTCCAGACAATAGAAGCAATAGGGTAGGTGTACGAACTGCAGCGGATAAACCACTCATTTCAAATTGCGAAGGGTCTATCCCAGATACACTCCAATCTTGGAAGGATTGCAGGGCGGCAATAGGCACTCCAATGAAATTCACAAGGTCGTTACCAGCAAAAGCCATTGCTAGGGCAAATGTCCCAAGCCCTATAACCAATCGGTATATATTCTTATTAAAAAAATGAGCCAATACCCAAGACAACAATGTCCAGATGATGAAGTTGATCAAGGTAAACAAACCTGTTCTACTCGCGGCAAAATCAGTGATTGCCCCATTAAACAAATCTGCACTTTTCAAGCCCTTTACCAGAATAAAGTATTCAATCGCAGATATGGCTAAACCACCAAAAATTGCCTCGACCCACTTGGATTTGTTTTTGTAATCGAATGAAATAAGCAAACGGGAAATAAACTGTACGACCGCTCCTATCGTGAAGGCAATAAACACAGAAAGCAAAATACCGAAGATAATTTGGGCTGCCTTATCGGTGTTGATATAAGCACCTAAATCTGAAAATCCACCATCAAGTTTAATGATTTTAATCAGTGATATAGCTACAGAAGCACCCAACAACTCAAAAACAATTGACACTGTAGTTGATGTGGGCATCCCGAGTGTATTGAAAAAATCCAGTAGGAGAATGTCCGTAATCATTACGGCCATGAAAATGAACATGATTTCTGCGAATACAAACTCACCAGGATTAAAAATACCTTTTCTGGCCACTTCCATCATTCCGCTGGAAGACATTGCGCCAAAGGCAATACCAACGCTAGCTACTATCATAATGGTGCGAAATGAAATGGCTTTTGAACCTATTGCAGAATTCAAAAAGTTGACCGCGTCATTACTTACACCAACAACTAAATCGGTTATCGCCAATATGGCAAGGGCTATAACCATGAAAATATAGATGTTCTCCCCCATCCTAAAATTTGAAATATGACAAAAATGCCACTATAAATCTGGACCAAGGTTAATAAAATGTTACCAAATAACAGTACAATCCAGGATTTATCCCACTTGGAATGTAGCACATTTATCTTTTAATATATCTTCGCCAAAATTCAGGCAATCTATGGGTTGGGAACAATTACTTTCCTTAAGGAGATATGGGGATGATTTTAAACGTGAACGGAAAAAGCAAGATGAGACGCGTTTAGGTTTTGAGGTAGATTATGATCGTATTATTTTTTCTTCTCCCTTTCGAAGTTTGCAGGATAAAACCCAAGTGATTCCCTTACCCATATCTGTAGGTTCCCAGAAAAACTTTGTGCATACGCGATTGACTCATAGTTTGGAAGTATCTGTGGTGGGTAGAACCCTTGGCCGTGTTGCCGGAAAACATATACTTTCCAAATATCCAGAATTGAATAAAGCCCTAGGGCATCAAGTAAATGACTTTGGTGCCATTGTAGCCGCTGCGGCCCTGGCCCATGACATTGGTAATCCTCCTTTTGGACATAGTGGGGAAAAGTCCATTGGGAGTTTTTTTGATAACGGAAAAGGGAAGCAGTATAAAGAGGTCTTAAGTCCAGAAGAATATCAAGATTTAGTGGATTTTGAAGGAAATGCCAACGGATTTAAACTTTTAACCGAATCCAAAGGAGGCGTTGAAGGAGGATTGCGATTGAGCTATGGCACATTAGGTGCGTTCATGAAGTATCCAAAAGCATCTTTGCCAAAAAAGCCCTCCAAACACATAGCTGATAAGAAATTTGGATTTTTTCAAAGCGATAGCACGTTTTTCCTAGAGTTAGCCAATGAATTAGGTTTAGCTAAGAATCCTGCTAATTCGGGAGTTGGTTTTTATAGGCACCCCCTGACGTATCTGGTGGAGGCGGCAGATGATATTTGCTACACTATAATAGATTTTGAAGATGGAATCAATTTAGGACTTATTTCAGAGGAGTTTGCCTTGGAGTATTTGATTAATCTGGTGAAAGATAGCATCAGCACTAAAAAGTACAATGAAATGCCCCACTCCAGTGATAGGTTGAGTTATTTACGAGCTCTGGCCATAAATACCTTGATTTCAGATGCTATTGCGGTCTTTGAAGCTAACGAAGACGACATTCTAAAGGGAACGTTTGATTCCGCCCTTTTGGATAAGGGCAAGTACCAAGCCCAAATGGATGATATCATCAAACTAAGTGTTGAAAAAATCTACCAATCTTCTGAGGTAATCGATAAGGAAATTGCGGGCTATCGTGTTCTTCAGGACTTATTGGAAGTTTTCACTGATGCTTTAATTCACAAGAAGGAGGGTTCCCATTCCAATTATGATAGCTTATTGATTACAAGTTTACCAGAAAAGTATAGGAATACAGAAGGATCCATTTATAACATCCTTTTGGATACGTGTAGTTTTATCGCAGGTCTATCCGATAGCGCTGCTGTTCACTTGCACAGTAAAATTATGGGCCAACATTTCTAGAAAGCATAGGTAAGTCCTACACCAAGCAATTGTTTGAATTGGATTCTAGGCTCTCCTGGATTGATGACCGTTCCGTCATCAGCCAATTCTTCATCAAATCGAATATCGTCGTCATAAATGAGGTGCGTTCCTATATTAGCGTTGATGTACTTGTTTACCTTCAAATTAAAATTGACCTCCCAATCAATATCTACATTACCAAAGCTTTGAATGTAATCTGTATAAAGACTGAGTCTATGATTCATAAATACATTTTTCCATACCTCCTTTTCCCAAGTATTGGTAATTAAAAAACCAACTTCGGTAAAAATACTTTCGCCTTCTTCAACGCCAAAAGCTCCTTGGTTGGATAAATTTTCATCAAAAACAAAAGTGGCCTTTAGGGATAAAGGGGATACAAAAAGATTAAACTTGTCTTCTGATACGATATAGGCTTTACCAGCACTCAAGAATAGATATCCCGGAGCCATAAATCTTGAGATGGGATTGGTCCGATCAGGATAATTGAAACCGTTTGAAAATTGGGTGTTTAAAGAAGCATTGACCGAATAATACCAATTGGTTATAGTGTCTTTACGGAAGCTAATTGCTGAAGTCAATCGAATTTGATCATCTGTTTTTCGTAATTGCCTTCCTTCTTGGGCATTGAGGCCATATCGTAAACGAAGTTCATTTTTCCAGTCTAGATACCTAAACTTATAATTACGGGTAAAACGTGCATTGGCAAGGGCAGAAACAGAATTTTCACCACCTGCATTCCAATTGACAAAGGCTACTTCATTAATGTTCAATCCGAATTCATGACCCTTATCCCAAAAGGATTGGGGAACAAAGCGTTTATATTTTTTATTCAAGGGTTTTGTACGATTCAGGAAAGTTATGGGACTTGTCAGTTTTGCACTCCTTGGCACATACTTTAGCTTAACATCTTTGATTCGCACAGGCTGAAAGCCTTCGGTACTATCGGTATTCCTTTCAAAAACCCGAAGTGGATTTACTTGGGCAAAGGATGAAAAAGATGATACAATGCATAGAATAACAACGAACTGAATTCGCGTCATAAGGCTGATTTAATGATTACGCGTAACGAATTTATATCAATTCCTGCTAATTCTTGGGTTTCTGATAAGGTTCCATGTTCAATAAAACGGTCAGGTATTCCATATATAGTTATATTTTTTTTTATACCGTTGGCACTGGCAAACTCCAATATTGCTGAACCAAAACCTCCGATTTCACACCCATCCTCTACTGTAATAATATGATCGTACTGTTTAAAAATGGTAAAGAGCATTTCAGAATCCAATGGCTTTACAAATCTCATATCATAGTGTCCTATCTTCCCGTTGGAATCAAGATCTTCTAAAATTTGAATCACCGAATTGCCAATATGGCCAACTGAAAGTATCGCCAGTTTAGAACCGCTCCTGAGACATTGTGCTTTTCCGATTGGAATAGATTCCATAGGGGTTTTCGAATCGAATAAAACACCTCTTCCTCTAGGATATCGTATAGCAATGGGACCTGGCAAATTGTTTTGCACGGTGTACATCATATTCCTCAATTCTTTTTCATTAAGCGGTGCAAAAATGGTGAGATTGGGAATGCAGCGTAAGTAAGCTATATCAAAAACGCCATGATGTGTCGGCCCATCCTGACCTACAAGTCCTGCCCTATCCAAACAAAAAATTACAGGAAGGTTTTGTAGGGCCACATCATGAATTATTTGGTCATAGGCTCGTTGCAAAAAAGTAGAATAAATATTGCAAAAAGGAACAAGGCCTTGTGTTGCCATTCCAGCTGCCAAGGTAACGGCATGTTGTTCAGCAATACCAACATCAAAAGCCCTTTCTGGAATAGCATCCATCATGAATTTCATAGAACTTCCGGTTGGCATAGCAGGGGTAATGCCCACAATGCTTTTGTTGTCCTTGGCCAATTCTACTAAAGTATGTCCAAAAACGTCTTGGTATTTTGGGGGTTGGTCAACTTTTGGTTTTTTTAACTGCTCTCCAGTGATTGCATCAAATTTTCCTGGTGCATGATATGTCACCTGATTTTCTTCGGCCTTTTTGAGTCCTTTCCCTTTCGTGGTAAGTATATGAAGCAATCGAGGACCTTTTAACGTTTTGAGCCTTTTCAGTTCGGCAATCAACACGTCCAAATCATGTCCATCAATAGGTCCGGAATAGTTGAGATTCAAACATTCAAAAATGTTTTCATCCTTTGCAACTCCTTTTTTAACATTGGTCAAATATTCTTTTAATGCTCCAACACTTGGGTCAATACCGATTGCGTTATCGTTCAGAATTATAAGCACATTGGCATCGGTAACCCCAAGATGGTTTAGGCCTTCAAAGGCCATTCCACTGGCGATGGAAGCATCTCCCACAACAGCAATGTGCTCTATAGATAATTTGCCTTGTAGTTTAGAACCGATAGCCATTCCTAATATGGCAGAAATAGCTGTTGAGCTATGACCGGTGCCAAAATCATCGTACGGACTTTCACTTCGCTTGGGAAAACCACTGATACCGCCCAATTGACGATTGGTATCAAAAATTTCTTTTCTGCCTGTTAAGATTTTATGCCCATATGCTTGGTGACCTACATCCCAAATCAATTTGTCCTCTGGTGTATTGAATACATAATGTAGGGCAATGGTTAATTCCACCACCCCTAAGCTCGCTCCCAAGTGCCCTTCTTTGGTTGCTACAATTTTTATGATGAAATCCCGTAGCTCTTGAGCTAATAATGGGAGTTGTTCTTTACCTATTTTTTTTAGGTCTTGAGGTGAGTTGATATGTGCTAGAAGTGATTCCAAAGGGTTAAAAAACAAAAATACCCATTATCCATAAATTGATTTGTCTTAGATTCGTTTAGAGAAACAAAATTAGCGCCGCCTTGGAAAATCCTTTTGATGACGCCTATTTTATGAAAAAGGCTTTGCAAGAAGCTGAACTTGCCTTTGAAAGCGGAGAGGTGCCGGTAGGTGCTGTAGTGGTAATTGACAACAGAATAATTGGAAGAGCCCATAATCTCACCGAACGTTTAAAAGATGTAACTGCACATGCAGAAATGCAGGCTATTACAGCAGCATCCAATTTTTTGGGAGGCAAGTATCTTCACGGCTGTACGTTGTATGTAACCTTGGAACCATGCCAAATGTGCGCGGGAGCCTTGTATTGGAGTCAAATAGCTAAGGTAGTATACGGTGCTCCGGATTTGGAACGCGGATTCAATGTAATGGGAACGCAACTACATCCAAAAACCGAAATTTTAGCTGGGGTTTTAGAGAATGAAGCTTCTGAGCTTTTGAAACGATTTTTTATTCAAAGACGCAATCTCAACTGAGCTCATCCCATTTTTTGTTCTTTGCCATATAGGCAGAAAAAAGAAATCCTAGATTTTCAGATGCTCCGTAGGTGGGGTAGTTCAATTCATTTGAAGCTTTGTCCCCATAAAAAAAGTTGAAAAGAATTGAATATTCCCTGGATTCGGAATTTTCAATAAAAAAATTCTTCGCACCTTCTAAATTATCTGGTGAGGCATCATTCATTTCTTGGTTTGTATTTAAAAAAACGTAAACCTCCTGTGAAACATAATCGTTCAAGGTTTTTGGTCTACCTTGATTCAAGCAGAAAATAGTTCTGTAGGCATATTCCAAAGCTCGATTTTTGATACTCGTCTTTGTAAACGTCTCACTGCTCCAATAATATGGTGTGCAAAAATTTCTTTTAAGCAGTGGCCCGATATCAAATTTACTGGTATAGTCAACGGTGCATTTGTTGGACCAAGCTCCTCCCACATCATCGGCCACATTTATAACGACTTGAATATCCGGAAGGTTATGAAGCTTCTCTTCAACATTTATGGTTTTGAGTACATCCTGAATCAATTCTTCTGCATTCAAGTTTTTTAACTCTTGAATTTTTTCAAATACGTTCTCTTTTCCCATTGGGTTGTATCCAGCTATGGGCAAAATCATGTCACCTTTTTGCTGTCCTTGAAGCATTTCCAAATAGGTTTCAAACCGTTTTTGATTCCTTGGAAGTCGATACAAGAAATCCATTTTATCGAGTATGGGAATGAGTTTGAACACGGGTATTGGAAATTTTGATTGGCACAAAAAAACCCTGATGCATGCATCAGGGTGTACTAAATCAAGAATACAATATATTATCCGATTACCTGCACTTGCGCAGCAACCACTCCTTTTCTTCCTTCTTCTTCAGAATATTCTACCTTGTCTCCGTCTTTTAGCTCTACGCCATTCAACGCAGTAACATGGACAAAAATGTCTCGACCTGTTTCGTCGTTGGTAATGAATCCATAACCTTTAGATTCATTGAAAAATTTTACTGTACCAGTCATTAAAATAAAAAATTGTTAAAACGCGAAGGTATGCTATTAAAATGGTAAGTAATGCTATTGAGCTTTAAATCTTTTGAAAATTATGGCTTATTCTTGTTCTTCGCCTCTTTAGCCTGCATTTTTTCAATATTTTCTTTGTTTAACATGTAGTCTTTCATTTTTTTACCCTTGCTTTCTTTGATTAAAAAGAGAGGCATGGCTACCAAAAACAAACCAACAGTGCCGAATCCAATGAACTTATTTCCAGTTATTTCGTCTTCGCTTTTTATTCTGAATCCATAGATGATTGATGCAAATGATAGCAAGACAACCATGACAATGATATACTTTGTCTTAAACTTCATTGGGAAAAATTAATCAATTTTCTTCTGTAGGCCGTCAAGAGTTTTGACTTTGAAATAAAGCCTACATACTTTCCTTCTTTTATTACGGGGAGATTCCAAGCACCACTATCTTGAAATTTTTGCATGACCTGTTTCATGGTATCGGTTTCCTGAAAAATATGTTCGGGAGGGGCATGCAGCAAATTTTTAACAAAGATTTTTTCATACATCATTGTGTCGAACATAATTTCCCTGATATCATCCAAAAGAATGATACCAATAAGCCTTTCGTCATCATCCAAAACCGGAAAAATATTGCGTTTGGATTTGGAAACGGACTCATGCAGCATTTCTCCCAAAGACATTTCTGGCGTCACGGTCTTGAAATTTTTTTCGATAACATCATCCACTTCCATAAGGTTAAGTACCATCTGGTCCTTATTGTGGGTTAGCAATGCTCCAATTTTGGCCAATTCTTTGGTATAAATGGTATAATCCAATGCGTTTTTGGTCATTAAATAGGAAATCGAAGCGGTTATCATCAAAGGAACAAACAGTTGGTACCCACCGGTAATTTCGGCAATGAGGAAGATTGCAGTAAGTGGGGCGTGAATTACTCCAGCTATCAACCCAGCCATTCCAATAAGTGTAAAATTACTCTCAGAGACCTCCCACCCGAGTCCTAAATTGTTTATAATCTTGGCCGCTACATTCCCTAAAGCACTGCCCATTACCATAGTTGGGATAAAAACTCCACCAGCACCACCAGCGGCAAAGGTTGTGGTCATGGCAACGGCCTTGAATAAGGTAATGCCGAAAAGTAGGGCAATAACCACCCAAATGTTCTCTGTATAAGCATCAAAAGGAGTGTTTCCCAAGGCCATTAAGTGATTGCCGTCCAAGAGATTATTTATAAAACCAAAGCCTTCTCCATATAGGGGAGGAATGGCATAGAGCATAATCCCTATAGCGATACCCCCTATCAAAAGGCGGTATTTGGGGCTTTTAAATGGCTCAAACCATTTTAAAATTTGAAAATACATCTTGGTAAAATAGATGGATGCAAAAGCGGTACCCACACCCAAAAGGATGTAAAAAAGGGTATCCCCAAGTTGAAACCCTTCGGTCAATGAAAAACTAAAAAGTACTTCATTCCCTAAAAAGAAATAGGATGTTAGAACTGCGGAAATGGAGGCCAACAAAAGGGGTAAAAGGGAAGACATGGCCAAGTCGAGCGAAAACACCTCCATGGCAAAAATCACAGCTGCAATAGGAGATTGGAATATGGATGAAATAGCCCCTGCTGAAGCACAGGCTACTAATAGAGATCTTGTCTTTGCATCAATATGAAACAATTGGGCAAGATTGGAACTTAAGGCGGCGCCAGATTTTACTGCTGGTCCAAGCAAACCGACTGATCCTCCAAAACCTACGGTAAGAGGTGCGGCGATCAAAGGCGTATAAATGTCTTTTACAGGCAATAGCCCTCTCTTCTTGGACAATGAAAAGATGATGGACGAAACGGCATGTTGCAGCGGATGTTTATGAACAAACTTTACATAGAGAAATACCAAAGCCAAGCCTACAATTGGGAGGATAAAATAAAGCTGGTTTTCAGAAAAAATAATACCAGCTTTTAATAAAGATTGAATGAGGTAGGTGGTGTTTTTAAGTGTAACAGCAACTAAACCAGCTAAAAACCCAACGATTAGGCTTGTAACATGCACAAAGGTTTTGTTAGAGATATGTTTATATCTCCATTTCAAAAAACGGGTCAGTAATCTTTTGACTTTACTGTCCATCGAGAGGTTATTGAATAAAAATATTAAAAAATCCCGCGATTTGCGGGATTCTCACTTGGTTACACATCCAATTTTAAATGGAGTTCTTTTAATTGAATCTGATCTATGGTAGCTGGTGCATCAATCATTACATCCCGTCCACTATTATTTTTTGGGAAAGCGATAAAGTCGCGTATGGTTTCCTGTCCACCTAAAATAGCTACCAATCGGTCCAAGCCAAAAGCGATACCTCCATGAGGTGGCGCACCATATTGGAAGGCGTCCATAAGGAAACCAAATTGAGCCTTGGCTTCCTCTGGAGTGAAACCAAGATGTTTGAACATCGTTGCCTGAACTTCTTTATCATGAATACGAATGGAACCCCCGCCAATTTCGTTTCCATTTAACACCAAGTCGTAGGCATTGGCCCGAACAGCGCCAGGGTCTGTATCCAACAGCTCCAATTGTCCTGGTTTGGGAGAGGTGAACGGATGATGCATAGCATGATAATTACCGGTTTCCTCGTCCAATTCCAATAATGGAAAATCTATGACCCAGAGCGGAGCAAAGTCATCAGTTTTCCTCAAGCCCAAGCGTTCTGCCATTTCCATACGTAGGGCACTAAGCTGAGCACGGGTCTCATTGGTTCTACCAGATAGTACGCAAATTAAATCTCCCGCACTGGCACCTGTAACCTCGGCCCATTGCGCTAAGTCTTCTTGGTCATAAAACTTATCTACAGATGACTTGAAAGAACCATCTTCATTGCATTTAACATAGACCATTCCTTTGGCGCCTACCTGTGGTCGTCTTACCCAGTCAATGAGTTTATCAATTTCTTTTCGTGTATAAGAAGCTGCACCAGGAACTGCAATACCTACTACTAGTTCAGCTGAGTTGAAAACATTGAAGTCCTTATGTTGGGAAACGGCATTTAACTCACCGAACTCCATTCCAAAACGAATATCAGGTTTGTCGTTTCCATACTTTCGCATGGCTTCATCGAATGTTATTCTAGGAAAATCACCAGAGTCTTTTCCGTGAATTTCCTTTAAGAGATATTTGGTAAGCCCTTCAAAAGTGTTCAAAATATCCTCTTGCTCCACAAAAGCCATTTCGCAGTCAATCTGTGTAAACTCGGGTTGACGGTCGGCTCTTAAATCCTCATCCCTAAAACATTTTACAATCTGAAAATACTTGTCCATTCCACCTACCATCAACAATTGTTTGAAGGTTTGTGGGGATTGGGGTAAAGCGTAAAATTGTCCTTCATTCATTCGACTGGGTACCAAAAAATCACGTGCACCTTCTGGGGTCGATTTGATTAAATACGGTGTTTCCACCTCAATGAAACCTTGGTCAGATAAGTATTTACGCACCTCCATGGTCACTTTATGTCTGAAGATGAGGTTGTTTTTTACCGGATTTCTTCGAATGTCGAGATAACGGTACTTCATTCGAATATCTTCCCCGCCGTCCGTATCGTCCTCAATAGTAAAGGGAGGAAGTTCTGAAGGATTCAAAATCTGAAGTTCATTAACGAGTACTTCAATATCCCCCGTGGGAATATTGGGATTCTTTGAAGCTCTTTCTATAACGGTGCCTGTTACCTTTATAACTGTCTCCCGACCTAATTCGCGTGCTTTTTCCAAAAGTGCTTTGGAAGAGCGGTCTTCATCAAATACCAATTGGGTAATGCCGTATCTATCCCTTAGGTCTACCCAAACCACAAATCCCTTATCACGTACTTTATGTACCCATCCACTAAGGGTAACAATAGAATCTATCTCTGAAGAACGCAGTGCTCCGCAAGTCGTATTTCTGAACATAATTTGATAATGAACGGCAAATTTAAGAGGAATGGTGTGATTTACTATCAGTTATGTGGATTTTATATGAGCTAATGTGTTTCTCAAAACTACAAGTTAGAATTGTGTTGAACTTATTCGTACACAATTCCGAAACCATGGATTAACGTAAAATTTACATTCAATCTATTAAGACTTATTGCTGATACTATCGACGAAATACTACTCGAAATAGCATTAATTAAAGTATTAAATAAATGATATACAATGTTTTAAGAGTTTAAAGTTAATTTAATGTAAATTAAATGTTATTCAAAAGTATATTTAATGTAAAATAATAATTACTTTTACATCGTTATGAATACGGAAAATAATCTAAAACCCATATAGCATGAAGCAATCAATAGTACTCTTAATGATGGTGTTTTCGGTTTGTATATATGCTCAAAGCACACAACCTACTTTGGAAAAAGTGGGAAAAATGGTAAAGGCTACATATTTTCACGAAAATGGTAACATAGCCCAAACTGGCTATTTGATGAAAGGTAAGTTACATGGACAATGGTTTATGTATACGGATAACGGAAAGAAAATCGCTTCTGGGAAATATGAAGAAGGAAAAAGAACAGGAAAGTGGTTCTTTTGGGAAGGTGAGATTTTGAAAGAGGTAGATTATGCGGACAATCGAATTGTTAGTGTGAAAAACTGGAACAGGTCTGAAATTGTTTCGGTGAACTTATAAGTATTTGTCCTAAAAAAAGCCCGACCATTTGGTCGGGCTTTTTTTGTTATTCTAAATTAAACTCAAACTTGATGAGATTCTGAAATACATTCAGAATGAGACTCATTTTGCTACGCGGCTATATCCAAAACCTCTTTTTTGGTCACTTTCTTCTTTACTCGATTTTTTCGGATGCGCACTTTTATTTTGTACACAATGCTAAATAGGATTGGCACAACGATCAAAGTAAGGAAAGTGGCAACAAATAGTCCATAAATCACCGTCCAGGCCAATGGTCCCCAGAAGATTACGTTATCTCCACCAAAATAAATGTTAGGATTAAACTCACTAAACAGGGTAAAGAAATTGATGTTGAAACCTGTGGCCAATGGAATAAGCCCCAAAATTGTAGTAATTGCTGTTAACAATACCGGACGTAACCTAGCTTTACCACCTTTAACAACAGCTTCCAAAAAGTCTGTTGGTTCCAAAAGCTCATCTTCTTCCAATTCCAATTCCAACTTTTTACGGTCTATTAAGAGTTGGGTATAATCCAATAGGACCACGCCGTTGTTTACCACAATTCCTGCCAAGGAAATGATGCCCATCATTGTCATCATGATAACAAATGCACTTCCTGTGGCAACTATACCCCCAAATACACCTATCAAACTCAAGAAGATGGCCAACATAATAATACCTGGTTTGGATACTGAGTTGAACTGGAAAATCAGGATAAAGAAAATCAAGCCAAGACCTGTAAAGAACGCACCCATCAAGAATGCCATTTGCTTGTTCTGTTCTTCAATCTGGCCCGTGTAATCTACTTTTATGTCTGATGGCAAACCACCATAATTATCCATCTCATCCTGTATTTTACTTACGATTGCACCTGCATCTGTAAAGCCAGGAGCCAAAGCAGAATATACAGTTACCACACGTTTTACATCTCTATGTTTTATGGCACTAAATCCAGAGCTGTTTACTTGTTTGGCCACCGCCGAAACAGGTACCTCTACAATTTGCCCTGTATTTTGATCTTTGAATGTGATTCTTTGATTAAAAAGAGCGCTAGTGTTATATCTATTCTCTTCGTTGAATCGTACATAGATGTCATAATCTTCCCCGTCTTCTTTATAGATGCCTGCCTTCGCCCCGAAAATAGAGTTTCGCAATTGTTGACCAACTTGGCCTGTTGCTACCCCAAGTTCTCCCGCTTTCTTACGATCCACGACAACACTCATGGAAGGTTTGGACTTGTTTACATCAATCTTCAGTTCATCAATACCGGGTATGTTTTTTGAATTGATGTAGTTTTTCATTTTTTCGGCTGAGGCAATCAGTTCCGAATAGTCATCTCCTTCCAACTCAATATTAATAGGATAGCCTGAAGGTGGAGCCACCGCATCCTTTTCTACCGAGATAGCTACTCCAGGATAGATATCCTTCAGAGCTTCCTGCACTTTTTTGAATAGATCATTACTGTCTGCACCTTCTCGGAATTTATACTCACGCATGGTCGCGGTAATTTTTCCACGATGGGGCATTTCTGCAGAAGAGCCTCCATCGGTTTGAGGATTTCCAGCTCCTTCTCCTACTTGGGATACTGCGCTTTCCGTTAAAAAGTTGAAGTCACCATGCAAATAAGCTTCTTCGTTGATGATATCGTATACCCTTTTCTCTACCTCTTTGGTGATGGCATCCGTCTTTTTAATATCAGTGCCTTCGGGATATTCGATATAGACAATAATCTGGTTGGGCGTATTGTCTGGAAAGAATTCAACTTTGGTACGCTGGCTTCCCACAGAGGCTCCAAAGCCCATAAATGCTAGGAATAAAAGTATAAAAGTTCCAATTGCAATAAAGACAGGTCTTCTTCCAGCCAATGCTCTGCGCAAGGTTCTTTCATAAAACCTTTCCCATTTTGGAAGAATCTTGTTTTGGAATCCATTTGCCCAATTTCTTAAGAACAA
Source organism: Bacteroidota bacterium (assembly GCA_039191905.1). Lineage (GTDB taxonomy): Bacteria > Bacteroidota > Bacteroidia > Flavobacteriales > Flavobacteriaceae > Flagellimonas. The sequence continues at coordinate 35,020 of JBCCXJ010000010.1, read as the reverse complement.
GCGATATATCCAAAGCAGAATGGATGTAAGAACCATTAGGGATCCCAAGGCTCTGTAGCTACCACCGATAATCATGATAAGCAATCCAATTCCACCAACAATGGATGTGATGCGAATGATTTGCTTCAACGGCATATCCTTGTCTTCCGTGGTCATGTACCGAGATACTAAAACCGAGTTGAAAAAGATGGCAACAAACAAGGAAGAACCCAAGACAACGGAAAGTGTTACCGGGAAGTAAATCATGAATTGCCCCATAACCCCAGGCCAAAGGCCTAGCGGTACAAATGCCGCCACGGTGGTCAAGGTTGATATGATAATTGGAAATGCAATTTCCCCAATACCTTTTTTGGCCGCTTCTATTCTGGATAGACCTTCTTGGTCCATCAGACGGTATACGTTTTCAACTACCACAATACCATTATCCACCAGCATACCAAGGCCCATGATCAAACCAAAAAGAATCATAGTGTTCATGGTATAGCCCAACGTGCTCAAAATCATGAGGGACATAAACATGGACATTGGGATGGCGAAACCAACAAATAAGGCGTTTTTGAAGCCCAAAAAGAACATCAATACGGTAACTACCAGGATAATACCAAAGATGATGTTGTTTACCAAATCGTCCACCTGGCCAATAGTTTTGGAGGATTGATCGTTGGCAACGGTTATCTGAAGGTCTTGCGGGAATACATTTTCTTTCGCATCGTCCACCATGACTTGAATCTGTTCGGCGGCAGCAACCATGTTTTTACCAGCCCGTTTTTTAACGTCCAGCATAACCACAGGAGCCCCAAATTCTCTGGCGTAGGTAGTTTTATCCTCTTCTTTAAAAGATACTTTGGCTATATCCTTCAAATAGATAGGTTCATCATTCTCAGATTTTACCACAAAATTTTCTAACTCATCAGGTTCGTCAATCTCCCCAACAATACGGATAGTTCTGCGTTGACCACTGGTAATCAAGTTCCCTGCTGAAGTGGTCATATTTTCCCTACTGATGGTATTTATAATGTCATCAAAACTCACTTTGGCTGCCATCATTTTATAAATGTCCACAGCAACCTCAACCTCTTTTTCTTGGGCGCCACGAATATCAACCTGTTTGATTTCTTGAAGGCTTTCAATTTCATCTTCAAGGTATTCCCCATACTCCTTAAGTTTGTCTATAGGATAATCTCCAGAAATATTGATATTAAGAATGGGAATCTCTTCAGACAGACTTAAGTCAAAGACATTGGGCTCCACCTTGGCTCCATTGAATGTAGGCCAATCTTCGCTTGCGGTCTGTGAATCTACCTCGTCTTTTACTTTTTGTTTAGCGGCCTCCACCGTAATGCTTTCATCAAACTCCACAATGATTATTGAATAATCTTCTTGGGAGGTGGAAGTGATTTCAACAACGTTGCTAACCGTTTTCAATTCGTCCTCTAAGGGGTCGGTAATCAACTTTTCTATATCCTCTGCGGTGTTTCCTGGATATAGAGAGCTGATATAAATTTTTGTTTCCTTGATTTCAGGGAAATTTTCACGAGGCATGCTGAAATATGCCGAAGCTCCTAAAAATAGGATAACAGCAATCAAAACATACATAGTAGTTTTGTTGTCAATAGCCCATGAAGACAGTCGAAACTCTTTGTTTACTTTTTTCTCTTTCTCATCCATAATACTACGTTTTGACTATTCTACGGTTAGGATTCTTACTTTTTGCCCATCCTTAACGCTTCGCGCTCCTTCATCAATTATACCATCCCCACCTTCTATTCCGGATATCACTTCAACTAAATCACCTTGCGTTTTTCCGGTTTTGATGACCGCTTTTTTCGCAACGGCATCCGATGTGGTAGAATCTGAACCTACCAGATACACGTACTGTTCACCCTCTGCATTTTCGGAGACAATGCTTTGTGGAATCAAAATAGCGGATTCATTGGAGTAATCATTTATCATCACCTTGGCTGTTAGATTGGGCTTTATTTTGCCATCATGACTTGGTACCGGAATCTCTGCCGTAAATGAACGGTTGCCTGGTTTAATAAAGTTACCCGTTTGTCTAACTTTGGTATGAACGCTATCTCCGGTTACGGGAAAATATACCTGAACATTTTTTCCAGGAGTAACGTTGGGCAAATGGCTTTCAGGAACATCAACCTGAATGTACATATTGGAAAGATTTACAATTCTGAAAACCTCGGAGCCTGGGCCCGGACTCACCACAGTACCTTGATCTTTAATAACGTCATCAATGATTCCGGAGAAAGGTGCTCGAATTGACGATTTTGCTACTTGACTTTGCATTTGTTTTACAACACTTTCTTGAGCCTCGTAAGCTGTTTTGGCTTCTAAATATTGAATTTCAGAACCAATATTCTGTTCCCATAATCTCTTTTGACGATCAAAAGTAGTTTTTGCCAAAGCGGCCTGTGTTTTCATTTGTGCCAATTGACTGGATAGTCCGCCATCATCAATGGAAGCCAATAGCTGTCCCTTGGATACTTTTTGTCCTTCTTTAACGAAAACGCGATACAACGTACCTGCAATTTCGGGATAGATAAGAACATTCTGTTTTGTGGTTACATCACCTTGCAACTCAAGATAATGGTCAAACTTTTCCGTTCTAGCTTCGATAGTGGTTACCAAAGGTAGTTTTGCACTATCATCCAGAATAGCGATTACCGAGTCCAGCTTATAGATATCCATTTCCAATGCTTTTTGCTGGGTCGCTATCTCGTTTCGTTTTGCACGAATAGCAGTTAAGTCCTTCCCATCAAGCACAGTTTGTAGGTCTGTTCCGCCACCACCGCCACATGAGTAGAGGATGATTGCGGTAAGAATTAATAGAGATATTCTTTTCATGATTGTATGGTTTTGTTCTTTGATTATTGATTAATTATGGTTTCCAATTCGGTTTTGCTATTGATAACATCCACCATAGACTGTAAAAATTCCTGTTGTGTGGAATACAATTGGGTCTGAGCCTGTCTTAACTCAAAACTGGTAGCCAAACCTTCCGTATATTTTATCTGATTCTTGTTTTCTATCCGTTCTGCAAGCTTTAAATTCTCCTTTGAAGTATCATATTCTTCGATAGCAAGGATGTAGTCGCTTTTGGCACTTTCCAGTTGTAGCCTAATTTGTTCCTCAGCTTCGGTTAACTCTGTTTTTGCTTTTTCCAAAGCTATTTTGGCCCTTTGTGTGCTAGCACTTCTTTTCAGGGAACTGAAGATTGGGATGTTTAAATCGAAGCCAAGTATGGAGGTTTCAAACCACTGTTGTCCACGGTCAAGAAAATTAAAGCTATCACTAAAGGAGTTTCCTCCGTAATTTACAAAAGCATTCAATGTAGGAAGTGCTCTACTTTTGGCCAATTTTAACTCGTAGTACCGTTGTTCATTTAAGTTAAGGGCCAACTTATAATCTACATTGTTCTCAATGTTAAATTCAGTGTCCAATAGGGTAGGGGTAATTTGACGTTGGGTCAAATCCTCCAAACTATCCGAAAGCTCCGTAGGGTCTTCAATAGGCAAGCCCATCATAAGATTCAGCATTTGAAGTGTAATTTTCTCCAATCTTTTGGCATTTTTAAGCTGATTGTCAACAGAAGACAATGTAATTTGAAGTTGATCCACGCTCTCTTCATCCCCCAATCCGTTTTCATAGATACGTTTGGTTTCGTAAAGATTCTTTTCCAAGGTAGCTTTGTTCCGTTCGGAAATTAAAACACTTTCCTGGGCCAAGAGTACATTTCCGTAGGCTTCCACAACCGACTTTCTAACATCCAATGCAGTTTTTTCCTTATTGTTTTGGCTAAAACTTAGGAATGCCTTGGTGGCCTGCACGCCGACAATATAAGAACCATCAAAAATTTGTTGGGTCAATGTAGCCGTAGCAGTTGCTGTCTGTGGCGGTCCAAATATAATAGGGACAAAAACATCCGGATCTTGCACTACTCCGGGAGGTAAAAATTGCTCTGGAACAAGAATGGATGGAAACTGATTAATAGGCTGTATCAACTGATTTTGATAGCTTACGGCACCTGAAATCTGAGGCAGTCCATCGGCAATGGTTTCCCATTTCTGCTTTTGGGCATCTACAATGTCTCTTTCGGCATTAATTGCACTGTAGTTGTTCTCCAGAGCAAAGGCAATGGCCTCATCGAGCGTGTAGCTATTTGATTTCTCTTGACCTAACATTAGCCAAGGCAGACTCAAAATAAGACTGAAAATGATTGTTCGCATTTATTCTTGGTTTGAATTGATGATTGAGTTTAATATTTTTCTTCCTTTGGGGGTTATGATGCCTCTTAGATGATATTCCAAAAAATCATCCTCTAGTTGGGTGTTTGAAAAAAGGCTCATGGGAAACAAATCGTTATCCTTAATGCTGATGGCTCCACTGAAATATATTCGAGCTACAAACTCCACATTCAAGTTGTTTCGATAAATACCCATTTCAACGCCCCTTTTAATATTATCCAAAACACAGTCTTGCATTACCTCAAATTGTTTTTTCTTGAGTGAATGGTGAAGTTTTGGATAGTATTTCTGTAACTGGTACTGCGGCGATGATTTTTCACCTTTTAGGTGATGCATGGCAAATCGTTTTATCTCGTACAATTCTTCAATGGGGTTTTTCTGAAGAGCGATTATCTCATCGATACCGTTTGAAATGAACCAAAACAAATCCATAGTACTTTCTTCTACCAGTCTGGTTTTGTTCTCAAAATGGGTGTATATGGTCTTTTTGGATATTCCCATCTCATTGGCCAAATCGTCCATGGTGACACTCTTAAATCCGAGATTAAGAAAGAGTTCCGTCGCCTTATGTAAAATTTCTTCTCTCATTTGAGGGGGCAAATGTAATTCGGAAACTATAAAAACAAAAAAAGTTTCCAAAGTTTTACATTTTTTTAACGCCCGGCCAATAGGTGCTTTATCTGGACCAACCAACTACAAAATGACGAATGGGAAAATCTTTTTTGGACTGAGCTGTATTTTTTGATCTTGAACTCCAAAAAAATACTCTGGAACGATTCCCATATCGTTCTTTGATAATGTTACTTTTCTTGTTCCTTTTCATTGTTCTGTTCGTTTTCAATGCGTTCAACATAGGCGGTATATGCTCTTTCACCTTCTTCCTTCCAGAAATTGTCATAATGCTTCCAATCTGAAAAGTTTTTTCTGGATTTGCACCAGTCTTCCATTTTTTGTTTTCTATTTTTTTTGTGCTTGTTTCCTTTAGAAGAATGATTCCCAAAACCAAATAAGATTTTAGCCAAAACCAACAAGCCAAGAGCTTCCCAATAACTTATGGCTCTGAGGTTGAATATATCAGTCATTAGTAGGTTCCATAAATACATGGTTCCATATACGACCAATGCCATTATTAGGATGGCAAAGACAATTACAAAGAACACCTTAACGGCGTTGCTAACATTTTCTCGAACTTTCATTTCGAACTGTTTTTTAGGTTCCATTTCTATATTTTTTTAATTCTTATTTTTTTCTTTTTCCAGAAGTTTGGATAATATGGATAAGGCTCTGTGTCTTCTGGACATTAGGGTTCCTGGTGATATTCCAGTTTCCAAAGCGATTTCCCTATAGGTATATCCTTCAAAATCGACAGCAATAATAATGTCTTTATATTCCTGTCGTAGATCTTCAATAGCGCCTCTAAGCGCTTCTTCAAGTTTCGAATCATAGGAGTTATCTGCCTTGCCATAAATGAGTTCAGCAAACTCTTGCCATCGCTTATCCATATCATCAGTAGCATATGATCTACCTTTATTGGAGCGCATCAAATCCACAATTTGATTGCGAATCGCGTTGTAGACAAAACCGGCAATGTTTGTAATAGGTGTGGCATCTCCCGGTCTGGAAAAAATCCGAACCGCTACGTCTTGAACAATATCTTCAGCATCACGCTCTGTAGTATCCTCAATACGCGATCGTACAAAAGCCTTTAATGAATAGTACTCTTCATTAAAGAAATCTGTCAATCTGTTTTGGTCACTTTCTTGCGTTGATCCCATTGATTGGTTGTTCTTATCTTCTGCCTATAAAGACGAAGGTTTTCAAATCTATTGCGTTTTGGGATAAACTTTTTTGGATTCTTGTGGTTCTTGTATGCGATAGCATGTATTTTTGAGGCATGACGCAGGAAAATAAGATTGGTCTTTTTAGGGAAAAGGTATTGCAACATTTGGATAACCGTTTCACTACCAAAGCACCGGAAAGGTTATATGAACCTATGGCATATATATTAGGACTAGGCGGGAAACGGATGCGACCTGTGCTTACGTTGATGTCGGTTGAAGTTTTTGGAGGTCAAATTGAACAAGCCTTAGATGCGGCCTTGGCGATAGAGATATTCCATAACTTTTCCTTAGTGCATGACGATATTATTGATGATGCCCCCTTACGAAGAGGAAAGACTACAGTACATGAAAAGTGGGATGTAAATACAGGTATACTTTCTGGAGACGCTATGCTTATTAAATCCTATCAATTTTTTGAAGGATATGAGCCTACAACCTTTAAAAAACTAGTTTCCTTGTTCAGTCAAACAGCCATTGAGGTTTGTGAAGGACAGCAATATGATGTGGATTTTGAAGCACGAAACAATGTTACAATTCCGGAATATCTCAAAATGATTGAATATAAAACCGCGGTATTGGTGGCTACTTCCTTAAAAATGGGAGCTATTATAGCAGGAGCGAACGAGACAGATGCAGATGCTATATATAGTTTTGGTAGAGAGTTGGGTATCGCGTTTCAGCTACAAGATGATTTCTTGGATGCTTTTGGAGATCCCAAAACATTTGGCAAGCAGGTAGGGGGAGACATCATAGAAAACAAAAAGACTATACTTTACTTGAAGGCACTGGAATATGCCTCTTCGGAAGATAGGGCCGAGTTGGAAAAACTGTTTTCTGAAAAACAGAAGGATACGGAATACAAAATTGAAAGAGCCAAAGAGATTTTTAAACAAAGTGGTTCTGTGGATTACCTCAAACAAGCTATTGCTGGGTATACCCAAGAAGCATTTTTAAGCCTGGAAAAAATTTCAGCGCCAGAAGAAAACAAAAAGCTTTTACGACGATTTGGCGAAGAGCTAATGAATAGAAGCATCTAGAAAATCCTTCCCAACAAGGCTTTTACAAAAGGAATGGCTTTTGGAGACGACATCATTTTTACGTCTTCCCAAAGCGAAGTATCCTCATCTAGGAATTTCAGTATTAAACTTGCTTTTCTTTTTGTAAAGAGCGACTCAAATATGGATTGCCCTAAGTGATTGTTTTTAAATATAACATCCAACAAAAGCATATCATAGAACCAGAACTTATCTTTTTTGTGAAACCTTGAAAGCGGTTTGCTCTGTTTTAGGTATTCTACCAGTTTTTTGACTTTTTTGCTTGTACTATAAAATGTGAAACCTGTGCTTGGTTTGGCCCACCCACCGGCAATACCTATGTACATGTGCGTATCTGTATTCTTCTGATGAAAAGGATAGGCAGTCATCGGAATGCTCCCCTGTTCTTTTTCGGTAATAGTATAGGAAAGATTCTGGTAATGTTCTTCTAAGTAATCTTTTATGGCATTTTCATATTCGCTTTTTTCCAAAACCTCTTCTGAAAACAAAGTATACTCAAATAAGGCCTCTGTTTCGGAAAAGGGAAGCACATACATGAAACGGGTATTCCCTTTTTGTGGGATGGAAAAATCCATGAACGTAGCCTCTTCTGCATTGAACGTTGGCTTTTCTACCTTTATGAACCAACCCAAAAAGTGTTGTTGCAATACAGGGTATTTTTTTTGCTGTGGTAAAGAATCATAAGAAAACATGCTGTTAAAGACTATATGGCCTTGGTATGTATTATTTTTTGTAGCGACTTCTACATGCTTTTCAAGTTCATTTACAGCAGTTACCTCTTCTTGTATGCGTGTTATGTTTGTATAACTTTTTATACGTTGATTGAAATAGGTATAAAACTCAATTCCCCTGAGCATCTTGTATATATAAGGAGCTATCGAAGTAGATAAACGTAGATCTTTACCCGCAAAATAAATTTTGGGCCAACTTTTTAGAAGTAAGTGATCAAAGGTACCTTCCCCTGCTTCCCAAAAACACCAGGTACGGTCGTTTTGAACCTTCTTCGCTTTGTCGATAAGTAGAATGGATTTTGAAGTAAAAAAATCATCAGAACCTAAGGCATCTGCCAATAATAAGCCTGAGGCACCAGCTCCAACAATGATGTAATCATAATGGGACATTGCCCAAATTTAACAAAAGTAGGTTCAACTGGTGGCGAAGATTTTGAAATTGGGTCAAATAGCACGCATGCGATTGTTCCGTTTGTTATGTTCTACCTCCGCTAACCCTAAATATTCCATTAGAGGAGGAATATACATCGCAAACCGACCGCGGAAATTCTTTTTCAGTCCATACCAACCGCCAATGGGGTTGTCTGGCGAACGGCCCCAATCTTCAACCGTTCCTGGTTGTGTGGATACCTTTTCATCTTTGCTGCCCAATAATACCCAATCTCCATTTTCTTTGAGCATTTGATGTAAATCCTCAAGGCATCTACTATCATAGTGAAGTACTGTGGATTTGACTGTGCACACCAAAATTTCCATGCCATCTTTTTCATCTACGTGCATAGTGAACTCCGAAGAGAGTGGAGGCGTTTTTAACGTAAGAGGATTTTCCGGAGTACCGATTTTTGTCTTGTAATCCATTTGTACTTATTTATCACTGGTTTTTTCAGCGGTTCGTTTTAAATCCCTCATGAATTGCTCAAAGGAGGCATCAAATGATGGAATTTTACTAGCAAAAAGAGGGAAGATGGGGCCGCCAATTTTTTCATGCATGGTTACTAAGGTACCCTCACCATCCTCTTCTAAAAGATAGGAACGTTGACCTAAGGCATCGCCCCAAATTAGTTTTTTTGGCTTTTCATAATATTTCACCTTCAAACTAAAAGTACGTGAAGGGTCCAATGTACTTTTCAGTTTTATTTTTTGACCCTGTCTAATTTCTCCATTCAATGAAATTACCGTTGAATTCCAAGTTGGAAAACCCTGCGCATTCGTGAGTAAATCCCAAATCTTTTCAGCATTGGTTGCAATGTGTTCTGTAATCACTGTAGTCCTACTGAATGTTTTCCTAGAAGTGGTTGCTTTTCCATTTGGAGAAGCCTTTAAGTTATTGGCCATTAACGCTAACTTTTTTGAATTGGTTTTGTACGCAATTAAGCTAATCTGCAGTTAAAATCATTTAACATTTGTTAAATAATCAGGATTTCAATTGTTTGCCCGAACGAATTCTTGATAGGGTAACTTGCGAAACTTGGAGCATGGAAGCAATGTCTTTAAGGGGAGCAACCTGGATAAATCTAGGAAATGCATATTCGATGTACCTGTAATTATCCGTAGCATCGTTGCTGAGTAAATTGACAAAAACATCTATTAAGGTTACATGGACTTGTTCCGTTAAGTGAATTCCAAATAAGGCCCAATCCGTTGATTGCTGATACAGCTGTATCAGGTCTTTTCTGCTAATGTAAAATACATTGGTATCCTCATAAAATTGCAAACTGAATTGGGAGGGAATTCCAGTTGAAAAACCTTTGTATTCTGTAATGAAAGTCTTTTCAGGTTTCATCCAAAGAGTCTGCTCATTTCCAGAGGCATCCAAAAAATGACAGCGTGTAATGGAACTTTCAGCAAAAAAAAGCTTGTCGCTTGTCTCTCCGGCATGAAGTATATGCGATTTGGCCTTAAATTGCTTTTGTTTGAAAAGCGAAAGACCTTTTTCGATACTTTCTGCTGAAAAAGAAGGATGGTGCTTAAGGAGTTGTTCTTTTAAAGGGTTCATTTTGTTAGGGTCGGAATTTGAGGCTATAAGGTAGCCAAATTCATCATTCCCGAAGCACTTTATTCATTTTCTTTGGAGACAGGTATTCAAAGTATCTTTTGGTAATTTCAAATTTTTCATTGAGAATGACTATTGCTGGCAATGAGAAGGGACGATTTTTTCTGGAAGCCAATAATAAAGGAATTTCATGCGTAGGATTTCTCTTCTGACCGAACTCCTTATTGGTATATGAATCACCACCAAAAACCACAGTTTCCGTGGTTTCAGCATTCATTTTAACAGCGTAGTATTCTGAATTGAGCAGAGCAATTACGTTTTCATCCTTAAAAGCGGTCTTGTCCATTTTTTTGCAATAGGCACACCAATCTGCATAAAAATCAATAAAGACCTTCTTAGGTTTTACGGATAGAGAGTCTTCCAACTGCGCAAAACTTAACCAATGTATGCTATGTTCTTGAGCGGTTCCCCAATTGATAAAAACTAGGGTTGCTAGGGCAGTAAAAATGATATATTTTTTAGAATACGACATACTTAGTGCAACTTACCAAATTTCAAACCTAGAAAGAAAGACCTTGGCGTACTTGGCCCATAAATGTAATCCGAATCGCGGGTTGGACCAACTTCAAAATCATCTTGAAAACTATTAAATAGATTGGTAACTCCTCCTGAAACCGTAACCATAAAAGAATCATTAAAATCAAAATGGGATTCTAATTTTATATTTAAATCGAAAAAAGAATTCACTTCATTCAACTCCAAAAAACCGGTATCGCTGATTACTCTGGGGACCGTCATGGTGCCTGTATATGTGCTAGTGACATCAACGTTAAAGGCTTTGTTCGGAATCCAACTGGTGTTCACATAACCATACAGATTTGGAACACGCACAAATTCATCCACAGATATATCACTTTCTCCAGGAGTACCATCAGTTTCAAAAAGAATTTGAGGTTCATCGTATTCTGTTTTTTGCAAAGTACCACCGAGTTGAAAACGCCACTTTGGGTTTGGGGATACACCAAATTCAAAATTTGTTCCGAAAACTGTAGCTCCCGAACCATTACGTACTTCTTCCAAGATAGATCCGTTTTCCAAAACTGCGCCGGTGCTAACCTGTGTAAAGGGATCTTCTAAACTGGTATAAAAACCTTCCAACAAAAAATCCAACTGTACCAATTTTATGTTTTTAGAGTAGTTAAGGGAGCCCGTAAATGCATTTGAAAATTCAGTTCTAAGGTCGTCAGAGAGAATTACGAATTGGGGTTCACCACCAACACTTGAAATGTGCAAATCCTCATTAAACGCTTGTGGCGCTCTAAACCCGCGGGCATAACCTCCACGCAAACGCAATTCTTCAGTAATGCGATAGGATAAGGTAAGCCTTGGCGATAGTGTAGTTTGGCTTAAATCCACCCCTCTTTCTATGCCTCCCACCGTGTATTCTCCATCCACGGTTACGTTATCCAATCGTGTTCCAACTAAAGCAGTGAATCTATCGGTTGGTTTCCACTCATATTGGGCATATCCTCCAAGGGTAACAACACTTTGGTCGATTAAACGATTATATCCAGGTATTTGGTCCTCGGTATTGTTAAAATTGTATTCGGCACCTGCGGTAAAAACATCGTTGTTTTTTAAAGATTTGGTGAATTGAACACCATTCACCCAAGCTAAGTCTTTTGTGGTTCCAAACGCATTGTTGGCCAAGATGCTATCTTGTCGGGTACGTTCTCCTCCAAGACCTCCGTAAAAACTATCTCTATTAGTGTAGGAAGCAGATGTGTATACCTGAACTTTTTGGCTATTGTCTTTACTGGTTACTTCATAGTCCACTCCACCAATAAAAGTATCATGATCAAGTTCTTCGGTGATATCGGTAAATTGAGGAGCCAAGTCCAGTCTATCCCCTCCACGTCTATATTCCCTTATGGAGTTGAGATTTACTGAAATACGACTTCTATCTGTAGGCCGTAAAAAGGCTTTGGCCCCCACCGTGGTATTCCGCAATTCTACCAATTCGGTAAAACCATCATCATTGGCATCATAAGCATCTCTATTTCGATATGTACCAAAAAGGGTAACACCGCTTTTTAAATCGTCTGCTACTAAAGAGCTATTGAAGTTGACGATACGATCAAAAGTGTTTCCATCTATCAACGCAAAGTTGCTTCCAATTTCCCAAGTGTTTAAAACGGGGTCTTTGGTAAGAATATTTACGGTTCCTGCGATTGCATTGGAACCATAGAGGGCAGAACCACCACTGCGAACCACTTCAACACGTTCAATAATGTTTGTAGGAATCTGTTCCAAGCCATAAACTCCCAAAAGAGAAGTGAATATAGGTCTACTGTTGAGCAGAATTTGAGTATATCCCCCATCCAAACCGTTTAAGCGAACCTGGGTAAAACCACAATTCTGGCAATTGGTCTCTACCCGAACCCCTGGAGAAAAGTTGAGCCCATCAGCTAGGGTTATGGATTGAGTAGCAGTCAATAATCTCGGTTTTAGAGTAGAGACCACAACCGGAGCACTTCTTTTTTCAACTCGGTTTCGGGTAGCACTTACCACCACCTCATCCAATCCCAGTAAATCTTTAATGAGCACAAAGTCAATTTGTTGGTTATTCTGAGCGTTAATTTCTTTTTTTTGGGTTCGATAACCCTGAGATTGTACGACCAACCTCAAGGTGCTTTCAGGAACTTTCAATTCATACTGACCATTTTCATCTGTGGTGGTTCCAATGTTTTTATTTTCCACATAAACACTTGCATAAGGAACAGCTTCATTGGTATTGGCGGTCACCTTCCCCGAAAGGGTTATTTCTTGGGCATTCAGATGCAAGCCAATACCTAAAATAAATACTAAAAGAGTATTTTTGTACATTTAAATTAATTTTTAGACAAAACTAAAAATTTGTTTTTGTAAATAAAAATGTATTTTTGAAAAAATTCTAAAATGACTCGTTCAGAGGAGAATTACATAAAGACCATTTTTCATTTGGGGGGAAACACATCTACTCCTATTTCCACCAATGCCATTGCAGAACAGATGGAAACCAAACCTTCTTCAGTAACAGATATGTCCAAAAAATTGGCAGAGAAGGGATTGGTGTATCACAAAAAGTACCAGGGTGTTTCCCTAACGGATTTAGGAGTAAAAATGGCCCTTTCCATAATTAGAAAACATCGCCTTTGGGAAGTTTTCTTAGTAGAAAAGTTAGATTTTACTTGGGATGAGGTACATGAAGTAGCTGAACAGCTGGAGCATATCAAAAGCGAAAAGCTTATTGACCAAATAGATGCTTTGCTTGGCTACCCCAAATATGACCCCCACGGTGACCCCATTCCCAGTAAGGATGGCGAGTTTATGGAACGTGACAAGCAACTTTTGAGTGATATGCCTATGCTAAGTAAGGGTGTTTGTGTTGGCGTAAAAGATACATCACCCACTTTTTTAAAGTTTTTGGACAAGAATCAAATTGCGCTGGGAAACACTATTCAAGTGCTGGATATTGAGGATTTTGACCAATCCCTATCCATTCTTGTAAATGATAAAAAATTAAATATATCACATCAGATTGCAGCCAATTTATACGTAAAAAAACAAAACTAATGGAACAAATAATTGAGTATTTTGAAGGTATCAATCCCATCCTGGCGGCCTTGTATGCTACGCTTTTTACTTGGGGATTGACAGCTCTTGGGGCTGGATTGGTTTTTTTCTTTAAAAGGGCGAACCGGGCTTTGTTGGATGGCATGCTGGGTTTTACAGGAGGCGTTATGGTCGCTGCTAGTTTTTGGAGTTTGTTGGCGCCCGGTATTGAAATGAGTCCAGGAGAAGGTTTCGTGAAGGTAATTCCTGCTGCCGTGGGATTCCTATTGGGAGCCGCGTTTATTTTTGGGTTGGACAAGATTCTACCCCATTTACACATTAATTTTCGTGAAGAGGAAGCGGAAGGAGTAAAAACCCCTTGGCGCAGGACCACTTTGCTTACTTTGGCCATTACCTTGCACAACATTCCGGAGGGTCTTGCGGTAGGTGTACTTTTCGGGGGTGTAGCCGCAGGTTTTGAAGGTGCCAGTATTGGTGGCGCAGTGGCTTTGGCTTTGGGAATTGGATTGCAAAATTTTCCTGAAGGATTTGCTGTGGCCATGCCTTTGCGTAGGCATGGATTAAGCCGATGGAAAAGTTGGGTTTATGGACAAGCTTCTGCTATTGTGGAACCTATTGCCGGGGTATTGGGTGCTTGGGCCGTACTTACCTTTGAACCGCTTCTGCCTTATGCCCTTTCATTTGCTGCGGGTGCCATGATTTTCGTAGTAGTCGAAGAAGTAATTCCTGAAACACAGCGTGATAAATTCACGGATATTGCCACATTAGGATTTATAGGCGGTTTTATCATTATGATGATGTTGGATGTTGGATTAGGATAATGATAACTACCTTTAACTTATGAAAAGAATACTATACATCGCTCTACTACTTTTCGGAGTTCAACTACAAGCCCAAACGGTCTCTGATTTTCAAAAAGAAATTGATGAATCGGTTTGGAAACCCTTTCAACAAGCCTTTGAAGCTTTGGATGGCGAAGCCTTAAATGCAACCTATGCGGAAGAGGTGTTGCGAGTTACCCCTCAAGGTATTGATACCCAGAATACATTTAAAACAGCGAACCTACAACGTTTTGAGCAAAACAAATTAGATGGGGTCTCCATTGCTTTGGACTTTTGGTTTGATAGTCGTCATACCAATGGAGCAGCTTCCTACGAAGTGGGCTTTTACCAAATTGGATTCACCGATAAGGATGGACAAACCAACTATAGTTATGGGCAGTTTCATATTGTCATCAAAAAACAGAAAGGGGAGTGGAAGATTACCCAAGATTGGGATACCACTACAATCAACGGTAAGCCTATTTCAGAAGAAGACTTTGCCAAAAAACCTATACTGAGGTTTTAGTTCTAATCCTTTCTTAAGGAGACTGGTTTTATTCCATTTGCACAACGCTTAATTTTCTGGCTTGGCTGGGTGTCATGTCGTATTTCTTTTTAAAAGTTGTACTAAAGTGATGTTGGCTTTTAAATCCTAACACATAAGATATTTCTCCTACGGAAAGTTTGTTTTCTTCTAGTAAAAGTTTTGCCTTCTGCATGCGTAAGTCGTTCCAATAGGTAAAAATAGTAGTCCCATAGATTTCTTTGAACCCCTTTTTAAGGGTAAACGTGTTGGTCCCTACTTTTTTCGCAAGCTCCGTGAGGGAGAATCTACTTTGAAGATGATTCTCTATATAGGTTTTAGTTTGATGAATTTTTTTAATGCTTTCCGGTTTAAGCAGGGGATTAAATTCCAGTATACTTTGCTTTACTTGCTCAATTTGCTGAACCAACAGTTCCCGGATTTTGGATTCTAAAAAAATCCACTTTGAAGTATCTTCTTTGGAGCAATGGATGATTTCATTTAGTACGGATTGCATGGATTTGGTAATGGGCATGCATTCTGGATGAAGGCGTGCTGATTTACCTGCATCCATTCTCTTTAAAAAATGATTCAGGGCATCGGTATTACCCTTGGGATAATGGGAAAAGATGCTTTTTGGTAATGAAATGATAAGCACCTGGAATTCTTCAGAATCAAATTTCCAGTCTGTCGTAATCATATCAGCAGCGGTATAGCACAGATTGTGTCTGTTGGGCAAAACAATTTCAAAGTTGTTTTTATAGTTTATAGAAAGAGCTCCAGTCAAAAAGAATATCATATCCAAACTATCGTTCCTACATTCTTTTAGATGGGCACCTCTAGTACAGTTTTTTACGTCGAAATAATCCACTTTGATCTCAAGGAGTTCATACTTTAAATAATCAAGAACATAATCTGATTTTGTAAAAGAAGAGTTGACCTGAAAGTAGTCCGAATTCCCCTGAACAGACCCTTTTGCAGTTATGAAGTCCAATAAATTAACAGGTTTATTGTCTTTGAAAACACTTTCCATTTTTGATTGATGTTAAGAGGTTGTTAAACTACTTTTGTTGAACATTTTACTCCTTTTGTGAAACAAAATGACAATACTTAAAGCATAGTTTTGTTCGTATTTAGATTAAATCTAAATAACAAGTTACGAATTATAGCGGTACGTCAAACATTTTCATTTTACTTCTTTGGTTCGTATGGTCAAAAACTAATTCTCAAACTATGACAACACTAAATGCTTTAAGAATACCTATTATAATTCTCCTGATAATGTGCTCATGGGTTATTTCCGCTCAAACCAGTTCCATATCCGGAACGGTTACCGATACCAATGGAGCTCCTCTTTTAGGCGCCAATGTACGGTTGGGCAATACCAATATTGGAACAGCTACAGACGCTTCCGGAAAATATACCATAAGTGAAGTTCCTTATGGATCTTCAACAATTGTGGTCACTTTGATTGGATTCAGCCGATTTGAAACCAAAGTAACTATTGAAAACGATACCCCAATTGTGGTGGATGTACAACTATTGGAAAATGTGCTGGCCTTAAGTGAAGTGGCGGTAACCGCTTCAAGAAGGGAAGTATTGATAGCCAAGACACCAAGAGCCTTGGATGTAGTTCCTACAGAAACCATTAATTATTATACTGAACAGAGCTCAGACTTATCAGCTACTCTAGGGAAGTTCATACCAAACTTTACGTCACCCTCTGTCGGGAACGACGTGTTTCTGGCAACCCTTAGGGGAAGGGCACCTTTATATCTCCTGGACGGAATTCCTTTGCAATCCAATGAAGGACTGCGTGGGGCGGTACTTGGAAATATTGATCCTTCGGCATTAGAGCGAGTGGAGGTACTTTATGGTGCTTCAACCATTTATGGTGGTGGTGCACCAGGTGGTGTAATCCAGTTCTTTACCAAGCAAGCCAGTGATAAACGCATTGCAGCGGATATCCAATTGTTCTCAAGAACCTATATGGTTGGTGATGCCTTTTTAGGTAGTGAATCGACTGACTTTAGAACAGCTGCGACCATTTCAGGAACATTGGGGAAATTTACCTATTTGGTAAATGGCGCTTTGGAAACTACGGCAGGCCAATTTAGACCTGATGGTGAACGTATTGCCCCTAACGGAACTTCTGCTTATGATGATTTTTCCCTGTTGGCAAAGGTGGGGTATAATATTACCCCAAAGCAATCGATAGGTGTTATGCTGAACAGAACAAGACGGGAACCTAACGATTTGTCTTTCGCCCCCGGTTTTTCTGAAGAGGAAGTCCTGGCCAACCCGGAGGGGGCTGCTGGTATTGCTATACCTGTGGATAACCCTTTTACGTACGATAATGAAGTGCGACAAGAATACTTAGCTCTGAATGCTACCTACAAAAACAGCGACTTATTTGGTGGTGCTTTTAGTTTTCAAGCTTACTATTTTGATTTAACGTTTCAGCAAGAAGGAGCGGATATTCGACCTTTTCAACAAGCGAACGGAGGTACGTTACCAGATTTTTGGCCTGGGATTTGGCAAACAAGTACAGAAGCGTCACAAACAGGTATTCGTACAGAATATGTGAAACAACTTGGAGACAAAGTGACCTTGACAGTTGGCGGTGGACTTTTGTGGGCAGATGATTCTACTCCGGTTACCATATCTGCGGAAGGCCCTTTTGACGCGGAGAACCGATTTGATGGCTCAGGCGGCATACAGGATCAAGGAGCACCCACAGAACTCTTCAATGGAGGTATTTTTGCTCAGGCAGATTTTGATGTAACAGAAAAATTACGGTTATCTGGCGGAGCAAGGTTTGATGTAATTTCATTTGATGTACTTCCTTTTGCACCAACCTTCACCTTTGTGGCTCCTGGGGAAAATCGTTTAGGAGGCTCAGGGTCGAATTCTGGCCTTTCCATAAACTTTGGAGCAGCATATGAGTTTGTGGAGAATACAACATTATATGCTAATCTTTCCCAGGGTTTTTCCATTCCTAGTTTAGCTTTTTTAGTTGTTGATGTGGCTCCAGACCAAGTAATTGAGGGAGATGAAATTGTCTCTCCTCAGATTGTAAATAGCCTGGATTTTGGACTTCGTGGTCAGCTTGGGAACGATTTTGCTTATGGTCTTGCTGGGTTTTATGCTTTTTCTGAAGATGCCTCACAAATTCAATTTGACGATCAAACCGGGCAGGGAGCTCGCGTGCAAGCACCACAGCGCAACTATGGATTCGAGGTAACCATGCAAGCGGCACCTACACAAGATTTACGATTGGACGCCAGCATATCCGTTACTGAAACTGATGTAGACCCTCAGGATGATGGAACATTCCAGCCCGCTTCAACCATTGAGACCGTACCTTTTACTACCTCGCTAAGGGCTAGTTATGCTATTCCAGCGGTAAAAGGGCTATCGGTAAATGCTGAATTGTACTCCTTGGCCAATCGAGATAGAGCCTTCAATTTTTTGGTTGATGCGGATAACGATGGACAAATTGATTTGGACGAAGATGGCATCCCAACGCGTGCTGATGGTTTTAGGCTTCGAGGTTACACCACAGTCGACTTTGGAACCAATTTTATTTTCCCGAAAAATTGGTTTGGAGAAGTTGATGGCAACCTATCCATCCGTATACAAAATTTATTCAACGAAACCTACGTGCCTCTCATCAGCCAACGCCAATTTGGAGACCTTTTTGCTGCTAGAAGGCGAAACGGTTTCGGAACCAACCTGACGGCTACATTGAATTTTAAGTTTTAGAATTACTCAAGTGTTAGTCAGAAAGGCCTCAAATCGAACCATATTGATTTGGGGCCTTTTCCATTATAATCTATGGTTTTCAAGAAGACTACCATAATCGTATTGCAGGTCTTCATGCAGACCCATAATTTTCAAATTAGTTGTCTTTCATATAAGTTCATTAAGGTAGTATTCCTTCGGATAGAAGGTTGAAAATCTTTGAGTTTTTCACAGAAATACAATAGAAGTTTATATGGGTTTCCCTGTTCCTTTAACAAACCCTACAATTGTTGAATAAAGCTTGTTTATCTGGTATTCACAAGTATCGAGTTAAAACATTGGGGAAATATCGTCAGATAAACTTTTTAGTACTTAAACTATTCTTTACAACTGTTAATCTCAAGTAATTTTTTTCATTCTTTTGAATAGACGATATTGTCTTAACACGATATTACCTTTAAGTCTAACCTAAAATGGAAAACATGAAAAAGATGATCCTTGTTTTTTTGGAAAAAAGACAGAGCTTGTATGAAGCTTTGAAAAAAAATCTAGAAAGTACAGGAAAGCTAATTTTGTTTATTGCCTTTTTAGCTTTCGTTTTTTCTGTTTTTAATAGAACCTTGGACTTTCAAGACTATTTATATGTCCCTTTTAGCTTGCTGGTGCTATTACTTTTTTTGTTTCTAAGTCTATTCTTTATAAAGGCTTTGGAATGGTTTGGTGATTTTTCTATATGGTTCAAGATTTCGTTTTTTGTAAGTCCGCTATTGTTTAATTATGCAATTGTTAAACTAAGTCTATCCATTGCTTGGACTTGTGCATTTTTTGTTCTAGGCACCATATTTTTTTTATTGAAAACCTTTCGTTTTGAAAAAGATGTGATACTATACAAAGCAGCTCGCATACTACTTACTTTCCTATTTTTGTTCCTAATTTCATGTGTTTTATGGTTTTATATTTTTGAAGGATTTGATGATCAAAATCAGGTTAACGCTTCCACCATATCAGGTAAAAAGATTGATCCAATTCTAAATCTCTCTCCTGCTAAATACGGAGAATACTCAGTTCAAAAACTAACATATGGAAGTGGAAAAGACAAGCATCGTATTGAATACGGTGCCAATGTTGACATAAGAACCAAAACTGTAAATGGGAGTCCTTTTATCGATAATTGGGATGGTTTAAGTGGTTGGATACGAACAAAATACTGGGGTTTTAGCTCTGATAAGTTACCAATTAATGGTAGAGTATGGTATCCTAAGGAAAATGGTCTTTTTCCATTAGTGTTGATTGTACATGGAGACAATGATATGCAGGATTTTTCAGATGAAGGATATGAATACTTAGGCGAATTGTTAGCCTCTAAAGGTATGATAGTAATCTCGATAGATGAGAACTTTTTGAATACGTCGTGGTCTGACTTTAGAGCTGGACTAATACAAGAAAACGATGCAAGAGCGTGGCTATTGCTTCAACATTTAAAGTTATGGCATGAATGGGATAACCAAGAAAACAACCTTTTTTATAGAAAGGTTGATACATCAAATATTGCTCTCATAGGTCATTCTCGTGGCGGTGAGTCCATTGTTCATGCTGCCTTGTTCAACAACTTGAAGCATTACCCAGATAATGCTTCCGTAAAATTTGATTTTAATTATAATATTAAGGCCTTAATGGCCATCGCTCCGGTGGATGGACAATATAAGCCCAGTGCAGTGAAGACCGAACTCAGTAATATAAATTATTTTGTAATCCATGGATCTATGGATGCTCAATTAAATTCTTTTATAGGTTCCCAACAATACAATAGGATTACCTTTTCCGATAGCACCTATTATTTTAAATCATCACTTTATATAAAGAACGCAAACCATAGTCAGTTTAACACTACTTGGAATGATGATGAGACATTTACTGTATTTAAAGGCTTTCAAAATTCTAAAAACTTGTTAACCAATGAGGAACAAATACAGATTGCAAAAGTGTATACAGTATCTTTTTTGGAAGCTTCATTAAAAGATAACAAAAAATACCTTCCTCTATTTCAAGACTATAGAAAAATAAAGAAATGGCTTCCAAACACTATTTACCTAAGTCAATTTGAGGACTCCAGAACACAGATTTTGTGCAATTATGATGAAGATTTTGACCTACTGAGTACATCCTGTAACTATGCCGCAATTTCATCTGAAAATTTATCTAAGTGGTATGAGCGAAAAGTAAAACCTGAAGATAAAAACAAAGCCGTGTTTTTAGGTTGGGATGCTGCTACTAAGGATGAGTTGAATAGCACCAAAAAAACGCTGCCTACTTACAGTATTTCTTTTGAAGAGCCTTTTGCTCAAATAGACAACCAATCAGTTTTGACTTTTTCTCTTTTTGAGGTCGAAGGGATTAAAACGAAAACTAGCAGCGACAAGGAAAATAATTTTATTGACTTTACGATCCAGCTAACGGACTCCGAAGGTGAGAAAATTTCTTTTCTTTTGAGCACTTTTTCGTTTCTACAGAATCGGCTTCATAACATTATTTGGAAAAATGAATATATAATGGGGAAAAGGCGATCAGATGAGGTTTTTCAATCGTTTTTCTTCGAATTTGAGGATTTGCAAAAAGAGAATCCTAAGTTCAACTTTTCGGAATTAAGGAAACTAAGCTTTGTTTTTAATAAATCTGAAAATGGAATGATTGCTATGGACAATGTTGGTTTCTTAAAAAATGAGAATTACAAGGTTAATGTGAAATAGTTTTTGAAGTAACCTATTTATCTACAGTTATCTGCTTTTGGCTCTTATAATATAAAAACTGTAAAGTAGGTCAGCCTTTTAACTCTGAGAACAACAGGCCAAAATCAAATTGCAGGTCTTCATGCAGACCCATAATTTTCTTCTCTATATAAATTAGTTGTCTTTCATACAAGTTCATTAAGGTAGTATTCCTTCGGATAGAAGGTTGAAAATCTTTGAGTTTTTCACAGAAATACAATAGAAGTTCTACTTCGGTTTCTTTTTTTCCTGAGTAACGGATGAACTTTTTCAGCGTTCTCAAAATCTTACGGACACTTTTTTTAATGTAGAAAAAACTATTGGTATTGATTAATGAGAACTGTTCATCAATTTCTGATTTTACATTTTCAATATACCCAGTTTCGTTATCAGCTTCAAAGAGCAGATAGGTGAGTAACTCTTTATTTTCCTTTTTAAAACGAGCCAATCGCAAGCAAAGCTGCAATAGCTCTTCATCTGACTTAAATTGAAGTTCTTTTTTTAATTGGGCAATTGTTGCTGTTTTCATAGGCTTCTAAGATACAAAGCCATGATTGAATCAGCTTAGCGAATCAACTCTTGGACAGCATCTCGTGCTGATTGAGCGGCGGTGTGCACCGAACTCCAATCATTTTCTTGGGTATAGGAGGTACCCGCAAAATAGAATTTGTCATTAATGGACTCAGACATGATTCTTGAAATGGAAGTGGACGCTGTGTCCGTCAAATAAGCACCTCTGGCAAAGGGTTGTTCATTCCAGTTTTGTATAAGGATATCTTGGAAGGTTTCCGAAGCCTTTCCATCGAAGACTTCATCCAATTCATTCAAAATATAAGTTTTCAGGGCTTCACCACTGAAGTTTTGATAGACTTCTGCCTGTATGCCTACAGCGAAAAGCCCTAAAATATTGTCAGCTGAATTTTGCGCATATGCAACATCATAATACATGCGTTGACCATCACCGGTCTCGCTGTCGTCAAATTCCAAAAAGGTAGGATAGAATTTTTCAGAAAACTTCAAAAACACTTTCATACCACTCCAGATAGTGGCATCTGCTATGGCTCTTTGCTTATTGTTGGGTAGCGGCGGACTTATATCGATTTGTCCTAACTGAAGTAGCTTCAAGGGAACGGTAAGGACCAATTTATCAGCTTGGTACGAATTTCCATTTACATCGGATGCTAGAATGGTATCCCCAGAGTAATCAATGGAAGCAATTTGGGTATTGAGTTGTATTCTTTCCTTAATGCTGGGCACAATGAATTCATCAAAGAAATCAAACCATGAAGAACGAATGAATTTTTGGTCAATAAAACTGCCACTGTCCGAACCTAACTCAACCACATTCAATGCCTCATTTCTGAAAACCCCATATGTATCTGTTGCCCTATATCCTTGCGTGATTTTTGGAATTTGTACCGAACTGTCATTCACAATTTCAGTAAATACGGATTCAGAAACGTGCAGCCACTCAGCTCCTAGCGGAATAGGAAAGTCCGTAAAGGTAGTATTGGTTCTAAATCGACCGCCATACGAAGTATCGGCTTCTACTATTTGATAGTCTATGCCTAGCTGTTGCAAAAGATATCCAGTTGCCATTCCAGCGGCTCCTGCTCCTATGATCAATACCGAACCATTAAAATCTCCCCTAGTAATTGGGCTTTCCATGCCATCGTTGCAGGATTTCATAACCGTTTGTAAGGGTAGGGATAAACCAAACAAACTGCATACTTTAATGAATTCTAATCGTGTTATCATCTTGAACAGATTTAACTTCTCAAATAACTGGCACCATTCACGTCAATAATAGTTCCGGAGGTGTACTCCGCACCTTCTGAAGCCAAAAATAATATTGCGTGGGCCACTTCTTCCGGTTGGGCCATACGTTTAAACGGAGATTCCCGTAGCAGATTTTCGCGTTCAGCGGGTGTCAAGGTCACAGCGGCCATTTCCGTTTCCGTAAAACCTGGAGCAACTACACCAATATAAATATTGTATGGTGCCAATTTCTTAGCCAGAGACTGACTCATGGCATTTAATGCGGCTTTACTCGCTCCATATGCTGGTTTGGTAGGTTCACCTCGAAACGAACCCCTAGAGGAGACATTAACGATTCTACCTCCTCCCGTTTCCATCATAGCTTTTCCTGCCCAATAACTCATATTGGCGGCGGCAAAGAGATTGGTTTTAAAGGTCTCTTCCCATGCATGGGTCCAGTGGTCAAAATCAACCTTATCCATTTCGTGAAAAACAGAGATGCCGGCATTGTTGACCAATACATCAATACGCCCGAAAAAACTTGTGAAATCCTTAATCAATACCTCACAATTTTCTTTGTTCGAAATATCTTTCTGGAAGATTTGATGTCCTTTCCCTGGCAATTGAAAAAGCGTTTTCTGTGCTTCTTCCAAATTGTTTCTATAATTAATACCCACCTTGGCCCCTCTTTGGGCAAATGCTATGGCAGTAGCCTTCCCAATTCCTCGAGACCCTCCGGTAATAAGTACAGTCTTATTGGTAAAATCCAATAGCTAAGAATTAAGGTTAAAATTACTTTTTGACTCTTATTGGATAAGCAGGAGTAGTGGTCTCTTTAGGAGGATTTTCATTCAACTGCTTCATTACAATTTCGATAGCTTTTTCCAATTGTGGATCTTGACCTTTAATAACCAATTCTGGTAATTGTTCTACATCTACATCTGGAGCTACCCCTTCATTTTCAACTCGGAAACCCTTTTCAGAATAGAAGGCCAAATTAGGAGCGGTAACAACCCCTCCATCGATAAATTCTGGATATCCCAAAACGCCAACAAGTCCGCCCCAGGTACGTTTTCCAACTAGGGTACCCATCTTAAATCTGCGGAACATCCAGGGCAGGTAATCCCCACCAGAGCCAGCAGTTTCATCAATAATCATAACTTTTGGCCCTTGAATGGAAGCGCTTGGTGTTTTTAAATCTTTCCCATATCTGAAATTCCAGTGTGCCTGCAAAGGGCGTTTCAAAATATCAATATAATAATCCGCCAACAGCCCACCGCCATTGAATCGCTCATCAATAATGATGGCCTTTTTGTTAGCCTGTGGATAAAAATAGCGTTTAAAATATTCAAAACCAGCTCCAGCGGTATTGGGAACATATACATAAGCTACTTGGCCATCCGTTGCCTTATGGACTTTTTTCATATTTCCTTCTACCCAATCCCGATTTCGAATAGCCCATTCTGTACTAAGTGGTGTAACTTGATAGGTTTTTGCATTGCTTCCATCTGGATTTGGGCTTACTTTGAGATCCACTAATGTGTTCGCCGTGTTTTCAAAGAAGCTGTATAAATTATCAGTGCCCGAAACGTTTTTACCATTAACGGAAATAATATAATCTCCTTCAGAAACATTTACTCCTGGCTCTGTTAAGGGTGACCTTAAATTTGGAGTCCAATTGAGACCACCATAAATTTTCCGGATTTGATAGCGATTGTTCTTTACCACATAGTCTGCTCCTAGGAGACCTCCAGGAATATTTTTCGGATCATTTAGAGCATCTCCGTCGCTACCAAAACGGTGGTGACCTACGGCCAACTCGCTAAACATCCACTGCATTACACGATATAGGTCATCCTTACAGGAGGCATGCGCTACAAAAGGTTCGTATTTGGTCTTCATGGCATTCCAATCTGCACCATGCATTCCTGGGTCGTAGAAGTAATCACGATTTACCCGCCATGCTTCGTTAAATATATTCTTCCATTCCTCCTTCGGATTTATTTTCACGGATATGGCCCCCAGATTTAATGGGCCGTTATCAGATTTTTTACCTAAGTCGGATACAAACCATGAACTTCCGCTATTGTATAACATCTTTTTGCTATTGCCGGAAACTTCATAATAATCAGCAGGGAAGAGTTTTTCATCTTTTCTTTCTTCAAATGTGAACTTACTTAGATGCGACCCTGAGTCATCTGTTGTTATGAAATAGATTTCTCCTTCTTTAGGTGAATTCAATTCGCTATAATCTCCTGCGTCAATAGGCAAAGCGATCATCCTATTGTGAATTCCATTCCAATCAATCTTTAAGACTTTTGGGGCAGGGGTATCTTTTTTTCCTTTTTTAGAAGAACTGTCTTTTGCAGGTTCTTCCTTCTTTTCTTCTCCCTTTTCCTCGTCATTTTCCTTCTTCAATGGTGAAATCACATCTTTCTGAAGGGTAACCGCATACATGGAATATGTGGATACTTTGTCAATTCTGGATTGGTCAAACCAATTTACCACGGGACCGGCATCAGTGGATGCTAATAAATAAACATACTTGCCACTGGGGTCGAAAGTAGGTTCAACGACATCCGATAGCGCATCGGTAAGTTCGTAGGATTTGTTTTCTGACAACGAATACAAAAATGCTTTTTCAAAGTGAGTGTCCGTAATTCTAGTGTAGGCAATCCAATTAGAATCGAAAGACCAATCGCTGAACTTTTCTCTTAAATCTCCAGGAATAAACAAATCATCTTGGTCAATTTTGACAGTTTTTGAAGTACCAATGGTAGTAACATATAGATTTCTGCCATTATCAACATAACTTACTTTTTTACTGTCTGGCGACCAGTGGATATTTCCGTAAAACCCCGTTCCGGTCATGACTATTTTTTTAACTGAACCGCTGGCAGTATTTTGAACATGCATAGCATATTCTCCGGAAGCATCTGAAAAATATGCTATGGATTTTCCATCAGGGGACCAAGATGGGAACTTTTCATGTACACCTGTGGTTTGGGTAATGTTTTTGGGATCTCCTTTTTTTGCTGGAACGGTTATGACATCTCCACGAAAATCCAATACAACCCGGGCTCCTGATGGTGAAATATTTCCTGAGCGTACATATTGTGGTCCAGAGACAAAGCGCTCTCGGAGCTCCAAAAGGTCCGTGGCAATATTGATAGTAAGTTTGCTATCATTCCCAGAAGCTATATCATAAACATGAAGTGTTCCTGCATGCTCATAAATAACTGAGTTTTTAAAAACCTTAGCATTGATTACCGGAAAGTCTTTGTAATCTGTATGTTTTTTTACAGCTTTCGTGTTAACGTCATAACTGAAAAGATTGAACTCTCCATCACGGTCGCTTCTAAAAACTACGTTATCACCAGACCATTGCGGTTGAGTGTCATTACTGCCACCTTGGGGTTTTGGAATTTCAACAACTTTATGGTCCTCGGTATTGTATACCCAAATCCTTGAAGTACGTCCGCCCCGGTAATGCTTCCATTGACCAAAAGCATCAAAAATGGTAGTATAAGCGATATGTTGGCCATCATCTGAATAGGAAGCCCAAAATGCATTCGGTATTTCTAATTGTGCAGTAGCGCCCCCATCCACGGGAACGGTGTACAATTGAAAATAACGATTCGTATGGGAATTTCTTCGGGAAGCAAAAAGTATGTTTTTTCCATCGGGTGTAAAATCACGCACCAAATCAAGATAAGGATGCCAAGTTAGTCTTTTTGGAATACCTCCAGCTGCTGGTACAATATAAACATCAACATTGCCGTCATATTCGGCATTAAAGGCAATCATGCTTCCATCAGGAGAAAAAATGGGGCTGGATTCAATGCCTTCATCAATAGTCAAGCGTTTAGGATTTGAACCATCTCTATTTGCAACCCATAAGTCTTCCGCATAAACAAAGGCGATTTGTGTATCGCTAAGGGCGGGTTGTCGCATCAATTTTGTCTCGGTTTGGGCTGTACTTATAGTAAGGTGAAGAAAGGCAAAAGCAAGGATAAATCTAGTAATCATGATTGTTCTCATATTCTTTGATGTTGAATTTTTTGAAATGCGAATGAAGATACAGGATTGCTGTTAAAAAAACTAAGTAAAAATCGTATAAAACTATAAAGTTTCCAGTTCTTGGGTAATACGATTTTTCAATCTTTCCGCTCTTATTTTTATGGCATCCCATCGAATGATTTGTTCTTGGTTGCCACCGAATTTTAGGAGTACCATTTTCCAATATTCTCGGTTTTCAGCGAGCATTTTCATGTCAAGATTTTTTAACGAAGAAACATCTTCCATGTTTAGTCCGAGCATGGCCATTCCTTCATAGTTAAGGTACACATGCTCTACCAATAAAGGAGTAATGAATTCGTCAGTTATCAATCGTGTTGTACCGTCGGTGTAGGTCTGTTTTGCATTTCGGTAATAGTTGAAAATATCCTGACGAAGGGATTCATTTTGAACAAAACTCATTTTTCCCGAAGACACGGCTTCATCAAAAATACCGCTGTTACTTTTAAAATATTGATCAAAGACAAACTCATACGACTGTCTTATAAAACTTGCCGTGTCCACACTATCAGGATTCTTAAGAAGTCGAATGAGGCTATCAAGACGTTTCAGTCTATCTCGCGATATAGCGGTATTGTTTTCAATTTGCTGAATATCCAATGCTACATCTTTGGATAGATTGGACAAAAGGATTTGCTCTTTGTTACGTTCTTTTTTTTGCTCGCTATAGTTGTTGATTTGCAGGGCAATCAAGATACCTATCACTACTAAAACAATCTCCCCAATAGCATAAAATACGTATTTCGAAAACCGCTTTTCGATAAGGAGTTTTTGACGGATGCCGCGAAAAAAACTAACCATCAATCCAACTTTTTAGGAACTCTTCTTGAAAGGAAATCAAGGAATCGTTTCCACCTTGGTTGGTTGTAAAATCCAATCTTGGTTTTACAGAAAGCTTGCTCTGCAATCGCATAATATCTGTTTGATAAATAAAGATAATTAAGGTAAGGACATTAATCACCATTGCTGAGGTCCCCAGCAACCTATCTGTACTGATTTTTTTAAAAGGCATGCAAAAGGTTGAGTATTGGTCTTTAAATATAATGGATAATACCGACATTCAGGGTTTTGCGAAATGAGGTTGAAGCTCTACCTTTAGGAATCAAATTAATCAACATGAAACGCACCATTCTCTTCTGTTTTTTACTCTTTGTTTCCATTCAGTTTACGGAAGCTCAAAAACCCAATTTTTCATATATGGATGTCTTTGACCTCCAATATGTCTCTGACCCACAAGTGTCTCCTAATGGAGAATGGGTAATCTATCGAAGAATAGGTTTTGACATCATAAAAGACCGTTCAACGGGTAGTCTTTGGTTACTAAAAACAGATGGAGGCAAACATCAAAAGTTAACGACTCGCGAGGTAAATGAGAGTAGCGCCAGATGGGCTCCCAATGGAGATAGAATTGCGTTTTCCAGTAGCACCGCAAATGGTTCTGAAATTTACATGTATTGGGTGGCAACCGGCAAGGTGGCCAAATTAACACAGCTACCTTTTAGCCCAAGTTCATTGACATGGTCTCCAGATGGGAAATCTTTGGCATTTTCCATGAATGTGCCCAAAGCACCTCCGGTAAGTGCTAAAATCCCTAAAAAACCCAAAGGAGCGAAGTGGGCCGATGCCCCGAGAGTTACAGATAGAGTATATCACGAAGCTGATGGCCGTGGATACATTCCACCAGGATTCAATCATATTTTTGTTGTTTCGGCAGAAGGAGGCGCGGTACGGCAACTGACTTCTGGAGATTACCACCATAGAGGTGCGCTTTCTTGGAGCACAGATGGCGGTAAAATCTACTTTTCGGCCAATAGAGTAGAAGACTGGGAATATCGCTTCCGGAATAGTGAGATTTATACAGTGACCATAGAAAGTGGAGCAGTTGAAGCCTTGACCGATAGGGATGGTCCAGATTACAATCCTAAAGTATCCCCGAATGGAAAGTATGTTGCTTATCTCGGATATGGCGATAAGTTTGAAGCTTTTCAAACCCGCAAATTACATATCATGAATATTGATGGTTCTGGAAAGCGAATGATTTCCGGAAATCTGGACAGAACTATTTCCAACATGCAGTGGGATGGCAAAAGTGCAGGACTATATGTTTCTTATGATGATAAGGGTAATGGCAAGGTGGGGTATATTTCCTTGGAAGGAAAAGTTTCAAAACTGGCAGATAATTTAGGAGGTACTTCACTGGGACGTCCTTATGGTGGAGGTGCTTTTACCGTTGCAAAAAATGGAACAATTGTGTTTACACAATCTCGTCCCAACTATCCAGCCGAGTTAGCAGTAGTAACTGCAAAAAGCAAAACAGCAAAAAAAATTACAAGGTTGAATCAACCTTTGCTTGGGTATAGAAATTTGGGCGAGGTGGAAGAAGTTTGGTATAAATCATCTTTTGATGGTCGAGACATTCAAGGTTGGGTAGTGTATCCGCCAAATTATGATAAAAACAAGAAGTACCCATTTATGGTGGAAAACCATGGAGGTCCTATTTTGAATTACGGTGATAGATTCTCAGCTGAAATGCAGTTATACGCTTCCGCAGGCTATGTAGTCTTTTATCCAAATCCAAGAGGAAGTACCAGTTATGGCGAAGAATTCGGGAACTTGTTATTGAATAATTATCCAGGCCAAGATTATGATGATGTTATGGATGGAGTGGATCATTGCATTAAGATGGGAATAGCGCATGAAGACCAGCTTTTTGTAACTGGAGGTAGTGCCGGTGGTATTATGAGTGCATGGATGATTGGAAAAAATAATCGATTTGAAGCTGCAGTTGTTGCAAAACCCGTAATGAACTGGATAAGCAAAACTCTGGTGGCCGATAATTACTTTGGATATGCAAACACAAGATATCCTGGTCAACCTTGGGAAAATTTTGAGGGGTATTGGAAATTTTCACCCTTATCGCTCGTTGGTAATATAGAGACACCGACTATGGTCATGGTGGGCATGAATGATTTGAGGACTCCACCTAGCGAGGCCAAACAGTTGTACCATGCTTTAAAGCTCAGAAAAATTGAAACCGTTTTGGTAGAAATTCCAGGGGCAAGCCACGGGATAGCCAGTAGACCAAGCAATTTGATTACAAAGATTGCTAATACGGTGGCTTGGTTTGATAAATATAGAACTGATATAGAAAATGAATAACAAGAAAAGACATTGGTTATGGAACGTTTTGATTGTTCTGACCCTTGTTTTTTGTGTTTTTGCATTTGTTCTGCACTATAAAAATTGGCATTCCATTGAGGAAGGTGAGCTTAGCATCACATCTGGTATCTATTATAGAAAGATTGCCATCTCAAAAATTGACAGTATTTCTTTTGTTGAACGAATTCCTGAAATGGAACGTTCCCATGGGTTTTCATGGTTGGAAAAGGAAAAAGGAGTTTTTCAGGATTCGCTAACCCAGACCAAAGTTTATGTTTTTGTGGACGATTTAAGACAGCCAAAGATTCGATTGGTTCATGATGATTCCTTGAAAATATTTTTAAACTTCGGAGACAGTTTACTTACCCAGAGCGTTTACGAAAACTTAAATGAAAAACTTGCACTCAAATTAGAAGCTCAAAAATAACTTTGGCATCGTATATGCGTTAATGCAAAAGACATAACAAAACAGTATATGAAAACCCTTTCTTCACTTATCCTACTACTTCCAGCGATGCTATTTTCCCAGTACAAGCTTTCGGTAACGGTCTATAATGTGCCTTCATCAGAAGGAAAAGTAAGTGTGGCAATTTATAATTCAGCTTCTTCTTTTTTGAAATTTGAAGAAGTTATGAAAAGTGGAAGCACTTCGGCTCAAGAAGGAATGACTTCCTTGACTATTGAAGATTTGCCGGAAGGTGAATATGCAATAGCCTTGTTTCATGATAAAAATGGGAACAATGCATTGGATACAAATTGGTTGGGTATACCGAAGGAGAAAGTGGCTTTTTCAAAAGCAAAAATGCGCACGTTTGGGCCGCCAAAATACGAGGACTGCACTTTTCAGGTAACTTCGGATGAAAAAATAAACATCTATTTTTAATATGGAATGGAGTAAACTCTTATTTGTTTTTGGTGCAGTTTACGGCCTTTTGGCGGTAGTTTTTGGCGCCTTCGGTGCTCATGCTTTAAAAGAGAAACTGACCCCAGAACAGTTACAAAGTTTTGAAACCGGGGTCAAGTATCAAATGTACCATGCTATTCTCATGGTATCGCTTGGATTTTCCCCTAATATGGAGGATGAGGGGGCGATTATAGCGATATGTTTTATTCTAGGCACTTTACTATTTTCATTTAGCATCTACGGGTTGGTGCTCAGTGCATCCGCAGGAAGAAAGCTAAAGTTTCTAGGTCCTGTAACCCCTATGGGCGGTCTGCTGTTGGTAGTCGGTTGGGCCTTACTATTATTCCGAGCGCTATAAACGTAAATACATATTACCATTTACCGTATTCAACCTGAGGGAATTGGTAGCATTTGCAAAGCTGGCCATGACTTTTTGTCCCACATGGCGATCAGTAACCTGCAAATCCATGTTTTCATCCGCATAGATTTGACCATGAACCGTTTGAGCCGTTAAATTGGATTTTCCCACGGATAAATCAATTTCTCCGTTAATAGTTTTTAATTCCAAATCGCCCTTATACTTTTTGATTTCAATATCTCCATTGATTAAATCTGCAGTGAAATCACCTTCAATAACATCAGCTTTTAAACTTCCGTTGATACTTTTCACCATAAAAGTGGCATTCTTTGGTACGTAAAGCACATAATTGAACTCATACATGTCATCCGTATAGTAATACTGTTTTCTGCCACTTCTTTCCCTTTCCTTATGGAAGGCCTTAAAAACAGGTTTTGCCTCTGAGGTTATGGAAACATAACTATTACTTTCATTGATATCCAAAGAATAAAGATCAAGATATTTCCCTTGGTCTGTTTGAATATCTGCTTTGAAATAGATGGTTGATTTATCCCAGGTTTTCACCTCAATTTGAGAAGCAAATTTGACTTCCATACTTATGGTTTGCCCAGAATAGTTGATATTCTTCTCAATGATTTTCTGTCCTTTTACGGTAAGGGCCAATATGGTCATGGCTAAAAAGAGGATGTTTGTTTTCATGATGGTTCGTTTTTTGTTGCGATGCGTTTTTTACAGGTATTTTCTTAAGAGAGAAATCATTTCCTCATTATTGGAGGCAAGAGCATGGTAGATAGGGTTTTCATCACCAGGAGCTTCTAGTTTTGGGTCCGCCCCGTTTTTCAACAAAACTTCTGCTACTTTTTGGTGACCATTTTTTGCAGCTTGTATCAATGCAGTACCGTCCCCTCTTACCACAGCGTTGACTTTAGCACCATTTTCGATAAGGTAGTTTACGACCTTATGATTGCCTTCTCTTGCCGCAATCAAAAGTGTAGTGCCGTCACCAGAAAGCTCTTTGTTTATTACAGCTCCTTGTTTTATCAAATGGTCGATAAGTACTACGTTGTCATTTAGTGCAGCGGCCATCAATGGGGTTTCGTCTCCTTTAACATGGAATTTTACATCAGCACCTGAGGCTATCAATAGCTTTACGATTTCTAGATTTCCCATTCTTCCAGCCAAGACCAAAGGTGTTCTTGGGTTATTGTTCCATTCGCATGTACAATTTGGATTCGTTGTTGTAAGGAGTGCTTGAACTTTGTTAGAGTCATTTTGCTTTATAGCGGTAAACAAGGTTTTGCAGGACTCATCACTAAGTTTTTTTGGCTGTGACAATACATCAAAGAGGCCAAATAGAAAGCATAGTACTGAAAATAGAGCTCTAGTTTTTTTCATGACGATTCGTTTTTTGATTGTTATTTTTTTCTCAAGTAGATATTCCCGTTGGTGGATTTTAACGAAATGCTCACACCTCCATCGTTGATTGTGGCTTTGACACTTCTTCTTGAGTATGATTTTAACCCTTCCTTCTCTTCACGTTTAAAATCGAAGTTGCTATAGATTTCGCCATTGGTGGAACTCAAAGAAACCTGGGCAGGAGTATTCGATGGCATGGAAACATCAACTGCACCGTTAGTGGTATAAATTGAAATGGGAGAGTCTTGTTTGATTGTATTAAAAAAGACATCAATATCACCATTTAAAGCATTGGCAGTTACGGGGCCATTTACATTTCGGATATCGACGCTACCATTCAAGCGTGCATTAGCTTCTACTTCTCCGGAGAAACCATCGACATCAATATCGCCATGCCAGGTACTTTTTACAGAAACATTTTGGTCTTTGGGAAGAAAGATGTGAGCGGTTTCGTTTTTTCTAAGGTTTTTTACAAGAAGTGTATTTCCATCCTGTACAACATAAAACCCCACATCGGTATTGTCTTCACCACCTTCGCCAACAAGTCTAAGGCCCTTGGCTCTCTCTGATACTTCTGAGTTGCTGTTAGCTTTAATCAAAAGTTCACTTTTGTTGTGGGTTCTAACAATGATATCGGCTTTAGATTCGATTTTTACCCACTCTACACCACTTAAGGATTTGGTGTAACCGTCTTGCGCTTGGCCCAAACTGACCACTAAGCATGCTGCTAAAAGAATACTAAAATTTTTCATGATTTTCGTTTTTTGATGTTTATATAATTTTCGGTAATCCTGTCTTAATTTGTTCTTTAATAAAAGGCTGCGTATCCTCTTGTTCCAATAATCGTTGCATGGGTCCGATGGCTTTCTTTTCCTGCATTTGAACCAATACTTGAATAATTACAATTTGAATACTTGGGTTTTTTTCCTTGCCCAATGCTTCTATAAATACCTCCTTTACTTTTTCAGAGGAAGAGAATCGTGAAAGTGCTTCAAAAGCCGTCAATCGTACGTTGTCGTTTTCATCATTTAACATGCGCTTTGCCAAGGCATCAACCACTGCATCATCGGGATTTGGAATTTCTTCTATATAATTAACACCCTGAATACGCTTGCTGGCCGATTGGTTTTCCATTAAGGATAGCATTACGGTTTGCTTCATTTGTAAGGTTTCGTTTTCAAGCGAAGCAATGCTGCCATCTATCTTTTTTTGCTGAAAAAAACTTCCAATTTGAAATGAAGTTACTAGAAGCGCAATGCTGGCTGCAATCTTGAGCACGTTGGATGCCCAAGAAGATTTTCTTGGCTTGGCATTCAATGCAATTACACCCTCGTAGTTGCTTTTTTCTTCTTCCAAGGCTTCTTCAAAATGCATACGCAAACTGTTTGAAGGAACTGTTGTCTCCTCTTTTTCGAAGGCTTCAAAAAGTGCCTTCATCTCTTCCAACTCTTTCCTACCTTCTTCTGATTGGGCCAAGTAGGCTTCCAATTCCTTTCTATCTTTTTCGGAAATGGTGTTGTCTAAATAATCAGGCAACAACTCATCATAACGGTCTTTTTTCATGACTATATGGTTTCCAAATACATTTGTTTTACTTTTTTCAATACTCTACATACTCTGGTTTTAACCGCTCCAGGGGTACTCCCCACGATTTCAGCCAATTCCTCATACTTGATTTCCTTAAAACGATTTAGGATAATCAATTCTCTATCAGATGGGTCCAATTTGTTCAACACACTTTGCAAATGCGAATAATCTTCATAAACCAACTCCTCAGATTCGATAGGTTTATATTCCAGCACCTCTATATCATCATAATTACGATGATTCCGAGTGAAGTGTGTCTTCAGACTGTTTCTGGCAATCGTAAATAGCCAAGAAACAAACGAACCATTTTTATAGGAGCCTCGATACTTTATCACTTTATAAAAAACATCTTGTGTAAGATCTTCACTCAACATTCGGTCACCTGACATTTTGTATAAAAAATTATAGACATGC
>JBCCXJ010000009.1:0-138689 GCA_039191905.1 Bacteroidota bacterium | reverse complement strand
CGTCCTTGTGACCAGGGTATTCGAACTTGGCAAAAGGTATTCCATATTTGGTTCTACCTTAATATTCCAAATAGCGACTTCATTTTCATTTTTGGCCGCCCATGAGTTGGGTGCAGGTTCATTGGCCTGTGCACCCCTATAATTTCCAGCAATAACTTTGATCTGGGCATTTTCTTCTTGAATTACAGGAATATCTTCGTGCCAGAGCATCTTGAAATGGGGTTCCACGAATTTATCTGCTTTGGGGAGATTCAGCCAAATTTGAAATAATTCCAATGGATTATCTGCCTCCTCATTCAAAAGTGGAAACATTTCCGAATGCTGCACACCTCTCCCTGCTGTCATCCATTGCACATCCCCGTTACCGAAACGGCCAGCTGCACCAAGAGAGTCTGAGTGGTCACAATAGCCTTTGTTTACAATAGTGATGGTTTCAAAACCCCGATGCGGGTGGTACGGAAACCCAGGTATGGTATTTCCATGGTACATACGCCATCCGTCTTTAATGGTAAAATCGTTTCCAATATTTCTTCCCTCCAAAAGTTTGGGATTGGGACCCATATGTTCTTCGCCCTTTGGATAATGATCTAAATGATATACACAAAAGAGAAAAGGGTCTTGTGTTTGCCATGGAAAGGCTAGAGGAAAGGTTTGAAGAATTGCATCACTTGACATAGCCTGTATTTTTCATAAAAGTAGGTATAATTGAAGTACTCATCTAAAGTGAAAATGGCTTCTTCTTAAAAAGTGTTAAGGCGTTGTATGGAATGTCCATTAAATACGTCCTATTGAACACTAAACACAAGTTCATGAAAAAGTTACTCCCATTGTTTTTGTTGGTATGTTCATTTGCATTTTCTCAAGAAACAGTGGACCAGCTTGAGTTTTCTGGATTAAAGCGAACCAAAGAACGTTTTCTGCGAAGGCTGGTAAAAGTAAAACCTACTAGTGCTTTCGACACTTTGAAAATCAATACGGATATTGAACGCTTGAAACGACTGCCCGGAATTGCAAATGCATCGTATTCCGTTGAAGAGAAGGAAGGAAAAACAGTGGTCAACTATGAGATAGTAGAGAATTTTACCATCATTCCAGGTTTGCGTATTTCCACGGCGAACAATGGGGATTTTGCCTTTAGACTTTCGGTTTTTGAGTTTAACTTTTTAGGTAATAATCAATTAATAGGTGGGTTTTACGCCCGGGACGTATTTGATTCCTACGGCTTCTTTTATGAACATCCTTTTTTGTTCAGTGACAAATTAGGTGTGGGCTTTAGTTATCAAGACCAAACCACCCAAGAACCTGTTTTTTTTGAGGATGGTACAAAAGACTATAGGTTTAACAGTCAATCTGTTGAGGGGAATCTTATTTTCTCCTTTGATTTTCACAACGAAGCAGAGATTGGAGCAAGTTTCATTAAGGAATCTTATGACTTTATTGGTGAAGACCCTGTGCCTGGAGGGCCTTTCTCATTGGAAGCCGACCGATTGGCATATCGCGCTTTTTATCGTCACATCAATGTCGATATTGATTACCAATACATAGATGGCATCAACAATGAATTCACCGCACAATATTTCACTTTTTTGGATGGGGATGCGGAGGCCGAAACGTTTTTAGGTGATTTTCTTTCTTTACGCAACGACTTCATCTATTACAAGAAGGTAAAGGAAAGAGGGAATTGGGCGTCTAGGGTGCGATTGGCTGCGGCAATTGGAAATGAAGATTCACCTTTTGCTCCATTCACTTTGGACAATCAACTAAACATACGAGGTGTTGGAAATACAGTAGATAGAGGTACTGCCGCCATTGTTTTGAATACAGAGTATAGACACACGTTCTACGAAAAAGGATGGTTTGCCTTTCAGGGAAATGCTTTTTTGGACGCAGGAACATGGCGGAATCCAGGAGAGAACTTTTCTGAACTTTTCTCAGGAAGTAACGTGCGGGTTTTTCCAGGTATAGGTGTGCGGTTCATCCACAAACGTATTTTCAACGCTGTATTCAGATTGGATTATGGGTTGGGCGTATCCGAAGACGGAACCAATGGTATCGTTTTTGGGATTGGACAGTATTTTTAATATTGTACACCTAGAAAGTGACCTTTATTGGGTTTTGACTTTAAATTGAGTAGATAGATATACCTGTTTCCATTGCCCGTTAGCGTAATTCCCAACTTTGAAATTATAGGTGTTCTCATCCATATATTCCCAAACATCTGTAACGATTGAATCACCATACGAATAGGTGTAAATAACATTCCTTCCTTGAGTTTTTACGGTTCCTTGTGTGACACCACCAAATATATCAAACTCCCAAAAATCAATGACATTCGTTTCAAAGTTATACTTTCGTATACCATGATTCCTAGCTCCATATTCCGTTTGTTCTGAGTTGGTATAGCCCTTTGAGTTCACTATTACCAGGGTATTATTTAAATCGTATGAAAAAGTGATTTCCTGTTTGAATTCGGAACCATCGCCCCAATTTCCTTCGGCAAACCATGTCTTGTTCATTAGGTTTTCAAAGATAGATAGCGGATTTTCTTGAGCAAATATTCCAATACTGGTGAACAGTATAAAAAATAGAACACACTTCTTCATAAATTATCTTATCTATTGATTTGAAGTTTATTCACTACCAATGGGTGGTGGGCCGTCAATCATGGCCTCATATTTTTCATCCCCTTTTCTGGTTTTGAATTCTTCTTTGACTTTGTCCACTAATTTGGGGTTCTCGAACAAATCAACCATGGTCATTGCCATAGCTTTGGAAGCGTAGACCATTCCTTTATGACCAATACTCATTCCACCACAAGCTACTACAGCCCAAGAGTGCCAAGGAGTACCTTTAGGAGCTGTGGTAACTC
Source organism: Bacteroidota bacterium (assembly GCA_039191905.1). GTDB lineage: Bacteria > Bacteroidota > Bacteroidia > Flavobacteriales > Flavobacteriaceae > Flagellimonas. The sequence continues at coordinate 135,820 of JBCCXJ010000009.1, read as the reverse complement.
TAAGATTTATATTGGGAACGTTCCAGCTCACATCCCCAACGTCCGTTGAACCTCCACCAGGATTTTTTTCAGTTTCTCGCAGAGGTTCGATTGAACTATCCATTCCCACTTCTTCTTTTCCAGTTGCTTTTTGTATCCCCTTACCGAATAAGATTTCTTCCTCAGTATACGTAATTGGACCAAGAAGCTCTAAGTTCTTCTGCATAATTTCCCCACCAGCCCTGTTGACCAAAGTTTCATAAATTCCAGAGACCAAGGAAATTTTGTAATCCACATTTGCCATAATGGCAGCACCTTCAGCCATCTTCTTTACCTGCTCATAGGTAGGAAGCATTACTTTTCGTTTGGGATCGCGTACACGAACCCAAATTTTAGAATAATCAGGAACAACATTGACCACTTGTCCACCATCCTGTATGTGATAATGAATACGTGAAGTTGGTTTAATATGTTCTCTGTAATAGTTAATCCCTGTAGTGTATAACTCCAACGCATCTGATGCGCTACGTCCATTCCATGGGTCTGATGAAGCATGTGCCGCTTGTCCGTAGAATTCCACTATAAAATCAATTAAAGAAAGGCCGGTTTGGACACTAGCTTCTGTGCTAGCCCCTGGATGCCAGCTAATGTTTACATCAACATCGTCCCACAAACCAGCTTCAACCATCCACACTTTCGCGAAATATTTTTCTTCGGCGGGAGTACCCAAAAATTTAATGGTCCCCTTAAGCTTACCTGCCTCAATTTGTTCTTTGATAGCGATTGCAGCTCCTAAACTCGCTGCTCCAAATAAATTGTGCCCACAACCATGTCCAGGTGCTCCAACCGTAATAGGATTTTTCGTGGGTTCTGTTTTCTGGGATAGGCCCGGAAGGGCATCAAACTCTCCTAATACACTAATCACGGGTTTTCCTGAACCGTAGGTAGCGGTAAACGCAGTCGGAATATTGGCAACACCTCGAGTTACCTTTAGTCCATTTTTCTCTGCATAAGCAGCTAGTACCTCTGAAGATTTTGATTCATTGAACGCAGTTTCTGCAAATCCCCAAATAGAATCACTGATTTTAATCAGATTTTCTTTGTGTGCCTCGACCGAGGCGACTATGGCTTTTTTATTAGAATTTAATTTTTGTGCATTTGATGTCGTGAAAACAAAGACACATGCTACTACAAGTGTGAATTTTTTCATGGAAAGTGAGTTGACGTTAGCTAAACGATTCTAAACCAAAGCTAAAGTTTGATTTTTAAATCACTTAAATGTACTAAAAATGGATTATCCTAGAGCTGTTTTGTAGGTACTAAGGCATCTTTCCCGTGCCATTTTATGGTCTACCATCATCCTAGGGTAGGTAAGCTCCTGTAACTCCGGCACCCATGTATTGATATATTCTTTCTGTTTGTCAAACTTATCTACTTGCGTCATCGGATTGAAAATTCTGAAATAGGGAGCAGCGTCTACACCGCTTCCAGAAGCCCATTGCCAGTTCCCAACGTTGCTGGCTTGTTCATAATCTAAAAGGTTTTCGGCAAAATATGCCTCACCCCATCGCCAGTCGATAAGGAGATGCTTACATAAAAAACTGGCAACCAGCATACGAACGCGATTATGCATATACCCGGTCGTATTCAATTCTCGCATTCCAGCATCAACCAGAGCGTATCCAGTCTGTCCATTTTTCCAACGTTCAAATTCCGCCTCGTTATTTCTCCATTCAATCCGGTCATATTTAGGTTTAAAGGCCTTATCAACCGTATGTGGAAAGTGCCAAAGAATTTGCATAAAAAACTCGCGCCAAATCAATTCATGCCAAAAAATATGGTTTTCCTCAGCAATAGCTTTTTTGACCATTTTTCGAATAGAAACGGTACCAAATCGAAGATGGGGGCCAAGTCTGGAGGTGCCTTGTTTTAGCGCAGGAAAATTTCGGGTCGCTTCATAATTGTTTATGAGTTTAGGCGTTGTGAGGTAATCCGGAACATGGATTTTCGAAGCTACGAACCCCATGTCGTTCAAGCTTGGAATAGGAAGGTTTTCGAACTTTGATAGATTTCTAAAGTTCGCTGTGTGGTCTACCAAATGGATGGAAGCATTAAAGGCCTCCTTCCAGCGGTTTTTATAAGGTGTGTAGACCACATAAGGATTTCCATCATCTTTAACTACTTGGTCTTTTTCAAAAATGACGTGGTCCTTAAAGGTTTTAAAGCCAATTCCGTTTTCCTCCAACAATGCTTTTATTTCAGTATCCCGCGCCCTTGCATAGGGCTCAAAATCGTGGTTTGTATAAACCGTAGCTATTTTGAAAGTTTGGAGAAGTTGTGAGAATACTTCTAATGGTTTACCGTGATAAATAGCAATGTCACTCCCATACTTTTGATTTAGTTCTTTTTTGATATGCTGAAGCTGGGTATGAATAAACGAAACCCTTGCATCATTCCTGGGAAGTTCTTCCAAGATATGGGTATCAAAAATGAAAATAGGAAGAACCTCATTTTCTGAACGGAGCGCGTGATACAGTCCTACATTATCATCCAAACGAAGGTCTCTTCTGAACCAAAATAGGGTCAGCTGTTTTTCCATTAGCTCACGTTTAAGGAAGACATGCCTCCATCAACTTGGAATACCTGTCCCGAAATCCAACTATTTTCTGGGTTTAAGAGAAAGGTCACCATGTTGGCAATATCTTTCACATCACCAACACGTTTTAGAGGGTGTCTTACAGCCATAGCCTCTTTCTTTTTATCGTTGTTGAGTAATCTTTTCGCCAAAGGCGTGTCTACTAGGGAAGGGGCGATGGTATTCACTCTGATTTTTGGGGCATATTCAGCGGCCAATGATTTTGCAAAACCTTCTATGGCCCCTTTTGCTGACGATACACTTGTATGGAATGGCATTCCTGTATTAACAGCCACTGTGCTGAAAAATACCATACTGGAACCCTCTGACATTTTTGGGAGGATGGATTTAACAGCAGTTACCAAGGCGAAAAAATTAAGCTCCATATCTTGGCGAAAAGCATCCAAAGTCAACATCTTTAAAGGTTTGAGATTAATGGAACCTGGACAAAAAACAAAACCGTCAATGGTTTTAGGTAGGGATATAGAGTCTAAATCATCAACTAGTACATCAAAAGGAATATGTTGAATGTTCTCGCCATCTAAATGTTCATTTGTGCGAGAAGCTACATAAACATGATGTTCTTTAGACATCTGTTTTGCGACTTCATATCCAATACCGTAAGACCCACCTAATAGGAGTATATTTTTTTTCATTTTTAAATGGATTTAAGTTCAAGACTGGGATTTTCACCTACTACTTTACCGAAGCGTTCGGTTAATTTTACCTCCCGGTACATAAATATTTTTTTTAATTGGTTTTTTACCAAAATAGGATGCAGCAGTTGGCCAAGTAAACCAAAAGGAAGCTTGTAATCGACAATGTCCAGCATTTCGACACCTTTATCAACTTCCTTTAAAAAATGCTTATGATGCCATAAGGCGTAGGGGCCAAAACGCTGTTCATCAACAAAATAATTCCCTTGATCAACATGGGTAATTTCGGTTACCCATTTCACAGAATAAAACGGAAATGGCTTCACAATATATTGAATGAGTTGACCAGAGAACATAGAAGTATCTGCACCATCCAAAATATGAAACCCCATGTGTTCTGGTGTAATTTCTTTAAGATTTATAGGGCTAGAAAGGAAATCCCACGCTTCCTGTTTTGAAATAGGCAGAACCTGTTTTGACCGCAATTGATAAAGCTGCATACCGAGTTTTCTACAAAGATAATTCTATTTTGTTTAAAGAAAAATATTAAAAGTTAAACAAAATAATATTCTTACCTTATTCGCTACAGAAATAAGAGCACACTGTGAAAATAAATAAGTCTTTGGTTCAATTATTGTTTTGGTTTTTAGGAACCGGTTACCTCTTTTCGCAGCAAGATTTTACTGAATTGACCACACTTCCAAATCAAGTTAGTGAAACATCCGGTCTTATTTATTTTGATGGGTCCTTGATAACGCATAATGACTCCGGCAACGCTCCTGAACTTTTTGAAATTGACGTACAAACCGGAGAAGTGGTTCGAAGCGTTCAAATTGAAAATGCGGTGAATAAAGATTGGGAGGATTTGACACAAGATGACGAATTTATCTACATAGGAGACTTTGGAAACTTCTCAGGGGATAGAAGGGATTTGGTAATTTATAAAATACGGAAAGATGACTACCTAACTCAGGATAAGGTTGAGGCAATCCCGATTTCCTTCGTTTATGAAGATCAAACCAGTTTTAACTCAAGCCCAAATTCCGATTGGGATGCTGAGGCATTTTTTTCTTCGGGTGATTATCTTTTTGTTTTAACAAAAGAATGGCAGTCTCAAAATACTTCAATTTATAGAATTAGTAAGGATGCCAGCTTTACAACCGCCATTAAAGTGGAAGAATATCCAGTAAACGGACTGGTAACAGGGGCAACGTATGATGATGCTCTAAAACAACTTGTAATTGTGGGTTATTCCTTGTTCTTGCAACCTTTTGTTTTAAAGATTGAGGAAGTACCCGAATCTGCCCCCTTCTTTATCCGGCCCATTAAAGAGAACCTAGAGGTGCTCCCATTACAGATAGAGGCTGTTGCTTCGGATGGGGAGCGCTTTTATTTTACCAATGAAGAATATATTAATTCTTCATTTGGAATTACATCGGATGCACGCCTGTTTTTTTTTGAAGTAACCCTTCCTAATTCAATCCAATCACAGTGTTCCAGTGAGGAATTGATTTTATACGCCAAAAGAGGTGAGGATGTGTTAAATTATTATGGTTGCTCTGAAAATGGTTTTCCAATTGGCTACGTTGTGTATGATAACTCAGGAAAAGAAGTTATTCTTAAAAGCGAAATGATTTCCGATACCGGTAGTATAGATACTTCAACCTTATCCTCAGGTATTTACCATGCCCGTTTTTTCTTTACTGAACGGGAAGTTGTCAAATCATTTATTAAACTTTGAGTATTGTAGCCCTTTTAAGGGTTTGTTAACAAAGCCAACCTCGCATAATATTTAGTTTTGTTCCACTAATAAATCTAAAAACACTTTCAAATGAAAAAATTAGTCGTTTTCTTGTTTGCACTTGTATTGACAGTATCTGCTGAAGCACAATTGCAAACACCTCAACCTAGCCCTTCTTCAAAGCTTACCCAAACGGTTGGTCTTACTGAGGTTACCGTTGAATACTCTAGACCTTCCATGCGAGGTAGAGCAATTTTCGGAAACCTAGTGCCCAGCGGAGAACTATGGAGAACGGGAGCAAACAAGAATACCATTGTTAGTTTTGGTGATGATGTTACCATTGACGGACAGACACTTAAAGCTGGTGCGTATGCGGTTTTTACAAAACCAGGAAAAACTTCTTGGGAGGTACTATTTTATTCAGATACCAACAACTGGGGTACACCTAGGGAGTGGGATGACAGCAAAGTAGCTGCCAAGACTACTGTTGATGTATTTCCTATTGAGGTTCCTATTGAAACCTTTACCATTACGATTGATGACCTTCATAACAATGGTGGCACTTTAGGCATGATGTGGGAGAATGCCTATGCAGGTGTAAAATTTGAAGTTCCTACTGGTGAAAAGGCAGATAAGAGCATTACGAAACTGATGGCTGGACCTAGCGCTAATGAGTTGTATGCTGCTGCTTCATACTATTTCGAAGAAGGAAAAGATTTGAGCAAAGCCAAGGAATGGATAGATAAGGCGGTAACCATGAATGACAAGGCTTATTGGATTATGAGAAGACAATCCTTGATTTACGCCAAACTTGGTGACAAAAAAGGTGCTATTGATGCTGCTAAAAAGTCTATGGCTGCTGCTGAGACTGCCGGCAATCAAGATTATGTGAAATTGAACAAGGATTCCTTGAAAGAATGGGGAGCCCTGTAGTTCACAGAAAAGTTTTTTAAAGCTCACCTTTGGTGGGCTTTTTTTATGTCTTTATTGGAGGTTTCCGTAAATAACCATCAAAGGTTTCCATGAGTAGGGCCAAGACAATCACCAATAAGCATCCAAAGGCATTTAACCAGAGGTAGGACATCCAATCAAAGTACCATCCAAAGATGACGATGACCTGTGTGACTATCGCCGCAATAAAAACAGAATCTCCTTTTACAAATTTGAAGAAGAAGGCCAGCAAGAAAATGCCTAAAACATTACCATAAAAAATTGAACCAATAATATTTACCAATTGAATCAAATTATCAAAGAGATTGGCTACGCAGGCGATTAATATGGCAATGATTCCCCATAATAAGGTAAATCCTTTGGTAGCTTTTAAGTAATGTTGTTCATCCTTTTCCTCTTTTTGATTTCTTTTATATAGGTCGAGCGCTGTAATGGTTCCCAGGGCATTGAGCTCTGAGGCTGTTGACGACATAGCTGCAGAAAGAATTACCGCCAGCAACAAGCCAATAAGTCCATTGGGAAGGTTGTTTAAAATGAAATGGATAAAAACATAATCCTTGTCATTGGTTTCGACAGATTCATCTGCTTGGGCAATTAAATTTCGAGCTGCCTCCCGATTGGCGCGTTCTTGCTGATTAATTTTTTGAATGTTTTGCTCAGCTTGAATAATGGTGTTGTATTCTTTAAGTTGATAAGCCACGGAAAAATCTTCTTGCGCCATTCTCTTTTCCTGTTCCAGTGCCAAATGGCTTTCTTCCAAAGCTCTATAACTTTCACGTTGTTCAGAGTTTAGCACGGCCTCGGTAGCGGCCGGATTAAAATTTAAAGGCGAAGTGTTGTATTGATAAAACACAAATACCATGACCCCCACTAATAGAATAAAGAATTGCATCGGAATCTTGAAAATTCCATTAAAAATGAGCCCTAATTGACTTTCCCGAACAGATTCTCCTGATAAATATCGCTGTACTTGACTTTGGTCCGTCCCAAAATAGGCCAAAGCCAAAAAGAACCCACCAGTTATTCCGCTCCAGAACGTATATCTATTTTGAGTATCAAAACTAAAATCGAGAATTTGAAGCTTGTTGTTCGCTCCAGCAATTTTAAGGGCTTCACCAAAAGAAACACCAGTAGGCAGTGAGCCTAAAATGAAGAAAAAGGCAAAGAACATGCCCACCATAATAATGAACATTTGTTGTTTTTGGGTAACACTGACGGCTTTAGTACCCCCAGAAACCGTATAGGCAATTACCAAAATACCGATGATGATATTCAAAGTTCTCAAATCCCATCCTAGTACCGCAGATAAAATAATAGACGGAGCAAAAATGGTAATTCCTGCAGCAAGACCTCGCTGAACCAGGAACAAAATTGCTGTAAGCGTTCGAGTTTTTAAATCAAAGCGGCCCTCAAGCATTTCGTATGCTGTAAAAACCTTAAGTTTTCTGTATATGGGGATGAATACCATACAGATAAATATCATGGCAAGGGGTAGGCCAAAATAAAACTGTACAAAGCCCAATCCATCATGAAATGCCTGACCAGGCGTAGATAGAAATGTGATAGCACTCGCTTGGGTTGCCATTACAGAAAGACCTATGGTCCACCATTTTGCATCATGGCCGCCAAGAACATAATCATCTACATTTTTACTACCCTTGGTTTTCCATACGCCATATACGACAATAAAGAGCAGTGTACTGCCTAGAACAATCCAATCCAGTATACCCATTTTGGTGGTCAGTTGTTAGATACCATGACAAAATAGAAAATGGAAATGTAGAGAATGTTGAGTACAATGACTAGAGTGTACTCTTTTTTCCATTGAAATTCATTTTCCATTTTATCCCTTAACGTTGTTTTCTGATTTCATTTCACTTTTGCCAATGGACAGCATGTTGGCGAAGAGCTTATATGCTCCGGATACACCTGCGGGAAGCTCTCTAAAAAAACTCAGGCCAGTGTAAATATAATGTCCTTTTCCATAAGGGGCTACTAGAAGACTTCCCTCTTTAGGAGATTCGCCTTTATCGTTCATGGAAAGTATAGGGGTAAATTCGGCACCCCATTGATTTGGAAAATATAATCCTCTTTCTTGCACCCAATTGTCAAAGTCTTGTTCTGTAATCGCATTGGGGAAATTTACCAAGGAATGATTTTTAGCTAAAACGTTTACTTGTGCATTTTCGTTGGTCACCCTATCCCTTGAAATGGAAAGCTGAAAAGGTGCAATGTTGTCGATTTGTTTACGCCATCTGTTTGCCGTGTTGTATTGTACGATAAGATTTCCTCCATTTTCAACATATTCGAATAAGAAGGGTTGTTTGAATTTTAGGGTTTCTACCACGTTGTAAGCTCTAATACCCACTACGACGGCATCGTACTTTTCTAAAGAGCCACTTTGGATATCCTTGGGATTAATCAAATGCACTTGATAGCCTATTTGTTCCAAGCTCTCAGGAACCTTATCTCCAGCTCCCATAATATAACCAATGTGTTCCCCTGTTTTTGAAATGTTCATACGAACCACCTTTGCTTCGGAAGGTAAAAGAACAGATTGCTTGGGAATATGGTCATATGCGATTTCAACTAACTCTTTATCGAATTCTTCGCCATTAATTCGTGCAATAGGATTTAATTTTCCTTCACTATCCACACTTGGAGGCGCAACTTTGAAGGTAAGGATTTGTTCTTGTCCTACCTTTTCAATGGAAAAGCTTTTGCTATTTGGCGATACTACCCAACCTGTAGGATGATTTAATTGGACTTCTCCTGAAACATTGTCTTTTCCAGCTCTGACCTTGACAATAACATCCTTTGGTTCGCTTGTAGGGAAGATGAGAACTTTTTCATCAATTTGGGTGGTCACCTCCGGCAATACTACAAAAGGTTCGTACAATTCACCTCTATCCGGCTTTGAAAAACGATACACAACGGGTTTTCTAAACGGAATATCAAACCCTTGAAAGGATAAAATAAAATCAACATCAAAAGCACTGGGCGTTTCGGCTTTTCCGATCATATTTTGATTGTTCACATCGTACATGCCTAAATCCCAGGGCTTGTTCAACCAATACGGACCGGATATGTTCTGGTCATCAAGAATTGAAAAATCCATAGTCAACGTTTCTTTCTTATTGTTGGACAACTTTAGACTAGGGGTTAATTTTTTATCAGAGCCCAAAAGCCGTATTTCCTTTAAATTAAAGCCAACATCACTGCGATTCAATATTTCAAAGTTGAGTTTTACCGAGTTGTTCGGCGTGGTCGATGAGGTAGTGGCACTTGCTTCCAAATAAAGCCCGGAACAAGCTAGGATGATATCCTTGAGTTCTTGTGATTTTAAAGCTTTCCAGTGCTCATCATTTACGTTCTGAAGTAGTTTATAGGCTTGAATTAACTGCGGGACGTGCACTGCAGGATTGGTAAAGTCGAAGTTGTTTTCTATATCATATAAAATATCTCCAATGGCATTACCACCGTCAATCCTGGACCATGTTGTATTTATTCCTTCAAAAAGATTATTGGTTTTGGGCATGTCCCCTTTAAGGAGCTCAACATACTCATCTTGGGAACCTCTCGTGGTAAGTCTACCAAAACCTTGACAGAGGTGTTGGCTACTAGCGACTGCGGCTATTTCATTATTGGATAACCCCAATTCTGGATAAAATACGCCTGTATCTACCTTAACCAGATTGGATTTATCTGCTTTTTCAAAATTCTCTCTTCCACCATAAAACCACCATGAAGTATTGAAAAATACCCGTCTAGGTTGCCAAATCTCTGTAAGTTCCAGTTGTTCTGAATAGACTTTAGGATCATTGACCAAATCAAAAGCCTCTACACTAAGCATAGCTGAGGTGGTGTGATGTCCGTGGGTTGTTCCTGGAGTTCTATGGTCAAAACGGTTGATAATAATATCCGGTTTTAGATTTCTTATGGCCCAAACCACATCCGCCAATACTTTTTCCTTGTCCCAGATGGTCAAGGTTTCGTCTGGGTGTTTGGAAAAACCAAAATCATTCGCCCTTGAAAACCATTGTTCGCCTCCATCTACGCTTCTCGCTGCCAACAATTCTTGAGTGCGTAGTACGCCCAACAACTCTCTAAGTTCGGGTCCGATAAGATTTTGTCCACCATCACCTCTTGTTAGTGAAAGATATACAGTTCTGGCTTTGTCGTGATTGGATAAATAGGAGATTAGCCTCGTGTTTTCATCATCAGGGTGGGCTGCAACATAAAGTGCGGTACCTAAAAAATTCAGTTTTTTTAAGTTATGGTGAATTTCAGTTGATGATAGTTTAGAAGGCTTTTGCGCAAAAGAATAGGATACAACAAGAAGTAAAGTCAGTGATTTGACCCAAAATTTTCGCATGTCAGCGTTTTAAGTGGTTGGCCAAATATAGAAATATTCAATCCAGGCTAAATAAAATTTAGAACATCTTTAACAGGATGTAATCCAGATAATTTTAAAGTAAAAACGGAAGGTTATAATCCCAAGCTATCCCGCAATATCAAATCATCGTTTCCATTTTGTCCCCAATATGGTGTTTTTAGGGATTTCAATCGAGTAGCTTTAGTTTGCAGTGTTTTTGCATTTGGTCCAAAACCACTTTTAAACTCTTCGCTCCAACTCTCTACAGTATACGGGAAAGCAGAAGAGAAAGTAATGGATAATGTTCGTTCCAATTCTGGGTAGGAAATGGTATAAATGTTGGTATTTCCCTTGGATTCTAAAGCGGCAGTAGCATCATAAGCCCCAAACGCCTTGTGCCGCAATCGAATATATTCCAGTGACGGAACCATCTTAAAATCACCAACAGGCAAATCATTGGGATTGATTCGGATTTTGGTCCAAATCTCATTTTCCAAAAGGTTTTTGTCGATACTTAAGTTCTCATCCGCCTCTCGTTCAAAATAGGAGTGCGACGTAAACTCAAATTTATCTCGATTATTAATTTGAGAATAGACATGACCACACCATTCTTGAACGGATAAACTCGTTTTGATAGCGTGTTGATTATCCGAAACAGGATAAAATGTACTGGACATAATGGAGTAGGGGTAGATACCCGTAAGATATTTTTTGGTCGCGTTCAGTTTTAAGACCTGAACATTATCAGGATTATTTCGGTCTGCTTTAACCTGCTTCCCTGGTAAGAAAGGTTCCGTTACATAGATAAGAACTGATTTTCCCGTTCTGATTTCTCCATATCTGGCCTGCTCCAATTCGTATGACGTAATTTCTGCGTTCCCAGCGTACCAGTATTTTTTAAACTCTTGGGAAAGTGGTTTTTTCGGAAGCGTTGTAATTTCCTCAGCAGTTTCTTTCTCATTATTTAGGGCCAATTCCTTCGTATTGGAATTTGTAGCAGTGTTGCATGAAGCAGCAATAAGTAGTACTGCAAAAACGGAAATCCATTGGATTTTGAATATAGTGGTCTTTTCCATAATGAAACAGGTTTCTACAAAATTACGCAACACATGCTAAGAAACCATATCCATTAACGTTTTGTAAACGAGATGGGTGGGCAAGCCAACCACATTGGTATATGACCCTTTAATTTCTGAAATCCCAATAAGCCCCAACCATTCTTGAATTCCATACGCACCTGCTTTGTCAAAAGGTTTGTAGCTCTTTATGTAAAACTCAATTTCGGCATCCGAAAAACTCATAAACTTAACAGAAGTAATTTCGGAGACCGTTTTTTGTTTATTCCGCATAGTTATGCAGACAGAGGTGATAACTTCATGCCAATCTCCAGATAGTGTACGAAGCATAGTAAAAGCTTCTTTTACATTTGAAGCTTTTGCCAAAGATTGGTCCTTGTACCATACCACGGTATCTGAGGTCACTAAAATCTCCTTTTCTTTAAGTTGTGTTTTAAACGGGCTTGATTTGAGTTCAGCGAGGTATCTAGAAATTTCCTCACCCTGCAAATGCTCTGGATAAACTTCATCGACCTCCTTTTTTCGAACTTCAAAGTTCAGTCCCAGTTGTTCCAAGAACATTTTACGTCTAGGTGAACCTGACCCCAAAACAATATGATAGCCTTCTAACTTTTTGACCAGTGGATTCGGGCTAGTCATTTTTTGCACTGAAATTATCGTTCCAATCTCCACGAACTTTTAAAACCTGTTCGATAATATCGCGAACGCAGCCTTCCCCACCATTTTTATGAGAAACGTAATCGGAGATGGCCTTGACCTCTACTACAGCATTTTGTGGGGCAGCAGCCAGCCCTACTACCTTCATTGGTGGTATATCTGGAAGGTCATCGCCCATGTAGACTACATGTTTTGGGTCAATATTGTAGATGTCTAAATATTCCTCCAAAGGGTCTTGTTTATGGTGTGCCCCAAGATAAATATCAGTTACGCCCAATCCCGTTAAGCGTTCCTTTACACCTTCATTGGTGCCCCCGGTTATAATGCAAATATTGTAACCCTTTTGCAGCGCAGTCTTTAAAGCATATCCATCTTTTACGTTCATTCTGCGCAACATTTCGCCCTTTGTGGTTACAAGAATTGAACCATCTGTAAACACACCATCCACATCAAAAACAAACGTGGTGATGTCGTTCAAAAGCTCTTTATAGTTCTTTTTCATATGTTTTTGTGATAGCCTCACTAAGTAAGGCGTATAATTTTTTATGGTTGGTATCGGTCAAAAGTTCCAAATGTTTTTCCATGCTTGTTGCATCATTTCTCCTCGCGGGACCCGTCTGTGCATCCATGGGAGAAAGTATTTCCAGTTTTTTGACAGTTTCCAAAATTAACGGTTTTAACAATTCAAAAGGCAGGTCTTCCCTTTTGCACAGCGTTTCACTGATATGGAAAAGGTGATTGGAAAAATTATTGGCGAAAACCGCGGCAAGATGCAGTTTTTTTCGCTGGTCGGAATTGATTTTATAAACCTTATCAGAAATACATTCACCAAGCTCTCTTAGCTTCAATAAGGATGCTTTGTCTGATGCTTCAATGCAAATAGGGATTGTTGAAAAATCCAACAGCCTTCCCTTCGTAAAGGTTTGTAGAGGATAAAAAACCCCTCTGTTCTGAGAAGTAACGCTATCCATTGGAGTAGCTCCAGAGGTATGTGCCACAATCCCATGCCTATGTAAAATCTTTTCAGCAACGGTTGGTATGGCCTTGTCCGAAACAGCTATGATATATAGGTCTGCATCTGCTACACCTTTAAAATCTGAGGAAACTTTCGTCCTATCGCTGTATTTTTTAAGTGCCTTCTCGTCCCTGCCCACCATTTGCATTAAGTTGACCCGCTTTGCATCAATAAAAGCATGAAACAAATTTTCAGCAACATTTCCGGTGCCAATAATAACCACTGAAAGCATGGTCAAAACTACAAATTTGCATCTAACCTCTTTTTGAAAAGAATTAACAATAGTGTTTAACATTTTAAGGCAAGGCTATTCAAAGAAAGTTGTAAAAAGGTGGTAATTTTGCATGCCAAATATAGTTTCGCATACATGGTCGATATTTTAAAGAAGACGCTTTTTTCCACCAAACTTATGGCCGTTTTGTTTTTAGCTTTTGCTGCGGCAATGGCTATGGGTACGTTTGTGGAAAACTGGTATAGCACAGAAACTGCTCGAATTTACATCTATAATGCTACCTGGTTCGAAGCTATTATGGTGTTTTTTGTTATCAATTTTGTAGGGAATATTTTTAGATATAGGCTCTTAACTTGGAAGAAATGGCCAGTTCTAGTTCTTCACCTTTCTTGGATTTTAATTATTCTTGGCGCATTTGTTACCAGATATATAAGCTATGAGGGAATGATGCCCATACGAGAAGGAGCTACCGAGAGCCGCTTTTATTCAGATAAAACGTATTTGACAGCTTATGTAGATGGAGAAATTAATGGAGGGGTCAAGCGCAGAATATTGGAAGACGATATTTTAGTCACTGGAGAAGGCATGCGTTCCAGTTTACCCTGGAAATCAGATTTTAATGGACAGGGCTTTTCTATTTCCTATGCTGATTTTATTGAGGACGCCAAAGAGGGGCTTGTTCCTGATGAAAATGGGAAATCCTATTTGAAAATAGTCGAAGCAGGTGATGGGCAGCGTCATGAACATTATTTGGAAGATGGTCAAATTGCCAGTATTCATAACGTTATTTTTACGCTCAACAACGAAACTCCTGGTGCCATCAACATTTTTGCTTCGGATGATTCCGGCTATCGTATAAAAACCGCTTTTGGAGGTAACTTTATGCGGATGGCTGACCAATTCCAAGGGGATGTTGCTCGCGATAGTCTGCAAATCTTGCAACTTCGGTCTTTGTATAACCTGGCTGGAATGCAATTTGTAATTCCTGAACCCATGGTCAAAGGAAGCTATGGAATTGTAAAAGTTCCTCAAGAAGAAATCACTGATACTACTTTAGACGCTCTTGTACTAGATATATCGTCCAATGGAGAAACTAAACAATTGAAGCTTCTAGGGGGCAAGGGGACTTCAGATTTTTCGAATAAAATAACGGTTGGCGGACTTGGTTTTTCCTTAAGCTATGGTTCAAAGGTGCATGAATTACCTTTTGCGATACAATTAAACGATTTTATTGCGGAAAAGTATCCCGGTACGGAAACAGGCTATGCTTCTTTTATGAGCAAAATTACTGTTGAAGATCAGCGCGCTTTTGATTATGACATTTTCATGAATCATGTACTGGACCATAAGGGGTATAGATTCTTTCAATCCAGTTTTCATCCTGATGAAAAAGGAACCGTTCTTTCCGTCAATCATGACTTTTGGGGTACATGGATTACATATATTGGGTATTTTCTATTATATGTTGGTCTTCTGGGAATTATGCTTTTTGGCAAGACTCGATTTAGGGACTTGGCTAATTCTCTAAAAAAACTACAAAAGAAAAAAGCTGCCTTGACGGTTTTTGCCTTCTTAGTTTGTTCCTCTTCCTTTGCACAACAAACTTCTCAAAATCATATCACTGCTCCTACCAGTGCCCAAATTGATTCCGTACTTAAGGCGACCACTGTGTCTAAAGAACACGCTGAAAAATTTGGAGCTTTGGTAGTACAGGATGCAGGGGGGCGTATGAAGCCTTTACATACGTTCACATCAGAACTTCTTAGAAAATTGAGTGGTAAGGATAAATTTCGCGGACTTGATTCTGACCAAGTTTTCTTATCCATGATGCTCAATCGTGCGGCTTGGTATCATACTGAATTTATTGTTACCAACTTGGGAGCCATGCAAAATGATAGCATCCGGGAGATTTTAAAGGTAACAAAGGGAGAAAAGTATATCAAAGCCACAGATTTATTTGATGCCACGGGAATGTATCGCCTAAAACCTTATTTAGAAGAAGCTACATCCACTACCAACCCTAATAAATTTCAACGAGATTTTATCAAACTCCACGAGCGTTTTGGTTTGTTGGAAACTGCTCTAAGCGGTCAAATCTTAAAAGTATTTCCGCTATTGAATGACGAAAACAATAAATGGATATCTGCCGTTGAATTTCGGGCGGGACAATATCAAGTACAGGATTCATTGTATGCCAATTTTATGGCAAATGCACTTCCTTACTATTTAAATACACTTCAAAATTCAATACGTACAGGAGATTATACCCAGTCGGATAAGCTTTTAGAAGCCTTTAAACAAAACCAAAAGAACCATGGTTTAGAGGTGTTGCCTTCAGATGAAAAAATTAGGGCTGAGATAACGTACAACAAGCTTAATATCTTCAACCGTCTGTACAAATATTATATGATGTTTGGGGCCTTTCTCTTTTTTGTGTTGGTTTTCAGAATTTTTAAGGAACGGGAAATCTGGAAAGCAGGGACCTATTTTTTAAAAGGTATCATTGTCATCCTTTTTATTTGGCATACTGCTGGATTGATTATGCGGTGGTATATATCTGGCCATGCCCCTTGGAGTGATGCTTATGAGAGTATTCTATATGTAGGTTGGGCAACCATGGGACTAGGATTGCTTTTTATTAAAAAAAGTGATTTCACATTAGCTGCCAGCGCCTTTGTTGCTTCTATGCTCTTATTTATAGCCAATCAAAGTTGGGTAGACCCCTCTATTGGAAATCTTGTACCTGTTTTGGATAGTTATTGGTTGATGATTCATGTTGCTGTAATTGTTGGAAGTTATGGTCCTTTAACGGTGGGAATGATTCTCGGAGTTACCGCCTTGTTATTGATGATATTGACTACCAAAAAGAATAAGAAGCGCATGGAAATCAATCTAAAGGAGCTGACTATTATTAATGAATTGGCTTTAACGATTGGATTGGTAATGTTGACCATTGGGAACTTTTTAGGTGGCCAATGGGCCAATGAAAGCTGGGGACGCTATTGGGGTTGGGACCCTAAAGAAACTTGGGCTTTGATTTCAATTATGGTATATGCCTTCGTTCTTCATATGCGCTTTGTCCCAGCTTTAAGGGGGCGATGGTTTTATAATTTTATGAGCGTTACTGCATATGGTTCAATTATGATGACGTATTTCGGGGTCAATTTTTATTTGGTTGGTTTGCATAGTTATGCTCAATCAGGTTCAGCTGCTATAACTCCAGACTATGTAAAGTACATTGTGCTCGGGATAGTAATTTTGGGTGCAATCAGTTATTGGAGATATCGCATAAATTTTAGGCAACCCCCAGCTAAGGAAAAGATGAAGGATACACCGCAAAGTGAGGGAGTGCCCGAAATGGTGGGTAGATAAGAATCGCTTAGTGGTTTTTAGTTTGAAAAGCTCTCTCCGCTATTTTCAGGTTTTGACTCCGGTCTTTCACAATATTTGTTTTTCCATCCGATTACGTAGGCTTTAATTGGAAAAAGGCGACCCTATTCTATTATTGTTCGGTGGTACTATGTTTTGATAATATTCCACTTATTTCGTGAAGGTATTGTTTATCTTTTTTACTTTAGAAAAGTAAGCGAAAACAAAATTAGACTACTAAGTGAAAAAATAAACAAATGAAGACTATACAACTTTTCAAGACCATACTGTTTGCGGCGATAATAATAGTAAGTTCCAATCAAGTGTTATCCCAAACCAAATCTAAGGGAACTTGGCAAAAACAGAATAAGTCCATAGCCGGTCACTTTGAGATTCAGAAAACCGATAGCAGTACCTACATTGTTTTAAGCGATGATTTTAAAACCAAGAGCGCTCCGGATTTAAAACTATTTCTTTCTAAAAAAAGAGTTTCAAACATAACAGGAAAAAATGCCACCCAAGAAGCAGTTTTAATTTCTGAATTGAAAAAAACCAAGGGAAGCCAGAAGTACAAGGTGCCTTCGAATATTCAGCTTACGGACTACACATCCTTAATTATCCATTGTGAGCAATATAGTATTTTTTGGGGTGGTGGTGCTATTCCGAAATAGTTCAATTTATTCATGCTGAAGAAGTTCCATTAACTCTTCAGCCGCAACTCGACCTTTTTCTTTTAAAAAGTCCCGAGGCGTATTATCCCCCAATTCAAAAACGATGGCTGGCATGTCATGCTCCACGAAGAAATACGTGCGTGAAACCATGGTGGGACTTAATTTATCAGAAGGTTTAACGTTGGATTCCTTCTGGGGCAATCTATTTTCTATTTGTTTTATCCAATCAAAAACAATCTTACCTTTCTGTCCTGTGACCGTAGTATCCAACGGGTAATAAATATCATCCCATGTGGAATGAAAATCAACCCCAAATACAAAATCATAACCTTCCTCCGCTTTCTTTTCTAGGAATTTTCGAATGCTCTTTGTCTCAGGCTGATTGAAATTTTGCCAATCCCTATTTAAATCGATACCTCCCATATTGTGTCTCCAATGTCCATTATCAACGCCATCGGGATTTACATTGGGTACTACGAAAATTGTAAACTCATCCCTAAACTCCTTAGCTTGCTCAGAACTTCCCGAAATGGTTTCGATAAACGATTTCATGGCTAAAAAACCCGTTACTTCTGGAGGATGTTGTCGTGTAATCACCATAACAGCTTTTTTCTGTGAAGATGGACCAGCAATTTCCATAAGATGAATAGGACGCTTTTCATGGCTTCTCCCTATTTCATACGATTTTATATATGAGTTTATTGAAAGGGAATCCACCCAACTTTTAACCCTCTTTGAAGAATAAAGTTCCTGGGCAGAAATCCATAGGGGATTCTCATCTACTTGCACTTTCAATTCTACAAATTCAGGAGCGGCATTTATGCCAAAATCGCCCTCTCCTGGATTTAGTGCTTTGAATTGGATACTATCAATGGGCTTAAAATGGATACCATCTTTACTCAATTTGGGATAATATCGACTTCTGGAATTTTGATAACTTAACTTAATCGTTATTTCTTTTGGTTCTTTGGACCAAACTTTGAAAGCATACCAGGGGCTTACATTAATAGGGGTATTTTCAGCGGTAATCCAAATGGTGTAATGGTTATTTCCATCCGATGCAACTCCATTTAGACGGGCTCCGTCAAAATTATTGCTGAAGAAAACAGATTCCCTTTCAAACGACCAAGTTCCTTTCCATTGGCGCTGTACAGGCTTGTCCACTGTGGGAACAACAGGACTCGGTGCTTGACCTTGATACCCTTGAGGAGTAGCTGTTGTGGTTTCGGAATCAGTTACTGAAATAGCGTTCTTACAGGATGTAAAAACGATTAGGATTAGTACAAGGGAATAGCCATAAATTCTCATAGGTTCCAGCGCTGTTAAAAGAAGGTTTAAGAATAATTTATTGGGTAATTTACTGTAAAATTGAAAAAAAATACCATCTTTGCGCCATCATGAAGTTATAAGAATTATGTCGGCCATAGATGTCATAGCCGTTCTAGGCAATTGCTAATCGGTATAGCGCCGAGCTGACTCCCTGTTTTATTTTCTACAACATAATTCTTATTTATAATGACGAATTCAAATACAAATTCATTTAAAAAATTTTTCTGTTACTTCTGGATTGCAGTAACGGGCAAAGAAACCAATTTTACTTCTGGAAGTATCCGTAAGGCCATTTTCATGCTTTCCATCCCCATGATTTTGGAAATGCTTATGGAATCCATTTTTGCCTTAGTTGACATTGCATATGTTTCACAAGTAAGTGTCAATGCGGTTGCCACTATAGGGTTAACAGAATCCGTAATAACCTTGATTTATGCATTGGCTATTGGGCTTAGTATGGCTGCAACAGCAGTTGTGGCTCGACGAATAGGAGAGGAAGACGTTCCAGGTGCGCGAGTAACTGCTGTACAAGCCATTTTGCTCGGAATACTTATAGCGGTTTTATTGGGTCTTGTAGGTATTTTCTATGCTAGAGAGATTTTAGGTCTTATGGGCGCAGAGCCGGATTTGATAGCAGAAGGCTATGGTTATACCCAATTTTTGATTGGAGGTAATATTACTATTATGTTACTCTTCTTAATCAATGCTATTTTCCGGGGCGCTGGTGATGCTTCCATTGCCATGTGGACCTTGGTGCTTTCTAATGGTTTGAACATTATTCTTGACCCGATTTTTATTTTTGGTTGGGGACCTATACCTGAATATGGAGTGATGGGTGCCGCAATTGCAACAAATATTGGTCGCGGAACTGCGGTGCTTTTCCAAATAGGTATTTTGTTCTTTGGTTGGGGTCGAATTAAACTCGTACTGGCCGATATTGCTTTAAACCTAAAGGTTATGGTAAATCTTGTCAAAGTATCCTTGGGTGGCATAGCGCAGTTCTTGATTGGTACGTCCAGTTGGGTGTTTCTTATGCGTATTATGTCTGAATTTGGAAGCGAGGTTTTGGCTGGATATACGATTGCCATCCGTGTAATTATGTTTACACTGATGCCTTCCTGGGGTATGAGCAATGCTGCCGCTACTATGGTAGGACAGAATTTAGGTGCCAAAAAACCGGATAGAGCTGAAAAATCGGTTTGGATAACTGGAAAATACAATGCGTATTTTATGGCATTAATTTCTGTAGTTTACTTTTTTGGCGCTGAGTATATTATCTCTCTTTTTAACTCTGAACCAAATGTTGTGGATAGCGGTGCTTTGTGTTTACAAGTTATTGCCGTGGGCTATGTTTTTTATGCCTATGGAATGGTAGTTGCCAATGCCTTCAATGGGGCAGGAGATACCACAACACCTACCAAAATTAATCTAATTGCATTTTGGGCTTACCAACTTCCATTTGCTTATTTAGCAGCTTTGAGTTTTGGTTGGGAAGCTAAAGGAGTATTTGTAGCTATTACCTCTGCGGAAGTCCTGCTGGCGATCATTGCGATAGTATGGTTCAAAAAGGGAAAGTGGAAGGAAGTTCAAGTATAGTTGGTTTCGTATATTTAATCAAATTTTGATGTAATGGCGAAATCACTCAAAGGAACAAATACGGTATGTACACATGTTGGAACGCTAGAAGATAAGGAGTACAAAGGTGCTGCTTCACCTTTATACATGAGTTCTTCCTATGCTTTCGAAGATGTGGATGTAAAACGGTACCCTAGATATTTCAATACTCCCAATCAAGAAGCTTTAAGTAAAAAAATGGCTGCTTTGGAGCATACTAAAGCGGCCATGATTTTTGGTAGCGGTATGGCGGCGATAAGCACAGCTTTGATGGCTTTCTTACAGGCTGGAGATCATATTGTCTTTCAACAAACCTTATATGGGGGAACCTATAATTTTGCAGTAACCCAATTAGAAAGGTACGGTATAAGCTATTCGTTTACCGAAGGCTGGGAAGTTTCAGATTTTGAGGCCAAAGTCAAATCGAATACGAAAGTTATTTACATTGAAACCCCTTCCAATCCCTTATTGACCATTACAGATTTAAAGGGAGTAGCTGATTTAGCTTCAAAACAAGGCATTCTGACTATGATTGATAACACGTTTGCTAGTCCAATTAATCAGACTCCAGCAGATTTGGGTATTGACGTGGTTATGCACAGCGCCACGAAGTATATGGGTGGGCATTCTGATATCTGTGCCGGTGTTGTTGCCAGTTCGCAGGAACATATAGATACGATTTTTCAAACAGCAATATGCTTTGGAGGTAGTTTAAGTGATTACACGGTTTGGTTACTGGAGCGAAGTGTGAAGACTATGGGTCTGCGTGTAAAGGCACAGAACGAGAATGCTATGAAGATGGCCGTTTATTTGGAAAATAGTCATGATGTTGAAAATGTGTATTACCCCGGGCTCGAATCCCATCCCGGTCATGATTTAGCGAAATCCCAAATGAAAGGCTTTGGCGGGATGCTTTCATTTGAGTTAAATTCGGATATCGATGTTTCCCTATTTTTTAAGAATTTGGAACTCATTAAACCTTCCATGAGCCTTGCAGGGGTGGAAAGCACAATGATTTCCCCAACCAAAACTTCGCATGCACTTATGAGTCCTGAAGACCGACAGAAACAAGGAATTAAGGATTCTTTGATTCGTTTTTCGTTAGGTATCGAAGAAATAGAAGACTTAGTGGAAGATATTGAGCAAGCGATTTCCAAGACGAAATCTATGTCAGTACCCGTATAACCAAGAATTGATGAAATTAGACATTTTAGTATTTGGTGCTCATCCCGATGATGCAGAATTGGGAGCAGGAGGAACTATCGCCAAAGAAGTATCTCGAGGAAAAAAAGTAGGTATAATCGATTTAACCCGGGGCGAACTTGGAACCCGAGGAACTGCTGAAATACGCGACCAGGAATCGGCCAAAGCAGCCAGTATTTTAAATCTTGCCGTACGAGAGAATATGGAGTTTGCGGATGGTTTTTTTGTCAATGATAGAGCTCATCAAATGGAAATAATAAAAATGGTACGTAAATATCAACCTGAAATTGTGCTCTGTAATGCAGTGGAAGACCGTCACATAGATCATGGAAAAGGAAGCAAATTAGTTAGTGATGCCTGTTTTTTGAGCGGTTTGACCAGGATTGATACGAAAATGAAAGGTGAAGAAGAATGGCAGGAAGCTTGGAGACCTAAAGTGGTGTACCATTACATTCAGTGGAAAAACCTAACACCCGATTTTGCAGTTGATGTTTCTGGTTTTATTGAGAAAAAAACGGAAGCCATTTTAGCCTATAGCTCTCAATTTTTTGACCCGAATAGCGATGAACCTGAAACTCCTATTAGTAGTAAAAACTTCATAGATAGCGTTAATTACAGAGCTAGGGACCTAGGAAGGTTAATTGGAGTAGAATATGCCGAAGGGTTTACTGTTGAGCGATTTGTTGGGGTAGACAATCTCGATGATCTAATCTGATTAGCTCGCTTGTTGATAGCGTTTTTGGGCCTTCGGAATAGTAAAATAGAAGGTGGAGCCCTTACGCAATGTACTTTCTACCCAGATTTGGCCTTTATTTTTGTTGACCATTTCTTTGCATAAGGTCATACCTAAACCAGTGCCTTTTTCGTTATTCGTTCCGTATGTGGTAATGGTATTGGTATCTGCGAATATTTTTTTCTGAATTTCCTTATTCATTCCGATACCTGTATCTTTTATCATAATTTGCCATACATCAGCATCCTCTTTGGCTTCTATGGTAATCAAACCATCATCTGGGGTGAATTTTATGGCGTTGCTCATTAGATTACGCACTACAATGTCAATCTGGTTATAATCAGCCCAAACTAGCATATTTTCAGGTAGTCGATTGATGATTTTTATGGATTTACCGGCAGCAATTTCAGACAAAAGCTTTATGTTGCCTAGCACTAATTTTTCAAAATGGATACGTTTCGGTTTGGTTACTACGCCATTTAGTTGTGTTTGTCCCCAAGAAAGTAGATTGTTCAATGCGAAGGAAATGTTTTCAACATCTCCCCGGAGTTTGGGAATAAACGATATAAACTCGGTTTTACTGATCTCACCATCGGAAAACAACTTCAGCATACCTTGAAGCGCACCTATGGGACCACGAAGGTCGTGGCCAATAATGGAGAACAGTTTTGTCTTGGTTTTATTGATTTCGGTTAACTGGTTCTCCCGTCTACTTACCTCGATAGACTTTAGCTTCAGTTCCTTATTCAATTTCTTTTGAACCTTTTCACTGCGTCGTATCAACAACAAAACGGTCAAAAGAATCAATACCATCAATACGGAAAAATAGATATAGTTTCTTTGTTTGGCCAAAGCTGAGGTATTAGAGGCGATTAACTCCTGTTTTTCCTGCTGATATTGTAGTTTGGTTTCCAATAGGGCCAAACTTTGTTTGTTTTTGTCCTTGGATAGCGAATCTGACAACTTTTTGAACGTTTCGAGGTATTTCAGTGCTACACTACTTTCCCCACTTTTTTTATGAATCAGATATAGGGTTTCGGCACAATCAATTTGACCTTGCAACGACTTGATTTTTTTTGAAAGTTGATACCCTTCGTTCACCGTAGAAAGGGAAAGACTATCACGGTCCAATCCCAAATAGACTTTGGCCATACCGTTTAACAGATTTATCTTTTCCCGATCATCCTGCAGTTGTTTTTTGTGGAGCATATTACTTTGATCATACCAATGCAATGCCCATTGATACTTCTTCTGCTCTAGATAAATACTTCCTTTTACTTCATACGCATAAGCCAACCAATCATAGATTTTTTCCTTTTCGAAAGTTATGATGCTCTTATTGATGTTGAACATAGCCAACTCATAGTTTTTAGCTTCCTTATATAAAGAAGCCATATTGCTTTGAGTTTCAGCATGGAACACCTCGTTTTTTAGTTCCTTATTAATGGCTTGAATCTTGTCGTAGAATGTTAAGGCATTTTTGAAATCCTTCTGGTTTACATATAGGTTGGCAATGTTTTCATTGAGTATGGAAAGCATCCACTTGTTATCGGTCTGATGAGCAACATCCAATCCTTTTAAATAAAGATTCAAAGCTTTAGCATAATCACCAGTATAGGCATAAACCTGCCCCATATCATTAATGATATCCAACTCAGATTTAGTATCCTTATGTTGTCTCGCTACCTCCAAAGCACCTTTGTAGTTTTCAAGCGCTTTCTCATAATTTCCTTTGTCAGAGTAGAATAACCCTATGTTTTCCAGCGCTTTGATTTCCCCCTGTTTGTAATCAATTGCCTTACTCAGCTTTAATACCCGTTTTGCTATTGTATACAGACTATCATTATTTATAAAACGGTAATACTTTGAATAGTTGGCCAATAAATCTAGATGAGTGGAATCCTTGGTGCTAAATTTATTGGTAGAGACGAGATGTTTAATTCTGTAGGCAACACTATCCCTTTTTCGCTTCTGACCTTGGAGGTTTAGGGCAAATAGTAAAATAGCCCCAAAAAGGCATACTTTTTTAGGGGAAATCAGTAGGTTTTTTATTTTCATACCAGCGATTTGGGCCATAGTAAATAGAGTCTCTAATCTGATAAAATTAGATCCAAAAAAATCGCGGTGAAATTTTATGTTGTGAACGTGTCAAATATGTAGGTCTACAGGACAAACGAATCGAATTTATCGATGTGTGGCATGTTATTTTGATGGGAACTTTTCAGATTTGAAAAATAACCGAAATATGAAGTTTGAATTTTAATGGTAAATCAGATATCAATACAACCTATAATTCTTTTGATAGAATTGAGAAAAAAATTTAACTTTGCATCCGCTTTTAAATGGTGGTTGTAGCTCAGTTGGTTAGAGCGCCTGATTGTGGTTCAGGAGGTCGTCGGTTCGAGACCGATCTTCCACCCCGTAAAAAAGCCCCTTTGAAAAGGGGCTTTTTTTGTTTTTAAGGATATTTTAGATTATTCGGTAGGTTTATCAACGGCTACTCTTTTCTCTCTGTTAGCCACTTCCCATGCTGTGTAAAACACTAATCTTGTTCTACTCTCAAGAAGATCGTAGTTAATTTTGTCCGGTGTATCGCCTGGCTGATGATAGTCCTCATGAGTACCGTTAAAGTAAAAAATGATAGGGATGTTGTTTTTTGCAAAATTGTAATGGTCACTTCTGTAGTAGAAGCGATTTGGGTCATTTTCGTCGTTGTACTTGTAATCCAATTCAAGTTGCATGTACTTTTCATTGACAGCTTCAGACAAATCATGAAGTTCCGTGCTTAACTTATTAGAACCAATAAGGTAGATATAATTTCTATCTCCAATACGGTTTGGGTCTATTCTGCCAATCATATCAATATTGAGATTGGTAACCGTTTGCTCCAACGGAAAGATAGGGTCGTAATCAGTATAGTACTTCGAGCCTAACAATCCTTTTTCTTCACCAGTTACATGAAGAAAAATAACAGAGCGTTTTGGGCCATTCCCTTCATCTTTGGCTTTTTTGAAGGCCTCTGCAATCTCTAAAAGTGCAACACTGCCTGACCCATCATCATCTGCTCCATTATTGATTTGGCCATCTTGGGTTACGCCAATATGATCTAAATGGGATGAAATTACAAGGTATTCATCAGGCTTTTCAGTTCCCTTAAGAAAGGCTATCACATTTTCAGAATCTACAATACCGGTATTTTCAATTGTAAATTTCAAATTAGTTTTTACCGTTTTGGGTATAGTATCTGATTCGATATCTGGCAGCAGACTTTTAGCTGCTTCCAAGTTCAAAACCACAAGTAATGTGGTATTGTTTTCGTCAAGCAAAGACATTCTATGATTTGTACTGTTTTCAATGAAGGTATAATATTGGGAGTACCGAGCATAATTTTCCGAATCAAAATACAGAACACCTTTGGCCCCTTTCTCTAACGCCAACTTCGATTTTTTTCCTACTGCTTCGGACATATTACTCCAAATGGATGACCGATTACTTCCAGATAAGGTATAGGTCCCATCTTCATTTTTGGGTTCACCAGATTTAATTAAGACTATTTTATCAGTTACGTCAATCGCGGAGTAATCCGAATATGTTCCTTCTTCAATACCATACCCCAAGTAAAGTATTTCGCTATAATTTCCTGTTGCAGCCGCAAAGGAAACAGCCGATTCTCCAATGGTAAATTCTTTCCCATTAATTGAGATGTTTCCTATTGGCACGCTTGATTTTTGCAGAGGAACTTTTTGAAAATAATCTCCATCAGACTTAGCAGCCGGTATACCTAAAGATTGATAATGGGATTTTAGATAGGCCACCGCCTTTTTTTGACCCTCCGAGCCCGTTTCCCTGCCCTCAAATTCATCTGAGGCATAGACGTATAAATGGTCTTTTAATTCATTTTCCGTTATCGTTTGGGCATAAACTGTGGGGTTTGCTTCTTTCTTTGAAGATTTGTTTTGTGATAGTACTTTTTGAGGTGGGTTACAGGAGAAAATCAAAAAAAGAAGAACCCAGGAAACATTTTTCATACGGTGTTTCATTCGAAATTTCTCAAAAGTAGTCAAAAGATTGGGAATCAAATTAGAGGCTTCAACTTACCTTTTTATATGGTTTGGAAATGGTGGAGAACTAGAATATTTCTAACTTCGATTTTGGTTTTTAAATTCGTAAAGACGATGGCGATTCATACTTTTGAATGTATTGATGCACATACCTGCGGAAACCCGGTCCGTTTGGTAATTTCCGGGGGTCCCAAATTGGTTGGCGGTACTATGGAGGAAAAACGTCAGCATTTTATGAAGGAGTATGATTGGATACGAACTGGGCTTATGTTTGAACCTCGTGGTCATGATATGATGAGCGGAAGTATTCTTTTTCCGGCACATGAGCCCGAAAATGATATTTCTATTCTTTTTATTGAAACGAGCGGATGTCTTCCGATGTGTGGCCATGGGACAATAGGAACAATAACCATTGCTTTGGAGGAAGGTCTAATTCAACCTAAAACCCAGGGTATTATTCGAATGGAAGCTCCAGCGGGTCTGGTTGAAATTAAATACCACATGCCAGACAAAAAAGTAGAGTGGGTTAAAATTACCAATGTAAAAAGTTATCTCGCCGCAGAAGGACTGACAGTAGACTCATCATTTTTAGGTGAATTAACTTTTGATGTGGCTTATGGCGGTAATTTTTATGCTATTGTGGATCCACAAAAGAGTTTTACAGGCATCCAAAACTACTCCGCCGGTAACTTGATTCAGTTCTCTCAGGAATTAAGAAAAAACATTAACGACAAATATGCTGGTTCCTTTGTTCATCCTCAAAATTCAAATATAAATAGGGTATCCCATATGCTATGGACTGGGAGTGCGTTACATGAAGGTTCATCTGGACGCAATGCCGTTTTTTATGGTGACAAAGCTATTGATCGCTCTCCTTGCGGTACCGGAACTTCTGCACGTATGGCACAATTGTATAGCAAAGGGGTATTACAGGTTGGTGACGAATACATTCATGAAAGCTATATAGGTTCTAAATTTGTAGGTAAGATCGAAAAGGCAACTATACTATCTGACAAGAAGGCTATTATTCCCAGTATTAGGGGATGGGCTAAAGTATATGGAAGAAATACGATTACCATTGATACCGATGATGATCCTTATGCTACGGGTTTTCAGGTAATATAGGCTATTGTCAAAGTAACCAACATACTATTTTTGAGTTATTTTTTTAATATGGCACCTCTTTTGATTTTTTTATTCATTGCATAAAACTAATTTTGCAGTATGGTAAAAAAATACACTCTAGTTTTTTTTATAGCATTGTTTTTCAAAGGGATAGCATTTTCCCAAGAAATTCAGATTTTTAAGGTAGAGGATTTTGATTTACGTGGCAAAGTGAAGTCTTGTTTGGTGATTACCGATTATGGCAGGGAACTCTTTGAGTTTGATACCATAGGAAGGTTGAGCAAGACCATAACGCAATACAATGAATCCGACCAAGATATCACCTTGTATAAATACGAAGGTGATAACCTCATTGAAAAGCGCATGGAAAGTTATAAGAACGATGTTTTGGATGCAGCTACTTCCATGGTTAATTTTTATTCGGTTGATACTGTGTCACCACGTAAAGTTTTGGAAAAAATTATCTCCTATGATAAACAATTTCTTGAACAACAGGAATATTTATATGATGAAAAAGATCAGTTGAAAAAAATAATGATATCCAATGCCGAAGGTGTAGACGAAACCACTATTGAATATCAGCAATACAAAAATGAAACTACCCAAAGTGTCTTTCATAATGGTATTCTAGAAAAGATGGAACGAGTATCAGAAAAAAAAGTTGGCAATACAAAACATAAAGTGATTCTTACCAAAGAGTTTGTTGACGGGGAACCAGACAAGGCTTTTGAAAAAACCTTTGATGCTTCTGGAAAATTGTTGAAAACAGAAACTTTCAATTATGACATTTCAAAGAAACAATTTGTTTCGTATCAGAAAGTCAAATTGGACTACGATGCTGAGGGCATGCCCACAAAAGAAACCACGGACGTTCAAAATGCAAAATCGGTAAAAGAATTTATTTTTCAGTTTGACAATAAGCCCGAGAAAAACTGGATAAAGAAAATAATTACTCCCAGCAACGCCTATAGTACAAGACGCATTACGTACTACGCAGAAGAAAATGAAGAGCCCACGAATTAATATTTGTACTAAACCAAATCCGCAATTAGCTCTGGTATAATTTCATGACCTCCCTCAAATTTCACTATCTCAAAGTTTTGCTGGAATAGTTTGGTGAGTTTATCTTTTTCAATCTTTAATCTTTCCTGATTCAAAAACGGGTCTTTATCTCCATACATAGATTTAATATTGATTTCAGCGAAGTCCAAGTAATTGAAATCGCCATTGCTTAGTTCTTTAGGAATACCTCCTGCATATAAAGCTAAGGTTTGAGGCTGTACTTTGTTTCGGGCCATCCATCGTAATGCAATGGATACACCCTGTGAAAAACCAAAAACTATCAAGTTTGCACAACCTAATAGGTTTTCTGATTTACAAACTTGGTCCAGATAGGACATGACATTCTCGGTTTCCTCTAAAGTATTTTCTTTAGTCAACCAACTTGCTCCAACATATTTGTATTCGTTTTTTAAGTAGTACTTAGAAGGAGCTTGTGGAGCAACAATGTAATTTTCATCGGAATTTAATTGATCAAAGTGTTTTAAAAAATAACGACTCAGGTACCCAATTCCATGAAACACTAGCCAAACATACTTTGTGTTTTGTGTCAGTTGATTCAAAGTGGCATAGGTATTTTGTGTGGTATAGGTTACGTTCTTTTCTTGTAATGACATAATTGTTCAGGAATCTATTGCGAAAGCTTTCCGTAATTTTACAAAAAATTGAAAAATGACCGAACACAAAGAAAAAATTCTATCCATCTGCAATTCCATTCGCAAAAACACTTTGATGGAAACATTGGAAATTGAATATGTTGACGTAGGTGAAAATTATTTAACTGCTCGTATGCCAGTAAGTCCAAAAGTCCATCAGCCAGATGGTGTTCTTCATGGTGGTGCTTCGGCGGCCTTGGCGGAGAGTGTGGGTAGTGCAGCTTCTTATATTTTTTTAGATGCTAAAGAGTTTTTTGTCCGCGGTATAGAGATTTCAGCCAACCACGTCAAGTCTATTCAGGAAGGATTTGTGTATGCCAGAGCTAGTATTGTTCATAAAGGGCGTACCACCCAGCTTTGGGAGATTAAAATAACGGATGAAGAAGGAAACTTGGTGTCCAATTGCAAACTGACCACTATTGCCTTACCCAGAAAATAAAGAGTTTCAGTTCCTACTTGACAAAGTCAAAGATGCCATAGCACAAAAGCTTCCGGTCTGTATGTACCGCAAGCCCAATCAGAACGAAGTCAAAGCCATTTTTCAAAATTCAGATGAGCTGTTTACCACAACTGATTTTGAAGATTCTGGATTCGTTTTTGCACCTTTTGATTTAAAAAACAATGCCGTTCTTATAAAATCAGATAGAATAGAAAGTGTTTCCTATAAAAGTTCCAATGGAAAGAAAGCATCCATTGGACTTGAACCTACTGGAACAGCTAAGGCAAATTATCTAGATTTAGTTCAAAAGGGATTGAATGCAATTGCAAAAGGAGGTATACAAAAAGTTGTGTTGTCCCGCAAAATTGAAGTAAATCATCAAGTCTCCGCAGAACGAATCATCACTCGCATATTGGATGCATATCCTTCAGCCTTTTGTTACTTGTTTTTCCATCCGCGGGTAGGATTTTGGTGTGGTGCTTCCCCTGAGACCTTTCTACATGTGGAAAAAAACAGACTAAAAACTATGTCTCTAGCGGGAACATTACCTTATCAACCAGATGCAGAGCCAAGGTGGGGAGAAAAAGAATTGGAAGAACAGGCGATAGTTACACGTTTTATTACGGATAGATTATCTAAAGAAGCAGAAGCACTTGATATAAAAGACCTAAAAAGTGTAAAAGCAGGATTGCTTTGGCACTTAAAAACCGAAATATGGGCTACACTTTCTTCAAATGCTTCGCTGAAGAATAGTATTGGTTTATTGCATCCTACGCCGGCCGTGTGTGGATTACCAGTAGAGTTGTCAAAAGAATTCATTTTGGAACATGAAGGATACAATCGCAAATACTACACAGGTTTCTTAGGAGAATTGGGTATGGGCGAATCAAATGTTACTGCACTTTATGTGAACCTTCGTTGTATGGAGTTGACCCAAAGCGGTGCCTCAGTTTTTGTAGGGGGCGGCATAACAGCAGACTCAATTCCGGAAAACGAATGGGAAGAAATTCAGAATAAGAGCAAAACCATGTTGAGCTTGTTGTAAATTAAGCAAGAGTTTGGAGTAATATGTTTTTGGGCCGTATTTTTGTAACGCATGATGTATTCAGAAATCCCCTCAGCGCAACTTCTAGTTTTGAGTTTTAAGGCCAAGGGAGTCAAAAACATTGTCATCTCTCCGGGTTCAAGAAATGCTCCACTCACTTTAAGTTTTTCGAAAAATTCATTTTTTAAATGCTTTAGCATTGTCGATGAACGTTGTGCCGCCTTTTTTGCATTGGGCATGGCAAGACAGCTTCAGGAACCTGTTGCCGTTGTATGTACTTCAGGAAGTGCGCTTTTAAACTACTATCCTGCAATAGCCGAAGCTTTTTACAGTGAAATTCCGTTAGTGGTTGTTTCTGCTGACCGCCCTCCTTACAAGATTGATGTTGGAGATGGTCAAACCATTCGGCAGCCTCATGCTTTTGGAGATCACATAGGTTACGAGGCAAACTTGAAACTGGATGTTTGCCATTCAACCGAAACAATCAAATCGTTTGATGCATCCCTTCTTTCCCATTCGCAGCAGGATATTGAAGATTTTAATCAAAATGAGATTTTTCAGGCGCTACAGGTAGCTAGTTCAGAAACTCTTCCAGTACATATCAATATTCCATTTGAGGAACCTTTGTACGGTCAAATTGAAAAAGCGGGAATTAACGTCCCTGATGTCATGTCCACTAACAACTCCAGTTCATCTAATTTTGACACGGACCAATACAGGTCCATTTGGTCAGAATCACCAAGAAAAATGATTTTGATTGGTGTACAGCAGCCAAATCTTCTGGACAAATCTGTTTTACAACAGTTGGCGTTGGATTCTACTACCCTTGTGTTTACAGAAACGACATCCAACGTTCATGAAGACCATTTTTTTTCGAGCATTGATAGCATCATAGCGCCTATTGAAAAATCGGAAAACAAGGACGAGCTTTTTGAAGCTTTGCAACCAGATGTATTGATTACCGTTGGAGGAATGATTGTCTCTAAAAAAATCAAAGCTTTTTTACGAACGTATAAGCCAAAACATCATTGGCATGTGGGTAAGAACAAAGCGTATGATACTTTCTTCTGCCTATCTGCCCATATCAATATAGAACCCAATGCTTTTTTTAAGAGTCTACCTCTTAAAGAAAACGAAATGGGGTATAGACTCTATTGGGATGAGGTAAAAAACAAGTGTCAGAAGAAAAGGGAAAGGTATTTGGATACGATTGGGTTCTCAGACTTTTGGGCCTTTAATCAAATCCAGCACTCCATTCCAAATAACTACCAAGTTCATCTGGCCAATAGTTCAACTGTTCGATATTCCCAGTTGTTTCCTATGAAAGCGTCCTTACAGGTTTTTTGCAATAGAGGTACAAGTGGAATAGACGGGAGTACTTCAACAGCCATAGGTGCATCTATATACTATCCTAATCCTTCGGTGTTGATTACGGGGGATTTGAGTTTCTTTTATGACAGCAACGGTTTGTGGGTTGAGAACCTCAGAAGTGATTTTCGGATTGTTCTTATCAACAATGGGGGAGGGGGCATTTTCAGAATTTTACCTGGAAGCGAACAAACTGCGGAGTTTTCATCCTATTTTGAGACAGTCCATCAACTTAATGCTGAGAATTTAGCCACAATGTATGGACTGGAATACACAAAAGCGGTCAACAAACAAGAATTGATGGAACAATTGAAAAGCTTTTATTCGGTCTCGGAAAAACCAAGGATTCTGGAAATCTTTACACCACGACTGGAGAATGATAAAATTTTGCTTGATTACTTCGATTTTATATCTTAGAACCAAGAGTATTTACCGTATAACACTTAACAAACACTAACTATTATGAGTAAAAGAGACGAGTTGGTTGTAAAGTATGCAGCCGATATAAAAGATAAGTTTGGAGAAACCCCGGATATGAACTTATTAAACAAAGTAGCTATAGGTTTAGGTCCAGCAATTTACAATGCAGACGCCTCCAAAGTCTCAGGGTCTGATGAAAAAGAACTTGAAACCGTAAAAAATAACTTTTTGATTAAGAAATTAGGACTTTCTGAAAGCGGGGAGTTGATGGATGCCATAAACAGCGTTATTGATAAATACGGTAGGTCTGACAAGAATAAGCATAGAGCGGTGATTTATTATATGTTGGCCAAACACTTTGGAAAAGAATCTATCTATAGTTGATTCCTATAACTTAAATAGAAAGCCACTTATTTTAGGTGGCTTTTTTTGTATCCCATTTGAAACTACCTTTGGTTCGTGATAGAGCTAGGAAACTATAATAAATTGAGAGTGCTTCGAAGCACTCGTATCGGACTTTTTTTAGGAGATACTGATGGAACTGAGGTATTATTGCCAAACAAATACGTACCAGAAGATTTTGAGATTGACGGTGAACTGGAGGTATTTTGCTATTTGGACAACAATGAAAGACCTATAGCAACCACACTGAAACCATTCATAAAAAGAGGTGGTTTCGCTTATCTTGAAGTGAAGGAAATTGTGCCCTTTGGCGCTTTTCTGGATTGGGGCTTGGAGAAACATCTGTTAGTTCCCTTTAGGGAACAAAACGTACGGATGGAAGAAGGAAATAAATACGTGGTTCACTGTTTTTTGGACCAAGAAACCTTCCGTTTGGTGGCAACAAGCAGATTGAATCGGTTTATATCTAACCTAGATTTTAACATTGAAGTAAATACTGAGGTAGATATTTTGATATACCGAAAAACCCCTTTAGGCTGGGAAGTTATCATAGAAGACCAATATAAAGGACTGATTTTTGAGAGTGATGTCTTCCAACCTATTAAAGTGGGAAAACGTTTGAAGGGCTATATTAAAAATGTCAGAGCAGATGGTAAAGTTGATGTTAGCCTACAACCTTTGGGTGCATCTATGCTTGAACCAACCGCGGCATTGGTTTATGAGAAACTTCAGGAAAACAATGGTTTTTTGGGACTGCATGATAAATCATCACCCGAAGAAATAAAGGAAAGGCTCCACCTGAGCAAGAAGGCATTTAAAAAAGCTATTGGAGGGTTGTACAAAGCGAAAAAAATCTTGATTAAGGATGATGGTATTTATTTACAATAGTTATGTATATTGACTAATGATATAAATAAAGTATACAAATTTAGATTCCTAAATTTTTTTGTGTTTGCAAAAATTTTACATTTGTAGATGTCAGAGTAAGTATCTGTTGTATACGTTTTTACGTTATATCAAAATAACTTAAACCTCCCTCATATGCCGTTTATCGAAGAAAGTGATTTGCTGGAACTACATAAGGATGTTGATAAGGCACAAATCATTAATGAAAGACTATTAGACCAAATTAAATTCAAGAACAAGGATTTAAAAAAACTAAAGTTACAGCGGAATATTTTTGGAGGAATCACAGCAGCAATATTGTTAGGCATATTTGGACTTTGGTCTTATTTTTCAGGATTGACCACCTCGGCTAATTTTAAGAACGAAGAAATACTTTCCGAAGCAGTAGATAGTTTGGATACATTTAGGACAAGAATCAGCAATTTGCAAAAGCAGAACCGGGAACTAAGTTTGGTAAAGGAATTCTATTTGGCGAAGGAATTCCTAGATAAGGAAACTATCTATTCTGTGCAGGTGAAGTCTTTTGTAGACAACAATGTTACGCTTGCTTCAGAAGCTCTGACAAACACGCTATTTGTAAAAACAAATCCATTTTATGCTTACTCTTTAGGAACCTTTGAAACCCTTGATGAGGCCCAGATTTTTAGAAAACAACTTGTAAACATGGGCTTTAATGATGCTTTTGTGGCTTCCTACAAAGACGGTAAAAGATTGAAGATAGAAGACCCTTATTAGAATTGAACCCCTTCAAGGCTTGGTTGATGGCCGCTCGTTTGCGGACACTTCCTTTATCAATTTCCGGAATACTTATGGGAACAGCTTTGGCAGTATCTGCAGATGCTTTCAATGGCTATATACTCGTTTTAGCATTATTGACCACTATTGGCTTTCAAATCACATCCAATTTTGCAAATGATTATGGTGATGGAGTAAAAGGGACAGATAACGAAGATAGAATAGGTCCTGCCCGAGCATTGCAATCCGGACTGATTACCAAAAACAACCTTAAGATTGGAATACTGGTATCCGCTTTAGTAAGTCTGATTTTTGCAGTTTTACTTCTCTATGTGGCATTTGGGCTAGAATATTTAGGCTATTTTATACTTTTCAACATTTTGGGAATCTTAAGTATTTGGGCGGCCATTAGGTATACTATGGGCTCCAAACCGTACGGCTATCAAGGTCTAGGAGACATTGCAGTATTTTTATTCTTCGGCCTACTGGGTGTTTTGGGAAGTTTGTTTCTTTACACAAAAACATGGAATTGGTCGGCAGTGTTACCGGCAATAGCAATAGGTTTACTATGTGTAGGTGTTTTAAACCTCAATAATCTAAGGGATGTTGTCTCCGATAAAAAGTCAGGAAAAAACACCTTGGTCGTTCAAATGGGTTTTGAAAAGGGGAAGCGCTATCATTTTGCTTTGATTTTATTCAGTTTTCTCGCAATGCTATTTTACAGTTGGATTGAAAAGATACCCTATATGGCAAGTTGGTATTTTCTTGCATATGTTCCTATTTTTATGCATTTATCCAAAGTAATGAGAACAGCAGAACCTATCAAATTGGATAGTGAATTAAAGAAATTGGCTTTGAGTACGTTCCTGTTATCCGTATTGTTCCTAACCGCCGTAAATTATTTTTTGTAATTTTGAGTGGTAACTATCTAAACAAGACTTGACTTGGAAAACCCCATTAAAATATTGATTGTAGAGGACAATGTTATTATCGCAGATGATATGCAGTCCATGTTGGAGGAAATAGGTTATGAAATAGTAGACAATGTAATTGTTTATGAGCAAGCCATAGATGTCCTAAAGAACAATGAAGTTGATTTGGTTTTGATTGATATCATTTTAGCTTCAGACAAAACTGGAATTGATTTAGGGAAACACATAAGACAGCATTATAATATCCCGTTTATTTTTGTCACTTCCAATTCAGATAGAGCAACTGTTGAGAATGCAAAAACGGTAAAACCGGACGGCTATTTGGTAAAGCCTTTTGAACAACAGGATTTGTATACTTCTATTGAGATTGCCCTATCCAACTTTAATTACTCGCGTAAAGAAAACACCAAAGAGATTGCTGGTGCTGAAGGAGATGCCTTTACCTCCAATTCGGTGTTAAAGGATTCGATTTTTGTTAAGAAACAACATCTATACTATCGCATTCAGTTTACCGATATTCAGTTTATCAAAGCTGACAACGTGTATCTAGAGGTAAATACAGCGGACAAGAAATTCTTAGTTCGTTCACCGCTAAAGGATTATTTGGAGAAATTGCCTAAGAACAAATTTTACCGAGCACATAAGTCCTACATTGTAAACGTGGACCATATTGATGCTATCAACTCAAAAGATATCGTTATTAATAACAATCTGATACCGATTTCTAAAGATTTTAAAGAATTCATTATATCCTCTATGAACAGCTAGCAGCTGTCCCTTAAAAGATAAAAAGTGCCAAATGGCACTTTTTTTATGCACTAAAACGAGCTCACCACAGTTTTTTTTGTTTTCGCAACAATTCTTTTTCAAAAAAATATTCTGGGCCTACTTTAGCTATGTAATTAAAACAGAAAGTAATTTTTTCATTTTCATATAGTGTTCTCGTAAAAGGGTCTTGCTTTGGTTAGCAAGGCCTTTTTTGTTTTCAGAAATAAATCAATTGAACATTTTGGCTCTACCAAATGCTTGAAACATCGATAAAATGCATTTTCATATACATTAAAATGTCTTTCACAACAGAATAGAACACTTTCACAACAATACTCCACATCTCAGTTATCTACAATTTAATTTTGAAGTAAAATAATCGTTCTATAACAGGAATGGATGGTAAAATTTTTACTACCTCAAATCTGAAATACTAGTCCAAAACAAGTCTTGAAAAGAACGATTTCATACAAAGAACAAAAAGAGAACACATTTGCTGGATTTTGGTTCAGTGAGGAACACTACGTATTAAGGAGAATGAATAGGTATTTAAAAGGAGTTTGTTTAGGAATTTTTATTCTTTTTTTCTCCATTCCATTGACATACTCACAGGATTCGGATGAATCTTCCGTATTACAAGAATTTCAAAATGCACAGGCACCTGAGGAACGTTTCAACATTTTCTTCAACTCCATGGACCGCTATAATATCAATTCTGCTTATGATTGGTTGGATACGGTCAAGGTCTATTTAGGAAACTCTCAAAAAACAAAGGACGATTCTGCAATACTCCAATATAAGATGATGCAAGCCCAAATCTATAATGATTTGGGAGATTACGATAAAAGTATTGTCCTGGCTAGGGAACTTTTCGAATCAAGCGACACCTTGGATATTACTTCCCAAAAATTGATTCTTGATGTGTTGGATGACAACTATGCCAAACTACAGCTCTATGACAAGCAAATTATCATAAGAAAGCGAAAAAGGGAATTGGGGATAACTGAGAATGTGGCTTTTTACGACATCTACAGTAATTTAGGTCTTCACAGAAAAGCCAGGAACCAATATATAATGGAGGTTAAACCTACCATAGCGGACAATGACTCCTATGGATTGGCAAAATACCACAGTAAAGTTGGAAACTATCTACGCTTGGATAATTCGGCACCTACTGCGCTAAGCGAACTAAAAAAGGCGAAAGCTTACTTGGATGTCTTCATAAATGATATCTCAAAACAAAAAACAGAAAAAGAGTTGTTTGATACCGAGTTTTTGAAAGCCGAGATAGAAGGAAATATTGGTAAGTGCCATGTGCTTTTAAGTGAGTTTGAACAAGCGATACCTCTCTTGGAAAATAGTATTGAAGTCTTAAAGACATCCCCAGTGAATTCACATCAGATAGAAGTTGTGGACAATACCTTGAATCTCGCAGAAGCCAACCTACAACTAGAACAGTTCAGAGAGGCTAAGAAACATTTGGATGTTAGTTTTAACAATACCTCCATTCTTCAAGATATAAAGAGGAATAGGCTCCTGGCAGCTTTTTATGACAAAGTGGAAAACTACAAGAATGCGGCAACCTTTTACCGAAGAAATGACCGTATAAAGGACTCTTTGAATCAAAAACAAGCTTCCTTGCTAAAACAACAACTGGTCACCATCGTGGCCAATGAGGATTTAGAAAATTCCCAACGGCTTATCGATGAACAGAAGCGTATCAACGAGCAGGCAAGAAACGAAATGAAAGCCAAGGACGAACGTATCAATCTTGTTTTCATATCCTTAATCTTTACGCTATTAGGTTTTGCCGGATTGGTTTATGCGTATTTGAAGAGTATCAAAAACCAAAGATTGATAGCGGAGCAGAAACATATTATTGAAAATGCACTTGTCGAAAAAGATTCTCTCCTGAAAGAAATCCATCACAGGGTAAAAAACAACCTGCAAATGGTTTCCAGTCTTCTAAGTCTTCAAACAAAAAACAC
Organism: Bacteroidota bacterium; assembly: GCA_039191905.1. Lineage (GTDB taxonomy): Bacteria > Bacteroidota > Bacteroidia > Flavobacteriales > Flavobacteriaceae > Flagellimonas. The sequence continues at coordinate 97,680 of JBCCXJ010000009.1, read as the reverse complement.
GCGAAGCAAATCGGCTATCGTAGCCTTGGAAGAAGGAAAGAGCAGGGTAAAGGCCATGGCACTTATTCATCAGAAACTATATCAAAATGACGATCTCTCTGTAATCGAAATGCAGGGATACATAGAAAGTCTCATCAACAGCGTTCAATCCGTATATAAGAAAGGAGGGCACAACATCAGTATAACCATTGATGCCGAGGGCACCGAATTGGATATTGACCGAGCTATTCCTTTTGGATTGATTTTGAACGAATTAGTTTCCAACTCGTTCAAATATGCTTTTCCGGATAGTGACGAGAATGGAAAGATCTACATTCACCTGCGAAAAAATGGAGACCAAGGCTATTTTGAGTATACGGACAATGGAGTAGGCCTGCCTGAAGATGCAGATGAACGCACAAATTCATCCATGGGTATTCGTTTAATGAATCGATTGGTAAATCAATTACAATCTAAGCTAAACATTGACCGAGCTTCGGAGGGCGTTCGTTTTTGGTTCAATTTTAGTTAATTTTCTAGAATAGTCTTTGTCCCATTTTATACCTAAATTTGGGAACACTGCATGAAGGCTACCTATACACGCTACATTCTCAATTTTAAAATACCGAGTGGCACCTCGAGGGGAATCCTCAAAGAAAAAGAAACTTGGTTTATCCTTCTCGAGAAGGATGGAAAACAGGGAATTGGGGAATGCGGTCTTTTAAGAGGCTTGAGTATAGATGATGTACCTGATTTTGAAAAGAAACTGAAGTGGGTATGTCAAAACATTCAATTGGGATTTGAAACCCTCTTTTCAAACTTGGAAGAATTTCCCTCTATTCAATTTGGTTTGGAACAAGCGTTTTTATCTTTGAATGCAGGCAACCCTCATGCCTTATTTCCTTCAGATTTTGTCGATAAAGAAGTACCAATTCCTATAAACGGTTTAATTTGGATGGGAAATAAAGAATTTATGCTATCCCAATTGGAAAAGAAACTAGAGGAAGGATTTCAATGCATAAAGATGAAAATTGGCGCTATAGATTTTAATGCAGAACTGTCTATTCTTAGCGCTATTCGCCAACGGTTTTCGCCAACTGAGATTGAATTACGAGTCGATGCAAATGGAGCTTTCTCTCCTGAAAGCGCTTTAGACAAATTAATAAACCTCTCTGAATTTGAAATTCATTCCATAGAACAGCCTATAAAAAAAGGACAGTGGGAAGATATGGCTAGATTGTGCAGAGAAACACCGCTACCTATTGCTTTGGATGAAGAATTGATTGGAATTGTAGACGTAACAAAAAAGGAAAGCCTGCTACAAACTGTAAAACCCCAATACATCATTTTAAAACCTAGCTTAATAGGCGGGTTTAGAAAAGCCCAAGAATGGATAGATTTGGCTGAAGAATACCAAGTTGGATGGTGGGCAACCAGTGCTTTGGAAAGTAATATAGGACTGAATGCAATAGCGCAGTGGACTTTTTCCATGAACACGAAAATGCCACAAGGATTGGGTACAGGAAGTTTGTATACCAATAATCTAGAAAGCCCTCTTGAAGTCAAGGATGGTAAATTGTATTATAGGAACACTAAACATTGGAAGGAGAACTTAATAAAAGAACTATGTATATAGAACAAGGTTATAAAGGATTTCATGAATTTTGGCGGTATATTCTCGGTTTTTTCTCCGTGTTTGCAGTTTGGCAATTTCTCGGTTCCATTCCATTGTTTGTAGCCCTTTTTATGAATTCGGGAATGGGTGCAATGGCCTCAGGTGATATAGGTGCTATGTCAGAAGTATTAGGAGTCAACACCTTTTTATTCCTTATGCTACTCACCTTCGCCGTAGGATTGATTGCTTTATTCTTCTTTGTCAAAGTGGTCCATAGACAAAGCTTAAAATCCTTGACCACATCGCGGAGTAAAATTGACTGGGAAAGAATCTTTTTCTCTTTCTTATTGTGGGGGATCATTTCCGTTGTCTTTGTTTTAATCGATGTTTACCTAGCACCTGATGATTATGTAGTTAATTTTCAATTAAAACCCTTTCTCATCCTTTTTGCCATTGCGGTACTTATGATACCAATTCAAACAAGTATGGAAGAATATTATATGCGGGGTTATTTAATGCAGGGCCTTGGAATCGCTTCAAAACGGAAATGGGTTGCGCTGGTAGTAACTTCTTTGCTTTTTGGTTCTTTACACCTTTTCAACCCGGAAGTGGAGAAATTAGGATATGGAATTATGGTGTTTTATATTGGAACGGGTCTTTTCTTAGGAATCCTGACATTGATGGATGAAGGTTTGGAATTGGCTTTGGGCTTTCATGCCGCAAATAACCTTATTACAGCCCTATTGGTTACAGCAGATTGGACAGCTTTTCAGACGGATTCAGTGTACAAAGATGTTTCGGACCCTGTTTTGGGATGGGATGTATTAATCCCCGTTTTCGTAGTTTTCCCTCTATTGTTACTCTTCTTTTCAAGAAAATATAAATGGAACAATTGGAAGGAAAAACTCTTTGGTAGGGTATTATCTAAGGAAGAATTCTTGGCTTTAGAAGAAGGTGAATCCCAGCTGGCAGAACATTCATAAGTCGTTTCGGCTTAACGGTAATTCATACCCGAGTGATGCGCTTAAAGAAGTAGCGTATAGTCTGGTCAAAGAGGGTATGGATTATGAAAAACCCATTGGGGATTTTCTTTTGGATTGGTGTTCTGATAAAATCTCTCTCGAGGTCCAAACTTCGGGTTCTACTGGGATACCAAAAAAAATTGTACTTCAAAAATCCCAAATGCTTAACTCTGCAATGGCAACAGGTCAGTATTTCGGGCTAAAACCAGATGACTCCGCCTTGCTTTGCCTACCTGTTACAAGCATTGCTGGAAAAATGATGTTAGTACGCGCTATGGTTTTGGGCTTGCAACTAGATTACGTGAAACCTTCATCTCAACCTTTAAATAAAATCTCAAAAGGATACGACTTCAGTGCTATGGTACCTTTGCAGGCCGAAAAATCTATTGAACAGCTTGAAGGTATAAAAACGCTGTTACTAGGAGGAGCACCCGTATCGTTCTCTCTAGAGAAAAATCTGAAAGATATTCCTTCAAATATATATGTTACCTACGGCATGACGGAGACGATTACGCATATTGCAGCAAGGCAAATACGTCCAAAGGTTCTTGTTGATTTTGAGCTGCTGCCTCATATTAAAATATCTCAAGATGAAAGAAAGTGTCTAATCATAGATGCTCCAAATATTTCTGACAATCCTGTTGTTACGAATGATATTGTTGAGTTGACTTCTGAAACTAGTTTTAAATGGTTAGGGCGATATGATAATGTCATCAACTCAGGGGGAATCAAATTGATACCGGAACAAATTGAGGCCAAATTATCATCAATCATCACCTATAGATTTTTCGTAGCGGGTATTCCCGATAAAACACTGGGCCAAAAGTTAGTTTTAATAGTGGAAGGCAAGCCCGACAAAGAAAAGTCTATTATGGCTTCTATAAAAGACAAGAACGTTTTGGGTAAGTTTGAAATTCCCAAAAATGTGATTTTCGTAAAAGAATTTATAGAAACAAAAACAGCTAAGGTGCATCGTGAAAAAACTTTGGCTTTGCTAAAAAGTACACTTCCCTAATTCAAACAGATACTTCCCTAATCCTGACTTTCCGTTATTCAAACATACATCTAGGTTTGTTTAAACATAAAAACAAGCCTTATGAAAACACACGTTTTAATTGTACTCGCAGCAGCCAGTTTATGGATAACTTCATCATCTGGACAAACTTCAAAAGACACGGGAGACCTAGTTAGGGTAACTTGTGCTTCACCAACCAACAAAAATCAGCCGCTTTATATCCTTGATGGCGTTCCTCTTTCCAATGAGAAAGTACTTGATGCTATCAACCCAGAAGATGTTATTTCGATTGACCTATTAAAGGAGGAAGAAGCCTTGGCCCTCCATGGAAAATCAGGCAAAAATGGTGTAGTTATTATCCAAACCCAAAAAACCAATGATTCTACCAAAATCAGGAAGTTGGAAAAACTTCCTTTTCAGGTGTATTCCATTAAAAACACGGGTTGGGTAATTCAGCAAGATATCTACAGCGCCTTAAGTACTAAAGTTCCTTCTTTAACCATTTCCAATATTAGTGCTTTAGGTTCAACGCCGGTATTTAGGATTCGTGGCAATGACGCTCCTATTATATTGCTTGATGGAGTGCGAGTGGATGCCTCAATACTAAACACTTTAAATCCCCAAGATATTGAATCAATTCATGTCGCTCCTTCCGCTGCAGGAACCAACTACTTTCTTAACGGCTTTAGAACCAACTAAAATGAAAATTATGAAAAATCCAATCCTAGTGCATGTCGCTTTTGCCTTGTCTTTTATGGGTTATTCCCAGACTTCCATAGTTTCTGGTAATGTATCGGATGCCAGTGGCCCCATACCTGCGGTCAACGTGCTTATAGAAGGCACTACCAACGGAACCCAAACTGATTTTGATGGTAATTTTAAGATTGAAGCATTAAAAGGAGAAACTTTGGTTTTCTCCTATATCGGTTACAAGAGCAAATATATCACCATTGAAGAGACGAAAAAATTCTTAAAGGTTGTTTTGGAAGAAGATGCAGCGTTGCTGGAAGAGGTTGTAATTGCGGGATATGGTTCCAGAAAGGCTGGAATTAGCTCCAGTTATTCAGTTGTTGACCGTTTAGAAGGTGACGTAAAAGGTTTGGGGTCATCTGGAAATTATCCCCACGGGGTATTGACTGCCGGAGAAATTAATGATATTAAAGATTACAGGGAATGGCTCACGGTACTCAAACAAAAAGAATTTAAGAAAATTCAACAAGATTGGGGATTCTATTTAAAACACAAAATAGAGGTAAAGGTCAAAGACAAGAATGAAAACCCGGTTAATAATGTAAAAGTTGTTTTGTATTCTGATGTGGAGGCAGACAGAAAACCGGTAATGGTAGCAAAAACTGATGTTTTTGGAAAATCCGTACTGTTTCGTGACTTGAACTGTGCCGATATTAGGGATTACTACTATGTGCAAGTATTTCATAAGGGTAAAGTTTTAGGTAAAAAACTAAGAACCAGTACCAAAGAATTGGTTTTTGTCTTGGACGAACAGTCGGAATCAAAAAATGTAGATATCATGTTTACTATAGATGCAACAGGTTCGATGGGAGATGAGATGGACTACTTAAAAGCTGAGCTTCAGAATATCATGGGAAGAATAGACCAAAGCATTGGGGAAAAACGGGTTGCATTAACCTTTTATCGCGATGTTGAAGATGAATATGTGGTGCGGGAGTTTGATTTTGATTCAAACATTAATAAGGTACAGACCTTTCTGGACAAACAATATGCATCAGGTGGAGGAGATTATGAAGAAGCCGTGGAACAGGCGTTGAGTGCATCTTTAAATCACAGTTGGGATGAGCGGGCTAGGGCTAAGCTTATGTTCTTGCTTTTGGATGCGCCTCCACATTGGAATGAACAGAATGTTAAAACCGCACAAAATGAAATCAGGAAAGCACAAGAAATCGGTATAAAGATTATTCCTATTGTGGCCAGTGGTGCAGATAAAACTGTTGAATTCTTAATGCGCTTTTTTAGCGTTTCAACCAACGGCACCTATGTGTTTTTAACAGATGATAGCGGAATTGGGAATCCTCACTTAAAGCCTAGTAAATCACAATACAAAGTGGAAAAGCTAAATGATTTAATAGTACGCTTGATAAACAAGTATGCTATGATTTAAAATTGAAGAGGGGTAAAAGTAGATGGATTTTTGAATTCTTTTTTAATACGGGGAGATGGTGTATTTTCAGTGGTGAAAAACCACAATATGAAAAAAATTATACTAGTACTTATTTCTGTTATCCCATTCCTCGCCATATCCCAACAAATTCTCCCAGAAGTCGAACGAGCTAGGGTAGTAGACGAAATCTTGGAAGAACGTTTCAACACCGTTCTTCCTGCATTGATGGATAAGACAGGGATTGATATGTGGATTTTAATATCCAGAGAGTACAACGAAGACCCAGTTTTAAAGACGATGTTGCCTTCCACATGGCTCAATGCAAGACGAAGAACTATGTTGCTGTTTTTTAGGGACAAGAGCAAAGGCACGATGGATAAATTAGCTGTTGCCCGTTACAACGTTGGAAAAAGTATAACCTCTGCTTGGGATAAAGAAAAAGAACCCAATCAGTGGAAGCGACTTGTTCAACTTATAGAAGAACGCAACCCAAAAACTATTGGTCTGAATTTTTCAAAAGACCATAATATTGCGGATGGATTGGATAAAACGGACTATGATGAGTTTATGTCGAACCTTCCTAAAAAATACCACTCCAAAGTGACTTCGGCAGAACAACTTGCAGTACGCTGGGTTGAAAGACGGACAGAACGGGAAATGATATTATACAATCAACTGGTGGATATAACCCATGATATTATTGCAGAGGCATTTTCCGAGAAGGTTATTACTCCAGGAGTGACCAAGACCTCTGAGGTGGTTTGGTGGATGCGACAAAAAATTACAGAATTGGGGTTGAAAACTTGGTTTCATCCTACAGTTGATGTACAACGGACAAGTGAAACAGAAGAAGGTTCATTCTATTCGTTTGCTGGAAAGCCTGAGGATATGATTATTTTACCTGGGGACCTTGTGCATTGCGATATTGGAATCACGTATTTGAGACTCAACACTGATTGCCAAGAATTGGCCTATGTGTTAAAACCGGGAGAAAGAAGCGCCCCCTCATTTTTGGTCAACGCGCTGAAAGAAGGGAATAGAGCACAAGATTTTTTAACATCGAACATGATAGAAGGCAGAACCGGAAACGAGATTTTGGCCAAGTCTTTGGATGATGGTCGTAAAGCGGGTCTTCGTCCTGTTATTTATACTCATCCTTTAGGAACGTATGGACATTCTGCGGGCACTACCATTGGCATGTGGGACGCACAAGAAGGGGTTATGAAAGATGATGGGGAAAACTACCCATTAAACCCAAATACCGTATACGCAATAGAGCTGAACACAACAGTTACGATTAAAGAATGGAAAAGAGATATCCGAATCATGTTGGAAGAAGCTGGCTTTTATGGGGAAAGCGGATTTCGTTACGTAAATGGAAGGCAAACTGAGCTGTTGCTCATCCCTAGAATTAAGAAATATTTGGGAAATTAAAATTGTACTTGGTAAGAAGTTTGATTATCTTTTTTGAGGTAATTTTCTCACGACCAATTGGTTATAAAAAATTCTAAGCTATGAAAAAAAGTTTCTTTCTTCTAGTCGCCATGTGTGTTTCTGTTTTCGGTTATGCCCAGGAGCGATGGATTTCGGGCGTCATAAAAGATGGTGAAAGCCCCATTTCCAACGTAAATATTCAAATTGTAAATCAAGGTACTTCCATAAAGACAGATGCGGTAGGAAAATATAAAATCCAAGCTTCTACCGGAGATATTTTGTTTTATACAAGTCCTGGCATGGAACCCATCCAGATTCGCGTTGAGGATGTTACTCGTATTTTAAATCTGGATATGTTCCCCAAGATTGAAAAATTGGAGAATGTGACAGTAACAAAAAAACGGAGAGCAAGTCAAAAAGAATTAGAGGAAGATTACTATTTCAATCCCGATATAATCAATACCGTGTTTGGGTATGTGGACCGTGGCTTAGTGCCTTATACCGTTCGAACGATAGATTCAGATAGAATACTTCCTGGAGAATATGATTTAGCCAATGTTTTGCGGAACAGATTTCCGGGTATAGTAGTTTCAGACGGGTTGGGATTCGGAACCAATTTTGGCACAGGTGCATCTACCGGTTTCGTAGGGGCTTCTGCAATTAATGTAGGTAGGAGTGTTCAAATAAGAGGTAGAACCGCAATCTTTGATATTGATGGCCAGATTTTTACTCAGTTTCCCGACTTTATTGATGTTCAGAATATCGCGCGAATCGGTATTATTCCATCTTTCGCGGGTACTGTTAGATATGGTAATCTTGGGAACGGGGGTGTTGTGGTAATAAACACTAAAAATGGCATAGGAGCACCCAGAAGAGATAAAAAAGGATTTATTATCGATAGAGCAAGACTCAAAAATAACTTTTATGACGGAAAGGCTCTTACTGCGGATAATGTCGCGGATAATGCCCCTGAATATCTTAAGGAATTGATGCGTGCCACAACCTTTGAAGCTGCTATGGATTCCTATGAGGTAAATGCCGAAAAATACACCTCATCGCCTTATTTCCTTTTGGATTCCTATAAATATTTCTATAACACATGGAATCAAGAGGAATTTGCGGACCAAATTATTGAAGAAGGATATTTGGATATAAGCACAAATCCTGTTCACCTAAAATCCCTAGCCTATATCTATGATGAGCAAGGACGGGACGAAAAGGCCAATGAAACCTATAAGGATGTATTTATTCTTCGTCCTAACTATCTGCAGTCCTATATGGATTTGACAAACAGTAACCGTAGAGTTGATAAACCTAAAAAGTCGGCGATATTGTATGCGCGTTATTTTTACTTGCTAAGAGAAGGCTTTTTGAATTCCGATACAGCAATGTTCTCAACCATGATAAATAGGGATTTCAACAACCTATTGAGTTTGGAAAGAACAGATGTTGTGGGTGTCTCTAAAAGCAAAAAAATCAAAGTAGATAAAGAAGACTTTGAAGGAACTCGATTGGTTTTTGAATGGGGCGATAGTGAAGCTGAATTCGAATTACAATTTGTCAATCCGGAAAATCAGTTTTATACATGGACTCACAGTCTTGAGGCCAGTCCAGAAGTAATAAGCAGAGAAAAAGACTTTGGTTATTCAACTTCGGAATATCTAATTGATGATTCCCTAACAGGAACATGGAGAATAAATGCCAAGTATTTAGGTAATAAAAGCCTAACGCCTACATATTTGAAGGCCACTATCTATCATAATTATGGTACTAAGGCCCAGCGTGAAGAAATCAAGGTCTTTAAATTGGATATTAAAGACGTTAATCGCGAATTGTTTCAACTAACAAAAACGTCCAAGAGCGGTAGTTAAAATTCATGGTGCGATTAAAGGGAGTCTTACTACTTTGGGTTGTGGTTCCTTTACTTGTTTCAGCACAAAAAGATTACAAGGGTAGGGTATTGGATGCTAAAACCAATACCCCTATTCCTTATGTGAATATTGGTATTGTAAATAAAGGTATTGGCACCGTCAGTGATGAAGAAGGATTATTTCATTTACCCTTAGATACTACCCAACTAAATCCCACTGAAAAGATATTGTTCTCTTCTCTTGGTTTTAAACCTCTAGAAATACCTATCAACAATATAGAACTGGTTTACAATGAATACCCAGTAGTCCGATTAGAACCTGAAGCTGTAATACTTGATGAGGTTGTAGTGACCAATATAGATGCCAATTTTGTAAATGAATTGGTCGGGAATACCAATAATTTTGAGACTGATGCTTATGGATATTGGAAAGATAACGTGGCGTTGGGTGGGGAACTTGCTAATCGCATTAGAGTCAAAAAGGGGTTTAGAAAACTAAACTCGCTAGGATTTGAGATTGCATCCAATAAAATGGATAGCGTACTTCTTCGAATAAACTTTTATGATGTTGCAAGCGAACGAAATATTTCAAAAACCAATCTGAATAAGTCAGGAAAGAATATTCTATTTAAACTCAAAAATGACGATACAAATCCACAGATTGATTTAACACCATATTCGGTTTCCGTCGAAAACGATTTTATTGTTTCCCTAGAACTAGTAGAGGTTTATGGCAACTACCCTCTTGCTCTTGCTATTCCAGCTATACATAATGATACAGGTTCTTTTAGCAGATATGCGAGCCAAGATAAATGGGAAAGGATTTCTGATTTGGGGATGGCGTACTATTTATAAACTTCCGTCTTACTTGCAAAAAAAGAAGCGGAACAGCTTATAAAGAAGAAGAATAAGCGTAAGAAAAGAATGAGTAAGGTCTATGGTTTCGTAATCAATAGGGGGAGAATGTTGCCAGAAGTACGAATTCTAAATAGAAGAACTAAAGAAAGTGTAGAAACTGATGAAAAGGGAAGATATTCTATTTATGCTAAATCAAGCGATATTCTTTGTTTTGAAAAACCAAATTATACGACCATATGTTTTAAGGTGAAAAAAAAGACTACCTTGAATGTCCAGATGGCTTTAGATAAGAGATGATTCTTACCTTAGTAAAGTCTGATATGTATTCTTTAATACCATGAAAAACAACTACTTCCTTCGTTTCGAAAACAAACTTCTTCTTTTCTTTGCCACCATTTTAATATCTGGAACTGTTTTGGGCCAAGAGACCATAAAGACTACTATTTTCTGGGATACCTCTAGTTCTAGGGAAGTTAGAAATACAGCTCTTGAAATGGAATATTTAGACGCTTACTTTCAGCGGTTTAAAGATGCTGAGGTGACCTTTGTTGGTTTTAGTGATGCGGTACATTTTAAAGAGGACTACAATATTAAAAATGGAGATTGGACTGGCTTGAAAAGTAAAATAGAAGCCATGCCATATGATGGCGCTACGTCTTTTTATGGATTAGAATCTTATGCCAATGACGGATATAACCTAGTTTTTACGGACGGATTTCAAAATGTGGGAACAGGGACACCTAAGCTAAAGGGAAAGACCGTGATTATAACTAGTTCTCAAAAATTTGATAAGCGAACCATTAATCTGTTTTCCATAGTGGGAGGAGCAGATTTTCTAAACCTTACGAAGAAAGAACAGAATGTGGCAAACGGTGACAAGGCTGCATCAGGACAAAAAAAACAAGTAGATTCTTCTGCCCAAGGCATACGAGAAGGATTTCAGCTGGAGGAGGTGATAGTCACAGAAACCAAACAAGAATCTGAGGAATTGGAAACCACAGCGCTTGGCGTTAAGAACAATGATGCGGTAGGATATGCGGTACAAAGCATTGGTTCAGATAAAATAAAAGATGCAGTGACTACCTTAAACACTGGTCTACAAGGTAAATTTTCCAATGTTTCTTTAGGTCAAAACGATGATTTAAGTCAAGTCACCATGCGCCAGAGCAACTCCCTTTTGGGTAATAATTATGGATTGATCGTTGTGGATGGTGTTCCTTTGGCACAATCCCAATCAAACAACAATGGTACGGTATTTAGTTCCAATTTTATCGATCCAAAGAATGTTGAGGATATTACGGTTCTTAAGGGACTGGCAGCAACTAACATATATGGAACACAAGGCGCCAATGGAGTCTTGTTGATTACTACCAAAACTGGCAGCTATGGTACGGTTCAAGATGGTTCTTCTGATGCCATGCAATTAAAGGATAACTATTACGATTCAAAAATCAAGATTGATAACAAGGCTCTGGTTACTCCGTATTTGAAAGAACTGAAAAAAGGAAAAAACGTTCAAAGCGCTTATGAGATATATCTAAAACAAAAAGAGAGGTTCCAGAACGCTTCAAATTACTACATTGATGTATTTGATTTCTTTTGTAAATCTTCACCCAATGTTGCTTTTAGAATACTTTCCAACGTATTGGAAGTTGAGTCACCAAGCTTTGAAATGCTACGCGCGGCTTATTTAAAAAGTGACCAGACCGAAAACCACACCTTGGCTCTGGCGATTGCAAATAAGCTAATAAAGGCTTATCCCAAGAAATTACAAAACGATTATGATTATGCCGTGACCAATCGAAAACTTGGAAAGTATCAGATTGCTTTAACTACGCTTCACAAGTTGGTGAATGATAAAATCAATGCTAATCCAAGTCTCAGAGATTTTGAGAAATTAGTAGGTGCTGAAATGCGAAACTTAATAAACACGCATAAAAAAGATTTGGATGTGACCAAGATAGGCGCCAAATATCAGAACAACATTACATACAATGCAAGAGTGGTTTTGGAATGGAGTAATCCAGAAGCTGAATTTGTGGTTCAATTTGTTAATCCACAAAAACGATTTTTCGATTGGGAACACAATATGCAATCAGATGGCCGCGGATTACAGGAAGAAATTGAACAAGGTTTTTTTGCTGAGCAGTTTGAAATCGTTGGTGCTGATACGGTAGGGGAGTGGATACTTAATGTGACCTCACAAGGTAACATAGGCGCAAGTAATGCAACACCCAGCTTCATTAAATGTACGGTGTTCAAAAACTTTGGAAAAAGCAATCAAGAAACTACTTCGTATATCGTTAGACTTCAAGAACCTAACGAGAAGCAGCAGCTAGCCAAGTTTAAGGTTCAATAATTAGACCTGCAATACCCCCAAATTGAAGGGTTTTTCAATTGGAGCATGATTTGCAGCTTCAATCCCCATTGAAATCCAGGTTCTCGTGTCCAAAGGGTCGATAATAGCATCGGTCCATAATCGGGCTGCGGCGTAATACGGAGATATTTGATTATCATACCGCTGTTTGATGCTGTCAAAAAGTGCTTTCTCCTTTTCAGCATCAAAAGCTTCTCCCTTTTTCTCCAGAGCTGCTTTTTCAATTTGTAAAAGTACTTTGGCTGCTGAGTTACCGCTCATAACCGCAAGTTCAGCGCTGGGCCATGCCACTATCAATCTAGGGTCATAGGCCTTTCCGCACATTGCATAATTTCCAGCACCATAACTGTTTCCAATAACAACGGTAAATTTTGGCACCACAGAATTACTTACGGCATTCACCATCTTGGCGCCATCTTTAATGATACCTCCGTGTTCACTTTTGCTTCCCACCATGAATCCGGTAACATCTTGCAAAAACACAAGGGGTATCTTCTTTTGGTTACAATTTGCGATAAATCGGGTAGCCTTATCCGCAGAATCAGAATAAATAACCCCCCCAAACTGCATTTCGCCCTTTTTTGTTTTTACTACCTTCCGTTGGTTGGCCACTATTCCCACAGCCCAGCCATCTATTCTAGCATAACCTGTCAATATACTTTGTCCATACCCTTCCTTGTATTGCTTGAATTTGGAATCATCCACCAAACGTTTTATGATTTCAACCATGTCATATTGGTCACTTCGTAGTTTGGGTAGAATTCCATAAATATCCTGCTGGTTCTCCTTTGGATTTTTAGCATCAACACGATTGAAACCTGCTTTATCAAAATCACCGATTTTACCTACAATATTCTTTATGGTATCCAAAGCGTCTTTATCGTCTTTGGCCTTATAATCCGTAACACCACTTATTTCAGAATGTGTGGTGGCCCCGCCTAAAGTCTCATTATCAATACTTTCACCGATAGCCGCTTTTACCAGATAACTTCCAGCCAGAAAAATGCTTCCGGTTTTGTCTACAATTAGTGCTTCGTCGCTCATAATAGGCAGGTATGCACCACCAGCTACGCAACTGCCCATGACGGCAGAAATTTGGGTGATGCCCATACTGCTCATAACCGCATTGTTTCTAAAAATGCGTCCAAAATGTTCTTTATCGGGAAAAATCTCATCCTGCATGGGCAAGTATACCCCAGCACTATCCACCAAATAAATAATAGGTAATTTGTTTTCGATGGAGATTTCTTGCGCTCTTAAATTTTTCTTTCCCGTAATCGGAAACCATGCACCAGCCTTTACGGTTGCATCATTGGCAACGACAACACACTGTTTTCCTTGGATGTATCCAACTTTTACAACAACACCTGCGGAAGGACACCCACCGTGTTCTTCATACATCCCATCTCCAGCAAACGCTCCTATTTCTATAGAACTTGCATCATCATCCAGCAAATAGGCAATACGCTCACGAGCCGTCATTTTGCCTTTGGCATGATGTTTTTCAATGCGTTTTTTTCCACCGCCCAACTTAACTTGGGAGAGTCTTTTCTTTAATTCTGAGAGTTGCAGTTTGTTGTGGTCTTCGTTCTTATTGAAGTTTAAATCCATAGTAAATAAAGCGTTTTCTAACGGCTTGCTAAAGATACGGAGTATTAATCATTACTTTTGATTTGTATGGAATCGAAAATCAGATGGGGCATTATTGGACCTGGTAAAATAGCGCAAAAATTCGCTTCAGATTTGATGTTAAATGAAGAAGCCGAAATTACAGCAGTAGCTTCTAGAAATTTGGATAGGGCAACTGACTTTGCCGCGAATTTTGAAGTGGCACATAGTTTTGGAAGCTATGAAGCCCTTTTTGAATCAAATACAGTTGACATAGTTTACATTGCGACACCTCATAGATTTCATAAAGAACTTGCTATTAAGGCCATGCAAAATGGAAAACATGTCTTGTGCGAGAAACCATTAGGCGTGAATTCTAGGGAAGTTCGGGAAATGATTGAGGTTGCCAAAATTGAAAATGTGTTCTTGATGGAAGGACTTTGGTCAAGATTCAATCCCTCTATTCAGAAAACGAAAGAACTCGTAGATACTAATGCCATAGGGCAGATTACATATTTACATGCAGATTTTGCCTTTTACGCATTGGATAGGGGTGAGGAATCCAGACTGATTAACCCTGAATTGGCCTCTGGCTCTCTTTTAGATATTGGAATTTACCCCGTTTTTCTATCGTATCTTCTTTTAGGAATGCCAGAAAACATTATGGCTCAAGCCAATTTTCTTGACAATGGTACGGAGGGACAGACCTCAATTCTGTTCAAGTATGCTAATGCACTTTCGGTACTCTATTCAGGTCTTAAGGGCGTATCCAAAATGGAAGCTGAAATTTCTGGGGAACAAGGGGAAATTTTCGTGCATCCAAGATGGCACGAAGCCAACGGTCTTAGTTTGAAGAAGGGGAAGAAAATAGAAGTATTTGACCTGTCCAAAGAGGGGAATGGCTTTGTCTATGAAATTGACGAAGTGCATAAGTGTTTGAAAAACAAGCTTCTGGAAAGTAAACTATGGTCTCATAAAAACAGTCTGGATTTGTCCCAACTATTGGATGAAATACGATTTCAAATAGGTGCCAAGTTTCCTTTTGAATCTTAAGCCGTCCGAAATGACCTCTTTTCCCTTTTTTTACGATATTTGATTGACTAACGACACCTCAATTATGGGAATGAATAAGAATACTGTTTTAGCCTGGGCTACTTGGATAATGATTTTTGTGGGCTTGGGCATGATTGCATTGGGAGCATTTAAATATGATGAAGTTGCCGGGTACGGATTTGCCTCTGTAGGCATAGGCTTTTTCGCTATCGCTTGGGTATTCAATGCATTAAAAGGTAGGGTATAGGTTCCTATTTTACTTTTCACTTTAAAACAACCAAAAATGTCAGACGATAAAAAGGTTATATTTTCAATGTCTGGGGTAACCAAGACATTCAAAACTGCCAATACTCCTGTACTCAAAAATATTTACCTAAGTTTTTTCTATGGTGCCAAGATTGGAATTTTAGGACTTAATGGTTCTGGTAAATCCACACTCTTAAAAATCATTGCTGGGGTAGATAAAAACTATCAAGGTGATGTGGTTTTCTCTCCAGGTTATACGGTTGGCTATTTGGAGCAAGAACCTGAACTGGATGAAGAAAAAACGGTTTTAGAGGTCGTTAAAGAGGGTGTTGCGGAGACCGTTGCCATTCTGGATGAATACAATAAAATTAATGATATGTTCGCGTTGCCAGAAGTCTATGAAGATGCGGACAAGATGCAGAAGTTGATGGATAAGCAGGCTACGCTTCAGGATCAAATCGATGCATCAAACGCATGGGAACTAGAAACTAAGCTTGAAATTGCTATGGATGCGCTTCGTACTCCAGATTCCGATAAAAAAATAGGTGTGCTTTCCGGAGGTGAACGACGACGAGTAGCCCTCTGCCGTCTGTTGCTCAAAGAACCTGATGTGTTGCTTCTGGATGAGCCAACGAACCATTTGGATGCCGAATCCGTACACTGGTTGGAACATCATTTGGCCCAATATAAAGGGACAGTGATAGCTGTAACTCACGACCGGTATTTTTTGGATAATGTTGCGGGATGGATTTTGGAATTGGACCGTGGTGAGGGTATTCCATGGAAAGGCAACTATTCGGGATGGTTGGACCAAAAAGCCAAACGATTGGCACAAGAAAGTAAGCAGGCTTCCAAACGACAGAAAACTTTGGAACGCGAGTTGGACTGGGTTCGTCAAGGAGCCAAAGGACGCCAGACTAAACAGAAAGCACGTCTCAAGAATTACGATAAATTGCTTAGCCAGGACCAAAAACAATTGGAAAAGAAATTGGAAATCTATATTCCCAATGGACCTAGGTTGGGAACTAATGTCATTGAAGCCAAAGGTGTAAGTAAAGCTTATGGGGATAAACTATTGTATGAGGATTTAAACTTCAATCTTCCGCAAGCAGGTATTGTAGGGATTATTGGTCCCAATGGTGCAGGTAAAACCACTATTTTCAGAATGATTATGGGCGAGGAAACTCCAGACAATGGCGAATTTGTTGTTGGAGACACCGCTAAACTGGCCTATGTGGACCAAAGCCATTCGGATATTAACCCAGAAAAAACCATATGGGAAAATTTTAGCGATGGACAGGAGCTTGTGATGATGGGAGGGAAGCAGGTAAACTCCAGAGCCTATTTGAGTCGTTTTAATTTTTCCGGAAGCGAGCAAAACAAGAAAGTCAATATGTTATCCGGAGGGGAACGAAATAGACTTCACTTGGCTATGACGCTGAAGGAGGAAGGAAACGTGCTGCTCTTGGATGAGCCTACCAATGATTTAGACGTGAATACCTTGCGTGCTCTTGAGGAGGGATTGGAAAACTTTGCAGGCTGCGCGGTGATTATTTCACACGATAGATGGTTCTTGGACAGAATATGTACGCATATCTTGGCTTTTGAAGGGGATTCCCAAGTATATTTCTTTGAGGGCTCTTTCTCGGATTACGAGGAAAACAAAAAGAAAAGGCTAGGTTCCGACATAATGCCAAAACGAATAAAATACAAGAAATTGATACGTTAGCCTGCCAGAAAAGAAAGGTTATTCCTTTTCAAGCGCTTGAATTCCTTCTTCCAAAATCTTTTTGGCTTCTGCCATGTAGGCTCGCTGTTCTGCAACCAATCCACTGGAACCGGCATCAGAATGCGGATTGTACATTTTGGAAAGGAGGACCAATTTTTCTACTGCTTTTTTAGCCGAATCCAATCGTGCTTGCGCATGATTTTGGAAAACTTTGGCCATATCATCTTCGATACTCTTGTTGGATTGTTTTTCAGGAGCCTCAACATAGGCTTCGTTTTCAATAGTAGCCGTATCAGTATCTGAAACAACAACTGGAGCAGGATCATTTTGAGTACACTCGTCAATTGAAGTGATAAGTTCATTTATCATCGCCATTGACTTTTTAGTGTAAAAACGTCCAGCTTCCCAATCAAAGGGTTCGATAGCTTTTACGAGGACTTCCATAACATCTAGGGTTTTATCCTCTAATTTGGTGCAACCGCATTCGGTTTGATACTGTTTTGACTTCTCCAAGGCAGTATAAGCCCTTTCAGCATAGTACATTTGATGCTCAAAGTTGGTGGCGGTCATAGCCTTTTTGGTGTGACTTAGGCTATAAGTGACTTTGGCATATAGATTATCGCAACGATTGGTTTGAGAAAATCCAAGAATGGAAAACAGCATAAAAAAGCTGACCAAAATGGTTTTTTGTGCCATGGTTAAGTTGATTTGGGTTAATCTTAAGGGAAAACGACGAGAACGATAGAATATTATATGACGTTAAAAATCATCGTTAGGATACCAATCTAATCGAACAACGGTAATTTTTTTTGTTTTTGACGCTATTAAGGACTCAAATTTATCCACATCACTAACATCAGGTTTCCCCCGATAGTGATAAGGGTACACCTCTTTCGGAGAAAACTCCAATACGGCATCGGCTGCTTTTTCCACAGTCATAGTGTACGGAAGATTCATACAAACAAAGGCCTTATCAATGTTTTTGAGTGCTCTCATTTCGGGAATATCCTCCGTATCTCCTGAAAAATAGATGCGCTTCCCTTCCATATCCAGCAGATAACCATTTCCACGCCCCTTGGGATGAAACTTTAGGGCCTCTGCTCTAAGGTTGTACATTGGAATAGCTTCAACATGTATTCCATAACGCTCCTTGCTGTCTCCATTATGCAAAACATCGATCTGCGGTGTAAAAACATCAGGCATCCTATCGGCTATGGCTTGGGGAACCATAATTTTTGCATTATGGGTGTCTAAAGCTTCCAAAGTTTGCAAACTGAAATGGTCACCATGAATGTCCGTGATTAATATTAAATCAGGGATGGGCATATTTATAAAAGCCTCTTTTCCACCCACAGGGTCAACATAAATAGTGATGTCTTTCCACTGCAATACCGCTGTGGCGTGTTCTATGGGAAAGATTTGGATAGCGTTATGATTTATCTCTTTTAAAATAGGTTTTTGTCCCGAAATTTGGCATACTCCCATAAGGATTAGAAGAAAAATAGGAACGGATGTCAACTTTTTTTTCATGACCCATAAGTTTCAAATACCTATAAAATTAAGGCATTCAACATATTGACGTTTATTTTTTTGCATTTATTTAAAGCGAAAAAATCCAAACAAGAAACGCGAGCGTATATAAACCGAACACAATGGACAAATACACCAAATTAAGTGTCAATTAATTACTAAGTTATGACTGAAACAAAAAGTAACAACGGATTAAAGGTAATAGCAGGTCTACTAGGGGTAGTACTATTGGGAACCATCATCTACACTGTAAGTCTTTACCAAGATAAAAAGAAGACAACCACTGCGCTTCAACAAGAGAAGGATTTGGTTGTTGAAGATTTGAATAGCTTGAAGTCTGAATATGACAAAGCTATTTTGGAAAGCAACGCTACAAACGAAGAGTTGGTTGCTGCTAGAGATAATATTGCAAAGTACATCGATTCTGTACAAGCTATGAAGACCGATATTGCTTCACTTTCCCGTTACAGAAGACAAGTAAGCGTATTGAAAAAAGAAAGAGAAGAGTTGCTGAAGCAAGTTGATTCTTTGACACAATCCAACACCTTATTGGCTATGGAGCGTGACAGTACCTTTGTTGAGTTGGAGAAACAAACCGTTTTCAACGATTCTTTAATTGTACAGAACACCCAATTGGCAGATGCTGTTGAAAGAGGTTCTGCGTTAAGCCTGTCTACTTTTAGTGTAGATGCTGTAAGAGAAAAAAACAGTGGTAAATTAGTTTCTACCTCTAGAGCTAAAGCTACTGATAAATTTAAAGTTTGCTTTACAGTTGCTGACAACGTAATCGCTGATGCTGGTGATAGAGAATTCTTTATTGAAGTTTTGGACCCACAGGGTAATGTATTGGGAGACAGCTATTCAAAATCTAGTGAAGAAGGTGCTTCCATTACCTATAGCAAAGGAACTAACTTCTACTATGAAAACAGTTCTTTGGACGTATGTGATTACATCAACAAGCCAGCAAGTAACTTCCAGAAAGGAAATTACATGGTAAATGTTTATGATACCAATTTGAAATTGTTGGGTACCTCCAAATTCGCCTTGAAGTAATATACACTATCCATCATATTAAAAAAGCCCGTTCTTTATTGAACGGGCTTTTTTTTAAATACATTTTATCATTTCGCACTTATTGCAGAATCCGTTTATGTTTTTTTGGATTCCTGCGCAGGCAGGAATAACATGAAAGTTAGATCTCTTTACTTTAGACTACCAACCATATCCTCAGGTTTTACCCACTCATCATATTCTTCAGCAGTAACATAACCTAAATTAATAGCTTCTTCTCTAAGGGTTGTACCATTTTTATGAGCGGTATTGGCAATCTCAGCGGCCTTGTAATATCCAATTTTGGTATTCAATGCGGTAACCAGCATTAAAGAGTTGTTCAACAAGGTTTTTATGACTTCATGATTGGGTTCAATACCTATGGCACAATTCACATCAAAGCTTATGCAAGCATCACCAATAAGTTGTGATGATTGTAAAATGTTGGCGGCCATCATCGGTTTGAATACGTTGAGTTCATAGTGCCCTTGTGTGCCACCAACGCTAACAGCCACATCATTACCCATCACTTGGGCGCATACCATGGTCAAGGCCTCACATTGGGTGGGATTTACTTTGCCGGGCATAATAGAGCTACCAGGTTCATTTGCAGGAATAATAATCTCTCCAATTCCAGAACGAGGTCCTGAAGCCATCATTCGGATATCATTGGCAATCTTGTTCAAGGATACGGCCAATTGTTTAAGTGCCCCGTGGCTTTCCACAATACCGTCATGGGAAGCCAAAGCTTCAAATTTGTTTTCTGCAGTCTTGAACGGTAACCCAGTGAACTCGGCGATATACTTAGCAACAAGTACATCATAACCTTTTGGGGTATTCAGTCCTGTACCTACAGCGGTACCCCCTAGCGCCAATTCGCTTAAATGGTCCAAGGTATTTTGCAACGCTTTTAAGCCGTGGTCCAGTTGGGACACATAACCTGAAAACTCCTGACCCAAGGTAAGGGGAGTGGCATCCATCAAATGGGTACGTCCAATTTTTACCACATCGGTAAACGCCTTTGATTTGGCATCCAAAGTATTTCTTAGTTGTTCGACTCCTGGAAGGGTAACTTCTACGATTTTCTTATACGCAGCAATGTGCATTCCCGTAGGAAAAGTATCGTTGGAAGATTGGCTCTTGTTTACATCATCGTTGGGTTGGATAGTTTTTTCACCTTCCCCAATGGTCTTTCCAGCAATCTCATGGGCACGATTTGCAATGACTTCATTTACGTTCATATTGCTTTGTGTTCCAGAACCTGTCTGCCAAACTACCAACGGAAATTGGTCATCATGTTTGCCCTCTAGAATTTCATCACATACCTGTGCAATTAAATCCCGTTTCTCCACGGCAAGCACACCCAATTCATGATTGGTGTAGGCAGCTGCTTTTTTTAAATAAGCAAAGCCATATACCACATCCAATGGCATAGAAGCCGCAGGACCAATCTTAAAATTGTTTCTGGAACGTTCGGTTTGAGCGCCCCAATATTTATCTGATGGGACTTTTACTTCCCCCATCGTATCTTTTTCAATGCGATACGCCATAATTGCTAAAATTTAAGTTTTGCAAAGGTAATGATCGTATCTATCATCATGAATTCATAGAAAAACAATTCCGTAAAAATTTAGTGAGATTTGTTTTTTTGATTGAATTCAAACTATCTTTGTGATGCAAAAGGAAAGACCATGTTCGAATTTGACCAGTATTTAGGATTTTTAGCGTTCTTGACCATCCTGACCATAGGGTTTTGGTTGATGATTTTCTTGCTAACCTTTGTAATACCTTATTGGTTGTTTGGTAGTGCTCTAGAAGCCTTTAAAGAATGGAGAGACGCTCGCGCCGCGAAGCGAAATGAATAGAATTAAGAGCTGTAAGCTCCTTTTTTATTTTAACTAAGTTCCAAATTCTTCACCACCTCCATCAAAATCACGGTTCCTTTCACCGCCTCGTTTTTTCTTCTGATTGAATCTGTAGGTAAAAGAAAGTGTATAACTTCTTACCCTAAACTGAAATTCACTATCCGTATTGAAAAATGGGGTTACGGTTTCGCTAACCCGTCTTCTGCTATTAAATATATCGGCGATATTGAAAGCCAAAGAGGCTTTTTCTTGAAAAAAATCTTTGCTAAAGGCTAAATCCATGGTAAAAATACCTTGGTTTCTTGTTTGCGCGTTTTCCGTAGGGCCTCGATACAAAACACGAGTTTGCCAATCAATACTCTTAGGTAAGCTTATCTTATTATTCAAACGAATAAACCAGCTTAAGTTTTCAGCATCAAAATTTTGTCCGTTAAAATCCCCGCGAGTAATCAAATTAAAAATATTCGCATTCCCGTTGAGGTTCCATTTTCTGGTAGGCCGATAATTGGTGGTAATCTCAAAACCATACCGTTCATTTTCTGCTAAGTTGACTGGTGTGCGACGAAGAATACTCACAATCTCTCCATCAAACAATGTTGTTTCTCCAGTGTCTTCTGTAATAAATGTTATAACATCTGTAGCTTTTTGATAATAAATTGAACCATTTAAAGTTAGCTTTTTAAATCGCTTTAAATAGCCAAGGTCCACCTGATTTGAAAAGGAAGGGGCGAGGTTCGCGTTCCCTTGGAATAGATTGGTCGGGCTGGAGCGCGAAGGGAATGGGTTCAAGAAAAAGGAACGTGGTCTTCTAATCCTTCTATTATATCCAAATTGAAAACTTTCATCCTCGCTAAGTTCATAGTTTAAGTTGAGCGTTGGAAAAAGACCATTGAAATCATTCTCATTAAAATCGTTAGTCTCTATTTGATTTACAATCTGTTTGGTGGCCTCGTAGCGTAATCCGCCCAAGAAGGAAAACTTTCCAAATTTGTTTCCATATTGGGTATAAAAGGCATGAATTCTCTGTTCAAAATCCAATAGATTACTTGGGTCGGTAATACCTAGCTCATCTATTGTGGGACTAATAAAAATTACATCATAATCGGTATCCAATTGATTGAAATCACCTCGATACCCTAATTCAAACTGTGCATTTTCTCCTATGGGCATCACATAATCCAGTTGAAAAAGCAAACGCTGCTGGTCTTCTGCAGTTCGCACACTTTCGCTATCAAATCCGTTTTGAACAATCAACGATTGCTCAACTTCATCGCTTGTTTCATATTGGAAAGCAAAGGTTAATGTATGCTGGGAATCATCGTTGAATTGGGTATCAAAATTGAAAGCATACTGGAAGGTGTTGTCATCCTCAGTTTCGGGATCAAACCGAAAGCCACTTGTGCTAATTCCTTCTGAATTGGTTTGACTAAAATTATTTGTGGTTTCGCTGGAATTATTTCTATCTCGAATAAAAATGGAATTGGTAATTGATGTATTTTTTGCAACATACCATTCAATGCCAAAATTTGCGTTTAATCCCTTTCGTATTCTATCAAAATCACGTTCTTCACGAATGGAATTGGTGAAAACACCATCCTGGTCAAAAAAGTCTGTGTCATTTAGGGAGTTTCCAGGGCTTTCGCGATAGTTATATCCTGTGTTGGTGAAAATATTGAAAGCTCCTGTTCTGAAGTTTAGGTTACCATTGATTCCAGCTGACAACGGATAACCTAGATTAGTGGTCAATGCGCCATTTAAACCTTGAAGTTTACTTCTGCGGAGGATGATATTGATGATACCACCAGAACCTTCAGCATCGTAACGGGCAGAAGGTGAAGTAATGACCTCTACTTTTTCAATGGATTCAGCGGGTAATTGCCGTAGTGCATCCGTGCTGTTAAGACCTGTAATAGCGGAAGGTTTTCCATTGATAAGAATACGCACGTCATCATTACCTCTTAGCTGTACATTTCCCTCTACATCTACAGAAACCGAGGGAACGTTATCTAGAACATCGCTCACCGTTCCACCTCGCACGGTCAAATCCTTACCTACGTTGTATATTTTTTTATCTAACCGAAGTTCCACTGTAGTTCGTTCAGCAATTACTTCTACTTCGTCAAGTTGGGAAACATCTACACTTAAATAGATTTGGCCTAAATCGGTGTTGGACCTGAGCAACTGATTTTCCAACGTATAGGTGGCATAAGAAATGTATTCGACAGATATGTGGTATCTACCTGCTCGGGTTTCAACTTCAAATTTTCCAGAAGCATCGGTAATACCACCTGTAACTTGCTCTGGGTTGCGAACACTCTGCAAAACTAAAGTGGCGTATTCTAAGGGTTGACCGGTATCCTTATCGATTACAGTTCCCGAAATTTTAATCTGGGGAAGATTTTGGGGTCTTTGGGAATAAACCAATGAGGTAAACAGGAGGCCAAGAAGTCCCAAGAAGAGTTTTTGCATGAACTACTCTTTACTTTTCTTCTTCTTTTTCTTCTTTTTTTTCTTCGCCTTAAAGCTATTCTTTTCTAGCTCCAAATAAGCTTGGTATTTATCCTCAGGTAACCCAGCTTTGATTTCTTCATTTTGAAGTTTACCTAATCTTTGAAATTCTTCCCTCATTTTTTGAGGTTCCAACTGCAAAATTTGGA
Organism: Bacteroidota bacterium; assembly: GCA_039191905.1. Taxonomy (GTDB): domain Bacteria; phylum Bacteroidota; class Bacteroidia; order Flavobacteriales; family Flavobacteriaceae; genus Flagellimonas. Next base: position 73,635 of record JBCCXJ010000009.1, on the reverse strand, counting down.
GTTCCAATTTTTTCTGAACATACTTGGTTAAAGTGGTTCGTACTACCGCTTCCTCAAAAGGGTTTAGTTCTAGTGCTTGCGTAATAGAGGGCATTCGCTCTTCGACCAGACTTTCTGCAGTAACTGGTTCTGGCTCTTCGGGAGGCGCCTGAGCTTGTGGCACGGTACTACGTTGTCTTCCGTATCGATTGCCAAATTGCGCATTGACTGTTTGAACACCCATCAATCCAATCAGCAACAAAATCGTAGTGATAAGTAGAGATTTTTTCATTTTGTCAAGTTTTTTAGTCTGTTGCGTATGCTAACTTCACCAATAATCATACCCAATTGCAGGATAAAAATACGGGATTCTCAAACCAGCTTAGAGGATTTCTTTAATTTTTTCAACCGGCCTGCCCACCACGGCTTTGTTCCCATTTACTATAATAGGCCTCTCAATGAGTTTAGGATGTTGAACCATCGCATCAATGATTTCATCGTCCGTAAGGGATTTTCCTTTAAAATTTTCCTTCCATATAGATTCGGATGTGCGCACCAATTGGAGGGGAAGTATACCTAATTTTTCAATTATGGCATGTAATTCCTCTTTGGTAAAAAGCGTGTCTAAATATCGGATTTCTTCATACTCTTGACCACTTTCTTCCAAAAATGCCAACCCTTCTCTAGATTTTCTACATCTGGGATTATGATAGATTTTAATCATAGTTCAATCAACAATTTTCAATTAGCAGTGAATAGTTTTTTATGAGAAATCAGACATCAGACATCAGACATCAGACATCATCTTTCTGCCCCATCATCATTAGATAAGCCTTTAAAAACGGATTCAATTCGCCATCCATAACCGCATCTACACTACCTGTTTCTTCACTTGTCCGTACGTCTTTGACTAATTTATAAGGGTGCATCACATAATTTCGAATTTGTGAGCCCCACTCAATTTTCATCTTGGACGATTCGATTTCTGCACGTGCCTCCTGCTTTTTGCGCAACTCTATTTCGTATAGTTGTGATTTAAGCATTTTTAAAGCAGTTGCCCTATTGTCATGCTGTGACCTAGAATCAGAACATGAAATCTGAATTCCGGTAGGTTTATGCACCAATTGTACCTTGGTTTCCACTTTGTTCACATTTTGTCCTCCTGCACCACTGGACCTTGCTGTCGTGATTTCAATATCGGATGGGTTGATGTCAATTTCAATACTATCATCAACAAGTGGATACACATATACCGATGCAAATGAAGTATGGCGTTTCGCATTGCTATCAAAAGGTGAAATACGAACCAATCGATGGACCCCATTTTCACCTTTAAGCCAGCCAAACGCGAATTCACCTTCTATTTCCAAGGTTACTGTTTTGATTCCAGCTACATCACCTTCCTGATAGTTGAGCTCTTTGATTTTATATCCATTCTTCTCTCCCCACATGATGTACATGCGCATGAGCATTGCGGCCCAATCACAACTCTCCGTTCCTCCAGCCCCCGCTGTAATTTGAAGTACGGCGGTAAGTTCATCTCCCTCGTCAGAAAGCATATTCTTGAATTCCAGGTTCTGAACGGCTTCCAAAGTTTTTTCAAACTGCTGTTCCACTTCAGACTCCTCTATTTCTCCTGCCTGATGAAATTCAATAAGAACTTCCAAATCTCCAGCAAGGGTTTCAGCTGAATTAAAGTCCTCTACCCATTTTTTTTTGGATTTGAGGGATTGCATCTGAATTTGTGCTTTTTGGGGGTTGTCCCAGAAACCAGGAGCTAAGGTTTTTTCCTCCTCGTTTTCTATTTCGATAAGTTTGGCATCAATGTCAAAGATACCTCCTTAACGCGCCAAGGCGTTCAATAAGATCTTTCTGTTGATCTGTGGTTACCATTTCATCATTATTTCAGGCAAAAATAGCGTTTCGCCATCGCCGCACAACGAAATTTACATATTTTTAAAGTCAACATTACACGAAAATGAAACACAACAATCAACTCACTTTAGTATTGGTTCTATTTTGTAGTTTTTTTTACGGACAGGACTTTACCGAAACCAAAGATTATCAAAAATTTGATGGTTTTTTTGACTTTTACTATGATGATGCCAAAGACAAGATTTATTTGGATGTAGAGGCACTTAATCAAGATTTCTTATACGTGTATTCCTTGAGTAGTGGAATAGGTAGCAACGATATTGGATTGGATAGAGGCCAACTGGGAAACGAGCAGCTAGTGTACTTTAAGAAGGCAGGGAATAAGCTACTTCTTGTACAACCCAATTTAAAGTTCAGGGCCTTAACTAAAAATGAGCTGGAAAAGAAGTCGGTGGAACAAGCTTTTGCAAAATCCGTTGTGTTTGGTTTTCCCATTGTTGAAGAATCTAAAGGACATTACTTAATTGATATAACTGATTTTCTAATGCGGGACGCGCACGGAGTTTCGGGTCGATTAAAAAGTAGGAAACAAGGAAATTATAGCTTGGATAAATCCAGAAGCGCGTTCGCCTTTGAGCGTACCAAGGCATTTCCAAAAAATGTGGAGTTCGATATGACACTGACCTTCAAAGGAACACCGCAAGGAGATTGGATTCGTTCGGTTACCCCTAATCCTAATTTGGTTACGGTGGCACAACATCACTCCTTTATCGAATTACCGGATGACGGCTACAAAAAACGTGAGTTTGACCCGCGCTGTGGTTCATATCCCTTTTCGTATTACGACTATGCCACGCCGGTTCAGGAACCTATTTTGAAGCGTTTTGTGAGACGACATAGATTGGAAAAGAAAAATCCAAATGTCGAAATGAGCGAAGCTTTGGAACCCATTATTTATTATTTAGACAATGGTACTCCTGAACCTGTTCGTTCGGCACTTTTGGATGGAGGCAAATGGTGGAATCAGGCTTTTGAAGCTATCGGTTATAAAGATGCGTTTCAACTTAAAGTGCTTCCTGACGATGCCGACCCTCTAGATGTTCGTTACAATGTGATTCAATGGGTACATCGTTCCACAAGAGGTTGGAGCTACGGAGCCAGTGTAATCGACCCTAGAACTGGAGAAATTATCAAGGGACATGTGAGTTTAGGAAGTCTTCGAATTCGACAAGATTTTTTGATTGCCCAAGCCTTGATGAACAAACCTTTTGCCCAACGGGATGATAATTATCAGCCGATGTTGGAATTGGCCCTGGCGCGTATACGGCAATTATCTGCCCATGAGATAGGCCATACCTTAGGATTTGCCCACAATTTTGCGGCAAGTACCAATAATAGAGCCTCTGTGATGGATTATCCCCATCCCCAGTTTGAATTGAATGGAAATACCATTGATTTTTCCAATGCATATGATACGGGAATAGGAGAATGGGACAAGGTGACGGTAGCGTATTCCTATGCTGATTTTCCATCAGGAACTACAGAAAAAGAAGGTTTGAATGCCATTTTAAAGAAAGCACAAGATGATGGCTTGCGGTATATTTCAGATCAAGACGCAAGACCAATGGGGGGAGCACATGCTTATGGCCATCTTTGGGATAACGGGGCAAGTGCAGCACAAGAATTGGAAAATGTGCTGGAAATACGAAAAGTGGGAATTTCCAATTTTTCCATCGATAATATTCGTTCTGGGGAAGCAAATTCAACGTTGGAAGATGTGTTTGCACCTTTATATTTCTTTCATAGATATCAAACCGAAGCCGTTTCTAAATTGATAGGTGGTTTGGATTACAATTATACGGTGAAAGGAGACGGGCAACGTACGGTTTATCCCATCAACGCTAGTAATCAAGAAAATGCCTTGAAATCCATATTAGGAACCTTAAACGCTTCTGTTATTGCAATTCCAAAGAATAAATTGGACCTCTTTCCACCACGAGCTATTGGATATGGAAGGACACGAGAATCATTCAAAGGCAGAACGGGAGTTACTTTTGATGCACTTTCTGCTGCAGAAACTTCTGCGGATATGACTCTGGGATTGTTGTTACATCCAGAACGCGCATCACGCTTAATTCAACAGAAAAGCTTGGACGAAGACCAGGTTGGACTTGCGGATGTCTTTAATACGCTTACTGAAAATACCATTCTAAAAAAGCACAAGGATACCTACCTGGCCGAAGTTCAAAATACCATTAATTACCGAGTACTGTATCACATTATGAATCTGGCGGCCCATGCCAAGGTGCATCCGCAGGTTAATGGCCTTGCTATGGAACATCTTAAGGAAATACGGAAAGATTTGTTGGCAGGTACTAAAACTTCGGCATCTCAAGAACTGGTAAGACGTATGGATGCTTTTATAAAAGAACCTACAACCTTTAAGGTAATACCTGCACCCAAAATCCCTGATGGTTCGCCTATCGGGATGGATTGTTTGGATTAGATACGAAATGCTTTTTTACCCATGAAAAAAAATCGTAAAAATTCAGAGCATTACATATGGGGTGAAAGCTGTCATGGATGGCATTTGGTTAAAGGAAGTGAGTTGAGTGTTATTGAGGAATTGATGCCTTCAAAAACCAAAGAAGTTAAACACTACCATTCCAGGGCCCAACAACTGTTTTATGTTTTGCAAGGAGAAGCAACTTTTGAGATAGAAAGTGAGATTGTTAGGGTGCCTAGTCGAGAAGGGATTCATATCCAACCGAATCTTGTGCATCAAATACGTAACGAAGCTGATACAGATTTAGAATTTTTGGTTATCTCCCAGCCCACAACAAGGGGTGATAGAACCAATGTGAACAACACGGAATAGATGACGATAATGAAGAAACTAGGATGGTATGCTATATTAATAGGTTGTTTATTATTCCAATCCTATTCAAACTCTCAAGAGAGAGAAATTTCCGATACAGTTTTTACAAATCTGGTCTGGTCCGATGAATTTGATGGTGAAGGACCGATTGACTCCGAAAAATGGTTTCATCAAACACAACTTCCGGCTGGCGGAAGTTGGTGGGGAGGAATTATACAGCATTATACAGACCGAGAAGCCAATACCTTTGTAAAAGATGGTTATTTGAATTTGGTGGCTAAAAAGGAAAAGTTGAGAGACCAGGGAGTAAAAAAAGAGTATACATCCGCCAGACTCAACTCAAAATTTGCTTTTACTTATGGAAAGGTAGAGGTGAAGGCCAAACTGCCAGAAGGAATAGGAACATGGCCCGCTATATGGATGTTAAATACCAATATTGATGAGGATGGTGCCTATTGGGACGACAAATATGGGACTACCAAATGGCCCAATTGTGGTGAAATTGATATCGTAGAACATTGGGGCAAGAATCAAGATGTTGTTTCAAGTGCAGTTCACAATGGAGATAGTTTCGGGGACAAAGTAGAGAACTTTGGAGAACAAAAAATAGAGAATGCTTCAAGTGAATTTCACATCTATACCATGGAGTGGACAAAAGAAAAGATGATATTCAGTGTTGATGGCATTACGCATTTTGAATATAATCCAAAGGTGAAAAATAACAGTACTTGGCCTTTCGATTCAAAATATTATTTCATTTTAAATATCGCCATCGAACCTGGAATTGACCCAACATTTGTTGAAAGTGCAATGATAGTGGACTATATTCGAGTTTTTCAATAGATTAAGAGCAAACTATGCCTAAGGCGGGTCCAATTTAAATTCTCCTATTCGTCAATTTAAAAAGAGAGAAAATGAACAAGTACTTCAATTTCGTCTTACTATGCGCTGTATCCATTACTTTTTGTCTGGGTCAGGTTAAGGACGAAACTAAATTATTCGCGATGATCTATACGCCTGGTAAAAAGTGGAATCATGATATTACATTTAGCCAGCAACCTTTCTTTAGTGAACATTCAAAGCATATTCAAAAATTAAGGAAAGAAGGCAGCATAGCAATTGGCGGAAGATATTCAGATAAAGGTTTTATGCTATTACGCGCTACGGACAGTAGTAAAGCGATTGAAATAGTAATGAAAGACCCATCAGTAACAAATGCTGTTTTCGAAGTGGAATTATTTGAGTTCAATACGTTTTATAATGGCTGTTTAGAAAACAAAGAAGGTAACTAAAGTAAGAGTGGAAGACTTTAAAAATATGTTTGAACCCAATTCTAAGGCCTTGGGTATGGGTCTAGTTTTGCGTGATATTGTGAAGCAATCGTTTCAGAATATTCAAGAATCTATAAGTGGAGGAGCAAAAGTAAAATTAGCCCTTTACAGTAGGGGAGGTAAAGAAAATGTACTCTGTGGAATTCAGAAGGGAGCAGGAGATTCATGTATGCTCTATGTACATCATATAGAATCCATAACGCATGATAGACTTAAGTTCAGCGGCAAAGGAAAACATGCAAAGCGAATAAAATTCGCCAACGAACGAGAGATTATCAAAGAAGATATTGAATGGCTGTTTTCACAAGTGAATCAAAATGCTCCCTATTAATAAGATAAAGGGCTAAGGGTGGAATGATAGCTTGCCTTACAGTTCACTTTAAAGTCTTAATGTATAGATGTTTACTTAATTAGCGATAGGGCCGTCAGATCTATACTCTAAATTTTGGCTATTAAGAATGTGACTTATTCTGATTTTTTTTATCGGCCTTTGCTGTTTTCATGTGCGGCAGCGTGATGATAAAAGTTGCACCTCTGTTTTTTCCATCAGATTTGGCGCTAATGGAACCATTATGCGCTTCAACTATTTTTTTTACCATATAGAGCCCAAGACCAGAACCGTCAACGGAACCATCAAAGCGTTCAAACGGAGTAAAAAGCCTATCAAGTTCTTTTTTATCAAGTCCTGAACCGTTATCTATGATCATAAATTGATTTTCGTTTTCAAAACTAGCGGCTTCTATGCGAATTGCTGGCGCGTTTTGATGCCCCATATATTTAATAGCGTTGTCTAGTAGGTTTTCAAATACTTGAATCATTCTATTTCTATCGCCATAAATCTTGGGAATATTCTTGTCTATGTACAATTTTGTATTGTTTTGATTCATTCTTCCCTGTATAAGACCTCTCGCTATTTCTAGAATTTCATTGGTGTCGAGTAATTCCAGTTTGTTTTCAATTTTTCCGAGTTTCGCAATTTTTGTGATATCAGTTATCAAGTTGTTCATAACATCACATGTTTCGTCAATGTAGGTCACATACTCCTGCATTTCAGGATTTTTTTTCATATCCATTTCCATGGGTATGAGGCTAGCAATACCTTTTATACTATTCAGCGGACTTTTTAAATCATGCGAGACAGAGAAAGCAAAGCGCTGAATTTCTTCGTTTTTTAGAGAAAGCTGATCGGCAGCTTCCATTAATTGCTTGTGTTTTAGTTGGAGTTCCTTTGTACGCAGGTTGATTTCTTTCTCCAATTTTGTCTGATTTTTTTTCAACCTTCGTATTCGTAGCTGATAGACTAGGTATATCAGAAAAATTGAAATCGTAATCAAGAGCGTTCTAAACCACCAAGTTTTCCAAAAAGGTGGGGTGATTTTAAGAAACAATTTTATTTCATTTTCGACCCATACACCATCTGAGTTCGAGGATTTGATTCGTAAGGTATAGTTCCCTGGACTTAGGTTGGTATAAGTGGCATGTTGATTTCTTCCAACATAATTCCATTCTGTTTCAAAACCTTCTAAAAAATAGGCAAACTCAACTTTTTTAGGATGTCGATAAGTCAGGGCATGGAATTCGAAATCCACTACATCTTGATTATAAGCTAAAACCAATGTGTCTGTTTGGCTAATGTCTTTTTTTAATACATCAAATTCATCTTTCGGCGATACACGCTTATTGAAAATTCGCAGATTGGATATAAAGACTTTGGGGATATCTTGTCTTTTTACTACGTTTTCTGGTTTAAAAATGTTGAAACCATTACTACCCCCAAATAGCAATTCTCCTGAGGTAGTTTTGTAAAAGGATGATGCATTAAATTCATTACCCTGCAAACCATCATCCTCATCATATTCAACAACTTCATTAGTATTTGGGTGATATCGAACTATACCTTTTCCAGTACTAAGCCATAAATGTCCTATATCATCTGGAATAATGCCCTTAATAGCGTCATTGGGTAAACCATCTTTTTTGGTAATGGAGATAAATGAATCAGAATCAGCTAGGTATTTATTTAATCCTGCTTGGGTTCCCACCCAAAAATCCCCCTTACTATCTTGGGCCATGGTATTTATAAAATCGTTACTGATTTTTCTTTTATCATGTAAAGTGTAATAGTGGACCGGGACCCATTTGTCATTCTGCTCTTTAAGCCTAAATAATCCAGAGGTTTGGGAACCTACCCAAATTTGACCTTTTGTATCTTCATAAAGCCGTGCGAGGGTAATTGACTCTGACCCATCCTTTTCGGATCGGACACTAATATGCTTGTAGGTTTTGTTTTCTGGATAATACACATGTAAGCCACCAAAAAGAGTCACTATCCAAATTCTACCATGCTTATCTTGAAGCATGTCGGTCACATTGTTTGAGCCCAAAAAGGAATTTGATTTAAGCCATGTTTCAAAATGTTTTTTTTCAGGATCTAAAATTGCAAGACCATGTGCCCAAGAACCAATCCACAGCCTATTCTTATCATCCTGTAGTAAAGAAAGCACGACGTCCGTGTTTAGTTTGTTGTTGGCTAGCGACAAGGATTCGAAACTGTTTTTCTGCCTATCCCAGTAATTGAGTCCGCCGCCATCTGTACCAATCCATAGATTTCCCTTGCTATCTTCTAAAAAGCTGTTAACCAAATTGTTGTTCAAGGAATTGGAATCAAAAGGGTCTGTCCTGTAATGCTTGAATTTAAAATATTCAGGATCATAAAAACTCAGTCCTTTTTTGAAAGGCCCCATCCATATAACACCGTTCTTTGCCTTGTGTAAGGACCAAATGGAGTTACTGGAAATGGAATTAGGTGCTTTAATATCTGCCTTCAAGGCAACCAATTGATTTGTTTTAGGCTCGTAGATCGATAATCCTGCATTCTCGCTTCCCATCCAGATTTTACCGAAATCGTCTTGCGCAATAGATAAGATGGCATGACCGGGGCATATAGATCTATGTTCAGCTTTTAACTCAAAATTATCTTGAACCTCCAGTTCAATGAGTTTTCCATCATATGTACCCAACATATACTTGTTATCCCTAATCCTTAATGCACTGCTAATGTTTTGTGGTTCCGTGATTTGAGATATCACCTGTAATTCATTGCTAATGATGTATATAGAGGCTTGTGTGATAATCACCAATTTATCCTCCTCAATAGGATATAACTCCACTATATAATGGTTGCTCGGTCCATCTCTATAAATTTCATCAAAGATTATTTGTTTGGTGATACCGTTATCAAGGTCATATCTATAAACACCACTATTATCCGTTCCTAGCCATAACCAATTGTGCGAACGGGCAATAGCACCAATGTATTTGGTTTGCAAAAACTCCCCTTTGGGTTGAAAAGCGAAGGGTTTTACTTCATTAAACTTTCGGTTGTATTGGTTTAATCCCTGATTTGTTCCGATGTAAAGGATACCATCTTGGTCTTCATAAATGCTTTCTATATACCCATCTGTCAAGCCTATAGAATCATCTATTCCTTTATCGAATACCTGAAATTCAGTACCATCAAATTTGTTCAGACCATTTGGAGTTCCTATCCAAAGAAAGCCAGAGCTATCTTCAAATATTTGTGTAGCTGAGCTTTGGGATAATCCGGTTTCAAGATGTTGAAAAGCGATTGTATCCAAAACCGATTGTGCGGTAAGTGGAACTCCAGAAAGGCAGAAAATGAAAAGATGGATGAGTTTAAGCCGAAAATTATTCATTAGTAAGGTTTGATGGATATAAATCACAATAAAATTATAGTACAAGTAACTGGAAACCATCTTAATTCGGAAAAAAATGTGGACAAGGCTACCAAAGCTGTTGCAAGAACATTCTATAACACTTTAAAAGGAACATTTGATGGGTACTCTTTTTATTGAAACAAAGGGGTGTAATTTGATTTTGGTTACTATTCTAGTTACTTTTCCCACGGGAAACGAACAAAATTGAAGAAAGTTGATGCAAGTTGAATTTAACGGTTTGAAAATCTATTCTATATGCAAATAAACCTTATCAGTGATACGGTTACGAAACCTACTCCAGGAATGTTGGATGCTATGATGACAGCCAAGGTAGGGGATGATGTTTTTAAGAACGACCCTTCGGTGAATGCCTTGGAAGAAAAAGTGGCTGATTTCTTTGGAATGGAGTCTGCACTGTACTTTCCCAGCGGAACAATGACCAACCAAACGGCAATAAAATTGCATACACAACCTGGAGACCAATTGATTTGCGATAAATATGCCCATGTTTATAACTATGAAGGCGGTGGGGTGAGTTTTAATAGCGGTGTTTCTTGCAAATTAGTGGATGGTCATCGGGGTATGATGACTGCAGAACAAGTGGAAAAATCCATTAATCCACCTGATTTTTACCACAGTCCTCTTACGAGTCTAGTTTGTATTGAGAATACAACGAATAAAGGAGGTGGGGCTTGTTGGGAGTTTAAGGAGTTGGAAAAAATAAAAGCTGTTTGTGAAAATCATGGGTTAGGTTATCATTTAGATGGGGCCCGCTTGTGGAATGCTCTGGTTAAAAATCAGGAAAACCCAAAACAATATGGTGCACTATTTGACTCCATTAGCGTTTGCCTAAGCAAGGGCTTGGGCTGTCCTGTAGGTTCCGTATTAGTAGGGAGCAAAGAAATGATTGGAAATGCATTGCGAATCCGTAAAGTTCTTGGAGGCGGAATGCGTCAATCTGGTTTTTTGGCAGCTGCGGGTATCTATGCTCTAGACAACCATATCCAGAGATTGCAAGAAGACCATCAAAAAGCACAAGAAATAGGTGAGGTTTTGCAAAATCAAGGATTTATCCGAAAAGTAGAACCTATTGAAACGAATATCATTATTTTCGAGTTGGATGAATCGCAAATATCCGAGAAGGCTTTTCTAGAAAAACTAGCGGAAAAACAAATTTCTATTATTGGTATGGGCCAAGGCAAATTACGCATGGTTACACATCTGGATTATACAGATGATATGCATTCCATACTGCTGAAAGTGCTAAGAGAACTAAAGTAGATTTCCTACTTAAAAAAAGAATCCATCCCAGGAATATTAGGCATACCTTCTTTTGCGACCGCGCCTAACTCAGCCTCATTGACTTTTGTAGCTTTCTCTATCGCCTTGTTTAAGGTCAATACCAGATAATCCTCCAATTGTTCTTTGTCTTGAAGCAAAGAATCGTCAATAGCTATGGATTTAATCTCTCGATTGGCGGTTAACGTTACCCGTACTAATCCATCTGAAGATTTCTCATCTACCATAACGGTATTCAATCTCTCTTTTGTGGCCTTTACTTTTTCCTGGGTTTCTTTCAATTTACCCATCATGCCCATTAAATCACCAAACATAGTTTTGTCTAAGTTTTTTCAATTTCAAAAGTAGTAAATTGGCCAAAATTTCATGTAATGAAACTTTACCAACCACCAACGCTACTTTTGATTTTCTGCCTTACTTTTGTCGGCTCCTGTAAAAATGATACTTCTATGCAATTAAAGCCACCAGTGGCCAAAAAGATTCCAAAATCTTTAGAGATACATAACGACGTCCGTATTGACAATTATTATTGGATGAACAATAGGGAAGACCAAGCAGTTTTGGATTACCTTAATGCTGAAAATACATACTACCAAAAGATGACCTCGCATATGGTAGATTTTCAAGAAGCTCTTTTTCAAGAAATGAAATCAAGAATAAAGGAAGATGATTCTTCTGTTCCCTATAAGTTGAATGGATACTGGTATATTACCAAGTATGAAACGGGCAAGGAGTATCCCATCTATTCACGAAGAGCGGAGACTTTAGAAAATGAAAATGAAGTTATGTTTGACTGCAATGTTTTAGCGGAAGGACATGATTTCTTCAATTTAAGAGGTATTTCCATAAGCCCAAATAATACCTTGGCTGCGTTTGCCGTGGACACCATTTCAAGAAGGCAATACACTATTCAGATTAAAAATTTGAAAACGGGCGAAGTGTATTCAGATAAAATTGATAATACCACAGGAAGTTCTGTCTGGGCTGATGATAACAAAACATTGTTTTATACTAAAAAAGACCCAGTTACTCTACGTTCAGATAAAATCTATAAACATATTTTAGGTACCTCATCAGATGAAGATGAATTGGTTTTCCATGAGGATGATGATACGTTCAACACTTTTGTGTATAAATCCAAATCACGGAAGTATATTATCATAGGTTCCGTAAGCACACTCACTACGGAATATCAAATTCTAAAAGCGGATAACCCTGAAGGTAGCTTTAAAATTTTCTCCCCCAGGGAACGAGGTCTTGAGTATTCAATTGCCCATTATCAAGACCAATTTTATGTAATTACTAATAAAGATGGGGCCACTAACTTTAAGTTGATGAAAACTTCTATAGATGATACCGAATCATCCCAATGGGAAGAGTTTATTCCACATAGAGCAGATGTGTTGTTGGAAGATATTGATATTTTTCATGACTATTACGTACTCTCCGAACGTAAAAATGGACTAAATGAACTTAAAATAACTCGCTGGGACAATACTGATTCCTATTATTTACCATTTGATAGCGAGACCTATGTTGCAGGACCTTCGGTTAATCTTGATTTTGATACCCAGACCCTACGATTTTATTACAATGAAATGGGGGCTCCCTACGCCATTATTGACTTCGATATGGCAACGAAGAACAAAACCATCTTAAAAGAATTGGAAGTTCTTGGCGGAAAATTTGACAAAAATAATTACAATACCCAACGAGCTTGGGCTACAGCACGTGATGGGGCTAAAATCCCTATTTCTCTAGTATACCAAAAGGATACCCCTCTAGATGGCACAAGTCCTCTTTTGCAATACGCTTATGGTTCTTATGGCAGCACCATAGACCCTTATTTTTCATCTATTCGATTAAGTTTATTGGATAGAGGCTTTGTGTACGCCATAGCCCACGTACGAGGTGGTGAGTATTTGGGTAGGCCATGGTATGAAGATGGAAAGTTGATGCGTAAGAAAAATACGTTCACTGATTTTATTGATTGTTCCAAATTCCTAATAACAGAAAACTATACAAGTGCCAAACATTTGTATGCCAGTGGGGGTTCAGCTGGTGGATTGCTGATGGGTGCCATTGTCAATATGGCCCCTGAGCTATACAATGGGGTAATTGCAGCAGTACCATTTGTTGATGTTGTTACCACCATGTTGGACGAAACCATTCCTTTAACTACGGGAGAATATGATGAATGGGGTAATCCTAATGAAAAAGAATATTATGATTACATGAAATCATACTCCCCGTATGATAATGTTGAGGCCAAGGCATATCCGAATATGTATGTTTCTACAGGATTACATGATTCCCAAGTCCAATATTGGGAACCAGCGAAATGGGTTGCAAAGTTGAGGGAGTTAAAAACAGATGATAATATATTGTTCCTCGACACCAACATGGAAGCGGGTCATGGAGGTGCTTCAGGTCGCTTTGAATCCTTAAAAGAGACGGCCAAAGAATATAGCTTTATACTGGATTTGGAAGGAAAAACCTTGTAAAATAAAAAGTACTATTTTTGCACCGATGATTTTGAAACGTCAATAATCATTCCTTATCTAAGCCAATATGAAGAAACAGATAAATGCCTACAGCAATATTCTTGATTTAATTGGAAGTACCCCCTTAGTTCACCTTAACCGCATTGCTGAACCTTTGACCGGGAATTTTTATGCAAAATTGGAAGCCTTCAACCCAGGCCACTCAGCAAAGGACAGAATTGCCTCTTACATAATTGAAGAAGCAGAAAGAAAGGGAATCCTTAAGCAGGGTAGCACTATTATCGAAACTACCTCGGGTAATACCGGATTTAGTCTGGCGATGGTCAGTATTGTAAAAGGATACGATTGCATTCTGGCGGTTAGCTCGAAATCCTCACCCGATAAAATTGACATGCTTCGTTCCATGGGTGCTAAGGTCTATGTGTGTCCGGCCCATGTGAGCGCAGACGACCCTCGCTCGTATTATGAAGTAGCGAAGCGATTGCATAGTGAAATTGATAACTCCATTTATATCAATCAATATTTCAATGAATTGAATATTGAGGCACACTATAAATCCACAGGTCCGGAAATTTGGGAGCAAACCAATGGTGAAATCACCCATTTGGTGGCCTGCAATGGTACAGGAGGCACCATTTCGGGGATAGCTCGATATCTTAAAGAACAAAACTCGAACATTCGAATTTTAGGTGTAGATGCTTACGGTTCCGTACTCCAAAAGTTTCATGAAACAGGAGAATTTGATCATAATGAAATTTATCCATACCGTATTGAAGGTTTGGGCAAAAACCTAATTCCTTCTGCCACAGATTTTAATGCTATTGATAAATATGTAAAAGTCAGTGACGCAGATAGTGCCCACATGGCTAGAAAAGTGGCAAAAACTGAGGGTATATTCGGAGGGTATACCACGGGAGCAGCTGTTCAGGCGCTTTACCAGCTAGATAAGGAAGGTGAGTTTACTGAAGAGAGCAATGTGATAGTGGTTTTCCCAGACCATGGGTCACGATACATGAGTAAGGTATATAGCAATGAGTGGATGGAGAACCAAGGTTTCTTCGACCATAAAAACACTGAAGTTGCGGAAAAGATAGAATACGTAAAGTAAACGCCAATATTTTAAGACATTGAACGACAATGGTTGACATTGTCGTTTTTTTATGGAAAAAATTCAATTATGCGGGCAAACCAAAAATATATATTTTTGCACTTGAAACAACTATGCGGTAGATGAGAGATTTATTTGACAGAATTATCGAGAATAAAGGCCCATTAGGAAAGTGGGCATCACAGGCGGAAGGTTACTTTGTATTTCCAAAACTGGAAGGACCCATATCCAATAGAATGAAGTTTCACGGAAAGGAAGTAATTACGTGGAGCGTAAATGATTACCTAGGATTGGCAAACCTTCCTGAAGTGAAGAAAGTAGATGGTGATGCCGCATATGAACATGGTTCTGCTTACCCAATGGGCGCTCGTATGATGAGTGGACATACGGATTATCACGAGCAATTGGAGCAGGAATTGGCTGATTTTGTCAACAAAGAAGCTTCGTATCTATTAAATTTCGGTTATCAAGGAATTATGTCTGCGATTGACGCCTTGGTTGCCAAAGATGACATCATAGTTTATGATGTGGATTGTCACGCCTGTATTATCGATGGTGTGCGTCTACACGTTGGAAAGCGGTTCACATTCAAGCATAATGATGTAGAAAGCCTAGAAAAGAATTTAGAGCGTGCTACAAAAATGGCCCAAGAAACCGGAGGTGGTATTTTGGTGATTTCCGAAGGAGTCTTTGGAATGCGCGGTGAACAAGGAAAGCTAAAAGAAATAGTTGCTCTTAAGGAAAAATTCAAGTTTAGATTGTTAGTAGACGATGCCCATGGGTTTGGTACCTTGGGAAAAACAGGTGCTGGAGCAGGCGAGGAGCAGGGCGTTCAAGATGACATTGATGTATACTTTGCCACATTCGCTAAATCCATGGCTGGAATAGGCGCATTTCTCGCTGCTGATAAGGAAATAATAGATTACCTAAAATACAATTTACGTTCTCAAATGTTTGCTAAATCATTACCTATGATTTATGTAAAGGGAGCATTAAAGCGCTTGGATATGTTGCGTACTATGCCCGAACTTAAGGCAAAGCTTTGGGAAAATGTGGATGCACTTCAAAATGGACTTAAAGAGCGTGGCTTTAATATTGGTACCACATCTAGCTGTGTTACGCCCGTATATTTGAACGGGAGTATCCCAGAGGCGATGGCCTTGGTGAAGGATTTGAGGGAAAACTATGGCATTTTCTGTTCAATCGTTGTTTATCCGGTAATACCAAAAGGATTGATACTCCTACGTATGATTCCGACGGCTACACATACGATGCAGGATATTGTGGAAACCTTGGATGCTTTTTCAGCTATTCGTGAGCGACTGCAAAACGGCACATATAAACGTCTTTCTGCTGCGGTTGCCGCTGCTATGGGAGAATAAAAACTCCTTTTTTAGCGAAAGTACTTGTTGATTATGGCAAGCACGGAATTCCTATACGAATTTCCAAATAAATTCAGGTGTACCAACAAATAATATAACTGATACATCTCTGTCAGGTCTTTTTGTCTGGGGTGTCGCTTTATTAATTCGTGGTAGGCAGCATAAAAGGAAGGGCTAAATCCACCAAACAAGCGGCTCATGGCCAAATCAACTTCCGAATGTCCAACATACGTGCTTGGGTCTACTAAAACCGGAGTTCCATCCAAGGCGATTAAAAAATTTCCTCCCCATAAATCCCCATGTAAAAGAGAAGGATCCACCTTACCTATTATGGAATGGCATACACGTTCCATTTTTGCTTTAGAGGGTATGGTATCTCTAGTCAAAAACCCTCTCTGCTTAGCCAGATTAATTTGGGAAAGTAGTCGCTGTTCAATATAAAAAGTGACCCAATTACTTTCCAGACTATTGTTTTGCGGCAGATGTCCAATATAATTATCAAAGGAAGCGCCAAATTGATTTGTTTGAGGAATTAAATGTAATTCTGCCAACTTATGACCCAAGCGTTCAAAATCCTTGGCATTAGGACTCTTACTTTCGATAAATTCAAGAACTAAATAACCGGTTTGGTTCATAAGACCTTCGGCATATACCTTGGGGACCTTGACCGTTTGAGTAGCTTCTAATTGTTTCAGGCCTCTTGATTCTGACTTAAAAAGGTCTTCCGCCCAAGATTCGGTAGAGGTTTTTACAAAAAAACGGTCGGACACGGTTTCAACTACAAATGCATTGGCAATATCACCACCGCTTACAGATGCACTACGCAGAACTTGGGAACCAAGAACAACTTCAAGATGTGATGTTAATTCTGAGTTCACAGTCAATTCTGATTCATCTCCTTAAAAACTAGACTTACAAATCCTTCCGATAGGTCCTTCTTCGTTTATGGGTGGTTGGATTAAAACTCTTCCACATCTGTCGAATAGCTACATTATCTTCCAATTCTGGGGTTCTAATGCAGTTTACAATGCCTCGTTCTAGGAATACCTTGTAGTATTCATTGAAGATTATCGCCGTTACTCCCTTATTTTGGTAGTCTGGATGAATTCCTATCAAATAGAAAATAACATCTTTGCTATGCTTTTTGGCTTTCAATAAATGAAAAATCCCCATGGGAAACAATTTCCCATTCGCTCTTTGAAGGGCTTTGGAAAAGGACGGCATTACAATGGCAAACGCTACTAGATTATCATCCGAATCCACAACAAACTTGATGTATTCCGGATTTATAAAGCTGATGTACTTCTTCTTAAAGTATTCTTTCTGAACATCAGTTATTTTAACAAAGGAAGAAAGCTTGGAGTAGGTATCGTTGAACAAGTCAAACATCTTGTCTACCCAGGGCATAATTTCCCCACTTTTGGTAAAATTCATCTCCTTTAGCCCATATCGTCTTTTAATGAGCAGATTGGCTTTGGCGAAAATCTTGGGGTCAGCACTGGCAAACAAAAACTTATTCTCAAGGTATTCTTTTTCCTTTACCAATCCATGTTGCTCATAGTGCGATTGATAATAGGCGTGGTTGTACCAGGTAATCATAGTTCCGATATGGTCAAAGCCTTCAATAAGAACACCGACCTTATCCAAATTTGAAAAACCGACGGGACCTTCCATATAATCCAAATTGTTTGCTTTGCCTATACTTTCCACCTTGTCCAAAAGTGCTTTGGACACCTCTAGGTCATCCACAAAATCAAACCACCCAAAACGCATTTTTAGTAGTTTCTGCTCTTTTACTTCCAACTCATTGATAATGGCCGCAATTCTTCCGACAAGTTTATTGTTTTTAAAGGCCAAGAAAAAAGTAGCCTCTGCGTTTTTAAAAGCAGGATTCTTATCAGGATTAAAAGATTCCAGTTCATCTTTTATGATAGGGGGTACCCAATAGGGAGAGTTTTTATAAAGGGAAAAGGGAAACTTTACAAAGCGCTTTAAATCTGCTTTGTTTTCTACCTTTTGAATTGTGACCATACCGTGAGTTTTCTACACCCAATAATAGGAATAATTCCAGTCAGGACAACAATGGAACCGACAAATCCTTAGAAGTCGTCTTTTTTCTTTTTCTTTTTGCGCTGCTTCTTAAAATTCTGCTTTCTGATTTTGTTCTCTTTCGATGGTTTTTGGTCGGCTATGGGTACTAATTTATCCTTATGAAAGTCAAGACGGTATGAAAATCCAAGAACAGCGAATACGCGTGATGGGTCGTTTTTAAAATTCGAACCTAAATGAAAATCTGCTTGAAAATTTTCATTGAACAAATGGGCAACTCCAGTTCTTAAAAGAATATCGTTAGAAACCCCTGCTAAAAAGCCTTGATTTTCGAAAAATACACTCCATTTTGGATTTCGAAAGGCATGGGTCAAAGAGACCGCATAACTCCACTGTGAAAAATCCGTTCCAATACGGTCGTAGGCGACGTTTGAGATGAGCACAAACCTTGGAGAAAGACGACTCTGGGCAGCAACGGCGACTCGGGGTGAAACGGTTGGTGCGCCAACAAAAAATGGATTCTCCCCTAAGTTAAAGGTAGCTCCCGCATAAACAGAAACGGCTGGAATCAAATTTTTCCATTGGAAAACATTATTGGCTCGCCAACTGTATAAATTAGGTTTATTTTTTTCAGGGTCTTTGAAAGGGTCAAATATCAAATATTTAATACCTGCGCGATTTCTAGAAAAATCTGTTCGGGTGTCTTCAAGACCAGTTTCTATAAAAGTAAGATTTTGATTTATGAAGGAACCTTCATAAATAATCTCTAGTTGTTCAAACAAAACTCCATAACGTATAGCGAAATCTGCACCGAAAATATTGGAATCGGAATTCAGGGATGCATCATCCTGCTGTTCATAGAGGATTCCAACTTCTGCCTGTACCACACCCGTGCCTACGGAATAGGCACTCACTGCTCTACCCGGTCGGTTTGAGTTGATTACATCGGTATATTGCCCTACAGCTAGGCAGGGAATAAAGAGAAGAACTACGAGTATATTGCGTAAATGAGTAATATTCATATAACTTTTAATACTATTTTAAGATACTTTATTGCTTTCGGATAGACTTACAAGGTAATTTTGATGCAATAGTTCAGTTATATGGTTTTAATACAAACGATTTTACTTCTCATATTAGTATACTATACGATAAAATTGCTCGCAAGATGGTTGGCACCTAAATTATTTGGATATGCCATGAAGAAGACTCAAGAACGCTTTGGCGGCCAGTTTACACAGCAGAATTATCGCGAAGAAAACAATCACAAAGAAGGTGAGACTTCGATATTTACCAAACCTTCCAGAAAATCAAAGCCCTCAAAAAAAGTTGGAGAATATATAGATTTTGAAGAAATTAACTAATATTTGTTTTCTCAAAATCAGTTCATGAAGCTATCTCCAAAATATGCTATTCCCCATCTTGGTGCTTTAGTTTTTTTCATTTTAGTTGCTTTAATCTATTTCTATCCAGTTTTACAGGGGAAGGCCATTTTTCAGTCTGATATTGCTCAATACAAGGGTATGGCCAAAGAACGGAATGATTATAAGGAACTGACAGGAGTGGAATCGTATTGGACCAACAGCGCTTTTGGTGGAATGCCCACCTATCAGCTTGGAGCCAACTATCCACATGATTATGTAAAGAAACTGGACCGATTAATCCGTTTTTTACCTCGTCCTGCGGATTACCTATTTCTTTATTTTATTGGGTTTTACATTCTCATGTTGTGCTTAAAGGTAGAATTCAGACTTGCGGTTCTGGGCGCGCTCGCCTTTGGTTTTTCTACGTATCTGATTATCATACTTGGCGTTGGACATAATGCAAAGGCACATGCGCTTGGTTATATCCCTATGGTCTTAGGAGGAATTATACTGGTCTTTCGAAAAAAGTATTTGCTGGGGTTTATATTGACCGCTTTAGCAATGGCCTTGGAGATAAGTGCCAACCACTATCAAATGACGTATTATTTTATGCTTTTGGTTCTGATGCTGGGATTGGTCTATTTGGTATACGCTATCAAAAAAAAGCAGCTGAAACACTATTTTTTGTCGGTAGGTCTTCTGATTTTAGCTGTTGCCCTATCCATTACCACCAATGCTACGGGACTCTTGGCCACTAAAGAATATGCGGATTGGAGTACACGCGGTGCATCAGAATTGACCATTAACCCTGATGGAAGCCCAAAAGTAGCCTCCAATGGATTGGATAAAGAATACATTACCCAGTATAGCTATGGTATTGCTGAATCCTTAAATCTATTTTCCCCAAGACTTTTTGGTGGTTCCGGTAATGAAGATTTAGGAACCAGCTCCAAAGCCTATGAATATTTGGTGGGGCAAGGACTGCAGCCTAATCGTGCTTTAGAATTTTCTAGTGGGTTGCCTTTGTATTGGGGTGACCAACCCATCGTTGCGGCACCAGCCTACGTTGGGGCTATTGTTTTTTTCTTATTTGTTTTAGGTTTGTTTTTGGTAAAAGGAAAACGGAAATGGTGGTTGGCTTTAGGAGCATTACTTTCTTTGCTGCTTTCGTGGGGAAAAAACTTCCCGGAGTTAACCAATTTTATGATAGATTACTTTCCATTATATAATAAGTTCCGCGCGGTTTCTTCCATCCAAGTTGTGTTGGAACTATGTTTGCCTGTGTTGGGTGTTTTGGGATTACGAGAGATTTTTAAGGGTAAAATTCAAAAAAAAGATATGCTAAAAGGGCTCAAATGGAGCTTTTTTGTTGTAGTGGGCTTGGTAGTCTTCATTTTTTTATTGATGGGCTTTTTTGACTTTGTTGGAGCACGTGATGAAACCTTTAGGTCTTACTTTGGAGACGAGTTAATATCTATGATACAGCGTGATAGGGAGGCAGTGTATATTTATGACACTCTTCGGTCGTTGATTTATGTTGCATTGGCTGCTTTGGTTTTATGGTTGTTGATTAAGGAAAAAATCAATAAAAATATAGCCACCATTGGTTTGGGCGTACTTATCTTATTTGATTTGGTTGGTGTAGCAGTACGTTACGTAAATGAAGATGATTTTGTACGACAACGACAAGTAAACATACCCTTTCAAGCGAGTCAGATTGATAATGCCATTCAACAGGATAAGGAGATTTATCGCGTTTTTGACCCACAGGAAGGGATAAATGGGGCCAGAACTTCATATTTTCATAAATCCATAGGAGGGTATCACGCTGCTAAACCCAAACGGCTTCAAGATTTATTTGAATATCATCTCTACAGAAACAATACAGAGGTGTTGGATATGTTGAACGTAAAATATGTGATTCAACAAGATGAAGAGGGAAATAGTATTCCGGCGATAAATGATAATAGAAATGGGAATGTCTGGTTTGTTGAGCGAATTATACCTGCGAATTCTTCGAATGATGAAATCCAGAAGCTGAGTTCCTTTACTTCTAAGAATGAAGCCGTGGTCAATACGAGGATGTATCCGAAACTGACAAAACACAATTATGAGGTTGATTCACTGGCAAGAATTGACTTAGTGGAATACGGTCCTAACCGTATTAGCTATCAATCTGATAACTCGAATGAAGGATTTGCCGTTTTTTCAGAAATGCATTATCCCAAGGGTTGGAAGGTTACTTTGGATGGAAAGGTACAAGAACATTTTAGGGTAAATTATGCCCTTCGCGGTTTACGGATACCCCCCGGGCAACATGATATTGTTTTCGAATTTGAACCTGAAGTTGTTCAAATGGGAAGCCAGATAAGTATGATAAGCAGCATTGTTTTAGCGTTCATTATCCTAGGCGGTTTTGGATTCACCTTGTTTTCTCGCAACAAAAAGAAAAAAAACAAAGCCTGATGCAAAAGGTTTTGGTCATAGCATATTATTGGCCTCCTGCTGGCGGACCAGGGGTTCAGCGATGGCTCAAGTTTGTTAAATATTTGCCTGATTTTGGAATTGAGCCCATTGTATATACTCCCGAAAACCCCAATTACCCTATCATTGATGCTAATCTGGTCAAGGAAATTCCAGAGGGCATACAGATTTTAAAACAACCTATCCGGGAGCCCTATGCTTTTGCTTCATTGCTATCCAAAAAGAAAACCAAGAGCATAAGTTCAGGAATGATTCCAGATAAAAAAGCTTCACCCTTAGCAAGGTTCTTATTATGGGTGAGGGGTAATTTTTTTATTCCGGATGCCCGTAAACTTTGGGTAAAGCCTTCTATACGCTTTCTATCCAAAGTTATTGAAGAAAACAACATAAAAACAATTATCACCACTGGACCTCCTCATAGCCTTCATCTTATCGGTCTGGGTCTTAAACAACAACATAACCTTCAATGGATTACCGATTTTAGAGATCCCTGGACTTCCATTGGGTATCACAAAAAGTTGAATTTGACTCAATCTTCCCAAAGAAAACATACGTATTTGGAAAAAAAGGTTCTGGATACTGCGGATAAAGTGATTGTGACCAGTAATACTACAAAAACTGAGTTTAAGGAAATTACAACTACCCCAATACGTATCATCACAAATGGATTTGATGATATTTCTCATACATCAAGATTGGATACGGAGTTTACTGTTTCACACATTGGGTCTTTGCTTACGGGAAGAAATCCAACGGCCTTGTGGTTAACTTTAAAAGAACTAGTTGAAACCCATAAGGATTTTGCTGAAGCACTAAAGATTCAGTTGGTTGGAGTAGTGGGGGAGGAAGTAAAGGATTCTCTACTAAATTACGGTCTGGCCAATTATTTGGATATTAAAGGCTATGTGCCACATGAGGAGGTGTTGAAATTACAGCAACGGAGCCAAGTCTTGCTTTTGCTTGAAATTGATTCCAAAGAAACGCGAGGCATAATCCCAGGTAAACTTTTTGAATACTTCAATGCGAAAAGACCAATCTTTGGCATCGGTCCAAAAAACTGGGAAGCCGGTCAAATGATTCAAGAGACACAATCTGGTGAAGTTTTTTTGCATTCGGATAAGGAAGGAATTAAAACTGTACTTTTGAGTTGGTTCCATAGATACCAAAAGAGTCAATTGGAGGTAAATCCTGAACATATTGAAAAATACCATAGAAAGGTTCTAACAGAATCTTTGGCTAATTTCATTCAATGGGAATCGTCCTAAAACAATCCTTAAAAAATATTCTTACTACCTATTCAGGATTTCTGTTTGGGGCCGTTAATACAATCTTTCTATACACCAAGATTCTTCCAGATGAATACTATGGATTGGTAACTTTTATTCTTGCTTCCGGTGCAATTCTAATGCCCTTAATGGCATTTGGTGTTCACAATACCATGGTCAAGTTTCATAGCCAGTATAGGGAATCAGAAAAGGATGGATTTCTTACTCTTATGCTGCTTACACCTTTGCTAGGAATAGTACCTCTATGTTGTTTGGTGTTTCTTTTTTATGAGCCTCTGGGAGAACTTGTGTCTCAGGTAAATCCCATGGTCAAAGATTACTTATGGTATGTTTTTTTTGTAGCGCTTTCCATGGCTTACTTTGAAGTTTTCTATGCTTGGTGCAAGGTGCATCTGAAATCAGTCTTTGGGAATTTTATGAAGGAAGTTTTTGGGAGAGTGGGTGTTACGATTCTTTTGATACTTCTCTATTTTGAGATTTTCTCGTTGGAAATGTTCTTTAAGCTATTGGTGGGATTGTATTTGCTTAGAGCACTAATCTTGAAGATTTATGCGTATCGTATTTACTTCCCCAAGCTCAGCTTTACCTTTCCGCAGAATTCAAAAGAGGTACTTGCCTATTCTTTCTTAATTATTCTTGGAGGTTCGGCGGCACTTATACTTTTGGAGATAGATAAGGTAATGATCAATCAATTTGTAAAGATTGAGAACGTAGCCTATTATGGTGTTGCGGTATATATTGCCACGGTAATTATAGTACCCTCTAGGGCGATGCACCAGATTACCTATCCGTTAACCGCAGAATTACTTAACAAAGGAGATTCTTTTGGTTTGGAAACACTTTACAAGAAAACCTCCTTGACCTTGTTTATTGCTTCTGGAATTCTCTTTTTATTGATTGTTTTAAACTTGGAAGATTTATACCTGCTGCTGCCTGAAAACTACCGGGATGGGTTTTATATTGTTTTTTTGATTGGCATGGCAAAGGTGTTTGATTCCATCCTTGGTAACAATAACTCTATTCTTTACAATTCCAGATACTACAAAACCATTTTAATTTTTGGGGTGGGATTGGCTGTGTTAACCATCATTTTAAATCTACTGCTCATTCCTACATATGGAATTGAAGGGGCCGCTTTGGCTAGTTTTATTTCTATTTTTCTGTTCAACACAACCAAATTGGTATTTGTAAAACTAAAGTTCGGGATGCTACCTTTTACCAAATCAACATTTAAGGTTTTTGCTACTTTGGTTCTCTTAGGTGCGCTTTTTAGTGTGTTTAATTTTGATTTTCACCCCATTCTGAATATTCTATTGAAATCTAGTGTTATTATAGTTATGTATTTGGGAATTCTATATCGTTTTGAAATATCCGAAGACATCTCTGGAATACTCTCTAAATGGTTGCAAAAACGGGAGTGACATAAAAGAAAAACCCCATGGCGGATAAATCCAACCACGGGGTAAACAACTAACCAACCTAAAAACTACATTTTATCTTGTTCTTGAACTTCGCGTTCTTGATTTCAAATTACCAGTATTACTTCTGCGCGAAGCGGAATTTCCTGAGCTTCTTTTTACCGTGGCAGAAGAACTTCTTTTCACCGTTCGGTTTCCAGAGTTACTTCTACTGGCTACACTTCTTTTTGAGGTGCTTGACGCCTTAGTAGTTCTTGTCGTACTCCTAGTGATACTTCTATTATTTGGTGTAGTAGTCACTTGTCTTCTATTCACCGTTCTAGAGCTAGGTGTACGTGTTACCTCTCTTCTGGTAACTGTTCTACTGACGGTATTTCCACTTCTATTTCCATTTCTGGTTGCGCTTCGGTTTATGGTACGTCCGGAATTGTTACTTCTTCGCACAACACCTTCTGACCTATTTACAGTATTCCTTCTTCCATCATTTGATCTTCGTACGGTTCTATTACGATCAACATTCGAAACTCGGTTTGCGTTTGATCTAGAGATAGATCTTTCTACGGATCTGTTAGATCTTCCTACTTCATTTCTTCTATAACTGTTGTTTCTTACCGCAACTCTTCTATCATTTCTATAAATATTTGCTCTTCGCGCAATTCTGTTATCGTTTCTATATGTTCTTCCAATTCTAGTATAGGCTCTTCTATAGTTATTTCTATAAGGTCTATAGTATGTATATCTCAGCGGTCTGTAATATCTTCTATAGGGTGTTCTCCATACATTACAGAAACCAACTGCCGGTCTTATAAAGAACCTGTGAAAAGGTCTGTATACATAATGTCTGTTATACACATTAATGAACCCGGTGTAATGGCTAAAAACTCTTCCATTGTAGAAAACATTAAGTCCACCTACACGTCTGACCAAACCATTTCTATACCAAACATCAACACTACCTATTTGACTAACTCTACCCCAATTATCATAAAAAATTGGAATGTTCTCTACCTGAATTACGGCACCGTAGTCATCATACTGTACAAATGGATTATAGTTGAATCCAGAGTTAAACGTTACCCCAACATTTCCTATTCGAGCACCAACTCCTACGTTGACTTGATTATCAATAAAGAAATCAAACTCTCCATCTGGGTATACTGAAAAAGTTACCCCACCTTCTGCAAAGATGAAGGAGTTTCCATATCTGAAAGTACTTGTAGTGAAAGTGTTGTCTTTCACTGTGGATGCCTGAGAACTAAATGTTCCAAAAAGGACTCCTGCTAAAATGAGTACAAACTTTTTCATATCCTGCTGTTTTACGTTATAGAATGCAACTATTTACATTCTGGTAAGTAGTAACCAAACAGCGTGCCAAAAAATTAAAATATTTGTAACTTATTGATAGATAGAAACTTAAAAAAGAACTTTGCCTTTTAAATATTGAGCAGTGAACGACTCCTTGCTCTGTAGGAGCTCCTCCGGTGTACCTTCTCCAACCAAGTGTCCTCCGTTTTCACCACCCTCAGGCCCAAGGTCTATAATGTAGTCAGCACATTTAATAAGGTCAATATTGTGTTCTATTACAATTACGGAATGTCCCTTAGCAATTAATTCATTAAAGGATTTAAGCAGTTTATTGATATCATGAAAATGAAGTCCGGTAGTGGGCTCATCAAAAATAAAGAGTGCCTTTTCTTTGGTTTCTCCTTTAACTAGGAATGAGGCCAGCTTGATTCGTTGTGCCTCACCACCGGAAAGGGTTGATGATGACTGTCCAAGCGTCACGTAGCCTAAGCCAACATCTTGTAATGGTTGAAGTTTGGCTATTATTTTTTTCTGTTTATGCGTCTTAAAATGTTCGATGGCATCATCAATGGTCATAGTAAGGATATCGTCTATATTCTTACCTTCAAATTGAACTTCCAGAATATCTTTTTTGAAGCGTTTGCCATCACATACATCGCATACTAGATGCACATCAGCCATAAATTGCATTTCTACTGTGATTTCACCTTCCCCTTTACATTTTTCACATCGGCCACCGTCAACGTTAAAGGAAAAGTGTTTGGCTTGGTATCCTCGAAGTTTACTTAGTTTTTGTGAAGCAAAAAGAGCACGTATATCATCGTAGGCTTTAATATACGTTACTGGATTTGATCTTGAGGAACGACCTATTGGATTTTGGTCAACAAATTCTACATGTTTGATATGGTTGTATTTCCCATCAATTTTGGTGAATTGCCCCGCCTTTTCTCCATATCCTCCAACTTCCTTTAATATGGAAGGATAGAGTAAGCGCCTTACTAAGGTACTTTTCCCGCTACCTGATACGCCAGTAACTACCGCAAGCATATCCAACGGAAAGGTAACATTGATGTTTTTGAGGTTGTTCTCCCTCGCACCTATAATTTGAATATGATTTTTGGACGTTCTCCGTTCTTTAGGTACTTCAATGGCAAGCGTTCCCTTAAGGTATTCTGCAGTGAGTGTTTTGGCCATAAGGATTTCTGCAAAACTTCCTTCTGCTACCAACTGCCCGCCAAGCGTTCCTGCTTCTGGACCAATATCAATAATTTTATCAGCAGCTTTCATGATGTCCTCATCATGCTCCACTACAATGACGGTGTTTCCTAAATCCCGAAGAGATTTCAATACTTCAATAAGGTTTTCCGTGTCCTTTGGATGCAGCCCAATACTTGGTTCATCTAAAATGTACATAGAACCCACCAAACTACTCCCCAACGAAGTCGCCAAATTAATACGCTGACTTTCTCCTCCTGACAACGAATTGGATTTACGGTTAAGAGTGAGATAACTAAGCCCAACTTTATGCAGAAAATCCAGTCTTGTATTTATTTCTTTGAGTAGGCGTTTGGCTATTTGTGAGTCGTGTTCCGAAAGTTGTAGATTTTCAAAAAATGGAATCAGTTTCTTGATAGGTAATTCAATAAGGTCGGAAATAGATTTTCCATCAATTTTCACATAGTCCGCCTCTTTGCGCAAGCGTTTCCCCTTGCAAACTGGGCATTTTGTTTTTCCCCGATAACGGGACAACATAACTCTGTTCTGGATTTTGTAACTTTTTTCTTCCAACTGTTCAAAGAACTTATGGATACCGATAAAGTAATCATTACCATTCCATACCAGCTCTTTTTGTTCTTCACTAAGTTCGAACCAAGGTTTATGGATAGGAAAATCAAACTTATAGGCCGAATTGACTAGTTGTTCCTTGTACCAACTCATACTTTCCCCCCTCCAAGGGAAAACAGCACTTTCATAAACTGATAACGAGGTGTCAGGAATTACCAAATCCTCATCTATTCCAATTATATCACCATAGCCTTCACATTTGGGGCAAGCGCCATAGGGATTATTAAAACTGAATAGATGAACATTGGGTTCCATGAATTTCATACCATCCAACTCAAACTGATTGCTAAAGCTTTTGGTGGTATTGTTTACTAGATTTTCTATGGCACATTTTCCTTTTCCTTCAAAGAAGGCATTGTCCACCGCATTTCCCAGGCGATTATAGAAGTCTTCATCTTCTTTTACAACAATTCGGTCTACCACCAATTGAAAATCCCGGCCAATATTCTCTGGAACTTGGTCAATTCTAACCACTTCATCGTTATGTTTAATTCGAGCATAGCCTTGTTTTGAAAAAAGCTGAAGTGATTTAATAGGGTCTCTATCCTCCTTTATGGAAATGGGAGCCAAAAGCAACAGCTTGGTACCTTCGGGAAATGTTTTTACATGATTAACTACATCGGTTACCGTGTGCTTTTTTACTCGATTACCTGAAACCGGGGATATCGTTTTACCAATACGGGCATACAATAACTTTAAATAATCATAGATTTCGGTTGTGGTGCCTACCGTGGAACGGGGATTGGTGGAGTTCACTTTTTGCTCAATAGCAATGGCTGGAGCTATACCTTTTATATAATCAACTTTAGGTTTGTCCAGCTTCCCCAAAAACTGGCGTGCATAAGACGATAAACTCTCCACGTACCTGCGTTGACCTTCGGCGTAGAGGGTATCAAAGGCCAAACTTGACTTTCCTGAACCAGATAAACCAGTAACAACCACCAATTGATTTCTAGGAATAACCACATCTATGTTCTTAAGATTGTGGAGTTTGGCACCTTTTATGATAATATTCTTTTTGGAATCTATGTCTTGGATGGCGGCCATATGTTAAAATTAGGGGTACAAAGATACAATACCCCCCACTTAATACGTATATT
Organism: Bacteroidota bacterium; assembly: GCA_039191905.1. Lineage (GTDB taxonomy): Bacteria > Bacteroidota > Bacteroidia > Flavobacteriales > Flavobacteriaceae > Flagellimonas. Next base: position 44,691 of record JBCCXJ010000009.1, on the reverse strand, counting down.
GTTTGAGTTAACATCTAAAAATGCCCAAATCACAACATAAGTTTCAACTGGGTATCTGATTTACATATCTTTGAGTTGTAATTAAAAACCTGATAGGCCTATACAGCGATAATTACTTTTTTTAAAAATAACTAATTAACAATGCCACCTTAATGGGTAAGGAGGCGAATAGTGTTAACCAAAAAAGTAATTTGTATGGAACTACAGATTGACGACTCGATTTTAGTAAAGAACTACATTGCTGGAGACGAAAAGGCTCTAGAAACACTCATTAATCGTTACAACCAAAGAATTTCTAGCTTTATTTATTCCAAAGTATTGGATAGGGATGTGGCAGAAGACATCTTTCAGGATACTTTTATTAAAGTAATCAAAACACTTAAGAGAGGCTCTTATAGTGAAGAAGGTAAGTTTCTTCCTTGGGTAATGCGAATAGCGCATAACCTTATTATTGACCACTTCAGGAAAAATAAAAGAATGCCCAAGTTTGAAGGAAGTGATGACTTCAATATCTTTTCTGTAATCAAGGATGATAAGCTAAATGCAGAAAAACGTATCATAAAAGAACAAATCGATAAAGACTTGACGCTACTTATCGAGGAATTACCAGATGACCAAAGGGAGGTTTTGGTAATGCGAATCTATAAGGATATGAGTTTCAAGGAAATATCCGAAAATACAGGAGTTAGCATAAATACAGCCTTAGGAAGAATGCGTTATGCCCTAATCAACCTAAGAAAGATTGTAGAAAGACATAATATCGTTTTAACGAATTAATCTGCATTCCATCGAAGCTTGCAATATTTCCAAATCAGCGCCGTTATCTAAGTGTAACATTAATGCTGAAATATGGAAAATATTTACTCTGAAGAACAAAGACTTACCAGAACAGTAAAAGCCAGAAGGGAAACTATCAACTTTTTACTGAACTATTCAAAGTCACTACAAGTAGTAGATTGCAAAAATCAGAAGTTTGAGCTTAACTTGAACTAAAATCTTGTAGACCGTACATAAAAAGGACCGCTATTTGCGGTCCTTTTTATTTTTATAATAGTCATTTAGTACTGTTTTTCGTCCAATAGTTTTGGTAATAACATCATTTTCCAGATTCCATCCTCTAGCCGGCGAATACTCTCTACCATACCAGATGATTTGTAGATGCAGTCGATTCCATATTTGTTTTGGGAACAATCGTTTACAGTCTTTTTCTGTTTGGACCACATTTTTGCCATTGCTCAGTCCCCATCTATATATCAATCGGTGGATATGGGTGTCAACCGGGAAAGCTGGAATTCCAAAAGCTTGCGATACGACAACGCTTGCGGTTTTATGGCCGACTGCGGGTAATTCTTCCAATAATTCTATGTCTTGAGGAACTTGTCCATCGTATTTATCAATCAATATTTGGGATAAACCATGAATTCCTTTAGATTTCATAGGGGAGAGGCCTACTGGCTTGATAATTTCCCGAATTTCTTCCACTGTCAGTTTTACCATGGCATAGGGATTATCTGCCTTTGCAAAAAGCAAAGGGGTAATCTGATTTACCCGAACATCCGTACTTTGTGCAGATAATAAAACGGCAATCAATAAGGTATAGGGGTCCCTGTGGTCAAGCGGAATGGGGATTGTCGGATAAAGTTCATCCAAAGAGGTAATTATAAAGTTTACTTTATCCTGTTTAGTCATTTTTGTTTAATTTTATAAAAAATAAGTTAAACAATATTTAATTAATACGATAGTTATGAATATGCTTAAGGCAGGAGATAAAGTACCTGATTTTTCATCAAAAGACCAAGATGGAAACACAATTAATTTGGAAGACTACAAGGGTAAAAAACTCGTGGTTTTTTTCTATCCTAGGGCAAACACACCAGGATGTACTGCTGAGGCTTGCAATTTACGAGACAACTATAGTTTATTACAAGAAGAAGGATATGAGCTTTTAGGGGTAAGTGAGGATTCCCAGAAAAAGCAGGCAAGTTTTAAAAACAAATATGATTTCCCTTTTCCATTGTTAGCTGATGAGGACCATACCGTGATAGAGACATTTGGCGTATGGGGTCCGAAAAAGTTTATGGGTAAGGAATATGATGGTCTTCATAGAACCACCTTTGTGATTGACGAAGAAGGCATTATTGAACGCGTGATTGAAAAGGTGAAAACCAAGGACCACGCTGCACAGTTGCTAAACTAAACCGAAAAAGGCACCTAATAGGTGCCTTTTTACATAAAACCGATAATATAGTTATGCTTTTTCTTTACCTACGAGTTCTTTTCTTTGAAATAAGTGTTTTTCCTTTATCATTTCTGCAATACCCTCTGGCAACATTTCCTCCCAGCCATCTTCACCGTTGGCAATACGCTTCAATACATCTCTTGAGAAAATGTGCATAATATCTGGGTCGTAATCTATAATATCCATAACCTTCCCGTTGTACTTAAAGAATTTATACAATTCTTTCATACGAGGGTGCACTTTCACATTGTTGCTGGTCATGATTTGCCCAGTTTGTGGGTCCTTCATAGGATATAGGTAAACCTTTAAATCCTTGAAGAACAGTTTTCCAAAGGCTTCTAGAATACCCCCACTTAGGTGGCGGTAGTACTTTTCATCAAATACATCAATTAAGTTATTGATACCCATGGTCAATCCTAGTTTGGCCTTGGTGTAGTTGTTGAAATATTCTACAAGTTTGTAGTACTCCTGGAACTTGGAAATGAGAACCGTGTGGCCCAACGAGCTTAAGAGCTCTGCCCTTGCCATAAAATCTTGTTCATCAATTTCGCCCGACGCCTTGAGGTTGGACAAAGTAATCTCAAAGACCACTATGGTATTTTCATATTCCACCGTCTGTTCCCTAATGAAGATATCATAGGACTTCTGGAACATATCCATATTTACTTTCGTAACGGGGCGAAAGCTACCCCTAAGCGCAAGAATGTTCTTTTTGTAAAGTACCGCGGCGGGTAATAGGTTGTTTCCATCCGGTCCAAACATAACTGCATCTGTCATATCGTTTCTGATAAGTTGCAGACTCATTAAACGATTGTCTACATCTTTGAAACTTGGACCTATAAAATTGACCATATCGATTTCCAGAGTATCCTTATCAATATGGTCATATAACTCTTTTAACAACTCCCTTGGTTCTTTGTGCTTGAAGAAGGCCCCATAAATAAGATTGACCCCCAAGGTACCCAAGGTTTCTTGTTGCAGCCTGGCTTCATTCTGCTTAAATCGCACATGAAGTATGATTTCGTCAAATTCCTTTTGTTTGGGGTCTAGTTGGAAACGAATTCCAAGCCATCCATGGCCTTTATAACGTTTGGAGAAATCAATAGTGGCCACTGTATTGGCATAGGTAAAGAATAAATAATCGGGATTATTTTCTCTACTGATTCGTTTTTCCACTAAATCCATTTCATGAACCAACATGCGCTTCAATCGAGCTTGAGTTACATACCGCCCATCTTTTTCTATACCATAAATAGCGTCACTAAAAGCCTTGTCATACGCACTCATCGCTTTCGCAATGGTACCGGAGGCACCACCAGCTCTAAAAAACTGCCTGGCAGTTTCTTGCCCTGCACCAATTTCGGCAAAGGTGCCGTAGATGTTTTTATTTAAATTGATTCGGAGGGTTTTTGCCTTTATGGAGAGAATATTCTCAAAAGCGTTTTCTTCGCTGGCAACGGTAGACATAACTGAATGGTTTAGCTAAAAACAAAGTTACATTTTCATTCCTTCAATTTACATAAATAAGTTATAATTTTGATTTTAATGGATGAGATGATGACCATTACTTTTTTAGGGACAGGCACCTCCCAGGGGATTCCTGTAATTGGCAGCAATCATCCAGTCTGTCTTAGCGAAGATTCTCGGGACAAAAGACTTCGGGTCTCCGTTTTGATTTCCTGGAAAGAATACCATTATGTTATTGATTGCGGTCCTGATTTTCGACAGCAAATGTTGACTAACTCGGTATCCAATTTGGATGGTATCCTTTTCACTCATGAGCATGCAGATCATACTGCAGGCATTGATGATATACGTCCATTTTTCTTCCGCCAAGGTGACATTCCCGTATATGCGCATCAAAGGGTAATTGAATCTCTTAAACAACGTTTTGATTACATATTTGCTGATGAAAACAGATATCCCGGAGCTCCAGCCGTTCAGGTCAATGAGGTGAAAAAAGATGAACCATTCAGCATAGGGGAAATCGAAGTTGTTCCTGTAGAGGCTTTTCATAATCGGCTACAGGTCTTTGGTTATCGGTTGGGAGGTTTTGTGTATTTGACTGATGTCAAACGAATGGAAGAAGACCAAATACAGAAGATACTAGGAGCCAAGGTTTTGGTTGTGAATGCACTTCGCAAAGAGCCGCATCACTCTCATTTCAACCTAGAGGAAGCCCTAGAGTTTGCAGAAGCAGTAAAAGCAGAAAACACGTACTTTACCCATATTAGCCATTTGTTGGGTTTTCATGAAGAAGTGGAACGTGAATTACCCAATAATGTGCACTTAGCTTATGATAATCTTAAATTGAACATACCTATTTCATGAAGAACAAGATTTTTTTATACTTATTCGTCTTTGCGGCATTAATTGCCTTATTCCAATTTGTAAGTACCAATAATCTTCAGAAAAAGTTGAACGGTGATATCCAAAAGTTAGAAATCGAAAACCAATCCTTAAAAGACTCCATTCAGAAAGTACAATTGGAGATTCTAGATATTCAATACTTTTCTTTGGAAAACAATGACGATGCTTTAGCCTATTATGAGCATTTGAACTTAGAAAATCCGTCTCGCTATATTGCAGATAAACTGTTAGAGACCAATGAGAGATCAGGAGATAACCCGTTGATTCCCTATGAGGGAATGAATAGTGATTTCAAACTAAATAAAATAAAAGTTTTGAATCACAAATGGCTACTTGCAGATTTTTCTGATGGGAAATTCTGGGGGGATTTAATAATTCAATATGAGTTAAAGGATGATTTGAGTGTCGATTTTACTTTACTCGACCACCTTTTGTATACTAGAAGCAACTAAATCCTTTCTTCCAACCACGTCTTAAAGGAGTAAAAATTTTGTGGGGATACACCATGTCCAATCGGAAATTCCTCGTATTTGAATTGGATTCCCAAATTATTCAAAAACTCCGGAGCTTTTTGGGCCCATTCTAGTGGAATTACCTGGTCTACCTGTCCATGGGAAGCATAAAAGTGTAGGTGCTCCAAGTCTTTAGCTTTATAGCCTTCTACTAATATTTTTTCATTAATATATCCACTTAGTGCAATAACGTTTTTGATTTTTTCTGGATAGGATAATGCTACGGAATAACTTAAAATTGTTCCTTGACTAAAACCCAATAGGGTAATATTACCTGCATCAATGTCATAAGCTTCTATGGACTCTTCAATAAATGTCAAAATCTTGTCCCTGGATTCCTTGGCTTGTTCATCATCGCTCCATTTACCATAGGCTGCATCAAAATTGATGGCATACCAGGCATACCCAAAAGGTTCCAAAGTATATGGAGCACGTACGGAGAAGACGGTAAATTCATCTGGAAGCTCGGGCGCAAAGGAAAATAAATCTTCTTCGTTGCTTCCGTAGCCATGAAACATAAAAATTGCTGGAGACTTAGATGTGGTAATCTTAGGGGGACGCACCAAATAGGTAAGCGATAACGGGGTGGGGGACATGAACTTTATTTTATGGAATAAAGGTAAACCATTTTTGAAAAAAAGGTCCTATAACAGGAATGGACTGCTTCTTTTGATTCAAAGCTGCTATCAAACCATAAACAGCTAAAACCCCATAAAGAACAAATAGCCAAAAGGAAGCTTGAACGATTCCAGTAAAAGTGAGTACAATAGCCAAACAATGATACAATAAATGAACTCCAAATGCCTGTCGTACATGAAATCGAGCAAAAGCATTTTTCGGTTCCATGTTCATGGTAATGGCTATCAAGCTACCAACAATAGTAAGATAGGCGATACAAGCTGTTGTTTTTCCTTCTTTTTTGGTTGTCAAAATACTAAAGGGTGCTACTATTATTTGAAATGGTCCCCAAAACTCTTCCTTTTAAAGAGCTGCCCAAGAACATACTATTTTTTGAAGTGGAGAGGATATCTTCCTTTGCGAAATTCCATTCCTCATCTGGTCTAAAAAGAGTTAGGCAAGCTACTTGCCCCACTTCAATTGACGGTCTCTGAATTTTGAAACGTTCCCACCCTTTTGTCAAAAGGGAAATGGTTTCCTCCAATGTAAAAATTTGGCTTAGACTGCCAAAAGCAGATTCCAATCCCAATGTGCCAGCATGCGCATTGTCAAACTCTAGGCGTTTTTCCTCAACATCTAAAGGCAAATGGTCCGAGGTCACAAAATCTATCGTGCCATCTTTTAATCCTTTGATGAGTGCCTTGGTATCCTGTTTTGTTCGAAGGGAAGGGCTCACTTTAAATACCGTGTCAAAATCAGACAAGGTATCGTCCGTAAATATTAGGTTGTGAATGGCGACACTACAACTTACATCCAGACCTTTCTTTTTAGCGGCTGCAATCAGTTTAACTGAATTTGCCGTTGAAATTGTAGGTATATGTAACTTTCCACCTGTATATTCAAGTATAAAAAGGTCTCTAGAAATTTGAAGTTCCTCTGCTAATCCAGGAATCCCTTTTAATCCAAGTGTGGTTGATACTTCCCCCTCATTGACCACACCTTTTCCCTTAATCTGTGAGTCTTCCGGAAAAGAAAGAACCAAGCCATCAAAACTTTGCGTGTAGAGTAACGCAATCTTTAAGAGATTTGGGTTGGTGATTTGGTGCTTGAAGTCATAAAACCCTACAGCACCAGCACTATGCATATCGAATAGCTCAGCTAAATCTATGCCTTTTGCATTTTGTGATAAACTGCCAAGCGGATACAATCTTGTGATACTTCCTTTGGCACGTTCTGTAAAAAATACAACATCAGAACTGGTATCGGGAACCGGAAAGGTATTTGGATTTAATACAATATCCGTGAAGCCACTTTTAGCGGCAACTTCAAGGCCATTTTTGATGGTTTCCCGTTCTTCATGACCTGGTTCCCCAAAACTCACACTAGAATCCAACCATCCAATGGACACATGTAAATTTTTGTGTTCAAATACCTTTATGCTATTCGGAATATCCGTGATGGAAGTGGCAATCTTTTCAATTGTTCCCTTACGTATAAGAATATCCCTTTTTTTTAAGTGTAATGCCGCATTTTCTGGTGATACAATCTTGGCTGACTTTAACAGGATATTCATGTAACAAATTTTTGGATAATTACCTCCACTAGTGCTAACAGCAGCGCAAAAATAACAAACCATTTCCAATATGAAGTAATACTACTTTCTTCATCTAATAGTTGAAATAGTGAAGCAACAGACTCCTTTATGGTTGTATTTGGAAAATCAGTGAGGTTCATGTATTGTAACTTGCTTTCTTCTCTTGGATAGTTAAAGCTTATGTGTTTGACCAGGTTTTGCTGACTGCGGATATCATAAATGCCATCATTGATAGGATTTTCATCAAAAGTAAGACGCACTTTATTGGGAAAGGATTGCTGTAAAGGGATAAATTGGGCTTCAGCCTGTTTTACATTCAATACGTTTTCACTTCCTAACTCGATTCCAATATCGACTATGTTGGTTTTTCCCAGAGTATGATATAGTTCCGGAGGTTGAAGCCCTGACAAAGCCATATTATAAAATGTAGGCACAATTAAAGACGAACTTTTAAAATTACTCACTTCCTTTTTAAGGGAGGAAGTGAAGAAGTAAAACCCATCAAGGCCAATTAGAAAAGGGTCACCGCCTTCAAAAGATAAAATTTTAGGCGCTCTGCTGATTATTTTAAAATAGCGGTTGGTTTGGGGGTATTGGAAGTTTTCAACTCGTCTTTCAAATACATTTTTATATAGCGGGTGGTCATACGATATGTTGGCAATTCTTTTTTGCAACGCGAGTGATGTCAAAATTTTTGTATTAAAATGTTGCGCAAGTAATTGGTTATATGAGGGTACGTCGCATGTTTCAGCAGGTATTACGATAAGACTCCCTCCATTAGCTTTAAAGGCCAAAAGTATGCGGACCAGCCCGGTAGGTATAGATTCTAAATTGTCGAGTATGATAACGTTTTGTGTGTCAATCAAGCTATAATCCAGAGAGCCTAAAGGGTATTGCGTTAATTCGAATTCATCATTGCCAAAAAGTCGGGTCAGATAATTGTTGGGTTGAAGCGCATCTGAAACGCTCAGTACTTTTATTTTTTCTTTTGCATCAATATTAAAAAAGAAATCGTTGTCAAAAGATAGGCCACCGTCATTTAGTTGGAGTCGACCATTGATGAGGTTGTTTTTTGAAATGGAAAAGTTCAATTGCGTTTGGGGTTTTCCGTCAAAATCTGCTGCAGATTTTGCAATAAGCGTCTCCCCATCCACTAACGAGACAGGGATAGGTTCGGTAATGTCAAATCCACTTAAGAAGACGGTCAAATCTGATTGTTCTGTGTTGGTATTCTCAATTGCTACTGAATCTATGGAAACATTCACCAATCTGTCAGATTTGATGGGCACAAAATACGTGCTCTCATGTTTTGTTGCATCACTTATTTTCGGAATCATATTTTCCTGAAAATCAGATATAACAATAAGGTTTTTTCTGGAATTATCTCCTGAGGAAAACAGTGTGTTGGCTTTCAAAGTGATTTCATCCAAGTTTAATTGTTTGAATGAAAAAGGAAGGGATAAGAGGGTGTTTTGTATATCCTTTACTGAAACATCTTTGAATGTATTGGTATTGGTAAATAAGCTAATAGTTTGTTCCCGATTTATGTGTTTCAACAAATCTTGTGTTGCTTTTTCCAAAAGATTTACCCCATTGTTTGAGGCTTGCATACTAAAAGAATTGTCTAAATAGACAACGGTCTCCTTTTTTTGTAGGGCATCCCTCTTGGCTGTAAACGGTTGGGCAAAAGCAATAATAATAGATGCCAATAGCAGTAGTCTGGTAAAAAGCAACAACCATTTTTTCAAAGTATTACTCTTTCTAGACTCAATAACCACTTTCTGCAACATGGCGACATTGGTAAACGGGGTCTTTGTGAATCTTCTAAGCTGAAAAAGATGAATGAGAATAGGAATGATGAGCAGAAGGAGAGCCCAAAGAATTTCTGGATGTTTTATTTGCATTCCCTAAATTGTTAAACAAATATATTGATTAAAATACTTCGCCTAGTGAATACATCCTGTTAAGACTTCTATAATTTCAATTCACAATTTACACTTGGCAATGTTCAATGCATACTAATGCTCATTTGAAAATGGTATTGTTATCCACTAAAAAATGATCATTGTGTACTGTAAGTTGAATACTGACCTAGCAGAAGAAGAAATAGTCTTTCATTGGAGTATGCCTTAATTTGGACAAGAAAGATTTGATTTCTTCCTGTTCATTCTCATTGGCTACGGTAATTAGGCTTTGCGGATGTTCCAAAGTTTGCAATTTAGAAAAGTGATGGAGTGATTGGCCGTATATTTTTGTCCCAATTTTCTTGGGGTTATCACAAAGCCAGATAAAATCAACATCTTTTTCGATAAGCTTTTTTATGATGGTTTTTCCCTTAGCACCCGCTCCCCATACTACTAAAGGACGGTGGGTTTGATAATCCAATTTTAAAAAGTAATGAAGCTTGATGTCTAAAAAATAGTTTTGAGCATAATGTTCGCTGGTACGCGAAGCACGATACCCATAATCCCTCCATTTATGTAACACTTCGGTACATGGAATAATCTTCAGCCCATTTTGATAAAACCGAAAGGCTAGGTCGTAATCTTCGGGGTACCTATTTGAGTTAAAAGCGCCGGAAGCTACAAAATCCTTCCGAAGTACCATCCAACAGGGGGAAGGAATCGCACATTCCTTATAGATATCCGTGAAGTTAGCACCAGCTTCCGTAAGTGTGTTTATCCAAGCTTCATACTTCTGATACCCCTGTCCCACACCATGTTCCGAAAAATAGTTTACTTGCCCAACTGCTAGATATCCTTCCCCATATTTTTGGAGAGATTCGACCATTGTTTCAAGGCGTTTGGGTAACATGATATCATCGGAATCCATTCTGGTGATATAGTGCCCCTTGCTCCTGGAATAGCCCATTTGAAGTGCTGGAATTATTCCTACACCCTTGTTTTTTAAGACCTTAATTCTCGCATCTTGCTTGGCATATTGAGAAAGTATGTTAAAGCTGTTATCCTCTGAAGAATCATCAACAGCAATAAGCTCCCAATTAGAGTACGTCTGTTCCAAAATGGAGTCTATACATTCTGGAAGAAAGTTTTCTGTGTTTTTAAAGGGTATTAAAATACTTATCAATCCATTTTGCACGAGCGAAAGTTAATAAAACAACCCAATAGATAGAATTTTAGGGAGTTTCAAGTGCTTTACTGTTCAAAAGGGAATTTCTGCCGTTATGATGCGTAAGGACATACCTCATTCTTTCAATCTGGTCTTTTGAAAACATATTCATTACGTCATCATGAGACCAATTCATATAATTTTCAATCTGTACCATTTCCCCTTGGCATCCTTCAAAAGCTGTTCGTCCATAAACAGGTGAATCCACAGCAGGAGTATCATCGCAATAATCATTGAACTCGCAATTAGCTCCTCCCCAGGGATGTAGCAATCCCAGGTAATGCCCCATTTCATGCGTTAGCGTTCTTCCAAACCTAGCATGGCAATCTACATCTGACTCCCCAAAATGCATCCAGCTTATTAAAATTCCTTCGGCATCTCCTGATTGTGGAACAGCAAGATGTTCTATCCCTGGTAAATCAATATCTGGTCCGGTAGCTATACCTAATGCCAAACACTCGGTAGAACGTGGAAGAGGAGTAGTCCAAATGTTTATATATTGTTCTGGATTCCAATAGGCATATTGTGCATAATGATTTGGTCCATATCCCAAGATGTCAACTTTAACCAAAGTGGTATCTATTCGATTTATGCCATTGAAAGCGGTTCCATCAGGAGTTTGCTTGGCCAGAACAAATTCAATTCTGGAATCTGCACCATCCTCATGAGAGTTAAAGCCCCTAGTGCCAGGTTTTCTTCGAAAGTCCTCATTTAAGATTTGAATCTGTCGTATCACTCTTTCACTTGAGATATTGTTTTCTTCTCCGATATCATATCCTGAATGAATAACATGTACGACTACAGGTATTCGCAATATCTCCTCACCAAGAGGTATATCATTTTCAGGAACTTCCAGATTTTCGTTCTTTGAGCAAGAATGAACAAGAATCAACAGCAAAGTGATTCCTAGGATTTTTGATTTAATTATTTGCAAAACTGTTTTTTTATTGATTGATGATTGGATTGTACCTTGAGTAAAAAGGAAAAGGTCTCTATTTAATCAAGCAAATTGCCTGTAAAAAAGTTCAAAATTTCAGATAGATTGGAGTTTTTTCCATTAATTCTTCGAAAATCATCATAATATTTATCTGTTATTGGCAAGAATTTTTCAGCCTGTCTTGCTTCCGACCATCCAGCTTTTATGGCCTTCAGAACTTCAGGATGAGTCTCGTGTAAGTTGGATAACAAGTTGATGATACTTTCCTTTTCATAATCCTGTATCTTGTTATTTATAAGAACTGGTCCCAATGGAATTTCACTCGAAATCCATAGCAAGGAGGTAGATTGGGAAAGAGTAGAATCCTTTTCTAGTTGTTTAAAGTATTCATTGCTTCCAAGTGCACATATATCAGTTTCATCATCCAATAGTCTTGTAATAGCAGCCTGATGAGTCCCTGCATAATCTACTTTTTTAAACTTGTTTTCAGGAAAATGTATACCATTGGAACTAAGAAACAAGCGAGGAACCAGATTACCCGAAGTGGATCCAGGTGCAACAAAAGATATAGATAGCTTTTCTGGATTATTTTTTACAACATCAAAATGATTTACCCTTAATGAATTACCCAAAAGAACGGTTTTGTAGTTATCAACGGCATTTTCCCGAATTTTAAGGGTAGCAATTGGCTCCATATGCTTATTGTCCATAGACAATAATAAATACCCCAGTGTATTAATCAACGCTATATCTACCTGGTTGGATTTAATACCGCTAATAAAGTTAGGCACATCTGGATAACTTATTATTTTGACAGGTCTTTCAAGCAATTGGCTCAGTTCTTTTGAAAGAGGTTCCAAATTGGCTATTCTATTGTTGCTGGAATATGTATAGGTTGCCAAAACCAACGGATTATTGTTTTTTTCAATTTTGCTGCGGCATCCCAAAAATGTAACGTTCAATATGAACGACAAGCATATGACCATGCTCCAAAAATGAAACCTCTTTTTCATAGTTCTTGACTTAATCTTTGTTTTTTGATATATCCTTAAATAGTAGCATTTCACCAACTTTTTCTGATGCTCCATGATAGAATCCAGCTTCGTAATCATAACCTTTAGGATTTTTAAAGGTGCCAAATAAAATATCAAAAAAGGAGATGTCCGAATAATTATAGGCGTGAATCCCTTTGGCGTGGTGAATTGCGTGGGATTCAGGACGTTGAATAAAATAACCAATCCAAACAGGCGTCTTGATATTACTATGCTGAAATATGGCTAGGAAGGTTGTTATTAAAATAATCCATGTGGTGGCTTCTGCTGTAAAACCCGCTATCACTACTAGGCATAAACTTCCTAAAAATGTAAAACCAACCATGTCCATTGGACTAAAGAAAAAAGCACCATAACTGTCCATACGTTCTGCACTATGATGCATTTGATGAAAAACTTTCCATAGTCTATCACTTTTGTGCATACTCCTGTGCCATACGTATACGCCGAGTTCATAGATAAGAACACCTACTATAGCTCCCCAAACTGTTCCTAACCTTGTCAGGTCGAATACTTGATATTTGACCAAGTAGGTATCCCATATCATAGGTAGATAAGAAGATAGAAAGAAAAAAAGTGTAAAGGCAATGAATCCCTTTAATCGCCAAAATCGGATTTCAGGAAGTTTTCTTGCCGGAAAGAAAGCTTCCCAAGCAATAAGAAAGATATATATCCCATAAACCACGTATGAGACGGGGTCTAGAATTAGCTCCATTGGAGTCGGTAAGTTTAATGATAGAATTTCCATATCCAAATTTTGCAATTCAACTTTAGTTTAAAACTTGCTGTGTGTTCAGAGCCGACAGTGCTAAGTAAAAGGCTCCGTTCCCTCTGTTTTGTCAGATTGTTCGTCATGATTAAATTTTTTTTTTTGCAAAGCTAGAAGAGAGCCTTTTCGGTGTGAAAGAATTATGGGCACTAGAGGTGAACTGTTAGATGATATTAGGTATACAGCTTTTGAAAATTGTTAAGAATAGGGGTACAATGGGTATACATGAAAATTCAAATTATTGAAAATCAATGTCTTATTAATTGATAAGTTTTAATAAGAATACACTCAATCTTACGTTTCCAATTCAAGTAAATAGTCAAACAACTCCGTCTCTGAAGGAAGATTTAGCTTTTTACGAAGTCTGTATCGGGCGGTTTTTGCGCTTTCTGGTGAAATACCCATAATACTTGCAGTCTCTTTTATGCTAAGATTCAGCCGTACTAAAGAGCATACCTTCAAATCGTTTGGACTAAGGTCTGAATGCTTCTCCTTAAGAATGGTATAAAAACGTGTATGGACTTCTTCAAAATATCTTTTAAAATCCTCCCAGTCACGGTCTACATTGGTATGACTTCTGATTTTCTTACGAAGTTCAGTTAGTATTTTGGATTGCTGATTGGGCGTAGCGGATTGAAGGGATGTAATTTTTTCCAAGAGTTCACTAAAAAGTTCATTCTTTTGGGCAAAGTTCAAAGTGTAGGAGGTGAGCTCCTTATTTTTAAATTCTAGTTTTTGTTCCAATTCACGTTGTCGTAGCTGCGCGTTTTCTAATTCAGCTTGTGTCAACTTTTTGTTCGACTTTAGGAGTTCTACCTCCCTTTTTTCCCGTTGTTTTTGATGTTTTAACATTACAATAGCGACAACAGATAGAAAAACCAAACCCAACGAAAGGCTAACATTGATAGCATTTCGACTTTTCTTGGTTTCCCTTAACAATGCTATTTCAGCTTCTTTTTCTGCCAATTCATTTTTAAATTCCAACGCTGCAATCTGTTTGGATTTTTCGGTGTTTATAATGGAATCTTTTAACGCAATATAGTTATCATAGTATCCAAGGGACTCTTCTAACTTTCCTTGCTGACGTTTTAGTAGTTTTAGTTCTTTTAAGGCACCAAGTCTATACTTTTTTAAACCTTTGTCTTTTGCCTGTTGTAATGCTTGTACTAATTCCTCGTTTGCAAGCTCGTATTTATGCTGTAAACGATATAGTTTACCAATTTGAATGCGATTACTTAGTTGTCCATCTTCATCATTAAGTTCAAGTACGATTTTCATGGACTTATTGATGTGATACTCCCCCAGTTCCAATTCATTTTGCATCAACGCAAGTATACCTAATCGATTATGTGCTTCAGAAACACCATAGTCATATTGGTCTTGGGAGTGCATATTCAAGGCGTTTGTCAAGTATTTTTTCGCCTCGTTTAGTTTACTCTGTTGTATCAGAACGGAGCCAATTTTGGTAAATGTGGTGGCAATACGTCTGTTTAAATCTAATTGTGTAAATTTTTCAATGGATTGCTCATAAATTCTCAAGGCCACTTCGTATTCTCCGATATCCGCGTATACCATTCCAGAATTCATCAAGGCATTTGCAAAGCCCTCCTGATTTGAAATAGACTCATACAATTCCTGGGATTGCTTTAGACTTTCCAATGCTCTTTTTGGCTCTCCAAATGTCCAATAAGACACACCCAAAACCCTTTGAGCCATGGCCATTCCTGAAGTATAATCAATGCTTTTGGCAATACTCAAGGCTTCTTTTCCATATTTGGCGGAAGTTTTTGAATCCCTTACCCAAAACTGATATCCTAGTTCGTTTAAAAGGTCAACATGTTGCTCAGAATTTCTGGCTGTATTTTGCAGTTCAAATTGTAGACTGTCAATCGTTTTTTGAAGTTGTCCATGGACTATACCCAGTCCAAAAAAGAAAAGAAAGATGTTGCCAATCCATTTCATCACTCAGCCAATACCTCATTGATTACTTTTTTGAATACCCTTTCCATTACCTCATAACCAGCTTTGGTTAGATGTACTTCATCTGTTGTATATTCTTTTGGCAGACCATTTCGACTATCCGTCATTTCTGAAAAATAGTCTAGATACATCACTTGATTTTGGGTAGCCATTTCAGCTAGCATTGTATTCAATTCTGGAATTTTAACATTTGGATTCTTACCTGGCCTCCAAGGGTAGTCATAAGCAGGTAAAATGGAACATACAATGGGTTTAATATCATATGCTTTTGCTAATTCCACCATAGATAGGATATTATCCCTAATTTGTTCTAAAGTAGTTGGGCCTGTATTTTCAGCAATATCATTAGTGCCAGCCAATATATGAACTACTTCGGGTTTTAGGTCAATCACATCTTGCCTAAATCGAAGTAGCATTTGAGGGGTGGTTTGACCACTGATTCCCCTATTGATATACGGTTTTTCCTTAAAAAATTCTGGATAGGCAAGTGACCATCCTTCAGTAATTGAATTCCCCATAAAAACTACCCTTTGCTCGTTGGGGTTAGGTTTGGGCAATTCTTTATTTGCCAGTTGATACTTTGATAGGTTAGGCCAGTCTTGTGCGGTCATAATCGACGTAAAAAGTAGTAGAAATACGGATATCGTTTTCATATCAAAACTCTGATGTAATAAAAGAAGCCTTATAAATTCTACTGCTACCGTTTTGGTATGAGTTTAAATAGCCTTTCAATTCTTGCAGGGATGTTATGGATGAAGAAGGCAAAACATCTCTTCTACTGGTAAAATACAGTTGTTTATTTTTCTCATCTACGAAGGGACAGTAATCCATATACTTGGAGTTTATGGATGCCGGTAGCGGTGTTGCTTTTGACCAATTTCCGTTCTCATCATGATAACTGATATAAATATCCCCGCTTCCCAAACCATCATCACGTCGATAGCCTCCAAACAACAAATATGATTCATCTTGGGAGATGTAAGCGTTGTATTCAAAACCAGAAGAATTGATATTTTCATCCAATCCTATTGGAGATGCATATCCATCCTTGGTCAATTTGCTGAAAAAAATATCATCTTTCCCCAAAGAACCTTCCCGGTCACTCGTAAAATAGAGGTTTCCATTTTTGCTTAAAGAGGGATAAAACTCGTTGCTTTTGGAATTTACAGGTTCTCCTAAATTTATAGGATTCCCCCATGACTCATTTTGATTGGCTCGTTCCACATACCAGATATCATAATCCTTTGGGGTTTGCACCGTATCCTGGAGTGGTCGGTTAGAGACAAAGTAGAGTCGTAATCCATCTGAAGATAAAAACGGTTCTAAATCCTTGTGTTTTCCTGAAAACGGGGCAATTTGCACTTTCCATTCTCCATTTAGTTTAGATAATTTGGAAATTACCGATACCTCTTCCGTAGGAGATTGTATGGTCACATAGGCTTCTTTTCCTGAACTATCCATGGTAAAGTCCCGAACTTTATCAAATTCTGCTAATACCTCAAAAGCGGGAAATGTCTTAATAGGTTCCTGTGCATGGA
Organism: Bacteroidota bacterium; assembly: GCA_039191905.1. GTDB lineage: Bacteria > Bacteroidota > Bacteroidia > Flavobacteriales > Flavobacteriaceae > Flagellimonas. The sequence goes on along the minus strand of JBCCXJ010000009.1, from coordinate 27,953 downwards.
TACATGCCAATGCATTTATTATCAAAAAGCAAAAAAGCAGATTTAGTCTCATTGGATAGGTTTACTAGGTTATATGTTTTCCATTTTTAGTTGTTCTTTGGATTGAACCTTTTGTAATCACCTCAATTTTTGGGTGGTGTAATCATGATATGAGCTCTATGTGTCCCAGGATCCATCAACCAAGCATGACCGGGAGGAGTAGGTGTTGTGGGTAGTCCTGTGGATTTTCCGGTGGCATAGGGAATATAGAACACATATCGAACGTAAGCATCTTCAATCTCCTTGGTTTCTGGGTTTACTGTGCCCGTAAAAACGCATAATGTTGCCTTATCCGGCATTTTAAGCTTTCCCGATTTCACCTCGTTCTCACGGGTATCAAAAATCTCTTTGAATTCTTTTCCCTCTGCCTTCAAAGCTCTTCCCCTTGCCATAAAAGGTTCTAAATCCTGATGATATGCGGCCGTAGAGAACTTGTTATCCTTTGGGTCGTCAGCTAGGGCGATATAATCATTAGTTCCTTCCCGTAGCGTTATAAAGTCTCCACTTGCACTATAGCCATAGATCTTAGCCCCTTCTTTATAATCATCGGGAACCGCCATTAATGCAGCTTTAATCTGCCACGCTTTGGATGGAATCTTTTGAGATATTCCATAGGTAATGTTTAAAACAAGGAATACAGTTGAAAAAAATAGTGTTTTCATAAGGTGCTCTTTAGTATTTTGCGCTCTTACCGTTGGTTGTGGTCCTCAGTATAAAAGCCCTGATGTCGTCGTTGGCTTTTTTCAAATCTTCCCTTCTCAAATACATCATATGCCCTGAACGATATCCCTTGAACTCGAAGCGGTCCTTCATTCTACCACTTGGGTCCACCTGCCACATGGTATATTTTGCATTGAAATAGGTTGTGGCACCATCGTAGTATCCGGACTGTACCAACACATTTAAATATGGATTTTGAGCCATAGCTTGCCTTAGATTATCGCGTGTATTGTCATCATCGTTATCCCAGGGTCGAACAGGACCAAACATATTGTATTTTATATCTGTTTTGAACTTTAATTCTTCCTGTAGATAATAATTGATAGCGGGTGTGAAGCTATGGAGCCATGAAGTGATTTCTGAGTTGTAATCAGGTCGTTCGCCAAACAACTGTCGGTCTATACCTCTATATCTACTGTCCAAACGTCCTACAGTATATCCACCTTTATCTTTTAATAAATTTTTCCAAAAGAATCGAGTCGGAACCACCAAGTTATGGTCTAGAATATCCTTTTCTTTTAATCCTGTATAATACGCCATCTTTTTAGCAACTTCTACGCGGTCAGAACTTGGGATAAAGCCACCTTTAGCAATTGCAGGAAGTAGGGTGTTAACAGTATAATCCTCCGCTTCGGGAAGCACTTCCAATAAATCTTTGTTCTGCAAAGCAGGAGGGAGGGCTTTATGATGCCAAGCGGCAGCGGTAAAATAGGGTAGATTCAACGCATCTGAAACAGGCCCACCTACCCGAATTACTTTGTAATCTGCTGGTGAAACCATAATAACTCCGTTCAAATACATCCATTGTTGGTTTTGAAGCGCCAGGGAAAGCCCCATTACGCGGGTACCGCCATAGCTTTCACCTATAATGTATTTAGGGGAACGCCAGCGATTGTTCCGAGTCACAAACGTATTTAGCCATTCTGCCAAGTATTTAATGTCCGCATTAATGCCAAAAAACTTACTTCGGTCCACTTCATCACCCATTTCGGGAATGGTTCTGGAATATCCAGTGTTGGCTGGATTTACGTAAACAATATCGGTAACATCCAGTACAGAAAAAGGATTTTGTTTTACGCCATAGGGCTGAACAGGATAGCCCTCATCATCAATCTTGAGAATTCTTGGACCCGTATAGGCCAAATGCATCCATACCGAACCAGAACCGGGACCTCCATTAAAGGAAATTAATAAAGGGCGCTCTGCTCTATTCTTTACGCCATCTCTTGTGTAATAGGTATAATGTAATGAGGCAGTGGGTTTACCCATTTCGTCCCAAACCGGTTGTGTACCTGTAGTGGCCGTATAGTTGAAGGATGCACCATTGACCGTCACACTATGTTGGGTTGTAACGGTAGTGTCAACAGGTAATTTTCTGTTTTGTGCAAAAAGAAAACCAAAGGAAAAAAGGAAGCAGATAAAAGAAATGTTTTGTTTCATTGAGAGATTAATTAGTCGTTTTTAAAAGTAACCATTTTGACCGACATCCTCTTTTTGTTATAATTTTTATAAATAATTGGGAATCAATGAAAATGACTTTTTTTTAACTGTATTTTTAAGAGGCCATCTCAAAAAACAAAAGTCATGTACAAACTCTCCCGAAGAAAATTCAACGAAAAGCTAACTAAAGGTATAGGAGGAGCTGCTTTGGTTGCCTCTCTACCCATTAACTGTATGGTTGCTAATCCAAGTCAAAAGAAAAAATTGGGAGTAGCGCTGGTAGGATTAGGAGGATATAGTACCTACCAATTAGCCCCGGCATTGAAAGATACCCAACATTGTTACTTAGCTGGAGTGGTTACAGGTACACCGGCTAAAGAGAAGACCTGGATGGATACGTATGGTATTCCTAAAAAGAACGTATACAACTATCAAAACTTTGATACAATAGCTGATAATAAAGACATTGATATTGTATATGTGGTATTGCCGAATAGTATGCACGCGGATTTTTGTATTCGTGCCGCAAAGGCTGGAAAGCATGTGATATGCGAAAAGCCCATGGCCATGAATGTAGAAGAGTGTGATGCTATTATCGATGCCTGCAAAGATGCTGGTGTAAAATTGGGGATGGGATATCGGTTACATTCAGAACCTTATACAAATGAAGTGAAACGATTTGTTAGGGAAAAGACATTTGGTAATGTCAATTTTATTACGGCAGAAGCAGCTTATCGCTCTTTAGGTAGTCCAAACCAATGGAGGCTGAACAAAGAATTATCTGGAGGAGGCGCTTTGGTGAATATGGGTGTTTATGCCATTCAGAGCTTGATTTATGGTACAGGCGAAAATCCAATTTCAGTTTCGGCCCAGGAATTTAGCACAAGACCAGACTATTTTAAGAACACAGATGAGACCATTACCGCCCAATTTGAATTTGCTTCAGGTGCCGTAGGGAACATGATGACTTCCCATAACATTCGTGCCAATCGTTTATTCGCTTCATGTGAAAGGGGATGGTATGAATTGGACCCTGCCAGCACCTATATCCCTCTAGCAGGTAGAACCTCCAAGGGAGAACTCAATTTTGAGCAAGAAAGTCAACAAAAACTACAAATGGATGATTTTGCCCAACACATATTATATGATACTCCAAACAAAGCCCCTGGCGAAATGGGTAAGCGTGATATGATGATTGTTGAGGCTATTTACACTTCAATAGCAAAAGGTGGAACAAAACAATCTTTGGATTTTGAACCCAATTATGGTTTTGGAGGTTAAATTTTACTCAAAACAACAGGCACTTTAAGAAATGTTTTAATAAACTCTTAGGAAGTGTAATTTTTTAATTCAACCAATTTAAAAACAAGAGGTTAACTAGGTTTCTTTTCTTTTGTCCAATGTAAATGGTCCATTTTCAATGGAGCTCTTCTAACAGCTATTAAGACTAGCTTTAAATAGTAACATTCAATTAACCTTTTAACCTTAAAATGAACTTTAATTTCATTTAAGACCACATTTAGTTAACGGGGGTAAGCTGTCTGCAGAAGTACATTTGTTACGAATCCTATTGAATAATTTACTTTCTAAACCTTACAACAAATGAGAACACTTAAAAATTTGTTGTTGCTGTCTGGTTTGGTTGTTACGACATCTTGTGATAAAATCGATGATTTTATTGGCGGAGGTGACGACGATGAGCCGACAGGAACAATTTTTGAAAACAAATCAAACCTTGAACCCCTGGTTGCAATTACACCCCAATTTAATTTTGTTGAGGCTTATTCCTTGATTAGCTCAAGTGATATACTGGATGATGGCTTCCGTTTTGTTGGAGCTGCAGATGGTGCAGGCCTTGTTAAAGACCCAAATAGTGATGGCTTTTTGTATTTGGTTAATGCAGAGGACGATTATGCGGTTGCCAGAATTGAGTTGGATGCTAATCTGACGCCTACAGGAGGCCAATGGCTATTGAACTCAGGGGTTGCAGATTTTGCACGTCAATGTTCTGGAACCATGTTACGCAAAGATGTACATGGAGGAACTCGTGACCTCTTCCTTTCCGCCTCCGAAAGCTTTAATTATGATGTGAAAGGGATTGACCCTTACATTGCAGACCCAACGCCAACCGCAGATTTTGGTTTGGACGCCTTAGGTGAGTTTGCATGGGAAAATGCGGTTCCGCTTCCTGCAGTAGCCTACATTGGAGAAACTGTAATTATTGGCGGTGATGATGACTCTAGTGGTTCTCAAGGACAAATTACCTTATACCACTCTCCCCATGGTGAAGCTGACCTTGAAGGTGGAGAAATATATGTATTAAAGTTCTTGGAAATGTCCGATGGTAATGGAGGTGTCATGGATGCACCCGCTGATGGAATTGTTGATGAAAGCATGCTGGATTTTGGTGTTACATACCGATATGAGTTTGTAAAAATTGAAAATGGAGCTGCATTTACAAGAAGTGAAATGGAAGATGCATGTGTTGCTGTTGGTGCTGCTGCTTTCATGAGGGTCGAAGACGTGGATTATAGAAAAGGGAATGCCGCTAACAACAGACAAATATTTGTCGCTGTAACGGGCAGAGGTCCGGGACGGGATACTTTCAATGACTGGGGCACGGCATATAGATTGGACATGGATGCTGATAATGTTCTTACGGGTTCCATTACTCAAATTATTTCAGGTAATACGGACACCAATAATATGGATGGTAACTTGCCAGAGCTTCAAAGCCCTGATAATATTACGGTAACAGAGAACTTTATCTATCTTCAAGAAGACCCAAATTCTTTCTCCAGAGGCCACACTGCATATATTTATCAAACTGACTTGAACGGCAATAATGCAAGAGTGGTGCTGGAGTTTGTTGTTCGTCAGGACCTGGACCCAACGGGAAGCACTGGTCCCAGTGGTGAATACGGTGCTTTGGAAGATATTTCAGAGCTGGTAGGAGTTCCAAACACCTTTTTATTGAACCTTCAACCTCACTACTGGGAAAGTGATGATTTCTTGAATGTAGATGGTCACGATTTTAGAACTCGTCCCGAATTTGCCGCGGGTGCGGGTAGGGAAGACGACCAAGGTGGACAAATAGTTATTCTTAGGGGATTGCCTAGGTAAGCCTAAACATAATTTGTTAAACGGCCTCCATCACTAAGGTGGAGGTCTCTTTGATTATCCACAAAATGCTTAGGATGAAACGAATTGTATTTACCCTGGTTTTAGTCATTTCTTTTTTCTCTTGTAAGCAAGTCCTAGAAGAAAAGGAGATAGCTCGGCAACAGGAAGACCAAGATGAAATTGATTGGACCAACGCTCAAGAGTATTATCTGGAAAATATTACCAAATCGCTTAATTATTTAACTGAACTTGATTCATTACCAATGACAGGAGAAGCTACGAAAGCAACTTTTGAAAAAGTGAGAATTGCGTTTAAAAAAGCAGAACCTTTTGCATCCTATCTTAATCCTTCTGTTGGACACAAAGCTAATGGTCCGGCACTACCTACGGTGACAGATGATAGTCAGCGGATATTACGACCCGTAGGATTACAAAAAATAGAAGAGAGTATTTATGAAGAGGAAGAATTGGAAGAAAATTACCGGTATGAAGTGTCGATTACCCAAGGCATGTTCCGCAACCTACAACATAACATACAAAAAAGGGAACTGACCCCGCAACGTTTTTTCATTGCCACACACCAACAATTGATGCGTATCGTAAGCCTTGGAATTTCGGGTTTTGATACTCCCGTGAGTCAATTAGGTATAGGAGAAACCGTGGTGTCTTTGCAGAGTCTTGCCGATGTCTATAAATTAACTCTGCAGAAAATTACGCAGGAAAAGAATAAAGCTTTGGATTCTACCTTTTTGAAATCCATAAAACTGGCCAAATCATTTATTCAAAAAAATCCTGATTTTGAGACTTTTGACCGATTTACATTTCTTAGAGATTATATGAATCCCGTAACAAGAAATTGGGTAAGAATTCGAAAAACCGTAGATATCTGGGAGCCGGTCAATAATAAACCCTTCAATTTTAATGCTGAAACCTTCTTTGATGAAGACGCATTTAATCTTGATTTTTTTGCGCCCATAACCAACCGAAGACCTACCCAAAAAAAAATAGAATTGGGCAAGAAGCTCTTCTTTGAAAAAAATTTATCCCAAAGTAGAGAAATGGCCTGCGCTACTTGTCACAATCCTAAGAAAGCTTGGGCTGATGGTTTGGTAGTTAATTTGGGCAACGATAATCGGGAATTGGACCGAAATACACCAACCTTGCTCAACACAGCATTTCAACAATCGTTTTTTTGGGATGGAAGAGCACCAAATATATTGGCCCAAATTACTTCTGTATTCAATAACGACCGGGAGTTTAACAGTTCCGTGCATACGTTTTCAACAGAGATTTTATCAGATACAACATATATCAAGTTATTTGAGGAAGCTTATGGAGGGATTTCAAAACGGAATACGGAAATAATCAAGGCAATTTCATCCTACATTTCTACATTGAACGGATTTAACTCCAAGTTCGATAAGAATATTAGAGCCGAAGAATATACATTCACGGAGGAGGAAAAGTTGGGCTTTAATTTGTATATGGGTAAGGCTTTGTGTGCTACTTGTCACTTTATTCCCCTGACCAATGGCACTGTGCCTCCTTTTTTCACAGATCATGAAAAGGAAGTGATTGGTGTTCCGGAAACAGCGGCTAATACAGCATTGGATAATGATTTAGGATTTTATTGGAGACATAATGAAGAACTGGAAGTGCATAAGGGAATGTTCAAGACGCCTACGGTCCGAAATTCTGAATTAACCGCACCATATATGCATAACGGTGTTTATGGTACTTTAGATGAGGTTATGAATTTCTACAATCTAGGTGGGGGAGGAGGTATGGGCTTTGACCTTCCGTATCAAACCTTACCTTTTGACAATCTTCAACTTACCAAAAAAGAGGAGAAAGCCTTGGTCGCCTTTATGAAAACCTTGACGGATACCGAAGTAGGGGAGCAAGTGTATTAGAATTTCTCGAATACCCCCAGACCAAACAGCGCAAAATCATATTTAACTGGATCCCATGGATCCAGTTTTTTTAGTTTCCCATCCAACTCCAGCAATGCTTTAGCATCATTTTGTTTTCGTCTTAGTAGTTTGAGTTTGCGGGCTACATTTCCTGAATGTACATCCAAAGGGCATGAAAGTTGACTTGGGCTTAAGGATTTCCACAAACCGAAATCAACACCGGCCTTGTTATCACGGACCATCCAACGTAAAAACATATTAATTCGTTTCGCGGCTGAGCCTTTATTTGGGTCTGAAACATGTTTTTCCGTACGTTTAGGGTGTAGCGGTTGGAAAAAGATTTCTTTCAGCTTTGCAATAGCTGATTGTAATGATTTTGGTTGTTGATATTCTGAAAAAATAAATTCTAATCCACCGTGATTTGAATAAACATGATGAAGACCATGTATGAAATACTGTAAATCTTCTCCATTAAATGTTCTGTGAACAAAGGAGGCTAAGGATTCCAGGTCTTTCTCTGTATGATTCATCACAAAATCGTGAGGAGCGTGCTCCAATATTTCCATCAACCGGGAAGCGTTGGAAATTATGCTTTTTCGGTTTCCCCAGGCAATAGTTGCCGTTAAAAACGCACTGATTTCGATATCCTCTTTTTTTGAAAATCTATGTGGAATCTGTAAGGGGTCATTTTCTAAAAAACTTGGATTTTCGTAGAATGTGGCTTTCTCATCCAAAAACTCTTTTAATTCGGCTTGGGTCATACTTTGGTAATCAATAAACAATTAAACCATCTACCATGGTCAATTTTCTATCGGCCATATTTGCCAATTCTGAATTATGGGTGACCAGAACAAAGGTTTGGCCAAATTCATCGCGAAGCTGAAAAAATAATCGATGCAATCTATCCGCACTTTCGGAATCCAAGTTACCGCTTGGCTCATCTGCAAAGATTACCGAAGGATTATTGATTAGGGACCGAGCCACCGCCACACGCTGTTGTTCTCCGCCAGAAAGTTCACTGGGCTTATGTGAATATCTATCAGACAAGCCAAGAAAATCCAAGAGTTCTTTGGCTCGCTTTTCGGCTTTAGGCTTCGACGTCTTTTTTATAAAAGCGGGTATGCACACGTTTTCCAATGCAGTGAATTCAGGTAATAATTGATGGAATTGAAAAATGAAACCAATATGGGCGTTTCTGAAACGTGCCAATTGCTTGTCCGTAAGCAGGGTAACATTAGTATCGTTAATATACAATGAACTTTCCTCTATGTTTGAAGGAGAATCCAAGGTTCCCAAAATCTGTAGTAAGGTGGTTTTACCAGCTCCTGATGCTCCTACAATCGATACTACCTCTCCTTTTTCAACCAATACATCAACTCCCTTTAGAACGTGGAGATCACCAAAGGATTTTGTAATATTTGTCGCTTTTATCATAGATACACGTTGGAAGGGTGAAAGTAATCATTCCCAATGAGAGCCAAAAGCTGAAATTTTGAAAAGAAGGTTTTTTGGTTTTTTCCGACTTATAGTTTTACAATAAGAGATGACAGAATATTGTAGAATCAATAACTAGGTTTAACTTTATACTAAAAATGGAAAAACATAGTAGTTTAATGGAATCGACTGCAATTTTTGCTGGAGGCTGTTTCTGGTGTACAGAAGCTGTCTTTCAAAGACTAAATGGCGTTAAAGAGGTTATTTCTGGGTATACCGGCGGCGCCATAAAAAACCCGGCATATCGAGAAATTTGCACTGGTAGAACAGGTCATGCCGAGGCGGTGAAAATAGTTTTTGATGCTTCTAAAGTTTCATACACCGAGCTTTTGGAAGTGTTTTTTGCTACACATGATCCTACAACACTAAACCGACAAGGAAATGATGTAGGCACTCAATACAGGAGCGAAATATTTTATACTACCGAGGAACAAAAAGCTGAAGCAGAGGCCTTCATTTCATTATTGGAAAAGGAAAGTGTTTTTGCCTCTCCTGTAGTCACTGCAATTTCAGAGGAGAAACCATTCTATAAGGCGGAAATTGAACATCAAAATTACTACAATGACAATAAACGTCAACCGTATTGTCAGTTTATCATTAATCCAAAAATCAAGAAGCTTAATCAGCATTTTTCAAATAAGTTGAGCACAACCTAAGGGGGATTAGCTCAGAACCTAAATTGAATTCTTAAAGCTAATTGGATTCAACAGGTCTTAGAGATTTTTCTCTTTGGTGTCGTTTTGTTATTTTTCAGCAATGACAAAAGAAAAAGACTCCAAGTACAAGAATTTATTTTTAGGGTTGCTTTTTGATGGTATCGGCATGCTTTCATTTGTCATACCGGGAATAGGCGAATTTTCGGATGTGATTTGGGCACCTTTGGCCGGTTGGCTTATGACCCGACTGTATAAAGGCAAAATTGGTCAAGCTGCCGGTGTGGTAACTTTTATCGAAGAGTTGATACCCGGTTGGGATTTTGTACCCAGTTTTACCTTGATGTGGTTATACACCCATGTTTTTTCCAAAGGAAAAAAGTAAGGGAACCCCTTTTTTTGGAGCCCCCTTTATAAGAAAACTAAACTAACGTATATTGATTATGAGCATTTGGAAAAATCCAATGTCACGGAATCAGCTTATGCGACATTGGATTACCTAATGTTAATTACTCAATAATCAAGTTAAATTCCAGAATAAAGTCAGGGTCACCATCAGTAGCCCCAGTAGTATCCGTTTTAATGTCTGGCTGATGCTGTAACCTAGCCGTAAACGTACCAGCAGGCGTACCGGTTATGGGTGTAGTCCACGTAGTGCTCAAACCTACAGGGTTTCCTGAACCATCTTGAGCAACAGAATCCTCATCGTTATAGTTGATAGGGTCCGAAGCGGTATCTATGTTACCATCGCCTCTTGGACTATCAAAAGCGTCGTTGGTGAAGCTAAAGAAAAATTGATGTTCATCATCTTCATCTAATATTTCTTCACCTATATCCTCAGCTGGAGTTTCCAAAGCATTTAAAATCTCAAAGGTTAATGTGTACTGTGTATCTACCGTTAAGGTAATGTCATCCAAAACCTCTAAATCATCTGCACCTTCCCCATCTGGATCTACGGCTCTTGCTCTTACTACATCGTTAGGGTCAGCATCATTGGTGAAAATCAAAGTTACATTGGTGATGACCTCTAATTCGTTTTCTTCTTCTGGAACATCATCATCATCACTACAACTTGCTATGACAAGCCCCATGAATAAAAGGGCTAATAATCGATAATTCATAAATTTCTCAATTGTTTTCATGTTTACTTTTTTTTAATTGTTTTTAGAATAAATAGTAATCTTATTTGGTGTTTACGTTTTTACTGAAAGTTGGTCTTTTCAGGTACATTGGGGTCTAATCATGTTGTCATCTTCTTTTATTTTTAAATGAATAGTTAAGTGTAAAAAGTATGTTTCTACCCGGTTCATCCGCGTAGTATCTTAATTCGTTTAGATAATTACGATAACTAGTGTCCAGTAGATTATTTGCTGAAATACTAGCACTTAAATTTTTCCAAGCAAAATTCCATGTCAAATCCAGCAAAAAGTAACCTTCAGGTGGGTCTAGGAAGTCAAAAATCTCTGAGTCACTGGTAGCAGTTTCAGAACCGTTGACAAGACTTTCTGGGGAGATTGTTCTTGGTGCTTGAAATTGTTCAAAAGTGTAACTAGGTCTTAAGCTGAGCCTTGATGAATCCAAAAACCAAAAACTACCATGATCCCATTGTAATTCAAAACTAGTTGATATAGGTGGTTGGTTTATTAGAGGCTCATTGTCACCGATATTTCGTGACCACAAATAGCTGAAACCAAAAACACCGGAAACATTTTTGGTCCAATTACTCTTCCATGTATAATCCAAGCCAAAAAATAGTGCGTCTGCTTGGTCAAAGAAAAAGCCAAAGTTGGGCCCTCTAATACCTCCAAAAACACCAAATGGTCGGTCAAAAACAAAATTGTCTATATAATTGGCATAGAAGGTTATATTGTGGGAATTACCATTTTTATTGGTTTGGAATTCATTGATGAGTTTGAATCCTCTTTCCGGTTCCACATCGCTATCTTCCAGCGTAAAAACTTCTCTTGTACTTGCCGTACCATCTTCATCTGTAAACCGAAGCAAACCAAAAATACTTTCTGTCCCTTGTTGTCCAAAACTAAATAGTTCATAGACATTTGGTGTTCTCCAGGCTGTTCCTAAATTGGTTCTAAACGTGCTATTTTCGCTAAGTTGCCGGATATATCCCAAGGAAAGCGTGAAATTTGTAAAACTATAATTGTCCCGAAATATGTCTTGGTTTGTTTCACGACCTCTTACATCATTGGTTTCAAAGTCAAACCGAATCCCAGCTTCAAAGGTGTTTTTTCCAAAGCTTAAATTTTCGATGGCAAAGGCACTAAATCTATCAGTATTGTAATTAGGAATGAAAGGGGTTGTTTGGGTACCCGGATTATTGTCGTTGTTTTGGCTAAAATATTGAATACCGATTAGCCCATCCAGTCCATTCCATTCAGGATGCTCCCATTCCAATTGGTAATCATAGGTCAGTAAATCTAGGTCGATAATAGGTAGTTCAGAATTTCTACGTACATCAAACTCATCTCTCTGATTCAATTGTATACCCCCTCTAAGGGTCAATTTACCGTCATCAGAATACCACCAATTTATCTCAGCATTGGCCAAATGATGTTGGACGGTCTGATTGGGTTCATTGATGTCATACGAAAAGGGATCAACTATCAAAGGCCTATCTGAGTTAACGGCTCTTATAAAGTTTTCTGAACTTGTTAGGAATATTGCCCTTAGTAAAGCCAAATTTTGGTCTATGAAGCTGTATTGTACTTTGAAGTCCCAATTTTCCAGATGTCTAAGCACTCCAAAACTAAAAGCTTTCTCCTCTTTCCCAGTGTTAGTCAAATTATAATCAGGTGCATTGCGATCACCAATTTTCACATAACTTCCATTGAGAAAGTAGCTCCAATTTTCAGAACCATTTCCGATTTCCAAATTGGCATTATACCCTCTACCATTGGTTTGATATCCAGTGCCAACGTTAACATAAAGTGGATTGTTCAACAGTAATGGGTTGGATTCCACCACTATGGCTCCTCCAAGTGCTTCTGGCCCGTAACGAACCCCTCCAGCTCCCTTTATAACGGTAACGCTGTTGGCTGAATTAATATCTATCTCAGGAGCATGGTCTCTTCCCCAATTTTGAAATCCATGTTTAAATCCGTTGTTTAAAACCAGAATTCGATTTCCATAAAGGCCATGAATAACTGGTAATTGAACATTCGCTCCTGTTGATGTGAAAGTAACCCCCTGAATACTTGATAATGCACTGGCCAATGATTGTGTAGGATCACTAACAATATCTGCTTTGGTCACCTTGATTTGGGAAATAGTTTCGGTACCTTTTGTTTTACTTTTTTCCGCCTGAATTGTAACTTCTTTTAACCCAACGGCTTTTGGGGTTAAATAGATGTTGGTAAGTTCGTCATGCTCATGATTATGCTCGCTAGTTGCGACCGAATATCCCAGACTTGATATAATCAACGTATTCGTATCTGAACATAAACCTTTTATAGAGAATTTCCCTTCTTCATCGGTAAGGGCATATTTTTCTGAATCCTTAACCTTAACCGTAACATAGGGTATAGGTGCTTTGGTTTCCGCGTCTAAAACTTTACCACTAACTGAATTTGTACAAGGTCTGTTTTGAGCAAACGTCAAAATTGGTATGAGTAAAGGCAAAAACAGAAATGTTTGAGGCTTAAGGTTTTTAAAAATAAGTGTCACAAAAAATATTAACTATAACCGTATTTAATAAAGGGAAAACCATAATAACAAAGAAGGCTATAACTCACAAGCCCCTTTGGTACTGGAAATTCCTTATTTAGTCTTTCGAATCTTTATGAAAAAGGAGGGGGTCTGCAGAAGAGAAGATTCAATTTTGAGTCAACTAAGACATTAAATGAACCGAGAATAACTAATTCTTTAGGTATTACCCATTGATGGGTATCTAGAAAGGCAGGTTGAGGAACATCAAAATCGGAAGTTTGATTGTCTAAAACAATATCACAGATTTCACATTCTTCGGCAGAATCACAATCATCATGATGGTGTGTATATACATGGAATGCTGATACTTTAATCAACAATAAGGTAGTAAACACAATGAAACCACAAATCCTTTTCATCTGCAACATTTCGCAAAGCTAGACAAATAGAAGCAATTATCTATATTTATTTTAAAATCAAAAATAGGATTTAAGGAATCAAAAAACCCAGTCCCATGCGTTTGAGCATTTTCTTTTCGAAGTCCCAGAAAAATGCGAATTGTCCAAACAGCCATCCAAAGAAAATCAAAAGCACCTGATAAATAGGGAAGATAAGTAGAATGCGTGCTGTCCAAAAAACCCAAGCACTTACGTTTTCTTGCTTTATTCCTATTAGTTCCGTGAAAGGTCCTGCCAATTTTCCTGAAATACTCCCGGTAATAGCGAAAACAATAAAGATGGCTATCATTTCCCATCTTTGTTCTACAGGCCACTTGTTTTTGAGTTTATCAAAACACCATAGAAAAAACTTGAGAAGGAGATAATAAAGAATAGTTCCCACACCTAAGGTGAAAATCCATTCAAAAATTGTGTTATTGAGTTTAAAAAGGCGGAGTATTCTCCTTGCTATTATATATGCAGTAATGAGCGTTAAAACTACTCCTAGGAATGGGAAAATGAATTGCCATTTTTCCGTAATATCCCAACGCTTTTTTATTTTCTCCATCGCGTTAAATTCGATGGCAAAAATAAGACATTAAATTCTTGGAACGAAAGGCCCTAGGCGCTGACGATATTTTCTTTGGAAAAAAATGAAATAATTGTACAACTTATAATTCACTTCATATCCATAATCAACAGATGGGCTATAGTCTATCTGAAACTGATACAGATTTGGATTAAACCGAAATGGTTGTTGTACACGTTGGTTCCAGTTGATTACTAGAATGTTATTTCTGTTTTCCAAAAACTGTTGGCTGTAGTATCCTTCCGGCCTTGCAAAACTGTTTAACCATGCGTTGAAACCAGGTTCTATGATAATAATTTCATATTCCGTTTCTTCACTTTTAAGCTCAACTGCTTCTTCGTCTTCGGAATCAAAATACGCCTTTTCTTCTTTGGATATATTTAAAGAGTCTTTTTGTGCAACTGAAGGCACAGAAAGTAGTAGGAATGCCATGATAGGCACTAAACGAAGCCATTTTTTCTTTTTCATATCCAAAAGGTACAAAAAAAGCCATTTGGAACTTCAAATGGCTCTGTTAAAATAAGTTAAGGCAATTCTATTTGCCAAAAAGACCACCAAGCAATCCGCCAAGGCCACTACTTTTTTTAGTTCCACTGTTTAACACCATACCAGCTAAGTCGTCAATGACACTTCCATCCCCATCGGAGTCAAGAAAGGTCTCAATCAATGACTGTTCTTTTTGGGTATTGCTACCTCCCATAAGTCCTCCTAAAAGACCGGATAGCGCATCGGGGCTGCTTAAATTTTGCTGTCTCGTCTGTTTCCCTAAATAACCTAATATAATGGGTGCCGCTATTTTAAGAATTTGCGAAATAGAACCAGCATCAATACCTGATTTGTTACTTAGCGCATTCTCAACCTGTGATTGTTTGGTTCCAAAGACATGACCAAGAATACCGGCGCCATCGTCCATTACCCCTTGGTCTACACCGCCTCCAAATAGACCTCCCAAATCATTTAAAATACTTCCATCATGTTTGGAAGACAATGCGTTCATGAGTCCTTCTGCACCTCCAGGAGTAGAAGCATTTTTTTTCATTGCTCCCATTAGTAGGGGCATGGCCATGCCCAATACATCGGCCGTTTGATTTTCTGACTGCCCCGTTTGTCCTGCCACTCCGCTAATCAATTGTTTGCCCATCGGGCTATTAAGTAAATCTAGTAATCCTGACATTATTTGTGTGTTTAGTATGAGTGCTCAATGTACAAAAAAGAAGATAGATTGGATATGGGTTTATTAGTTTAGCAGCTGGCTTATTTGTGATGCGAGCTCCAGACCTATCCTATCTTGTGCTTCTTGGGTGGATGCTCCAATATGGGGGGATAAAGAGATTTTATGGTGCATTAAAACCTTGATTTCTGGATTTGGCTCTGATTCGAATACATCTAGACCTGCAAACCCTAATTGATTGGAATCCAATGCTTTTAAAAGAGCAACTTCGTCCAAGACCCCACCTCTGGAAGCATTAACGACCCCAACTCCAGTTTTCATAAGCCCAAATTCCTTTTCACCTAGCACATAGCCATTTTGAGCTGGGACATGAACGCTGATAAAATCAGATTGCTTTAGGAGCTCTTCCATCGTTGAAACTTTCAACGAAAAGCGTACTGATTGGCCATCGAAAAAATCTACACCTAGGCTAATTTCTTTTTCATGATGATCATTGAACAGTACTTTCATACCTAAGCCCAAAGCCATTTGTGCAGTGGCTTTACCAATTCTTCCCAAGCCAATAATGCCCAAGGTTTTACCTCTAAGCTCAGTTCCGTTGGCATAACTTTTTTTAAGCTGCTTAAAATTACTGTCCCCCTCAAGAGGCATATTTCTATTTGCATCATGCAGATAGCGAACCCCGTTGAAGAGATGGGCAAAAACCAATTCGGCAACTGATTGAGAGGAAGAGGCGGGCGTGTTGATTACATGTATTCCCTTTGACCTTGCATAATCCACATCAATATTATCCATGCCCACACCGCCACGACCAATCAGTTGTAAGTTGGGACAGGAGTCTATTAAAGATTTTTGGACCTTAGTGGCACTGCGTACCAGAAGAATAGTAATCTCGTTTTGGTTGATGTAGTTTGCTAGTTGTTCTTGAGCCACTTTGGTAACTACTACCTCAAAACCTTCTTTTTCCAATGCCTCAATACCGCTTTGGGCGATACCATCATTGGCCAATATTTTATGCATATCTAACCTTTTTTCTCCAATTCACTCATGATATCCACGAGTACACCTACGCTTTCCAAAGACATGGCATTATACATAGATGCACGATAGCCACCTACGGAACGATGTCCATTAATACCGTTTATCCCAGCTTCCCTACATTTTTCATCGAAAAGCTCTTTGAGGGTTTCATCCGTAATGTTAAAGGTGGCATTCATAATTGAACGGTCCTCTTTAGCGGCAAAACCTGAGAAAACTGGGTTCAACTCGATTTCCGAATAAATGAGATTCGCTTTCTTCTCATTAATTTCTTCAATACCAGCTATACCACCCAAGTCTTTAAGCCATTGCAGGGTCAACATAGAAACATAAACAGCAAATACTGGTGGTGTATTGAACATACTATCTTTTCCAGCATGTACCTTATAGCTCATCATAGAGGGTATTTTACGAGATACCTTGTCCAAAATATCCTCCTTAACTATCACCAAAGTGGTTCCAGCTGGGCCCATATTTTTTTGAGCACCGGCATAAATCAAATCAAATTTTGAAAAATCCAATTGTCTCGAAAAAATATCAGAACTCATGTCGCACACCAATGGGACATTTGTTTCGGGGAATTCTTTGATTTGTGTTCCAAAGATGGTGTTGTTGGAAGTAAGATGAAGATAGTCCAAATCTGTTGGAACTTGATAATCTTTAGGAATGTAGTTGAAGTTATGGTCTTGGGAAGAAGCCACTTCAATTATTTCTCCAAACAATCTCGCTTCTTTTATGGCCTTAAGGCTCCATGTACCCGTATTAACATATCCCGCTTTTTTCTCTAAAAGATTATAAGCTGCCATTAAAAACTGAGTACTTGCCCCGCCTTGTAGAAAAAGCGCCTGATATCCCTTATTTTCCAACCCCAATAATTCCAAAGCAAGGGAGCGTGCTTTTTCCATAATGGCTACGAATTCCTTACTACGGTGAGAAATTTCTATCAAAGAAAGACCAATACCATCCAACTCTATTACCGCTTCAGAAGCTTTTTTCATAACCTCTTGCGGCAAAATGCAAGGTCCTGCACTAAAATTGTGTTTTTTCATTTTTTGAGAATATTTTGATGTCCACGAAAATGAAGGCCAAAGGTCTTAAAAAAACTTGGAAGGGAAAACCCCTATTTGGCGATAAGACAACCTACGATAAACCCAACAAAAATTCCATGGTGTCCACCCCATCCGCGTAATCTTGTAAGGTTGGGGTTTGGGACTTCCCAAAGGAAATCTCGGTAGTGAACCATCCCTGGGAGACAATACATTGAATTTGCCCATTTTCGCTGATGAGTTTCTCTTTCAATAAGTTCCTGTCTTCATAAAATTCATAAAACAGACAAGCGATAGGGGAAGAAAACCCTTGATCCTCTTTTAATACTAGAAATCCATTGTCCAATATTTTGATATTACTCATCAAATACACGGCCTTATTATAATCGTAATTGTTGGCATATTTATGTTGGTTGATGATTTCTTTAAAATCGAACATCGCCTTAAAGAAGGCATCAAAGTTGTAGTCTCTTGGCACATAAAGTTTGGATACATTACGGCATCCTAGGCCATAATACTGAAAAACATCTTTGCTTAGTGCTTGAAGCTCTTCATGGCTTTCGTTCCCAGTCAATATAGCAACTGAATTCCTGTTCTTTCGAATTATATTTGGGTATTTGCCAAAATAGTACTCGAAATACCTGCTTGTATTATTACTTCCCGTAGCAATAACGGCATCAAAATCCGTTAATTTTTCTGTTGTAAATTCTATTAAATTTGTTAGCTCAGGAGTATGTTCCATCAATATTTCAGTTAAAAAAGGGAGTAAAAGTTGATCACTGGAAGAAAGCTTTGCCAACACCCGATTTCCGGAAAGGAGCACGCATAAAAAGTCATGAAAACCAACCAAGGGAATATTGCCAGCCATGATTATGGCTACAGTTTTAGGTTTTTCCTCGCTTTCAACTTCGTAGGTTTTCAACCATTTGTTTAAGTTATCCTCACTCAGCACATTGGCCCATTGTTGTATGGAAAAATCTAAATTTTCCGGTGTAAACCAGCTGTTTTGGGCTTCCGCTCTAAAAAGAACTTCTTGAAAATATCGAAACCTGTCCGTATCTGGATTGTTTTTTTTTGTTAGATAATTAGACAAAAAACTTCCAAGTTTAACAAAAGCTTGCAAAGTAGGGCTCTGTACGGTCATTATATTTGTATACTAGATTACTAGGGTTTATTTTTGCCCAAAAGTACGCAAGCTGATAGTAATCAGCTAAAAGGAAAAGAAAATTATGGCTATTATCATAACCGATGAGTGTATAAATTGTGGTGCTTGTGAGCCAGAGTGCCCGAACACTGCCATCTACGAAGGTGCCGAGGAATGGCGTTACAGTGATGGGACCTCACTAAGCGGGGACGTCGTTTTGCCTGATGGGAAATCTGTTAATGCTGATGACGTGCAGGACCCTATCAGCGATGAAATCTATTACATCTCCCCTGATAAGTGTACAGAATGTTTGGGTTTTCATGAAGAACCGCAATGTGCAGCTGTGTGTCCGGTAGATTGTTGTGTGCCAGATGAAGATATTGTAGAAACAGAAGAAGAACTTTTGGGTAAGCAGCGGTTTATGCACCCAGAATAAAGTAAAACCATAAGAGAGAAAGCCCGGACCTTGGTTCGGGTTTTCTTTTTTGAGACTATCTGAATCCTAAATTCTATATTTGCACCCCTAAAACATAGCATACAATGAAAGCAGGAATTGTAGGACTGCCCAACGTGGGAAAATCTACTTTGTTCAATTGTCTATCCAACGCAAAAGCACAAAGCGCGAACTTTCCATTTTGTACCATTGAACCCAATATTGGGGTAGTCAATGTACCTGATGTCCGTTTGGAAAATCTGGAGTCTTTAGTGCAGCCAGAAAAGGTGATTCCTGCAACGGTTGAGATTGTTGATATCGCTGGTTTGGTAAAGGGAGCCAGCAAAGGTGAAGGTTTGGGCAATCAATTTTTGGGGAATATTCGTGAAACGGATGCCATTCTACATGTACTACGCTGTTTCGACAACGACAATATTGTGCACGTAGATGGTTCTGTGGACCCTATTCGGGATAAGGAAACCATTGATATGGAGCTTCAATTGAAAGATTTGGAGAGTGTTGAAAAGAAGCTTGATAAAGTAAAACGCGCTGCGAAGACGGGGAACAAAGATGCCCAAAAAGAGGCTGCCGTGTTAAGCTCCCTAAAAGAAGGATTGGAAGCTGGCATTTCTGTGCGCGCTATTGCGGTTTCCGAAGAAGATAAAAATGAGTTTGTAAAGCCACTACAGCTTATTACGGATAAACCCGTAATGTATGTATGTAACGTGGATGAAGCTGCGGCTGCTGAAGGAAATGCCTATGTGGATAAAGTGAAGGCCGCTGTGGCTGATGAAAACTCAGAGGTTATTTTTCTAGCTGTGGGTACTGAGGCAGATATCACTGAATTGGAAACCTATGAAGAACGACAGTTGTTTTTGGAAGATTTAGGCTTGAGCGAGCCCGGTTCATCAAAATTAATACGCGGTGCGTATAAATTACTTAGTCTTGAGACCTATTTTACGGCAGGTCCCAAAGAAGTTAGGGCTTGGACTATTCCTGTGGGTGCTACGGCCCCTCAAGCAGCTGGTGTTATTCATACGGATTTTGAAAAGGGATTTATACGTGCTGAAGTAATTTCCTATGATGATTACTTGGCTTACGAGAGTGAATCCAAGGTGAAAGAAGCCGGTAAGATGCGTATTGAAGGGAAGGAATATATTGTAAAAGACGGCGATGTGATGCATTTTAGATTTAACGTCTGATTTCGTACCTTCTTTGGAAAATTTACCATGAAATCTTTCTTTGTTCTTTTGCTTTCTTCTCTTATACTAATGAGCTGTTCCAGTTCTGATTCTAGTTCTGGAGAAGAAGATATTCCGGATGTCAGTATTCCTACCTTAACCACGAATGCTATTACGGGAATTGATGCCAACTCTGCTACTTCTGGTGGTAATGTTACGAATAATGGTGGCGGAGCTTTACTGCAAATAGGCTTATGTTGGGACACTAATCCAAATCCTACTATAGCGGATAATCGTACCGAGGAAGACACCAATGATGCCAATTTTACCAGCACAATGAACAGTCTAAATCCAAACACATTGTATTACGTTAGGGCTTATGCCAGCAATAGCGCAGGGGTGGGGTATGGAAACCAACAAAGTTTTACCACCTTAGACCAATAACGTTTATTTAGCCCTGTTTCAATTGAATTCTTACCCTAATGAACAGAGATAGTGTGGTTTTACTATTAACAATAAAGTACCCTATTTGTTGATTACTTTCTTTCGCCTATCCTTTGATTTTTGTGGCTAAATTTTAAATTAGCAAGGATTAACCCTTATTGTTTATGGCACAAACCCAATATACAGAGGACAACATTCGTTCGTTGGACTGGAAGGAGCATATCCGCATGCGTCCGGGAATGTATATTGGTAAGTTGGGTGATGGTTCATCGGCGGATGATGGTATTTACATTCTATTAAAGGAGGTTATCGATAACTGCATCGATGAGTTTGTGATGGGAGCAGGTAAAACCATCGAAATACATATCAAAGAGAACACGGTTCATGTAAGAGATTATGGCCGGGGCATTCCTTTAGGAAAAGTAGTGGATGTAGTCTCTAAAATGAATACGGGTGGAAAATACGATACCCGCGCCTTCAAAAAATCTGTTGGACTTAATGGTGTTGGTACAAAGGCAGTGAATGCCCTTTCAACTTATTTCAAAGTGGAATCCAATAGGGACGGCAAGTCCAAATCTGCGGAGTTTCAGACTGGGAACTTGGTTAATGAGGAGCTTTTGGAAGAGACCTCCAGACGTAGGGGTACAAAAGTCAGTTTCATTCCTGACGAAACCATTTTCAAAAAATATAAATATCGAAACGAGTATGTGGAACGCATGCTCAAAAACTATGTGTATCTCAATCCAGGCCTCACCATTGTTTTTAATGGGGAGAAATTCCACTCAGAAAATGGCCTAAAGGACCTTTTAGAAGATACCAATAATGTGGATGATATGTTATATCCCATCATTCATTTAAAGGGAAATGATATTGAGATTGCCATTACACATAGTAGAACCCAATACAGCGAGGAGTATCACTCTTTCGTAAATGGGCAGCATACCACACAAGGGGGAACACACCAAGCCGCTTTTCGCGAAGCAATTGTAAAAACTATACGGGAACACTTCGGTAAAAACTATGAGGCCTCGGATATTAGAAAATCCATTATCTCCGCAATCTCAATAAAAGTGATGGAACCCGTTTTTGAAAGCCAGACGAAAACAAAGCTAGGTTCCACGGATATGGGAGGTAATTTGCCCACAGTTAGAACCTATATCAACGATTTTGTAGGGAAGTATTTGGATAACTTTCTGCACAAAAACCAAGATACCCGGGAAGCGATACAACGAAAAATAATTCAGGCTGAAAAAGAACGTAAGGAATTATCAGGAATACGAAAACTAGCAAGGGAACGTGCTAAGAAAGCCAATCTGCACAATAAAAAATTAAGGGATTGCCGTGTACATCTTCAGGATATGAAAAAGGACAGAAGATTGGAGACTACTCTTTTTATCACTGAGGGAGATTCTGCTTCCGGCTCTATTACCAAATCTAGAGATGTGAATACTCAGGCGGTATTTAGCCTAAGGGGAAAACCCTTGAACTCTTACGGAATGTCCAAAAAGATTGTGTACGAAAATGAGGAGTTTAACTTACTACAGGCCGCACTTAATATTGAAGAATCTCTGGAAGATTTACGGTATAACAATATTGTAATAGCTACGGATGCCGATGTGGATGGCATGCATATACGTTTACTGCTCATCACTTTTTTCCTCCAGTTTTTTCCAGAGCTGATAAAAGAAAATCACCTCTACATTTTACAAACACCTCTTTTCAGAGTTCGTAATAAGAAGGAAACCATTTACTGCTATAGTGAGGAGGAAAAACGAAATGCTATTGAAAAACTGTCTGGTAAACCGGAGATAACAAGATTTAAAGGATTAGGAGAGATTTCTCCAGATGAGTTCAAACATTTTATTGGCGACGATATTCGATTAGAGCCTGTTATGCTGGACAAGGCGTTGAGCATAGATACGCTTTTAAAGTTTTATATGGGCAAGAATACCCCAGACCGTCAAGATTTTATCATAAATAACCTTAAAGTTGAACTTGATTTAATAGAAGAAAACCAACTCTAAATCAGATTAATTGACCCTTCTTAATGGAAGAGAACGACGCATTGAACGAAGAAGGTTTTGAAAACCAAGAAAACTCTCAAGAAACGCTCACTAAAGTTACGGGCATGTACAAGGATTGGTTCCTTGATTATGCCTCTTACGTAATTTTGGAAAGGGCTGTACCTGCAATTGAAGATGGGTTTAAACCTGTTCAACGCAGGATTATGCATTCCTTAAAAGAGTTGGATGATGGACGCTACAACAAGGTGGCTAATGTAGTGGGACACACCATGCAATATCACCCCCATGGTGATGCTAGTATTGCGGATGCCATGGTACAACTGGGACAAAAGGACCTTTTAATTGATACCCAAGGAAACTGGGGAAACATTCTGACGGGGGATGGCGCAGCTGCATCAAGATATATTGAAGCGCGTTTATCCAAGTTCGCATTAGATGTGGTTTATAGTCCAAAAATCACGGAATGGCAGCTCTCTTATGATGGAAGAAAAAAAGAACCGGTAAACCTTCCGGTAAAGTTTCCTTTGTTGTTGGCCCAAGGTGCAGAAGGAATCGCTGTTGGATTATCCACTAAAGTATTACCGCACAACTTTAATGAGTTGATAGACGCCTCTATTAAGCATTTGAAAGGCCAGCGCTTTAAATTGTTTCCTGATTTCCCTACTGCTGGAATTATAGATGTTACCAACTATAACGATGGTGTTAGAGGGGGAAAAGTTCGGGTAAGGGCCCAAATTTCAAACTTGGATAAGAATACCTTGGTCATTAAAGAAATTCCTTATGGCACCAACACATCTTCTTTAATAGATTCAATTCTCAAAGCCAATGACAAGGGAAAAATAAAAATTAAGAAGATTGAGGATAATACAGCTGCTGAGGTTGAAATATTAATTCATCTTCCCAATGGCATATCTCCTGATAAAACCATTGATGCCTTGTATGCGTTCACTTCCTGCGAATCTTCAATTTCTCCGTTGGGATGCATTATTGAAGATAATAAACCTCTATTCATTGGTGTAAAGGAAATGCTTGAACGCTCTACCGATTACACCGTGGAACTGCTTAAAGCAGAGCTAGAAATACAGTTGAGCGAGCTGGAAGAGCAATGGCATTTTGCCTCTTTAGAACGAATTTTTATTGAAAATAGGATTTATCGAGATATTGAGGAAGAAGAAACTTGGGAAGGGGTAATTGCAGCTATTGACAAAGGATTAAAACCACATACTGGGCATTTAAAGCGTGACGTGACGGAAGCAGATATTGTGCGCCTTACTGAAATCCGAATCAAGCGTATTTCAAAGTTTGACTTGGAAAAGGCTGAACAATTTATTGAAAGTCTGAATGACAAGATTGCGGAGACCAAACATCACCTGGAACATCTTGTGGAATACGCGATTGACTATTTCAAGGATTTGAAGAAAAAATACGGCAAAGGAAAAGAGCGTAAATCCGAGATTAAGATATTTGATGATATAGAAGCGACCAAGGTGGTTATCCGCAACACAAAACTTTATGTGAACCGTGAAGAAGGATTTATTGGCACCTCTTTACGGAAAGATGAATATGTAACGGACTGCAGTGATATTGATGATATTATTGTTTTTACCAAAAAAGGTGAGATGATGGTGACCAAAGTGGACGCCAAAACTTTTGTGGGCAAGAACATTATCCATGTAGGCGTATTCAAAAAGAAGGATAGCCGAACTACCTATAATATGGTGTACAAAGAAGGGAAAGGGGGTTCCAGCTATATAAAAAGATTCAATGTAACGGGTGTCACCCGAGATAAGATTTATCAATTGGCTGGAACCAAAGCAAGTGCCGATGTACTTTATTTTACAGCTAACTTGAATGGTGAGGCCGAAATTGTAACGGTGATGTTGCGTCAGTCCGGAAGCATTAAAAAACTAAAATGGGATTTAGATTTTGCTGATGTTCTCATCAAAGGAAGAGCATCTAAAGGAAATTTGGTAACCAAATACTCAGTAAAACGTATAGAACTCAAAGAGAAAGGTGTTTCCACCTTAAAACCACGAAAAATTTGGTTTGACGATGTGGTCAATCGTTTGAATGTGGATGGGAGAGGAGAGCTTCTTGGAGAATTCAAAGGAGAAGATTTATTGTTGGTGATTGACCAAAAGGGTAAGATAAAAACCATAGCACCCGACCTCTTAACCCGTTTTGATGACCATATGATTGTTCTTGAAAAATGGAAGCCCAATAAACCTTTGTCTGTAGTTCATTATGAAGGAGAAAAGGAACGTTATTATGTAAAGCGGTTTGTTGTGGAAAATCCAAGTAAAGAAGAGGTGGTGATTTCGGACCATCCCAAATCTTTTATGGAATTGGTTTCTACGGATTGGAGACCTGTAATAGAAATTGAATTTGTAAAGCCCCGTGGAAAGGATGCTAAACCAAATCAAAAAGTAGATTTAGAGGATTTTATAGCAATTAAGGGCATCAAGGCGATAGGAAATCAATTGACTTCTGATAAGGTGAAGAACATCAATGCCTTGGAATCTCTTCCTTTTACAGAACCAGAAGAAGTTAGTACTCAGGAGATTGAGGTAGTGGATGAAGAGTCCATAGAAATCACTGATACCGATGTAAGTACAAATGATGACAATTCAGACCAACCAACTTTGTTTTAGTCACATATTCTACCTACTTTAGTCACGGACACACCAAACCATTAGCTGAATTACATTATATGGATTTTACTAACCCGCTGGTTTACGGCGTACCCGTTTTTATTGCCTTTATTTTATTCGAACTTACGTATAGCAAAACCCACGGAGATGAACATCTTTACAATTGGAAAGATTTGGCAGCCAGTGGTTTTATGGGAATAGGCTCAGCAATTTTGGGGCCTTTGTTCAAAGTTATTTTCGCCATAGTACTTTTTGAAGTGGTCTATGAATTTTGGAACCCCATAGTTGATGGAACTCGACAAAACCTACTGGGCTACGAATCTTTTGGATATGCATGGTACATTTGGTTATTGTGTCAGTTGGCAGATGACTTTACCTATTATTGGTTCCATAGAGCGAATCATGAAATTCGAATTCTTTGGGCGGCCCATATTGTTCATCATTCATCCGATAATTTCAATTTAGGCACTGCCGTGCGAAATGGTTGGTTTACGATTTTATACAAACCTCTATTCTATATGTGGATGCCCGCGATAGGATTTCCCCCGGAGATGGTAGTAGTTTGTTTAGGTATTGAGGCCTTATGGCAATTTCAATTGCATTCAGTTTATATCCCAAAACTTGGTTTTCTGGAAAAAATATTCAATACGCATACCATGCACCAAGTACATCATGCCCAAAACGTAGAGTACTTGGATAAAAACCATGGGGGCTTTTTAAACATTTTTGATAAGATGTTTGGTACTTGGAAAGAGCTGGATGACAATATTGATGTGAAGTACGGGGTGATTCACTCACCAAACTCCTATAATCCTGTAGTGATTCTAACGCATGAGTTTAAAGACATTTGGAATGATGTCAAAAAATCAAAGAATTGGTACCATAAATTTATGTACGTATTTGGACCTCCTGGCTGGAGTCATGACGGAAGCACATTGACTGTAAAACAGCAGCAAAAACTGCACAAAGAACAGCGAGAGCAATATCCTGATTTGGCTTACCAAAGGCCTAACTGATTTATTCTTCCAAAATTTCACTTGGTTTTGATTTGTTCTTTTTCATGCGCAAATCAAAAAACTCAACCATTAGCGAGAAGGCAATGGCAAAATAGAGATACCCTTTGGGTATAGCACCAATTTCGTTGTCAAAAACAATCAGGTGCGATAGGTGAGCAGCTTCGGTAATTAACATAAACCCAATAAGAATCAAAAAGGATAATCCTAAAATCTGAATGGAAGGATGCCTATTTACAAATTCACCCACTGGGTTGGCAAAAAGCATCATAATCAGCACAGAGATAACTACGGCAGTTACCATGAGTAGTAGAGCGTCGGTTGGGTTTGGAGAAATTCCGTTGGTCATTCCAATTGCAGTTAAAATCGAGTCAAACGAGAAAACGATGTTTATCACGGTAATTTGAACAATAGCATTAGTAAGGGAAGAAGAACGTGCCTTGGTAACTTCCCTTTCATCATGTCCTTTGTCTTCTACTTTTTCATGAATCTCCTTAGTGCTCTTATATAGCAAGAAGAGTCCACCTAGAAAAAGAATAAGTGCCTGCCAACTTATGCCTCCTTTTATCCAGGCTTCGTCCAAAACCATAAATGGTTTTTTTAGTTTGGTTAGCCAAGTAATTCCAAAAAGAAGAAGGATTCGCATACCCATGGCCAACACCAGCCCTAAATTAGTAGCTTTTTTTCTGTCTTTTGGCTCGAGTTTTCCCGCTGCTATGGAAATAAAAATAATGTTGTCGATACCCAAAATGATTTCAAGGAAAGTAAGTGTCAGCAATGCCATCCAGGCATCAGGACTTGTGAAGATTTCAAACATGGTTAGTGTATTTT
This sequence comes from Bacteroidota bacterium, assembly GCA_039191905.1. Lineage (GTDB taxonomy): Bacteria > Bacteroidota > Bacteroidia > Flavobacteriales > Flavobacteriaceae > Flagellimonas. The sequence continues at coordinate 906 of JBCCXJ010000009.1, read as the reverse complement.
AAATGCGGTGCCTCTAAATTTTCTAGAATCACCAATAGCATTATATTCAAAAGTATACGAAGAATCGGTCGTAGTCAATATTTTTATGTGGATTGATTTTTCCTCGGCTTTACTCTTAGGGTTAAGATTTTTCAAGATATATTCACAATTATTTATCCATCGTATGGAAGAAGTGTCTTGTTTGCCTTCAAAGTAATCAATTTCAATTTTATCTGTTCTTTCAAAAATGGTCTTTTTTTCTTGCCCATCAATTTGCGTAGTAAATGAAAATTTCCCCTGTTTGAAATTGGCGCATTTACGCTCTGGAGGAGCACTGCAAGAAAAAACAAAAGCCAAAATCAGTATAGAAAAAAATAGTTTACCCATGCCCACAAAGTAAAAGCAAAGTAGGATACAAAAATTAAAATACTAGTGCTTTTTTTGACTAAATGTTTCAAAGGTACCATCCGTATAGAACAACACAATTTTTGAAATTTTCTTGCCAGAAGTTTCAATGGAGGATTCTTCTATTTCTCTTCTTGGGGTTTCAATTGGATTAATTTCTGTTTCAGAAACTGAGGAGGAGCGAGGATTCAAATTTGTAACACTGGGGAAGTTTCCTTTACCATTGAGCAACCAATATAAATTGACTTCAGGAAAAGTTTGCACAAGTTTCATTACAAAGTCAAGACTGGGTCTGTTACGTCCATTTAGTATGTGAGACATGCTCGACCTTTGAATTCCAATCTTATCAGCAAACGCAGAGATACCCAAATCGTAATGCTCCAAAACAATTTTAATTCTATTTACAAAGCCATCATTCACTCTTGTAATCTTTTCTTTTCAAAAGTAAATCAAATCGTAAAAAATGACAAGATTCATTAACTTAATTAATGAAAATATTTAAACTATCATTTAAAATAAAAT
>JBCCXJ010000008.1:0-142961 GCA_039191905.1 Bacteroidota bacterium | reverse complement strand
TGATGATACTTGGTCTATTCTGGGAGTTGACCCTTCTCCCGAAATGATACAAATTGCCCAAAAAAAGCTGAAACTTTATGATAACATTGAACTTGTTGTTGGCGAAGTGGGTGAACTAAAGAATCAGAGGACCTTTGGTGCGGCAACTTTGATATTGGTATTACACTTTATCAGGTATCCCCAAGAAAAGTTGGCGCTATTAAATGAAATCCGGAAAAGACTGAAACAGGGAGCTCCCTTACTTGTTATGGGCATATTTGGAAACAAAGAACAATTAAAAGGCAATTTGAAAATACTGGAATCGCTGCTGCCGGACGGTTTACCACAAAAGGAAATTGATGAAAGATTGGAACGCATTACCAACGATTTGCATAGAACTTCAGAAGACGAGTTGGAGAAATTGATGGTGCGAGCAGGTTTTGAAAAGCCAACTCGTTTCTTTCAAACTAGTATCTACAGCGGCTGGATCACCAAAAAACTTGAGAATTAAAAAACGAAAATCATGATTAATCTGGCAAAAAGGGGCCTATGAAACAATAAACAACTAGGCAACAACTATGAATCAATCCAAAGATCAAAAAGAATTTATCCTTACAGGCAACCTGACTCGAGTGCTATGGAAATTGTCTTTACCAGCAATTTTGGCTATGGTACTTTACGGTCTGAATGCTTTTATGGACACCATTTACATTGGTCAACTTTTAAACGAAACCGCACTTGCGGGTGTGGCACTGGCGTACCCACTTACTTCAATGGCCATGGGAGTGGGTTCTTGGGTTGGAACGGGAGCTGGAAATCAACTGAGTGTGCTTCTGGGTAAAAACGATACCGAAACACTTAAAAAAGTCATCCCAAACTCAACGCTTTTTACCATACTCGGAAGCCTTGTTTTTGCGGTTCCCTGTTACCTTTTTGCTACCCCTTTAATACAAATGATGGGGGGGTCTGGAGAAATTTTGGAGTATGGTGTACGCTATTTTAAAATCACCTTACTGGCCTTTCCGCTATGGGTGTTTGGGTTACAGCTAAATATGATTGTTCGTGCAGAGGGCAAGATGATGACGGCTGCCCTTTTTATGGCATCTGGTTTGGTGATTAACCTCATCTTAACGCCTATAGCCATTATTTACTTTGGTATGGATGTGGATGGTGCCGCGTGGGCAACAAACATGGGTATGTCGGTATATTGTATTATTGGGTATCTCTATTTTGCACGAGGTAAAGCTTCCTTTGAATCCAATATCAATACCATTTTCTATGATGGCGAAGTTTTTAAAGCCATAGTAAGACTAGGACTTCCAGGATTCATTCTAAGCCTGATGGGTTTAATTCAGGCCATAGTAGTTTTCAACGCTGTTGTGGATTATGGAACGGATGAGGATTTGGCCTTTTTTGCAGCGGCCAACCGTATACTCCTTTTTTTGATGACCCCATTGTTCGGATTGATGCGTGCGCTTCAACCAGTGGAAGGAGTGAATTTTGGTGCAGGTCAATATGGTAGGGTAAAAAAGAGTTTTCTCCTTTTCTGTAAAACCGGACTTTGGCTGGTCTTACCTTTTTGGTTGTTCCTAATGCTGTTTCCCGAATTGGGCATCCAAATGGTGCTCCCCAATAAGATAATGACCGGAACAGAATTAGTCGACTTTAGGGTGTACATGGCCATTATTCCTTTCCTGCCCTTTGTATTCATGGCCTTAACTCATTTGCCGGCCATAGAACAACCAAAATACGCGAGTATTATCGGAATAGCCAGACAATTGGTATTCTATGTTCCTGTGATGCTATTACTTCCTAAATGGATGGGTATTAGTGGCGTTTACTACGGTTCTACCCTTATTGATATTGTAGTCACCTTATGGCTGGGTTATATTGTTTACAAGAGTTTTCTGGGTATGGAAAATAAAAAAACGACAACAGCCACTGCAGTTGATAAGGATAGTTACACAAGAACCTGACTTGATGCTTTGGAACTAGAAAAAATAATTGAACAAACAACCAAATAAATAAAGCAAACTATGAAACTTGAAATTAAGAACTTATCCAAAACCTACTCTAATGGGGTACAAGCATTGAAAGATGTTTCATTAACCATTGGAAAAGGAATGTTTGGACTTTTGGGTCAAAATGGAGCAGGAAAGTCCACCTTAATGCGGACCATTGCCACACTGCAAGATCCTGATGAAGGCACAATCCATTTTAATGCTATTGATGTTTTAAAAAAACCTGAAGAATTGCGGAAAGTATTGGGGTATTTACCACAAGAATTTGGAGTGTATCCGAACGTTACCGCGCGAGAATTATTACTTCATATTGCTGATATGAAGGGGATTACCCAATTGGGGGAGCGAAAGGACCTTGTCGAAGCCCTATTGCACCGTGTGAATTTATATGATGTGAAAGATAAAAAGCTAAGTAGCTATTCCGGGGGTATGAAACAACGCTTTGGAATTGCTCAAGCATTGTTGGCTAATCCACAACTCATTATTGTGGATGAACCGACAGCGGGTCTAGATCCTATGGAAAGGAATCGTTTTTATAACCTACTGTCAGAGCTAGGAGAAAATTCGGTGGTCATTTTATCTACACATATTGTTGAAGATGTAAGTACCCTTTGCAATGACATGGCCATTATCGGTGATGGAGAGGTCTTGTTGACCGGCAGCCCTTCCGAAATAGAGACTTCTTTGAATGGGAAAGTTTGGGAAAAACAAATTGACAAGGCAGAATATGCAAACCACAAAGAAAAGTATAAGGTCATTTCCAATCATTTTCATTTAGGAAAAATGCTGGTAACCGTTGTGGCAGATGATATGCCTGATGGGGATTTTTATCAAAAATCCCCGGGCTTGGAAGATGCCTATTTTAATCTTTTGTTTGACCGTCAAAAAATAACAGCATGATTGGGAAGATAATAGCATATGAGTTAAAAAAACGCTTCACAAGTTGGATAACCCTACTTTTTTTTGTGATGCTCGTCTTTCAGGGGTTTTGGTATACCAAAGGATATTTTGACTACTATCCCAATGACGGATTGTTGATGAACGCAACGGCAATAGGTTACATGAACTTGGCCGCATGCGGCATGTTGATGATAATTATCGTTGCCATTGTGACCGGAACCTCGTTGCACAAGGATTTACAGTATGGAACAGGTCAATGGGTTTATGCCCTTCCAGTAAATGAAAAATCCTTTTACATCGGTCGATTCCTCTCCTCATTTTTGTACAATGTGCTTTTGGCTTTGGGTTATGTCATTGGCATTGCTCTATTGCCATACGGCGGAATCGGGGAAGCAGAACGTTTTGGCGCCATTCCCTGGGGCCAAATATTTCAGGGATTCTTTTTATTGACGGTACCTAACCTGTTTTTGCTGACGTCTTTATTCTTTCTGGGCCTGGTATACACACGTAAATTAGCCACGGGATACATTATCATATTTTCTACGGTAATTGTCTTCTTGTTAATGCAAACCGTTTCAGAAGGTTCCGGAATTACTCCTTCATTGGCTATTGGAGACCCATTTGGATATGTAGCCACTGATGGTGTCACAGGTCAAATGTCATTGGAAGAACGGAATTTTGGCTACCTTCCCTTTGAAGGGTATTTAGTGGTTAACCGGATACTTTGGTTCAGCATTGCCTTAGTAGCTTTTCTCTTGTCCTATTTTAAGTTTAGTTTCAAGTCTTTTGGAAATAAGGTAAGTTCCAAGAAAAAAACTTTAAAACAGGTTTACACGACTCAAACAGGAAATCTAAAAACAGCATTTATACCAAAGCTGTCCTTTACGAACAGTGATTTTATCAAAAAACTATGGTCGTTGGCCAAACTGGAATTCCGAAATCTCACCCGCCCACTTTCCTTCAAATTGATTATTGGTATCATAGTATTAATGGAAACCTTACAGTACCTAATGTGGAATGCTAGTTTTTACATAGGTCCAACCATGCCATTGACCTCTACTATGACCCTTTTTAGGTTGTCCTTCGGGGTGTTTATCATGATGCTTATTATTATTTGGTCTGGGGAATTGTTTTTTAAGGATAGGGTAGTCAAAATAAGTTCAATAACAGATGCTTTACCCGTGCCTGTATGGGTGACTCAGTTTTCTCGTTTTTTAGCTTTAGTGGGGATGTCCTTTATTTTGGCCTTTACTTTTATGTCAGTGGGTGTTATCGTCCAGTTATTGCAAGGTGGTGCATCCTTGGTGGAGTTTGGGCTATTTGCTTACGATATGTTGGGCTATAATTGGGGGTGGTTAACCTATATGCTCTGGATAACAGTTGTATTCTTCATTTCCGGATTAACAGGGAATCGATTTTTAACACATATTTTAAGTGTAGGCGCTTTTCTCTTGGTGATTATGGCCTTTGAATTGGGATTAGCAGAGCAAACCATATATGCGTATGCAGCAGTTCCAGGATTGGAGGATTACTCCGAGATAAGTGAATATGGTATTTGGTATACCTCGGCAGTTTGGTATGTTTTGATGTGGACCGCCGCGGCCATTGCATTTGTGCTTCTAGGAATTTATCTATGGGACAGGGGTGCAGGAAAAAGTTGGCTTACCAAGCTTACATTTAGAGGCAAACAGTTAAATCTGGCAGGCAAACTTGCAATTGTAGGTTCAGTTGTGGCGTTTTTTGTTTTGCAATCATTTATTGTAAAAAACGTCAACAAGCAAGGGAACTTTATCCCTAGTGAAGTTCAGGATGAACGAGACTTCAACTATGAAAAAACGTATGGTTATTTGGTGGAAAGAGCTCATCCAAAATATACGCATTTGGACCTTCATTTTGATATCTACCCTGAAGAACGAAAGGCAGTTTATGAAGCAGAAATACTTTTGACAAATCCATCTGGCCAGCAAATAGACACCTTGTTTTTGAATGTAAAACATGCTGTTGAATTGATTTCATTGAGCCAGAATGGAGAAGAATTAAAAATGGTAAAACAAGATTCAATACAAAAATTGATGGCCTTTGCAATTTCAAATACCATGCAGCCCCATGATAGTATTATGGTGCAGATGAAGATGAAAAAGCACTATAAAGGATTTTCCCAAAGCGGTAGTCAGCCACAGGCAGACTTGATGGCGAATGGTACGGTAGGAGGAATTGATGAATACCTTCCTGTGATTGGATATGATTTTGATAGAGAGTTGGATGAAAATCGAGTACGTTCAGAATATGGGCTGGCTAAATGGGACTCCAGATATCCCTCGATAACCGACAAACAAGCCTTAAAGGAAAATCCTTTTGCGCCAGATGCACATAAGGTTACAGCAATAATCAAAATTTCCACAGTGGATTCCCAATTGCCTTTTGCCCCAGGAGAATTAGTTTCAACATCTAAAGAAAATGGAAGAACCACCAGAATTTACAGAATAAATAAGCCTTCCTATTTTAATTGGATGTTTGGAAGCTTCGAGGTTGAAGAGTGGAAGTATGAACAAGGAAGTACCAAAATTTCGGTCTTCGCTTCACCCAAACATCCTTTTAATGTTGATTTATATGGAAAAGCACTTAAAAAAGGCATTCAATATTTAGATGGAGAATTTAAAGGTTATCCGTATGAGGAAGTTCGTCTTTCTGAAATTCCCTATTATCAAGGAGATTTCTTTGCATATCCTAATAGTATAGCAATTTCGGAGCGCGAAGGATGGTATGCTGATACTACCGGAATGAAGGAACGCGGTTATATTTTTCAATCAACCGTTACGCAATTGGCAAAGCACTGGGCTCAAGCAAACATGAATATTGCCAATGTTCAAGGCGCCGAGATGTTATCTGTTGCACTTCCTGAGGCCATTGGTCTTCAGGTATTGGAGAAAGAAATGGGAGAGGAAGCGTTGAAACAGGTTATAGCAAAGAAAAGAGACTATATAGGCTTGCACCAAGCGAATGAACCAAATAAAGAACAACCCTTGATTTATTCTGATGGAGCCGATTATTTGGAACCTCATAAAGGAGCTATCGCCTTGAATCGATTACAAGGAATTATTGGAAAAGAAAAATTTAATACTATAGTATTAGATTTCGCCATGGAAAAAACCGAAACGCCCAAAGTATTTATCAATTTGTATCAAAAATTAGTAGAAGAGGTACCTCTTTCTGAAAGAGAAGTGGTAACGGAACTCTTCGAAAAGGCGGGTTATACCGACTTGATTGATTGATAATCGAAGCTCTGATTGCCGTGCGTTGAAGCATATTATTTGTAAATATCTATGGTTCGTTCTTTCGATTGATTTGCCTTTAATGACGGATTAGTTTTGGTTTAAAGACGCAAATCGTATATGCTTTTCCCTATTTTCTAGTCGGGAATTGAAAATAAGGTTAGTGCCGAAATTTAACCTTATTTTGCAGCTAAATTAGCTTTTACTTTTTCTATCCTAGAAAACAAAAAATCATGAGAAACTCCTTTCGATGTCTGTTGGTCTTTACCTTTTTAATCAACTACGCAAATGCCCAAGATCGTATTACTGGCGAAGCTTTTGCTACTCGTTCTGAAGTATTGGGTCAGAATGGTATGGTAGCGACCAGCCATCCTTTGGCCACTCAAATAGGGTTGGATATCCTCAAAAATGGGGGTAATGCTATAGATGCCGCTATTGGGGCAAATGCTGCTTTAGGACTAATGGAGCCCACGGGATGTGGAGTAGGAGGCGATTTATTTGCTATTGTATGGGATGGAAAAACCAAAAAGTTATATGGCCTCAATGCCAGTGGTCGTTCCCCTCAAAAACTCACTCTAGACTATTTTGAAAAACAAGGGATGACAAAGATTCCGTCACACGGACCATTACCCGTTAGTGTTCCGGGTGCTGTGGACGGGTGGTTTGAATTGCATGGAAAATTTGGGTCTAAGCCTATGTCAGAAATCCTTGCACCTGCTATCGATTACGCCGAAAAAGGTTTTCCCTTAACAGAGCTAATTGCTTGGTACATGCAACGAACCATTCCTTTTTTTGAATCGAAAGGTTTTCCAAATATCGAGGATACTTACAAGTCCCAAAATGGAGGTAAGTTGCCCAATGAAGGAGAAATTTATAAAAATCCATATTTAGCAAATACCTACAAAAAAATTGCAGAAGGAGGTCGCGATGCATTTTACAAAGGAGACATAGCGAAGACTATTGGTAAGTTCATAAAAGAACAAGGTGGCTTTTTGTCCGCTAAAGACCTTGCCGCTCATAAGTCACAATGGGTAGAACCGGTCTCTATCAACTACAGAGGGTATGATGTCTGGGAATTACCCCCAAATGGTCAGGGTATCGCAGCACTTCAAATGTTACAGATTTTGGAAGGGTATGACTTTTCCAATATTGATTTTGGAAGTACGGAACACCTTCACCTGTTTACTGAAGCCAAGAAATTGGCCTTTGAAGACCGTGCAAAATACTATGCTGATATGGATTTCTTTGATGTGCCCGTAGAAGAATTGCTTTCAGAAGATTATGCGAAAGAAAGAATGACACAGATTGGAGAACGTGCGGGAACGTATAAGGCGGGAGAAATCTCTGCTGGAGAAACGATTTACATGACCGTGGCAGATAAAGAAGGCACTATGATTTCATTGATTCAAAGTAATTACCGTGGAATGGGCTCAGGTATGGCACCTCCAAAACTAGGGTTTATGCTACAGGACCGAGGTGAGTTGTTTAGTTTAAAACGCGGCCAGGCCAATACCTTCGAACCAGGGAAAAGACCTTTTCATACCATTATTCCTGCCTTTATGACCAAGGATGGTAAACCGTTTGTAAGCTTTGGTGTAATGGGGGGTGATTTTCAACCTATGGGCCATACACAAATTGTTATGAATCTGGTTGATTTTGGTATGAACCTTCAGGAAGCAGGGGATGCTCCACGTTGGGACCACACAGGAGGTGCAAGTCCATTAGGGCGTACCACCGAAGATACAGGATTGATACGAACGGAATCTGGAATTCCGTATTCGACCATTCGAGGATTGATGGACAAAGGACATCGTATGGGAACCGCTAGAGGCATCTATGGAGGGTATCAAGCTATTCTTTGGGATGATGAAAACAAGGTGTACCATGGTGCCTCCGAAAGCCGCAAGGATGGGCAAGCTGCTGGGTATTAATAACACATCAGCTATTTCAACTTCGGGAAGGTAAAACTTCCTTAGGCCAATAGTTATGCGGCTAGTTCCTTTTCCATAGCTAGAAAATGGGTAACCACCTTATTTTTATTGAACAATGGCAATACGTCAATATGGCAAAGGTATTCCTCCCCGTTCTTTCTATAGTTCACAAGAGCCTTACTAAATCTTTTTTGCTGTTTTAGCAATTGACGTATTTCGGTTTTTGTTTGTTGAGAGGTTTTCTTTCCCTGTAAAAAAGTAGGGCGCTTTCCAACGGCAAAACTTTTGGAGTATCCTGTCATCTGATGAAATCCGTTATTGGCCCATATAATTGTTTTATTGGCATCAGTAACCACTAGGGCTTCATAAGGAGTTGTTTGCAATATCTCGATGATTGAAGGCTCCAAATCGCGTTTAAGTATGCCTTTCAATTCGGATAAGTCATTTTCGAGCTTTAATTTTTTGCATAAAGCATGAAAATTTTCTAAATAAAAATCAAGACTTTGTATAGGCGATAGGTATTCCTTTTTACTATTATTCATTGGTCGTAATTGGTTATTTCTCTTAAAGATAGCACATACTTGTCCAATTTGAGTAAGAAAAGTCAATATTTGAACCACAAATGCAACAAAGTCGCATTTGAATTTAAAACATTATTTTTGAGTTTAAAGAAAGTTGCACCCAAGCGGTACTATGAATGGCAATGAATCTTTTAAGAGATACATTTTTATATAAATAAACACTTAAATACAACACTATGTTACAGAGAAAATTTGCCGAAGTGGTGAAAAGTCACTTTCCTACAGCTATTGATGCTAAAGATACTTCCATCCAATACCTAGGTAAAATGCAGTTGGAGCATAATATTGATATTTCCAAGGTACTTATGGCAACATCTGTTTGCTCAGATGATATAAATGTACCTTCCACCACTTTCTTTAATGTCTTATTCGGACCCTTTATTATGGGAGGTTTGGGAGGATTGCCTTTTGCTGGACAAACAGGAATGACAGCTTTTGCCCACCATATACCGGACGAAGGGAGTGCATTCATATTTTATGGACCTCATATCGGGATTACCCTAGATGGCGACTTGGGCAAAATGTATAGACCTCGTCAAGAAGAGACGGGAAATTCATGTGGTGCATTAATGTTGGCCTTAAGTCGCTTTCAAGATGGTGATTATCGTCCTGTTCTTAACGATGATGATTACCAGCAAATGAAGCTAGAAGAGAGCCTACTTGCCTATCGCGAAGATATAGTAAACAGTGAAAATCAAGAAAAGGCAATTACGGAAGCAACATATGATATCATTGACAAAAAAATTCATGAGCACATTGTTTCTTGTAAAAATGAATTCCATGTTGATAAAGTGACGCTGCTAGGAGGGATTATTATCAATACGGACTATGGACTTGATGATTACTTTGTGGCTAAGAACTTTGAGGTAATCGATGTAAAAAGCCTTTAATTTCAATCAAATTTGTTTTGTGCTGGCTGCATAGCAATCGGCCATGTAGCATATATTGTTGTACATTTAACTCAAACCATTTAAAAAGCTTCCAATTATGAGAAAAACACATCAATTCTATCTTGTTTTCTTTCTATTTGCTCTGTGTCTAACCAATTGTAAAGAGAAAAAATCAGCCGAAAACGACAGTGCTGTTGAAACCGAAGAAGAATTGGTGGCTAGAGCACTTGATATTCACAAACGGGTGCTCACTTTGGATACTCATGCCGATACTCCACTTCGGATGATAGAACCTGGATTTGATATGGCTGAACGCCATGACCCAAATGAAACCGGTTCCAAGGTAGATTATCCTCGAATGAAGGAGGGTGATTTGGATGCCATATTTTTTGCAGCTTTTGTCGCCCAGGATATTCGTGATGATGATGGTAACACTAGGGCGAAAGCGCTATGTCTTCAAATGATAGACTCTGTGATTGCCTCTACAGAAAGAAATTCAGATGTTGTAGGCCTAGCACTAAACCCTGATGATGCCTATACACTGGAAAAAGAAGGGAAAAGGGCCATTTATGTTGGTATTGAAAATGGCTATCCCATTGGAAATGATATCTCCAATGTGGAAGAATATTATAACAAGGGTATACGCTACATCACTTTAGTGCATTCTTCAAATAATGACATAGCCGATTCGGCAACTGACCCCAATGGCACCGAGCATGGCGGAATCAGCGAATTTGGGTCCAAGGTTGTTGATGAAATGAATAGATTGGGGATTATGGTCGATGTTTCACACGGTAATGACAGTGTATTTTACGACGCAATCAAAATGTCTAAAGCCCCTATTATTGCTAGTCATTCAAATGCACGTGCTGTGACAAATCACAGACGTAATATGACAGACGAAATGTTGAAGTTAATGGCTGAAAACGGAGGTGTTGTGCAATTGACCATGTTGGCAGATTACCTAAGAGAAGCTCCACCCAATATGGAGAGAGATTCAGCGTTTGCCGCATTACGGGCTAGCATGAAACCAGCTAGTGAAATGACAATGGATGAACGTAAAGCGATGCGAAAATCTTTTCAAGAACTCAACGATAAATTTCCGAATCCGCCGGCAACAGTAAAACATGTGGCTGATCATATTGATCATATTGTTAAAGTTGCGGGAATTGACCATGTGGGTATTGGATGTGATTTCGATGGTGGTGGAGGAATTGAAGGAATATTCGATGCCAGCGAGGTAATGAACATTACTATAGAATTAGTTCGAAGAGGATACACAGAAGAACAGATTGAAAAGATATGGGGGGGTAATCTAATTCGTGTTTTCAGGGAAGTTCAAGCTATTGCTGAACAAACTCAAACTGGAGAATCATCTTAAATACTAGATTATCCATTCGTGTCTAGATTGCTTTTTCTTTTTTTTGTTTTGGGTGCATCGCTCCAAACCTTTGCACATCCGTTACGATTGTCTTTGTGTGAGGTAGAATATGTGTCCAACAAACAACTGTTGACCATTAACTTAAAACTCTTCTTGACCGATGTGAACGAAGCCTTGGTCTTTGACCCAAACAGTAAAGAGCTTGCTTTTTGCCAACCCAATGAGTCTGCCAAGGCGAATCAACTATTACTGGAATACTTAGACCAATTCTTTTATGTAAAGGCGAATAAAGAGATAATTGATTTAAAAATCAAGCATAAGAAACTCAGTGGGGAGGGGGATAATACGGCGCTATGGGTTTACTTCGAAATCAAACAGTCATCTCCTTTAAAGACCCTAGAAGTGAAAAACACCGTTTTTACAGACCTTTTTTTTGACCAAAATAACATTGTTTATGTTCATGTGAATGGAGAATCCAAAAGTATGATGCTCAACAAAAAGACACCTGTTCACCAATTGAAATTCTGATATGCATCCATTTGAATTTTATTTAAAACTGGGATTTGAGCATATTTCCAATCTTGCCGGGTATGATCATATACTTTTTTTGGTGGCGCTTTGCGCTATCTACAAGATTCAGCAATGGAAAAATATATTGGTTTTGGTAACGGCTTTTACTATTGGACACAGTGTTACTTTAGCCCTAGTTTCTTTAGATATTTTTACCATCCCCTCCAATATTATCAAGTTTCTAATTCCAACGACAATTTTCATTACAGCACTTCACAATGTGATTGGGGTAAAGCTAACCGAACAACCCAAAAAGATGGGGAGAAACTATATTATGGCCTTGTTTTTTGGATTTATCCATGGCATGGATTTTTCCAATTACTTCAAAGCTCTTTTAATGGACGATTCCTCAATTTTAGTGCCTTTATTGGGGTTCAATTTAGGGATTGAATTGGGACAATTGTTGGTCGTATTTTTTATAGTTGGAATTGCATTCCTCTTCCTAAATGTTATAGGAGCAAAACATCGAGACTGGAATGTCTTCATCTCCGGAGCTGCTGCAGGAATGTCCTTGATTTCTATGTTGGAAAACAAGTTTTGGTGACCCTTGGGCCTATTGACTTTAAATTAATTGGAATCACAAACAGCACAGTCGGCACTACCTTCCAATTTTCCAGATTTGTTTATGGAGAAATTACAACACTCTTGAAAGCGTTCTCTAAGTTTGTCTTTAGCCCTTCGGATTCTGGCCTTTACATTGGCAAGACTCAAGTCGAGTTCCTTAGCAGCTTCTTCATTGGTTTTTCCATGTAGGTAGACCAATTCTATAACTTTCTGATAGTGCTTGGGGAGCTCTTCAAGAAAGCGTTCAAAACAACAAAACTCATCAATCACCAGAGGGTCTTCTGTATCGGGAGATTGAGTATTGGATATTGCAATAGGGGATTTTCTATAATACTTCGCCAATTCATTACGAGCTATTTGAAAAACCCATGGTTTTACTTTAGAAGTGTCCTTGAGTGACCCCAGATGTTCGTGAACTTGAACAAATGTATTCTGGAGCACATCTTCGGCCACCGCTGTATCTTTAGCCCTCTTTAAAATATAGAGATATACAGAAGGACCCTGCAGGTTCCAAATTGTTTCGGTTGTTAAATTCAAATTTCTATAAACTAGTTTCTAGCAACAATTACAGTTGTTACAATCGCAACTGCTACATTTACAACTATCTGCACAATTGGAACAGTTACATTTTTGACACTCGCAATTCGTACATACACAGCTTCCTTTCATCTTTACCTATTTTGATTTATTAATAAGATGCAAAAACAGTCAAAAGGATACTAGTAAAGGTCGATTTTTTTCACAAAACTTTATCTAAGTACTATTTCATCAATAAGATTTAGGGTATCCGGATTGATTACCTTCATTTTTACTGATTCACCATCAACATAAAATAAACAAACCGCATTTTCTACACTAAAAGCCTTGGTATGTTCGCTCCATGGTAATACTTCTTGTGCGTAGTAGGGTGCTCCTGCAGCTCCATTGTTAATTTGATAAATAGGCCTTGATACGTTTAGTTTATCATGCGGATAGTCTTCAGGATAAATAGTGACTTCATCGGTTAACTTCAAACGGTTGTAGTTATGTTCGTCACCTGTTAGTACAGCCAGCACCTTCTTACTCTTATTGATTAGAATATTGAGATATTGGTCTCGGCGTTCTATAATTCCGTATTTCAACGGTTTTCCGTCAACAAAGGGTCTTTTTTCATTATTCCCGCTATACCACATATCATCACGGCTATGGCCGCCATTGGGAAAAGCTGGTGTATGCTGGGTCACAAAAATATGGTCAATGGTGGCATCTTCTTCTAGAGCAAGTATGGTATCCTCCAACCACTTTAATTGATTGTCCATAATATAGCCGTGTAACCCTCCAGAAGTAATCGTATTTCGTGAGAGACTTGGTGCGTACCAATAATCACTGTTCAATACCACTACCGCAACATTATCATATCTATAGTGAAACACGTTTTCCGAGTAAGAGGGAAAATCTATCGTATTTGGTGAGGGGTCAAAGGAACTTCCGTCTTCACTTTTTAAGGTGGATATAGGGTTCACAAAAGCTTCCGAAAAAGAAGCTTCGGCTGATTCTGTAGCGTAAGGGAACTTATCAATAAACCCCTTACTTCGTCCAGTGCTATCCCTGAAGATGTATCCCAAGGCTTCATGATTTCCCATACCTACTTGAAAGGGCATGTAGTGCCAAAAGGGTTCCACAGCCTTTTTCCAATTGGTGTACTGTACTTGAGTCTCTGTGTTGGTTTCCAAGTATCCATTTATTAAATCTCCACTGAATTGCATAAACACAGCATTGTTTGCGTAGGCAACAGCGGCAATTTTTTTCATGATATAAGCATTAGCACCATAAATCTTTCGTTCACCTCCACCAGAGGCATGTCTACTATCACTAGTATATGCAAATACAAAAGGCGCTTTACTTCCAGGTTTTGGAGCTGTTTTTATATGATATTGTTGGGTAAAATCGCCATAGGTTATTGCATATTCATATTTAGAATTAGGTTGTAAACCAGCTACGGCTATTTCATGATGGGTTCCACTTGGACTTTCAATCGACTTACCATCGATTTGCAAGCTCACCGATATAGGTGAAGTGGTGTTGAACCAAATAGTGGCACTTGTATCCGTCAACATGTTTACAAAAGGACCTTCATAAATTGATGGGGCAACCGAAAAAGGACCTTTGCCTGTAAGGGAAACTTCCCCATCATACACTACCATGCCCTTTTCGTTCATGAGTCGGTAGCCTATGGAGAGGATTTGATTTTTCTGCCAATCCACAAAATCATAAGGATAGCGGAAATCTCGTTTGATATTGATATCTACCTTACCAGATTCCAAGGTTTTCACAAAACGAAAAACAGGTAGAGGATGTGGTGCCTTACCGTAGGGGATTAGTCCATAGGTAATGGAACCTTCAAAATCACCAAAATCCAATACAACCCCGCCGTCAGTTCCCTGAGGGTTTCCAAATAGCTGTTCAAGACTATAACTTGCTTTACCTTGGGAAGCATAATAGTGTTGTCCTTCATCATTAAGAAAGATTCCGTTCTCGTCAGCTTCTATATTGCTGTGACTTTTTGGGATTTGGACTTCTTGCGCAAATAAAAAATTTGCAACCAGAGCAAGAGAGGATGCGATTGTTTTTTTCATGATGGGTTTTTGTTGATTAGGTTTACGAATAACATTTAGCACAGATTCCTTTAATTATAGTCTGTACATTGTTGGTTTGAAATCCTTCGGGGACATTTAATTCAATGGGAGTTGATACCTCCATGCAATATACCGTTTCACAGGTTTCACAAACAAAATGAGCATGGTCATGGCCTCCTTCGGGCAATTCCCCAAAGGCATATTTTGACGTTCCCGAATGGTCATTGATTCTATGAATAATACCTGCTTTTTCAAAGCTGGTTAAATTTCGATAGAGGGTTGACTTATCAATCTCACCTTCTAAGGAAAATTTCAAATCGCTATAGGATTGTGCATGATCCAAATTCAAAAAATGTTGGAGTAGGGCCACACGAACTTTGGTTTTTTTCAATCCCTTTTGTTCCAAAAGCTGTTCGTACATGCTATTTTCCATTACTGAATCATCATTTAAAGCTTACAGCCTCCACGTTTTCCATCCGATAATAAGATGCGTTTGGGTCACTGCCATTTAAATAAAGGTTACCCTCTATGGAAAGCAAATCATCCATTTTGTAAGATACTTTTTTGTTGAATTGCAGGCTGATAATGGTCTCGGGCCCTCCATTCCCACAGAAAAAGCAGGAAGCCATAGGATTCTTTGAAAGTAGAAATATGGATTGTTTGCTGTCTAACACCAATAAATACCCAGTAATAGTCACTTTTTTGCCTTCCAAATCCCTTAGTTTAGGGGAAAAAGTTGCCTTTTGGAAACCAGGGATGAGCGCATTGGGAGAGTAAGATTCCCAAAAGATTCCATCAGACAAATCGTCCCAAGTCAGCACCGATTGAGGTGTGTCCTCGGTGAGCATCAGAAAAAACAGTATGAAGGAAAAAAACCGCATAAACCTAATTCACCAAACGCCCCGTAGCTTCCGTCAAAATATAATTGCAATGATCAACATTATTGGCATTGAGTTCCAATAGTCCCGTTACTACCACAATTTGGTCAGTTTTAAAAGGAGGTTTTTCCTTAAAGGTTACTTCGATGATGGTTTCGGGTCCTGAGCCACCACAGAAAAAACAGGAGGCCATCGGATTTTGGGATATTAAGAAAATGTCCCCACTACCGGAGATATCCAAAAAATAACCTTTGATACTGATTTTTTTCCCATGATACGATTTGATGTCTTCACCAAAAGTTGGCATCAAAAAATGTACCCCGTATTTCTCGTTGAATTGTGCCTCAAAATTGACATCGGCAAAATCTTCCCAAGTCAATTGTTTCTGGGCCAAGCCAGATGTGCTTATGCATGCTAGAAGAAGGAAAAGTAAAATACGATTATTCATTAGACAAAGTTTTAGCTACGTTTAACTTAAAAATGGAAAGCGAAGCCATAAAAGCTGCAAAAATTGCTAATATCAAAATAATAACCATTAGTGAAAGCTCAATCATTTCGGGACCATTTAGTTGAAGTGTGTAGCCATATGTAGCGCTAAGATAACCAGATAAAATCCAAATGCCCAATCGACCCAGGAGCCATCCAATTACAAATCCAATAAATGCTAAAAACAATCCTTCCAATAAGGTCAATCCCAGGAGTTGTCTTGTTTGGAAACCGTATGTTCTTAAAAGCGCGAGCTCTTGCCTTCTTTCCCGTATCGTTTTTAGAAGACTAATAAAAATGCTCAATCCAGAAACTAATAGAATGGCTAGGGCAATCCCGTTTATCGTTTTCGCACCTGAACCTAATAATCCCATTAAACGTTGTATTTCAAAACCCGGTAAAGCAGCTTGCACGGCAGTATTCTCGTTAATAAACCTAGGAAGTTGAACCATGCCCAAAGGGCTTTTAAACTTTACCAAAAGAGAGGTAATCTCTAAGTCTTCATTATGTTCTTCGTGTTTATGTTCCTTATCATGGTTATGGTCATCGTGCTCGTGCCCTTCGTGGTCATGCCCATGTTCTTCATGTTCGTGCCCATCTTCATCATGATGTTCTTCTTCAGATTCGCTATGCTCTCCATCCCCATGGTCATGGGCTTCCCATACACTTTCCAAATTTGAAATCAAAAGTTGATCCACCACTGATCCGGTTGGCTTGAGAATACCTACCACTTCATATGGTTTATCGTCATGACCCTCGCCACCATCCACTAAACCATGTGAACTCGTAAAAGTATCGCCCAAGGCAAGGCCTAATTTTGTGGCCACTCCGTTACCTGCAACTACCTCAAAAGATTTTTGATAAAGACGCCCTTCTTTTAGCTCCGCATTATAGCTACTGAGGTATTCCAATTCGGTACCCAATAATCTATATCCTTTATAATTGTCACCATATGAAACAGGGACTGTTTTTTCTACAAAAGGATGGTTATGTAGCATCACAACATCTTTTTGCTTTATGTTTCCAGTGGGCACATCTATATGAAGAACGGAGGATAAAACGAGTTGTAATGGACTCCCTTTGGCTCCAACGACCATATCAAAAGGAGCAATGTTCTTGTTGAGTTGACCGCTTAGCTGCTTGTTTAATTGCAGAACAAAGGTTACTAAGGAGACACTCAAGGATAAGAGTAATAAGCTCAAAAGTAAATTGAGTGGTTTGGAAACCATGTTTCTATATGCCAAATACCCTAAATTCATAGCTCAACTCGATTTTGAAAATGAGACATTACCCGAAGGTCGTGTGTGATAATTACAAGACTGCTTTTGCAAATTTCAGCTTCTTCTTTAAGAAGGTTAATAACTTTCACGCAATTGGCATCGTCTAAATTGGATGTTGGTTCATCTGCCAATATTACTTTGGGCTTATGAATTAGACCAAGTGCAATGGATAAACGTTGCTGTTGCCCTTGGCTTAACTGTGTAACTTTTTTGTTCAGATGGTCAGATAACCCCAGTCTTTCTGCCAGTTGATGCCGTCTTTGCTTGTCCACTGCATCTTCAAGAATGCTCTGTCGTAGCGTAAGATTATCTTGTACGCTAAGTGAATTTATGAAATGATACTGCTGGAAAATCAATCCAATTTGCTCACCTCGAAATTTATCGATTTCTCTGCGCGATAATGCGTTCAATTCCTTCCCGGCAATAGCAACACTCCCATTTACTGGGGGTAACAGTCCAGCCATTAAGTATAAAAGTGTTGTCTTACCAATACCTGAAGGACCAATGATGAGCAAATGATTTCCAGGGGTAAGTTCAATATCCGGAAAAATCATTTCTTGTCCGTCCCCGTACGCGTATCTAAGGCCTGATGTTTTAACCATTGATTTGTTTTGACAAAAATAAACATAAATGCAACCTAGTTGCATTTAAAAAATAGCACTAACTTTGTCAAAAATCTAATTTTTGTTTTTTTGTGCTCCCAAAGGGCATGTTAAAAATGTGATAATTAATGACTTTAACACAAGTATCTACAAAATCTGATTGGATTGGGGCCCTAGCTAGTGGACTCTGTTTGATTCATTGTTTAGCAACTCCTTTCCTTTTTGTGGCCAGTGCAGGTATTGGGTTTCATGGTGATGCTCATCCGTCCTGGTGGGGTGCTTTGGATATCATTTTCTTGGTTCTTTCCTTCTTTGCAGTGTATTGGTCAATAAAAAAAACCAGCGAAACCTGGATTAAGTATGGTTTTGGAATTGTTTGGTTGGTGTTGGCATTAATCGTATTGAACGAGAAATTTGAACTATTCCATTTAGCAGAAGCAGCCATTTATCCACCGACCATAGGATTAATATTCCTTCATTTTTACAATCGATACTATTGCCAGTGTAAGGACGAAACTTGTTGTGTCGACAGTTAATCCTCAATTTTATATTTATGGATAATTCCCAAATAGAGCTCCTAGGAGACAATCATATTGCCACGTCAGTAAAGACGCCGATGCGGGATGATGCCTTTGAACGCTCGGATGATGAAAAAATAGCAAACATACAGACCCATTTTTTCAAAATAATGGAGGAGTTGGGCCTTGATCTTACAGATGAGAGTCTATCTGGAACACCATATCGTTTTGCAAAAATGTATGTAAAGGAATTGTTTTATGGTTTAAATCCTAAAAACAAACCAAAGATTTCCACTTTTCCCAATACATATGGATATCAACGTATGTTAGTGGAACAAGATATCACCATAGATTCTTCTTGTGAGCACCACTTTTTACCTATTGTAGGTAAAGCACATATAGGTTATATTCCCAAGGATAAAGTGGTGGGTCTTTCCAAAATAAATCGTTTGGTGGACTACTATTCCCATAGACCACAAGTTCAGGAACGGCTTTGTCTCCAAATTTTGGAAGATTTACAAGATACTCTGAAGACCAAAGATGTAATTGTTATAGTACATGCGAAACACCTTTGCGTTTCTTCCCGAGGAATCAAGGATAAAGAAAGCTTCACTACAACCATTGAATATGGAGGAAAATTCAATGAGGATAGTGTTAGACACGAATTCTACGGACTTCTTGACAGTAACTTTAGGGAGTAACCGCATTTAGTTTAGGAAAACATTTACTACTTATACTTTAGGTTTTGAGCTCTGATGTTCTTACTCCAGAGCTCTTTTCCGTTTTTATCCAATATTCTGATGGTAAGCAAACGATCTGTGCGAGGACCACTAACGTTGAGTATCCCAAAGTTGTGCTGCCCTACCACGGTTTCTTCTACTTTGTATTTGTTGAATTCCTCTTTATTGTCATTAGAGCCTGCAGTTAAAGAAGAGCAGGTCAAATCATAAATGGGATAAACATCTTCACTCTCCTGCATACGACTCAAAATGGTGTGATGCCTATCTCCATCTAAAAAGACTACCCCCTCAATTTTGGCCTCACGTATTTTATCTAATAGATAGCGCCTCTCCTTAGGGAAGGTTGCATAGTTTTCGTAGTCAGCTTCAGTACTGAGTACTTGTCCCCCAATAGCAATAAACTTAAAAGGAGCGTCACTTGAAGTCAACGCATTGATAAGCCAATCAATCTGAGCCTTACCCAATATTTCACGTTCCCCTGTAAAATTATTGTTCGAGGTTCTGAAATATCGATTGTCCAATAGGAAAAATTGTACGTCTGCCCATTGGAAGGTGCCGGTAATTCCTCCTTTGTAGATTAAATCGTAGTTAGGATTTCCCCAAAACAGTTTAAAGATTTCGGAAGTTGTTTTCTTTTCCCAAAAACTACTATCCGCATTGTTGGGTCCAAAATCATGATCATCCCAAATAGCATAATGGTGGGTTGAAGCAAGAAGTGGCTGTAACTGTGTCAACGAACGCGTGTGGGTGTATCGATGTAGGATACCTGTTCTTGAATTCCAATCGGGTTCTCTCAAATAGGTATTGTCCCCCAGCCAAAGCATAAAGTCCGGCTTTTTCTGATGGATGGATTCAAATATTTCAAATTCACTTCCATACGGCTTTCCAGGTCTATCAAAGGGTTCTTCATTAACATAATTGCAACTGCCAATAGCAAAGCTGAACTCAGGAGGGTCTGTTCTCCATTGCCAAAGCGTTTGCGATTGAAACTCCATAGGGTACTCCCTTTGAATTTTTTCCCCATTGACAAACACCTCGTAACTATAGTTCTTTCCTGGTAGGATTTGATTAGCCACCAACTTTGCTACAAAACCATCTTTAGATTGCGTAGTGTATTTATCAGTTTTTAATCGTTCATTGGGATTTTCTTTATCAAAATATTCAAAATGAACTTCAGCGGCGGTTGTAGTCTGAACCCAAAGAAGGGCTTCGCGCATGGTTGAGTAGCCAACCATAGGTCCGGATTGAACCAAATCTTGGGCAATGACGAAATAACTATTCGATAATACTAAGGATAGAAAAAATAGGGCGTTTTTCATGATACATCAAATTATCTAGAGGAGTTCTTTATCAAGTGACAAAATTAAGCAGGTATGGCTAATTGATGTTTTAAAATACTAAAGAAAACATTATTTTTTCACTGAAGCCCTTTTAGCAGTCTTGTTTCAGACGTTTGATTTCATGCTTAAAATTACTGCCTATGGGAATTTCGATTTTATCAATCTCCACATCTTTGGCAGTAATTGCGGTAACATGATTTTTGTTTACAATATAAGACCTATGAACGCGAATGAAATTTTCAGGTAGTTTTTCAAGAAAACTGCCGATTTTTTCCTTAGTAACAATCTGTGTTTCGGAGGTGTGTATTTTGATGTAGTCTTTTAGACTATCCACGTATAGTATTTCGTTGAATGTTACTTTGACATGTTTCTTATTGACATTTACATAGATAAAATCATTTGATATAGCAGATTCAGTTTTGTTGTGAACCGGGGTATGAGCTTCCTTGTACTTGTTTACTGACTTTAAAAAACGGGAAAAGGAAATGGGTTTTAATAAATAGTCCACAACATCCAGCTCATAGCTTTCAATAGCATAATTACGGTGAGCCGTGGTGAAGATAATTCCAGCTTTCAATTTTGTACTCTTGATAAAATCAATCCCGGTAATTAGAGGCATTTGTATGTCTAAAAAAATCAGGTCAACCACTCCTATTTTTAGTAATTCTTGAGCACCCATTGGGTTTTCAAAGGTGCCTTTAAGATTCAAATCATCGATGTTGCCTATATATTGGACCAGAATGTCAATGGCCAAAGGTTCATCATCTATAATGATACAATTTATAGTCATTTAACTAAGTGTTAGTTTTAAGAGAAGATCATAAAGGTTTTCGTTCTCTTTTTGGGAGATGGAATACTTACCACCGTAATTTAGTTCTAATTGTCTTTTAGCGTTCTCTAGACCTATGCCGCGCTTAACTTTTTTGACATCGACTACTTCTGGTTTTGTATTTTGAACTTGGAACAATAGTTCACCGTCGATCACATCGAGTTTTACCGCAATTTTGGGATTTACTGTTTTCCCTCCAAGACCATGTTTAAAAGCATTCTCTACAAATGTGAGAAGAATAAGGGGAGCGATTTCTACCTCTTCATACTTGCCGTTATGTTCAAAGGTTAAATTTAGATGACTCTTGTGGCGAAGCGATTCAAGGTCCAAGTAATTTTGTATAAGCTGAATTTCCTTCCCCAAAGACACCCTTGGGGCATTGCATTGGTAAAGCATGTAATCCAATATCTCCGAAAGTTTTAAAACTACGTTGGGCGCCTTATCCGATTTTGATAAGGTTAGCGAGTACAAATTGTTCAGCGTATTGAACAAAAAATGAGGATTGGTTTGGGCTTTTAGAAACTTGAGTTCTGTGTTGACCTGTTCCTTTTTCAAGACTTCTAATTGGTGCTTTTCTTCAAAACGATCTTTTACCACTTTCATAACAAGCATCAGAAATACAATAACATAAACCGTAGGAAAATAAACTACCAAAAGGTAAACGGGATCTGTAAGAATTTCCGTGATGCTCTCTTGGTAAAAGTCTTTTCGAAAAAAAGGCTCGGCGAAATATACACTGCTTATTCTGGCAAGAGCTGAGAAAACATACACAGATAAAAGAAATGATATGCCAAAGCGCACGTATTTTTTTTGTAATAACAATTTAGGTACTTGGTAATACACGAGAAGATAACCTGCCATAACTTGTGAAGGAAGAAAGGCTAGATAACTCAGTATAGGCTCCTTAAGATTTCCGGAATTAAGAACAGAAAGGAGCGTAAAACAAACAAAAAAAAGGAGCCAGAAAGAGAAATGGACAAAAAGTCTGTTTTGGAGGATGTTGTCAACAAGGTTGGCCTTTTTTTTCATTGCTCCGACAAAATAAGAAAAAGCACCAAAGTAGAATTGACGTACTGCTGGATTAAACTTTGCACCATTTAAAAGGCCATTTCCATATGACGAAGCCACTTATCCTGAGCTATACTTTTTATTTATGGCACAAATCCAAATTGGTCGATTAATTCGAAAATCGATGTTTTCTTAAAAGAAATTTGGAGTAACGCACCAGTAAGAAAAAAAATGAAGAACTTAACTATTGTAATATTCAGTATCGCATTCGTATTAAAAGCTTGGCCGCACGAAAGTGAACATCATTATTTTTTTGATGGGGTTTTGACTCAAACAGAATCATTTGTTTTCAACATACAAGATGGGGCAACACCTTTGATTAAAGCGGTTCGACAGAGAAGTTTGCCAGAAGTGAAACGTCTTGTTCAAAGAGGTGCCGATGTCAACGAAGTTGTTAAACAAGATAGCAGCCCTTTAATTGAGGCATGTAGATTAGGCTATCTCCATATTGCCCAATTTCTTGTAGAAAATGGCGCAGATGTAAACCTACATGTTAGGGGCGATGAAACGCCGCTCATTAGAGCTGCATGGAATGGCCATTTACATATTGTCAAGTATTTAATAGAAAATGGGGCAGATGTCAACCTCACCGTAAGAGAGAGCTATAGACTTGGCGCAGAAAAACGAAATGCGTTGCGGATGGCTAAAATCGGTAATCATGGAGACGTGGTCTCTTTTTTAATTGAAAATGGTGCTAACTAAAATACATATCAAAATGAAAACCAATAAAAATACTATCGTTTTATGTGCTGCAATAATGATATGCTCATTCGTAAAGATGCACGGGCAGATTCAAAAAATTACCGATGAAGTTGCAGCAAAAATAGAAACCGTAGCGACCACTTTTTTAGAAAGAACAAAAGTGCCTGGCCTATCCATGAGTGTAAGCAAAAAAGGAGAGGTAATTTATGCTCAAGGTTTTGGTTTTGCTGATGTGGAAAAGGGGACTAAAGTGACACCGGAAACTCGGTTAAGAACAGCTTCGGTAGCCAAGCTTATCACAGCAACAGCGCTTGGAAAGTTGATGGATGAAGGTAAGGTAAACTTGGACGAGCCTATCAAAACTTATGTTCCTTACATTGATAAAAAGTATGCAATGCTAACTTCTAGGCAACTAGCCGCCCATACTTCTGGATTAGCACACAGACCTAAGGGAAATGGTTTCAAAAAGAAGCAATATGAAGGGATAGAAGAGACGGTTGTATTGATGAAGTCTGACCTATTGTTTGAACCGGATACCGATTATAGCTATTCCACTCATGCTTTCAACTTTTTAGCAGCGGTAATTGAAGGAGCATCAGGAAGTACCTATTTGGAGTATTTAAAAAATGACCTCTTCCAACCTTTGGGTATGAAAAACACCTATGCTGAAAACATTAATGAGCTAACTAAGCAAGATGCCAAGTTGTATTTAATTGATGACTCAGAAGTTAAACCAGAGCGAGTGACCAATGGGAGCTATAAAATCCCTGGGGCGTCGTTTAGAAGTACTCCAACGGATTTGGTAAAAATGACGAATGCTTACAGAAACGGATTTTTGTCTGCGAAAGTGGTAAACGAAATGTTCAAAGGCCATCAATTGGCAAATGGAAAAAAGATAAATGTAGGAGTGACATGGCGTAGGTCGTTTGATTCCTTTGGAAACGATGTTGTGGAACATGCCGGTAATTGGTTGGGAGCACGGACGGTTGTGGTGTACTATCCAAAAGAGGAGCTTACTATTTCCATAATGCTTAATGCCAGTTGTTCAATTTTCATAGAAGAAACCGCACATATTTTAGCCCAATTCTTCTTGAATGAAGAATCAAAACCGTTTGACTCGTTTAAAGTTGAGAAGTCAAATATTAATGTCACGTTTTCAAGGAAAAAAACCGAGACTTCAATAGGGAGTATATCCCTTGAAGGCGGCAAGGGCTTTATTCAAACTAATAGTGATGGGTTTTTAAAGTACAATCCCTTGTTGCACATAAAGAATAATAATTATGCCTTAGTCACTAAATACGGTTTGATGCACATTGTAATCAATCAGCATAGCGAAATCTTTTCTGGAAAAGGATACATCTATGGTACCATGAACGAGAAAGACCCAAAGCTGGGAAGTGCACAGATTGTGTTTTAAATATCCTATGGATAATCAACCAACTTCCCATGGGTTTCGGCATAAGCAATGCCCCACTCAGTGATTTTTTGAACAACAGGAACAAGGGTTTCACCAAAATCAGTTAAGGAGTATTCTACACGATTTGGAGGCTTGACACCATATACTTTTCGGTTTACAATACCATCAGCCTGAAGGGCTTTTAGTTGAAGACTTAACATTTTTTCCGTGATATCAGGCATTAACTTTTTGAGTTTTGAAAAGCGCATATTTCCATTTCGTAAATACCAAATAATCACGCTTTTCCATTTACCACCAATAAAGTGTAATGTAGCGTTGGTCCCACAATGAAAAAAGTCTTCTTTCACCTGATATGCCTTTTGTTTTCCATCTACAATCATACAACTGATTTAACCTGTCATCCGTGACAGGTATTGTATGGTAAAGATAATTGAAATAGTTTTATACTGTAAAAAGTATAGTTATTATGTTTACTGAACCTTTTGACGAGATTATAGGCTATTTGGGTTTACTGCTCAATCTCTATTCCATGTCGGTCAGGGGTGAAAAAAGATTGCGCTTGATTTCCCTTTTTGCCAATGGCATTTATATACTTTATGGAATTTTAATTCAAGCAATGCCTATTATTATAGGATGCACTATTGCCGTATTATTACATGGATATCGTTTGTATCAAATGAAAACTAAGATGTATGGAACAGATACGATTGGCTAAAAAAGAAGACGCTACTTTTATCGCCATGTTGGGTCGAGTTACTTTTTTTGAATCTTTTGGTCATCTATTTACCGATAAGGAAGGACTAAAAGCCTATTTGAATGCAACTTTTTCAGTGGATAAAATTGAGAACAGTCTTCAGAAAGAAAACAATGTGTATTGGATTGCTTTTGTGGATAAGTTACCTGTGGGCTATGCCAAATTGAAGTTGAAATCGCCTTCTGAGTTTATAGCGACGGAGCGAGTGAGTCAACTACAGAAAATTTATGTGCTTCAGGATTTTTTATCCATGAAAATAGGGAGAAGATTACAAAACCTACTATTGGAAAAAGCTAAGGAAAACGGCAGTGAAAACATTTGGCTATCGGTATATCAAGGCAATCAGAGAGCCATTTCCTTTTATGAAAAGAATGATTTCAAGAGTATCGGAAAACATGGGTTTAGCATAGGAAAGGATGCTTTCGATTTTATCGCTATGTCTAAAAAACTTTGAGACACTAGGGTTTTTGGTTGTTTTTAAGATGCAGAGGGCTTTTCAAATATTCCCAAGGAATTTCATAGAAGAAAAAATACGCTGTTTAATTTATTGAAATGGTACTGAAATCCAATACCGTTTCATTGAGATAGGTTTCTCCTGGATTTAGAATACAACTAGGAAAATGCGGGTTATTGGGAGCGTCAGGAAAATTCTGTGTCTCAAAACAGATGGCAGGAAATAAACTGTAGGTCGTATCATTTTCGAAATCCATATCTGGAAACTCGGTCGGAGTGTAGATAACTACAGCAGGCTGTTTAGAAAGCACTTTCATGCATATTCCACTCTTTTCTGAATATAGCGCCGCCGAAAATGGCTTTGGCGAAAGCACGTAGACCGTATCGAGTCCGGATTCCATCACTTTTTTGACTTTAGCCTTGTTGACAAAGTCGTAATTAGTTTTGGAACAGTTCACTATTTTTCCGGTTGGAAGTTTTTTCTTATCCAATTCCAATATCTTGTTACTATTGATTTGTAAAAAATGCTCAGCAATACTTCCCTCGCCATCAAGGTTGTAGTACGCATGGTTTGTGAGATTTAGGACCGTGGTCCGGTCTGTGGCCGCTTTGTATAAAATTCGTAATGCGTTTGATTCCAGTAATTCATACTCTACTGTTACCTTTAGGTTTCCAGGATACCCCTCATCCATGTGGTGACTTTGCAAAGCCAACTTTACACTTGGGCTTTTGCCATCCTTCGTTGAAAGAATGTCCCAGTATCTTTTATCAAGCCCATTATGGCCTCCATGTAAGTGCACACCATCTTCACTTTCCAAGATATATTCTTTTCCTTTAAGCTTAAAGGAACCACCAGAAATGCGACCTGCATATCTTCCAATAGTGCATCCTAGAAACAAGTTTTGCTCTTGATATTTAAGTGAAACATAATCCTCGGCTGCATTTAGCCCTACTACAACATTAACTAATTTGTTGTTGCAATTAGGGACTCTTAGCGCCATGAGGGTAGCTCCATAATTGCATACCTCCAACTCCATTCCTTTGGCATTAATCAGCTTCACCATATCCATCATAGCGTCACTTTTTATCGTTTCCAATTCAATTATCCTGTGAAATAAGTTAGAATTCCAATGACAATGACAACCAATAGAACGGAAAGTACCACATCAATAGTGTCATAGCTTTTCTTGGCCATCTGCCGGTCATCATCTCCAAGTGTCCCAAAGGACAATCCTCTGATGGTTTGATAATCGGGAGCTGAGGTCGCCAACGAAACCCCAATACAAAGGGCAAGGGAGAAAATGAACATAAAAATGGCCATATGGGCAAAATTGATGGTTGCAAAAGTATAGGCAAACCCAGACGCTAGCTGCTCTCCTGTTTGGCGAAAATGTTCAATATCCGGTTGATAGTAAATCTCGGCACTCAACCGGGCAACTAGAAGTACAAGTCCCGTCATAAGGGTAGTAATGGCTGCTGTTGAATTCACTCGTTTCCAAATAATGCCTAAAAGGAAAACTGTGGTGACCGGTGGGGCAATATACGACTGTACATTTTGAAGATATTGGTACATCACGCCGCCACCTATTTTTTCCATTATAGGAATCCAGAAAATACCCAAAACAACAATTACTGCGGTAGCGGTCTTACCAATTCGAAGGAGTTGTTTTTCTTCCTTGTCTGGCATTATTTTTTTGTAAATATCAATGGTAAAGATGGTGGAACATGAATTGAATACTGAAGCTAATGAACTCATAAGCGCCGCAATAAGCCCTCCAGCGACCAATCCCTTCAATCCAACAGGTAACAAAGTCTTGACCAGCATCGGAAATGCTCGGTCCGCTTTTTCAACACTGAACAATTCTGGGTTTTGTATGGTTAAAGCGAAGGCAATTATACCTGGAATAAGAAATATGAAAATGGGAAGCAACTTTAGATAAGCCCCAAAAATAGCCCCTCTACGCCCTATTTTGATGTTGTTAGCCGCTAAAGTACGTTGCACAATGTATTGATCAGTACACCAATACCAAATACCCACAATTGTACCCCCTATCAACAGTCCGGTCCAAGGAAAATCAGGGTCGCTCATAGGGCGCCACATATTAAAATGGTCCGGACTTACCTGCTTAACCGTTTCGGTCATCACCGACCATCCACCTATTTCTTGAAGGCCCAAAAAGGTGATGATCAAGGACCCTAAAATCAAGATTACGGTTTGTAAGGTCTCTGTATAAATCACGGCTTTCATACCTCCAATTATGGTATAAATTCCCGTAAAAATTACAATACCGATGGCTCCGCCCCAGAAGGAAACACCCAATAGTTCTGAAACTACAATACCCCCCGCATAAATAGTAACCGAAACTTTGGTGATGACGTACCCTACCAAGGAAAAAATAGAAAGGAACCATCTGGATCGACTATCAAATCGTTTTTCGAGAAATTCGGGCATGGTAAAGGCCCCACTTCGTATGTAGAAGGGAAGGAACAACCACCCCAAAAGCAGTACTATCCAAGCGTGTAATTCGTAATGCGCCATGGGTGTTCCGGACTCAAAACCCGTTCCTGCCAACCCAACTACATGTTCTGAGCCAATGTTAGAAGCGAATATAGAGGCCCCAATAACAAACCAACCTACATTTCTTCCCGCTAAAAAATAATCTTCAGTATCCTTGTTCTTTTGTAGGATAACCCAAACTGCAACTCCAACCAAAGCTAAAAAGTAAATCCCTAAAACAATCCAGTCACCAAATTCCAAAACCGACTCCATAGACTTATATGTATTGGTTGATGATGTTTTCAAAAAGTTCTTGCTTGCCACTGATTAAAGACAGCTCCCCGTTTTCTTTGGCAATAGTGTATAGTTGCTCAAAGTCAAGTTCACCTTTTTCAAAAGATTGACCACTGCCCGAATCAAAAGAGGCATAGCGCCTTTCTCTTAAGGCGTTGTAAGCGGATGAATTGATTATTTTTTCTGCGGTCAACAAAGCTCGGGCAAAGACATCAGCTCCGCCAATGTGAGCCAAAAAGATATCCTCGGTATCGGTAGAATTTCGTCTTATTTTGGCATCAAAGTTTATTCCACCCCCTTGGAGCCCACCTGAATTCAAAAAGACTAGCATGGCTTCGGTAGCTTCATAAATGTTATTGGGGAACTGGTCCGTATCCCATCCATTTTGATAATCCCCACGATTTGCATCTATGCTTCCCAGCATACCCGCATCGGCTGCAACTTGTAATTCATGTTGAAATGTGTGTTGAGCCAAAGTAGCGTGGTTTACTTCAATGTTTATTTTAAAATCCTTGTCAAGACCATATTGCTTTAAAAAGGCAATTGATGTCGCTGTATCAAAATCATATTGATGCTTCATAGGCTCCATAGGTTTGGGTTCAATGAAAAAAGTACCTTTAAAACCTTGTGCTCTGGCATAATCCCTTGCTTTGGATAAGAACATTCCCATATGATCCAACTCCCGTTTCATGTCTGTGTTGAGCAAGCTCATATAGCCTTCTCTACCTCCCCAGAAGACGTAGTTTTCTCCGTCCAAAGCGATGGTTGCATCCAAGGCTAATTTTACCTGCCCTCCAGCTCTGGCCAATACATTGAATTCTGGATTGGTTGCCGCACCGTTCATATACCTGGGATTTGAAAAGCAGTTAGACGTACCCCAGAGTAGTTTGATGCCCGTCTCTTGTTGTTTTTGCTTCAAATAAGACACAATTGCGCCCAATCTATCTTCTGATTCTGAAAATGAAGCCCCTTCACGAATCAAATCATAATCATGAAAGCAGTAATAGTTGAAACCTAATTTTGAAATGAATTCAAAAGCCGCATCTGCCTTCATTTTGGCAGCTTCCACAGCATCCGTAGGAGTATCCCACACGTATTGCTGTGTGCCAGGACCAAAGGGGTCTGCCCCAGTACCGCAGAATGAATGCCAGTATGCTACGGCAAACTTGAAGTGCTCCGCCATGGTCTTTCCAGCCACTACTTGCTCTGGGTTGTAGTATTTATAGGAAAGAGGGTTGTCCGAGTCTTTTCCTTCGAACTTGATTTTACCTATAGATTTGAAATATTCACTTGTTGATGTCATCAGTTTTTAGTTGTTTAATAGGGTATTTAATGTTTTTTTCCAACGCGCATAAGCTTTGGTATGTGGTTCGTTTTCTTGATTGGGTTCAAAAGTTTCCACGTAATCATTTTGCGAAACCATAGCTCCAAAATCAAAAGAGCCATTAGCTTTTCCGGCAGCTCGTGCCGCCCCAATAGCACCAGTAGTGTTGTAAATTTCTATTTCTTGGTTGATCAGTGTCGCAACGGTTTCTGAGAATATTTGGGAACGAAAGAGGTTGTCATTACCGGCACGAATCACATTAATTTGCGTATTTTCCTTCTTCAATAGTTCCATACCATACACAAAAGCGAAAGCAACACCTTCCAAAGCAGCACGCAAGATATGCCCTTGACTATGTTTGTTCAGGTTCAGGTTACTTATATGACTGCCAATTGTCTTATTGTCGAACATACGCTCGGCACCATTGCCAAAAGGAATCAATTGAAGTCCATCAGAACCTATAGGTATTTTGGCCGCATGAGAATTCATTGCTTGATATGAGTTTTCACTGAGATTCAGAGTGTCCTTTAACCATCTGTATTGTATTCCACATCCATTGATGCAAAGTAACTTTCCTATTCGGGGTTTAGCTGTTGAGTGATTGACATGGGCAAAATTGTTCAGCTTAATACCTTCCGTGGCCTTCAAACTATCTGTGACGGCATACAGAACTCCAGATGTGCCTCCAGTGGTAGCCACTTCACCCGGTTCAAAGACATTGAGTGATAGAGCATTGTTGGGTTGGTCCCCTGCACGGTATAAAATGGGAGTACCTTTTTGTAGGCCACTTTCCTCAGCTCCTTTTTCTGAAACTCTAGACTGAACTCCGAAAGTGTCAACAATATCTGGAATTAGATTTTTACTGATTTCATAATGATTCAAAACAGTACTGGAGGGTTCGGAATTTTTGAAATCCCAAAAAATTCCTTCGGATAGACCCGAAACGGTTGTGGTAAAATCTCCAGAAAACTTAAAGGCAATATAATCTCCAGGTAACATGAACTTATGAATCTTTTTGTAATTCTCAGGTTCATGCTGTTTTACCCAGGCCAACTTGGAAGCAGTGAAATTGGCGGGAGAATTCATGAGATATTCCATACAAACCTCTTCACCAATTTCTTGAAAGGCATTTTCTCCTAATGAAACGGCCCTGCTGTCGCACCAAATAATGGAATTCCGTATCACTTCGCCATTAACATCCACGGTAACAAGACCATGCATCTGATATGCAATGCCAACACCTTTTATTTGCCCCGACTTAATTTGATTTTCATCCATCAGTCTTTTTGTAGCGGTACAAATATGTTTCCACCATATTTCAGGGTTCTGTTCCGCCCAATCACGTTGATTGCTTATGATGTTCATCTCTTTGGCAGGTTCCTGTATGGTAGAAATGGCTTTAGCCGTATTAGCATTCACCAATGATGCTTTTATAGATGAACTTCCAATGTCAAAGCCTATATAGAACATAATGGATGGATTGTCTTGAATACTTTAAAAATAACAAGGTATTGGCTATATCTTAACTGTATTGCCAGAGATTTTTATCTTTTTCAAGAGTACTGTACCTTTTTTGATTCTATTTTCGGATGGCTGCGAACCTCCGACGGAAATCTCATATTCCCCAAGCTTCATAACTTTTTCCCCTTGCTTGTTTACCACATTTAACTGTTCCTTATCTATTTTAAACGTCAAGGTTTTCTTTTCACCAGATTCGAACGAAACTCGATCAAAAGCCGCTAAGGTTTTATGTGGATTAAATGCGTCTGCATTAGAATTCTGAATATACACTTGGATTACTTCCTCTCCTTTGACGTTTCCCGTATTTTCAACCTCAACTTGAAGGGTTAGGTCATTTCCCGCTTCGTGTGTTTTTGGAACTTGAAAGTTACTGTAGTTGAACGTAGAATAACTCAAGCCATAACCGAATTCATATAAGGGTTCTCCCTTAAAATAGCGATAGGTTTTCCCCTTCATTTCATAGTTGTTGAAAGCTGGAATATCGTTAATGTCTTTGTAAAATGTAACGGGAAGCCTACCTGCTGGGTTATAATCCCCAAATAGTACATCAGCTATAGCTGTACCCCCTGCTTGCCCTGGGTACCAAGCTTCCAGAACAGCAGGAATATTTTCGTTTTCCCAATTTACAGATAGTGCACTTCCATTGAGTAGTACCAAAACTGTAGGTTTACCCAATGCTTGAATTTTTTTAATCAACTCGGATTGTGTTTTGGGTAACTTGGTATGCACACGGTCGCCGCCAGAAAAACCATCTACCTTTACTTTCATTTCCTCTCCCTCCAGTAAGGGGCTAATACCCATACAAAGAATAACAGCATCGGCATCTTTTGCTATAGCAATTGCTTCTTCTTCTAGGTTTTCTTTCGGCGATTCCCATAATAACCGCATAATGGAATGTTCCGTATTGTTCTGAACACACTCAAAGCGAATTTGGTATTTCTTGCCCTCTTCAAGGGTTACATATTCATATATTTTTTTAGGATGATGGGTATCTTGGCGTGTTAATAACAATTTATCATCCAGGAATAGTTCCATTGAAGAAAATGCTTCTCCGCCCAGTGCATATTTTCCTGTTTTAGGAACTGAAAGTACACCTGTCCAGCGGATAGAATAAGTATCTGCACTCATGTCTTCAAAAGGGGGCGTGGTCCTCCACGTAAAATCCACTGTTTTGTCGATTCGTATATGTTTTGGAGCCCCTTCAAACGCAATATTATCAAAGTACTCTCCCTTCAATCCGCTTATCTTGAGTGAGTTGTCCGAAAACAAAACAGAATGCGACATTGCTTCGAAAACAGGAAGACCATCTGCCAACTTACAGCCTATGGCATACGAAACGTCAGCATTTGGTAGTTTTTGCTGAATTCCTTTTAAAGGAGTAATGGGTTCCGAGGGGTAACCATTGTAATTTCCAAGCAGTACCTCGAGGTCGTTCGCGTTGGAACCTATCACGGCTATTTTTTTGATTGCATTTTTGTCCAATGGAAGTATATTATTCTCATTTTTTAGAAGCACAATGGATTTGCGCGCTGTTTCCAAAGCAGCAAGTTGATGTTTTTCTGAATCAACGACATCGTAGGGAATACTCTCATAGGGTACTACTCCCTCTGGAGCAAATAGCCCTAATTTTAATCGTGCAACAATTAATCTTTCCAACGAGACATCTAACTCTGATTCGGTAATGAGACCATCCTTCACGGCTTGCACCAATGAAGGATATGAGTTTCCACAATTCAGGTCGGTACCTGCCTTCACAGCAGCAGCTGAAGCTTCTTTGGCGTCTGCGCTTATTTTATGGGCATTTTCATCATAAAAATCCCGGATGGCCCAACAATCGGATACAATGTAACCATCAAAGCCCCAATCATTACGTAACAAGCTGCTCAACTCTTGATTTCCACAACAGGGTTCACCATTGTAACTATTATATGCGCACATAATGGAATAGACTCCTGCTTCTTTAACTACCTTTTCAAAGTGAGGGCTATAGGTGTTTAAGAAGTCTTGCGGGCTTGGGACGGCATCAAATCTATGTCGGTCAGCTTCAGGTCCGCTATGTACTGCGAAGTGTTTTGCCGTAGCCACAAGCTTTAAATAATTTGGGTCATCGCCCTGTAAGCCTTTAATGAAACGAACTGCCAATTCACCAGCTAGGTACGGGTCTTCACCATAGGTTTCCATGCCACGTCCCCATCGTGGGTCACGAAATATGTTGATGTTTGGTGTCCAATAGGTTAATCCTTGATATATTCCTCTTTTCCCACGTGAAGCAAATTCGTGATGTTTGGCTCGAGCTTCATCAGAAATAATTTCTGAGATTTTGGACATATTATCCCTATCAAATGTAGCAGCGAGCCCTATGGCTTGCGGAAACACAGTGGCTCTTCCTGCCCTTCCAACACCATGAAGACATTCGTTCCACCAATTGTATTCTGGAATGCCCAGACGCTCAATAGCTGGGGATTCATAACTCATT
The DNA here is from genome assembly GCA_039191905.1 of Bacteroidota bacterium. Classification (GTDB taxonomy): domain Bacteria; phylum Bacteroidota; class Bacteroidia; order Flavobacteriales; family Flavobacteriaceae; genus Flagellimonas. Next base: position 109,078 of record JBCCXJ010000008.1, on the reverse strand, counting down.
TGGGATACCTTTTCTTCAAGAGTCATGGCAGAAATCAATTCCTTTGCTTTTTCCTCGAAATCAAAAGGACTATTGTTTTCCATTTCTATCTCTTTATTTTTTGAGATTCCCCAAGAGCAGGCGGTTACTATGACTAAGCCAAAGCCAAGCCCAAGTCTCAAAATAGAGTTTTTGATTGTCATTTCTTATGTTTTAGTGAAGGTTGTGAAATGTATAGATGTGATGTCGTATCTAATCTGATTTTTATTTCTAGGTTGTTGTTTCCCCTAAGGCTCTTTTAAAGCTTGAACAAATCCTTTGTAGGCTTCTTTTTTTTCAAATTTACTATCAAATAGAAGTGGCCAATCGGGGAAACCGTATTCTGGTGTTACCCAAGAATCATCATCTTTCAGTCCCCAAACGGTAAGGGCATATTTATACGCTTTGGGTATGGCATTAAATACACTCACTACTTCATAGACTTTCTTTCCTTGCGCTTGAAGCCTTTGTTCATTTGATTCTTGAATATCTCCTTTGGGATTGGTCCTAACATCCAGTTCTGCGAAATGAACCAAAAGCTCACGTTGCACGCTTAAGTTTGTTGCCTCTTTAATGGAACGCTTACTTGGAAAACCATAATCAATATGCATTTGATATCCTACACCATCTATAAGATTGGATGCTAGCAGTTCATCTATCATTTGAAAAGTACCTTGTTGCTTTTTGATATCATATATTAATCCATAATCATTATAGAACAACTTTACGTCTTTATCAGCATTTCTAGCATATTGGAAACATTTCTTTACATAGTCAGTTCCCATACGTTCTAGAAAAATGGATTCTCGAAATTCAGAAGTTCCATCAGCAATTACCTCGTTTGCCACATCCCAAGAATCTACTTTTCCCTTATATCTGGAAACTACGGTTGTAATATATTTTTCTATAATGGATTCAAATTCTTGGTCAGTTCCGCCAAAGTTCTTCAAAAAGTCTGGTATGCTTCTGTGCCAAATTAATGTATGCCCATGTAGATTCATGTTATTGGCTTCCGCAAAATTTACGATTGCATCGGAGTTTGTCCAATCATAAACGAGTTCTCCATTCGCGTTTATTCCCTTTAGGATGCTTCTCATTTTCATTGCATTCTCAGCCGTAACACTATTGAATTCTCGTTTATAGATCTTTGTGTAATTAAAATCCTTTACGCGCAAAGGATTTACAGCAACCCCTACCTTAAAGTCTTTTGCTTCAGATTTTAAAGTAGTGTCATCAGAGATGTCGATATTGGGTTGATAGCTTTTTGTGTTGACTTTTTCTTTTACTACAAGCGCTACATTGTCGAATTGAATAATTTGTCTCTCTGATTTGGAAAAAACATCGATGCCGACCTTTATTCTTCCCACTTTGTTGATATCAATACTTTTTTCATGGTTATTTGGGTCGTAAGCATAGCCAAATTCACCTAGATTGATTTCTATGGTTTCCCATTCACAAGTACTTTTTTTGAATTGATACATCCAGTTAACTTCGTTGGCACAGCAATCATTGGGACCATCTACCAATACAATATTGATAACTGTGCCTGGAGCTCCACCACAATTAACATCCATTTTTAGATATACATTATCAATGGTTTTTTCTTTGAGCTTCCTTTTGGGAATGAGTCTAAAGGTTAAATCAGATTGACTAACAAGATAACCTTCGGTCGTACTGCCATTCCATATCAATTCATAGTATTTTCCATCACTGTTACCTCTTTTGTTTTGAACTCCATAGGAACCGAGGTCCCCATAAGCTTGCCAAGGGCTTGGTAATATGCCTCCTCCATCAAAATCAGTGACCAAAAATTCACTCTCGGATTGGGCCACTCCTTTTAAAACAAAGGAAAAAGTGAGCAAACAGCAAATCAAAGCTGATATCTTGGTTCTCATTGCTATCATATTGAATTCCATAAATTGAATTATTGCTACGGGTCAAAAGTATTTTGAGGATGTACGGTAACAAAAGTTTTGTGTAGCAATAATTGTAAAATTTGATGCATCCGGATATTTTCCAATTTATAGCAGGTTTTATGTTATGACGGTAATGAGTTTTAAAATACCTGGTCCCATTCTAATGAACAAGGCCATGGAATGCTAACTAAGATATAGGTTCGCCATGGCCTTTACTTTTTGTGATATTTTTAATCTTCCCCACTAGGTGCTGGTTGCATCATTCGCATCCACCGGTAATATTATCGATATAGAATGTTTCAGACGAACTTGCCTGTACAGCAATAAAAATTTGAAGTTCATCGTATTGTCCGGTTGGCACAAAAGCGTCTCCCTCATTCGGTTGACCATTAAATGCCAATGTTGCATTATTAAAATCGAATACAAGCTCTTCCCAACCGGTACCTCCATGGGCCGCGCTTACCTCTACTTCTTCAGCACCAGCAACACCTTGAGTCGCATTTACTCTAAAATTAACAGCTTGTTGCGACCATAGTAACATGGTAATAGTTTGTTCGGTACCACCAAAATCAATCGGTTCTGGAGGGAAGTACTGAATGGCTTGAAAATCTAAACCACCTCCAATTACCTCAAGCACGTTTGAAGCGACTGCATTGGCACCAGACAAGTCTGGATTGGGTATTATTGTAGGGTCTCCAGCCAAATTAAATTGGCCAAAGGATTCACCATTTTCCATAGTCAATTGTGCAAAAAGAGGTGTACAAGGTTCAGGGTCAACGGGTTCGTCCGGAGGTGCGGCACCTCCATCAGGACATACGCCAACATTGTCCAAATAAAAAGTTCCAGCCACATCATCTCCTGGACTTATAAACATTTGAAAACGAATATATGCTCCGGTTGGGATGAAATTTGCCCCATCTTCAATTCCAAGTGCACCATCAGGGTTTCCGGTAAAACCTGCTGTGGCGGTAGCAAAATCAAAAAGAAGTTCTTCCCATCCTGTACCTGTATGGATTAGATTAACTTCTGCCTCACGTTCTGTTTCGTTATTTGGGTCTTGCTGTACTGTCAATCTCACAGGCAGTTCTGTATCTGACCAAAACAATAGTCTAACTACTTTATCTTCAGCAGCGAAATTTGTAGGACCAGTCATTTGTACACCAAATCCATCAAAATTACCTCCACCGTCTTGCGTAATTTCCAAAACATTGGATGCCTCTGGATTAGCTCCGGAAGGGTCTGGATTGGGTACAACTTGAAGGTCTACCCCATTAAAGCCAAAGGAGAATGCAGGGTCATTTCCATTATCCCAGGTTACAGGGGCACTAAAAATTTGCGTACATGGGTCAGCAGGCGGAACTACCTCAAATTGTGATTCAGTAACTAAACCATTTGCTGCAATAGCTGTTACGGTGACGAAAAAATTCTCATCAGATTCTGGATAACTAAAGGTCACGGATTGTTGTATGCCTATTAATTGGGATTCTGCTCCAGGTAATCCGGAAAGAACCTCAAAAGCAGTAGCTCCTTGAGCTGTGGGGCTTACGGTAACGGAGAATGGTGGTTCTTCGTTATTAAAGACTATATTGGCCTGAACTTCTGTCGGTGCAGGACCTTGCATCAGTATTGCATCGAACTCCACTTCTCTATTACAGGAGAATATGGAAAATGATATCGTTAGTAAAATACATAATCGCAAAATGACCGGTCGCATAGTTAGTTTGTTTAAAATATAATGTAGACAATATAACTTTTTACTTCCTTTGGTCTTGGATTGGGTATTTGTTTAGGACGTCTATGCAACATTTGAAATTTAAAATGCTACAAATTTTATTTTTACTGGAGCCAAAATGCTCTTTCTTGAATTTTCAATTTTACATTGGATGGTGATTGCTAAAAGGGACTATTTCAGACTTCTACGCCTCGCGTTTCTGTTTGCTTTTTTTCTAAACATAACAGAAATACAATCTCAAATTGATTTCAAGTCTTTGGAGTTCAATTCTGTAAAAGAGAATATTTTCCAGCGTCCTATAACAGCTATGGCAATGGACCAATTTGGGTTTATTTGGATAGGAACCGATGGTGCTGGTCTGTACAAATTCAATGGCTATTCCTATACATATTTTGTCCATGATTTAGATAACATGAACAGTATAAATAGCAACTCTATAAGTTCACTTTATGTGGACTCGACAGGAAATTTGTGGATAGGTACGGATGCCGGATTATGTCTTTACAGTTATCAAAGTAATTCCTTTAGAAGGTTTAATAACAATATTGATGATGCTATTACCCCAAACTACACTAATATTTTATGCTTTGCAGAATATGGGAATACCTTTTTGGTGGGAACCTATGACGGAATACGGGAAGTGAACATAGAGAGGAAAGCGCTTGAAAACTATTTGCTTTCAGGAACTGCGGTTTTGGATTTACAATTTTCCACAAAAGGAAATTTGTATATCGCCACAAATCAAGGATTGAAAATGGAGCGGTACCACAAAAGAGGGCATGTGGAAGAAATGGCCTTAAATCTTGCTGGTGCCGATCGTCACATAACGAAATTACATTTGGATAAACGGGAAAACCTATGGGTGGGGACTTTAAGAAGTGGCGTATTCAAGGGGGATTTAAAAAAAGCCCGACCCAGTTATGAAAAATTAGATATTGTCCAAAGTGCAATTATGTCTATTACAAGTGGATTGGAACATGTTTTCGTAGCTGTTGAAAACGAGGGTTTGGCTGTTCTTGATATGAATGGAAAAATTGTAAAACACTATTACTATGATGCTAAGGACAAGCATAGTATAGCCTCTGATTCTGTTTGGTCCATATTGTTAGATCATGAAAACAGATTGTGGTTGGGATACTACGAAAATGGCCTAGGCTTTTTTGATGAACACTATGATAAGTTTAGTGCTCTTCAACGCAGTGATATTGGAAACAGTATTCAAACCAATGACATAAAAGCTCTAGCTAAAACTGAGGATGATAAAATTTGGATAGCCCAAATCAATGGCATTGATATCTTGGATTCACAGACGGGTAAAATCAGCAATGTGTATGGAAATGAGAATTCAGAATACAAGGGCCTTACAGAAGGTCTATACATTGAAGATGTTTTTGTGGACAGTAAACAAAATATCTGGATAGCTACATGGGGAGGAGGTATTTTCCTTTTAAATAAAGGGACAAAGACATTCTTGAACTTTACGAAAAGCAACACATCTGGGATTCTTCAAACCGATAAGATGCGTTGTTTTACGGAAGATGGAGCAGGAAATGTATGGATAGGCTCATTTTTACAAGGCGTCTATTATTACGATTCTAAAACCAAAGAAATAAAGGTCCCGGCCGGAGATAAATATAGAAATTCCCAAATCACACAAAAGGATGTAAAAGTACTTTTCCATGATAGTTATGGCTATATCTGGATTGGAACTTCCTCAGGATTGTTCCATATCAATAAGAATGCTAAAAATGAATATGATGCTATAGTTCATAATACAGCGATTTCTTCCAAATTTGGCGGTCACCCAAGTTCAAGCCGTATTCTAGACATCTACGAAACTCAAGATGGCAAAATCTGGTTTGGCACCAATGGAGGAGGGCTATATTCCTATGCACGAGATAAGCAAGATTTTGAACGATTGGAGTTGAAAAATCATAATCTTACGTATGTGAATGCCATATTTGAACCCGTCAAAAACGAACTCTGGTTGAGCAGCAAACAGGGAGTTTTAAAAATTGATAGGGAAACTAAAGACTTTGTAAGATTTACTACCTATGATGGATTACTGGAAAACTTTTTGATTGATCGGGCCGTGGTTATGGATAACAATAACCTGGTATATATGGGCACCAAAAAGGGTTTGAATATGATTGACCCGCGGAACATAGTTTATAATCCTTATTTAACCAAACCGTATTTAAAGGATATTAAATTGTTCAACAAAAAAATTGATAAGGATGATCAAATCAGTCCAGCGGGATCAAGCCCAGATTCCAACATGATTACATTGCGCCATGATCAGAATGTATTAACTATAGATTATGAAGCCATAAGTTTTACCAGACCCGAAAAAAATAAGTACGCCTATTTTCTGGAAGGTTTTGAAAAAACTTGGAACTACGTAGACTCCAAAACCAGTGCTACATATACCAATCTTGCCTCAGGAGATTATACGTTTAAACTCAAAGCCTCAAACAATGATAACAAATGGAATGATGCTTCTGTAATATTAAAAATCAAGGTAATGCCCCCTTGGTGGAAAACTATTTGGGCGTATTTACTCTATGTTTTGCTTCTTGCCCTTTTGATTTTCTCAGGTATGTTTTTGTACAAAAAACGGATAAACGAAAGAAATACGTTTCGGTTGGAACGTGAGCGTAGAAAACAAAAAGTAGAGCTTCAACAACAAAAACTACAGTTCTTTACCAATATCTCACATGAGTTCAGGACACCCTTAACTTTGATAATCAACCCTATTAAAGAGTTGATGGAATTGAGTGAATCTAGTTTTTCCTCATCAGTAAAACAGAAACATAGCATCATTCATAAAAATGCGGAACGGCTTTCTCGATTGATTAATGAATTGATGGATTTTAGAAAACTTCAATCCAACAAACTTAGATTGAGAATCAGTCAATTTAATCTCATAGATCAAACTAAGGGTATACTCAGTTTCTTTAATGAAGAATCCAAAAGAAGGTCTATACGCCTTGACTTAAAGTATGAAAATAAAAACTTAGAGGTGTGGGGAGATAGCGGAATGCTGGAAAAGATATTGTTCAATCTATTGTCCAACGCTTTTAAAGTTACTCCCAATGAAGGTAGGATTCAGGTACGGGTCGTTTCGGGTGAGAAGAAGATATTACCCTTAGTAAGTATAGATACTCCAATTCCGGTGGTTGAAGTAAGCATAAAAGATAATGGTCCAGGAATAGACCAAAAGGACTATAAAAAAATATTCAAACGCTTCTATCAGATAAGCGAGCTCAACAAGTCATACTATGGAAGTACCGGAGTAGGTCTGGAAATGGTAAAGAGTTTTGTAGAACTTCATAAAGGTATCGTGGAAGTTGAAAGTGAACTGGGGAAAGGCTCTATTTTTAAAATAATTCTGCCTTATGGAAAGGAGTTTTTTCAAGGTTCACAGTATTTCAGAACTAAAGAAGAACAACCCCTACTTCAAGAAGATGTATCGAAATCAGAACAGGAAGTTTATAAGATTGAAGATATTCTTTCCAAAAAGGAGTCCAAGAAAAAACTACTTATCGCAGAAGACAATGTGGACCTTCAAGACTATCTCATTTCAATTTTGGAACAAGATTATGATTTGATTTTGGCATCTGATGGCCAAGAAGGCTGGTTAAAAACTATGGAGCATCATCCAGATATTATCATTACTGATGTGATCATGCCACTAATGGATGGGATAGAATTCAGTAAAAAAGTCAAGAACGACTCCTCTCTCAACCACACACCAATAGTCATGCTTACCGCAAAAGAATTGACCAAAGACAGAATAAAAGGTATGGAAGCGGGTGCGGAGGCCTACTTGGTGAAACCTTTTGATACCAACGAACTCAAAGTGGTTTTGGAACAACTCCTTCTTAAAAAAGATCGTCTACTACAGCAATATGCAAACGTGTCCATTCCTAATAGTGAAAAAAGGGAAACGGATTTAGACAATGACTTCATTCAAAAGGTGGTGGAATTTATACAAGAAAATATTGAAAGCCCATCTTTGAATGTTGAAAAGCTGTCTTCCCATCTTTGCTTAAGCCGGAGCCAAGTTTATAGAAAAATAAAGACACTTACAGGTTTATCTCCTATTGAATTCATACGAAGAGTCCGTCTGGAAAGATCTAGAACTCTTTTCCGAAACGATAAGAATCTCAATGTAAGTGAAGTGGCCCATAAAGTTGGCTTTCTTTCGGCTTCGTATTTCACTGTTTGCTACAAAAAACAGTTTGGCGAGCTTCCTAAACGAGGTAAATAGAGTTTTTAATCCTTTTCTTATTAAATACGTATAGGGGTCATAGTGGTTTAAATGTACTTCCTACCACTACGCTTACAGGCGTTTAGGCAAATGCAACATATGACATATTTATTGCATCAAATAAGGCGCCCTTAACCTAACGGTAAATTTAACTTGCACTGTAGCAAATCTAACCACGCCCATATCTAATGGGAATTAAGGTCACGATTTGGTCTGAAATTAAATCTAAACTAATCAAACAAATGAAGCTAAAGAACTTATGTTTTGTCCTCTTCTTGGTCCTAACAGGTCAGGCAATGGGTCAAGTGGTTACCGGTGTAGTTAGTGCCGGTGATGGACCTTTACCAGGAGCCAATGTTATAGTAAAGGGCACTCAAATCGGTGTGGTAACTGATTTTGATGGAAAATATACTTTGGATAAGGTGAATACGGGAGATGTTTTGATCTTTTCATACATAGGATATAAAACGAGGGAGATTACCTACTCAGGTCAGAATGAAATAAGTGTAGAGCTTTATGAAGATTTGGTTAGTCTGGATGAGGTGGTAATCGTGAACTATGGAACCCAAAGGAACACGCCGGTCTCAGTTGTAGATGCAGAAGAGTTGAGTGAATTTCCAACCACGGATATTGGCCAAGCATTACAGGGTAGGGCAGCCGGTGTTACCATTACAAACGGAGGTTCTCCAGGGTCGCAGACTTTAGTGCAGATTCGTGGGGTAAACACTTTTGGTGATGGTACGCCTCTATTTGTGGTTGATGGTGTGTTTACAAACAGTATCAATAGTCTCGATTTGGCAAGTATTGAGAAAATAGATGTTTTAAAAGATGCGGCTTCCCTTGCGGTTTATGGATCCAGAGGTACGAATGGTGTAATCTTGATAACTACTAAAAAAGGTAAAGTTGGAGATGCGTCCCTGACATTGAATGTATCATCAGGTATTCAAGAGTTCAACAGACGATATGATTTACTTAATACAGAGCAATACATTCAGTTTTTGCAAGAAGTAAATGCGTTGGCAGGTCAAAATGGAGGTCCTGACTTTCCAGTTGGAAGAGTCAATCTTGATCCTACTTTTGATGGCGATGGAATTGATACGGATTGGCAGGATGCCTATTTTAGGCAAGCACCCATTTATAATATAAGTGCCAATGTAAATGGAGGTAGTGAAAAGGCACGCTTTAATGTTGGCTTTTCACGGTTGGACCAAGATGGTGTGTTCATCGATACGGGATTCACCAGAACTACCCTTAACATTAATACGGATGCAAATATTGGGAAATGGCTTGATGTAGGCCAAACCCTATCCCTATCCTATAATGAAACCGTATCTCCCGAACAGGACGGAGGTAGAGATCCATTTCAAAATATTATTGGACAAGCACCCTATGTTCCCGTAAGGACTGAAAGCGGTCTCTTTGGAGGAACTAATTCGCAAGACCTTAATGATTCTAGAAATCAAATTAGGATTCAGGATTCTCAGGATAACTTAACACGATTTTCATCAGCAATAGGTAGTATTTATGCCACATTTAAAATTATGAATGGGCTTACCTATCGTTCTCAGTTTGGTCTAAATGCCAATCTTTTACTTCAAGACAGAGAAAGAAGAGCCTTTGCAGAAGCCGGGGGTAGATTTGTAAATCCAATTAATTTCATTGATAAGACAAGACAAACACTGTCGCAAACCGTGTTCACCAATACGTTAGCTTTTGACCGAGACTTTGGAAAACACTCCGTAAATGCTTCAGCAGTATTGGAACAAACACGAATACGGTTCGAATCGGCTTCAATTTCAGACAACAATGAGGTGTCTTCTGAAATCCCAGAAGCTTTTTCACCAAATGCACGTGCCACTTCCTTTTCGGTGCCGGAAAATTTGAACTCCATCCTCTTTTTGGCTGGCTATGAATTTGACAACCGCTACTCCATAAGTGCTTCGGGAAGAAGAGATACTTCGTCGAGATTTTCACCTGAAAATGCCTCGGAATGGTTTTTCTCCGGTGCGGTGGGATGGGATATCTCAAGCGAACCTTGGTTTAAAGTAGACGCAGTCAATAGTCTGAAGTTTAGAGCAAGTTATGGGGAAACTGGAAACAATCGAACTGGAAATGCAGTAAATCAATTCCTGCCTACACTGGGTCTTAATTTGCCTTCTTCGCTGAACAATGAGACTTCTCCAGGAATCAGTCCAAACAATGCAGCCAATCCCGATTTGCGCTGGGAAACACAAATTAAGCAGAACTATGGTTTAACTACAGCTTTCCTGTACGATCAAATCCAATTTAGCGTCGACTATTTTAAAAACCGAAGTGAAGATCTATTAATACCCGTTGAATTACCTTCTTCCGCAGGAATTCCGGGAAACTCCCAAACAGGTTCAACCGTTATCAGAAATGTGGGTATTGTAGATGTTGAAGGTTTTGAGTTCACTTTGGGCTACAATGATTATAAGGGTAAATTCAAATGGAACTTTTGGGCCAATCTTACCCGAGCTGACAACGTAGTCGAGAGTCTGGGCGCATCTGGCGAGCCTATTGAAAGAGCCAGATTGAATCCGCCATTTGCTTCGGCTTTAAATAGATTGGCCGTGGGTGAAGCACCCTTCCACTTTTTTGGATTGGTTGCTGATGGTGTTTTCTCTACCCAAGAACAGATTGATGCAGAATTGCCAAATAATTCCAGTGCCGCGGTTCCCGTTCAACCAGGAGATGTAAGATTTCTGGATTTGAATGGTGATGGTCAGATAAGTTTGGATGATCGGGATGTAATTGGAGATCCAAACCCAGATTTTACCTATGCGATCAATTTAAGAGCTGAGTACAACGGTTGGGACTTCGATATTCTTTTCAACGGTGTAGAGGGAGTCGACGCCTTTAATAGTAATATTTTCTACTTGGAAGGCTTGGATAACGGACTGAATTATGGAACAAGAATATTACGTAGATGGCAGAACCCTGGGGATATTACTGATATTCCGAGATTTAGATTTGGTTCCAATATCAACAATGAGATTTCAACAAGGTATATTGAAGACGCTTCATACCTACGATTGAGAAATGTCACTGTTGGATATACCCTCCCAAGTAAACTGATCAACAAATCTGGAAATGGGATTATCAAAAAGTTACGTTTCTATGTTCAAGGGCAAAACCTATTGACGTTCACCAATTACACAGGACTGGACCCCGAAATTGCACCTTTTTATAATGCAGCCGGATTGGTTGATGGTTTGGGCATTGACCGAAGTGCACAACCCAGACCGATTACCGTGTTAAGTGGAATTCAGTTGGAGTTTTAAATAAATTAATTGTGAGAAAGATGAAAAGAATTAGTACTTATTTTTTGAAAAGCATATCGCTGCTCTTTGTGCTCTTGTACCTAGCGTGTGATGAGAATGTGCCCGTGGAGAATACAAATGCATTGAATCCTGAAATCTTCTTTGAATCATTGAGTCAAGTAGAAGCCTCGGTAAATGCAAGTTACAATCAATTTCAAATCATTTATCAGCGTAACGGCTACGTTTTTCCAGACGCAATGTCAGATGAAGTAGTGTCTAGTGGAGACCCTAATTTTGCACCATTTAATCGATTTGAGTTCAATGCCACACTAGAAAATATTGCACAGTATTGGACGGCCTGTTTTAACGGGGTTGGGGCTTGTAATTTTGTAATTGGAAATGAGGAAAGAATGAGGGCAAATGCCGAAGCCGCCGACTTTACGCAAACCGATGTGGACGATGCTCTAGGCCAAGCTTACTTTTTAAGAGCCCTTTATTATTACCATTTGGTTAAACGTTTCGGAGGAGTACCCATAAAACTAAATGTTGAAACTACACTGGAAGATGAGCCAAGAGCTACCGCAGATGCGGTTTATGAGCAGATGATTCAAGATTTGATACTCTCTACCCAATTGACTTTTCCCAAAGGCACTACCGAGGTAGGAAGAGTAACTCGGGAAGCGGCTTACGCCCTTTTAGGAAAAATATACTTGCATAGAGAAAGGTATTCAGAGGCGCAACAAGCTTTTAGTAATGTAGCGAATCACAGTTTGCTTCCATTAGAAAGTTACAGGGATAATTTCAGTGAATCTGGGGAGCATAATGACGAATCCATGTTCGAGGTAGGTTATAATGGTGAAGTAGGAACTGAACAGGAAAGATGGGCACAAACCGGTATTGGAACTTCGGAGGTGACTTTCCATTCCCAAGATTATACCGGATGGGCAAATGCAAGACCTTCTACCAAAGTTATTGCGGAGTTTGAGGACGATGACCCAAGATTAAATACCGCTATCTTGATTGATGGTGATAATACATATGGTCCTGGCGATGTATTCCAGTTTCCATGCCCAGGATGTGTAGGAGGACCGGTATGGTATAAGTTTTCACAACTGTATGATGATCAAGACGTATCCGAAAATAGCGGTGTAAATGTCCGGATAATGAGGTACGCAGATGTTATTTTAATGCAAGCTGAGGTTGAAATGAATCTAGGAAATAACCAAGCAGCTATCGATTTCTTAAATCAAATACGAGACCGTGTCGGAATGCCGAGGTATGGGACCGCTACAATGGATGCAAGAGGGTTTCCTGTAAACACCTCGGAACAAATATTCAATGCCATTGTACATGAAAGATTTGTTGAACTGAGTGGTGAGCAACAACGTTTTGATGATTTGGTTAGGTGGAATCTAGACGACCAAGAACTTTCTATTTTTCCAGATGCCAACTTTAACAATCCGGACGCTTCGTTACGAGTTGTTCGGAATTACGACCCTAGCGTACATCGAGTTATGCCTATACCTCAGAATGAAATAGATAGTAACACTGCCATTGGGCCTGGAGACCAAAATCCTGGATACTAAGGCATTGGGTTAGTTAAGTTTAGTTCTAATGAGCGAGAATTCTTTTTTCGCTCATTTGCTTTTTTAATATTTTAATGAACGGAAAGTGCAGATTGATGTATAAATGAAAAAAAGTATGTGGAGATATCTTACTATAGTATTGGGAGTATTGACCTTCTTTGGGTGTGCGGATAACTCCAAAAAAAGAGGAATAACGGAAAATAGCTTAGAAACAAAAGCACAAAGAATTTTCACCAAACTAACACCACAAGAATCAGGGGTTACTTTTGAAAACAGATTAGTAGAAAACGATACCCTCAACTATTTTACCTACCCTTACATCTATATGGGTGGAGGGATATCGGCAGGAGATATCAACAACGATGGCCTCACGGATTTGTTCTTTACAGGCAATATGGTGGACAATAGGCTGTATCTAAACAATGGAGACCTAAAGTTTAAAGATGTCACTTTCCAATCAGGCCTAAAGGGTGATAATCGATGGTATACCGGTACCACAATGGCCGATATAAATGGAGATGGGTTGCTGGATATCTACTGTTTGGTAGCCGGACAATCAGGAAATAAGCAAAACCAACTTTTTATCAATCAAGGGGATAATACATTTAAAGAACAAGCTGAGAAGTATGGACTTAATGATGATGGTAACAGTGTTGATGCCACCTTCTTCGATTTTGATAATGATGGAGACTTAGATGTGTATGTAGCCAATTATCCTATCACCCCATTTGAATACAATAGCTATCACTATAAAATGCGAATGGACCGGGTAACTGATGTGGAGACCGATAACCTCTACAGGAATGATGGAAATCGATTCACTAAAATTACCAAGACTTCAGGAGTAAAATTGTATAGTCTTTCGCTTAGCGTTACGGCTTCTGATTTAAATGAGGATGGCTGGACCGACCTCTATGTTTCCAACGATTTTGGTACTCCCGATTGCTTGTATATCAATCAAAAGGATGGAACCTTCAAAAATGAAATAAAGAATGCTACCTCCCACACCTCGTTTTATGGAATGGGAGCCGATATCGCCGACTTTAACAATGATGGCTATCTGGATATCGTGCAAATGGATATGGATGCAGCGTCCAATCGTAGGTCTAAGGCCAATATGGCTAGTATGAATCCTGAACTATTTGCAAACATAGAGCGCGTAGGGTTTCAATATCAATACATGCAAAATGCACTCCAGTTGAATACCGGGTATAACCATCAAGGTATTCCAAAGTTTAAAGATATCTCAAGATTAGCGGGAATCTCCTCTACAGATTGGAGTTGGGCACCTCTACTGGCTGATTTTGACAATGATGGGTATAAAGATTTGTTCGTTTCAAATGGCACAAGGAGGGAAATAAATAATAAGGATTATTTCGAAAGCCTAAAAGGAGAGAAAAAACATGAGGATAGTCTGTTGATAAAGAGCCTTAGAATCCCCTCGGAACCTATCGATAATTTCATTTTTAAAAACAATGGGGACCTTACTTTTTCAAAAAACAACAAAGCATGGGGTATTGAAGACAAGGGGTTTTCAAACGGTGCTGTTTATGTCGATTTAGATAATGATGGAGACTTGGAATTGGTGACCAATAACATCGACAATGTGGTTTCTCTTTTTCAGAATCATAGTTCGGAGATAAACAATTACCTTACTTTAAATTTTAACGGGAGTTCTAAGAACTCAAAAGGATTAGGAGCCAAAGTCCACTTGTTCCATAAAACAATACACCAAGTTCAAGAAGTGACGCTGAGCAGAGGTTTTCAATCCTCAGTTGCTCCTAAATTGCACTTTGGTTTGGGAAAAGAAGAGGTTATTGATAGCCTAATTGTAGTTTGGCCTAATCAGAAAAAACAAAAATTGACTGAAGTACCAGTAAATCAAGTCTTAACCCTGGATTTCAAAAATGCAAGATTTGAGACGGTTAAACAGAATATTGCAAATCAATTGTTCGAAAGCTTTACGGATACCTTGGCTTTGTACAAGCATAAAGAAAACTTTTATGATGATTTCAAGAATGAAATTTTGTTGCCCCACAAGACGTCCCAATTTGGGCCTGGCTTGGCCGTAGGGGATTTAAATGGAGATGGACTTGATGATTTTTATGTAGGGGCTGCAACTAAATACCCGGGAGGTCTTTTTTATCAAAAAGCAGATGGTTCTTTTGAACAGCAAAAGTTCAAACTTCTTCTCGAAGATAGAATGCACGAAGATATTGGGGCACTGATTTTTGATGCTGATAATGACGGAGATAATGACCTTTATATTGTCAGTGGAGGAAATGAATTTAGGTCAAACTCACCAATGCTTCAGGATAGATTGTATGTCAACCAAGGAAATGGAGAATTTGTGAAAAGCATTGATGGATTGCCTAGGATGTTTGAAAGTGGGAGTCGCGTTTATGCCTGTGATTTTGATAAAGATGGAGATAAAGATTTGTTTGTTGGTGGTAGGCTTATCCCAGGAAACTATCCTTATCCTGCTTCTAGCTATATTCTTGAAAATAGGAGCAAATCAGGCACTCCTATTTTTGTCAATGCCTCAGAAAAACTTCTTCCGGACTTAAATCAAATGGGTCTTGTAACCTCGGCACAATGGCTGGATTATGACAATGATGGCTGGATAGACTTGGCTGTAACAGGTGAATGGATGAAACTAAGGGTATTCAAAAACAAGGCTGGTACTGGTTTTGAAGAAGTCACCGAAAAACTTGAGCTGTCTGATACCATGGGATGGTGGTTTAGCCTTAAAGCAAACGATATTGACGGTGATGGGGATTTAGATCTGATTGCAGGAAATCTTGGGGAGAACTATAAATATAAAGCCTCAGGAGACGAAACCTTCGATATCTTTTTGAATGACTTTGATGGAAATAGAACCAATGATATTGTATTAAGCTACTATAATGATGGAGAACAATATCCTGTTAGAGGTAGGGAATGTTCTTCTCAACAAATGCCCTCAATAAAGAAAAAGTTCAAAAACTACGACGAATTTTCGAAAGCAACTTTAGTGGATGTTTATGATGAAAAAAAGCTAGACAATAGTATACATTACCAAGTAAGTTCATTTAAGAGTGCAATTTTTATAAATGAAGGGGACAAATTCGTTCGACAAGACATGCCACTTAAAGCACAGATAGCACCAACAAATCAAATTTTAGTAGCAGATTTTGACCAAGATGGCGCAAAGGATATTGTTCTTGGAGGAAATTTGTATGCTTCTGAGGTAGAGACACCTAGAGCTGATGCAGGCCATGGGGTATTTTTAAAAGGCAATCAGAATGCCAATTTTGAAATACAACCTTCTCACGAAACCGGACTTTTTATGGATGGTGATGTTAAAGATTTGGCTTTGATTTCGGTAAAAGGCAAACAGTACATTCTTGTTGCCAAGAACAAAGACTTCTTAAAATTCGTAAGGATTCAAAACGAAACAACCCTCTAAAGAAGGGAACATTAATTATTTGCCTGAACAATAATATCAGCTATGTTTCCGAAGGGCCATGTTAGCGTTTGTCTATTGAAAATAGCCAAACCATCGTTGGAAACACCACTATTGCCATTGTCCCACCAAACGCTGGCAAAACCGCGTTCTGCAGCTGCTTGGGCGTAAAAAGTAGCATGTTCAAGCCGATCATCTAGATTGTTCTGATTGCCTGAGGCCCATTCTCCTAAAACCACAGCCTTTCCGTTATCGGTGAATTTGGTTTTTATTCTGTCCATCTCAGCCTCTAGTTGAGCCTTGTCATTGTCCGTACCCCATGTACTGTCCGTGCCTTCTAAAGTAAATGGAAAGGGAAAATAAGAATGTAAAGAAATTATAGTTCTCGGGTCGTCATTAGGGATAACCAAAGCATTCATCGCTACGGGCAAGGTACTTGCTGCGTAGGTAGAAATCATAATTTGCCTTGTGCTGTTGTTACCTCCAGTCCCTCGAATGGCATCCAAGCTTACTTGATGGTATTGGTTGACCACATCTCTTCCTTCTGCTGTTCCACCTGTCCACTCTTCCGGGGTATTTTCATGTCTCGGCTCATTTAAAGTTTCAAAAATGAGGAAGTCGCTATAATTTCTGAACCGCCCTGCAATTTGAGTCCAAAGCTTGGAAAGTCTGTCTTTAACTTCGTCTGCTTGGTCATACGTTGGAATAATCCAAGGATCATCGTGATGCACGTTCAGAATTACGTACATATTGTTTGCTCTTCCATAGTTTACTACCTCTTCAACTCTATCCAGCCAGCTCGCTTCGACAAGGTAATCGGGCGCAGGACCTTGATGAAAACGCCAGGTCACAGGAACGCGTAACGTATTGAATCCACGAGCGGCTATAGCATCAATCATGGTCTTTGTGGTAGCAGGATTCCCCCAGAAGGTTTCATCAGGACCCTCGGCATCCAAGCTGTTTCCTAGATTCCATCCTGTTTTCATTTCAGTAACAAGTTCAACTGATGACAGATTTCTCATGGTACCATCATCAAATGCACTGGCTGGCCCACTTTCTTCATCTGGATTGGGATTGGCAGGCTCTTCTTGAACCGGATTAGAATTTTCATTTGGAACGATCGTGATACTCCCTGAATCTGAACTACAGGCGAGCGAAAAGAAAACAAAAAGGAAAAACAACATGAAATAACGCATTGGGAGCAATTTTTTGTAAAGATACGTACGAACAAAGCCCATGTGCTAGTTGTTTTGATGCATAAACCACTAGAAATGTAGCATGAACAGCATCTTTGTTCTCGCATATCCCTCCTTCCTATACTTAAAACATAAAATAGGGGATAATTATTGAGCGTTTACACAAAAATGTTTACTCAGTGTATTGGAAATCAATCGAGGGGAAAAGTAACTTGATATTCATCTCCTGCTTCATTTCTTGTAATAAAATAAAAAATTAGGTCTTGATAATTGATTTCTCGTTCTCTTTTTGTGAATGCAATAGATAAATCACCTGCATTATTTGTGGCATTGATTGAAAACCCCTTTGTTGTCAAGTTCTCAATAATCTTTGTAGGAATTTCTAGTGCATCAAAAGGAATGGTAATGGTTGTACTATTATCATCTACATACCTTCTTACAAAAAGAATGGGTTCGGAGAACCCCTGAGGGATTGGACCTGTAATATCTTGGATTAGAGTATGCGAATCATAATCCCCGTTTACGGTTACAATATCGTCAATTGCTGATATAGATAGATTTGGAATCTCAAATTCTTTTAGTCCTCTAAATGAACCAAAAATCTCTCGACCGTCATTAAGGTTAACAGTAAGACGTTGCTGGAATATCTCAAAATCATCAATTAACGGGAAACTGAATGTCGCATTTGCCCCCAATCCACTGTTTTCAAAAAAATCATAAAGTAACCTGTAACTATCTGTTTCAAACTCTTCGTTGCCAACAAAGCCCCTCAGTTCAAAACGATATCTTTCGGTTCCGTTGGGTAATGAGTTGGTCTGAATCTTGTCAGATGCTAAAGAATTAAAACTATTAAAGCTGATAGTCTGATCTTCAAAATTGTTCAAAATCAAATACCTGTAATCATTAATACTCCTGTCAACAGTGGAAGTGTGAATAAAAATGTTTTCTGTATTCTGAATATCATAACTAAAATCGAAATCAGATGGTCCTCCATTCACGCCATAATCTATACTAGTGTTGACCCGAAAGTTCGTATTTACGGGTCTATCAGTAATACTTAGGTCAAATTGTCCATCTCTAATACTAGGTTCCCTATTCAGACCAAGTGTTGATATTGCTTCTTCCACGGTCATAACATTGATTCCAGGTTCCAAACTGGCAAAAGTTGAAGCGACATTTAAGGTAAAAAAAGTTCCTTTTCCAAGGACATATTTGGTAGCCACTATTTTTTCTCTTGTAAAATCCTCTGGTGCGTAAAAAGTAGCATCCTCAAAACTTTGCATGAGTCGCGAAGCAATTAACTCCCCCGTTTCTTCTGAATTAATTGCAATGTATAGGTCCACAAAATCGTTAGAAGGATCATCTCCAGCAAGATCGGTAGAGCGAAACAGCAATTTCTTTAACTCAAAAGTTCCACTTTCTGTGCCTTGATTATCACTATCATCCGTGGATTGCACGGTTATTGTCGTTTCTCCGGTAGGAAAATCAAAAGGATCCAACTCATAGGAGAAAGACTTTAGTGTGGTTGTAAACACCTCTTCTCCGTTGACCAAGATTGCAGTATTCACATTGTTCGAAGCGTCGGTAACCGTTACTTCCAAAGTGGTTAATACTTCGATAAGGTCTTGCAGTCCTGTTATGCTAACCGTGGGCGCTGTTGTATCTTCTTCACCTTGGGTGGGTGGATTGGGAGTAGGTGAGGGTTCAGGTTGGTCAGCGTCTGAAGAGCAAGCGAAAACTACTGCTAGGACTAGCAGCAAAAAGCATTTTTTCATGAGGTTATTAGTTTGTAAGATTAAGATAACCAAACCTATAACGTTTTCCTATACTTTTCTAGTAAAACCTAGTTTTTCCCTTTAAAGGAAGCCTAAAAATACCGTGTAAAGCGGATATATGTTTCCTACCTTAGCAAAAAGCTTTATCATGGACAAGGGAGCAGAAAAAGTCTTTAAACAAGGGGCAATACCTACAAGTTTCATTGCTGATTCCATTACCAAACAGCAGTCAAAAACCGAAATTGGGGCACACGATATTTTTTTGGGACAGGTTCGGGCGGATGGTATTGAAGATAAAATAGTAACGGCCATTGAGTATACCGCTTACGAGGAAATGGCTAACCTAAAGTTTCAAGAAATTCGAGAAGCTACATTTGAGAAGTTTGAGATAACCGATATGTATGCATATCATAGTTTGGGAATAGTTAAAGTTGGAGAAATCTGTCTTTTTGTGTTTGTTTCCTCACCGCATAGAAGAACTGCATTTAATGCACTCCAATATTGTGTTGAGGAGATTAAGGCGCAAGTCCCTGTTTTTGGTAAAGAGCTGTTTGAAGATGACTCCTATCAATGGAAAGTAAACAACTAGACTTATGGTAGATATTACTCAAAAAAAATCAACGCATCGCACCGCGATTGCCCAAGCGATTGTGAAAGTAAGTTCGCAAGAAACCGTAGAAGCTATTCAAAACGGTCTTGTGCCTAAAGGTGATGTTTTTTCCATGAGCAAAGCGGCCGGTTTTTTGGGGGTTAAGAAAACTGCTGATTTACTTCCTGATTGCCACCCTTTGCCAGTTGAATTCTGCGGGATTGATTTTTCCATTGAAAATTTGGATATCCAAGTATTGGTAACGGTAAAGACTTTTTATAAAACCGGAGTAGAAGTTGAAGCCATGCATGGAGCCAGTGTAGTAGCCCTAACTATGTACGATATTTTGAAACCAATCGACAGGGGAGTAGAAATTCATCATATTAAATTGATAAAAAAAACGGGTGGAAAATCGGATATTGACAATAGTTGATTTTTATTGAAAAAACGGCAAAACGAATCCATTTTTGTTCTAATTTTAGTTTGATTTGATAATTGGGCTTTTATTATGAACAACCTCAAACGCGTAATTGTCGACTACAAAAAGCTTACTCCGGAAGTACTTAAACTTCTGGTAGAAAAATATCCAGATGGTTATGGGGATAGGGATATCATCAACTTTAAAAATCATAAAGGAGAACGTATAGAAGCGGTTGAGGTTTCTACAGAAGACATCAAATATTTAGTGAAAATTAGCTCCAAGCTGGAACGAAGCATGGCCAATTTTGATGAGTCCGAAGAAGCCGATTTACCTCCGGAAGAAATTGAAAATCTACCCGATTCTGAATTTTCGGATTCAGAAGAAGAATAGGCAATAATTTATTGAACCTTAGTTTGCAAGTTTTTCAACATGGCCTTGGTTGTGCTTTGTAAATCAAAAGACGGTTTCCAATCCCAGTCCCTTCTGGCCTCACTATCATCTATACTACTTGGCCAAGAATCTGCTATTTGCTGTCTAAAGTCTGGTGCATAGGTAACCTGAAATTCCGGAATATGTTCTTTGATACTTTGGGCAACTTGCTTGGGGGTAAAACTCATGCTGCCCAAATTATAGGATGAACGAACATGTATGGAACTGGATTCACTTTCCATAATGGAGATAGTTGCTCTAATGGCATCATCCATATACATCATGGGCAGTTGTGTTTCTTCTGTAAGAAAACATTGATAGCTCTCGTTCTTCAATGCCTCATGGTAGATTTCAACAGCGTAATCCGTAGTTCCTCCACCGGGCATGGTCTTCCAACTTATAAGTCCAGGATACCGAATGCTTCGGACATCAACCCCAAACTTTTTATGGTAATATTCACACCATCTTTCACCAGATTGTTTGCTTATGCCATATACGGTACTTGGCTCCATAATGGTATTTTGTGGGGTATTTGTTTTTGGTGTATTCGGACCAAAAACAGCTATACTTGAAGGCCAAAAAATCTTGTTGATTTTCCCCTCTTTTGCTAGATTGAGCACATTAAAAAGAGAGTTCATGTTTAAGTTCCATGCTCGCATTGGAAATTTTTCGGCAGTGGCACTCAACATGGCCGCCATTAGATAAACTTCTTCTATTTCATAATACATAATTACATCCTCAATGGCCTCATAGTTGGTAGCATCCAAAAGCTCAAAAGGCCCTTCTTTCATTAGGGATTCACTCCCTTCCCTAATGTCACTGGCTACAATATTGTTTGCACCATGTTTGGCGCGGAGTTCCATGGTAAGCTCTGTCCCAATTTGACCACAGGCCCCCAGGATAAGGATTGATTTTTGCATTGAAAAAGAAGTTAATCACATTATCGAGTAAAGATAGCCTTTCTTAAAATTTGTACATTCGCTTATGCGAAAAATAAGAGTAATCATTATCCTGTTGGTTGTATTGGGATGTAAGGAAAAGCAAGCCCAAGAAGTTGATTCCCAAGGCGAATTGCAGGGGTTTAATTATCAAAAACTACCCAAGAAACTCCAAGTGAGTTCTGATGCCGCTCTTCTCTTGGATGAATGGACTGAATTTAAGGCGCTGAACTCTAGCGTTGATGTGTTGTATAAGTCCACAAATGATGAAGACCTTAGCTTGGCTATAGATGATTTACTGGAGAAGGAGAAAGAACTATCCAATAGCACCTATCCTGAAGCTTTTGATTCATTCCAAGTAAAAAGCAGACAAAGAGTGTTTAGAACTTTGCTGTTAAAGGTAAAGGCAAGTATCTTAAATAAATTGGACACAACGGGACCTACGATAGAGCTTCTGGAGGCCTACAATATAATTCGACAACAGTTCAACAGTATACTTAGTAGTCAGTTGGACACAAAATTGATTTTGGATGAAGAAGAGTAGATGGATATTAGCTTTTGTATTCACCCTTCCTTTTTTTGGGGTTGGACAAGATAATGAAAAGGCCGTGATCAATGTTCTTTTGGATGCTTGGCATAAGGCAGCTGCGGATGCCGACTTTGATGCCTATTTTTCAAAAATGACCGATCAAGGTGTTTTTATCGGAACAGACGCTACCGAAAATTGGCAAAATGAAGAATTTAGGTTATTCTCAAAACCCTATTTTGATAAAGGAAAGGCCTGGAATTTTACAGCGGTGGAGCGAAATATTTATATAGGGGATTCCGGGGAGGTTGCTTGGTTTGATGAACTCTTAGATACCCAGATGAAGTTATGTCGAGGCTCTGGAGTAGTTAAAAAAGAAAATGGGCAATGGAAAATTGCCCATTATGTACTTTCAATAGCTGTCCCAAACGAGAATGTAGCGGAACTGATAAGGCTGAAAGAGAAGAAGGATAGTCTCCTATTGATTGAATTAAGAAACTAAAAAAAGAAATTTAGTTCTTTTCACCCTCAGCTTCTTTCTCTTTTCTAGAGACTAAAGCCTGCTTACTCAAGCTTGCCAAATTAAAATTAGGTTCGATTTTTAGTGCTTCGTCAATTGAGGCAATAGCACTATCAATATTATTTTTATCTGCATTATAAGAGACCAAACCTTGTAAATGGTAAAAAGCTGCCTTTAGTGAAACTTCATAAGGTTGCTGACGCTCGTAAAAGGCATATTTCATCTCATCCGTAGCATTAGCAATACCGTATTCAATATTGGAAATGGCCCCATCGTTATCTCCTACCTGAATTTTTAAATCGGCTATTTCATAAGCCAAATACGCAGATGGGGTTCTTGTGAACAGTAACTCAAAATGTTCCAAAGCTCTTTTAGGTTGATTCAAGGCCTTCAAGGAGACCGCCTTAACCTGAACCGCTAGATCGGAATCATCGGTTTTCTTTTCAATGCCTATGGTATTTAGGGCCTGCATGTGTTGGTTGTTATTCATATACACATACGCCAAAGTATCCTTGCGTTCTTTTGAAGGGGCAAGAACATTTAGGTGTGTCAAAGCACCAATGACGCCATTAACATCACCCTGCAAACGCATTTCTTCATAGTAAGCTCGATAATGATCTGCCAAATCTGTAGTGGACTGTGCAAATGTGGTAAGTCCAACAAAAAATACTATTACCCAAAGAATTTTTTTCATCTGTTCCCTTTTTAGTGGGCCAAAACTAAAAAAATTATTGGTACCCCTCTGTTAAAGAACAGGCAAAGAACAGCGGGCAATAGCGTTTACTAAAAAAAATGCGTTTACCGCTTTACTATACAGCCATAAATGTGATGTCCTTATTGGAATATTGTTTAAGGAGTCGGGCATAAAAGGCTAGGCTCTTTACGTCTTCCGTCAAACAGGACTTTAAAAACGTAGTCAACTGCTCGTAAAACAAATTTACAGGCATGGTGGAGACCACCATATTTATCGTTTTAGGGTCGTACTCCTTATCGTTCAAAACCACATCCATTTTAATGCGATGACGATTATAATCTATTTCAACATCTGCCGCGTTGTAGTATTTTCTTAAAATCGACTTATGAAAGTCGCGACATCTTGAGGTTATGTTATGGTTTGTACTACTCTTTGTAATCAAATTCTCCATCTCCATCAAGATTCTTGTCGTTAATCTTGAATTTCCCATTGCTTTATCACTTAATCTGGTGTAAAAGTAGGCATAACTCAAGTTAACTTACTTGTAATCAGCATTTTGTTAACTTAAAATTATCTTAATTGTTGCGAACTATCACTTTTCTGTGGTCAATTAAGAAACTATTGAAGTGTAAAATTTATGGGATTTGTTAAAGAAATTCTTACTTACTATTATCCCTCGGTTACTTTGCCGCTTGGAGGGCTCATAACTGGGAGGAGGTATACTTCTTTTCAAAGCTTCTTCCGTATAATATTTCCTTTTGGTTGGATGAAAAGGATACACCGCGTTAAAGGTTTCGTTCCAATACCCATTTTCCAAAATTTTCAGAAGAATATGAATGCAGTCATCAAGATGAATGAGATTAACAGGGTCATCACCGTTGGGTAGTCCTTTTTTCTTTGATAGCATGGTAACGGGATGTCTTTTAGGGCCAATCAAACCACCAAAACGAATGACGCTGGTTTTAAAATGAGTTTCATTTTTGAACAGGGCTTCGCATATTAGTAATTGTTTTCCAGATTCTATTATAGGTTGAGGTGATGAATCTTCAGTAATCTCCCCTTCAATAGTTCCATATACCGAAGTACTGCTTACAAATATGATATTTTCAACACAACTCCCTTTGAGTTTAGCGTGAAGGTGTTTTATTTTCTCCACATAGTTTTCTGCATTGGCTTTTCTTAAGCGGGGAGGGACATTGATAATCAGAACTTGCACATTATGCAAAAGTTCATTGATTTCTCCAATTATCCCATCTGTTTGAAGAGCAATTTTATAGGGTTTTATTCCTTTGTTTTTTAATAGATTCATTTTTGATGGAGAAGTGGTTGAACCATGAACCTCATATCCATAATCCACTAATTTTTGGGCCAAGGGAAAACCCAACCAACCACAACCCAAAACACCGATAGACTTACTCAAATTTTAAGGTTTTAATCACCAAAATGGCATCGTTTAATACAAAAGGCATTGGAATACTGTTTTTTGGACGTTCAGGTACTGTGAATAGAGGATGGGTTAATAAATCATTACTGGATTCGTAAAAGGTTAATTCCAAAGCAGCGTCTTTTGGAAAACTAAGTTCAAGCTCTGTGTAGTCATTATCACTAATGTAATGAGTAGCCAGTCGTTGTTTTCTATTTTTCAAAAAATATGTTGAAAAGGGTTGTCCATTTATTTTACCAGAATGTAACTGTATAGGATTTGTGTAGATATCCAAACGATTCACATTTCTTCGTGGGGTAAGGCATACTTCCAAAATTCGGTTATTTCCAATAGTAGTATCCCTTACGGTATCAATTAAAGGAAGCTCGATGGCTTTCTTTTGGGCTTTGGCAACATAGGAGAAATTCGACCGGTACTTGCTAGGAATAGTCCTATACTCATTGGGGTCTGATACCGTCTTATTTTTTCCAAAATATTGATTGTTCCAATCTATAAGAACCTGATCATAAGTGGCCCATATAGCTTCGTTTTGATCTTCATCCTTCACATACAGAAGACTACTGGGTTTAGGTCGGTTTTCGTTGAAATCTGATTTGATATGAGCAGAAATGCTAAATACTACGAACAAAACCAAAAATAGGTAGGTAAAGCGGTCTTTGTTCTTCAATTGTACAAAGAATGGAAGTACTAAAAAGAACAATAAAGTACAAAACACCGTTGCTGCTACAAGCATTTTTAGCCCAAGACCTACCGGAAACATCATAATAAAGGGGGCGAAAGTAAAAATTGCCGGTAAACCTAAAAACACCATCAAAAGTGGATTGGGTTTCTCCTGATGTATGGTAACAAGAAAGGCGGTCATAACACCAAATACAGGAAGCACAAAAAAGCTTGCGCCTTTAAGGGAGAAGGCCATTATCCAACAAACAAGTATCCATAGGAAAATGGGAAAAACTAAAAGGTCTTGTGCTTTTATTTTTCTATACCTGTGATAAATCCAAAAGCAGATGGCATAGGACAAAACGACATACACAATAATATACGAATGACCATTGTATGTAAAACCATGGAGCATATCCTTAAATTCTGGATACCACCAGGTAATAGCGGGCCAGGCAAAATATCCGATAAGCCCGTTCAAAAGTAAAGCAATTAAAGCGGGTGCCATTCCTGTAAAGATTCCTGAAACCGCTAATCGTTTTTTTCGAAATCCATATATAAGCAAGGAAAGAAAAAACAGTGTTGCCATCCAAAGCATTGGAAAAATCCATTCAAAAGGGTATGTTATTAACCCAAAAAACGGAAGATTGATGTAGATAACATCGTTTAAGCTTTTCAGATTGGTCAAATCCGCCTGACTAAAATGATTCAAAAGCGGCATTAGATATGAACCTTGATGCGCAAGTGTTTCTCTGTCCAAACGCTCATAGATATCCAAAGCTGTGTGATAATCAAAATGATCATCTATAAAAGCAAAATTAAAACCTTCAATATCCCCGTCTTCCCTAAAAACGGTTAAATCTGTATCGTTAGGTAGCATTTTATAAATGCTGTATGCCAAAGAATTGGCTACTGGATACTTTGGATTGGCCTTGACAAATTCCTCTATTAGTTTCGAATTTCCCCTATTGGTTTCGATAAGCATATAGCTTGGTCCACCACTACCACGCGCCTCGAAATTTAGGGCAACACCTACTTCTCGGGCCCAAGGATGTTCGTTTACAAAAAGTTCAGCACCATTTAGGCCTAATTCTTCAGCATCGGAAATCAAAAGAATGATATCATTTTTAGGTGCAACCCCCGAATCAATAAAAGCGCGCACACCTTCCAAAATGGTAGCTACACCACTGCCAGCATCGCTAGCACCATAAGAAGAGTGGGGGTGGCTGTCATAATGAGACATTAAGAGTAAGGCTTTCCCCGTTGTGTTCCCTTTGATTCGCGCTAAAACATTGGAGGCTTTTGTTAATGTTGCGTTGTCGCCAAGTACATATCCCTCTTGCAAGGATGTCTCCAACCCTAACTTTTTAAGCTCTGAAATAATGTAAGCTCTTACCCTTTTATGTCCGGGAAAACCAACGGCATGGGGTTCCTTAGATAGGTTTTCTACATGAAGTAAAGCACAGTCCGTAGAAAATTCTGAGGAAGCACGATTGATGTCTTCTTCATAGGAGGGCATTAGAGATGTATAGCTCCAATATACGGCAAGTAGAACTAAAAAAAGAGCAAAAGTGTTGGACAGTTTCATGGGAAGTTATGTTGGCTACTAAATTTATGAAATTATGAAAGGTTCTTATGTTATGGCGCTAAAATTTAAAAATTTCGTAGAATTTTCCTATATTTAATATTCAACCGTAAAAAATAACCTTATGGCAATCAAGAGTTTTCAAGGGGCTCGGTCTAAGGAATCGAGTAAGAAAGAATTCAACGCTCCTATTTTGGTAGAAGACTATATGACGAAAAAACTAGTTACGTTTTCTCCGGAACAATCGATTTTAGAAGTTATGGAAGCTTTTGCCAAACACCATATTTCTGGTGGCCCGGTAATGGATAAAAATGGTTTTTTGGTAGGGATTATTTCTGAAGCGGATTGTATGAAACAAATCTCCGAAAGTCGATATTTTAATCAACCTATTTTAGATAAGAGTGTAGAGAAATATATGACTAAAAATGTGCAGACCATACCGCACGACATGAGTATTTTTGATGCCGCTGGTGTTTTTGATAAGCATAACCGACGTAGACTTCCTGTAATGAAGAATGATATATTGGTTGGGCAAATAAGTAGGAAAGAT
The DNA here is from genome assembly GCA_039191905.1 of Bacteroidota bacterium. Lineage (GTDB taxonomy): Bacteria > Bacteroidota > Bacteroidia > Flavobacteriales > Flavobacteriaceae > Flagellimonas. The sequence continues at coordinate 81,500 of JBCCXJ010000008.1, read as the reverse complement.
ATCGTTATTGCTGCACTAAAGTTGAATGCGCAAAATTGGAAATAACAAATTATTCGCGCTTCACTATCATAAATCTATCATTTTCCAAAGGCAGATAGCCCAAGTCATAAAGGAAATAATAAGTAGTTCCCTTTTTGGTGGTGTATAGATTGGTGAAATACTCAAAATCAAAACCTTTGTCCATAAGACGCATTTTTGTGGTGGTAGTTTTACCATCTCTTAAGGTATGATCACTTAATATTCTATAGTTCTTTCTGAGTTTGTTATTAACGTTTCGTAAGAGGTTCTTACTATCCCGGTTTAGGCGATTATTATACAAGTTACGGCAGTGGTCTGAGCAATATTTTTTATCGGCTCTACCGATAATTTTTTCGCCACATTCCAAGCAGGCTTTTTCCGACATTTTAAAGATTTAGGTAATCACAATATCGTACTTTTTTAATAAACCCATACAGTTCTCTTTGCTGAACTTGGCTTTTTTAAGTTGATTTTGCTCCGGGTCGATAATCAAATTAAAAGCCGAGCTAAAGTCTACTTTCTCCAAAATGGTTTGATGAAAAATGGTCTTTTTCAAGTTGCATGAGATGAATGAAGACTCTTTAAGATTAGTATGTGTAAAATCCGTTTCTTCCAAAATACAATCCAAAAACTTAGTTTGCGGAATAGAAAGTTCAAAGAAAGAAGCAAAGCTTAGATTGCAACCTTCAAAGTGCATGGAAAGGAATAAGGTGTCGCAATCTTCAAATCGCAATCCAACTAATTTTGAATCTTTAAAGGAACATTCTTTAAAAGTGGTGTGTTTGATATTTGCATTGGTCAAATCACAGTTCACAAAATCACACTCCATAAAATTCTGGTTGTCCAAGAATCTGTTGGGGAATATGCAATTTCTAAAAACACAGTTCTCATATTCAGCTTTTGCTAACGGATTTTGAGAATAATCCTGACCTATATATTCTTGATCGGCAATAAAAGGTTTTTGCATTAAAAGAGGTTAATCATCCAAAAGAATAGCAGGCAATTTAAGTTGTTGATAGGTGCGGTTAAACTTTGCCATTTCAGTATCAACTATGGCTTTCTTTTCATTTTCGAAAGTGGACCATTTCTTCAAGAGATCGTTTAAACGTTCTTTAGCCCCCTCGGTTACCTTTGGTTCGGGGGTATCTACAAATCCTTTGAGATGCATAAAGTCTGCATTTAACTGATTGTGAAAATTGATGACATCCTGGAATGTTTTCTGGTTGGGTTGGATAAGTTTCTCCTCCCATGTTTTGATTCGCTTGACCAAAGAATCTCCTAATTTCACCAGCTCTTTAGCACCTTCATTTTCTTTTAAAAGGCCCTTATAGCTTAAAAGCTGTTTTTTAGCGGAACGCATTTGGTTTACTGCCTCATGCATGGAGGTAATGGCATTCTCAATCTGATTGAGCATTTGTTGTTGCTCGGAGTAATCCGCTGGGCTTGCCTCAATTTTTGGATTAGGAAGTACTTTTGCTTGGGTTTCCACAGTTTCGCCCTCAAAGCTAAGACGCAAAGTAAAATCGCCAGGCCCTACTCTTGAGCCATTGTAGTTTCCAAAAACAAAAACTTCATCTATTGCGGGAATCTGTTTTTTTCTAAAATCCCATACGAATCGGTTGAATCCTTTTTTTGATGGTAGAACAACAGGCTTAGGCGGTCCTCCAGGCCAAGGTTTAAAGTCTTTTGGTTTTTTATTGGTAATAGTCCTGATGACCTTCCCATTTTGAACTACCTCGAGTTTTAAATCCAAAGAATCCGCGTCTTTAGGTAGGTAATAATCAAAGATTACCCCAGACTTTGGATTTTGCCCTAATCCCGGCACGGGTTTTTCCGGGCTGTTTCCAAAGATGAGATAGCTATCTTTTGGAGGAAAAAGAACAATACTGTTTTCATTTCCACTTGAGTTTTGTAGCGTAGACAAATCATCCAAAATCCAGAAAGAACGTCCCGCTGTGGCAACCACTAAGTCATTATCCTGAATAATAAGATCATTTATGGGAACTACAGGAAGATTCAATTGAAATTTTTGCCAGTTGAGCCCATCATCAAAGGAAATATACAACCCTGTTTCTGTACCGGCATATAAAAGTCCTTTTCGCTTTTTGTCTTCCCGAACTGCCCGCACAAAGGTGTGTTTATCTTCAATGCCCCTAGTGATTTTGGTCCATGTTTTCCCATAGTCTGAAGTCTTGAAAACGTAAGGTTTCAAATCCATCGACTTGTATCGCATTACTGCGACATAGGCAGTGCTTGGATCATGGGGAGAAACCTCTATACTGTTTATGATACCTGCTCCAATATTAGGTGGTGTAACATTTTCCCAATTATCTCCACCATTTTTGGTAATGTGCAATAGGCCATCGTCTGTTCCAGCATAGAGAACCCCTTCTTCGTGGGGAGACTCTACCAAGTACATAATGGTATTGTAATTCTCTCCACCCGCTGCTTCATTGGTATATGGACCACCACCGGGACCTTGCTTATCTTTTTCGTTTCGAGTTAAATCCGGACTGACCACTTCCCAACTTTGACCTCCATCTTGTGTTTTGAATACTACATTTCCAGCATGATATATGGTGTTTCGGTCATGAGGTGAACTGATAATCGGCGCATTCCAGTTGTATCGGAATTTAAAATCTTTGGGTACTTTGCCCAAACCTAATTCCGGATACTCTTTGATAGGCTTACCTTCTCTGGATGCTTTCACCCATTTTTCAATGATACCTTGATAGCAGCCGCCGTAGACTACTTCCGGATTGTCTGGGTCAAAAGCCAAATACGCACTTTCACAACCCGCTACAGAATACCAATCTTTCCAATCAATCCCATTGTCATTTGTTCGGCTGGCAATAGCAATTGCAGAATTATCCTGTTGTCCCCCATACACATTGTAGGGGACAAGATTGTCTGTTATCACCCTATAAAACTGCGATGTAGCCTGATTCCGTTGGGTACTCCAACTCTTCCCTCCATTATTGGAGACGTTAGCTCCCCCATCATTGGAGTTTATCATTTTGGTATTATCATGAGGATGTATCCAAAGATGGTGATTGTCGCCATGAGGTGTTGGAACTGGAGTAAAGGATTTACCTCCGTCTATAGATTTAGTAACAGGTGCATTTAGCACATAGACCACATTTTCATCTTGTGGGTCTGCAAAAATTTCCATGTAGTACCAGGAACGCGCTATGTTGATTCGATTGGAGTTAACCTGTTTCCATTTTTTTCCAGCATCATCGCTGCGGTACACCCCACCCTTTTTTCCTTCGGCTTCAATTACGGCAAAGACACGCTCTGGATTTGCCCTCGAAACGGAAATTCCTGTTTTTCCAAACGCTTTGGGCAAGCCTTCTTTTAACTGTTTCCAGGTAGAACCACCATCAACAGATTTATAAATTCCAGAATTTTTTCCACCAGATTCAATCTTCCACGGGAAACGTTGGTGTTGCCACATGGCTGCATATAAAATCAAGGGGTTTTTCATATCCATGGATAAGGAAGAAGCCCCTGTAATGGTATCTACGAAAAGCACACGTTTCCAAGTTGCGCCACCATCTAAAGTTCTGTATATCCCTCGTTGGTCGGTTGGGCCATATTGCGCTCCTTGTGCAGAGATAAAAATGATATCGGGGTTGGTGGGATGAATTATGACATCTGAAATATGCCGTGTTTCGTCCAATCCAATATGTTTCCAAGTTTTTCCCGCATCTGTGGATTTGTAGACACCATCGCCCATTGAGGTCATCACCCCCCTTGCCGCATGCTCTCCCATACCAACAACTATAATATTAGGGTTGCTTTCAGATACGGCAATTGCTCCAACAGTTCCCGTGTTTAATTGTCCATCCGAAATATTTTTCCAAGTGATGCCGTCATCAACCGTTTTCCAGATTCCACCACCTGTTGAACCCATATAATAGGTCATTGGCTGTCCAACAACACCTGAGGAAGCCACACTTCTTCCTCCGCGAAAAGGGCCAATATTCCGCCATTTCAATCCATGGAACACAGAATCTTGAAGAACAATTTTTGGAGCCGAAGTGTTTTTTTTACGGCGCTGTGCCTGATTATTACTGGGCAGAAAAAAGAAAAGGGCTAGCAGAAGGTAAAGTGGTTTCATACGTGTTGAATTAGTCTTTTGAAAGATACAAAACCCAAATCGATTTGTTAAAGGAAATATAAACTTGAATTTTTATTTGGAACGAACGTTCTAAAATATATATGTTTGTATCGGAATGATTGTTCCAAAATAAACAAATAATCAAAATTTAATAGAATGAAAAAGTTAGAAAATAAAGTTGCGGTCATAACAGGAGCAACTAGTGGAATGGGCCTTCAAACGGCCAAAAGATACTTGGAAGAAGGAGCAAAAGTGGTCTTAACGGGAAGAAGTCAAGAGAAGCTTGATGATTTGGAAAGCGAGTTGAGAGGAGATTATCTCTTAGTTAAAGCTGAAGCCTCAAGTATTCAGGATAGCAAAGATTTAATTTCTAAAACTGTCAAACATTTTGGTAAAATAGACGTGTTGTTTCTGAATGCTGGAATCTTCCGTTTGGAAACGATAGACGGACTGACTGAGGAAATTTTTGATGAAGTTCACAACATCAATGTAAAAGGACCTGTTTTCACGGTTCAGGCGGCCTACGAATATTTGAATGAAGGAGCGAGTATTATTTTTAATACTTCTGTGGTGAACATAAAAGGATTTGGAGGAATGACGGCTTATGCCTCAAGTAAGGCTGCTTTGCGCTCCATCGTTCGTACATTGGCATCAGAATTTGGGCCAAAAGGGGTTCGCGTCAACGCAATCGCACCAGGTCCGATTGACACTCCAATTTATGGAAAGCACAATGTGCCTCAAGAAAATATAGATGCTATGGCATCCAACTTCCCATCTATGGTTTCATTGGGTAGATTTGGAAATGCAGATGAGGTGGCAACAACAGCATTATTCTTGGCCTCTTCGGATAGTAGTTACATCACCGGAGCTGAAATCCCTGTGGATGGAGGCTTTGCCCAAGTATAGATTTTTTAGATACATTTGGTTTGGAAAGGAGACGAAGATCATGCCACGTACCAAACAATTTGATGAAAAAGAAGTATTGAATAAAGCGGTGGAACTCTTTTGGAAAAAAGGGTTCCACGCTACTTCTATGCAGGATTTGGTTTCCCACTTAGGGATAAATCGAGCAAGTCTCTATGACACATTTGGAGGCAAGGAAGAATTGTTCAAGAAGGCTTTTCAAGAATATCGGAATTCATCAAGTGATACGGTCAAACGTCTTCTGACTGGAGAATCCTCCGTTAAGGTTGGATTTGAAAAGCTTTTCGATTTTGCCATTCAAGAAACCGTTAATGATGAATCACGTAAAGGATGTTTTGTAGTCAACACGACCACAGAACTTATTCCTGGAGATGAATCCATTCAGAGCATCCTTTGTGAAAATTTGGAAAATGGAGCCGAGATGTTCGCTTCGGTAATCCAGGATGGAATTGACCGAGGCGAAATCGATGGCTCAAAGAATGCTAAAGATATCGGTTTGATGCTCTTTACCTTTTACAATGGGTTCAGAGTGGTTTCTAAAATAGATGCCAATCCGGAGAATTTGCAAAGTATGGTTGCTACCGCGCTATCCGTTTTGGATTAAAACGCACTCTAGTTTACAGGATTGGTGCTTGTTCCTACACGTTTGTAAGCAAATGTAACTTCTTTCTTTTTTTCTGTATCTCCGATTAGGACATATAGGGCAATCTCATCAGTACTCGTTTTTTCAAGGGTAAACCCCTCAAAATAAGCGCGGTCCTGCTCGATTTTCACAAGCTTAAAATCAATGGTTTCATCTTTGGTTTCCCATCCTCTTAAATTGCCATGAAAATGTTTGAGCTGAAGGAGCAATGTGCCATCAACCTCTAGAATATGCCCGATTTCGTAAAAGGTAACGGCATCTTCGTTCACTAATTTAAAAACGAACATCATGGAACCTCCCATGGGCGGACTCCACATTTCTTCAGTAATACCACCAAAAGCTTCACCTTCCCAATGGCCAGCCAACCACGATACTTGACTTAAGGAAGCTTTAGGAGAATCTTGATTTTTTTCGAGCTGTAAAGTGTTCTGCGCACTTAGACCCATGGTCATTAGAAGTGCAAAAAATAAATTGGTTTTCATTGTTGTCTTTTTTAAAAGACGAACCAACTTCTTCTAATTGGACAATGCGAACTTTATATTTACGGAAGTTTCCACTTTGATTTGCTCGAAATCAATATCTAAAGGTTCTGGGGCTTGTGCTACGGAGGCCTCCGCGTAGACATTTAATTTCTGACGAGCATAAGTTCTTGGATAACTAGGCGCTGTATTATCCAAAATATGGATTGCATTCCCCACTTTCTGATTCAATGGAGCAGTAAGTGCTTCAGCTTTTTTCTTGGCCTTTTTCACGGCTTTGGATTTTAACTCTAGTTCTAGGGCTTCCATTTTAGAGTATTCCGTTTTTTCTAGATATGTGTTGGCAATTTTTAATCTTTCTAAAGCCGCTAATGCATCACCAGCCTGTTTTCCTGAGTACACTAAAAGAGAGAATCTTTTACTTTTCAGAACATCTTTTTGTCTCAAGAAATACTTTTTGAAATTACTGCTTAAATCTTTGATGAAAAGCTGTTTGTCCAAATCAATGCCTAAGGAACGAAAGGCTTGGGCCATCTTGTTTTCCTGTTCTTCTACAGATTTTCTGCCCTTGGAATCCTTTTCAGTAATGGTAATGCTCAAATAGATTTTATCCGGTGTCACTAAAGTATCAACTCGAGCAGAAGTCTCTAAATAAGGGATATCCAAGAAGTTTTTGGTTTGCGCAGATGTTAATTGTACAGTCGCAAAAAGAAACAAGAATAGGGCTGTTTTTTTCATAAAGCTTAAGAGTTAGGCCATTATAAAATTACGCTTTAAAGGTGGAATCCCGAACAACAAGATTGGTTTTTATTTCGATGGTTTTTGTTATCAGGTCTTCCTTTGGATTTTCAATTTCATCAATTAGATACTTTGTGCAAGTTCTTCCAATTTTATTGCCAGGCTGGTCTACCGTGGTTAAAGACGGATTAATTATGGTTGAGCTTGCGGAGTTGCTAAATCCTACCACCGCAATTTCTTCTGGGACTTGAATTTTAAATTTGTTAAGTGCCTTAATGGCTCCAATTGCTGCGCTATCGGTAATAGCGAAAATGGCATCTGGTCGTTTTTTCAAGCTTAGCAGTACATTAGCCATCATTCTACCCTTAGTCATCGATATGTCTTCAGTGCTAAGGATTATCTTCTCGTCAATAGGTAAATCATGTTCTTTAAGAGCTCTTAAATACCCTTCAAATCTTTTTTCACTATTGAAAGAACCTTCCGTCTCCTTGATAATAGCTATTCTTCGCTTACCGGTGTTAATAAGATGTTCCACAACATTAAATGCAGCCTCTTCTTCGTTAATTACCACTTGGGTGCATGGTATTTTATCAGATACTTTGTCAAACATAACCAAAGGAATACGGGATAATACCTTTAAAACGCCATCAACGGATTTGGTCTTTCTCGACAAGGATAACAAAATTCCATCGACACCAAACTGTATCATGGTGCTTAACATTTCCGCTTGCTTTTTCTCTTCGTTTTTGGACTCTGAGATAATTACTCGGTACCCCAAATTTTCAGCTTCCTCCAAGATGCCTTTTAAGATGGTTGTAGTAAAATAATGTGAAAGGTTAGGGACAATTACCCCCAATATGTGGGATCTATGACTTCTAAATCCACTAGCAAATACATTGGGGACATAATTTAACTTTTCAGCTAGTTTTTGAACCCTATCCTTTGTTTCAGAACTGATATCTGGGTGATTGTTCAAAGCTCTGGACACTGTGGAAATGGATAAGTCAAGTGATTTTGCAAGTTCCTTTAGTGTAATATTTGGCTTCTTGTTCATAGTGTAAAAGTAGGAAGGAAGTTCACCACATTGTCGCAAATTATCGAAAACGTTTTCGCAAACGTTTGCATATCAAAATCGTAAAAATTTGGCAATATGATTAGATTATACAAATAATTTTATCTCATCATTGACAAAATGATAATCTGAATCGTATAATGTCTCACATATAACTAAACAAAAGATGAAAAATTTAGCTTTTGCGATATTCATGTTACTTGGCTTGGGAACAGGTATCGCACAGACGGAGATTACAGGTACCGTGAAAGATGCAGCAGGAGTTCCAATTCTTGGTGCGAACATTTTGATTGTCGGTACTACGGAAGGAACCACTACGGATTTTGACGGGAACTTTTTGTTGACAACCAATTTGAGTGGAAACCAGACCATCCGGATATCCTTCATTGGATTTTCACCTATGGAACAAACGGTAGACTTAAATGGTTCTCCCGTAACACTAAACACCATATTACAGGAAAGTGGGCAACAGTTGGATGAAGTTGTTATCACCGCTTCCAGTACATTTAGGTCTCAGAAACAAGCGCCCTTATCCATTAGTTCAAAGAAGATAGCCGAAATAACAAAGCTGTCAGCAAATAGCCAAGCAGATATCCTTAGGGATGTTCCCGGTATTACCGCAGAAGGTGGTGGTGGTGAGACGGCCACTAATCTCTTTGTTAGAGGTCTTCCTTCCGGTGGGCAATATGTATTCAATCCATTACAATATGACGGAATGCCTTTGATAAGTACATTCGGACTTAATTCCTCAGCACATGACGTTTACGCCAGACCGGATATTGGGTTTAAAGGAGTTGAATTTGTTCGCGGAGGTGCCGCGGTGCTTTATGGAGCAGGTTCCGTTGCGGGTATAATAAATTACACTAGCAAAACTGGAGATACAAATCCGGGAAATATTATCAATGTAGAATGGGGCAGTAGAGGAAGACTTAAGACCGATTTTTATTCAGGAGGAAGACTAGGCGGTGAAAATTCAAATACCTTCTATGCTTTCACGGGATTCATAAGAAAGGATGATGGGCCGATAGAAACGGGATTACCAACAAGAGGGGTTCAATTTAGAGGAAATATTAAAAAGCGTTTTGAAAAAGGTTCTTTTACCATCCATGCCCAATACATTGATGATAAAGCACAGTTCTTTTTGCCATTACCACTACAAGGTGATTCTAGAGAGCGGATTGCCGGTAATGATGGCGAAGATGTAGAACAGTTGTTATCCGGTGAGCTTGCCGAAACTTCTTTCTTGACACCCGGAGGAGTCTACAAAAGTCCAATCGAAGATGGGGTATTTACCAAAGGAGGATTTATCATGGGAGACTTTGTATATAACTTCAATGATAGATTACGATTCAAGTCCAAAATTAGATACGCAGATTACCAGCATAATTTTGCCCTTTATGTAGGTGGGAACGGGGACTTTGGGAATCCCATACGTTTGGCCGACTACGCATCAGCCACTGGAGACAGAGTAGCACCTGGAAATACGGGTTTTACGGCAACATACCAAGGAGGTGATGGTTCTCAGATAAGTGATAACGACTTGGTAGTGGAGAATTTGCATATTGACAGATTAAGGCCTTTAGAGGATTTTTCAGGTGAGGCCAGTCTAATTCTAAAAACTTACGATAATGTTCACACGTTTACCTTGGGTACGTTTTTAGCGCGTAGTGATGCCGAAGATGTAAACTTTCAATACAGAGCGTTGTCGGAATTTAATAATAATCCAAGACTTGTAAATCTGAGTTTTGCAAATGCCGGAGGCGGCAATACCATTTTCTCAGAAGGAGGTATTTACAATAGAATTGGGCAAACAACGAATCGATTCTTATCACAAAGCAGAACAGCTGTATACCTTACTGACGAGATGGTTTTTGACAGATGGCGCGTTGATGTTGGCCTTCGGGTAGAGACCACAACGGGGACTTTTAGTGATGGAGGTATAGAAGACACGCAAGTTTACGATAATCCAGAATTGACTCCAGAATTAAGTACTGTTAGTTTTGCTGATGGTTCATTCACAAGAGCAGAAATCAACGCTACAGACTGGGCATTTTCTTTAGCCGGTCTTTATGAACTCACGGAGACTACAAATTTGTATGCAAATTTCTCAAGAGGTTTTTTCTTTCCGCAGCAGCGTGGTTTTGTTCCAACACCCGGAATTCGTGAAACCAATTATGATGGTGAAAACATTATTCAGTTTGAAGGAGGCGCAAAGTTTGGCACTTCCACATTCTCTGGGTCTATTGCTGGATACTTTGTGAACCTAAGCGATAGGGTACGAGTTGACCAAGCGATTGTAAACGGATCATTGATTGATGAAAGACGAAGTGAGCAAACAACCCGTACTTTTGGAGCTGAAGCCACGTGGAATTACAGATTTGCCCAAGATTGGAGTCTCAATGGTACCGCCACATATCAGAATCATGAGATTACCCAGAATGAAACCACAGATTTGACCAATGGTGAAGTTTCGACCATTAATGAAGGGAATGAAATAGGAAGGCAACCTAATTTCTTAGGGAGCTTAGGATTAAACTATGACAATAATAACTTTGATGCCAACTTTACTTTAAACCATACAGGGAGCAAGTTTACCGATGATACCAACAACGTGGAACTGGATGCAATTACCATTGCCCGAATTGGGGCAGGTTATACCTTCAGAACCGAGGAAATCAATTCAGTACGGGTCGGCTTTTCAATATTCAATTTATTTGACAGTGATGGTTTGACCGAAGGCAATCCAAGAGCCGGAATTGGAGGTCAAGTCGATGATGGTGAATTCTTTTTCGGTAGACCTATTCTTCCTAGGAGATTCTTCCTAACCGCAACATTTAATTTTTGAGTAGTTAAAAAATAGTTTAAGTTAGTTTGGTTCAATAGCGTATTGGCGGCGGATACCGTCAATACGCTTTTATAAAATAGAATCGCGATGGAAGAATTGATTGATAGGGCAAAAAAGGTATTAGAGAATAATTTTCAAGATGGAGGTTTCACTATTCCAAGCAAAGGATTGTACCCCTTCCAATGGAAATGGGATTCGGGCTTTATTGCATTAGGGTATGCGCATTATGATGTTGAAAAGGCAAAGAAGGAAATCCAAACCTTATTGGACGCCCAATGGGAAAATGGTTTTATTCCGCATATTGTATTTCACAATGACAGCGATAGTTATTTCCCTGGTCCTGATTTTCACTTGTCACATTTGCATCCCCAATCTTCAAAGGAATTTCGTTCAACGGGTATGACGCAACCACCGGTTACCGGTTTTGTTTTGGAACTCATGTATAAAATTGTAGGAGATGAAATGCTGGATTTTGTGAAGAAGAATATCGATAAAGTCTATGACAATCATGTCTATTTTTACGAAAATAGGGATGTACTCCAAGACGGTCTTGTGTATATATACCATAACTGGGAATCAGGCACAGATAATTCTCCAATTTGGGATGATATCTGGTCCACCATGAACTCTCCGGAGTACACTTTTGAACGAAGGGATACAACCCATGTAGACCCAGCACAGAGACCATCAAAAAGGGAGTATGACCATTATCTTCATATTATTGACATAGCCAAAGAGCATAATTATGATGATGGTAAAATAGCTCAAAATTCACCTTTCTTGGTTTTAGATCCATTGTTCAATTCGGTATTGATTAGATCTAATGAATCGCTAATAAAACTCTATGAAATCGTAGGAGGCAATGAAGAAAAAATCAATTATTTAAAGGGAAAACAGGAAAAGAGCATAAATAGCATGAATACCAAGCTATTCAGTGAATCTTTGGGAGCTTATGTTCATTTTGACCTGAGAAGAAACCAACAGATTCCTTACATCTGTTCTTCATCATTCGCACCATTGTTTGCTGGAGTACCTGATGTATCCAGAGCGGATATTGTAAAAAGGACCATGCAGCATAAGTTTGGGGGTGAGAATCGATATTTATGTGCATCTTTTGACCCGACGAATGATAGATTCAATCCGAGGAAATATTGGAGAGGTCCCGTTTGGATAAACATGAATTGGATGATTTATCATGGATTGTTGAGATACAACTTTCTAGAGCTAGCAGAGCAGATAAGAAAGGATTCTTTAGAGCTAATTTCAAAATTTGGTTTTTACGAGTATTTTGATTGTAGAAAGGATAATCCAGATACCGAGAATAGTGGGTACGGTGGAAATAACTTTTCATGGAGCGCAGCTTTATTTATTGACATGTTGAGCTCTTCAAAAAACTAAAACAGTGAGATTCAATTTTTCCAAGGACCATGTTCTACAAAATGATATGGTGGTACTGGAACCACTTGCAAAAAAGCATGTAGAAGAATTGGAACCATTAGCTAGGGAAAAGGAAATCTGGACCTATTTTTTGGGGGCTTCGGATGGAAGTGAAGATTTTAAAAAATATATCCATGATGCCATCCAATTGAGACAAAAAAAAGAGCACTACGCTTTTGCAGTTTTTGATAAAAGAGAAAATTGCTATGCTGGCTGCACACGTTTTTTTGGTTTTGATCTTAACTTGGATGTAGTACGTTTGGGCTACACCTGGTATGGGAAAAAGTTTAGAGGAACAGGTCTAAACAAAAACTGTAAATTTTTAATGTTTCAGTTTGCTTTTGAACAAATGCAAGCAGAACGCTTAGGACTTGGCGCCCACATGGAAAACAAGGTGAGTATTGCAGCAATGAAAAGTGTTGGGGCCAAGCAAGAAGGTGTTATTCGAAATACGTTTCCATCTATTCACGGGCATGGAAGAGCAGATGCCATTTTATTGGGAATAATAAAAGAAGAGTGGTTCCAAACTGTAAAAAATAACCTAAACCAAAAAATATGAATTACGTTGACTACATTATCATTATTGTTTATCTCATTGCGTTTTTGGGCATTGGTTATTTTTTCAAGGAGAACAAAAGTTCAGGAGATTATTTTTTAGGAGGACGAAGCATGGGTTGGTTGCCTTTGAGTTTGTCTACAATGGCTACACAATTATCGGCTATAAGCTTTATCTCGGCGCCAGCTTTCGTGGGGCTTAAAGAAGGAGGGGGATTGCAATGGCTTACCTATGAATTTGGTGTGCCACTCGCTATGGCCTTTCTGATGGTGGCCCTAATTCCAACCTTATATAAATCTGGAATTGTAAGTGTTTACGAATACTTGGAAAAACGTTTTGATGCTTCTTCAAGATTGCTGATAAGTTTTGTTTTTCAAATCAGCCGTTCTGTAGCTACAGGTGTTATGGTATATACAATGGCTTTGATTCTTCAAGCTACTATTGGTGTTGACTTTTGGATATCTGTATTGATTATTGGGGTGATAACCTTGGTGTATTCTTTCCAAGGGGGGATGAAAGCGGTTATCTGGGGGGATGTAATCCAAATGATTATCCTATTTCTGGGAATCATTATTTGTTTAGCGTATGGTATAAGCGAACTGGGTGGCTTCGAGAATTTCTTGACGAACTTGGATAAAGACCGAATTACAGCTGTGGACTTCACTAAATGGGGTTTCAACAATGCTGACAAAAATGATGAGTTCGGATTTTGGCCGATGATTATTGGCGGGTTTTTCTTGTATGCCTCCTATTATGGAACCGATCAGACCCAATCGCAACGTTTGCTTTCCGCAAAGGGAATGCCCACCATCAAAAAGCTGTTATTGGCCAATGGCTTGTTTCGTTTTCCATTAACCTTGACGTATTGTATTATGGGATTGGTACTAGGAACGTTATTAGTTCAGGATTTAGGTTTCCAGGAAATGATGGAATCCGTGTATCAAGCCAATATTGGTTCCTTAGAAGGAAAAAAGGCGGATTTAATGGTTCCTGTGTTTATTATCAATTACCTTCCCAATGGGATAATTGGGATTCTGATTGTGGCCATAATGTCTGCGGCCATGTCTTCATTAAGCTCAACGGTAAACTCGCTTTCGGCGGTAACCATGGAAGATTTTGTAAAGCGCTTCAAACCAGATATGAGCGATTCTAAATATGTACTGACCTCAAGACTTCTATCGCTTTTCTGGGGATTGGTGTGCCTCTTCTTTGCTTTTTTTGCAGGAAGTATTGAGGGCACCGTTATCGAAGTAATCAATAAAATTAGTTCGGTGTTTTATGGTCCTATTTTAGCAGGATTTATTCTGGCAATCCTTACTAAAAAAACACACGCTTTAGGAGCTAATATCGGAATCGTCGTTGGAGTACTGTTTAACATCTATTTATGGCTCTATGTGACCAATGTGTTTTGGTTTTGGTGGAATGCCATAGGCTGTGTTGTAACAATTGTTGTGGCGATTCTAGTTAGCGCATTGATCAAGCAAGAGGTCAACGAAGGTTTGGAGGTTGTGTATTCTCCATCAAGAAAAGAAGTTGCTCTATTACTTGGATTTTTCGCATTCATAGTGGTGTTAAGTATTTTTATGCCCAAACTTCTTTCTTGACCGAATGCTATTTTGATTGAAAAAGTCCCCTAAACAAAGGTATATTTGAATCATATTGCAATAGGTAAATATGAAAGTACGCGCGCACAGAAAAGTTGTTTTTAATCTTATTTTGTTCATGTCTATTTCCGGTTTTGGACAGAATGATACCCAAGCTTATATTCAACCTTCGTATTTAAAACCAGGAGATACCGTAGCTATAGTCGCTCCAGCGGGAATTCTCAAGAACCGCGAAAAAAGCATTTCAAAGGCGATGGAAATTCTTTCATCATGGGGATTGCATCCGGTTTTAGGTAAACACGTGTATGCTAAGAATAATCACTTTGCAGGCACCGATTCACAAAGAGCAGAGGATTTTCAAAATGCGATAGAAGACTCAAGCATAAAGGCCGTTTGGTGTGCTCGTGGAGGGTATGGTTCTATGCGAATACTAGATAAGTTGGACTTTACCAGCTTTCAGAAGAACCCAAAATGGGTAGTCGGATTTTCAGACATTACGGCCTTCCATGGGAAGCTGGATCATTTGGGAATTCAAAGTATACATGGAATGATGGCTGCAGGTCTGGATTTGAGCCAAGAGCTTTCTGATGAAACCCAAGAAAACATCAATAGCCTTAAGAAAGCACTTTTTGGACAACCGATGGAATATCAGATTGATTCATCTCCTTTTAACAAAAAAGGGACGGCAACGGGGGTTCTGGTAGGAGGTAATCTTTCTCTGCTCCAGGCCAGTCTACAGTCTGATGCGAATTTGGACACAGAAGGTAAGATTCTCTTTATTGAGGAGATAGGTGAGTATCGATACAGTATTGATAGGATGTTGTATAGCTTGAAGCGAGCTGGCTATTTTGATGGACTTGCTGCCTTGATAGTTGGAGAAATAAGCAAAGTAAGAACCAATACAACTCCATTTGGGATGTCCAATGAAGAACTTATTTTGGATGTGCTAAAGGAATGTGATTTCCCCGTGCTTTTTCATTTTCCAGCAGGGCATGGAGATCAAAATAGAGCTATGGTTTTCGGTAAAACTGTAACTCTTAATGTGGGAGAAAATCAGTCTGTAGTAACCTTCGAGAATTTGAATTGATGAAGTTTGTCCTTGCCCCTGATAAATACAAAGGTTCTCTTTCTGGGGAGGAGTTTTGCAGTGTAGTGGAGCGGGGGCTATTAAGAGTGTTTCCAAAAGCTAAAGTACTCAAAAAGCCTTTGGCAGATGGGGGGGATGGGACCCTTGAGGTAGTCAAACACTATCTTAATGCCGAAATGGTGTCGGCGACTGTGCAAGATCCATTGTTTCGGGAAATCCAATCAGGCTATCTCTTTTCTGAGGAAAAGAAAACTGCATTTATCGAAATGTCCGAAGCTTCGGGGTATAAGCTGCTTTCCAAATCGGAGCTAAATTGCATGAATACTACAACCTTGGGCACAGGCCAGCTTATTAAAGATGCTTTGGATCAAGCTGCTGAACACATTGTTTTAGGAATTGGGGGTAGTGCAACCAATGATGGGGGAATGGGTATGGCTGCAGCTCTCGGCTATCAATTTTTAGATGCAGAAGGCAATGAAGTACAACCTATCGGAAGAAATCTTATCGACATTGATAGTATTAGGCGAGAACAACTTCATCCTAGAATAAATGAGGTTCAATTTAAAGTGGCTTGTGATGTAAAAAATCCTTTGTATGGTGAGCAAGGAGCGGCCTATGTGTATGGACTGCAAAAAGGAGCAACGCAGGAAGATATCGAAGCTTTGGACAAGGGGCTTCAAAACTTCGCAAGGGTGGTACATAAAGAATTTGGATTAGATGTACAAAGCATTGAGGGAGCTGGAGCAGCGGGAGGAATGGGAGCTGGTTCCGTTGTATTTTTGGATGCGGCTTTGATTTCAGGAATTGACTTAATTAAGGAAATGGCTCAATTGGATGCGGCCATTCAAGATGCTGATTGGATAATTACTGGGGAAGGGCAACTGGATGGTCAGACTCTTTCCGGTAAGACCATTGATGGGGTAATCCACTCAGCCCAAAAATATGGTATCCCAATAGCTGCTTTTTGTGGCTCGGTTTTGGTGGAAATTCAAGATTTGGAAACACTGGGTTTGGATTATGTGGTTTCGATTCTAAATCAACCCGGAACTTTGGAAGAGGCCAAGGAAAAAAGTCAGGAAAACCTAGAGACAGCTGCTTATAACTTTGCTAAAATCTTAAAAGCCACCCAACACTAGGAATAAACTAATCAAAAGGTAGTAAATCAGGTTCCAAATAGTGTTGCTTGGCCAATGGTGAATTGTAGATGTCAAAACCATAATGACAGGCCATAAGCTCCTTAAAGTTATATTTCAATCTTGGATTACTTTCAATAAAAGTTTGGAAATCAGCATAGCTTGATTTCAACATAAAATGATAAACGGCACGCACAGCGGCTATGGTCAAGGTTATATTAAATTTATTTGGAACGCCGAGCTTTAGGGTATAGGCTTGAATTTGTGAAACGATATTCGTAATGGCATTTTCTGCACCATACTTCCCAATGTGAATCCATGCCAATCGAATATGGGCTTCATGGGTAAAAAGCTCTGGGGGCAATAGGCTCGATTCAAACTGTTTTTCAAACTCAGAATCTGTCATCAGTATTTTTTGTTCATTTTATACTCCAATGCTGTCTTTACTGCAGGCCATTCGCTATTCAAGATAGAAAATATAACAGTGTCGCGAATATTGCCCATTTTATCGATACGATGGTTTCGTATAATCCCATCCTGTCTGGCTCCCAATCTCAAAATGGCATTCCGAGAAGGAAAATTGAAAAAATTGGTCTTAAACTCTACAGCAATGGCATCCAAAGTTTCAAAAGCATGCCGGAGCAAGAGGTATTTACATTCCGTATTGATTCCTGTGCGCTGAACCTTTTGGGCATACCATGTATATCCGATTTCTACTCTACGATTAGGAGCATCCACACTACAAAACCGTGTAGAACCTACAAGCTTGCCAGATGCCTTTTCAATAACAACAAATGGAAGGGCCAAACCCTCAGATTCCTGCTGTAAGGCAAAATCCATATATGCGTCAAGGCTATCTTTTGATGGAACAGAAGTGTACCAAATTTCCCAAAGACTACCATCCGAAGCGGCTTCCAAAACCTTAGATTTATAGGATTCAGTTAGAGGAAGTAGCTTTACCAGATTTCCTTCCAATTCAATTGGGTTCAACCATTTAGCCATGAAGGTAATTTTGATAATCAAATATAATGTGATTTTAAAGTTGGTAGCAATCAGAATCTTACTTTTGAGATACAAATCGTGAACTGTGCAACATGGAACGGAATATAGGATTGCTGACCTTAGTGGTGAATGAATATGATGAGGCAATTGAATTTTACACTGAAAAAATAGGTTTTGATTTAGTTGAGGACACGGTGTTGTCCGAAGATAAGCGTTGGGTGGTGGTGAAACCAAAAGGCTCAATAGGTAGTGGATTGCTTTTGGCCAAAGCCGCAAATATGGAGCAAGAGAAAAGTGTGGGAAATCAAACTGGAGGTCGGGTACTCTTGTTTTTAAATACTGATGATTTTTGGAGAGATCACAAAACGATGACTAAAAAAGGAGTCAATTTTTTAGAGGAGCCTAGGGAAGAAGCATATGGCATTGTATCCGTTTTTGAAGACCTGTACGGTAACAAATGGGATTTGCTGGAGCTAAAAAAACAAGCTTAACTTTTATGTTCTATCCTTTAACCTATACATAAACTTATGGGCACTCCATTGGTCATCTATTGCAGCCACCTTAGTATCTACAAGTCCACTATGCTGACCAGCTTTCATGACAACAAATTTGTCAATCTCTGTTGGTATTTTTGAAGATTTTTTAGGCCAACTTATCCAAAGCGTACCACTTTGTTTCAAATTGGGTTTTGCGATTTCAATACTGGAGTTTAATTCTTTAACGGTTGTTGCGAAAATGTGAATGAAATCAACTTCTGCTCTTTCCAAAGCATCAACCAAAACAACTTGATCAGGGAATTCATGGAAAAATTCAAGATAGGGTTTAGGAGAATTAAAAACCTGAACCAAAAAACCAGATTTAATACCCAACTTTTTAGCCAATGGTGTTCCAGAATAACCCGCAGTGCTCATGAGATGTTATAGGTTTTAAGGAAAATACAAAATATTTGCTCTTATAGAGACCTCCTATTGAAGGGAAGTTATTTTTTTCAAAAAATGCTGTTTGTAGGTTCGCCCAATGGGTAACTTTTTTCCTCGTACCAAAATCACTTCATGGTTCCAAGACTCTATTTTTGCGATAGCCACAACAAACGATCGATGGATTCTAACAAAACACTTCGGGTCTAACTTTTCCAACGTGCTTTGAAGGGTTTGTTTGCTTGAGATAACCTTATCCTGAAGATGCACATGAACATAGTCCCCTTTGCTCTCTATATAAAATATCCCGCTAGGAGAAACAGGAACGTTTTTTCGTTGGGATTTGAAATAAATAGGCTTTACAGTATTTTGAAAATCAACGTTTTCTGAAGATAACTTGTTAACTGCCTGCAGAAACCTAGGATACGATATAGGCTTCACCAGATAATCCACAACATTGAACTCATAACCCTGAAGGGCATATTGCGTATAGGCTGTGGTCACAATTACTGCTGGTGGATTGATAAAGCTTCTTAAAAAATCAAAACCGCGAATGCTTGGAAGATGCAAATCCAAAAAAATAAGATCTACGGGGCTATCCTTTAAATTAACATGAGCCTCCATAGCGTTATAGCTGATTCCATCAAGCTCTAAATACGAAACCTGAGCTATATAGTCTGCAAGTAACTCTGCAGCAAGAGGTTCATCCTCTATGATATGACACTTGATTTTTTTCACCAAGATCTAATGCTAGTTCAACTGAAAACGCTTTGGAAGAAGGCATGACTTCCAAAGAAAATACTTTATACTGTAATTCGAGCTGTCTTTTTAAATTTTGCAAACCAATACCCTTTGTATTCGTGGTTCTGTTGGAATCCAGAGTGTTGATAACACCAAAAAAGAGATTCGTACTATCAGTTAGGCGCAATATAACTTCGATTTCCTGGTCTCCAATGTTTTCTGAAGCCCCATGCTTAAAAGCATTTTCCACAAGTGGCAATAAAAGTAGGGGTGCTATAGAAACCCCTTCTAGGTTTTTGGATACTTCGGTTTCTATTTTTAACTGAGGCCCAAATCTCAATTTTTCCAAATCAATATAGTTACGAATCAACTCAACCTCTTTTGAAAGCGGTATAAAAGTCTCGGGAATTCCATATAGCATAAACTTAAGTAGTTCAGAGAGCTTAAGTATAACCTCTGGGGTTTTTTCCGACCTTTTTCGTGATAGGGCATACAAATTGTTGAGTGTATTCAAAAGGAAATGCGGATTTGTCTGCTGTTTCAAGGCTTTTAGCTCTACACTTAATTTCTGTTTTTCCAATTCTTTCTCCCTGTTTTTGGCAAGCGCTTGTTTCTGTAGTAATACCAATGCAGTTCCTATTCCAGCCACCCATAACAAATCCATCATGGTTGATGAGAGTCTAGGTAGTGTAAAAAGATTACCGTCTGATGCTAAATCACCCGTTAATTGGGATTGGACCACAAGAAATACGAATAATCTATAAAGAGCAGCTGAAGCTCCTAGTCCCCCAAGAAACAGGAAAATCTTAACGATAGGGCCCCTATTAGAGGGCAAAACCCAATAAGCCACCCAGTACGTAAAAAGCATTTTAGGAATCAAGGTGCCCAGTTGACTTATGATAGACATACGAGTTACTTCATAGACCCCCATATAGTCATATTTAGGATAAATCCAGAGATATTCGTGATATACCTTTATGAAAATGTAGATAGCCCAAAAGGCAATATGCCAAAGGAAGAAAATGTTGTTTTTATCTCTCATTTAAGACTTAAAGCTATTAAAAAAGCTTGCGAGGCTCCTTAACTGAAGACAAACGACTGGATTAAGTGGATTAATGCAGTTAGGGGACATAGTCCAAACCGTTTAACCACCCAAATCAACAGTCTATCATTTGTATATTATTTGTTTTCAATGCTTTACTTTATTTTATGGTATGCTAACAAGGATTGCAAATTCATGAATAAAACGTTTCTGATTTTTTTGATAATGGTTAGTCAAATTGTCACTATGCTGGCTCAAGAACTCGATTATGATGCTAGAAAGATGGTGATTGAGTCAGCCATTTTGATGGAAAACCGAAAAATTGAATTGTATTATCCCAAGGAAAAGTCAGATGCTATAGTTGCTTTTTATGTGCTGGATGGCAATTGGAATCACGACTTGGTAAAAGGTACAATTGGGCATTGGATAAAATGGGGTTTAATGCCCAAAGCAGTTGTAGTGAGTATCGATAACATGGGGAAAAGAACTCGTGATTTAACTCCAACTAAGGATGATGTGCGATTTCCTGGAAGTGGTGGTGCCAGTTCTTTTCTTCAATTTATTTCTGAAGAGTTAAAACCCAAGATTGAAGCGGAATTTGAAAACATACATTACGAGGTTGTAATAGGCCATAGTTTTGGAGGCCTTTTCTCTTTATTTACGTTAAAAGAACAACCAAATTTATTTGATGGTTACATCGCCATTAGTCCTTCCGTATGGTGGAAGGAGAACTACATGTATGGAGATTTTAATACTACCAGAAATAACCAATTCCCATTTGTTTATATCACGGCTGGGACTGATGATCGAGCGAATACAAAAGCGAGTACGGATTTTGTAGCCTGGTTGGAAAAAGAAGGGATTTCAAACCAGTTGGAACTTAACTCCGATGTTGTGGATGGTGAAAATCACTTTAGTAATGTACCCATATCACTTCATTCAGCCCTTAAACTGCTATTCCCAAAAGAAAATTGGGATTCGGAAGTAATTTCTGTCTACAATACAAGCGGTTTCGTAGAAATGAAAAAAAGCATAGAGAAGTTTAAACAAGACTATGGAGTCCGATTTTTATTTCCGTTGGATGCTATGCTTTCCAAGGCCTTAAATCTTCATCAAAGTGGAAAGTCCCAGGAAGCAACGGAATTGCTTCATTGGATACAGACCCAACAAGGGAGTAGTTATCAGCCATCGTACTATGCAGGATACATCTTCAAAAATTTGAAAGATGGGGAAAGAGCAATAGAAAGTTATAGAAAGGCCTTGAGGATAGGAGGTATGCCAGATAGAATGAAAACGGTTATAGAACGAGAAATAAGTCAACTTCAATCATCAGTAATAAAAGTGCAACAGTTCTCTACGGAACAGGTTGAGACCTCCATAGCTTTTGAGCCGAACGAGACCATTGCCTATGTTTCTAGGCATTCGGGAAAATGGGGAGGCAGGGAAAATCCACCTTCAAAAATCTACAAATATGAAAACAAAAATGGAGTGTGGCGATTGGTAGGTTTAGCAAGTTTTAGTAAAGAAAATACTCAAGCTAGTGATTCGGATATTTTTGTTTCCTATGATGGCAAAGAAGCTTTTTTTGTATCAACACGGACGTACGAGGAAAAGAAAGATGTCAATCCAGATATATGGAAAAGTACTTTTCAAGATGGTATTTGGACCAAGCCCGAACCGGTCAAGGAAGTTAATTCTTTAGGCTATGAAGCCAGCCCCATAACAGACACTAGGGGAAACTTATATTTTAGTTCTATTCGGGAAGGAGGGAAAGGTTTAGGTGATTTTTACATAGCAAAACGAAATCCAGATGGGAGTTATAGTGCGCCTAAACTTTTAAAGGGAGACGTTAACGACACTTCTGGTGAATGGAATCTAATGGTATCACCAAAGGCGGATTGGATATTGTTCGAATCTTCGGGTAGAGAAGGAGCATTATCAGGCTATGGAGATTTATATTTTTCTAAAAAGGAGGATAAAGGTTGGTCTAAACCCCAACATGTGAAAGAATTGAATACTACAGGCTCTGACTTGAATATTCGTTATTTGCCAAATTCTAAAAGACTCTTTTTTATCAGCAGTGAGCGGCTTGAAAATATCGATGCAGACATTTTCCAAACAGATTTTAAAGAAATAGAGCCGTACATAAACAAAAAGAAGAAAAAATGAAAAAATTGGCTATTACGGCATTTTTTGGAATGTTGTGTTTACTTACATCGTGTTCAGATACGAAAGTGTTTGATGAGGCGGAAGCAAGAAAAGAAATCTATGTTCTCCACAATGCGCAACGAAAATATCATTTTGAAAAAGACTCTGTTTCTTACGTCAATCAATTATCGAAGGATTATGTTGAAGTTAAGAATGGAATAGTGGCCAGACCTAAATTGGAGGATAAGTTGAGTCGTTACCACAGCTATTTTTCCCAAGTGGAGTTTTTGAAATGGGATGACCTACAAGAACCTATTATCCGATTTTCGGAAGATGGTTCCCTTGCCTATACCATTGTCGACAAAATTGTTCAAGTATCTTATAAAGACGAAAATGGAAACCAAACTATTGGAGAAACACACTTTGCTTGGACGGCGATTTATCGCAAAACCATGGATGGATGGAAGATTGAATGTGCTATATCAACAGAAGAGCCTATTTCTGAGAATGAATAGAGCATTCGGTTTTTATAATAGGCATTTCGTAGGATACCAGGATTATTAACTAGAAAAAATAGAATTATGCATAAACCTATTTTGATTGGACTCTTTTTAAGTTGCATTTTTTATGGAAATGCTCAAGAAAATACCAAGATATCCACTATGGATTTTGTCCAAATCTTGAACGGAAACCTAGATGAAGCACGCTATTACTTCCAAAACAATTGGAAAGTTTTAAGAGAAATGGCCCTAGAAAGGGACTATATTCATTCTTATGATGTTCTTGAAACTTCTTTGAGTGAGGATGCCCCATTTGAATTGATTTTAGTAACGACTTACAAGAATGAAGCGCAATACAGGGCGCGGGAAGAGCATTTTCGCGAACTGATTGATGAGAAGGGGGAATTGGATTTAATGAATGATAAAAAACCTGGCGAGTTCCGAAAAACTTTGTTTAATAAGGAAAATGTAACCTATTGGTAATGATTGAAAAGAGAATAGACTTGCTTGAAGCTTAGACCTAATTCTAGGAAGACAAGTAGTCTTTTTGACTTTCGTTGAGGTAGATAGGGTAATGAAAATTGTCCAATTTCCTCAACAAGTGCAATAGTGTTTTTTTCTCTTTCATAGTAAGGTTTTTAGAAACAAGATTTGCGGCCAATGGGCCCTTTTGGTAACCTCCTTCAACGGCCTCTTTCCCTTTTTTAGTGAGTCTTAAAAGCTTACCCCTTTTATCATCTGGGTTGGGAAACTCTTCAATGATTCCCTTTTTTAAAAGTCTTTTTATTACCCCCATTCCTGACGACTTATCGTAAGCCATCATTCGAATTAAATCTGTTTTTCCAGTAGGGCCAGCAGAATCAAGTATGGCTGTAAATGCAAACTCCATGTCTGTAGAAAATGGCAATCCCACCAAAGCCATTTTAATATAGGTGTTTGAATATCGACTCAATCTTCCAATATGGGCGGCCAATTCCACTTCCATGCTATGTCCTGTGATTTGGAATTCTTCTTGGTCTTCTTCCGAAACGTTCTGAATCTCCATCCACTCCAAAAAATTGTTGACAGTACTGGCCTTTTCAGGGTTTTCTGCCTGAAATGTACCTACCAATAAAACCAGCTTTTTGGCCAAGTCATATCTATCCATAAACAACTTTTTAACACTAAATTAATTTAAAATACTATTTTTTAATTGTTTTTTGTTTAATATTTGCACAAACAATTTAAACAACTATGAAAAATTTCCAACCACTAGTTTTCGTTTTGCTTACGCTTTTGCTATTTCAGTTTCGTACTATGCAGGCTCAAGTTACTGCAGATTTATTTGGTAACGTAACTGACAAAGTAGGTCAACCCATCTTTGGAGCATCAGTTTACCTCGAAGGAACCGAAAAAGGAGCACAAACCGATTTTGATGGCAAATATAGTATTACAGGAATTAGACCAGGAACCTACAACTTGGTGGTTAGTTATATTGGATACGAAACACAGACCCAGTATAATGTGATAATCCGCTCTAAAGGAACACCCAATTATAATTTTGTACTTGAAGAATCTGCACAACAGTTGGATGAAGTTGTTGTTTCCAATGCAAACAAGATAAGTAGGCCTCGTGAAACACCTTTGTCCACACAATCCCTTTCTGCTGTGGAAATTGCCACCTATCCAGGGAGCAATAACGATGTGGTTCAGGTAGCTCAGACACTTCCTGGAGTTTCCCCTTCAGTAGGAGGTTTTCGAAATGATTTGATTATCCGCGGAGGTGCACCGAATGAGACGGTTTATTATCTGGATGGAATGGAAATCCCAAATGTCAATCATTTTGCTACCCAAGGGAGTGCAGGAGGGCCAGTGGGTCTTATCAATGTATCCTTTATTGATAATGTCACTTTGTCAACCTCTGCCTTTGGCTCCCAATATGATAATCCCCTCTCGGGTGTGCTCCAATTCAGCCAACGGAACGGAAACAACCGCAATTTCAACGGTAACTTTAGGGTAAGTGCCAGCGAAGCAGCCTTAACCTTGGAAGGTCCTCTTTTCAAAAAAAAGGCGGAAGAGTCCAAAACCACATTCTTGGCTTCAGTAAGGCGTAGCTACCTACAGTTTTTATTTGAGGCCATTGGCTTGCCCTTTCGCCCTAATTATTGGGATTACCAATATAAAATCAATCATAAAATTGATGCTTATAATGACCTTAGTTTAATAGGTATAGGATCTATTGACGATTTTTCGGTAGAGGCCCCTGAGGATTTTGATGCGGAACAACAGGCACAATTGGAGCAAGCCCCTTTTATTGAGCAACGAACCAACGCTATTGGGGTTACTTGGAAGAATAGGTTCAAGGATGGTAGCGGATTTATGGAAACGACATTGAGCAACAATACTTTGGTCAATGATTTCACAAGATTTGAAGACCCGGAAAATGAAACAGGTGTCATTTTTAGAAATGACGCAACGGAATCCGAAACAAAACTTAGGTATGCAATCACAAAATTCATGGGAGACTGGAAGTTGATCTCTGGATTCAACATTCAATATTCGGATTATGAAAATGAAACCGTGAACCTTACCGATGGCATAGCCTTCAATACAGCCATCGATTTTTTTAAATATGGTTTCTTCACCAATGTGACTAAATCCTTTTTCAATGATAAATTAGATGTTTCTTTCGGATTCAGATTGGATGATGATACGTTTACGGAGGAAGAAAACTTGCTTTCCACCTTTTCTCCCAGACTATCACTTTCTTATGAATTCTCCGAAAATTGGCGAGTTAATGGTTCTGTTGGCAGATACTTCAAAATACCACCTTATACCATACTGGGTTTTAGGGATAATGACCAAAATCTTGTCAATCAAAACACAGAATACACGTTAAGCGACCACTTTGTTTTAGGATTACAGCACTATTTTGGTCCTTCATCCAGCATTTCTTTGGAGGGGTTCTACAAGCGGTATGATGATTACCCTGTTTCTGTTCTGGACCAAGTTTCTTTGGCAAACAAGGGGGCTGACTTTGAAGTATTGGGAAGTGAGGATGTAGAAACGGTTGGTAGAGGAAGAAGTTATGGTGCCGAGCTTCAATTTCAGCAAAAACTATCCAACAACTTTTATGGGATTTTTGCGTATACCTGGTTCTTTAGTGAATTCACCGGGTTTGACAGGGACGAGTTCTTACCTTCGGTTTGGGATAGTCGCCATTTGATTTCCTTTACTGGAGGATACAAGTTCAATCGAAACTGGGAATTAAGTGCACGATACCGTTTTGCTGGTGAAACACCCTTTGTTCCCACTAATTTGGATGCTACCTTGGCCAATTATCCAGAAGTTATTTTGGACTATGACCGTTTGGGAGAAGAGAATTTGGAAGTTTTTAGCCAACTCGACCTGAGAATTGATAAGAAATGGAACTTTGAAAAACTTTCCCTTGATGTTTTTATAGAAGCACAAAATGTATTGGGGCAAAACATTCCGCAACCTCCTGAGTTTGGTCTAAACAGAGGAGTTGATGGTTCCATAGTGGAGCCAAGGAGTTTGGTTGAGATTGAAAGCAATACAGGACAGATTATTCCTAGTATTGGTATTGTTTTAGATTTTTAAACGATTACATCCGTTTACAAACGAAAGCAATTAATTACTGTAGGATTTTAGTGTTTTTGACTTCATAGGTTTGCAGTGTCGAATGATGGAGTTCGATGGTATTAACTGTTTAACACTAAAATTAAAAATCATGAATGCACTTAAAAACAAAGTACAGTTGATTGGGAACCTGGGAAATGACCCAGAAGTTATTATTCTTGAAAATGGCAACAAACTAGCTAAATTTTCCATGGCTACAAATGAAAGCTATAAAAATGCTAAGGGAGAGCGGGTAACCGAAACGCAATGGCACAACGTTGTGGCCTGGGGCAAAACCGCTGAAATTGTAGAAAACTATCTGACAAAGGGAAAAGAGGTTGCCGTTGAAGGCAAATTAACCTCAAGAAGCTATGAGACTAAAGAAGGAGAAAAACGGTATATCACTGAGATTCAATGTAAGGAATTGTTGATGTTGGATAAATAATGTTAGGTAAATCATCGATAAAAGGGAGCTACTGCTCCCTTTTTATTTTATAATCAAGGATTTAACTATAAATTAAAATACAGAAAGGCAACGATTGGTCTATAGCATCGTCTAATTATAAAACAAGTGTAAAAATGAAACGGAGTTACATGCTCTTGCTAGTTCTTCTTCTAGGTTTTGCAAGGCAAAGCCAAGCGCAGGGCATTGCTGCCAATTCCAAATTACTGCGTTTCTATGAAAATTTAGCAGAACGTGATGCCGCCTATGAGCAAGGGTTCAAGTTGGACCAGCAGGATGAGTTGGACTATTGGAACGATCAAGAAAACTTTGAGCGCGAATTGGGCAAGTCAAACTTTTCTTTCTATTTGGTATATATGAAGAGCAAAAAAGAAGCTCATCGCGAGTATTTGAAAGCATGCAAAGGCTCATGCGCCCACAGTGATATTTATTGGAGTAAAATGAGGAACTATCTCTCCGTTCCAGATGCCTCGGAATTTTTCAAGACCAATAGCGAAAAGGTAGTTCAATCCAACACCTTAAAACAATAAAAGCAAAACCGCCTATTGGCGGTTTTTTATGCAACTTTTTTCAATAAATCATAGCAGGGACAACGTTTGCACCGCTTGATTTCTGATTTTTTATATTTCTTACAGCATTTGGTCTTACAATTGGTAAGAGAAAGCTCTTTTAAAAGCGCTTTTTCCCCTTTTTTGCTGGCTTTTTTATTCTTCCCCATCTGAGATTCTCAGTGGGCCAAATATAGCTGTTTTAAATTAATCTAAATAAAGAGTTACTGGTGCTTATTCACCAGCTGTATCAGATGCTGCACTTTCCACGGTAAGTTGTTGGATATCTCTATCAAATAGGTAAAGACCACCTTTATCGTCTCCAATTAAATTGATTTTATCCAAAACTGTTCGGGCCAATGCCTCTTCCTCCAATTGCTCGGCTACATACCACTGCAGAAAGTTATGAGTTGCATAATCTTTCTCTTCTAAAGTAATATGAACCAGCTCATTGATACTTTGAGATACGAATACTTCGTGCTGAAACAGCTTTTGCAGCATTTTTTGTAGGGAACCAAATTCTGTTTCAGGAGCTTTTAAATCTGATACCACAGCATGGCCACCTCGTTCATTTACATATTTTACCAATTTGAGCATATGCATTCGCTCTTCATCAGAATGGCCATACATAAAACCTGCCACACCTTCTAGCCCCTTTACCTCTGCCCATGAAGCCATGGAAAGATATACCTGAGAGGATTCTGCTTCTATACGGATTTGTTTATTTAGGGCTTCTTCTAATCTTTTTGATAACATAACTTTTTTGCTTTTAAGTCATGCAAAATTACAAAATGGACTTGGTATTAGGACTGGAACCTAGTTATTTAAAATCAGATTATTTAAAATCAGAAGCGTACTGCAACACCCATAGTACCAGGTCCAAAATTGAGATTCCAACTTAGTTTTTTCTGTTGGTCATTATATTTTTCATCGTACTTGGAATCTAAATAACGATCAATAGACTCAACAATGAAAATACTGAGTACAGTGCTAAAAGCCACATCCGATACCCAATGGAACCCATCTGTTATTCTGGCGAATCCAGGAATTAGTCCAACGGTATAAATTCCAGCTTTTACCCATGGACTCTTGAATTGTTTTCCAATGGCATAAGCATTGGTAAAGGCTAGCATGGCGTGTCCCGAAGGAAAAGAATCAAAATTAAACACCCTATTTAAGTTAAAAGGGTCGTAAGTACTTGAAGATTCTCCGCTCTTAGGACGTGCTCTACCGATGATACGTTTACTAACTTGTTGTAAAAATCCACCTGCAGTGGCGGAAGCTACTAGGAGAACACCAGTTCTTCGTAGCTTTTCATTTTTGGTGAATAATCCAGCCAAATAGACCCCGCCTGTCAACATATAGTTGTTTTCAGGGCTTCCATATTCGTTGCCATAGTCAACTAAAAAATCGGGAACATCATCTCGAAAGCCATCGGCCCAACTATCCAATTCGTCATCCACAGTAAATAAAGCTAAAGTTCCAGCTGATAAATACCCAAAATTGGCCCAGTCATTTCCTTTCCAATGAAAAGGTCTGCTATAGGCATATCCTATTCCTCCAAAAACATTGCCCATGTCGTAGGTGAAATTTGACCAAAGATTGTCTTTTTTGCTGGGTTTAATATCTTGGGCAATGTGTAGATTAATGCCAAATAGGAGCAGGAGTATTGTAAAAAAGCGCATAAGGTTGATTATGAAAATAAGTTAAAGCTAAGTATAAATATTCTGAGCTACTCTAAAAGTGTTCGCATGTGCTTCAATAATGGTCTTTATTTCCGGTGAATACCCTCCACCCATACTGCATTGAACCGGGATTTCATTTTCAAAGCATGTTTGCAATACAAAACGATCTCGTTCTTTACAACCTTCCAAAGTCATGCCCAAGGTTCCTAATTTGTCCATTGAAAGAACATCAACACCACACAAGTAAAAAATAAAATCAGGTTTTATTTGTTTTAGAAGTATAGGCAAAGTTTCTTGAAGTTTTTTTAGGTACTGCTCGTTAGTGGTTCCTTTTTCCAAGGGAATGTCCAAGTCAGAGACCTCTTTTTTAAAAGGATAGTTTCCTTTTCCATGCATTGAGAAAGTAAAAACGGAGTCATCATCTTTAAAAATTTCTGCGGTACCATTACCTTGGTGTACATCTAAATCCACGATTAGAATTTTTTGGGCGAGACCCTTTTCAATGAGATATCTGGCCCCAATGGCTTGGTCATTGAGCATGCAAAAAGCTTCGCCCCGATTCGAATATGCATGGTGTGTGCCTCCAGCGATATTCATGGCAATGCCATTTTCTAGCGCAAATTCACATCCTTTTATGGTACCATCTGCGATAATGCGTTCCCTTTTCACAAGTTCATCGCTAAGGGGGAATCCAATTTTCCGTACTTCGCTTGGCTTTAAACAAAGTTGAACCAAGTTGTCATAGTATTCGGTATCATGAACCGCTAAAATAGGAGTGTTCTCAGGGATGCTTGGCTTAAAAAAATTAGCATCGGTACAAGTACCTTCATGAATTAACTGTCGTGGAAGTAAATCATATTTTTCCATTGGAAAACGATGACCTTTTGGAAGTGGATGTTTATAAATTGGATGGTAAGCTATCTTGAGCATTAAAGCTATCGTATCAAGGTGATTTTTTTCTGTACTTCATCACCTTAGCCCGGTCCAGAAGTCGTATTTCTAAGTGTAGACTGTCAAGTTTGACCAACTCATAACAATATGTTTCATTTTCATCCAGTACATTCTCCAATCTGAGATGCCGGAACGACGGGTCTAAACGAATATTCTTATCGCAAGAAGGATTGGTGTGACTTATTCGATATTTGAATGTGTCACTTTGACGACCATAGTAGTAAAAGTGACATTTGCCATTTTTACGAAATTTTAATTCTGAGTGGGCATCCTCAATGGACCGCCACACCCCTAAAATATTGGTATCTATATCTTTGGATGGTTTATACATACGAAAGCTGTAGCCTAGTAAGCTAAATATGCCAATTAGCACGGCTAAGGTTTTTTTCATATTTCAGAATCCAATTTAGTTTGATAGAAATAGGTATTTACAAACATTTCAGATATTAGCTGATCACTGTACCACTCCCAACTCCTTCTTCATCTGGGTTTAGAAATACTAGTTTTCCTTCTTCATTTTCGGTCATCAAAATCATGCCTGCACTTTCTACACCTCTTAACTTTCTTGGGGCCAAGTTCACCAAAACGGTTACCTTTTTTCCAACAATTTCCTCTGGAGTAAAGCTTTCTGCAATTCCTGAAACTATGGTTCGGGTATCTAAACCAGTATCTACTTTTAAAACCAAAAGTTTATTTGCCTTTGGCATTTTCTCAGCTTCAATAATAGTGCCTACTCGCATATCTATTTTGGAAAAGTCATCAAAAGTAATAGTGTCTTTTTGCAGAGTAACGTCTTTGTTCATTTGTTCATTTGACTTTTTAGTAGCTTCTAATTTGGCTAATTGGGCTTCTATTTCCTTATCCTCTATTTTTCGGAACAAAAGCTCACTTTTATTGATTTGATGTCCTGATGGTAACAAGATTTTTTTTGAGGAAACCTCATTCCACAAGATTTGCCTTTCACTTGAATTTACATTGAGAATGGTCTTTAGCTTAGCTGAAGTAAATGGTAAAAAGGGCTCACTCAAAACTGAAAGCCCAGTTGCGATTTGAAGTGCCACATACATGATGGTCTTGGTTCTTTCTTCATCGGTTTTTACCAGTTTCCAAGGTTCCTCGTCTGCCAAATATTTATTCCCCAAGCGTGCCAGATTCATTAGTTCTTGGCTTCCTTCCCGAAATCTATATCTGTCTAAAGAGTTTTCTAAGATACTGGGGAACTTAGCTAAAGAAACTAAGGCCTGTTGATCTTGGTCAAGCAATTCTTTTGGTTCCGGAACTATACCATCATAATATTTATGAGTAAGTACTGCAACTCTATTAATAAAATTCCCCAAAATGGCAACTAACTCATTATTGTTTCGAGCTTGGAAATCCTTCCATGTAAAATCATTGTCTTTGGTTTCGGGAGCATTGGCAGTAAGGGTATAACGCAAAACATCCTGCATATCTGGAAACTCTTCCAGATATTCATGTAGCCATACAGCCCAGTTTTTGGAAGTAGACAGTTTGTTTCCTTCCAAGTTCAAGAATTCGTTAGCTGGGACATTTTCCGGTAAAACAAAATCCCCATGTGCCTTGAGCATACTTGGAAAAATAATACAATGAAAAACAATATTATCCTTCCCAATAAAGTGGAGTAATTTTGTACCCTTTTCCTTCCAATAAGGTTCCCAATCTTTTCCTTCGCGTTCAGCCCATTCCTTTGTTGAGGAAATGTAACCAATGGGGGCATCAAACCATACATACAATACTTTTCCTTCGGCATCTTTCACCGGTACAGGAATTCCCCAATCCAAATCGCGAGTTACGGCACGAGGTTTTAAACCATCATCAATCCAGGATTTACATTGACCGTATACATTGGGTTTCCAATCGTTTTTATGCCCCTCGATGATCCATTCTTTAAGAAAGTCCTCATACCTATCTAATGGAAGAAACCAATGTTTTGTCTTTTTTAAGGTAGGGATGGTTCCGGTTATTGTGGATTTAGGATTGATTAAGTCGGTGGCATTTAAGGAAGAACCGCAGTTTTCGCATTGATCGCCATAAGCCTCGTCATAACCGCATCTAGGGCAGGTACCTATAACAAAACGGTCTGCAAGAAACTGTTGGGCTTCTTCGTCATACAATTGTTCGGTGGTTTCTTCAATAAAATCACCTTGATCATATAGTTTTTTAAAAAAATCCGAAGCGGTTTTATGGTGTATTTCTGCTGAGGTTCTGGAATAGTTGTCAAATGTGATTCCGAAATCCGTAAAGGACTGTTTTATGATAGTATGGTATTTATCAATAATTTCTTTTGGTGATACCCCTTCTTTTTTGGCTTTCATAGGTATGGCCACACCATGTTCATCGCTACCACAGATAAACGCAACATCATGTCCCTTTAAACGAAGATAACGTGCATAGATATCCGCAGGTACATAAACCCCAGCCAAATGACCAATATGGATTGGGCCATTGGTGTAGGGCAGAGCTGCAGTGAGCGTATATCTTGAATGGGTATTGCCTTGAGACATAATGAAGTTAAATTAAGCCTCAAAAATACAGATTTTGAAAAAGCGGGCTCTATGGTTGGTGAAAAAAGAAAACCTCCGAGAATGCATCCCTAAAGTGGGGTGGGGTTATGCACAATCGGAGGATTTCAAAGTGTTTGCTTATTGGAGTAAGCTTTACATTATCATTACAGATTTACTCATGCGTTCACCTCCAACAGAAATCCTGTATATGTATTTTCCAGTAGATAGACTATCTCTCATTCGCTCACGAATGTTGATTTCTGCCGAACCTTCCAGCATCATTTCATTGAATACGGTGCCTACCTTTTGGCCTATTACATTGAACAACTCAATGTCAACATGGGCTGCAAATGGCATTTCCAAATAAATATGTGGCGCTCTTGAGTTTGGATAGAATGGACGGTGCACAATGGCCGTTTCAATATCTGGATTTGGATTCATTCCATCAGGGTCACTTGGAGGTGTATCCGGTAGGGTTGGTGGATCACTATCCATTGCAATATCTGGGAAATCCGTACCACTACAATTGAATCCTAAATTAATAGGGTTGTAGGGGTGATTTAGAAGGTGTTGCTCAACCAATGGAATTGGCACACAAAGCCATTCCGCCAAAACAGTGGCATATAAATCCCTAAAATCCATGGTAAATTCAAGGTTCCCACGACCATTAGGATTATCCAGTGATGGATGGTCCCCGACAAAAGCGCTTCCATTTAGGCCAGAACCAAAGAAAAGTGTTGGAGCTGCTTTACCGTGATCCGTCCCTAAAGAACCATTCTCAAAAATTCGTCTTCCAAATTCAGAGAAGGTCATACTCAGTACTTGTTCGTCCTGATCAGTAAAACCTAAGTCTTCATAAAAATTGTTTACGGCTATGGACAAATTTGACATTAGGCGTTCGTGGGCCAAAGGTTGGTTGCCATGAGTGTCAAATCCTCCCATGGAAATCATGTACACCTTAGTACCTAAATTACCTTTTATCAATCTTGCCAAAAGTGCCAATTGTCTAGCGAAACCATTGTCTTGGTATTGAACATCGTTTGCTCCATTTTCATATGCCTGATGGATTTTATCAGCATATTCATAGGTAGTGTTGGCCACACCTCTTAAGAAACGCAACTGATCACCATACATACAGTTTCCAAAAGGAGCATTGGCAATATCGTAGAATGTTCCATCCTCTCCAATTCGCTCCAATTGCTCCACGTTGTTGGTCACAAAAGCATAATTGGTCTCCACTCCTTGGAATACCAAATTCGCGATGTTACCAATCTGGATTGCAGCTGGTGCCTCTGGTGGATTAATTAAATAATCAGGAAAGCACTGTTCAAAATGTCTACCCATCCATCCGGTATTCAATCCATCAAAACCAGTAGTTGTTAAATCGGTATTGGCATAGATGTCGGAACCGGTAAAGTGGGATAAACTCTGATTTTGATATCCAACGCCATGAACAGCTTTGAATTTTCCTTCACCCCACATGGATTCTAAAGAATTCATATAGGTAGGGATGCCAAAATCGTCAGTAAGTTTTAACACCTTACTTTCTGGGATATAGATATTGGGACGGGCATTAGCATAAGTGTCATATTGCTGTATGGGGATTACAGTACTTAGCCCGTCGTTACCTCCAGATAAGCGTATCAATATGAGAATATTATCAGTTTCTGCATCTGCTATAGCTGATGTCAATGGAGACGGTGCTGATGCAGTTAATAAGTTACTTCCTAAAAACATGGAACCAGAACCTGCAATCCCTAAGGCTTGGAGAAAGGATCTTCTGCTCCAGTTTTTATGCTCCAAATCATGGCCTTCGTGTTCTAGGCCTTTATGTGGAGATGTATCGTGAGTGTGGTGAGTATCGCACATAATTGTAGGGGGTTATTTTAGTTGAAATTCGGGTTCTCTGACAAGGTGAAGCAATAGCAAATAAACCTGGGTGTCTGCATTCTGCAAGGTCATATTCCATGAATTGGTTTCATAGATGTTGTTATTCTCATATGGCTCACGGAAAACGATAATGGCTCTGTCGTATTCTTCATCGGTTAACAGTCCTTTTGGTAAAAGTCTGTCAACTATCGCCCGAGTAGCAACTGCTGGGTCCGACTCAGTAGTACCATTGGCTCCTATAGCCTCAATACCTAAAGTTCTAAACTGTTCCTGATTGGATTGAAAGAAGGCTTGTATATACCCTTCCGAAGTCAACCAACGGCCAATAATAAAATTGGTATTAATCCATTGCCTATCTCTTTGCCATCCTGCTACGTCGACCGGATCAAACATTTCTTGACCAATCATCGTGGAAGAATCTATCATATTCTGTACTATGTTGTCATCATAAGTGAAATTGGTCTCCTTCAACATACCGAAATATAAATCGAAAGGACTTTTAATGATAACACCGATTGCCTCATCATCAAAAAAGTGCTGACTTTTAAAGAGCTCTCGTAAAACGGGGGCTAGCTCAAAATTGCTGTTTACAAATGTGGTAGCTAAGTCCGCAATGATGGTTGGGGCAATCCCATTGGTTTCGTCATCAGAATCTGGATGCACAAAATATTCGTAAAGTTTTTTACAAATAAACGTGGCAATTTGCGTAGGGCGCTCATTAAAAAGAATATCAATGGTGTCGTCATATCCCCAATTTCCGGTTTGCCCTAGAATAGTTTTATTATCTGTATTAAACTGTTCAGGATTAAAAGTTACTTGGGTACAACCTACATCTCCACGATTGGTATAACCAGATAAGGATTTGGCTGTTTCAATAATGTCTTCTTCTGTATAACCGTTACCTTCTCCCAGAGTAAACAGCTCGTAAAGCTCACGGGCATAGTTTTCATTTGGGTTATTTCCTCGGTTTCTGGCTCCATCCAAATAATAGAGCATCGCACTGGTCAAACCGATTTCACTCACAAAAGTTTTGAAATTACCAATGGCATTTCTTTGTAAACAATTGATGTAGTAATACAAAAATGAGTTACAACGATATACATCAAGTTCTGTAACAAAGTGATTGTGCCAAAAGAAACTAAGTCTATCCCTTAGATTGTTATCAAGCAGGGCATTCCCGTAGGCAGTTTCAAATTCTTCTTGTTGGGCACGTCTTACTTGTCTGGCAAGGTCGTCATCCGCTGGATAATCATCATTGTTCCAGTCAGCCCAAGCTGGTGCTGGGATAACAGGTGCGGCCAAAGCTTGGTCCACTAGGGTGTCTACCAAAGCCTCTGCTGATTGTCCAACTGCGGCATTAATGGTTTGAATCGAGGCACTGAAACCAAGCCTTCGGTACAAATGGGCAGCACGTAACTCATCCAATGGAGTTGTATACGGCGCCAAGGTCGAGGAATTACAATTAATAAAGTACTCCATAGCAATGTTAGGCGTTAATTAGGTCCATAGTTTTGGGGCAACTATATGTCTAGCTTAGCGTTGGTGTGGTTCTGAAAAGAGCTCACAAATTACAATGTTAACGCAATGAAGGCGGTGAAGCACCAAATTTTTCGACGAAATGCACACTTTTTTTTCTATTTTTCAAGATTTATGGGTCAACACAATGCATTTGGGCATGAAGGAGAGCAAATTGCCAAAGATTTTTTAATTGAAAAGGGATACAGAATTCTTAAACAAAACTACAGGTACGACAAAGCTGAAATTGATATTCTTGCCCAAATTGTTGATATACTTGTTGTAGTTGAGGTAAAATCCAGAACTTTTGATTTTCTCGAGGATATTTCCCAAACTGTAAATCCAAGAAAAATCAAGCGGCTAGTCAAGGCTGCAGATCGTTTTGTAGTGGAAAATGATTTAGACGTGGAAGTTCGGTTTGACGTCATTACAGTATTGAAAAAACGAGGGGATTTTGAGGTAAAGCATCTAGAAAATGCGTTTCATTATTTTTAACCACTTGTTTTATTTGTAACAATATGTTATTTTTGTTTCAAATCCAATCTGATGAAAACCATTTCTGCAGTTGTTGAGCATTACATTAAAAAGAAACCCTTCCTCCAAAGTGCATTGGCACAAGGTATTATTAATCTGACTTCCCTATCTAGGCAAATCAAGCCGGAAATTTCCGATGCATTGGGTAAAGACGTGAAGGATGGTGCTGTGGTTATGGCTCTAAAACGCCTTTCAGATGATTTGGAATTCAGAGCTACTCACCGTATTGTAAAAGTGCTCAAAAATATTGGGGAGATTACGGTTCGTTCCAGTCTTACGGATTATACGTTTCTGGCTTCGGATACTATTTTAAGACAACAGGCCCAGCTTCTGGAAGAGGTAAACGCCAATCAAGATGTCTTTTATACCTCCTCAAGAGGGGTAAATGAAATCAATATCGTTATCAGCCATTCCATGGATGGGGTGGTAGAGAAGTACTTTGCCAATGAACGATGTACCCAAAAGGCAGAAAACCTTTCCTCTATCACGGTAAAACTACCAGCAGAAAATGTTTCTGTCCCGGGAATCTACTATTTCATTTTTCAACGCTTGGCCTGGGAGGGAATTGTGCTCTATGAGGTCATATCAACCACTAACGAGTTTACCATTTTAGTGAATGAGGAACAAGTGGATGTTGCATTCAAAACAATCAAAGATTTAAAATCCTTGTAGGGTATTTGCTCCTTTACATATGCTTTTCATAGGTATTGTGAATGGCTAAAATCAAAAGGCCAAAAACCACCGCCACAACGATTAAAATAGTATTGATCAAACCGTCAACGGAAAATGAGAGTCTAATGAGAATGGTGGAAATTACAAATCCCGAGTTTCGAATCACCTTATGGAATTTATCCGTATAGAAAAAAGACACCAACAACAATATTACGTCTACTATAATAAGAATAGTAAAGAATTCATCAAAAAATACATTGTTGATGTTCTTAATAGAATCAATGTTGCTATTACCCATGAAAAAAGTTTCATAAGACCAGCTTCCCAAAGTATAAAAGGCAAGTACCATTAGTGTTGGCACAAGACCAATGGCAATTATCTTTTTTAGGGTTATAAACTTTTCTATATCTACTCCTAACTCGGTGTTTTGAGCCGACATCTTTTTTCGATTTTTAT
This sequence comes from Bacteroidota bacterium, assembly GCA_039191905.1. Lineage (GTDB taxonomy): Bacteria > Bacteroidota > Bacteroidia > Flavobacteriales > Flavobacteriaceae > Flagellimonas. The sequence continues at coordinate 43,637 of JBCCXJ010000008.1, read as the reverse complement.
TCAATCTATAAAACCAGTAAAGAAGATAGAAAAGTAAGACGGATGCAATAATATCATAAGTAAACTGAAGATCTCCTTTAATGCTGAACCAATCTGAGCTTAATTTAAGATTGGATAAATCCTTGAACAATCTTCGGATAATAATTAGGCTGATAATTTCATATTGCTTGCTGATGTACGTTGTTATGGACCGTGATAAGTAAAAAATGAGCAGATATACCTCATATAAAAGTATGAAGGAAAAAGGGGTGTAGATTGCTCCAATAGGGTTGCCCAAAAGCTCAGATTTGGAACTGAAAAAAGGCGTGTATTGGTTGATGTATATTAAAGCCAAATGGATAATAAAACTCAGTATGGCAATTATCAAGGTAAACCGCTCAAAGGTTTCTTTGGTTTTGTTTGAAAGTAGAAATTCGTAGAGGTGAGAAATTCTGTTTTTGACGGTGGCCATTCCTAAAAATAGATAATATCTTTTAAAATAGGTGTTTAGCCTAGAATATTAAAGGTCTAAACAGACTAAATGAAGGTCTATTTCGTTGTTAATAAAGACAACTTGCTTCCATTTATATGAGAAAGAAAATCGTTTTTGGTCTACTTGCAGCGATGCTAATTTATGTAGGCTATCTGGTCTATCTTCTTGTTCTTTCCCCAAAAACCAATTTGCAGTCCATATACCTTATACCTAAAGACGCCGTTTTTGTTATTGAATCGGAAAAGCCGGTGAAAAGCTGGCAAAAAATTAGAGAAAGCGAGGCCTGGGAGCACCTTTTAAAGAATGAGTATTTCGCTGATTTGACTTCCAGTGTTCAACAAGTGGATACAGTCTTTAATGACCAGCAACGTTTGTTTGAGTTCTTGGATGACCGGTCTCTTTTCATTTCCATCCACATGGTTTCACCTAAAGACTACGGTGTTTTTTATGTGTTGGACTTAAAACGTATAGCGAAGCTGAATTTATTGAAGAACTACCTGAACACCCTCCTCAATGACAACTACACCCTAAGCAAGCGAAAGTACCATAACCATGAGATTTTAGAGATTTATGATAGACAGAGTAAAAAAACAATGTCGCTGGCATTTATTAAGAACCAATTGATTGCTTCATATACGCATTCTTTGGTGGAAGCTTCAATTGACCAATTTGAAGAACCGGTGCTGGGAAGAAACTTGAATTTTATTGAAATCAATGAGAGGGTAGGATTTGAGAATCTCTTCCGTTTGTATGTGCAATACAATTATTTGGATGATTACGTTACCGCTTTTTCAAATACACCTGGAGACTGGGTAGAGCGGGTGAGCCAGAATTTTCTTTTTTCAGGTTTCCATTTCGATTTGGATAAAAACAACACCCTTACCGCAGACGGGTATACAAACATTAGCAACACCAATGAAAGTTATCTGGAAGCTTTGCAAAAATCAGGTACAGCCAAGCGAAGTATCCCCGAAATAGCGCCTAAACGAACTGCGCTTTACGTCAGTTATGGATTTGATAGTTTCTCCAAATTCTATGATAATTTCAAATTAGTGCAACAGGATAACCCACAACAGTTTGAAGACTATGAAGCAGGGATAGAAAAACTGGAGAAATTTCTCAAAATAGATATTGAGGAACATTTTGTAAGCTGGATAGGGGATGAAATTGCGTTGCTACAAATTCAATCCCAGATTGCCAAGGGGAAAAATGATATTGCCCTAGTCCTTAAATCCAACAATAGTGACGACGCTAAAACGAATATGGGCTTTGTTCTGGATCAAATCCGAAAAAAGACGCCGGTCAAGTTTAAAACGGTACATTATAAGCAGCACGAAATCAATTTTTTGTCCATAAAAGGCTTCTTCAAAATTCTACTGGGGAATCGTTTTAAGGAATTAGACAAACCCTATTTCACCTATATGGATGACTATGTTATTTTTAGCAACAATCCCAATACGCTTAAGAGTATCATTAATGATGTGATTGATAAACAAACCCTCTCCACATCAAAAGACTTTAAGGTGTTTGATAAACGCTTCGATAAAAAATCAAGCTTATTTGTCTACAGTAATATTCCGGTGCTTTATAATAATATGTATGCTTTGGCTGATGGGAAGACTAAATCCCAAATGCGAAAGAATAAGGATTTTATCATTTGTTTCCCGCAAATTGGGATGCAGTTGACACCAGAAGATGATGTATTTGAAAGTCGGATAGTAGTCAACTATCAAGACATTAATTTGGTAAAAGAAAATGCTCAGTTTCAAGAAGTGTCCCAAAAATCAAGCACCAAAATTATATATTCAAATACCACAGAAGTTACTGAAGCCGTTTTTAAACTTCGGCCAATTTACCCTAACGATTTAACCGCGAAATCATTCAATAGGAAGTATGCAAATGGTACAATCCGGTTTAGTGTAGAACTGAAAGACGGCCTTAAACATGGGCGTTACACTCAGTATTATCCCAATGGCAAAGAAAAGATAACGGGCCGCTTTCGAAAGGATGTACAAGTAGGTACCTGGCGTTTTTTTGATGCAGAAGGCAAACAGCTACTTAAGAAGCGATTTTAACAACACTTTATTTCTGAGGAATACGCCTAGAATTGGTAACTTCATGCCTTCAAAAAATACAGCATGAAGCATATACTTTTTCTCAGTATTATAATTTGCCTCTCTTTTTCAATTCAGGCTCAAGACACGTATTTCCCAGAACGCAATGCAGAATGGGCCAAGGTCAATACCAAAAAGTTTTCTTATGATTCCCAAGCGTTGGATAACGCTATTGACTTCGCACAGGAAAACGAATATTCTGGCTCACGTGATTTACGATTGGCTATATTAAAAGGTTTTGAGCGAGAGCCATTTCATGAGATTTTAGGCCCAACCAAAAAACGGGGAGGTCCCGCAGGAATGATTTTAAAGAACGGTTATCTGGTAACATCTTGGGGCGAAACCCAGAGAGTGGATATGACTTTTAGTGTGACCAAAAGTTTTTTGTCCACCATGGCTGGAATTGCCTATGATCAAGGTTTGATTTTAAATACGGATGACAAAGTAGGTAACTATGTTTGGGATGGAACTTTTGATGGCGCCCACAATTCCAAAATTACTTGGGAGCACTTGTTGCAGCAAAATTCAGATTGGAGTGGAGAGCTTTGGGGTATAAAAGATTGGGCAGATAGACCCCCGCGTGAAGGTGGTCTGGACGATTGGAAGTATAGAGCACTTCGCGAACCTGGAACCGTTATGGAGTACAACGATGTTCGTGTAAACGTATTGGCATATTCCTTGACACAGGTATGGAGAAACCCCATGCCCAAAGTACTTAAAGAAAACCTTATGGACGCCATTAATGCATCTACAACATGGCGTTGGTTTGGATATGATCATGCTTGGACCACAGTCGATGGATTACAAATGAAATCAGTTACAGGTGGTGGACATTCTGGGGCAGGACTTTTTATTAGCACAGAAGATATGGCACGCTTTGGATTGCTTTTCCAGAACAATGGGGTTTGGAGCGGTAAACGTATGCTTAGCGAAGCGTGGATTAAAAAAGCAATCACTCCCTCCATACCCAACGTGAATTATGGTTACATGTGGTGGTTAAATCAAAAAGAAGGCAATCGCTACTGGGAAGGAGTACCAGAACATGTTTTTTATGCAGCTGGTTTTGGAGGCAACTTCATCGTGGTAGACCAAGAAAAGGACTTGGTGATTGTGACCCGTTGGTTGGAACCTAATAAAATTGGTGAGTTTGTAAAGCAGGTCTACTCAGCGTTGAAGTAAGATATCACAAAACCCAAATTGAATTTTCTCGTCTTTGTCTGAAGGGTCTTTGTAGGCTCTAAATGTTTGTTCACCCAATTCAAAAGCAACGGGATACTTGAAAATTGGCCCATCAAAACAAAAGCTGTGGAATTCGCCATTTTCCCCACAGGGGTCTACATCTTTTGGTAAGCTATTCAAGAATTCCATGGATAGCTCTTTTCCTAAAAAGGATTTGTTGAGTTTTGAGTTGTTAATACAAATAACCACAGCTCTAAATCCAAGCTCAAGAAATTCTTGAAGCAAAGCTTCGGTATCTTTTTTCCAAATTGGGAAAATGGGTTCAATACCCAAAGGGCGAAGCATATTTTCGCGATATTGCTTTAAGTCTTCTAAAAAGATATCGCCAAAAACAGTATGCGTATAGCCTTCTGCTTTAAGTTCCAACACTTTGTTTTCCATCAAAGCATTGTATTCTACCATAGATGGGTTTTCGGGAACCTCCAGTATATCCAATGGAATTCCAATGGCTTCTGCTTGAGCTTCTAAAACACTTCTTTGCAAACCATGCATGGAAACTCGATTGTAATGGCCATTTACTGTAGTTAGCAAACGTTCAATCGTGGTATTCCCTTCGCGAAGTAGATAGTGAAGAGCCAATGCTGAATCTTTCCCTGAGCTCCAATTGAAGTAGGTTTTTGGTTTTTGATTCATTTTTCGGTTAGCAATTCCTTTTTAGGGGTTAGCGGATTCAGAGCTTTTAATGCTCTGGTAATGCTATTGATATTATCAATAACCAACAACAATCGAAGCCCATTGCGTGTTTGCTTTTCCTTCAATTGACAAGCCTTTGGATTGTTCTGAACATAGTTCAGGACATGAGTGAACATAGAGGTTTGATAGAAATCCGATTGCTGGTCTGCTATGAAATATCCCAAGAACTTTCCTTTTTTAAGGATAACACGCTCTAAACCGATACTGTTTGCCATCCATTTTATGCGAACTGAATTTAGTAGGTCAACACCTTGTTGAGGCAATTCGCCAAAACGGTCTACCAGCTTGGATTCAAATTGCTGCAGCCCTTCTTCATCCTGCACCTCATTTAATTGAGTATACAAATTCAGACGTTCCGTAATATTATTGATATACTCATCAGGAAAGAGCAATTCAAAATCGGTATCCAGTTGTGTTTCCTTCACAAAGACCTTTTCCTTTTCACCTTCAACCTCATCATAGAGCTCTTTGAATTCGTTCTCTTTCAATTCGTCTATAGCTTCGGCCAATATTTTCTGATAGGTCTCGAAACCAATTTCATTAATAAAACCACTCTGTTCTCCCCCCAATAAGTCTCCAGCGCCACGAATTTCCAAATCCTTCATGGCAATATTGAAACCGCTCCCCAATTCGGTAAATTGTTCCAAAGCCTCAATACGTTTTTGGGCTTCTGTGGTCATAGCCTCATATGGAGGAGTAATGAAAAAACAGAATGCTTTTTTGTTGCTTCTTCCCACACGTCCCCGCATTTGATGAAGGTCGCTCAAACCAAAATTGTTCGCATTATGGATAAAGATGGTGTTGGCGTTGGTTACATCCAACCCACTTTCTACGATAGTCGTGGAAACCAGAACATCAAACTCCCCATTCATAAAAGAAAGCATTAACCGCTCCAATTTCTTGCCTTCCATTTGTCCATGGCCAATCCCAATTTTAGCATCGGGAACTAGACGTTGGAGCATCCCGGCTACTTCTTTGATGTTTTCAATACGATTATGAATGAAAAATACCTGTCCTCCACGTTGGATTTCATAGGAAATTGCATCTCGAATGATTTCCTCATTCAAGCGAATCACTCTACTTTCAATAGGGTAGCGGTTAGGTGGAGGAGTGTTGATAATAGACAGATCACGCGCGGCCATCAAACTAAATTGCAAAGTACGTGGGATAGGAGTGGCCGTTAGGGTAAGAACATCCACATTTTCCTTGATGGATTTAAGTTTATCCTTGACCGAAACCCCAAACTTTTGTTCCTCATCTACAATCAATAGCCCTAAATCTTTAAACTGCACATTCTTGTTCACCAACTGATGCGTGCCGATGATAATATCGATTTTCCCCTGGGCCAAGCGTTCCAAAATATCCCGTTTTTCCTTAGCAGTCCTAAATCGATTTAAATAATCGACAGTTACGGGAAGCTCACCTAAACGTTTGATAAAAGTTTGGTTATGCTGGAAAGCCAAAATGGTTGTCGGCACTAAAATGGCTACCTGTTTGCCATTGTCTACAGCTTTAAAGGCTGCTCGAATGGCTACTTCCGTCTTACCAAAACCGACATCACCACAAATTAAGCGGTCCATGGGACGCTCGCTTTCCATGTCTTTCTTGACATCTTGGGTTGCCTTGCCCTGGTCAGGCGTATCTTCATAAATGAAGGATGCCTCCAGTTCATGTTGCAGATAGCTGTCAGGCGCATATTGAAAGCCTTTTTCCATTCGTCTCTTGGCATATACCTTTATAAGGTCAAAGGCAATCTGCTTGACGCGACTCTTGGTTTTTTGCTTCAGTTTTTTCCAAGCAGCAGAACCTAACTTATAGATTTTTGGAGCAGCGCCATCTTTACCGTTATACTTGGAAATCTTGTGTAGGGAGTGAATACTTACATATAAAATGTCTCGGTCACCATAAAACAATTTGATGGCTTCTTGTTTTTTGCCTTCAACATCAATTTTTTGGAGTCCTCCAAACTTTCCAATCCCATGGTCAATATGCGTCACATAATCCCCAACTTCCAATTTGGTGAGTTCCTTTAGGGTGATGGCCTGCTTTTTAGCATAGCCATTTTTAAGGCTGAATTTATGATAGCGTTCAAAAATTTGATGATCGGTATAGCAGGCCAATTTTAAATCATGGTCCACGAATCCTTGATAAAGTGGAAAAACTAAAGTTTGATAACGTACTTCTTGGTCAACATCCTCAAAAATATCATGGAAGCGCTTGGCTTGTTGTTCCGAAGCACAGCAGATGTAATTGGTGTAGCCAGCTTCATGATTTTCATTTAGGTTTTCAATCAGCAGGTCAAATTTTTTATTGAACGAAGGTTGAGGTTTGGTGTTGAAAGAAATGTCACTTCGACTACGCTCAGTGACCGTTTCCATGTTTTGGGGACTGAGCGTAGTCGAAGCCCCAATTTGGACCAATGTAAATTCCTGAAGTTGACTTTTTAGAAGTGATGAAGTGACAAAGAGTTCATCGGGTTTTGCATGTTTAAGTTCTCCTTCTAGGTTGGAGAAGTTTTCTTCGGCTTTTTCAAAAAATGAATCTATCCTATCGTAAACTAGATTCAAGTTTTTTGGAAAGATGACGGTTTTTGGGGAAATGTATTTAAGAAAGCTTTCTCTAGTTTCCTGCAAAAACTTGTTTTCCACATTGGGTATAATGGTGATGCGTTTTACTTTTTCGGTGGAAAGCTGCGTTTCTACATCAAAGGTTCGAATACTATCCACTTCATCGCCAAAAAATTCGATACGATACGGTTCCTCATGGGAAAAGGAAAAAACATCGACAATTCCACCTCGCACCGAAAATTCCCCAGGTTCCGTAACAAAATCTACTCGCTTAAATTGATATTCAAAGAGCACCTCATTCAAAAAATCGAGTGAGAGGGTGTCGTCCAGCTTGACCTTGAGTGTGTTTTTATCCAACTGTTTTCGGGTCACCACCTTTTCAAAAAGAGCATCAGGATAGGTGACGATGATAGCCGGCTTTTTTCTGGAATTGATTCGATTGAGCACTTCGGCTCGTAATAGAACATTGGCATTATCGGTCTCCTCAATTTGATATGGCCTCCGATAACTTCCCGGATAGAACAGGACATCGTTTTCGCCAACCAATTGCTCCAAATCGTTCAAATAATAGGCAGCTTCTTCCTTATCGTTCAATAACAGGAGAAAAGGCAATTCGCTGGACTTGAATGTACTGGCCAAAACAAAGGAAAGGGCAGAACCGGTAAGGCCTTCAAGTGAACCATTTTGGGATTGGGACATAGCTTCCCCTAGTTTCCTGATTTGGGGAGACTGTTCAAATCGATTGGAAATGGAAGCTAGGGACAATCGAAAAAATTTGTGGCAAAAGTAAATGAATTGTTATTCCCGCGAAAGCGGGAATCTGATTAATTGGGTTCAATTTACCAGATTTCTCACATTCGTTCGAAATGACAGTCTGCTTCTAAATGTCATTTCGAGGGAGCGAAGCGAAGGAGCAGTCTAAATATTCACTACAGCAATATCAAAAACAACTTTCGTCATTCCATGCTTGATACGGAATCCTTTTGTTGAGATGCTGAAACTAGTTCAGCATGACGCTGAATCTAAACTTTAACTACCTCATTTTCGACAATAACGAAAACCTCGTCTTCTTTTTTAGGCTGCAGCACATGCGTACCCGTAAACTCTCCAAAGGCTGGTAAAATCATTTGGGAATCTGTTTTAAAAAAACATGGAAGTTTCAAGCGTTGTCGTCCAAAACCTTGAAGACGTACCGCAGGGTGAATATGCCCACAAAAATTGAAATACCCTTCTCTTTCCTTAGGATGGTGAGTTAGAAGAAAATTTCCCAAAAGTAATTCCTCAAAAATAGGTATGCCCAAATTTTCAAATTTATGTGGGGAAATGATGTCGTGATTTCCAGCTACTAGAATAATTTCAGCTGGAGTCTTGGCTACCCAATTTTCAAACAATTCCCATTCTTTGTTCAAGGAGGAATGGAATAAATCCCCCAAAAAGCAAATTTGAAATGGTTTGAAATAATCTACTATTTCGTCTAGCACCACATAGTTTTTATGTACTGCTTTACGTGGTACTGCAGCACCAAACTTTCTAAAATGTGCCACTTTGCCCAAGTGGACATCACTTATTAAAAGCAACGATTTTCTCACCCAAAAAATTCCACCAAGCGAATGAAATTGAAACTCTTCACCATATATTTGGGTAGATAAGCTCATCTGGTCAAAATCTTCGTCATCCGCTTAATCCGGTCCGCCAATTTTTCGTTGGAGAGTTTTTCCCGTAATCTATCGGTAATGATGGGGAATGAAAAGGGTGTAGGATTTTTACATGGTTTCCAAACGATTTCCTGTTGAGCAATTCGTTCCAAAGCCAAGCGAAGGCGCCCTTCTTCCAATTGATGTTCAAAGGTTTCGGTAAAGGCTTGTTGGAACATTAAATTGTCCGGTTCAAAATCCCGAAAGACGTCAAAGAGCAATTGCGAACTGCTTTGCAGATGTTTCATTTTAATGCCTTTCTCGGGATAGCCCGTAAACACCATTCCACTAATTACAGCAATATCTCGAAACTTACGCCGGGCCATTTCATTGGAATTTAAACTCTTTTGCAGGTCGGATAACATATAGTCTGTGCTAAAGAGATTGTTGTCAATCACTGCTTGAATGTCAATGGGTTTGTCCGATAGCATTTCAAAACCATAATCATTAAAGGCCAAAGAACAAGTAATTGGACTTAAAAGGCTAATACGATAGGACAGAAGACTGCTCATGGCCTCATGCACCCCTCGTCCCTCGAAGGGATAAAAAATATGGTGGTGCCCGTCTCTGGTTTTGAAAGTTTCAATCAAGAATTCATCGGGTTTGGGCACGATACTTTCCTCACGTTGCTTGTTGAACATCGGTAGAAGGGCCTTAATTTCATCTGACTGCTTTTTGGTTTCAAGACCAGCCGTGTACATTTCATTTCGTAAAAGCTCCGACATTTGTGCGGAAAAACTCAATCTCCCACCCATCCACGAAGGTACTTTATTGGTGTGTTTGGTGGAATTTTTCACATGGGCCTGCATCCCTTTGATGCGAATAAATTCCAGATTCCGACCCGCAAAAGTAAAGACATCCCCAGCGTTCAATTTGGAAATGAAATATTCCTCAATGGAACCAATATATCCTCCTTTTTGATAGCGAACCGCGACGGAGGCATCGCCCACAATGGTACCAATCTGGAAGCGATGGCGCATGGCAATGGCCCGGTTATTTACTTTGAATTTTCCATCAGCTTCTACCTCTACCTTTTTATATTCATCGTAGGTTTTGAGACTTTGGCTGCCCATCACTAAAAAGTTGAGCAACCATTGCCAAATATCTTCAGTGATACCTTGATAGCAGAACGTTTGTTGAATTTCAGAAAAGATTTCTTCTGGATAAAACCCATCCGAAACGGCCAAAGTGGTCAGGTATTGAATTAACACATCGTAACTGTTCAGAAATGGCAACCGGTCTTCTACGGCATTTTCTTTTACGGCCATTTGTAAAGCCGATGCTTCAATTAATTCCATGGCATGGGTGGGTAAAAAGTAGATGATACTTTCCTTTCCTGGCCTATGTCCGCTGCGCCCTGCGCGTTGCAGAAACCGGGCCACGCCTTTAGGTCCGCCAATTTGAACCACAGTTTCTACAGGTGCAAAATCGACCCCCAAATCTAAACTTGAGGTACAGACTACGGCCTTGAGACTTTCATTACGAATGGCCTGTTCCACCCAGATTCTAGTTTCCTTGTTGACGCTTCCATGATGCATGGCAATCTCGCCGGCATACTCCGGGTGTTTTTCAAGTATTTTTTGAAACCAGATTTCACATTGACTCCGCGTATTGGTGAATAAGAGGGTGGTTTTGCTATTATTGATGATGGGAACCACTTCCTCCAACAAATGTAGCCCTAGATGCCCCCGCCATGGAAAAGTTTCCATTTTCTCTGGAATGATACTTTTAACGGTAATCTTCTTGTTGAGTTTGGCTTGGACCAAAATCGAGTTTTCAAACGCTTGCGAGTTAGGACCTAAAAGAACTTCCCTCGCTTGATCTAAATTTCCAATGGTTGCCGAAATTCCCCAAATCCGTAATTCCCGGCAAACTGTTTTTAATCGGGATAACCCTAATTCCATTTGCACCCCTCGCTTAGTGCCCAAAAGTTCATGCCATTCATCTACCACAATGGCGGAACAATCTTGAAACACCTTGTCGTATCCTTTTGATGCAAGTAATAGTTGCAAGCTTTCTGGGGTTGTTATCAAAAGGTCGGGCATGCTGGTACGTTGCCTTGCACGTTCTTTTGTAGAAGTATCCCCAGTACGAATGCCTACAGTCATCTGAGTCCCTAAGTCCTCGGCCACCCGCTCCGCCGATTGTTTGATTTCTTGGGACAAGGCGCGAAGTGGTGTTATCCAAATGGCCTTAAGGCCTTTTTTATGCTTGGTCCTATAGTCTGGATGTTTTTTGATGTGATTTAGGATAATAGGAAACCACAAAGCATAAGTTTTTCCACTTCCTGTCGGAGCATTGAGTAAGCCATGCTTTCCGCCCAAAAAAGCCTTCCATGTTTGTTTTTGGAATGAAAAAGGCTTCCAACCTTGTTGTTGGAACCAATTTTCGGCGATATGGAAGAGTTCGGTTTGATTCATGAAAACATGGTATCACCCCAAGTCATTTCGAACGTAAGGGAGAAATCTAAAACTACCATTTTATATACAGATTTCTCAATCGCTTTGCTCTTTTCGAAATGACATTGATACATAAATATTACTAATTCGGAATTAGTTCCTTAAGGTCATTTAGTGTATTGGCCTCCTCAATTTTTTTATCCTTTCGCCAGCGAAGTATCCTAGGAAAACGCGTAGCTACACCACTTTTGTGTCTTTTGGATAAGGCAATGCCTTCAAAAGCAATTTCAAAAACATGGTGCGGCACCACACTTCGAACCGGACCAAAACGTTCCAATGTATTTTTCTTAATCCAAGCATCCACTTCTCGAAATTCAGCATCTGTAAGTCCAGAATAGGCTTTGGCAAAAGTGACCAGTTCTTTCTCTCCATTTTCTTTGGTTTGCCAAAGGGCGAAGGTATAGTCGGTAAAAAGATTACTTCGTCTACCATGTCCGCGCATGGCGTAGGTCAACACCGCATCAATGGTTAAAGGGTCTACTTTCCATTTCCACCAATCCCCTTTTTTTCGACCTACTTGATAGGGTGAATGATTTTGCTTAAGCATAAGACCCTCACTTCGCATTTCTCGGGCACGTTCTCTTTCTGCGGCAACTTGTTGCCATGAATCAAATTGTAACCGTTTCGAAAGCAAAAGAGGCAGGTCACTGAGTGGAGTCGAAGTGACCGTATTGTAGTTTCGACTTCGCTCAACCACCTTTTCTAAAAGTTTTCTTCGCTCCAAATAAGATTTGCTACGGATGTCTTCACCCTGCCATTCCAAAAGATCATAGGCTTTTAGAATTACCGGGGTTTTTTCCAAAAGCGCTTTGGATACATTCTTTCGTCCAATACGGGTCTGTAAATCATTGAAAGTACCTATTTCTCCATTTGGGTAAGGCAGAAGCTCTCCATCCAAAACGGTCCCGTTAGGAATATTGCCAATAAATTTTTCAAACTCAGGATATTTATCGGTCACCAATTCCTCACCCCGACTCCAAACAAAAATCTCATCATTGCGAAGAATGACCTGAGCACGAATCCCATCCCATTTATGTTCGGCGGACCATTCTGAAATATCTCCTAAATCCTGTGGTTTATCCTCTAGCGCATACGCTAAATAAAACGGATAAGGTTTGGAGAGGTAGTCACTTTCTTTTTCTTCCAAAATCAAATCTTTGAAGGATATGATGTTCGGATTCCAATTCCCCATAAGCTTATAGGCCAAAACATCCTCATCCAATTTTGTGGCCTTGGCCAATGCCTTGGTCATTAGTTTTTGACTCACACCTATTCGAAATCCACCGGTCATCAGTTTGGTAAAAACAAAGCGCTCATAATAATTGAGCTGCTTCCAATTCTGGAATAGATAGGCTTTTTTTTCTTCCTCACTTTTGGGCTTTAGGGCAATCATTTCTTCCAAGAAACCCGTTAGTGTCTTCTCTGTGGAATTTGTAGAAGAAGGAACTATCAATGCAATGGTCTCTGCCAAATCACCCACAATATGATAGCTTTCTTCAAAAAGCCATAGCGGAATATTGCCCAATTCTGCCGCCCATTCTCGTAGTAGAGTGGTGTTCACGGGTCTTGGCGGTCTTCGATGAGATAAAATAGCAATGGTCCAAACCTTATCTGGGTCATCGGCCACTTCAAAATAATGAGCCAAAGCCTTGACTTTATCATTGGTTTTATTGGTGCTATCCAACGTTTTGATAAGTTCAGCGAATCGTTTCATGAAACCCCTTCTTTTTCGGTTTCAGAAGTATTTACTTCATTCAATTCACCTTCATATTGAGTGCTTTCCGTTCGAGCGTCATAGCCCAAGTCTCTGAGGTATCGCGAAAAGATTTCGGTATACCCATGTGTACAGATAACCTTTTCTGCTCCAGTAGCTTTAATACTTTCCAGAAGACCGTCCCAATCGCAATGGTCACTGAGCACAAAACCCTTATCAATGCCCCGTCTTCTTCGCGCTCCCCGAAAGGCCATCCAACCACTGGCTGTGGCGGTTACGAAAGGGACCATTTTGCGAATCCAAGTACTCCCATGGGTACTGGGCGGTGCTACAACCATATTTCCCAGGAGCTCTTCCTTTTTCGTTTCACGCGTAATCAAATGGGTTTCTGGTAAATCAACTAAAGGGCGTAAAACTTCAGTCATATTTTCAACTGCGCCATGCGTGTAGATTTTTCCAATGGAAGTATCCAAATGTTTCAAAAGGCGTTGCGCTTTCCCTAAACTATAGCCAAAGAGAATGGAAGTTTTCCCTTCTGATTGATTTTGTCCCCACCATTGATAGACGTCCTTGAATACCTCGCTTTGTGGTGTCCATTTGAATGCAGGCAATCCAAACGTACATTCTGTGATAAAGGTGTGGCACTTTACATTTTCGTAAGGAGTACATAAGCCATCATCCTCAATTTTATAATCTCCGGTAAAAACCCATACTTCACCCTTGTGTTCTACCCGAATTTGTGAAGAACCAATAATATGACCTGCCGGGTGCAAACTGAATTTGACGCCGTTGATGGTGAAGGATTCGCCCCAGTTTTTTCCAGTAACCGTTATCTCCCCTAAACGGTGTTTGATGATGGGAATGTTACGGTGATGTGTAATATATTGTTTGTGGCCCCAACGACTATGGTCTGCATGACCGTGCGAAATAATGGCCTTATCCACAGGTTTCCATGGGTCCAAATATACTTTGGCCGCTTGACAGTAAATTCCTTTGTTGGTGAACTGAAGTAAGGGTGGTTTCATAGCAATGGAAAAATACGAATTTCTTTTGGGGATATGTTACTGTGGTTTCTCTGGTAAAAATTATATTTGCCAACAAATTTCAAGGTATGCCCATTTTAGACTTATACGAGCACGGAGAAAAGAGAAAAAATTTGGCCCATTTTGCTACTTTAGCTTCATTGGCCGCTGTTGATGGTGAAGTAAATGAAAAGGAAAAAGCTATTTTGGATAAGTTCGCTTTTAGCCTCAATATCTCTGAAGCAGAGTATAAAGAGGTTATGAAAAAGGAAAACAGGTATCCAATTGAAACTCCACATAGCTCCGAAAAAAGATTGAGGCGACTATTCGACTTTTTTAAGGTTGCTTTTTCAGATCAGGTTGTTGAAGATGAGCAAATGAACCTCATTGAAAAATATGCTATTGGATTGGGTTATTCTCCAAAGGATTCTAAAACATTAATCCAAAAGTCATACGATATTTTTCATGGGAGGATAGATTTTGAGGCGTTTCAATATCTTTTGGACCGTTAGGCTTGCGAAGCCATAAATTCTTCAGCTTTTTCTACCATTTTTTTACTTCCGCAGAAAAAAGGAACCCGTTGGTGTAATTCCGTAGGCTGAATGTCCATAATAGGTCCAAAGCCATCACTCGCTTTACCATTTGCCTGTTCAGCTAAAAAAGCCATTGGGTTACATTCATAAAGCAATCGCAATTTTCCATTGGATGCCTTACTACTCTTGGGGTACATATAAATCCCTCCTTTTATCATATTTCGATGAAAGTCCGAAACCAATGATCCAATATAACGCGAGGTATACGGGCGGTCTCCTTCCTCTTTTTGACAGTATTTAATGTAGTTTTTGACCCCTTGCGGAAAATGAATATAGTTCCCTTCGTTGACGGAATAGATTTTGCCAGTTTCCGGAAACTGCATATTGGGATGTGATAGATAAAACGTCCCTAAGGCCGGATTTAGCGTAAAACCGTTTACACCATCGCCAGTGGTATAGACCAACATGGTAGAAGTTCCATAAATAATATATCCCGCAGCTATCTGATTTCTTCCCGGTTGAAGAAAATCTTCAAGAGTCACAGGAGTACCCACAGGTGTAACTCGTCTATAAATAGAAAATATGGTCCCTACAGACACGTTAACATCGATATTCGAAGACCCATCCAAAGGATCAATTAAGACAATGTATTTGTTGCGGTGTTTTTCATCGAAACTGTTAATGCTGATAAAATCATCTTCTTCCTCCGAGGCAATTCCACAAACAATCTCACGGTTTTTAAGGGTTTGTATGAACTTTTCATTGGCCAAGACATCTAATTTTTGCTGATTTTCACCTTGGATATTGACATCACCGGCTGTTCCAATAATGTCTACCAATCCTGCCTTATTTACTTCGTGATTTACCACTTTTGCGGCCAAGCGAATACCATTAAGCAGTCTGGAAAGTTCCCCGGAAGTGTATTGAAAAGAGTTCTGGTTGGCAATAATAAATTCTCCTAGTGTGCGGTGTTGTTTGTCGAACATTAAGAACTGTTTTATTTGAAAGCAAATATCGGGTATTTTGTGATACTACATCGTTTTCGCCATACTTTAAATTTAGATATTTATAACTTTGAGTTTTATTTGTAACAATATGGATTTTACGCTTAGAAATGCCCGAGTTGGAGATATGAAGCAGGTTTTGGCCCTGGTACAGGAACTTGCTGATTTTGAAAAAGAACCAGGGGCAGTTGAAGTTAATTTAAAAGATTTAGAGAAAGATGGTTTTGGGAATCATCCACTATTTCATTGTTTTGTGGCCGAAACGGAGGAAAGGATTGTAGGAATAGCGTTAGTCTATCCAAGGTATTCCACATGGAAAGGTCCCGTGGTGCATTTAGAGGATTTAATTGTTACACAAAGTATGAGAGGAAAAGGAGTGGGTTCTGCATTACTTGATGAAGTTGTAAAATATGGGAAGTCACTTGGCGTTAAAAGAATTTCATGGGAGGTTTTAGATTGGAATGAGCCCGCTATCGACTTTTATGAGAGTAAGGGAGCCAATGTGATGCGGGATTGGGATGTGGTGCAGTTGGATGAAATGGGAATACAGAACTATTTGAATAAACTAAGTTGATTTTTAACAATGCGAGTATTTAAGTTTGGCGGTGCCTCAGTAAAGGATTCAGAAGGGGTGAAAAACGTAGTCAGTGTTTTGAAAGAAGTCGGGTATGAGGATACCTTAGTGGTCATTTCGGCCATGGGGAAAACTACAAATGCCATGGAGGCGGTGGTGGCCGCCTATTTTGAGGATAAACGAAGAATTTCCATTGTTCTTCAAGAAATATCGGATTTCCATAATGGAATTCTCTCAAATCTGTTTGAGAATAAAAAGCACCCCGTCTATGAAAAAGTTCAACTTTTGTTTGAAGAAGTAAGAGGTTTTTTAGCATGGAATAAATCCCCAAAATATGCTTTTGTATATGACCAAGTAGTTGGGTACGGAGAGCTTATTTCCACTACAATTGTGAGTGCCTATTTGAATGAAGTTGGAATAGCCAATACATGGCATGATGTGCGTGAATTGATAAAGACGAACCATTCATATCGAGATGCACAAGTTAACTGGGAGCGAACTGAAAGTGAAGTTAAATCCAAGGTGGATATGACCAAATTAAACATCACCCAAGGATTTCTCGGTAGCGATGATAACAATTTCACAACAACATTGGGTAGAGAAGGTTCGGATTACACCGCTGCGATACTCGCGTATTGTCTAGATGCCCAATCTGTTACTATTTGGAAAGATGTACCTGGAGTACTTAACGCTGACCCAAGAAATTTTGAAGAAACGCAGTTGTTAGACCAAATTTCCTATCGTGAGGCCATCGAATTAGCCTTTTACGGCGCTTCGGTAATTCATCCGAAAACACTTCAACCCCTGCAACGTAAGGAAATCCCTCTACATGTCAAGTCGTTTGTGAATCCTTTGGAAAATGGTACAACCGTTGGATTGGGAAAAGGTATATCTCCGTTGATTCCCTGCTTCATTGTAAAGAAAAACCAAGTACTACTTAAATTATCCACACTGGACTTCTCATTTATCGTAGAAGATAACATTAGTGAAATCTTTAAATTATTTCATGAGCACAGACTAAAAGTAGATTTGATTCAAAATTCTGCCATTAGTTTTTCCGTTTGTTTGGATAATAAGTTTGGAGGATTACGAACGATTTTGGACGAATTGCAGCAAAGGTTCAAAGTAGTATGCCACGAAGATGTCTCTTTATTTACCATTCGTCATTTTAATGACGCCGCCGTAAAGTCCCTCCAAAATGGAAAGTCTGTTTTGGTGGAACAGCGTGGGAAGGAAACCGTTCAGCTCGTGGTAAAATAATTTAGGCCCAACATTTGTTTGTTTTCTTATTTGGGCAATTTCCTATCTTTACTTTTACCTAATTGATAAAGTATGGGGTTGGTTTCTGCCAAAGAGGTAGCAAAAGTAATAGGGGTAAATCGATACGGTTTTATTGGAACATTCATAGGATGGCTTTTAATGGTGGTTACCAAGATTACTACGATGAACAGCTTCTACAATACGAATAAAAATCTTTCAGGCACCGAATTCTTGGAGTCCATCTTGAATCACTACGAAATTGATTTTGAAATTCCCGAAGAGGATTTAAAACGGTTGCCCAAAACAGGTCCTTATATTACCATTAGTAATCATCCTTTAGGCGGCATTGATGGGGTTCTTTTGCTAAAACTGATGTTGCAGGAACGGGAAGACTTTAAAATAATTGCCAACTTTTTGCTGCAGCGCATTGCCCCTTTGAAACCCTTCATCATGCCGGTAAATCCTTTTGAAAATCACAAGGATGCCAAAAGTAGTGTCATGGGGTTCAAAACGGCACTGACCCATTTACGGGAAGGACATCCTTTAGGTATTTTTCCAGCGGGTGAAGTGTCAACCTACAGAGATGGAAAATTGGTAGTGGACAAACCTTGGGAAGAAGCTGCGATTAAATTGATACGCAAAGCGGAAGTTCCGGTGGTACCTATCTACTTTCATGCAAGAAATAGTCGACTTTTTTATCGGCTTTCCAAAATCAACGATGTCTTTCGAACAGCAAAATTACCTTCGGAGTTAACCACGCAAAGCAGACGACCAATTAAGGTTAGAGTGGGTCAACCCATATCCGTTGCATCGCAAAAAGAAGAAGAAACACTCGAAGGTTTTACGGAATTATTGCGCAAAAAAACCTACTTGTTAGCCAACGTTTTTGAAAAAGAACGATTAATTGATAAGGTTCCAACAACCCTTAAAATTCCAAAGTCACCCAAGAAAATTGCATCGGCGGTTCGGGTTGAGGTTTTGGAGGGAGAGATTGAAAAACTACGTGAAAAAGATTGCAGATTACTTCAAAGTAAAAATTATGAAGTGTATTTGGCGCAAGAAAAAGAGATGCCTTTTATCCTTAAGGAAATAGGTCGACAGCGGGAGATTACATTTCGAGAAGTAGGAGAGGGGACCAATAACCCTATTGATTTAGACAAGTTTGATTCGTACTATCACCATCTTTTTTTGTGGGACAATGAAGAAAAATCCATTGTTGGGGCCTATAGAATGGGATTAGGGAGCCATATCTTTAAAAATTATGGAATTGATGGATTTTATCTTCAGGACCTGTTTCGTTTTGAGCCGGAATTATACGATATGATGAACAAGTCCATTGAAATGGGGAGGGCGTATATCGTAAAAGAGTATCAACAAAAACCTATGCCTCTATTTTTGCTGTGGAAGGGAATTGTTCATACAACGTTGCGATTTCCGGAGCATAAATATTTGATAGGCGGTGTAAGTATAAGCAACCAATTCTCCAATTTTTCAAAATCCTTGATGATTGAATTCATGAAATCCAATTATTGGGACCCTTACGTGGCGCAATACATCCGTCCGAAGAAGGAGTTCAAAGTTCAGTTAAAGGATGCAGATAAGGAATTCATCTTTGATGAAACACAGGCAGACCTTAATAAGTTTGACAAATTGATTAATGAAGTGGAACCGGGGAGTTTAAGACTTCCAGTACTCATAAAAAAGTATATCAAGCAGAATGCAAAAGTAGTGGCATTTAATGTAGACCCGCTCTTTAATAACTCAGTTGATGGGCTGATGTACATTAAGATAGCAGATTTACCGGAAAGCACGGTCAAACCTGTTATGGAGGAATTTCAGGCAGAATTGGAGCGTAAGGCGTTGTGACTAGATGAGGCGTATCCAACCCATAATCACCTTTTTTTTCTGTTTATTAAGCCATGTATCCGTTTTTTCCCAAGAACTTATATCTGGTCAAGTAGTAAACGCTGCTTCCAACCAACCCCTCTCAGATGTTTCTGTTTTTTATAATGGCACGACTTTAGGAACGACCACGGATGATAATGGGTATTTTGAAATTGTTTTACCCAAAGGACTTTCTGCGCCTTTGATTATTAGTTTTATCGGATTTGAAAGCTTGGAGATTAATAAAGTAGCTCCAAAAGACCTGGGTATCTTGCAACTTAAACCTAAAACTGTAGTTTTAGAAGGAGTCATTTTGGATGAAGATATCTGGAGTTTGGAAAAAAAGGCTGCTATTTTTAAAAAAGAATTCTTGGGAACTTCAAGGGCAGCGCAAAAATCTCGAATTCTCAACCTGCAAGATGTAATATTTAAGTTTTCCCAAAGTGAAAAAACATTATACGCCTTTTCTGATGTGCCCATAAGTATAGATAACCCCTATCTAGGATATTCCGTTAGTTGCATTCTAGAGTATTTTGAAATAAACTTTGATAACATTGAACGACGGAATCCAACCATCTCGTCAACCATGTTTTCATGCAGAACGCTTTACAAAGAATATGAGGGGGGGGAGTTTGAGAAAAAACGAAAGAAAGCATACCAAGGTTCCGTACTCCATTTTATGCGATCATTGTCAAAAAAAGAACTAGCGAAAGAGAAGTTTAAAATCTATAGAGGCGGGTTTCAGATAGATTCCTACAGTCAATTAAAAGTCAAACCGCTAAAACATTTTGTTGAGGTTTCAGCTTTCGAAAGGGATTTTTATATCCGTTTTAATGATGGAAAAGTTTCTTTTATGAAATGTAAAACTCCCATTTTCTTTATAGACGAATATGGGAACGATAGCCCCAATAGAAGTGTTTTTTTTGGAGGTCATATGGGTACCCATAGGATGGCGGATTTTCTTCCAAGTAGTTATTGGCCAAATGATTAATTGACCAATTCTTCCTTTACAAAGTCCTGACAGAATTCTTTTATTTCTTCTCTAGCGTCAAAAAAGGCCTTGTGAATTTCTTCTCCGGTTCCTTTGACCTTTGAAGGATCCATAAAGTTATGGTGAATGCGTTGTGCATTTTTCGCAGGAATAAAAGGGCAATTTTCTTTTGCATGATCACAAACGGTTATGATGTAGTCCCATTCGATGCCTTGGTATTCATCCACATGGTTGGAAGTATGGTTTGAGATGTTGATACCATCTTCTTTCATTATGGATACTGCTCCTGGATTAAGCCCGTGGGTTTCAATTCCCGCGCTATATACACTAGCTAAGGAATCTTGAAAATAATTCAAATAACCGTGTGCCATTTGACTTCTACAAGAGTTACCGGTACAAAGGACCAATATGTTTTTCATTATACTGTTTATTTGATGATTAATCTATGCCTATCGTATTACTTCGTTTTTCGAATAAAAGGTTGTCCTTCCAGATGCCATTGATTTTAGCGACCCGTTCACGTTTACCGATAAATCGGAACCCTACTCTTTCGTGAAGGGCAATGCTTGCAGCATTCTCTGGGAAAATCCCGGATTGAATGGTCCAGAATCCTGCATCTTAACTTTCAATGATAAGTTGTTTCAGAAGAACCTTTCCAACACCTTTACCTCTGCTTTTCTCTGCAATATACACACTCACTTCAGCAACCCCACCATAAACACACCTGCTGGATACGGGTGATAAGGCGGCCCAACCTAAAACCTTTCCTTCTTCTTCTGCCACCAATCTACACGATTTTACATGCGCCTTATCCCAGTTTTCATACGCCGGTACTTGCTGTTCAAAGGTCGCAAATCCAGTTTCTATGCCCTCCCTATATATTTGAGACACTTCGTCCCAATCTAAAGCTAACATATTTCGGATATTCATGGCGTTACAAATTTAACAACATCCACTCCCGGGTGCACATGAACTTACTGTTGTGTTTAGGTTATTTTCTTCCATAGGCTCAGGAACTCCGCAAGTTTCTTTTGCCTTGCAATCCGTTCGTTGGATGGAAAGCATAAATTTAAGTGCATCTTCGGTAACCATGTATCCGGTGACGTAGAGTTGTGCCGTATGAAATTGGTCATTTCCGTATTCTAATTTAAGTTCTGCATCCTTGACCATGGGTTTGATGCGATCTACTTTAGTAAGAATGCCTAACGCCTTTGAAGCAGTCATAAATTCGGTTTTATTCAGTTCTGAAGGACTTTCCCAAAGTTGAACAACGGTTTCTTTCCAAAAATCCGTCCCTGTTCCGCAATCCACAGAATCAATAGTGATGTTTTTAATCTCGGTAATATGATAATTGGCTTTTACCAAAGCACCGGGTTGGTATTCAAATAATAGACTTTTATGTCTATTTTCTTGTAGTATGGACAAAAATTCTTGCGTATTCATAAGTTAACAACAGTTAAGGTTAATATTAGAAAAGAAATTGTTGAAGGCATGCTGTAGTTCCAACCATCTCTCTTGGTCAATGCAATAGCATAGGTTTTTACCCTCAAAGGAGCCTTGAAGCAATCCAATCTTTTTGATTTCGTTTAGATGCTGCGAGATAGTTGGTTGAGCCAGTCCTATTTCATCTACCAAATCATTACAAATACAACCTTCCTGCTTGCTTATATATTCCAAGATGGCAATTCGTGCAGGATGGGCCAGAACTTTGGCAACCTGGGCTAATTCGTTGTGTTCGATAGAAAAAATATGTGTTTTTGAACTTCCCAATGAATTAAAATTTAATATTGCAATATTACGATAATAATGATAAATAAAAAAGCCAGATGATGTTTTCTGGCTTTTGTGATTCTTAGAACCAAGGTTTTTTGCCTACTTGATAGGTATTATAAAATTCCTCATCTGACTTTGTGAGGTAAATAATGCCTTCTATCAATCCAATCAAACCTGGAATCCAAAGCAAAAAGGCACCGATCACAAAACAGGCCAGTAAGTAGGAGACAAGAGTAAATCCAAGAAGAATAAATCCTTCTTTATTATACCCCAAAAGGAATTTGTGAACCCCAAGGGAACCCAAAACAATAGCAAGAATGCCTACAAGGATTTTTTTATTTTCTCCTTGGGTAGCACCCTTTAGGCCCTCGCTGAATTCTTTTGCCGTTTCCTTGGCTTCTTCCGCAAACTCGTTGGCAGCGTCTTTAGCTTTATCTCCTAAATCTTTTTCTTCTTCTTCTGACATGGTATTTCAATTTTTGTTGGTTATACATGTCTAAATTTAAACAATATTTTGTTTGTTAAAGAAATGCTTTATCAACAGGTTCCCAAAGCTCAATTTTGTTGCCTTCAGGGTCAAGGATCCACCCAAATTTTCCATAATCGTACTCCTCAACCTTACCAACTATGGTTACCCCTTCTTTTTCCAATTCTACCAATAGCTGCTTAAGGTTTTCAACCCGAAAGTTCATCATGAATTGCTTTTTACTCGGATTGAAATATTCCGTATCATCCTTAAATGGACTCCACTGGGTCATGCAATCGTTTCCATCAGTATCTTTCCACCAAAAGCTCCATCCGTATTGGTCGGTCGGGATGCCTAAATGGTTTTTGTACCACGATTTAATGTGATCGGGGTCTTTGGTCTTAAAGAAAAAACCTCCTATTCCAGTAACTCTTTTTTTCATCTCTTGATATTTTTTTCATAAAGTTCAATCCATTCTTGGGGGGTCATTTTTTTACATAGTTCCCCTATCAGCTCATAAGGAATTTTTTCCATTTTCTTAAATCGGATACAGCTTTTGCCCATGTCCAATTTGGTATCTACATGCTTTGGATATTCAGCAACAAACCAATCCGATAGGTCTCTATTTGCATAGATACCTGAATGATACAAGGCCACAAAGCTCTTTTGGGAAGCAAGGTTGATAAATGGTAAAGGTAATTTTGGGTCACAATGGTATCCATCTGGATAAAGTGAATGGGGAACAACAAACCCTATCATTTTATAGCTTATACATTCCTCAAAACCTTCAGGTAAATTTTCACGAATGATGGTTCTTAATTTGGATACAGCTTCTTTCCTTTCCCTTGGAAGCTTTGAAACATATTCATCTGGAGTTTTGGCATCTATGGTCATGGTTCACTTATTTTCGTTGCAATACTAAAGCTGAAAGTAGTGAAATAATAAACCCAATCACAAAAACGGTCAATGCCATAAACAAAAAGGTCATTATGGGATTGGTAAAAAGCTTCTTTTGGGCTTCCATTTCGGCCTTTGTGGTATTAAACTCTTCTGAGGACATGGTTTCTTCCATGGTTTTTAGAGTTTCGGTATAGTACATTTCCATAAAGTCGGGATTGAGAACTTCAACATAGACAACATCCAGCACTCCGAACATGAAAGCTGTAATCAAACTGATAAATACCCCTATTATTAAGGCACTTTTGAAGCTTACCTTACCATCATTCTGTTTGTCGCGATAGTGCTTGATGCCGAAGAACACAAAACTTAGTGACAGGATCATGGATAGGTACCCAAGTGCTTCTTGTGTAGATAATGGCAAATCATCTAAGACAAACCAACTAATTAGAAAAAGCATACAAATGGCAATCGCTCCGTAGATACCATATTTGATTATTGTTTGTTTCATAAGGTTGGGTTTTTAAGATTGGTCTAAAAGTAGAAGAAATGGGAATTAGGGCACTCATACTAAAGTACCAAAGACGCACTACTTACGAATCAATAAGACTATCCAGCTATGATTTTCAACTCTTTGGCCTTTTGAACGGCTTGAGTTCTTCGCTTTACGTCCAATTTCACCAATAAATTGGAAACATGGGTTTTGATGGTGCTTTCAGAGAGATGGAGCTTTTCACCTATCTCTTTATTGGACATTCCCGTAACGACATGTTGCAATACTTCATATTCGCGCTTACTGATACCTAGCTTATCCAGTTTTTTTAAATTTAGTTGAATAACATCTGAATCTTTTTGGGTCAGCCCTTTTTTGTTCATGAAAATCCCTATACTGAAAAATAGGATGGCAATACCAGAAATGATTACCTCAATAGTAAGGTCACCTGAAAGATAGGAGTACTCACTAAGTTTGAGCAGAACTAGGAGAGTGATAATAAGGGAAGAAAAAACAAATATGGTTTTTTTCACATCCTAAAGTTAGGAAAAGTGCTTTTGGATTTTATCAACGATGGTTTGGGCCAATTTCTCCTTGCTTTCAAAAGTCCAACCGGCCACATGCGGTGAGAGCATCACGTTTTTAGCCTTTCTCAAGTATTTGAATGCTTTTGGTTTTTGCAAAAACATATTTTCAAAGGACTTTTTCTCATACTCCAGAACGTCCAAGCCAGCACCCAATACTTTACCTGATTTTAAACTTTTGACCAAATCTTCGGTTACTACACATTTACCACGAGCGGTGTTCAAAAACCAAAAAGGTTTATGAAATCCTTGAATAAAATCAGTATTGATAATACCTACGGTGGTTTTGGTTTGGGGCACATGCAAGCTAACAATGTCTGACTTCTGCTGAAACTCCATTATCCCTACTTGACGAGCGTTTTCATCGCCAACACCTCCAATAATGTCGTAACAGATAATCTCAACATCAAAGCCTTTGAGTTTTTTGGCGAAAGCCTTGCCCATATTTCCATAGCCCAAAATCCCAACCGTTTTCCCATCAAGTTCAACGCCTCGATTACCTTCTCGATCCCATTTGCCTTTTCGGACTTCCCTATGTGCTTTTGTTAATTTGTTCATCAAAGAAAGTAACATTCCCAACGTATGCTCTCCAACCGCATTTCGATTTCCTTCAGGAGCCGATGCCAAAAAGATGTTTTTCTGTTTTGCATATTTGGTGTCAATGTTTTCTAAACCGGCCCCTACACGCCCTATGAACTTTAAGTTGGTCGCTTTGTCCAAAAACTGTTGGTCAATCGTAAATCTACTTCGAATTATCAATCCATCATATTCGTGTATTTTTTTTTCAACTTCTTCTTTAGACGAAGTGTAGTCTTCGTGATTCTCAAAGCCGAGGCTGGCAAGCTGATCTAATAACAGAGGGTGGTTGGTATCCAGATGGAGTACTTTCATAGAGTAAGGGTATAAGTGCAATTTACAATTTCCAACTAAATTTCAAATTATGGGAAGTAAATGGTATTTCTGTATAGAGACGGTCGAATTTCTTATGAATACAAACCTATTTTGCCATCCAAAAGGCAATTTCAATTTAAAAACATAGTTAATACATCTTGTTGTTCTTATTCTATGTAGATGGAATCGGACTAAAGAAAAAATCATACACCCAAATTTAAATTATGACCCAAAAAAATCTTGCAAGTATTGCATTTGCGATTATCTCATTAAGTGCGTATTCTCAAAAAGTAAAGGTGAAGAAAGATGTTATTTTAATCGATAAACAAGAGACACCTTTACGAGTAACCGAAAACAAGATTGAAAACAACACTATTTACACTTTTACGGACAGTGGTACGGGAGAAGTTTTTTTAAAAGTAGACTATGTGTTGGACGAGATAAATGAAAGTAACAAATATGAGTGGCTGGTACTTTCAAAAGAAGGAGTTGATTTTGAAAATGAAGTGGATATGGAATATGTCTCCTTCACCTTGAACTACAGAAAAGCCATTGCGGAGTTCTTAATGAAACGATTGAATTTCTTTGATGCTTCTGGACAAGTAAACAAAGATGTAATAAGTGACTATTTCAGCGAAGAGAGAGAAAGGGAGAGTAAAGAAGAATACGAACAGCTAGTCTCACAAGAGAGAGAAGCCGGAGCCAAATTTGCCCAAACTTCTAGTCTAGGTATTGCTATTGATCCAGATTACAAAAGAATCTTTAGAGGTGGAATCCCCTACACTTCCTCTTCTGTTGATGATCGGAAACGCAATGCCGAGGTTGTGGAAAATATGATAGGAAGTTATCGATTTTCGAATCCAACTACTTTAGTGGTTCGGGATTTGGACAATGTTAAAATAGGAACAATAACCCAAGATGCTTTTGGAGTGGTGACTATAGTTTCCCAATTGTTGACCAGTCCTATTACATACGAAACAAGAAATCGTTTCAGCCCAACAGATAAATACGGCACTAAGGACTTTCTGATTGAGGCTGTACGCTGGTTACATGCACGTGGGGTAGAATTGGGCCATAGTGCTAAAGAAGCTGTAGCTCTAGCCAATGCTGAAATAAAGGCAGAGGCTCAGGAAGCGTATGAAGAAGCAAAGGCAAGCTCTTCTAATTTCTACAATAAAAAAGGATATGTAATTGATGAAAAAGGCATGCGATATGAAGGAGAGGTGACCATGCTTTTTGATGATATTCCTGACCCCAATAATCCAGAATCTGGGGGTACAATGGTAAATTTGAATGGGAGTGAATTGGGAAGGAAGGTCAAGGTAGCCTATGTGAATGAAAAAGATAAGAAGAGAATAAAAACCGTATCAGCTAAAAGTGGAGTGCGATTCTGTGTCTTTGAAGATGACGGACAGGAAACTTGGTTTGAAGGAATTAAGGTTAAGAGCAACGGACTGCTTGCTTCCAGCGATGATGCCATATCAATTGGTAATTCGGCCTTATTTATGAAGGAAGTCCATAAAGAAGGGAAGGCTTCCGTATTTCAATATCCCGCCACTGGAAAGTATTATCTTAAGACCAATGGTCAGGAAAAAGCATTTAGCTTTGAGTTTGGTCAGTTAATTAAGGAAGCAAAAAAAGCTTCAAAACTTAAAGAATATTTAGGAGGATGTGATTACAATTCGGGAAGTTACGATGAGTCCAGTTTTCAGGATTTGGAGGAAATTAAAATACTTGTCGATTTTTACAATAACTCTTGTAAGTAAGAAGCAAATCGAAGCAAACAAAACTTTGATGGTCATATACTGTAATGGGCGAATTTGATACAATCGACGTAATCTTGCTTTTGGGAATTGCCCAAGGATTGTTTTTGGCAATTACCTTACCCATGGTGCATCGTACAAATACCCATGCCAACGTAGTATTGTCTGTACAGATTGCCATGGCCTGTATGGTACTGTTTGCCAAGGTGGCCATTTTTAAAGCGGAACGGTTTTGGGTTATCCAAAGAGCCATACTGCTTGAGCCATTTATATTTCTTTATGGCCCTCTAGGATATATTTACTTAAAAAGATTGCTTGAAAAAGGACAAGAGAAGTATCAATTGCATTGGGCCCATTACATCCCAGCTTTTATTTACCTTACTTACTTGGTGTATTTAAATGTATTGCCTACGGAAACCTTCGCCAATCAATGGACTGGAGGCAACTACGGAATTCCATTTTTCTGGGCAGAACTATTGGCCGTACTACACAATTTTATTTTCTGGTATTTCTGCGGACAACTTATTTTTAACTATTATCAGAGAGAAACCTTACAACTTTCTTTTGTACAGGCAACCACTTCCTTTATAAGAGTGATTCATGTTCTTGTCGGTTTTATACTGTTTCTTTGGGTACTCAGTTTTTTGAATGTGTATTACCTAAAACTGGATTTCTGGTATGTGAACTATGATATGATTTGGATTGGCATCCCGATACTTATATACATCGTAGGGTATTATGCTTTAAGACAGCCCGAAATTTTTAGAATCCAAATGGATACTAAGATGGATAAAGGTCTGTACAAACAAAGATTACCGGAATCAGAGATACAGGTCCTAAAATCAAAGTTGGAGGGTCTTATCGAAACAGAGAAAGTATACCTCAAAAATGAACTTACGCTTACAGATTTATCTCAAGAATTGGATACAACCACCAACAATCTGTCTTGGCTTCTGAACAATATTTACCAAAGTAACTTCTACGAATTCATCAATCGATATCGGATAGAGGCTTTTCTACGAAAAATAAAAAACAACGAACATGCCACCCGAACCTTACTTTCCCTTTCTTTGGAAGTTGGGTTCAACTCTAAATCAACTTTTAATAAAGCCTTTAAAGCCGTTTTGAATGATACGCCTTCGAATTACATAAAAAAAATGAGTGCCTAATTGGTCTAGATGTATACATTGAGGCGATTCATGAGGATTTTACGATTAAACTCGTATCAAACTTTAAACGAAAAACCTCATGAAAACAATCAAACTCAATTCATTAAAGGGGATTATGGTTCTTTCTATGTCCCTACTTTTTTTATCATCTTGCACGGATGATTTTATTGGAAAAGTCTCTGAAAAGGCCACGGTGGAAACCATTGTCTCCAATTTTCCAGGTAACGATGGAGTATCCATAGATCGAAAAGGAAATGTATTGACCAGTAATTTTGGCAACTTTTCAGGAACGGAAGTGTTTCGTACCATGCCTAGAACCGGAGAATTTGAAATTGCTGTGGATAGTGTTTTTGCACCTACCGGAAACGGCGTAGACCGACGCGGGAACATTATCGTAGTAAACAATATCCGCTTTACGGCTCAAAATGATGGTAGTACCGAAGCAGATGTGTTAAGAGTAGCTCCAAATGGTACCCGAACCGTGCTGGCCACTTTACCAGGTTTTCCTGCTGGCCTCACTTTGGACCATAAGGGTAACGCCTATGTTACAAACCTTAATCTTCCTGTGGTACATAAGGTGACCCCTCAAGGTGAGGTAAGTATTTATGCGGAAGATACTCGGATAGCGGGTTCAATAGGGCTGGATTTTGATAATAGAGGTAATCTGTATGTAGGTAATTTTGCATCAGGGGAAATAATCAAGGTATCGGCGAATGGAACCTTAGAATCCTTGGCCACGCTGCCAACTGTGGTTGAAGGTTTTGTGTTGGGTTATTTGACCCATTTTGCAGGGTCTCTTTTTGTAACGGGTATTGGAGAAAATGTAATTTATCGTGTGACCTTATCTGGAGATATTTCAGTATTTGCAGGTACTGGTGAATTGGGTGCAACAGACGGGTCTTTGGAAGAGGCCTCTTTTAATGCTCCCAACGGAATAGCAGTAGACCCGTTGAGAAGAATAATTTATATCTCCGAATTTGGTGCTGGAGGTGGATTGCGGGCTATAAAACTAAAGTAGTGTGACCAGTTGTTGATGAACACCGGTGGTTTTTTCGAGAATCACCGGTTTTCTATGCCTAACTAACTTTGGGAATGACTATATTTTCGGATATTCCGTTTGAGTCATTTCATGTTGTACATTTCCGGTATGTGCGGTATTCTGCTTTTCGAACAATAGTAAATGTACTTCTTCTCCATTCTTGGTTGATGGACAATGTTCCACACCTTTGGGCACAACAATGATTTCACCTTCTTTAACCTCTTCCGTTCTGTCCCTAAACTTCATATAAAGGGTACCCTTCAAAACTTGAAAAAGCTCATCTTCCTCATCATGGGAATGCCAAACGAATTCTCCTTGGACTTTGGCAAGAATTACTTGCATATCATCTACCATAGCAATTTGATGCGGATGCCATTGTTTGGAGAATGCAGCATGTTTTTCCTTTAGGTTGATTGATTTCATATACGTATGGATTTAAATTCCAAGGATAACTTTTGCAATCCAGAAATAGATTAAGATGCCAAAAATATCATTGCTTGTGGTGATAAAAGGTCCGGTTGCTATCGCTGGATCAATTCCTCTTTGGTCTAAAAACAATGGGATAAATGTTCCTATTATTCCAGCAACAATGATAACAGCGACTAGTGATACGGAAATGGCAATTGCAGTAGAAAAATCACCTTTCCAAAACCAAGTAAAAAATAAAAGTAAAACGGCTAAAATCAATCCATTGAGAAGTGCCAAGAGCATTTCCTTCCAAAGCCGATTTCCAATACTCCCCTTTAGGTCATCGTTTGCCAAACCTTGCACAATGATGGCACTGGATTGTACTCCCACATTTCCCGCCATGGCCGCAATAAGTGGCGTAAAGAAAAAGAGAATGGCATGTTGTGCAATCATCTCTTCAAAACCACCCATAATGGCTGCAGCTCCCAAACCCCCGAACAATCCCAAAATCAACCAGGGTAAACGAGCACGGGTCAACTCCCAAATGCTGTCATCTGCTTCTACATCTTGTGAAATACCTGCCGCCAGTTGGTAGTCTTTATCTGCCTCTTCGCGGATAACATCAACAATATCGTCAATGGTGATACGTCCAACTAAACGCCCAATTTCGTCTACTACGGGGATGGCTTCCAAGTCATATTTAGACATAATCTTGGCTACCTCTTCTCCTTTTTCGTTTACCATCACAGAATCTACCTTGGGAATGTAAACATCTTTGATGTGGGTTTTTGTGGATGTGGTTAAGAGGTCTTTTAAAGAGAGCCTGCCTTTTAGTATGCCTTCATCATCAACTACATAAATAGAATGTACCCGGGTAACATTTTCAGCCTGCGCCCTCATTTCCTTTACACAGGTAAGAACATTCCAATTTTCATTAACCTGTACCAATTCCTTAGCCATGAGACCACCAGCTGTGTCTTCATCATATCGTAAAAGGTCAACAATATCCTTGGCATGTTCTTTGTCCTCAATTTCAGAAATTACCTTTTGGACAATCTCATCCGGGAGCTCACCAACGATGTCTGCGGCATCATCGGTATCCAGTTCTTCCAACTCTCCTGCAATTTCTTTGACAGACAGATTGTTTAGAACTGCTTCTCGCATATCCTCGTCCATTTCAGCAAGGATATCTGAGGTTTTTTCGCTATCCAACAATTTGATGAGATAGGTCGCCTCTTCCACCTCAAGCTCATCTGCAATTTCTGCAATGTCTGCATAGTGAAATTCCTTCATCATGCGTCGCAAATCTGCATTTTGCTTCGCTGCAATCAATTGCTGAATTTCAACTAGAAGATCGTCTGTAAGTTTAAACGGAATCATTGGCTATCTGCTGTGTCAGTGAAACAAAATCAGCTACATCAAGCTGCTCTGGACGCTGACCAAAGATAGTATGTTCTTTTAGATTATCAGAGAGATTGAAGGTTTTAAGGCTGTTGCGCAACGTCTTTCTTCTCTGGTTAAAAGCCGCCTTTACTACTTTGAAGAATAGATGCTCATCGCAAGGTAGCTTGAACTCATTTTTACGGGTAAGCCGTAATACACCGGATTGAACTTTTGGAGGTGGGTCAAATACTTGGGGGTGCACAGTGAAAAGATATTCGGCTCTGTAAAATGCTTGTACTAAAACGGATAAAATCCCATACGTTTTGCTTCCAGATGTTTCACAAATGCGCTGTGCCACTTCTTTTTGGAACATTCCCGAAAACTCTGGAATTTGATTGCGCATTTCCAACACTTTAAAAACAATCTGACTCGAAATGTTATAAGGGAAATTACCGGTCACGGCAAATTGTTCATTGCCATAGAGTTGTTTCAGGTCAAATCTTAGAAAATCAGCCTCAATAATGTTTAAACGGTCATTCCTTTCCAAAACCTTAGCATGTTCCAAAGGAAAACTATGATTTAGATAAACTATGGATTCTGAATCCAAATCCATGGCCACCAAATCTAAATCCCTAAGCAAAAGATATTTGGTTAGCACACCCATGCCAGGACCTATTTCCATTACATTGGTATACCCTTCAAGTGATAAAGTTTCAGCAATACGCTGAGCGATGGCCTCATCTTTTAGAAAGTGTTGACCGAAGTGTTTTTTAGCCTTGACTAGGTTCTCATCATGTCCATTGGGGTTCGATTTCTTTTTCTTCTTTTTGGACACGGTAGGTTTTTTTGCAAGTTACTTGGAATTTTTGATATGGTAAGACGAAGATGCCCGTATGACAACTCTTACAAGCTAGGGTATTTGTTGGCTTATGACCTCCAATTCGGTTCTAAATGCCACAAATTTGTCTGCAAAACGTTTTAATCCATCTCCTCGCATTCGCTCTGCATCTTCTCTGTAATAGGCCTCCAAAGTTGCTCTGTCTTTGGTGGTATATTGAACAGAATATGAAGTGCCGCCCATCTCTTCTTCTACGAGTACTCGAGTCATTTTGGCATGGGAGAACTTACCTGTGGCGAGCATGTCTGGGATATGCTTGTCACGCATCCAAAGCAGCCAATCATCATGGACGCTGTCATCAATATTTATAGTGACATTATAAATGAGCATAGCGGTAAGCTTTTCGCTCTAAAAGTAGGGAGAATTAGTTTATGATATCGCCCCTTAGCCTTCTAAAATGCTTTCGAGCTTTAGGGAAATAGTAACTGTCTTGATAGTTGTAAATAATTTTCTCGTAGTTAATCTTCGCTTTTTCAGGCTCATTGAGAACGTTCCTATACAACTCGCCCAAAGCAAAGTGGGCATCATCGGCTAAAATGCCATCGGCATAGAATTCCGTGATTTTTTTATAGTTGAACTCTGCATCTTTGTGTCTGCCCAAACTCTCTAAAAGTTCACCCTGTTTTAGTAAGGCTTCATCTTCTATTTTCTCTCCTTTATGGTTTTGCAAGATGTCTTCCAAGGTCTCAATGGCCTCATTGGTTTTATTCTGATAGGCCAATAAATCAGCGCGTGCATATTTTTTGAGGGCGGTTTGAGTTGAATCTTCCAAGGAGTTATCCGAGATAAGTAGGCTCAATTGCATAGCATCATTGGCAATCAGTTGGGAGGTAGAGCTCCTAAGTACTTTTAATTGCGTCAAAGCCCAATCAAAATCTCCTTTATAGAAGCTGGTTTGGGCAACTTTATACCGCGCATTTTGTCCCACAACATCGTTTTTTAAGCTTTTTTGAATCTGGGTGAAATAGATTAGGGCTTGGTTAAATTTTCTGTCAAACACCAAAATATCACCAAGTGCCATTTTGATATAGGCTTTGGGCATTCGTCCCATAGGGAGCTCTAAGCTTTTCTTCAACATGGAAATTGCCGGCGTAGGTGTATTCCTTTTAAAGGTTAAAAAGTTTGCATACGCAATTTGCAATTGCTGTGTTTGACTTTGGTTCCCATACTCCGAAATCAAGTCTTTGTATTTCTTTTCTGCTGATGTTAAAGTTTTTGGACCACTTTCCATCAAATCAATATCAATTAAGTTAAGATGGGCATTGAGTCTCGTTACTGGGTCATTAGCGTTCTGAACTATAAACTCAAAAATAGCAACAGCGGTGTCGGTATCCTTATCTTCTAATGCTATGTTGCCCAGACTTTCCATACGGTCCATCGAAATT
Source organism: Bacteroidota bacterium (assembly GCA_039191905.1). Taxonomy (GTDB): domain Bacteria; phylum Bacteroidota; class Bacteroidia; order Flavobacteriales; family Flavobacteriaceae; genus Flagellimonas. Next base: position 10,268 of record JBCCXJ010000008.1, on the reverse strand, counting down.
ACTTCAGAACGTTTGTAGATTGCTTTTTCTTGGTTAAATGCGCTTTTGTACTGTTTTTGTTGGATAAAGAGCCAACTTAGCAGTTCGTTCCAAAGTACATTAGGGTTCTTTTGGGCATTCCTTAGCAATACTTTTCTGAGTGTAACATTATTAGGTTGAGAGGCATCTTCAGAAATAAACTCATCAATATTTCGTAAAATATTGGACCTAGACGTTCTCCCATCAACAATAAGATTTAGATAAGCCTGGTACATTTTTTCGATGTCTCCTTGCTCACCATATATTCGTGCTAATTGAAAATCATAGTTTAAATCTGGCTTTAAGTCCATAGCTCGGGAATAAGCCTTTATGGCTTGGTCCAACAAAGCATATTTTTGAAAACGATAGCCTACACTATACCCAAAATTTGGGTTTTCATCAATTTTCAATAGCGCTTTGTCATAATACTCAGTTGCCTTTTCAGGTTGGTTCTGAAGCGCATAATTGTAACCCAACTCAATAAAAAAAGTAGGGAAGGCATAAGACTCCTCAATCTTTTTCAAAAGGAAATTTTCGGCATCCTGATAACGTTCTAATTGCTGATAGCAGGCTACCAGACCTTCTCCGTAATCGGTTCTTCGAGGATTCTTTTTAGCCAGTTTTTCAAAAAAGACCACAGCTTTTTCGTACTCACCATCATTAAAATATTGCTTGGCCAAAAAGTCTTCCTGACCATAGGAGGAAGAAAAAAGAAGAAATGCAGTTATTAGACCTAACCATCGCATCGTCTAAATATAACGGGGAAAGTTTGATTTTAATGTTAATTGAATCTCAAAAGTCAGTTTATCCTATCAAATCCACAGTATGGGACCAAAACGTCAGGAATTTCTATTCCGTTTTCAGTTTGATAATTTTCCAAGATCCCTGCCAAAACACGAGGTAGCGCCAAAGAGCTTCCATTTAAAGTGTGGGCCAATTGACTTTTCCCATTTTTACCCTTGAACCGAAGTTTTAGTCGATTGGCCTGAAAGGTCTCAAAATTCGAAACAGAACTGATTTCCAACCAACGGTCTTGTGCCGTAGAAAACACCTCAAAATCAAAGGTAAGTGCAGAGGTGAATCCTAAATCCCCTCCACAAAGTCTTAAGATTCTATAGGGTAATTTAAGGTCTCTGAGAATCTCTTTTACATGGTCTACCATACCATCCAAAGCTTTATACGAAGCATCTGGGTGCTCTATCCGAACCAATTCCACTTTGTCAAATTGATGCAGTCGGTTAAGCCCCCTTACATGTGCACCATAGCTGCCCGCTTCTCGCCTAAAACAGGGGGTATATCCCGTATAGGCAATGGGAAAATCTTTTTCAGCAAGCAAATCTCCCCGGTGCATGTTGGTAATAGGAACTTCTGAGGTGGGAATCAGATAAAGGTCATCTTCCTGAACATGGTACATTTGCCCTTCTTTATCTGGCAACTGCCCTGTACCATATCCTGAAGCCTCGTTAATCATTAAAGGAGGTTGTACCTCAAAATATCCAGCATCTGTATTTTTATCCAGGAAATAGGCTATCAAAGCACGTTGTAACCGCGCACCCTTCCCCTTATAAATAGGAAAACCTGCTCCTGTAATCTTAGCACCTAGCTCAAAATCAATGAGGTCATACTTTTTAGTCAATTCCCAATGGGGGAGTGCACCTTCTATTAATTTCGGAATGTCTCCTTCTCGAAATATCTCCTCGTTATCCTCATCTGAATTTCCGGCTGGTACCGATTCATGGGGAACATTGGGTATCAAGTACAAATTTTGTTGAAGCGCTTCTGCAGCTTGGTTTAGATCTTCCCCTAGTTGCTTGGAATTTTCTTTTAAATCTGCTGTTTTTGCCTTTAAAAGATTTGCTTCTTCCGCCTTACCTGACTTATAAAGCATGCCAATTTCTTTGGACAACTTGTTGGACTCCGCAAGCGCACTGTCTAGCTTTGCTTGTATGGAACGTCTTTTTTCGTCCAAATCCAATACGATTTCCAACACGGATTCCGCATCAAAATTTCGTTTTTTCAAGGCAGTTACAATTGCATCTTTATTTTCCCGTAATACCTGTAATTGAAGCATGGGCTGAGTTTTAAAACGGCAAATTTACATCAATCCGTGAAAGAAGAACAAGAGATTAGTCGCTTTGTGAAGGTCGAATCCATTCATTATGTGAAAAGTGCTTCCAGGGCACGTTGGCCAAATCAACCTTTGGGTCAATAAATTCGGAATACTTTCCCTTGTTCACCCTAACTCGGTTTATAACAAAAACCTGAATGTCCTCTCCCTTTTTTGCATGTTCTTTTTTGAGATATTGTGCAAATTGCCAAGTGAAATCCGGATAACAGGATACTTTTCTTTTCTGTTTTTTAGTCAAATGCTCATCAAGTTTTACGTATTCAGATTTACCGCTTTCTTTGTTCACCACTTTAAAACGGATGTTTCCGGAGCGACTACGTAACATCATGCGCCAGCTCAGTCGATGTCCCTCTTCGGTCCAAAGCACATCGTCTGGAATAGTGTGATGACGTAGTGGAAGCAAAAGCTGAATTACAAAATAGATACCCAACGCTCCAAGAATCCACTTGTATCTCGATGGATAGGTCGTTTCTTGTGGTATTTCCACTTGTTTCTTTTTTAAAAAGATGTTTCTAATGGTTTGGGGTTCATAAAAGAAAACGATGAAGGCCAGCGATAAATATGGGAATATCCCAATTTGAAAGACGATGCTATTGAATAAATGAAAGAAAATGGAAAAGATGAACGCAATATTTCTGGTAGGTTTCCAAAGCAGGGCCGGGACCACCAATAAATCAAAGAAAATCCCAAAAAAACCAATAATCTTATGCACCCATTTAAGTTGGAGAAAATCCCCAATCAGAAAATAGTCCTTCTTTCCGCGCATTAAAAGTTCGATGATGCTAAAATCTAGCCAATCCCCATACAATTTGGCAATAGAAGCATAGGTGTACACAATAAACAGTTGAAGTATGATAATCCACCGGAAATAGTTGGACATGCTATTTGAACGAAAATTTGGATTTAATTTGCTGTCCAACGAAACATCTCTATGGGCCGGAAATAGGGCCATGATAAAGCCCAATAGCATCAATAAATAATAGTGGTTATTGTATGATGTCTTTTGCATAAGGTAAACCCCGGACCACATAAAAGCAAAGGTAAAGGCGCTAAAACGATATTTATACCCTATGGTAATCAGTATGCCCATAATTCCCATTACAACAAAGTAGATGTACATTCCATTTCCAGGTAAGGGCTGTAACCACTCAAAACCGATAAAGGAAAAGGTGAATTTTGGTTCGATAAAAGTTCTACGAACCCATCCCGTTGCAATGGCCCCAAAAGCTTCAGCACAAACCAGCAAACCATAGAAAACCCGGAAAATAACTAGCTGGGCATTATCTATTTTTTTGAAGAGAAATTGGTTAAGCATGATGTTCGGCAATTAATTGCAATGATTTCTGTTTGTCCTTTTTCAGTTGCTTCTGAAGATCTTCCACGGAATCAAACTTATGTTCGTCCCTAAGGCGATGAAGTAGCTTTACCTGAACAAAGGTATCATACAGATTTGCATCAAAATCGAAAAAATTGACTTCAATGCTCTGTTTTTTTCCAGACACCGTTGGGTTACTTCCAATATTCATCATGCCAAAATATTCCTTGGAATCCAATTTGCCTTTCACAACATAGACTCCTTTTTTAGGAATTAACTTGTACGATTCTTCAACGTGTATATTGGCAGTGGGAAATCCAAATTTTTTCCCCAAGCCTTTGCCCGTTTTAATAATCCCAGATAACATATAGGGATAACCCAAATAAGCGTTGGCAGTGGTAATATCGCCTTCCAGGAGGGCGTTCCTGATTTTGGTCGAACTTACAGAAACATCATCAATCTCCTGCGCTGGTATTTCCTCCACTTCGAAGTCCAAACTGTTGCCAAAACCAATCAAGTCTTGGATACTGGCGTTACGATTTCTTCCAAATCTATGGTCATAGCCAATAATGATTCTCTTGGTGTTTAAGGTATTCACCAAGATATCCCGAACAAATTCGGTAGCAGACAATCTAGAGAACTCCTTGGTAAACGGATGTATGATTAGATTGTCCAGTCCTAAATCCTCCAAAACCTCAATCTTTTCATCAAGTGTGTTTAGAAGTTTGATTTCGGTATCTTTTTGTAAAACCATTCTGGGATGAGGGAAAAAGGTGAGCACCGTGGACTGGTGCCCTGCAGTTTTGGCATCATTTATGAGGCGTTCCAGTATCTTCCGATGTCCAATGTGTACGCCATCAAAGGTGCCGATGGTCACGGCAGTTGAAATTGAACTTTTAAACTGGGAAATACCTTGGATTGTCTTCACCTAGAAACAAAAAAAATAAAAAGCCTTATTTTTGAAACAACTTACACCCCACTTATGCATGATAGCTAAATTACGTCTTGTTTGTTCAATTACCATATTTTTTAGCTTCTTTTACACTTCTGCCCAACAAGAGTATTGGAGCCAATCATCTGGAACTGGATTGAAGAGTATTTCCTTAGGAAACGTAAAATCCGGGAATCGGGTGTTTACCTTGAACGCTCTTGATTTTCAAAAGGAATTGAATGTTCTTGTCGCTACCAAATCCAAAACAAACCTTGTTTACCTTCCTAATTCTGAGGGAAAGCTCATTGCTTTTAGGCTGCAAGAGAACGCCATCCTTCATCCGGATTTAGCGAAAAAATTTCCTGACATTAAATCATACATTGGACAAAGTCTAGATGGGAAATATAGGGTTAGGCTAAGTAGTTCGCACAAAGGCTTACAAAGCATGATAGTTGAGTTGGATGGTCACAAAGCTACTTTTATGGAGCCTGTTCTGGGCCAAAAAGAAATGTATGTGGTTTATGATAAGTATAGTTCTTCAAAGTCGGCATTTGTTTGTGGGACCAAAAAAATAAAACAAGAAGTTCAAAAAACACTGAATCCCTTAGTTGATGATCAGGTTTTGAGGACGTTTAGAATCGCAGTGTCAACTACTGGAGAATATACAGCGTACCACGGAGGTACGTTAGCGGATGCATTGGCAGCAATCAACGCAACGCTAACAAGAATAAATGAAGTGTTCGAAACGGATTTAGGGGCAAGATTGGAGTTGGTTGCCAATAATGATTTGGTAATTTTCACCAATGCCGCGACAGACCCTTACAACGGAAACCTAAATTCACAAACGCAGAGTACGTTATCCTCTATAATTGGAGAGGCCAATTATGATGTTGGACACCTTTTCGCTAGAGCACAACAGGGACAAGATAATGGTAATGCTGGATTCATAGGTTCGGTCTGTCAAGATAATCGAAAGGGGAGTGCTTTTGCATCTGCGTTCATCCCAGAAGGTGATGTTTTCGATTTGGACTTCGTGGCGCATGAATTAGGACATCAATTTGGAGCTAACCATACGTGGTCACATTTGCCAGAGGGAACTGGGGTACAAGCTGAACCTGCAAGTGGAACTACAATAATGGGGTATGCAGGAATTACGCTGGGGAACGATGTTGAGCCGAATGGAGATGACTACTTCCACTATAATAGTATAGTTCAAATCCGCGATTACTTGGAAACCGTTAGTTGTGGGAGTTCTTCAGGCCTATTAAACAATCCACCCGTGGTTACTCCTATTGGAGATTTTGTTATTCCCATTGGAACTGCTTTTGTATTGGAAGGAATTGCAACTGATCCGGACCCAGGAGATGTGCTTACCTATACTTGGGAGCAAATAGATGATGGACTGGTCACAACTGGATCATTTGGACCGGAAAACCCAATTGGAGCTAACTTCAGGTCATTACCGCCTTCAACAAATCCCGCACGTTATTTTCCAAGATTATCCAGGGTCGCTCAGGGAAACCTCACACAAACGAATCCTCCCGAAAGTAGTGCTTGGGAAACTGTATCCAATATTCAAAGGGATTTAAATTTTGCCTTAACGGTGCGAGATAATGCAACAGGTGGAGGGCAAGTCATATCAGATTTATTGAATGTGAAGGTGGTCAATTCTGCCGGCCCATTTGAGGTAACTTCCCAGACTTCGAATCTTACGTATGCAGCAGGATCTACTCAAACCGTAACATGGGATGTTGCAAATACTGATGTTTCGCCAGTAAATGCGCAAACCGTTGATATTTTTCTTAGTACAGATGGAGGAAATTCGTTTCCTATTACCCTCCTTGAAAATACATTGAATGACGGCAGTGAAGAAGTTCTGCTTCCGGGTAATGCCACATCTTCGGCTAGAATTATGGTTAAACCAAGTGATAACGTATTCTTTGCTGTAAATTCTTCAAACTTCACTATAGAAACTTCGCAGGTAGTATTGGATTTTGAAAACCTGTCCTATCAAGTGTGTGAGCCCAATGACCTTGTAATTCCATTCAATTATCAGACATTTAATGGATTCAATGAAACATCCACTTTTTCCGCTGACGTACCCGCGGGAATGTCTGCTTTGTTTTCACCTTCACAAAGCAGTACCGATGTTGCTGTGGATTTAACGCTGTCAGGCACCAATGCGGTTGCTCCGGGTGAATATGTAATAACGGTAAGAGCTACTTCTGCGTCTGAGACCGTAGAAGTCGACTTAAACGTGAGCGTTCAAAACACAACGTTTACAAATGTCGCTCTAGTTTCTCCTCTTGACACCGCTACCGATATTTCTCTTGGAACCGAATTCACTTGGCAAAGTGAACCAAATAGTAGCAGTTATGATATTGAAATTGCTACGGATGTTGGTTTTGCTAATATTGTAGAGACAGGGAATACAGTCTTTAACACATACAAAGCCACTAGCTTACAGCCTGAAACCAACTATTTTTGGAGAATACGACCGCAGAACAATTGTGGATTGGGAAGCTTTAGTGCGCCCTTTTCCTTCACTACCATTAATATAAGTTGTCGAACTGGAGAAACCAGCGACACGCCAATTACAATATCACAAGCGGGGGTCTCTACACAAACTGCAACGATTCAGTTTGTTGAAGCATTGCCTATTGCTGATGTGAATGTAAGCTTGGTACTTGATCATACCTATGTGGGCGACCTGATAATAAACTTGATTTCCCCGTCAGGAACCAAAGTTGCACTTGTGGCCAGTACGTGTGACGATTTAAACAATATCAACGCTACTTTTGATGATAGTGGGACGGAAATCGTTTGCTCTGGAAATCCAGTTATTTCAGGTACGGTAAGGCCTATTGGGGATTTATCGGCATTCAATGGAGAGTCTCCTCTTGGGGAATGGACCTTGGAAGTACAGGATATAGCTCCTGGTGATGGAGGTACATTACGAGAGTTTTCCTTAGAGATATGTGTAGAAGGGAGTTTTAGGCCTGACGAAGATGGGGATGGCGTTTTTGACGACGGAGATGATTTGTGTTTAGGTACTCCGGCTGGGGTCGAAGTAGATGTTACAGGATGTCCAGTAAACCGACTTCCAGCAGATAACTTTCTTGTACAAATAAACAGTGAGACCTGCCGGAACAACAATGACGGTTCAATTGAGATAAGACCAGTCAATGCCGCATTAGCATACACGGCTGTTTTGGATGATGGTTCCTCTACTTTGAATTCAGAATTCTCCTCATCTGGTTTGTTTGAAAATCTTAGCGCTGGCAATTACAGTTTATGTATTTCTGCAACGGATGGAACGATAATCTACCAAGATACCTGTTTTGAAATTGTTCTTACCGAACCAGAAACTTTAGGTGTTGTTTCATCCCTTGAAGGAAATATAGTTTCCCTACAATTGGCTGGAGGGTCTCTTTACAATGTGGAACTCAATGGTCTGGTAACCCAAACCGAAAACTCGCAGATACAATTGGATTTAAGGGAAGGGCTGAACACATTGAATGTGTCTACCAATTTGCCTTGTCAAGGTAATTTTTTACAAACATTCGTGATTGGCTCTGTTGGAATTTTATACCCAAATCCGGTGGGGCCAGAAACAAAACTTTTTCTGAACCAACTCACCGGGAATGTAAATTTGAAGGTATTTTCTACCACAGGTAGATTGGTGATGGAAGACAATAAAACAATTAGTGGGAGCGAACTTGTTATGGATTTTTCTTCCTTGGCTACAGGCGCGTATTATTTGCGAATAGAAGGAGAAGGATTTAATGATGTATTCAAAATGGTAAAACGATGAAGCACTTCATATTTTTAAGCATATTGGGATTACTTATGATTTCATGTGGAGGTAGCGATGACCCGCCTCCCGTTCCCGGAGCAGTACAGTTGATATTTCCCGAAGAAAACTCCGAGTGTACGACCGGTGTCACGGTAAATGAAGAACTCAGTCAGGTAACCTTTGAATGGCAGGCTTCCGAAAACACGGAAAGCTATACACTTAGGGCGGTTAATCTAAATACAAACATACCCCAAACCATTACTACCGCCTCTACCTCTGCAAGCCTTTCCATAAACAGAGGAACACCATATTCCTGGTCAATTAGCTCTACGAATTCACAATCCAATCAGACAGCGAATAGTGAAACATGGCTTTTCTATAATGCAGGTTCACAGACTACCTATGCTCCTTTTCCAGCACAATTGGTAAGTCCAAATTCGGGCTCAACGATTTCACCTAATTCTTCCGACCAAGTGGTTCTAAATTGGTTGGGTGCTGATGTAGAAAACGATATAGAAGAATATCAGGTATTTTTCTCAAACCAAAATCCACCAACCACAGCACTAGGAACGTTTGATGCTTTCACCTCTTCTGTATCTGCATCGGTTGCAGCCAATACGGTATATTTTTGGAGAGTAATAACCCAAGATGCTGAAGGCAATACTTCAGATTCTGGAGTGTTTGAATTTAAAACCCTATAAGTCTATATTCCATTGTATTGATTCATGGTGTTTTTTGCACCGGCGAAAACAAAGGACTTTATAAGTTCTGACGATTTTTCCAGACGTTCGGGCAGAGCATGGCTTTCTTCTTCTGACCATTTTCCTAAAACATATTCAATCTGCCGTCCTTTTCCAAAGTTGGCACCAACGCCAAATCGAAAACGAGGATATTGGGCAGTCTGTAAAAGATTTTGAAGGCTCTTTAATCCATTATGACCTCCGTCACTGCCTTTGGTCTTTAGGCGAAGTGTGCCAAAAGGAATATTAATATCATCGGTCACAATTAAGACATTCTCTATGGCAATGTTTTCTTTTTCCATCCAGTACTTTACTGCCTTTCCACTTAAATTCATATAGGTTGATGGTTTTAAACAGAGAATGCTCTTTCCTTTATATTTAAATGTAGCTAGTGCACCCAACTTGGCACTTTCAAAAGAAAACCCTTCTTGCGCCGCAAGGTAGTCGAGGATTTTAAAACCAATATTATGCCGGGTTTCATCATATTCCGTTCCGATATTTCCTAGACCGACTATCAAAAATTTTTTCATGGTATCCTTTTCTTCAAGTAATGGAGTAGGTGAACCTAACAATTTTTTTATTTGATTCCACATAAGAATTAGAACTTGCCAAAAATAAAAAGCATCCCGCTAATACTGGATTAGGGGATGCTATATGCTTAGTTTTTGATTTACTATTCTGCTGCTGCAGCTTCTGGAGCAGCTTCGCCCCCTTCTGCTGCTGCTTCCTCTTCTTCCTCTTCTTCTTCTTCGTCTGCGACAGAAGTTCTAGAAGCTTTCACCTGTACCACAGCGGTATTGTTGGGATGCATTATGGTGTAGTCGTCACTCAATAGGGTTTCAACGGAAATGGTCCCACCAATTCGTAGTTTGGAAATATCAATTGTGATAAAATCAGGAAGTAAATCCGGTAGTGCCTTAATGGAAAGTTTACGCTTTCTAAATAGTAAACGACCCCCATTACGTACTCCAGGAGAGTTACCTTCCAAACGAACAGGAATGTTCATCGTAACTGGCTTGTCCTTGAATAGTTGGTAAAAATCAATATGAAGGATTTTATCAGTAACCGGATGGAACTGAATATCCTGTAGTACAGCTTCAAATTTTTGGCCATCCTCCAACTCAATCACCGCTGTGTGGGCATTGGGAGTATATACCAAATTTTTGAACGCAAGTTCATCAGCTGAAAAGTGCAATGGTTTTTCCCCTCCGTACAGCACGCAAGGGACCTTTCCAGCATTACGTAAGGCTTTGGTAGAAACCTTGCCCACGCTTTCTCTTTGGGATCCTTTGATTGTAATTGACTTCATTATATTGAATTAAATAATTTACATTAAAAAT
>JBCCXJ010000007.1:0-158701 GCA_039191905.1 Bacteroidota bacterium | reverse complement strand
GTCGGGGTGGCAGGATTCGAACCTGCGACCTCCTGCTCCCAAAGCAGGCGCGATAACCGGGCTACGCTACACCCCGTAATTTGTGAGATTAAGCGGAGAGACTGGGACTCGAACCCAGGCGACGGTTACCCGTCGACAGATTAGCAATCTGCTCCGTTACCACTCCGGCACCTCTCCTCACATTTTATGAACATACATTCTGAAAATGCGGATGCAAATGTACCTTTTCATTCGTAAGATCGCAACTATTTTTTGCTTTTTTTGATTGCCAATTATTCAGGATACTCTACCCTTAGATGATATATGTTGGTAAGCTTTTGTTTTAATACCTTTTTTACCACTTCAATCTCTTTTAAGGTGATATTGGCATTCACAAATTGATCTGCCTGCATTTGTCCCTTTACAATCTTTTCCACAAAATCATCAATGCTCTGATAGGTAGGGTCTTTTAGGCTCTTGGAAGCTGCTTCCACAGCATCGGACATCATTAGAATGGCTGTTTCCTTGGAGAAAGGAATTGGTCCAGGATATCTAAAATCCTTAGGGTCTGTCTCTGGTTCGGTTTCTTGTTGTTTTCGAAAAAAATAAAATACAGTAGTTGTACCATGATGCGTCCGCAAAAAATCAATTACCCTATCAGGAAGTTTATTCTTTCTTGCAATTTCGATGCCTTCGATGACGTGGTCTATAATTATCTTAGCACTTTCCTTTGGAGGGAGATCATCATGAGGGTTTATATTTGTGGTTTGATTTTCCGTGAAATAGGTTGGATTGTTCATTTTTCCAATATCATGATACAATGCCCCTACTCTGGTCAACATAGAATTGGCCCCTATTTCATTTGCAGCCGCTTCGGCCAAATTGGCCACTTGTAAAGAATGATGAAAAGTTCCTGGTGCTTTATCCGATAGTTCTTTTAGAAGTTTTGAGTTAGTATCCGATAATTCCAAAAGGGAGACATCGGAAACCAAACCAAATATTTTTTCATAAATATAAATAAGGGGCTGCGCAAAGAGGGTCAAAAGACCATTCAACACAAAAATGCCAAACAATGTCCACTCTATTCCCTCTAAATTACCTTCATGGATGATATGAAAGGCAAAATATCCAATAATATAAATTAACGTGATTTGCCCTACTGAAATAAAAAGATTAGCTCTTCGATATAGCTCAGACCCCGTTAAAATAGTAACAATTCCCGCAATAATCTGCAGGAACATGTACTCAAAACTGTTAGGCACTACAAATCCTAAAATCAATACAGTCAGTACGTGCACAAATAGTCCTAGTCTGGCATCAAAAAAGTTCTTCAGGATAAGCGGAAGAATACACAATGGAACTACATACACATAGTTTTCCTGATTCTTTACCATTAGGGTGGTAGCCAATACCATAAGTAGAATATTGACAAAAATGAAGGTTAACTTATTGTTGTTCTTGAATATTTCATCTCGGTATTGCTTAATGAAAAGAAAAAGCATCATTAAAACCAAGGCCACAAGAATAGCATATCCCAGAAGGATGTATATGAAATTGTCTCCACGCCAAAGTTCTGATTCATACTCTTGTTTCAGGGAGTTCAGGACTTTCAAGTTTTCATCTTCAACCACTTCACCCTTAGCTATGATAAGCCGCCCTTCGGAAACTTCTCCTCGAGTAAATGAAATTTGGGACATCTCTTCTTCCAGAGCTTTTTCTGTAAGGGTTTTATTGAAAAAAACATTAGGTTCCAGAACGCGTCCAATACTTGTCGCCAAAGGAATACCTCTTAGATTAGCGTTTCTAATTATTCGTTGTGCTGTTTCTCGAGCGTCGCCAAGATTAACCAAGTTAGAAGCACTTACCGTGATGGCTTCATTGTTCTTTATAATAAATACAGCTTCGGTCATCGGCACGTCTTGAACTATGCCATAAGTGTAAATACTATCAATAACCGAATCTGCCAAATTCCGGATGCGCTGTTCAAAACGGTTCCCTTCGCTTTGTTGTTTAAAAATATTGGTTAACTCTTGACTTACGCTTGCCTTCACTTCATCAGGAACAATAGCATCATATGTGTAGTAATCCGTTTTGTTTTCCCGAATAAAGCGTTGCTCTTCAGCTATTTCGACATCCGTTTTTTTGATTGAAAAATCAATGGGAGCATATAAGTTCTCATACTGCCAGGGCTTCCCCTTTTGAAACTCATATTTAAACTTTCCTTCCCTTGGAAAGAAAAAGACAATTAAGGCGACAGAAATTGCGTAAAGAACATATTTATAGGTCAGCGATTGATATTTATAAGCGTTGTCCAAAGTTGTTCCCATGCGCGAGTGGTAAGTTCCAAAAATAGAAAATATAAATAAAAGCAAGGTCCACAGAACTTTACCCTTTGCGTTTAATTTTAGTATTTTGCACACATAAATAAAGAGTATGACTAAAGTTGTTATTGTTTCCGCCGTACGAACTCCTATCGGGAGTTTTATGGGGGCCTTATCCAGTGTGCCAGCCCCAAAACTTGGCGCTATTGCCATAAAAGGAGCACTGGAGAAAATTGGTTTGAATCCAGAAAATGTTGAGGAGGTTTTGATGGGAAATGTAGTTCAAGCTGGAACGGGTCAAGCACCTGCAAGGCAAGCGGCAATTTTTGCTGGAATTCCCAATACGGTACCGTGTACTACAATCAATAAAGTATGTGCCTCTGGTATGAAGGCCATTATGCAAGGAGCACAGTCTATCGCCCTTGGAGAAAATTCCATTGTTGTAGCTGGTGGTATGGAAAATATGAGCTTAATTCCTCATTATACATATATGAGAGGCGGCATGAAGTTTGGACCTGCCGCTATGGTTGATGGTATGCAAAAAGATGGTCTTGTCGATGTATATGACCAAAATGCCATGGGTGTTTGTGCGGATGCCTGCGCTACCGAATATGAATTTAGTAGGGAAGAGCAAGATGCATTTGCCGTTCAATCGTACAAAAGGTCTGCTGATGCATGGAGTTCAGGTAAATTCTCCGATGAAGTTATTTCCGTGGAAGTACCTCAACGTCGAGGAGAACCAATCGTTGTATCCGAAGACGAAGAATACAAAAATGTAAAACTTGAAAAGATTCCAAACCTACGACCTGCTTTTTCAAAAGACGGTACAGTTACCGCTGCAAATGCTTCAACAATCAATGATGGAGCAGCAGCCGTTGTGTTGATGAGCGAGGAAAAAGCCAAGGAACTAGGCATAAAACCATTAGCTTCTATTAAAGGATATGCCGATGCTGCACATGAGCCAAAATGGTTTACCACGGCTCCGGCTAAAGCACTCCCTAAGGCTTTGCACCGAGCTGGTGTAGCTATGGAGGAAATTGACTTTTTTGAATTCAATGAAGCTTTTTCGGTTGTAGGTCTTGCCAATATGAAAATATTAGGACTTGAGGACACCAATGTCAACGTTAATGGTGGTGCTGTTTCTTTAGGTCACCCTTTAGGTTGCTCAGGAGCCAGAATTACCATTACCTTGTTGAATGTGCTTAAACAAAATAATGGAAAACTTGGTGCCGCAGCTATCTGTAACGGAGGGGGTGGTGCCTCGGCTATCGTCCTTGAAACTCTTTAATTTCGCATAAGTCGCATATCCATGCTGTACGGAATATGTCCGCAAAGTATTGTTGCCCTAAGGTCTGCTCCAGATGATGGAACCGAGATGATTTCTCAGTTACTTTATGGTGAGCATTTCAAAATCTTGGAGTATAGGAAAAAGTGGTCTAGGATACGCATGGCTTTCGACGATTGCGAGGGTTGGGTAAAAAATCTTCAAATCCTTCAAATTTCTGAAGACGTATATTTAAAAATTGACGGAGAAGAGTTTACGAAGTATGCCACAGACCTTATAGCACATGTTTGCCCTGACGGAAATAACACGCTGCAACCTGTAGTTCTTGGTTCAGTTTTGGTTAATTCCAAATCCTTTAAAACAAATTTTGAGGGCGATTCAACTTCTGGGATTCGAGATAAGTCCTGTTTAATTGATACAGCCCTACTCTATTTAAAAGCTCCCTATTTAAAAGGTGGAAAAACTCCTTTTGGAATAGATTGCTCGGGATTTACGCAAATGGTCTATCGTTTAAATGGCCATCATCTTTTTAGAGAGGCTGAACAACAATCAAAACAAGGTGATGCCTTAAGTTTTATTGAAGAGAGCGAACCTGGTGATTTGGCTTTTTTTGATAACAATGAAGGTGTGATTGACCATGTTGGGATAATGCTCAAGGATAATTATGTTATTCATGTTCACGGAGAAGTCCGTATAGATCGGTTAGATCATACGGGTATTTTCAATACAGACGAGAAGTTGTATTCGCACCCGCTTAGGGTAATAAAGAAAATCATCTAAAAAGAAAAGCCCCAAGTACTTGGGGCTTTTCTTTTTAGACAGGAACGTTTATTCTCCAAGAAGTTCCTTAATTCTTTTAAAATTATCTGTATCTCCTAGAGCACCATAAATATTTTTTAGCTGGCTTAATACACTCTGATTATCAGGATTCGTCTTAAGTGCGTCTTCTAAAACTTTGGCACCTTCTACAAAGAGATCGTCTTTCTTCTTTTTTAGCTCATCATATTTAGCAATATCCGCTCTGGAGTTTCCCAAACTATTCATCTCATCGATAAGACCATTTCCTTCATTCACATAGGTTGTAGATAGGTTCAATAAAGCATTAATATAGCTTGGGTCTACCTCTAGTGTCTTTCTATAAGCAGATCTAGCGTCCTCCAAATTCCCTTGTTCCATGTTAATTACACCAATATTGTATAACAAATCGGCATTATCCGGAGCCATTTCGGAGGCCTGTCCCATCAGCTCTTTGAACTTATCCTTGTTACCAATAGAGTAATACAAATTAGCCTCACCTAAAACCAAGTTAACATCATCTGGGTTTACAGATCGTGCATCGGCATAAGCTGCCAATGCTTTATCATTGTCTCCCAATTGCTGATAAATCAATGCAATGTTCTTTACAATTTCAGGCTTCTTTGATGGGGTTTTCTCTTCTTTTGGATCTTTGTGTGTACCTGCTTTTACATAAAGATTACGAGTATTCTCATCCATTTCCTCGACCTCTCCTGTCTCAACATTAACCGCAGAGAATTTAACACCACTACCATCATATCCAATAGTTTTTAACTCATTATAATATTGCAATGCTTTATCATAATTCTGACCACTTACAGCACTACTAGCAGCGTAGTACAAGTAAATAGTATCTTTTGGACTTAATGTGTATCCCAAATACAATTTTTCAGCCGCTTCATCAAATTTCTTTTTGTTGTTATCATCTACGGCCGCATTTATAATATCGGCAGTCATTGTTCCCATTTGTTGGGTAGCTACCGTAGTGTATTTTTGTTTTCCACTAGCTTCCTCTACGGAAATAACTTTTTTGTACGCATCAATAGCCGTTTGGAACGCAGATGCATCACCCTTTTTGGCCAAATCATAGTAAATATTTCCTTTTACAGCGTAATATTGGGCCTGTAGCCTTGGGTCAGAAGAATCTATTAAAGAAGCTGCACCTTCCAATGCTGTTTTGGCTGCAGCTGCATCGCCTCCTTTTAGGGCTTTTTCAGCTGCTTTTATTTCTGTCTTCTGCGAAAATCCAAAAGCAGAAAAACCTATAGCAATCAGTAATAAAACTTTAGTTTTCATTTGAGTAAAATATAAATTAGTGTTTATTCATTATTAATTCCGGACCGGTACTTTCAAATTCTATACCATTTTATTCTTTCACCTCAATTTCACGGATATCCGAATCGTCCACTTCGTCATCTTCCTTCATCACTTTGGCCACTGCTGCAATAGAATCTGTGTCTTTAAGGTTAATCAATTTTACACCCTGTGTCGCCCTACCCATAACTCTTAAATCCTCTACACTCATACGAATCGCAATTCCTGATTTATTGATAATCATTAAGTTATCAAGATCCGATACATTCTTGATGGCCACAAGTTCGCCTGTTTTTTCGGTAATTGAAATGGTTTTAACACCTTTTCCACCTCTATTGGTGATTCTATAATCGTCTATGGTGGAACGTTTTCCGTATCCATTTTCCGAAACCACAAGAATATCATCTTCAAAATTATGAACCGACACCATTCCCACAACTTCATCTGAATCATTTGCCAAGGTAATTCCACGAACTCCTGAAGCATTTCTTCCCATGGGTCGGGTCTTGCTTTCTTCAAAACGGATGGCCTTACCTGATTTTAATCCCAACAAGATTTGGCTTGTACCTGTGGTAAGTTTAGCCTCCAACAATTCATCACCTTCACGTATGGTAATCGCATTAATTCCATTTTGTCGGGGTCGTGAATATTGTTCCAAAGACGTTTTCTTAACGGTACCTTTTTTGGTCGCCATGATTACGTAATGACTGTTCACGTAGTCTTCATCCTTTAAGTCTCTGGTACAAATGAAGGCCTTCACCTTATCTTCTTGCTCTATGTTGATAAGGTTTTGAATAGCGCGCCCTTTTGAAGTTCTACTCCCTTCGGGTATCTCGAATACACGCATCCAAAAACACTTCCCCTTTTGGGTGAAGAACAACATATATTGATGGTTGGTTCCCACAAAAAGGTGCTCCAAAAAGTCTTCGTTACGGGTAGAGGAGGCTTTTTGACCAACACCACCCCTGTTCTGAGTTTTGTATTCTGTAAGAGGTGTTCTTTTGATATAACCCGCATGCGAAATGGTAATCACTACCTGCTCATCAGGAATCATGTCCTCAATGCTCAAGTCCCCGCCTGCAAAATTGATTTCGGACCGTCGATCATCTCCATACTTCTCCTTAACCTCAAGCAACTCATCTTTGATGATTTGCATACGGCGCTCTTTTTTATCCAAGATATCCTTAAGGTCCTCGATTGTCTTCTTTAGCTCCTCATACTCCTCTCTAAGCTTATCCTGTTCCAGTCCTGTCAACTGACGCAAACGCATCTCAACAATAGCCTTAGCCTGAACTTCGGTAAGCTTAAAGCGCTCCATTAAACTACTTCGAGCTTCTTCAACATTGGAAGAACCGCGAATAATGGCAATAACCTCATCAATATTGTCCGAAGCAATAATAAGTCCCTCCAATATGTGGGCACGGTCTTCGGCCTTCTTCAATTCGTATTTCGTACGCCGAACTACAACCTCATGCCTATGCTCCACAAAGTGATGGATAATCTCTTTCAGATTGAGCAACTGAGGTCTTCCTTTAACCAAAGCAATGTTATTGACACTGAAGGAAGACTGAAGTGCGGTATACTTATAAAGTGTATTTAGAACGATATTGGGTATAGCATCTCGTTTCAAGATGTAAACAATACGCATTCCTTTTCGGTCAGATTCATCTCGAATAGTTGAGATTCCTTCTATCTTTTTATCATTGATAAGGTCAGCGGTCTTTTTTATCATGTCCGCCTTATTCACTTGATAGGGAATCTCAGTTACGATAATACACTCACGACCCTGGACCTCTTCGAAAGTGGCCTTGGCACGCATAACTACACGACCACGGCCGGTATGGAAAGCTTCTTTTACGCCATCATAGCCATAAATGATACCTCCGGTTGGAAAATCAGGGGCTTTGACATGAGTCATCAACTCATCTATTTCAATATCAGAGTTATCGATATAAGCAACTGTACCGTCTACAACTTCAGATAAATTATGTGGGGGCATATTAGTAGCCATCCCCACAGCGATTCCCGAAGCACCGTTTACCAATAAATTGGGTACACGTGTAGGAAGAACCGTTGGCTCTTCCAAAGAGTCGTCAAAGTTTAACTGGTGGTCTACAGTGTCTTTATCAATATCTGCCAACATTTCGTCAGCGATTTTACGCATACGTGCTTCCGTATAACGCATAGCTGCTGGACTATCCCCATCAACTGACCCAAAGTTACCTTGGCCGTCTATCAACATGTAGCGCAAGCTCCACTCTTGTGCCATACGCACCATGGTATCATAGACTGAGGTGTCTCCATGAGGGTGGTATTTACCTAAAACTTCACCCACAATACGAGCTGATTTTTTGTGTGCACTGGTAGATCTTACACCCAATTCGTGCATTCCATAAAGCACACGCCTATGTACTGGTTTTAGACCATCCCTGACATCGGGTAAGGCACGTGACACAATGACCGACATTGAATAGTCAATGTAGGCCGATTTCATTTCATCTTCAATATTGATCGGAATCAACTTTTCTCCTTCCGCCATACTAAAATCCTATTGGTTTTACTGGTTAAAACATCGTGGCAATATACATAAATTCAACCCTTCAACCACTAATACCACTTAGTTTATTAAAAAAATTATCAACACTACAAGACAACTTTTCAGGTCCATCTAAATCTATGTTAAAGTGTTAGGAAAAAGCACTTTATTTCGACTTTTAAACCATGTTTATCGAATATAGGTACGGTATTTGACCTGCGTATACATACTTTTATTAATTTTAATTGCTGAATAAGGAAGCCTATGGATGATAATTTTTCCCCTAGAGTAAAAGACGTTATAGCTTACAGTAAGGAAGAGGCCCTAAGATTAGGGCATGATTTTATTGGAACGGAGCACCTTATGCTGGGTCTTTTAAGGGATGGCAATGGCAAGGCCATTAACATATTGGATGCCTTGGATGTCGATTTGGACCACTTGAGAAGAAAAGTTGAAATCCTAAGTCCAGCTAACCCAAACACAGGCACCGTACAAAAAGATAAAAAGAACCTACATCTAACCCGACAGGCGGAACGTGCTTTGAAGACTACTTTTTTGGAAGCTAAGCTTTTTCAGAGTTCTTCAATAAACACTGCCCACCTTTTATTGTGTATTTTACGGAATGAAAATGACCCGACCACAAAACTGTTGCACAAACTAAAGGTTGACTATGATAATGTTAAAGACCAGTTCAAATCGATGATTACCAGTGATGATGATTACCTAGATACGCCAAGCGCAGAATCTTTTCCTAGTGATCCAGAGGAAACTGGAGATTCCAAGGAAAGTAGCTTTGGTTCAAGTTCCAGCCAAAAAGGCAGCAAAAAATCCAAAACTCCAGTATTGGACAACTTTGGACGTGACCTTACCCGATTGGCCGAAGAGAATAAATTAGACCCAGTTGTTGGAAGGGAAAAAGAGATTGAAAGGGTCTCACAGATATTGAGTCGGAGAAAAAAGAACAACCCACTGCTTATTGGAGAGCCTGGTGTTGGTAAAAGTGCCATAGCAGAAGGCCTTGCTTTACGCATTATCAATAAAAAAGTATCTAGGATTCTTTACAACAAAAGGGTCGTTACTTTAGATTTAGCCTCTCTTGTTGCAGGCACCAAATACCGTGGCCAGTTTGAAGAGCGTATGAAAGCGGTAATGAACGAACTGGAGAAAAACGACGATATTATTCTTTTCATTGACGAAATTCACACTATTGTAGGTGCAGGAGGTGCTACTGGTAGTTTGGATGCCTCAAATATGTTCAAACCCGCTTTGGCAAGAGGTGAAATACAATGTATAGGTGCTACAACATTAGACGAGTATCGTCAGTACATTGAGAAAGATGGTGCATTGGAACGTCGTTTTCAAAAAGTAATGGTGGAACCTACCTCAGTAGAAGAGACCATAGAAATTTTGATGAATATCAAAGGTAAGTATGAAGACCATCACAATGTAAATTATACAGATGATGCCATTTTAGCATGCGTTAAGCTTACCAATAGATATATGACAGATAGATTCCTTCCGGACAAAGCGATTGATGCTTTGGATGAAGCAGGTTCTCGAGTACATATTGTAAATATGGATGTTCCCAAACAAATTTTGGAATTGGAAACCCAATTGGAAGAGGTAAGGGAACTGAAAAACAGTGTGGTCAAGAAACAGAAATATGAGGAGGCCGCCAAGCTCAGGGATGATGAAAAACGATTGGAGAAAGAGTTAATGTCTGCTCAAGAACGTTGGGAAGAGGAAAGTAAAATGCACAGAGAAACCGTATCGGACGAAAATGTAGCTGACGTAGTTTCCATGATGAGCGGTATTCCCGTTAATCGTATTGCCCAAACGGAAAGCAACAAACTTGCCGAATTACCTCAACTCATTAAAGGTTTTGTTATTGGCCAAGACGAGGCAGTGGCCAAAGTGGCGAAAGCCATTCAAAGAAATAGAGCTGGTCTCAAAGACCCTAATAAACCTATAGGTTCTTTTATTTTCTTAGGACAGACCGGAGTTGGTAAGACACAGTTGGCCAAAATATTGGCGAAGGAGCTTTTTGATTCGGAAGATGCACTTATCCGTATCGATATGAGCGAATACATGGAAAAGTTTGCCATTTCAAGATTGGTGGGAGCACCTCCCGGATATGTTGGTTATGAAGAAGGGGGACAATTGACTGAAAAAGTTCGAAGAAAACCCTATTCCGTAATCCTATTAGACGAGGTTGAAAAAGCACATCCAGATGTGTTCAATATGCTACTTCAAGTACTAGATGATGGCTATCTGACTGATAGTTTAGGAAGAAAGATTGATTTTAGAAATACAATCATCATTATGACTTCCAATATCGGTGCACGCCAGTTGAAGGATTTTGGACAAGGAGTTGGTTTCGGCACCGCGGCCAAAAAAGCGCAGGCGGACAGTCATCAAAAAAGCGTAATAGAAAATGCCTTGAAAAAAGCATTCGCTCCCGAGTTTCTGAATCGTATTGATGATGTTATTGTCTTCAATCCACTGGAAAGAGAGGACATTCATAAGATTATCGACATCGAATTGGATAAACTATTTATGAGAATCAAGGATATTGGTTATGATTTGAATCTATCCGATAAAGCCAAGGATTACATTGCTGAAAAAGGTTTTGACAAGCAATATGGCGCCAGGCCTCTAAAGCGTGCTATTCAAAAGTATATAGAGGATGCTCTAGCAGAGGAAATCGTCAATTCCAAACTAGAAGAGGGTGACAGTATTTTCATGGATTTGGATGAGAAAAAAGAAGAACTCACCATAAAAATCAAGAAGCCAAAAAAATCTCAGGAAACTGAGTAAAATAGATATTAGTTTTAGGAAGTAAGGCCGGCATATGCCGGCTTTACTTTTAAAATCAAGGGCCGTTTACCATACAAACGATATTTACGCTGTTAATCTATATTTTTTCAACGCTTTCGCCTTTACTTCTACTTTCGTAATGAGACACTATAACATTTGGGAATGAGAATTGCGTACAAAAAGCCAATTGTGGTGCGAGAGTATCAGTTGGACATAGGTACCGTGCAAGTATATGACAACTACATGGTATCCACCTTTGATGAAGGAGCTACACTTACCTTGGAAAGAGCCTATCAGATCATTGGTATTTCAGAAATTCATTTTAGAGAAAAAGATTTTGGTTATATCAGCCTACGCAAAAATTCGTATGCGGTTGACCCAACTATATACAACTACATAAGAGGTCTCGAAAATCTTAAGGCTTTTGCAATTGTTTCCAAAAAAGAAATTGATATGCACAACTTTAAAATTGAAAAGTTGTTCTACAAAAAAAACATGGAGTTCTTTATAGAGTATGAGAATGCGCTCGCTTGGGTAAAGAAACGCCTTAAAAAGAAAAAAAGTAAGTAATCTGGATTCCCCATCAAAAATCAGCTCTTCCAAATACACTTTAGGTCATCATTATGACCTAGCTGCTGATTAATAGTATCTCTCAACCCCTACTTTACGTTAAATTCCATTCCCTTTTAAGGTTGATTTTTCCTTCTCGCCAAGATTTTGTCGTAAAAACAGTCATCCCTACTGTTCCTTTACACAAAAAACAACCATGAACTCAATAATTAAGCTAGTAGCTCATCAAATCGGGAAGGGGCGAATTAGGAAATTCACCTTCTACGTTCTTCCAATAATTTCCTTTTTTGTCTCATTTACGATACTAGCCATCCTAGTTTTTTCACGAATTACAAATTAGACTATGAGACGCTCAATACTTCTATTCCTTATTTTTCTAGTCACGCTGTACATAGCCTCCGTTACCGAAAACCCAAATAGCGTGAAATCAGATACAACTGTGGTAAGCACCACCTCTTTTACAGCTCAAGAGGTACTTAACGATGACTTTTGCCCACCAGATAGTATTGCGAATGACCTCCCTTAAAATAATGGAGTAAAATGCCCTATCACGATTAGGCTTGACTATTTGTTGCAGGTTCTGGCGGTCTAAATAATTCGATAAATGCTTTTCCTATGGCATCTATTATGGTGGAAGCCGTAATAGCCTCATAGCCATGATTCGGCACTTCTAAATCGGCCGCTAAACCGTGCAAGTATACTCCGAAAATTGAAGCGCCTAGTGAATCATATCCTTGTGCCAAGAAACCAGTTATCATTCCAGCCAAAACATCTCCGCTACCTGCGGTAGCCATCCCTGGATTCCCTGTATGGTTCACATACCCCTTTTGACCGTCCACGACAATAGTATGCGCTCCTTTTATTACCAAAATACACTGATAGGTCTCGGAGAAACGCATGGCTTTTTCCAGTTTTTCAAAATCATTTTCCCACGTACCGACAAGTCGTTCCAGTTCTTTAGGGTGTGGTGTTAAAACAGTTCCCTTTGGCATATGCTTTAAAAAATTTGGATAGTCAGCTAAAATATTTATGCCATCCGCATCAATAACCATGGGCACCTTAACTTGTTTAGTGAATTTACCAAAAGCTGCAATGGTTGCTTCTTCCTTTCCCAACCCCATTCCGATTCCTATCGCACTTGGTTGTATTGGAAGAGAAATCTCACTGATGTATTCTTCTTCCTCATCGGTTAAAACCATAGCTTCGGGGAAAGTGGATTGTAAAGGGACATAACCACATTCGGGAACGTATAAGGTGACCAAACCACTACCCGACTTTAAACATGCTCTACCTGCTAACTGTACAGCCCCTATTTTTCCATAACTACCACCAATTAGTACTGAATGTCCAAATGTGCCTTTGTGTGAAAACTTTCCTCTAGGAATGTATAAAGATTGTACCCCAGACTTTTGCACAAACTCAAAAGAAGTATCTACCCCAGTCATGAACTCAGCATCCAATCCAATATCCAAAACTTCCCAATTCTCAATGTAGATTCCCGTTTCTGGTAAAAAGAAAACCAATTTTGGCGCCTGGAAACTCAGCACATAGTTTGCGTAAATGACTACGGCATCTTCCCAAAGAGGTTGATCCACTGGCATTCCTGAAGGGATATCCACAGCTAAGGTAAACGCTCTGGAATCCTTTAAATGCTGAATTAAATCCAATACCCAATCTTCTGGGCGGCGATTCAGGCCAATCCCAAAAATAGCATCAACAATAATATCATTAGGCTGTATAATGGGTAAGGTAGTTTCTGGATTTATAAATTCCGGCCAAATCTTCCGGTCCTTTAAACGTTCCATGTTCAAAAGAAAATCCTTAGAACGTTTTTCACTATAATTTACCACATACACTTTAATATTGTAGCCATGCTCCATTAAATGTCGAGCTAGGGCAATACCATCTCCCCCATTATTCCCTATACCGCAAAAAAACTGAATACTAACCGGTGCACCCTGAAGCCTTGCATGTATCCATTTAAAAATTTGTTCAGCAGCACGCTCCATCAACGCATCACTCGTAATTTGCTGTTTATCAATTGTAAATTTGTCAGCTTGATAGATTTGAGCAGCGGTTAAAATTTTCATTCAATAAAAAAAGAAGGTTAAATATGTGGATTTAGCAAAAATTTACGTTGTATTTGCTGAAGCATTCAAAAGTACTACTTTTACCCTGAAAAATAATGTTCGTTGATTAAGTCACGGAGTATATAAAATGGTACAGTCCTTATATTTCTTTACTACTTCTACTACAACCCCTTTGGGGTAAAGTCTGTATTAATTCCGTCCGTCAATCATACTATTTTTTTCATCCTAAGTAAATCATCATGAAAGTTTTAAAATTTGGAGGTACTTCGGTAGCCAATCCAGAAAACATACATAAAGTAAAATCAATTATCCAAAATAATGGAGCAATGCAGCAAGCGGTCATAGTATCTGCGTTTGGTGGCATAACTGACAGCTTGTTAGAGACTTCAAGATTGGCATCTCTCCAGGACCTATCCTATAAAAAAAAGCTTGAAGAAATAGAAGAAAGGCATATTTCAGTCATTAAAACTTTGATTCCCGTAAAAAGTCAAAGTACTATTCTGAGTAAAGTCAAAAGTGATTTAAACACCTTAGAAACTCTTTTGGAAGGTTCCTACCTTATAGGGGAAGTGACTCCAAAACTATCTGATAAAATCGTGGGATACGGAGAGCTTTTATCAGCTTTTATTATTGCTGAATTTCTTAAATCCGAGGGTTTAAATGCCACATTCAAGGATAGCAGAGAATTAATTACCACGGATGAATCTTTTGGAAGTGCCAAAGTCGATTTTCAAAAGACCCATGCTAACACCGTCTCCTATTTTGAGCAGAAAAAAGGGAGTATTACAGTGCTCCCTGGTTTTATCTCCTCCAGTCAGGCTGGAAATTCCACCACATTAGGTAGGGGAGGTTCTGATTATTCCGCTGCTATTCTGGCCAGTGTACTTCAAGCCACTGAACTGGAAATTTGGACCGATGTAAGCGGAATGTACACAGCAAATCCAAAAATGGTGAAACAGGCAAAATGCATTGCCCATTTAAGCTATGAAGAAGCCATGGAACTATCTCATTTTGGGGCAAAAGTACTCTACCCCCCTACCATTCAACCCGTTCTGGATAAAGAAATTCCGATTGTAATCAAAAATACTTTTTCACCAAATGATGAGGGTACACGAGTCTCAAAAAATACAAATGGAAGTCAAAAAACAGTACGGGGCATTAGTCACGTGGACCATATAAGTTTAATCTCATTGGAAGGACCAGGTATGATAGGCATTCCAGGTATCTCTAAACGCTTTTTTGAAACCTTGTCATTAGAAAACATTAGTGTTGTTCTCATCACCCAAGCCTCTTCGGAACATTCCATTTGCGTAGGGATTTCCAATGCAAATGTAGAAAGGGCCCAAAACGCATTGAATGCCACCTTTGAGTACGAAATGCAAGGTCATAAAATTAAACCCCTACAAATTGAAGAAGATCTGGCCATTGTAGCCTTGGTTGGAGAAAACATGAAAAGCCACCAGGGTTTGAGCGGACAAATGTTTAGCACTTTGGGGAAGAACAACGTTAATATCAGGGCCATAGCCCAAGGAGCTTCCGAACGAAATATATCCGCAGTAATTGGCAAAAAGGATGTCAAAAAAGCATTGAATTCACTTCATGAGACCTTTTTTGAAGAAAATATCAAACAGCTTAACCTCTTTGTAATGGGAGTCGGCAATGTGGGTTCTCGGTTTATGGGACAGATCCGTTCGCAATCTGAATATTTAAAGAAAGAATTGAAACTCAATATTCGGGTAATTGGGATGAGTAATTCCAGAACGATGTGTTTTAACGAGGATGGAATTGATTTGGAATCCTGGGAAAGTCAATTAGCCCATGGCGAACCCGCTAATCCTGATGTGTTTTTTGAGCGAGTGAAACAACTCAACTTCAGAAATAGTGTCTTTGTGGACAATACAGCGAACGAAGGTATTGCGCTAACCTATCCCAACTATTTACGAAATAGCATCGCGGTTGTAACCTGCAATAAAATTGCCTGCTCTTCAGAGTACGATTATTATCAGGATTTAAAACAACTCGCTAAAAAATATAGTGCACCCTTTTTGTTCGAGACCAATGTGGGAGCAGGTCTTCCCATTATAGACACATTAAAACACTTAATTGTCTCAGGTGATAAAATCAAAAAGATTCAAGCAGTCTTGTCCGGCAGTCTCAATTTCGTATTTAACACTTTTGATAGCTCAACCACATTTCATGATGTAGTAAAACAAGCCCAAGAAGAAGGGTATACGGAACCTGACCCAACCATTGACTTAAGTGGAGTGGATGTTATGCGAAAAATATTGATTTTAGTTCGTGAAAGCGGATATCATCTAAATATTGACGACATTAAAAACAATGGTTTTCTTCCACAGGAGAGTTTGGAGACCAACTCTAATGATGCATTCTTCGACTCACTTAAAAAGTATGAAGCTGATTTCCAAAACCTGTATTCAAATGCGCAGAGCAAGGACTGCAAATTGAAGTACGTAGCTCAATTTGATGATGGTAAAGCAACGGTAGGACTTCAGGAAATTCCCAAGGGGCATGATTTTTACAACCTAGAAGGAAGTGACAACATTGTCCTTTTCTTCACGGAACGTTACCCAAACCAGCCGCTTATTATAAAAGGAGCGGGAGCGGGAGCCGAAGTAACTGCTTCGGGTATCTTTGCAGATATTATCAGAATTGGAAACTTTTAAGATGGAAGAAATCAAAGTTTTTTGCCCGGCCACTATTGCCAATCTATCCTGTGGTTTTGATGTTCTGGGAGTTGCACTTGATACGGTTGGGGATGAGATGATAGTTCGCAAGACTACTGAAGTAGGAATAGGAATTGCCAAGATTACCGGACAGGATTTACCGCTCCAAACTGAAAAGAACGTAGCTGGAGTAGCCGGCTTAGCTTTGTTGGAAAAAAGTGACTACACCGGAGGGTTTGAGATAGAAATCCATAAAAAAATAAAACCCGGAAGTGGCATAGGCAGCAGTGCAGCTAGCTCTGCTGGAGCCGTTTGGGCCATGAACCAGTTATTGGGTAAACCATTTTCGTCCTCGGAATTGGTTGAATTTGCAATGCAAGGGGAAAAATTGGCCAGTGACGTGGCCCATGCTGATAATGTCGCCCCTGCCCTATTTGGGGGATTCACTTTGGTACGAGGTTATAACCCTTTAGACGTAGTTCCACTCCCATCACCAAAAGAGTTGTATGCTACAGTTATTCATCCGCAAATTGAGATAAAAACTTCGGATTCCCGGAAAATTTTAAAAACTAAAATCACATTGCAAAAAGGTATTCAACAATGGGGCAATCTTGGTGGACTTATTGCTGGGCTTTTCAAAAATGATTACGGCCTGATTGGTAGGTCTTTGGAAGACCATGTAGTGGAACCCATCAGGTCTATTCTTATTCCAGGGTTTGATGAAATTAAGTCACAATCAATCAAATCTGGCGCATTAGGTTGTGGAATTTCCGGCTCTGGCCCCTCTATTTTCGCATTAAGTAAAGGTGAGGCAACCGCAAAAAAAGTAGCTGAAGCCATGAGACAGGTCTACGAAGCTATTGATGTTGAATTTGATATTCATGTATCCTCGATCAATGCAGAGGGCGTAAAACCAATGAATTAAGGATGGAATATTTTAGTTTAAACAACCCCAATCTTAGAGCAACCTTTAAGGAAGCCGTAATTCAAGGAATAGCTCCGGATAAAGGTTTGTACGTACCGGAAAACATCAGCCCACTTCCTATTGAGTTCTTTGAGAATATTGAAGCACTAAACCATCATGAAATAGCTTTTAAAGCTATCCATCAATTTGTTCAGGAAGATATTCCGGATACTGTTCTTAAAGATATTTTACAAAAAGTATTGGACTTTGATTTTCCCCTTGTTCCCATAGATGAGAATGTATCAGCTCTAGAACTTTTTCATGGTCCTACAATGGCATTTAAGGATGTAGGTGCTCGTTTTATGGCCAATTGCTTGGGTTATTTTTCGCAAGATAAAAATTCTGAAGTGATCGTGTTGGTAGCTACTTCAGGAGATACGGGTGGCGCCGTTGCCAATGGTTTTTTGGGTGTTAAAGGAGTTAAAGTCGTCATTCTCTACCCTAGCGGAAAGGTTAGCGAAATACAAGAAAAGCAACTTACCACACTTGGCCAAAATATTGTGGCCATGGAGGTGGATGGAACCTTTGATGATTGCCAAAACATGGTCAAGACCGCTTTTTTGGATGCAGAACTCCAAGAAAATCAAAATTTGACTTCTGCCAACAGTATTAACGTTGCCCGTTGGTTACCTCAATTGTTTTACTTTTTGTTTGCCTATAAAACATTGAAATCAAAAAGTAGCGACATTGTATTCTCAGTACCTTCCGGAAATTTTGGGAACATCTGTGCAGGGATGGTTGCTCAAAAACTAGGCATGCCTGTACGCCATTTTATCGCTTCCACCAATGTGAATGATGTGGTACCCAAATTCATGAAGGATGGAGAATACCGAGCTCAACCTTCGGTGGCTACCATATCAAATGCTATGGATGTAGGGGACCCTAGTAACTTTGTTCGTATTCGCCATTTATATGGAAACAATTTTGTGAAGCTTCAAGAAAATCTGTCCAGCTACTCTTTTACAGATAATAAAACCAAAGAAGCCATGGCATATCTGTACAAAACGTTCAACTATGTGGCAGATCCTCACGGAGCTGTAGGCTATTTAGGATTAAAAACCTATCAAAAGAATCATCCAAACGCCCATGGTGTATTTTTAGAGACCGCCCATCCGGTTAAATTTTTAGATGTTGTGAGAGATACTTTGAATATTGAACCCGCAATTCCTCCTCAAATAGAAAAAGTACTTCATAAAACCAAAAGCTCCCTGAAAATCAGCTCATATGAACAGCTAAAATCCCTCCTTCTAAAGCCTTAGCAAATTCCATTTTTGAATTAATACAAGTTTTTCAAAAGAATACCGGAGGCAAGGGAAAGTATGTAAGGCGAAATCAATAAATTTACCCCAGAGATAAGGAATTCTATGAAGAATATTGCATTGACCGGGGTACATGAAGCCCTAGGAGCCAAAATGGTGCCTTTTGCCGGCTATAACATGCCGGTTTCTTATGAAGGTGTGAACGCAGAGCATGAAACTGTTAGAAAGTCAGTTGGTGTATTTGATGTTTCCCACATGGGGGAGTTTTTAATTGAGGGTCCAAAGGCCTTGGAACTCATCCAAAAAGTCACCTCAAATGATGCGTCTAAACTTACCGTTGGAAAAGCGCAGTATAGTTGTCTCCCTAATGAAACTGGCGGAATTGTTGATGATTTGATTGTGTATCAAATAAAGGAAGAAACCTATTTATTGGTAGTGAATGCCTCCAATATTGAAAAAGACTGGGCGCATATCTCAACATACAACGAAGGGATTGATGCTGAGATGCGAAACATTTCGGATGACTATTCGCTACTGGCTATTCAGGGGCCGAAAGCAGTGGAGGCTATGCAATCGCTCTCATCCGTTGATTTGGCAGAAATTAAATTCTACAACTTCGTGGTTGGTGATTTTGCAGGTATTGAGCATGTCATCATTTCTGCGACAGGCTATACCGGTTCGGGTGGTTTTGAAATTTATTGTAAAAATTCCGAAGTGGAACAGGTATGGAACAAAGTGTTGGAAGCTGGGGCCGATTTTGGGATTAAACCTATTGGTCTAGCGGCTCGGGATACCCTTCGTCTGGAAATGGGATATTGCCTCTACGGGAATGATATAGATGATACAACATCTCCCTTAGAGGCTGGTTTAGGTTGGATTACCAAATTCACCAAGGATTTTGTGAATTCAGAGGCTTTGGCTGCACAAAAAGAAGCTGGAGTCACTAGAAGGCTAGTTGGTTTTCAGCTTATGGAAAGAGGTATTCCAAGACACGGATATGCCATAGTGGATGCTGATGGAAACCCTATTGGAAATGTGACTTCCGGCACTATGTCGCCATCACTTGAGAAGGGAATCGGGCTCGGTTATGTCACTAAAGATTTTTCCAAAGCTGATTCAGAAATCTTTATCCAAATCAGAAAGAAACAGGTTCCCGCCACAGTAATAAAACTTCCATTTTATAAGGGTTGATGCTTGATTTTCAAACCATCTTGGATAACATTGCCTTTCAAGCCAAAGAAACTTCGGACAAAGGGAAGATAGCATCCTATATTCCGCAATTAGCCTGTATAGACCCAAATAAATTTGGTATTGCCCTTTTGGATAGAAGGGGTACTTTATACAGTTCGGGAGACACGCGTGAATTATTTTCTGTGCAAAGTATCACCAAGGTATTGACCCTTTCCATGGCCTTTGATCTTTTGGGGGATGACCTTTGGAAACGAGTAGATGTAGAACCTTCTGGAGACCCCTTTAACCATTTGTCCCTTTTGGAACAAGAAAACGGTATCCCCAGAAACCCATTGATCAACGCGGGTGCTATTGTGATTGCCGATATTTTGGTTTCTAAGCTGGGAAATCCCAAAGAGGAATTTCTAAAATACGTTCAAGGCATTGCCAATGACCCTTCCATTGGGTATGATGAAACCGTAGCATTGTCTGAAAAAGAAACGGGTTTTCGCAACTATGCGGCAGCTAACCTCATAAAATCCTTTGGTAATCTTCAGAATGATGTGGAAACTGTTTTGGATTTTTACTTTCATCAATGTTCTCTGAGCATGTCGTGCGAGCAGCTCGTAAATACCTTCTATATCTTTGCAAACCGTGGGAAATGTTTGCAGAAAAATCAATACCTCAATCTTAGCCAAATCAAACGAATAAATGCTATTATGTTGAGTTGTGGTTTTTATGATGAAGCGGGAGAGTTTGCCTTTAAAGTGGGGCTCCCTGGAAAAAGCGGTGTTGGTGGGGGGATTGTTGCCGTTTTTCCAGATAACTTCTGTGTGGTGACTTGGTCTCCGGGTCTTAATGAAAAAGGAAACTCCAAACTTGGCCTTCAAGCTTTGGAAAAACTGACTACAGATAGTGGTCTTTCAATTTTTTAGTCATTGGAAAAGAACAAAATTCTGATTCTTGGAGCAAGTGGTTTTATAGGGAATGCCATCTACAAAGAGCTTTGTTCCTATTTTGATACCTACGGTACTTATTTTACCAATAGAAGCTATAGGGAAAATCAGCAGTATCTCAAGTATAACTTGGAAGAAGATGATATTTTCGAGATCCTTGAAAAAGTTCGGCCAGATTATATCATTTCGGCTTTGCGAGGTAATTTCAGCGCCCAAGTACAGGCCCATCAACATATATTAGAGTATTTAGCAGACAACGATTCTAAATTGTATTTCATTTCTTCTGCCAATGTGTTCGATGCCTATAGCAAATACCCATCGTATGAAATGGATAAGACGCTTTCCCAGAGCATTTACGGTCGCCTTAAAATCAAAATTGAAAACATGATGATGCGGGTTCCCAAAAAAAAGACCGCTATTTTACGGGTTCCCATGGTCTTTGGCAATACTTCACCCCGGATTCGTGACATTAAAAATGCGTTGGAACAGAAAGAACCCATTGAAGTGTTTCCCAACCTCATTGTAAACGTTAGTAATGATGACCGCCTAACTCAGCAAATCCATTATTTGATTAATCATGGAAAAACCGGTATTTATCATTTGGGAAGTACCGATTTAGTGCATCATGACGAATTTATCAAAGAAGTCATTAAACGCTTAGGGAACTTCCACCCAATTTTCAAGAGAGTTTACACCACAAATGAGGACCGCTATCTGGCAGCCTTGCCCAAGGACAATCTTTTGCCCAAAAACCTCCGAATTGGGTATCAGGAGATTATAGACCATCATCTAATGGTGGAGTGATAGTTACTAATCAAGGATAATCATCTCTCTAGTAAAGAAATCATCTTGTTTACAAGACTAGTCATCACCGTGTCATATCCAATTCTAAAAGCCTACCTGCCAACTGCAGAATATCGATTTCAGCTATTTTCAAATCGAACTTGGAGCGTGCGTAATTATTGCGTGAATTGAAGAGGTTAATTTGAGCCTGACGGTATTCCACGGAGGTGATTTGACCTAAGCCATACTGTTTTTTAGATCTTTCGAAATTCAACTCATTAGTATTCAGATTGTCTTTTTCTGCCAGCAAAGAAAACTGTGCAATGGAATAGGTTTCATAGGAATTCAAAACATCCGTAACGAGTTCTTCTTTTGCTTTGACCAATTCTATTTCCCTGTTTCTTTTGGTAATTTTGGCCGTCTTCACATTGGTAGAATTACTACCATTGAAGACATTCCAACTGAGATTTAGACCTAGATTAATTCCATAGGCCTCATTCTGTAGGGCAAAGGAAGTGGGTGGGTTTTGACTTTCGTTCCATCTATACGAGCCAGAACCTGATATTTTTGGTAAAAATTGTGCTCTATTGATTTTTATATCCAATTCACTCAAAAGAATGTTTTGGTTCGCCAAAAGTACCTGGATGTTTTCCTTTCCTGCAGATTGCACAATACTTTCCTTGTCAATTTCAGGTTTAAAAATGACTAAAGTATCCACTTCAAATGTAGCAGCAACATTCCGACCCAATAGTAAATTCAAACTGCGTTTTAGGTTCTTTAAGTCACGTATGGCCTCAATATAGGAGATACTGTCATTGTTCAGGTCAACCTGCGCATTCAACTCATCCAATTTGGTTCCCTGACCGTACTTGAGCTTTCTCTGCGCTCTATCCAATCTGTCTTTGGAATTTGATAGGTTGAGCTTTAGGTTTTCTACCACCTGCGTTTGAAAAGCTGTATTGAAGTAAGCATCATAGATGGATATGATGCTATTTTCAATTTGCTGTCGCTCTTGCAGCATGGCCAGATTTAGATTCTCTTCATTGCTCTGGTTTGTAAATTTTCTGACTAGTCCATCAAAAATTACATATTCTGCGGTAATTGTAGCAGTATAGGACTCAGTTACCGCACCGTCAACCGAGGTTGAAGTTTGGTCCAAAAACTGGACATTTTGATTTTCATCCGAATAATTCACCCCACTTGTTGCGGATACGGTGGGTAAATACCCACTATTGAGCAGGCCTGTTTGTACGTCCGCCAATTCCGTGTTGTTTTTGGCAATTCTAAGGTCATAGTTGTTTTCCAAGGCAATTGCTATAGCTTGATCTACATTAAGCGATTCTTGGGCAACTGCCTTGGTGATCAACAAACAAGAAAAGATGACTAACACTCTAAAATTCAACATGATCAACTTTTAATTCTTTAATGGCACGCTCAACTTCTTCTCTTTTTGGCTTTACTCCAGTACTGAAATACTTCACATATACCTTTATATAATTGGAAACCGATAAAAGAATTGGGAGAAGAAAGAGAGTAAGTAAGGTAGCTACGGCAATTCCGTAGGATATGGAAATAGCCATGGGAATTAGGAATTGGGCTTGGAGGCTGCGTTCTAACATTAAAGGAGCGAGCCCAGCAATTGTGGTAATGGAGGTCAGGAAAATTGCTCGGAAACGTGCTCGCCCCGTTTCATAAAGTGCTTCATCAAAAGATAAACCTTCCTTTAGGTATGAGTTGAATCGACCTGTGAATACCAATCCGTCATTCACAACGATTCCTATCAAACCAATAATACCTAAATAGGAAAGAATACTCATTGGAAATCCGTGAAGCCAGTGCCCCCAGGCCACACCTATCAAACAAAAAGGAATAATCGCTAGTAGAATAAGGGGTTGACTGTAGGAACGAAAGGCAAATACAATGGTTACATAAATCAAAAAAATGATTACGGGCAAAACCTGGGTTGCCGATTCGCTAATGCGGTCTACTTCCCTATTTTGTCCTTCGGCGCCAATGTTTACATCTGGAAAGTCTTCCTTTAGTAAAAGTGGAACACGAGTCGTCAAATCCTGCATTATTGCAGCAGCGCTTGCTTTGGGGTTCGCTAAATCCGCTTCAACCGTCACTTCACGAATTCCATCAAGGTGATTAATGGCCACCTCTCCATATTGCATGGTTAAGGTTGCTATTTCTGACAAGGGTATTCTGCCATTAGGCGTAGATATCTGAATATTTTGAATGTTACTGATGCTAGAGCGGTCTTTATCGTTATAGCGAACCCATATTTTTATTTCATCCTGTCCGCGTTGAATGCGTTGTACTTCTTTCCCAAAGAATGCACTCCGAACTTGGCTCATAACATTGTTCAAAGTAAGCCCTAGGATTTGTGCATTTTCTTTCAGTTCCAACTTAATTTCCTTACCCCCTTGCGGACTGGTATCAACAATATCTTTTATATCTGGATTCTTTCGCAATTCGTCGTAAACAATGTCCTTGGCTTGTTCTAGACTTTTTAGATTTTTGGATTGTAGCGATAAAGAAATTGGCATACCACCAACATTTCTTCCCGAATCAAAACTTAACTCTTCCGCCATAGGAATGTCCCCTACCTCCTCGCGAATTCGATTTGCGATATCAGAGGACGAAAGAGTACGCGATTCACTTGGGGAAAGATTAAGTGTTATAGTCGATTCAGAACTGCTAGGTCCAACTTGTCTCAGAGAAGATTGGATATGCGGATCACCTAGTTCGTTTTCTCCCAATTCTTCGTTTACCTTCCAAATTTTTCCTTCCACAGAGAGACTTAACGAATCTGTGACTTTTTCCCCCGTACCTTCGGGAGTATTCATGATTATGGTAATTTGATTACTGGCGTTGCTGGGAAAAAACGTCAGTTTTATTAATCCAGAAGCAAATGCCCCTAGAGTCAGAATAAAAAGGAATAAAAGCACACTGAAGGAAATGAACTTGTTCTGTAACGTGAATCTGAGTGCAGGAGAATATAGTTTATCCCTTAAAAAACGAATAAACTTATCTCCCCAAATATTGAACTTGTATGTCTTTCCTTGGCCCTTCAAGTTTTTGGAATGAGCTAAATGTGCTGGGAGAATAAGCAAGGCTTCAATAAGCGAAACCGCTAATGTAATGGCAACTACCGCTGCAATATCACCAAAAAAAGAACCCACTTGCCCATCTAAAAAAAAGAAAATTGAAAACGCTAAAATTGTTGTAATAATAGCGGCCAGAATAGGAACAAGCACATCCGTGGTCCCGATAACAGCGGCTTTTATGTTGGATTCCCCTTTTTCATGACGGGCATAGATGTTC
Organism: Bacteroidota bacterium; assembly: GCA_039191905.1. Lineage (GTDB taxonomy): Bacteria > Bacteroidota > Bacteroidia > Flavobacteriales > Flavobacteriaceae > Flagellimonas. The sequence continues at coordinate 133,851 of JBCCXJ010000007.1, read as the reverse complement.
TCTGCAATTACAATTCCATCATCTACCAAAATTCCAATGACCAAAATCATCCCAAAAAGGGATAGCATGTTTAGGGTAACACCAAAATGTGGTAGAAGGATAAACATCCCGAAAAAGGAAATCGGCAGTCCAAAGGCCACCCAAAAAGCCACTCCTGGCCTTAGGAAAAAAGACAATAAGAGTAAAACCAGAATCATTCCTAAAATTGCATTCTCTAGAAGAAGGGCAATTCTATCTTCAATAACTACGGAAAAGTCAGAAGTGATTTCGATGGATAGATTATCATGCGTGTTATTAAACTTTTTCTGATATGCTCTCGCTTTTTCAGCACTCCCTATAAGGTCTTCGGAATTTGTATTTGTAATAGCTATTGCAATAGCTGTTTTCCCATTGAATTTAATGATATCAGGGGATTCGCTGAACGTATTTACGGTTTTGGCAACGTCTCGAAGCAACACCTTACCTCCCGCCTCATTGTATTTGACCACAATACCTCCCAATTTGTTGGCGTATTTGGCTTTATTTTCCGCACGAATGGTAAACTCCTCATTGCTTGTCTTTACAGTTCCACCTGTGACCAAAATATTAGCATTGGAAACTGCGCTCGAAATCTCATCAAAGGTCACATCCAAACTACGAAGGCACTCTTCGCTGACTGAGATTTCAATTTCTTCTTCCGGAAAACCAGATAAGCCTACTTGAGAAATACCATCCAAGCGCAGAAAGTCATCTTCAATTTCTTGAGCCGTTCTTTTCAGTATACTTAAAGGCACATTATCCCCTACAAGCACAAAGGAAATACCAGGTCGCGTAGGTTTAATGGTTTCCACTACCGGTGGTTCGGCGTCAATAGGAAAGGATGATATTTTGTCTACTGCATTTTTGACCTCATCGAGAACAAGGTTAATGTCAAAATCGGTGAGCACCTCAATGCTTACCGTACCTATATTCTCTGTAGAAATGGAAGTAACACGGTCAATGCCTTCAAGCCCTTTTAGGTTTCGTTCTATTTTTTCCACTACACCTTCCTCCACTTCTTTTGGTGAAGCACCAGGGAAAGAGACCTGAACGTTAATCACAGAAGGGTCTGAAAGTGGAAATATAGATGAATTTAGCTGCTGAAATCCGAAATACCCGAAAATGAGGAATCCAACAATAAAGATATTGACAGCTACTGGGTATTTAATAAAGTAGGCAATAATTTTTTTCATCCCTAAAGTTTTAAAAGAACACGCTCATACCGGGGTAGGCATTGGCCAGCACCTCATCTAAAAGAATGGTTTGAGAAGACAATCCCCCTACCAAGACACTGTCCCCAACGTAGTTCACTGGTACCACCTCTTGAAGTTGAAGTACACCCTCCTCTACGATGTATACTTGATTGTTTTCAATCAACAAATTGTTATCAATCTTTACAACGTTCTCTATCAGTTCCCCAAAAATGGTTCCTTGTAAAAACTGTCCTTCTTTAAGGCCCTTTTCCGCAAGCTCCACAACTACAGTAATGGTTTGGGTATTTGAACTTATTTTGGCATTTATCCTCCTGATTTTCCCTTGAAATTTTTGTTCGGTGTCCAACGTCTCCAGCGTAACCTCTTTGCCTAAGGTTATGTATTTGTTGTAGCGAGATGGCACCTCCAATTTAATCTCAAACAAGGATGGGTCTATAAATTCTCCAAGCTTTTGCCCATTACGGACAAGTGTTCCTGTAGTCACTAGGGATTCGGTTACCACTCCATTAAAAGGAGCTGACAACGTATATTTTGATAATCTTTCTTCTTGGTTTTTAACCGTATAGAAATTCTCATAAATACCTTTTCCCGTTAGAAAAAAACGTTCAGCTTCCGAAGTGGGTTTTGGCAAACTTTGCAAAGGTCGATTCACCTCAAAGTTTTCCAAGTATAGGCGCCATTTTGAGGACCCTTCCGGAAAGTCAATCTCCATATCTGGGAGCATACCTGCTATTCTATTCAAAAATGCGCTGCGAGTGGATAGAAGTTGCGCTTCGTATTCTGAGCTATTTATATGCAACAAGGTCTGGTTTTTACCAAACCTATTTCCTTCTTTGAATTCGGTTTGCGTTGCTATGAGTATGCCTTGAACTTCGCTATAGAGCTCTATTCGTTTTTTTGCAGTTAACGAACCTGTTGCTTCTATAACAAAAGGGAAGGTTCCTGGAACCACTAGTTGCGTAGATACCATGGGCTTCTCCCTTTTGTCTTCTTCAAGGGGTTCCTTACGCCCATTTTGCATTAAGACAAAAAGAAACGTCCCAAAGGCTATAATACCCAGACCAATAAGCGCCTTAATCCATGTTTTCATCCCTCAGATATTTTGTTGCGCATGGTTTTACGAATTTTTGGTTCTAGCTCATCTTCATACTTCTCCATTTGCTCTTCGGATAGAATTTTTTCAAGCTCTTCATTCTTGGCTTTCTTTATTTTTCTCATATCACCAATTTTACCGAACATGGAGCCTTCCTTGTTCATCAAATCGGCGGTTTGCGTAGAATAGCGCACATTCAATTCCTCAACTTTGCTGAGTTGTTCTGAATCAAGATTCAATTCTGATTTCATGAGTTCAGTTTGATATTCGGCCATTTCAGCGGCATCCACCTTTTTCTGTCCAATAGCAGATAGAGATAGAAATAAGGTTGCTAGTAGTAAAAGTGATTTAGATATTGTTTTCATTTTAGTTCAAATTATTTTGACCGGGTCTCTGTAACACGAAGCGTAGTCCCAGATTGAAATAGGCTCCACTTTCTGGATTAAAATCAAATACTTCTTCATTGTCATTATCCAAAATCCGTAAGGTAGGATTGGGTACAAAACCCACCTCACCAACAAACGCCAGGTTTTTTGTAAATAAGTATCGATAGGATAGTCTTGTATTTATACCGTTAAACTGAAGCTTGGTGTCCTTGAGTGTTCTATTACCATCCACAGCAATCTCATTTGAATTGTTCGCGAAGATTCCCTGCGGTGACCCTAGTAAAGAAATCCTGTGCCTTTCATTGACCTTGTAGTTGAGTCCGGTAACAGGAACTCCCACAGAGTAACTCCAGTGTTTGTTAAGTATTTGACTAAAAGAGACCGCAGGAAAAACGGAAGGCTCTCCAAATTGGGTTCCGTAAAATGCTCCAATCAACAGGTTGGAACCTTTTTCTTGGTTTCCCCATCTCTTGGTGAATCCCAGTATTGCATTCACCACAAAATCCTCTTCACTTATACCGTCTCCAAAATTGGAAGCAAGCGTAGTCCCTGCGGAAATAAGAATCCCCCAATTGTTTTTCAAGGGCCTGACATAAAAAATGCCTGTGTTTATAGTGTGTATTTCTGAGTAATCGGAAAGGTTAAGGAGGTTGGTTGACTCATTAAAACTGAAATCATACAGTTGATATCCCAGACGGAAACCCAAGATTCCTTTCTTAATGGGTTTAACAAAGTTTAGACTAAGCCCATAATTTTGGATTTCAGTGCCCCCTAAATCAGGTAAAAAGCTATAATTGATTTGAATCGGTTCGACTTCTTCAACATTCCCTCCGGTAAAAGGCAACTGAGCCCTCACGGAAACAGTACTAATTAATCCAATACATACAATAATACTTCGCATAAAAATTTATATCGACCACGAAGCTAAATTTTGACTTGGCAAAAACAGAATAGGATATACCTACGGAACTAATGAAAAGACAAATGCCGATAATTTATCTATAAAACCTGAATGGAAATTTGTATACTATTTTAGGGTTTTCATAGTAAAAAATCCTATGTTCCTCAGTTGATTTTTCGTTTAAGAAACCAGATGTCCTTTAAGCTAATATTGATATTCACGGAATGAATCTTTTCTTGCACCAAAATGGTATTGGTACTTCCTCGGTCTGTATTAGTGTAAGAGATGTTAATAAATGAAGCATTTCCCCTTCCAAACGGGAAACCCAACCCAAATGAAAGGCCACTACTTGAAATATTCTCCCCACGAATGGAGAGGTACCCAGAATCGTAATAGTATCCTGTTCTAAATTGTATTCTTTGATAGAACTTAAATCCGGATGGATTTATGCTATATTCCGCACCTCCTGAAAAGATATTTTGGTCTACAAAATCACCAATATTGTCTTGCTGTTGGGTAACGCTCCATGCTTTAAAGCTATGGTCAAAATTTAGCGCCAAGTTCTTCCATGGTTTGATAAGAATGCCGTTGTTCAATTCAAAAGGCAAATCAAATTTTTCCAAAGTCAAATCCGTTTCTGATTCGACCGGACTCTGTACAAGGTCCAATACCTTTACCACATCTCTGTCCTGAGTTCCAGAAAGCTTTGTAGGAAATAATAAAGTACCTCCGTAACTGAAAGGTTTACCTAAGTCTGCTTGTAGTCCTAAACCAAATTGAACCCCACTATAATTACTTATTTCTTCAACTGTCAGTCCACTTAAACCTGTTTGAACTATCTCCGTCTCATCGATGCTGCCAAATAAATAAGAAACTTTGGCTCCTAACCTTAGTCCTTTAAAAAGCGTCCTTCCATAATTCAAACTAAGGGTATTCAATGCCCCACTTCCAAAAATATTGCTGTTAAATTGGTCGAATGAGCCTTCAATATTACTTTGAATCCCTACTAAAGAATACCCAACATCCGAATAGGGCAATACAGCAAGACCAATAGTGGATTTTTCATCGATGTTGGCCGAAAATGCCAAACTAGAAAAGTTACTTGCCAATCGGTTTTCTTCGATAGTATTATTCTGAATAGTACTCAGCTCTCCCAAAAAGCCAATATCAAAAATAAAGGAATTGGTCGTTTCTGTTCCAAAAGAAGCTGGATTCCTGATATTGATAACATTAGGTTCATATAAAGCAAAGCCGCCTCTGCCCAACGAGGCATTTTTGCCGACATTTGAACTTGTTTCTACTCCAAGCCCAAAAAGTGAATAGGGAGAACCCGTCAATCGGTTGGTTTGCCCGTATGTGCTTAAGGTTATAAAACCTATAACTACAAAGGTTAAATTATTGTTCATCTTCTGCATAAATCCCATACGTTAAAATCAAAGTTGCCTTAAAATCTTCACCTTCCTCCCCCTCCAGAATAACACGGTCAACACTTTGTCCGAATTCAGGTGGCAACACGATAAAGGCATCATCCACAAGGTTCGTCTCATTCAACTCCCTATCGACATAAACACCAACCGGGATTTGGTAAATTAACTCATCGAATTCCTCAAGTTCTTCATTGATTATTCCGAACACAGGCTGCCCTCCAAAGAACAGTTGTTCGGTTATCCTATTGTTTTGATCAACAAGGAAAATGGCAAGGGAATCCCTAATGGGCAAATTGTCGTTGTACGTGCTCGGGGGAGGTTTTAATTGAAGCGTAGCGCTAAGAATTGTGCCTTCCCCTGGAATATCAAATAACTGTTTTATTGAAGGAAATTGGATTCTAGACGCATATCCGGTACCCGCCTGGATAAAACTTCGATTTTCAGATAAGGGTGATGGAAGATTGATTTCTTGGTCAATAAGCGTATCCAAAACAGAATTCGAATTCCTATTTTTAATATTGTTGAATATTTTAGGCTCTGCTAAATCATCTTGAATAACAAAATCCAAGGTTTCTTCTTCGTCATCAAACTCCTGGGGTATGCGATAAAAAAAACGGATATAGCTTCTCTCTGCACTCGATGAAAACCCAATGATGCTTGAGTTATCATTTAATCCAGGTCGTATGGTAAGACCTAGAAAAGTCTCGCGAAGCTCTTCCACATTGTTTATGTCGTCATCTCGTATACCCTCAAAAAGCGACAAACCAAAATCGAACGGAAGTTTTATAAATAAGGAATCCTCATCTATAGGTTCAGGAAGATACGTAAAGGTTGCTAGAGGAACGGAATCAAATGGAATTTCACTTGTATTATAAAAAATACCATCAGAATTCCTTAAATCATCCGTGAGCAAATGAACATTTAGATTGGATGGACTAATCGTATCATTATAAAAGTATTCGTCATATCCCAAGACCAAACCTACGCTGTCCAATTCGGCATCCGTGGGAAGCTCATAAATGAGTGGTGACAACTCCATATAATTGGATGCACTTACTTCACCAAAAAAATTATCTACATATTGCCCCACAAGAATGCGGTCAGCTCCAGAGGTAATAATGCTATCAAACCGCATGGTTGATACCGCCACTGTGAATGTGTCTAGAGAAATAACCCGAACATTGGAGTCGGCAAAATCCTGTCCAACTTCCAATGTCGGAATTTCGGAAGTATCAAGACTGCAAGCCAATATTAAGCCAAATAATCCTAAGGAAAGAGTGATTTTTCTCATGTACTGATTTACGTTGTTGCATACAAAAGAATTGAAAGCCCCTCTATTAAAGGAGTGAATTATACATAGCCCTCTTTTTTGTCTACAAAACTTTTCTTTCTCCCATTAAACACAGATACCTGAATTGGTCGATGAATACTTCGTGTTGGTATAGAAAAGCCACCTGCATGTATAAAATATTTCTAATCAGGACTTGTCCGGGATAGTTTTGGGAGAAAAGACAATTTGAGTAGAATTTTATGTGTAATGGTTTTGGTCTTTGTTTATAAAGAAATCAAATCGCAGGAGGAAATAGCCAAACTGGACTACGCCCTTTGGGAGAACATGGAAAACACCACTATATCTGATCTTAATTTTCGATTTAATCAGAAGGTTAGTACTAAGGTAAACGTATCCATGGATTACCTGAAGCGAGACCTTGATTTCTTTGATAGGAGCGAGTTGTTCCCTTTAACTGAGATTGACCGTTTTCATCAACTACAAATAGGGTTGCATTACGGAATCGATATTGAGGGAAAATACCGTTTTGAAGGAGCGTTTAAGCCTACCATTTCATCATCTTGGACCAACTCATTGTCAGAGGATGACCTTCTTTGGAATTTCTCTACTTCTATATCAAAAATATGGCTGAACAAAAGACAAGAAATAAGCCAAATTAAGATAGGAGTGCTTAATGATGTTCTTTTCGGAAAGCCACAAATCATTCCATTATTCGCCTACACCTCCCAAATTGGAAATCGGTTTTTTTGGGAAATTGGTTTTCCAGAAAGTTCCGTTGAATTTCAATTCAATGAAAGAAACCAATTGCTTTTGGAATATGGTTACACTGGAATGTATTCCAATATCTCCAATGAACTACAAATAGAGGATTTTGGGGAGGTAACAGATAGTAAGTTCATTCAAAATGGCTCCCAATTGGCCTTAAATTATGTTTTTCGATTGCAACCCAACCTTACCACATTTTCAAGAATTGGATATCAATTGGGAGGAGATTTTGAGATTCAGGATAGTGCTGGCAATCAATTATATGATTTTGGACAAGGCTCTTCAATATTTTTTTCGATGGGAATTATGTACAATTTAAAATAGAAACGATGAAAAGAATAAATCGCTTAATGACAAGAACTAAGATGGGGGTTTTTGTCTCATTTTTATGTGTATTGGGCATTTTTGGATGTTCAGATGATGAAGAAACCGAAGATTTGGGAAACTGGGTGGACCGTTCGGTTTTGGATGGAACACCGAGAAGTAGTTCTGCCGCATTCAGTATTGGAAATATGGGATACATGGGTGTAGGTTATGACGGGGATGATTACTTATCTGATTTTTGGATTTATGACATGGATGGAAACTTCTGGTCCCAAGGAGCCTCTTTCCCAGGTATTGCTAGAAGTTCGGCCAGCGCTTTCACAATCGGTAGCGATGGTTTTATTGGGCTCGGATTTGACGGTGATAATGAACTATCTGATTTTTACAGATACAATCCATCTTCCAATACATGGGTTCAAATAGCAGATTTCCAAGGAAACCCAAGACGGGGCGCTGTTGCTTTTGGTTCGGATACCCATGGATATGTCGGCACCGGATTTGACGGTGATAATGACCGAAAAGATTTTTGGAAGTATGACCCCAATACAGATACCTGGAATGAGATTGTAGGTTTTGGCGGTACCAAACGTAGAGATGCCACAACCTTTAAAATTGGGAATACGGTGTATTTAGGAACCGGTGTTTCCAATGGAAGGAACCAGACTGACTTCTGGGCTTTTGATTTGACATCGGACTCCTGGTCTGCCCTTCTGGACATCGACGATGATGACGATTATACAATAGTTAGAAGCAATGCTGTTGGATTTTCTTTGGGTGACAGAGGCTATATAGCCTGCGGTAATGGTGGGACAGGTTCTTTGAGCAGTGTCTGGGAGTATAATCCATCAACCGATTTGTGGGAGGAGAAAACCAACTATGAGGGTGTTGCTAGAGAAGGTTCTGTAGGCTTTTCTGATGGAACACGTGCCTTTTTAGCCTTAGGAAGGAATGGAAATCTATATTTGGATGATAATCGAGAATTTTTCCCATTTGAAGAGGAAGATGAAGACGATTAATAAAAGGTTGAGAAACCTCAATTGATGAAGAAACGGGATGTTTTAGTGTATACTTTGGTATTTGTTTCCATTGGTTGGCTTTTCTTTTGGATTCTTCAGTTTGAAATTAGCTTTCCAAGTGCAAAAAAAAAGGATGGATTGGAACTGATTGTTAGTCAAACACAAAACAAGGAAGGGTGGGTTTATTCTATTTATCATAAAAACAGGCTATTAATAAAACAGGAAAGTCTTCCTTGGGTACAAGGAAAAAAGAGGATAGCTTCCGAACAAATTGCAGTTGACTTGGGGAACATTGTATTGCAAAAACTGCGAAATCGAAAGTCCCCAGTTATCCAAAAAGAAGAACTTATGGAGGTAATGGCGTCTCATTCAAAAAAAGATTCCATATTTTAAGATTATCAAAGTTAATAGCTATGCTAAGGATCAAAGAAGTATACGTTCACATTATCGTATGGATATGTTTCATTTCTTTTCCCATTGCCTGGGTTTTTTCCCAGTTTGGCAAAGTTCATTTGGAGTTTTTACCTCGGGTATTGTTTACACCCCTTTTGACCTATGTCAATTATCTTTTATTGGTTCCCATTTTTCTGCTTAAAAAAAGACTTTGGCAATATATCCTGATTTCGGTTTTGGTTTTGTTTCTATTCAATATGATTGTTAGCACCTATTTTTCCGCGGCCCCTCTTAGTCGAATTTCGGAATTTACCGGGGTTACCAATGTAACGCCTTTAAAGCGCATGTCAGACGCTATGCTGGCCATTGCGTCTTTTTCATTTTTTCTCCTAGGTGGTGTTATGGGGCTTACCAAAGACATCTACAAACGCGAAAAGCAAAATCGCTTAAAAGAGATGAGCCGTAAAGAAACGGAGCTTCAATTTTTAAGGGCGCAGTTAAATCCGCATTTTTTGTTCAACTCTTTAAACAGTATTTACGGTTTGGTCCGTGAGAAGAAATCAGAGGCGCCCCAGGCGGTAATCACGCTTTCTGAGTTGATGCGCTACATGCTGTACGAGGCTAAAAAAGAATTAGTTCCCCTTACCAAAGAAATAGATTACATTAAAAACTTTGTTCAGTTGCAGATTCTTCGCTTATCCGATAGTAAGAATGTCAAACTTAGAATTTCTGGTGAATATGATGATAAGTTAATTGCGCCTTTGTTATTAGTCCCCTTTGTTGAAAACGCCTTCAAATATGGTACAGATTTTAAGGGGGAAACCTATGTGGATATCAACCTGAAGGTTATCTCAGAGACCTTATTCTTCACCATTACCAACAAAATAGGGCCATACAAAAAAGACCTCGAAAGTTCTGGAATTGGTTTGGAAAACATTAAAAATAGATTACAAATCTTGTTTCCTGAAGAACATAGTATGCTCATAACCAAGGATGATGGGAATTATATGGTTAATCTTGAACTCCAACTAGCATGATAAAATGTATAATAATTGACGATGAACCTTTGGCAATCGGAATCTTAAGTTCCTATTGTGAGGATTTAGGCGAAATTCATGTTGTGGCCTCTTTTACCAATCCATTTGAAGCCATAACCCTTTTATCAAAGGAAAAAATTGATTTGGTTTTTTTAGATATTGAAATGCCACAAATCAATGGAATCGATTTTATAAAATCCATAGACAATAAACCCCATTTTATTTTCACCACGGCTTACTCTCAATATGCAGCCCAAGGATTCGATTTGAATGCTGTGGATTATTTGGTAAAACCTATTCCTTTTGTTCGCTTTATCAAAGCCATAAATCGGGTAAAAAAACTTATGGAGTTTGATAATCTTTCTACAAAGGGAAATGAAAATGTAAGCCCATCTTCCGGCACTTCGAGTAGTTCAAGCAATTTTCTTTTCGTTAAATCGGAATACGAAAGTGTTAAGATAAACATGGAGGATATTAAATACATCCAAGGACTGAAGGACTATTTAAAAATTCATACTCATCAACCTAAACCGATCTTAACCCTATTGAGTTTTAAAGAGATTCAGACAAAGCTTCCCAGTGAGCAATTTATGCGGGTACATAAGTCATTTGTGGTAAACATTAGCAAAATAAGGTCTATTCAGCGCAGTAAAATTGTAATTGACGATATTAGGATACCCATAGGAGAAAGTTTTAAAGAGAGTTTTCTGGATAGGCTGGGTCTATGAATCCTTAGTATCTTCTCCAGCACCCTAAATTGACTTTTATCATGTTTATCCACAGGATGTAATCCTAACTTCATGCAACGAATTAAAAGTCAGTTCTTATGAAAAAACGTGTTCCTGTATCCCAGATAATGACAACCCAAGTTGTTACCCTAACCACAAAAGACGATTTAGTTACAGCCGAAGAAACTTTTAAAAAACATCGAATCCGACACATTCCCATCGTTCACGGAGATAACATTTTAGGTATTTTAAGCTATACCGATTTGATGCGTATTAGTTTTGCAGACGCTATTGATGAACATGAACAAGATGTGGATACCATGGTCTACAATATGTTTAGTATAGAACAGGTTATGGTAAAAGATGTGGTAAGTGTTCCACCCATCGCCACAATCAAAGAGGTTGCACAATTTTTGACCCAAAAAGAGTTCCATGCCCTGCCTGTGGTGGAGGAAGGAAAGTTGGTTGGAATTGTTACCACTACGGATTTGATTCGCTATTTGTTGGAACTACATTAGCACTGTTCTTCCCTTAGTTACCGAAAAAGTGATAATCTAGGTTGTTTTATTGCATCTCTAGGTGCCAAATCGAGTTAATTGATGTTTATTTGATTAAAGTTTAAGCTCTTTTCAAAAACTCAATGTCATATATCCGCACCTGCTTTTTAAACTTGGCACTACTTTTCAGTATTCATTTTGGCTTTGCTCAAAATACCGCTAGACTGGAACAGGCAAAGGAAAATATTCATTTGGTTGCAGAACTCTCGGAAATCCCCGATACAAAAAATACTGCGGAGGTTCTTTATAAACTTCACTTTCCGCTATGGATAGGTCTTAAAAATTTTACGTTTTTGGACATCCCGAAATATCAAAAATTTAAAAAGGAGGACTTTGGCATAGCCAGTTACGAGCCAATCACCAAAGAATACAATGGAAGTAAAAGTCGTTATGTAATCTTAAGACGATTCCATCTATACTCAAAAAACGTAAAGCCTTCTGATATTGAACCCACTACCATTAAACTCCTGATTGAATTACCCACCGAGGAGCGGGACTCTTTGGGAACAAGAATTTATGAACCGGTTCCTATTGTGTTAACTTCGAGAACAAACTAGGTACTATTCGTCAAAAAGGTCTCGACACTCTGGCAATTGAGCTAACCAGCAATTCCTGTTGCGCCATTCGGTTTCTGACACAAAATAAATAGAGAAATCTGACGAAAAGGATGTTTCTCCCAGTGATATTTCAATAGTAAAGGTTCGAGTAAGGGGGTTCGTAACATCATCCGATTGATGATAAAGTCTGAATAAAGGTAAAATTATACCTGAGGCATAACTTTCTATTTCTCCCTTGTCATCATACACAGGTACTTCGTCAGATACAAAGTACAGTGAAGCGTCTATTTCATAAGGTTCATCATAGAGAAAGTAACTCTGGTCTATTTCTGGATTATAAAGTGAAACTGATATTCCGCCTCTTGCAAGTTCCAGTCCCAAACTATCCATCACTTGAGCGGCTAATTCTATTTTTTGGACCGTGTCCAAAACCTGTGATGGAATCCCAACAAACAATTCTGATATGTAATACTGTTCATAGGGTGCCCATAGATTACCTTTCACAACTTCCCCAGTAAATTCTCTTGACAATTCTACCACTTCAACATTTACAGAAAGCGTATCCATAGATATTGAGTCAACTTCAACGGTAACCACAGAATCATATTCCACGTTATAAATTTTCCGAAATTCTGCAAGTGGGTATTGGGAAATGAAGAACCCCGTGTCCTCATTTTTACTTTGAAGGTTTGCACTAGCTGAACTATATGTAGTAACTCCCCCCTCAAAACCTGATGAGGAAGTTTCAGAAAATCGAATTGTTGAAATTTGCTCAATTACACCATCCCTAGATGGACTACTTTCTTTACTACAAGAAAATAAAAGGGTTACCACTAGGGTGGTAGCAAGAAGTGTTTTAGGAGAGATATGTAGATTTTTCATGAAATGGAACGTTGGTTTATACCTAACTGGGTTATATGTGTCAAATTGTTTTGAATCTGGGTTTTAACAATGTGAAAATGTATGTGAGACGACTTTAATGAGCAAAAGATTAGAAATTGAACATAGAAAACCTATCTGGTTAGCACTTTCTGAATTCTATCTGGACACGGAGCTGGAATCTGTGGATTATGATGCAATTTCCAAAGTTCTTAAAGCTTCAGGTTTGGGTGTTTGCCAACTCAAAGAAATTGACAAGTTTGAGGTCTTTCCTGTGTTAAAGTACAATCTTTTGGGTGTTGCCGGGGTTTGGACTGGGTTTGATGAAGCATGGCTCTATGAAGCATGTACCAAATCCTATTTAAAAAAAGATAAACCCCTCGTTAGATTGAAGAATAAAATATATCACCTATTTTTAAGAAAGATGACGAAAGATCATTGGTTTGAAATTGAGAAGCGCATCAAACCTGCACTAAATGACCCTAGTCTAGATTAGCAACGAAGTCTTTCTAAAATTCAATTCAACATGCAAAAACTTACAACCTCCCAAATAGAAGAACAATTAAAAAACTTGAATGGCTGGAGCCATGAAAACGGTAGTATCTCAAAAACTTTTCAGTTTTCCGATTTTAAAGAGGCTTTCGCCACAATGACCCGAATTGCTTTTGAAGCTGAAAAAGCAAATCACCATCCTGAATGGGCAAACGTGTATAACCGACTTACTATCAATTTGAATACCCACGATGCAGGTGGTATAACCCAATATGATTTTGATTTGGCCAAAACTATAGAGTCCATTGTTAAAAATTGACCTATGGGGTATTACTGAAAATCAATAATTGTAAAGAAACCTACGGAGCAGAATACTAAAGGATAAGTGCCTTGATACCCAATTAGCCAGTTTAATAGATTAAAATAGTTTTCGATAACTTTAGTAACAATACTTTTTGTTTAACATGACCTTTTCCAGAAACATATGTATATGGCTGTGTATGGTAGCTTCGCAAATTACCTTTGCCCAGAAGCTCTGGGAAATGGAGCAAGCACCTGGAGGAAATCCCAATATGAAGACTTTCACCTACAAAGAGCATTCGGTGCAATTTTCTGCTTGGGGACGAAGATCTGGACGTCCAGGAAGCCCCGTTCTTTCGGCCCATGGAAGACCATTTACGTTCAAGGGTGAATGTGCCTCCCAAATCAAATTAAAAAATATTTATGGGTCGTTCTACAAACCCAAACCTGGTTATCCGAGTTATTTTCCAGATTTAAGTCGATTTGCAGAAACTAGAAAGGGTAAAGATTTACAAATAGGTGACTACCTTAAACCTTACATTGAAGGCTTTAGAGATCAATGTGATGAACTGGAAGATATTTTGGTCGAACTAAAAGTGGCCATAGTGGGATCTAAAAAATACATAGAATACAGAGGCTATTTAAATAAAGACACTAATTGGCAACTAACGGATGGTCAACCGGCACCTAAAGCGGATTATATGGCCAGCCTAACTTTTGGTCCTTTATTGGGCAGCAGAGATCAACTAGCAATACGATATAGTGGCCCTTGCGAGGAAGAAATGTCCTTTGTGATCGCTCCAAGAGATGGCCAGCTACCAAGAAAGACTGGATTTTCACTGAATGAATACGCAAGCTTTAATGGTTTCGAAAGGGTCGCAAAACCTTTTATTGCCCAAGTACAAAAGGAATGTATCAACGTAAAGCAAGTTAACTTTCTTTTAGCCTATGTTCCTGACAGCTATTATTGTCCAAAGGGTGAAGTCTGTCGCATTACGGCTTCGAAAGCAAACAACTGGGAATTGGTTCGGGAAGGATTTAAATTTGACGACCCCGACCTAATGACCAATTACGGAGATGTGATAAAGTATTTGCTCGCAGGGGACTATGCCTCTTTTGAAAGATATACACAATATTTTAAGCTATTTTACACTGATTATATGGAACTGTATTCAGAATTTTGTTCCGCTAGTATAAAGAGTCCCGTGAGATTGCGGCAATATACCTTTGAACAGCGCTATGATAGCAATGGTTTCCTTATTTCAGAAGAACAGATTGGGCCGGAGGCTGAAATGTTTATAGAAAAAGAATATCTCAATACCTTTAAGTTATATCTACGTCAAAATAAACTAACTCAGTTCAACAAGGTCATGCTTGGCTATTTCAATGCATCAAAAAGCGGTAATATGAATCCGTTGGTCAGAGCAATTCTAGGACAACGTATGGATAGAAAACACATTAAAAACTTTCTTCAGAAAAGTTGCGGTTCACAAGATGCTAGAAAGCTTCATGAAAATTTAATCACTTTTTCAAACAAGTTATAGATGGGTGGTTACCGTATTTTAAGGTCTGTTATAATACAACTAAACCTTTAATTTGAATAGAATGATTCAAAAGTGATTGGTTTAGTTTGGGACACTCATTAAAACACCAATCTTTCTTCATTAAAACAGAAATCCGCAAGATACTTTTCGTTTAATTTCCCAACTTGACCTGGGACCATTTTTTTCTAAATTTGCCATTGTTCAAATTTAAATTCACCTATGGGAAGAGCATTTGAGTTTAGAAAGGCCCGAAAAATGAAACGTTGGGCGGCCATGTCTAAAGCCTTTACTAGAATTGGGAAGGAAATTGTAATCGCAGTAAAAGAAGGTGGCCCAGATCCCGATTCCAATTCCAAGCTACGTGCCGTGATCCAGAATGCCAAGGCTGTAAACATGCCCAAGGACAACATAGATCGTGCTATAAAAAGGGCATCTGACAAAAATCTGGGTGATTTTAAGGAAATTCTTTTTGAAGGCTATGGGCCGCATGGAATTGCTGTTCTCATCGAAACCGCAACAGACAACAATACACGGACAGTAGCCAACATCCGCAGTTATTTCAACAAATGTAATGGTAGTTTAGGAACCTCAGGCTCAGTAGAGTTCATGTTCGACCATACGTGTAATTTTCGGGTAAATGCAGAAGGTCTAGACCCGGAAGAGCTGGAACTGGAAATGATCGATTTTGGGGCGGAAGAAGTTTTTGTAGATGATGATGGAATCCTTATCTATGCTTCTTTTGAAAGCTTTGGAGCAATCCAAAAAGAGTTGGAAAGCCGGGAAATTGAAATCCTCTCCTCCGGCTTTGAACGTATTCCCCATTCGACCAAGGAACTTTCCGAAGAACAGGTGGCGGATATTGAAAAGCTTTTAGAAAAGATAGAGGAAGACGATGATGTTCAGAACGTATACCACACCATGAAGGAGTAAAATCCTTATCCCCTATTTTTTCTTAAAAGACTAAAGTACATTAGTTGCACCAGGAACAGGTATGGGATAGGTGCCATCCTCCTTGGGTAAAGTAGGTGGTTTCATATCCCAGGATAATTCTTCAGGTACAAGACGAACATCAGATTTCATAGCATCTTCCCAGGTAACTACCTTTCCACTATACGTGGCCATTCTACCAAGTATTGCGGCCATTGTACTTTTGGCCCCATTTTCCCCATTACTGATGGTTTCCTTGTTCCGAATCGCAGCGAAAAGCCTATTGTGCTCTTCTTGGTACGGATTATGCCCCTCACTATTTTCAATCCTATGAAGCTCCTTTCCGTCTAAATCCATAATCTTCGCCACACCAGCATCATTGGTAATAACAGAACCTTTTGTACCCTGGAAGGCTTCTCCGACACGGTACATGGTATTGGGTTGATGTCTGCATTGACTTGCTATTACAGCTCCACTGGGATAGGTATATTCTACGAAATGATGATCAAATATTTCACCGTATTCCTTTCCAGTACGTACTAAACGTCCTCCCATACCCTGGGCTGAAATTGGATATTCACCTATAAACCAGTTGGCAACATCAATATTGTGGATGTGCTGTTCCAAAATATGATCGCCACAGAGCCAGTTGAAGTAATACCAATTTCGCATTTGGTACTGAATTTCCGTATACTCAGGTTTACGGGGTTTTACCCATACTCCTGCACTATTCCAGTATACCTGTCCGGCCACTATGCGACCAATAGTGTCCTGCTTGAGCAGGTCGAGGGTTTTCAAATAATTTTCTTGATAATGCCGTTGCAGCCCGACCACTACATTCAGTTTTTTGGCTTTGGCAGTTTTGGCGGTCTCAAGAACTTTTCGCACCCCAGGCATATCAGTGGCGACTGGCTTCTCCATAAAGACATGCTTGTCATTTTCTACTGCATAGGCGAAATGTTCTGGTCTGAAGCCGGGAGGAGTGGCCAGAATGACTACATCGGCCTGGTCAATGGCCTTCGTATAGGCATCAAAGCCCACGAAACAATTCTTTTTCTTTACGTTCACCTTTGAAGTACCTGCATACTTTTCGCTCAAATTGTTGAGACTGCTCGTTAGTCTATCCTCAAAGGCATCGGCCATAGCCACTAGCTCTACATTGTCATCTGCCTGTAAAGCTTGGTCAGCTGCTCCCGATCCCCGACCACCGCAACCTACAAGTGCAATTTTTAGGGTTTTATCCTCCAAAACATTGGCCATGGCCCCAATGTCCAAAGTGGGCATTAACATACCGGCTGACAATAAGGTGGTATTTTTAACAAATTCCCTACGGGTACTGCTGTTCTCTACAGTTTTATTTTTTTTCATCTTACAAGATTTTTTCAGATTAGTATTATTTCTTTTCCAGCCAATATTGACTTTGTTTCTTCCGTTCAGGAACCATATAGGGTCGTACAATACGAAAACCAACGAAAGGGGCATCCGTATGCCACCACTTGCTTTTTGGGAATTGGGGGTCCCTTTGTTTCCAGAGAGGTTTTGATGGCTGTCTTGCTGCACTCCGCAGGTATTGCACATTATCCTTGTAAGAACCTCCGCGGACGACGGTAGGATATTCTTTGACAACAGGGACGTAGTCACCATTTGTATTTTTATAAACATCATACTGATCCAAGGTCCATTCCGCCACGTTACCATATATATCGTACAAACCCCAGGGATTGGGTTTTTTTTTACCTATTTCATGATAAGACCCGTCACTATTACTGGCATACCATGCATAATCTTCCAGATTTTCCTCTTGAGGAAAAAATCGAGGCCCATCCTCACCAGCTCTAGCCGCATATTCCCATTCTGCTTCCGTAGGGAGTCTGTAAAAGTTTCCCGTAAGAGCTGATAGCCATTCGCAAAACTTTGAAGCCCCCAATTGGGTGACGTTGCCCACTGGAAGGTTTTTCCCTGTTCCCATTCCCAAGCTCATATCAACGTAGGGAATGGTAGCCCCAGTTATCGCATCCGGAGACAAGATAACTTCCTCTCCTTTTTCGGTGTAGGACAAATCATCTAAGTTTCGTTGCAAAAACAGGTTATACAAGTCCCAACTGACTTCGTGGCTGGACATCCAAAAGCCTTCTATTTCAACTTTACGCTGTGGCCCCTCGTCTTCCTCCCTGCCTACTTCCGTTCTGGGGCTGCCCATGATAAAACTACCCTTTGGAATACCTACCAGTTCAATCATAAGCTGTGTGCCTGGAAGTTCTTGGGCATAATCTGGTTGTTGTGCATTTACAGTTGCGCAAAAGAGAAACGTAAAAATGATTTTAAAGCTTATTTTTTTCAAAACTACTGCCTGAATTAATACGCCATCTGCTATTCCGATAGGGCTGTTATTGAAGAAATGTCCAATTTTCGAAACTCTACCTCGGAGCCTTCGGCCTGCAAGGCAATCTGTCCGCTACCAACGGTGGCGTTGTATCCATAATTCACTAAATCACCATTGACCCAAACTTTTATTTTTTTATCCACACATTCCACAATCATAGTGTTCCATTCGCTAAGGGGCTTCTCTGAGTCATCGGTCAAATTGACAATTCTTCGCTTTTTACCTTCTGTGATACCCCATTCATTTCTCGGGCCTCTACGTTGTACCATATCATCAACTTCAATATCTTCTACAATGACCCAAAAATCACCAGCGTTTTCATGCTCCATTTGAACTTCAATAGATTTTGGGAACATTTTGTAAAGAGCCCTTGGTGATGACGCATGTACCAGAATACCACAGTTCCCCGGTTCCCCTGAAAAACGATATTCAATCTCTAGCCTGTAGTTTTCAAAACTGTCATCCGTTATAAGGTGACCTCTTGGTGTGCCTAGGCTAACTAACATCCCATTTCGAACTACAAAAGGTTTTACAGTATTTGGAACTGTATCCATTTGGGGAACGTCCATATGCCAACCGGTCAAATCCTTGCCATTAAACAAAGAGACGCTGCTTTCTTTCGCACAAGAAGAAAAAATGAAAATTATCAGGAGTATTGGAACTATGGATTTCATTTTGATTGAGTTTTATTTCATGCTTAAGAGACTTTAGTCCTTTTAGTAATACAATCAGGAAGACTACTGCAATTTTTACTTCAAAACTATGATACACTATGCTACTAGCTAATGTAATGTAAAATTTTAAATCATACACAATTTCAAAAAGTTATACAACCTGTTTATGCGGAACAGAAGACCTAATCTAAAAAAGCTTCGAACCATGTAAACATTGCTAAAGCAAAACCTTTATTCTCGAATTTTTTTGAGCAAAACCCAATGATTTTATGTCAAACAATCTCTAAACCAGTATCGAGGTCATTTGTACTTCTAATGCTGAAAAAACCTCTAGAAAGACATAAGAGGGGGATGTCCAGAACATATACTACCTAATGAAGGAGTGAAATATCCTACATGATTTGCGTCTCTTCTTGATAGTTGTCCAACAATTTGGTCGTTTATCGTCAAATATTCTAGGTTAAGTGGTAAAATCTTTAACTTGACATATAATAAACCTTGAATTTACACTGATGAAAGTACCCCCACTACTTTTAGGAGTATTCCTCATACTTCTAATTAGCGTTTCCTGTGAATCAGATTCGACAGAGGAGACTCTCGACCCAACTCCTCTTCCACCCGAAGGAATAACCATAAGTACACTTGCTGGAAATTGGGAAGCAACTATGGCAGTATTTGACATTCGCAATGCCGGTGAAGCTGAAAGCGTGGACATTATTGAACAGGGTGGCACGGTATCTTTTGTAATTTCATCCAATGGCTCATATACATTAACAATTACGGCCCCTGGTGAAAATCCAGATATTTTTGATGGAACTATTGCAATAATCAATAATCAACTGGAAATCACCTTTAGCGATTCCCCTGATGAGTTCCAACGCTTTGATTTTCAAGCCACTTCAATAACTTTGGATATTCAGGGTGCACTTCAGTTGGATTTTGACAATGATGGAACTAACGAACTAGCAGATTTTCGTTTCGATTTTAATAGAGTGGGCACATAATGGGTCTTTGACGTTTTTAGATAATCTCGATGAATTCTTTAAAAAAGGGAATATCTTCAAATTTCTCGCCAATTGTTCTGTAAATTCGGGAAGCAAATACCGACTTAACTAAAAATTTCACATCATGCGCAACTACTTCCTTCTACTTGTTCTATTTGGTTCAGTCTTCTCGTTATCAGCTCAGAACATGGACCCGGATTTGCTTTATGATATTATCGAACAGGAAGCTGATACCGTAAAAGTAACCGGGAATTCGTACCAGTTTTTATACAATGAAGCTATGTTGATTTGTATCTATGATGAGAATGCCAATCGTATGCGCATTATAACTCCGATAGTAAAACGCGAGGAAATAGATGAGGAAGAATTGCTGAATGCGCTCGTTGCCAATTTTCATTCGGCTCTTGATGTGAAGTATGCCTTGAGTGATGAAATTTTATGGTCCGTTTACACGCATCCGTTACAACAACTTTCCGAAGCTCAGGTCGTGGATGCCATTCAACAGGTATACGCTGCTGCCCTTACTTTTGGAACTACCTATTCAAGTACCTCTATGGTTTTTCCGGGAAACACGAGGAAAGTGGAAAAACCAAAACCAAAACCTTTGAATAAAATCTAAAAGCTGTATCGAGGTATTTTGCCCTTTACCCCTTTGAAAAAGGCTTTGATTGTTGTAAAATCAGCTTCCATATCATCCGTTGGATAAAAAGAATCCGAAAATTTCACTTGTTTTTTTCCAAAATCAAAGGCAACCAAAACAATAGGCACGTTTGCTTTCTTGGCAATGTGATAAAATCCAGTTTTCAACTCGGTTACCTTTTTACGGGTTCCTTCGGGAGCCAGAGCAAACCGAAATACATCTCGGGTTTCAAAAATAGCAGCAACGCTGTCCACGGTGTTTGAAGTCTTGGAGCGATCTATGGGAGCCCCACCTGTCCATCGAAAAAACCAGCCAAATGGTGGTCTAAACAGACTTTTTTTTCCAATATAGTTGATTTCTTTCCCGAGAATACTTCGTACAACCAGCCCCAAAATAAAATCCATCCAATGCGTATGTGGGATTACAGCTACCACACATTTGTTCACATCAGGAAAGCTGCCTTGTATGGTCCAGTGGAAGACTTTAAAATACAGAAATCGAGAAAAAGCCTGCATGGAATATCAGTGTTTTAAATATTTTAAAACATCTCTCAAGCTAGTTAACTTTAGATGGTTGTTCACCTGTTCTTCTTCAGATACCATTTCGTGGGCCCACGTTGTATGAAAAGGGATATGAATGGCCATTGCCCCTAAGTTTAGAATCGGCAATACATCAGATTTAAGTGAATTTCCTATCATGAGAAACTCCTCCACCTGAATGTTCAGGTGATCCAAAAGGTTTTTGTAGTTATGCTCCTTTTTGTCACTCAATACCTCTACATGATGGAAGTACTTTGAAAGACCCGACCTTTCAAGTTTTCGCTCCTGGTCCAGTAAATCTCCCTTGGTTAATACGATAAGCCGATATTTATCTTTTAACTCCGCCAGTACCTCCTCTACCCCATCCAACAATTCAACGGGCTGGGAAATCATTTTTTTGCCCAAATCAATGATTTCCGAAATAGTTTGTTGCGAAATAGATTGATTGGATAAATCCAAAGCTGATTCTATCATGGAAAGCATAAAACCCTTTATTCCGTAACCATAAAGTCCTAGATTTTCCATTTCCATTTTAAAGAGCTCTTGGTCCACTTTATTTTTAGTCTCATACCCTTCCAAAAGCTCTGCAAAACGTTCTTCCGTTTCTCTAAAATAGGTCTCGTTGACCCATAAGGTATCATCTGCATCAAAACCGATAACTTTTATACCTGCAAAATCTAACTCCATGCTTTTCTGGCTTTTTCCAAATCTTCTGGGGTGTCAATCCCGATGCCACTCACATCGGTCTCCACCATTTTTATTTTTTTTCCGTACTCCAAAAAACGGATAGCCTCTATCTTTTCCTTTGCTTCCAAAGGTAACATAGGTAGATTTTGAAAATCAAGCAATGCTCTTTTTCGAAACGCATAGATTCCTTTGTGCTTGTAATAGATGGCATTTACATTTTCATCTCTTGGATAGGGAATGGGCGAACGGGAAAAGTAAAGCGCAAAACTTGAATTGTCCACTATCACCTTCACCACATTGGGATTGGATATTTCTCCCCATTCACTAATTGGAGTCATTATGGATGCTAAATCAATTTCTTCGCTTGGGTCTTCGTGAAAAACTTGAATTACCTTCGCCAGACTCTCTTTGTCGATGAAAGGTTCATCTCCTTGTACATTTACCACCACATCAACCTGCATATCTTGAACGGCCTCTGCGATTCTATCGCTGCCACTTTCATGTTGCTGTTTGCTACGGATTACCTTGCCGCCTTCTTTTGATATTGTGTCATCAATGATATCACTATCCGTAACCACATAGACCTCGTCAAAAAGTTGAGTGGCTAAAGCGGCTTCATAAGTGCGGACAATTACGGGCTTTCCCGCCAAATCTTGCATCAACTTCGCAGGAAAACGTGAAGCTTGATATCGCGCAGGAATCATAGAGATTATTTTCACTAGGTCTTCGTTTTTTGTCTAGGTCTTAGTTTACGGTAAATCCTAAAGATGATGATCAGTATAATTATAACCAAGATTGCCGCAATGGGCGGTGCTAAAATGGAAGCGGTAGAAACTGCAACGGCAGTTCCAGTTTCAATGGTAGATACCACAGGATTTGCCAAACCTCCGGTTGTAGAAGAAGAAGCAAGTCTCCCTGTTGCGTTGGCGCCTTTTATGGCTGTAGCCGTGCCTCCTCCTGCAATAATGGCCAATGACCACGTGACTACGGGGTCAAGGTCCACAATAGTCGAGACCATAACAGCAGTCCCTGCAATACCTGCCAATGGTATGGCTAAACTATCCAAGGCGTTGTCTACCCATGGAATAAAATACCCAAATATCTCTACCAATGTGGCTACTCCGAAAACAATCAAAGCTGGTAAACCACCTATCCATTGCCAACTTTCATTCAGTTCCCATACGCCCATGAATGCAGCGAAACTCAATGCGAATAGTGGTAAAAAAACTCGGAAACCTACGGAGGCAGCCAATCCTACACCTAAAAAAATACTGATAATTGTGTCTGGAGTGATACTCATTATGGACTAAAGTAACGCATTCCTAATCAAGAAAAAAATTGTCCTTAAAACCAATAAGGTAGAGTTTTTCTTTGGCCCTAGTCACAGCAGTGTAAAGCCAACGAAGAAAATCCTTATCCACACCATTTGAGAGATATGGTTGCTCCACAAAGACCGTGTTCCATTGACCTCCTTGGGATTTATGACAGGTCATAGCATAGGAAAACTTTACTTGCAGGGCATTGAAATACTTATTGTTCTTAACCCCTAAAAACTTTTTGTATTTGGATTTTTCATGAGCGTAATCCTTTAACACCTCCTGATACAGACGATTTCCTTCCTCATAAGAAAGTGAAGGGGTCTCGGCATCAATAGTGTCTAAAAGTAAAACGGTTTCGAAAGGTTTTTGATTGGGATAATCTACCATTTTTACCTTTACTTCGGCAAACGAAAATCCATAAATCTCCTTAATAGCAAAAAGCTCAAGAATTTCTATAATATCTCCATTGGCGATAAACCCCGCCTCAGAATTGGGTCGCAACCAAAAGTAATTGTTTTTCACAACCATCATATAATCACCAACCGCTAGTTGATTTTCCAAAAACAAAATACGCTCCCTTATATTTTTATTATATAAGTTGGCGCGCTTGTTGGAACGTACCACTATAGCAGTTTCCTCCTTTCCATTATTGCTATAAGATGAATCTATGGCCTCCTGAATTTCATGGCCATCTATCAATCGGATAATATCGGTGAAATTTCCTAAGTCGAATTTAAAGTCCTCATAAAAAGCGGATTGCAATTGTTCTCTAAGATGGGTTGCATTATAAAGAATACCCGAATCTTTGGTTTGTCTCATGACCTCATCCAACTCGAGACCTTCAATTTCTTTGTTATAGTTTAGGGTCAAGCGATTTTCTTCCAACGCTGGACTTATATCCAACTTTACCGGAGGAAGTTGTGCTGTATCCCCAATTAACATTAATCTGCAGTTGTGCCCGGTGTAAACATATTGAACTAAATCATCCAACAAGGAACCGTTTTCAAACAGTTTAGTATCTGTTGGGGTATCCGAAATCATGGAAGCTTCATCTACAATGAAAATTGTATTTCTGTGTTTGTTCGGAGCAAGAACAAATTGAACGCCTCCTGAGCTCTGTTTCTTGGGAAAATAAATCTTTTTGTGTATGGTGAATGCTTGATTTCCAGAATAAGAGGTCATCACCTTTGCAGCCCTCCCTGTTGGGGCCATAAGCACAGCGCTCATATTAGCTTTCCATAAGCTAGGTACCAAAGTGCTTATAATAGTTGTTTTACCCGTACCGGCAAATCCTTTTAAAACGAATATGCCATCTCTTTTTCTGTCTAAAACAAAGTGAGCCATTTTTTCGAGGGCTATGGACTGTTTTACAGTTAAATCGAAGGGAAATTTCTTCGTGAGGATTTTAATAAAATCGTTGGGTGCAAGCTGATTCATGTGAGCTAAAGATACTCCTGAATTTTAAAGCAAAAAGTTTCGTGATTAAAAAAAAATTGTAGATTTGTCTTTAACCGCTAAATTAACTCAGAAAGACAATAGTAGTATGTTAAACTTAATCCTTATCATTGTTTTAATATGCCTAGTGACCGTAGGCCTGGTATTCCTTATTGATAGGTATCTACCACAGAAAATAAAGCCTATTTTGGTAATAGCTTTTGGACTTCTTAGCATTTTTCTAGGATATAAAATTTATGGGTCAATAAACGCTCCTATTGAATTTAAGAAGGTACGCAAAGAGAGGTTCTCTCAAGTTATTGCTAAACTAAAGGATATTAGAGATGCCCAAGAAGCGTACAAAACCGTAAATGGTAAGTTTGCAAAAGACTTCAATAGTTTAATCAAATTTGTTGATACGGGAAGCTACACAATTACGCAGCAGCGAGACTCTTCATTTATGAGATTTGATAAGGTGTATCAAATTGAACTTCAAAAGGATACTGTAATTATAGATACCCTAGGTTTTATTAAGGTGAAAGATTCCCTTTTCAAAAATGATAGCCGCTACAAAAACATGATGGATGTGCCCTACGCGCAAAAGAATGAGAAGTTTGAGATGAAAGCCGATATCATTGATAAGAGTGGGTACAAAGCTCCTGTTTTTGAAGCTAAAATAAAGAAAGATGTTGTTCTCTATGATCAACCTAAAGATTTATTGGATAGGGAAAATGCCCACCAAAGTGTTGAAGAGGTGAATGGAGCTGAGATTAAAGTTGGATCCTTGACCGATGTAAGCACCAATGGAAATTGGCCACCAATTTATGACAGAAAAGGAGAATAATTCCATAGAAAATAATTTTAAGAAACTGTCCATTCAAGTTGGTTTGAATGGACTTTCTTTTTGTGCACTGGATACTATTTCCAAAAAAATCCTTGCATACGAAAACATCCCTTTCAAAACTACATTTACACCATACCTTCTTTTGAAGGAACTTAAAACCATTCTCAATTCTAATAATTTATCCAATACTTCTTTCAATGAGGTGATGGTGGTTCATAAAAATGGGTTTTTTGGAATGGTTCCCAAACCTCTTTTTAATCAGGAAGAATTACCAAACTACCTCAAGTTCAATGCAAAAATGATGGCCAATGATTTTGTGGTATTCGATGAACTGGAAAATCATGAACTGGTCAATGTTTATATTCCCTTCGCCAACGTGAACAACTACATCTTTGATCTTTTCGGAGAATTTACTTTTAAACATAACGGCTCAATTTTGGTATCCTCCCTTTTGGACCATTCAACCTCTTCTGCCGAAACGTATTCCTATGTTCAAATTGCAGAACGCGAAATGGAAATAGTTGTGATTTCGGAAAAGAAACTTCTGCTTTACAATTATTTTGAATATAAGACAAAAGAGGATTTCTTGTATTATTTGCTATTTACCATAGAACAACTAAATCTGGAGACGGAAAACGTATTACTGCGGCTTTTTGGTAAAATTGAGGAAGACGATGAACTATACCGGCTATGTTACAGCTATATAAAAAACACTTCCGTGTTTGTCCCTCCTCATTCTTTTGGGATACAAGATTACAATGAAGGTGAAAGCATCGATTTTACCGTATTAAACTCGTTATAATGCGCATTATATCTGGACGTTATAAGGGGAAAAGGCTTATTGCCCCCAAGAAGCTTCCTGTTAGACCAACAACGGATATGGCCAAAGAGGGGTTGTTTAATATACTCAACAACCGCTTTTTTTTAGAAGAGTTGAAAATCCTGGACTTGTTCTCGGGAACAGGAAATATTTCATTTGAATTTGCTTCTAGAGGTGCCCAATCCATTAATGCCGTTGATTCATACGCAGGCTGTGTTCAATTTATTTCGAAAACAGCAAAAGAGTTAGAATTTTCTATCCAAGCCATAAAATCAGATGTATTTAAATTCTTGGAAAAAACTTCTGAAAAAGCTCATATTATTTTCGCTGACCCGCCCTATAATCTCCCATTGAATCAATTTGAGAAAATTATCAAGTTGGTCTTTGAACAACAGCTATTGCTGGAAGATGGACTATTGATTATAGAGCATAGCAATCAAACGGACTTAAGTAATCTCGAGCATTTTTCTGAAGCCCGAAAGTATGGAGGAAGTGTATTCAGTTTTTTTGAACATACCTGAATAAAAAAGACCTTTCGAGGTATCCCTGAAAGGCCTATCATTTCTATTCGTTTTTTGATGTTAATCCTTATTTTCAGTCATCTTTTTGGTGATGAAAAAACCAGCTAACAACCCAGCTCCTGCCATAAAGAACCCTGACCCAGGACCAACAATATCTTCATCCATGCCTAAAGACATTAGAATTCCTGCGGTAAAAATCCCAAGACCAATACCCATCAATAAAGTAGCTAGATTAATAACGATTACTTTCCATATTGGGGTAACCCTGTTCCGTTTCCCATAAAAAATAGAGGCTTCCGCACCTTTTTCTATCAAGGCTAACCTCTCTTTGTTTCTTGCAGAAATATAAAGGTAAAATATCCCAAAAACGACCCCGAACATGACGGGAATAATAATAATCTCTGAATTATCCATAGTACAAAGTTTTACTGGTTTTAAAAATTGTATTTGTTCTTAGGACGTGACCTTTTCCAAATAGGTTACACCTTCAAGAAAAAAAAGTTTTTATGTAACCTATTTCCCCTGCCCAACGTCTTATGGTTGAAAATGACAGACAACACCGACCAATATTTAATTGAAAGCACCTTAAATGGTGATGCAAAAGCTTTTGCCAATTTGGTAAAAAAGTATCAGCACTATGTTTATACCCTTGTGGTTCGCATGATAAAGGTAAAGGAGGAAGCAGAGGAAGTGGCGCAAGATGTTTTCATCAAAGCATATAGGTCGTTGAAGGATTTTAAGGGGGATTCAAAATTCAGTACTTGGTTGTATAGAATCGCATACAGAACAGCTTTAGACCATATCCGAAAAAATAAAAAGAGGCAAAAAACCCATGAGTTATTGGAAGAAATTACAAAAAGCAATGTACATTTAGGTGATACACCCTTGGAAAGAATACAGAAAGTAGAGCGAAAAGAACATGTTAAAAAATGTATTGCCCAACTTTCAGAAAGCGACGCAGCTGTGGTTACCTTATTTTATTTTGAAGAATTAAGTATCAAAGAAATAGGAACAATAACTCAGTTGACCGAAGATAACATTAAAGTAAAATTGCACCGGAGCAGAAAAAAGTTGTTTGAATTATTACAATCTTTTTCTACGGTTAATGAGTAAGGAACTGATTATGGAAAAGCTATCTAATGAACAGGAGAAAGTATTAAAAACAGCATTCAACGAGCTTGGATTGGAAAAACCATCAGAAAATTTTGTTTCTTCTGTAATGGAAGCGGTAAAAGCGAAACAAAGTATATCCGCTCCTTTGATTAATAAAAGAGGCTGGGCAGTAATTGTTTTGGTGTTTCTAACATGTTTTAGCCTATTGGCTTTTTATCCTAAAGAAGGACCTATCTTTTTTGATATGGTTTTTTCCAATCGAACTGATTTTTTCCAAAGTCTGTTCCAAGGCTTTAAAGTTTCAAAAACTATGGTCATGGGTATTTCGTTGCTGGGATTATTCCTGTTACAACTTCCATTTCTACTTAAAATGATGAACCGGGAAAGAAGGTTATAGAAAAGCAGGCCATAAGCCGGATTCTGTGAATCCCGAATGTGTTTCGGGACCTCCTTATCATTTATCTAGACTTTGAATTACTCCAAAGTTCCAACCGCCTACCCTCCAATTTGGGCGTGCTACCCTCAAATACTGGTTTACATGGCGTTGCACCACATAGAGTTTACCTGATTTCACTACAGCCGAACTGTACTTGCTTTCTGTTGCACTGGTCCTTCCGCCTATGGCGGAGACGGATGTTATCCGCTATGCTGCACTATGGTGTCCGGACTTTCCTCCTTGCCCCAAATCAAATTCGGAACACGGCGATAAGGTGGCCTGCGCCGACAAAGGTAATCGAATTGTTAATAAAAAATAATTTGTGGAGCCCTACCTAAAGTGCTTTGCCAATCGCTATTTTTATATTTGTGAATCACTAAGTTTTTTGAATTGGAGCCTTTCGTAGTATCAGCCCGGAAATACCGTCCACAAACCTTTAAAGATGTTGTGGGACAACAGGCTATTACCAATACGCTTTTAAATGCCATAGAAAATAATCATTTGGCTCAAGCGCTGCTGTTCTGTGGACCTCGTGGTGTGGGTAAAACCACCTGTGCACGAATCTTGGCGAAAAAGATAAATCAAGACGGTACTGAGCTGGAAGATGAGGATTTTGCATTTAATATCTTTGAACTGGATGCTGCTTCCAACAACTCCGTAGATGATATTCGAAGTCTCATTGACCAAGTTCGTATTCCACCGCAGGTTGGGAAATATAAAGTCTATATCATTGACGAGGTGCACATGTTATCGCAATCTGCCTTCAATGCGTTTTTGAAGACTTTGGAAGAACCTCCCAAGCATGCTATTTTTATTTTGGCGACTACGGAAAAGCATAAAATTATTCCGACCATTCTTTCTCGTTGTCAGATTTTCGATTTTAAACGCATCACCGTAAAAGATGCCGCGGAGTATTTAAAATATATTGCGGGACAACAAGGGATTGACGCAGAAGAAAGTGCTTTGCATATCATAGCGCAAAAAGCGGATGGTGCCATGCGGGATGCTTTATCTATTTTTGACCGTGTCGTTAGTTTTTCCGGAAAGAAGTTAACCCGAAAGGCCGTTACGGAGAATCTCAATGTACTGGATTACGATACGTACTTTTCCACTACCCAACTTATTCTTGAAAATAACATTCCTGAGTTATTGGTTTTGTTCAACAAGACACTGTCTTTAGGGTTTGATGGCCACCATTTTATTACTGGATTGGCCTCTCATTTTAGGGATTTAATGGTATGTCAACACCCTGAGACTATCGCACTCTTGGAGGTTGGGGAAGATGTGAAAGAACAGTATAAAAACCAGGCCGCTCATGCAACTCGAGAATTTTTACTCAAAGCTTTGGATTTAGCCAATGAATGCGATTTGAAGTATAAAACCAGTAAAAATCAACGCTTATTGGTTGAATTAACATTAATGAAATTAGCCTCCATCACCTTTGATGGTGAAAAAAAAAACGCTGATTTCATAATTCCCGCTTCACATTTTAAGCATATTCCGACCAAAGAGCTTTCTGGTGATACGATTCAAGCCCCGGAAAACAAAACACCTGAAGTTAAAAGCCCTATTCCAAAGGAAAAAAAAGAGGCAATACCTACTCCGGTGACTCCACCAATAAGGAAAATAGACCTAAAGAACAGTACAAATCGTGTTTCTGGATTATCACTATCCAGCATCAAAACCAAAAAAGAACATACCAACACAAAGAATCCGAATATTGCAGAAGAGGATTTGCCGCAAAATCCCTTTACGGAGGTTGAAATGCAAAAACAGTGGGAGACCTATGTAAAACAGCTGGAAAGTAGTGGTAGAAAAATATTAGCGAGTAATCTTCAAACAGATATTCCCAAATTAAAGGATGACCATACGATATGGATAGAACTTCCCAACCATACCATGAAAAAGGAAGTAGAACGCGAACAAGGTCCATTAATGAATTACCTGAAGCAGAAACTTTCCAACTATTCCATCACTTTACAAATCACGGTAAATGAAGAAGTGGCCAAAAAGTATGCGTTTACCCCTGAAGAAAAGTATCAAAAGTTAAAAGAGAAAAATCCAGCCATTGAAATGCTCCGCAAGGAGTTTGATTTGGATTTTTAGTTGGATTTCGTCACCCTGAACTCGTTTCAGGGTCTCACTTGGATAAGATTCCGAAACAAGTTCGGAATGACGCTACCTTTACCTTTTAACCATTACCTTTTGCCAAAAAAAGCTCAAGTTCATGCTCAATTCCTCTAACTACGTGCATCAGACATCAGACATCAGACATTAGACATTAGACATTAGACATTAGACATTAGACATTAGAATATAGAAAAAAGAAAATAGATTACTGATTACTGATTACTGAAGATTATACATTGTCAATTGCTAATTGTCAAAACAAGAATAGCTTTATCTTTACGTTCAAATTTTGAAAAAATGCTAGGTCTTAAACTCCCTACCGACCCCAGATGGGTCAACATTGTAGAAAAGAACATTGAAGAGATTTTAACGGATCATGCGTATTGTGAGCAAAAAGCTGCCAGCACGGCCATATCCTTAATTATTGGCTTTCCTGAGAAATCAGAATTGGTGAAAGAAATGACGGCCTTGGCTCGAGAAGAGATGGGACATTTTAATATGGTGCATGATAAAATTCTGAAACGAGGTTGGGTCTTGGGACGCGAACGCAAGGACGAGTATGTTCTGGAATTGATGAAATTTTTCCCAAAAGGGGGGAGCAGGGAAACGCATTTGGTGCACAAATTGCTTTATGCAGCTTTAATTGAAGCACGAAGTTGCGAACGTTTCAGATTGCTTTCTGAAGAAATAAATGATTCCGAACTAGCCGAATTCTACAGAAATCTAATGGTAAGCGAGGCCAATCACTATACCATGTTCCTAAAATTTGCCAGAAAGTACGGAAATCGGGAAGAGGTGGATAAAAAATGGCAAGAACTACTGGAGTATGAGGCTACCTTGATGGAAAATCTAGGTAAAAAGGAAACTATGCACGGATAATTAAGATTCCAATTTGTTTTGATAATAATCATACAAGGCAAATTGCGACCTTAGTTCTGCATCTCCTGATGTGATTTCCCGGTAGGCATTATCCTGTTTGTCTGAAAAAATACGGGCCTTAAGGTTGTCTTTCCATGATATATCAAACGTATCTACCAATTCTTGTTGGATATCTGGGTCATAAATGGGGCAACCTACCTCGACTCTAAAATCAAGATTTCGTGTCATCCAATCTGCCGAAGAAATGTAAATTTTGGGGTCGCCATCATTAGCAAAAATGAATAACCGAGGGTGCTCTAAAAATTTATCCACCACACTTATCGCCTCTATATTCTCACTCATACCTTCTACCCCAGGAATCAAGCAACAAACCCCTCGTATAATCAATTGCACTTTTACCCCTGCCCTACTCGCTTCGTACAGTTTATCTACCATCTTATAGGAAGTAAGGCTGTTCATCTTTATTTTGATAAAAGCTTCTTTTCCTTCTTGGGCATTTTGTATTTCTTGGTCAATCAACTTCATAAAGGTAGATTTCGTATAGTGTGGCGAAACCACCAAATGTCTGTACTTGTTGACTTTGTAGTTTGTTTCAAAGAAGTCGAAAACCTTTGACATCTCCTTCAGGATTCCTTCATGAGCCGTAAACAGTGTGTAATCGGTATAAATCTTTGCCGTGGATTCATTGAAATTACCGGTGCTTATGAATCCGTATCGTTTTAAACCTTTAGGTTCTTCACGCTCTACCAGACAAATCTTGCTGTGTACTTTTAGTCCGGGAACTCCAAAAATTAAGTTTACACCTTCTTCTTTAAGGAGGTTGGCATACTTGATATTCGCCTGCTCATCAAAACGGGCTTGAAGCTCGATTTGAACGGTAACCTGTTTCCCATTCTTTACCGCATTTATTAGTGCTGAAGCTACTTGACTATCATTCGCTAAACGATAGATGGTTATTTTAATACTTCTAACTTTAGGGTCAAGGGCGGCTTCCCGCAAAAAAACCGTCAAATAAGAAAAGGTGTGATATGGCGTATAAATGAGATAATCTTTTTGCGCAATCAATTCCAAGAGACTTCCATTCATGCTGAAACCCTTGACAGGTAAGGGCTCAATCTTTTTGTACATCAAATCGGTCCGGCCAAGGCTTGGAAATCCCATATAGTCCCGCCGATTGTGATAACGCCCCCCAGGAATCACACTATCTGTATCAATAATGTTCATCTTCGCCTTCAAAAACTGAAGCGTATCCTTATCAATACTCTTATCGTACACAAAACGAACAGGGTCGCTTATTTTTCTACCTTCCACGCTGGAAGATATCTTTTCAATAAAACTTTTGGTCAAATCATTGTCAATATCCAATTCGGCATCCCGGGTAATCTTGATCATATGGGCCGAAATGGAATCGTACTCGAACATGGTAAAAACACTATCCAAACAATATCGAATCAAATCGTCCAAAATAATAATGTAGTCTTTATCCCCTTCTTTGGGAAGTACTACAAAACGGTCAATTCCCTTTGGAATTTCAATGAGCGCATATCTATTTTTACCCAAGGATTGGCCATGCTCATTCTTTTTCATAATGATTTTAACGGCCAAATACGCAGCAGTATCCTTGAGCAATGGGAATTCGGTTAGGTCGTTCAGGATAATGGTCATTAGTTCCTGGTTCACCTTTTTGAAAAAGTATTCTCGAACAAATTCAGCCTGACTTTCGTTTATCTCTCTTTCATCAATGATGAAAATGTTTTCAGTTTTTAACTCTTCTTCTATTTGTGTTAAGATTTGCTGGCTTCGTGCTTGTTGTTGAATCACAATTTTTGTGATTTCCTCCAATAAATCTTTGGCCTTTTCCCCTCCCAAAACACTCTTACCGGTCTTTCCTGCATCTACGATACGTTTTACGGTGGCATATCGTACTTTGAAGAACTCATCCAGATTGTTGCTGAAAATTCCCAAAAAACGAAGTCTATCAATTAAGGGTACTTTTTTATCCGCACTCTCTTGTAGTACTCTAGAATTGAAGTGTAACCAGCTTATCTCCCTATTTACATATTCGTTTTTAACCTTAATCATGTATTCTTTAGGTATTTTGGAAAAATTGTTTGTTTGGTTCTTCCCTTTTTAATCTTGGACCAAGCGTCCACATCAAATTCGATATAAACCAATCCCGCTGTGGGAAGATTTTCAATATAGGTATCTCCCCAAGTATTTGCAAGTGTGGTAAAGGCATAATTATGCCCAAAAATCATCACTGTATCCAATGTGTCAGATAACCCTTTCACGAAGGTTGCCACACTATTCCCAGAAAAGTCATATAACTCATTGTTTACCTGAAATGCACTAAAATCAGAATCAATTCCCCGTAAAAAAATCATGCTGGTGTGCAGTGCTCTGTTTGCCGGACTGGATATAGCAAAATCAATGGACACTTTCAAAGAACCAAACTTTTGAGCCACCAAATGCGCATCGTTTATTCCTCTTTCTTTTAAAGGACGATCTTTATCTGAAACCTCATAGTCCCAAGAGGATTTCCCATGCCGCATAAGAATAATTTGCTTCATAATACTTGATTAAGGAGCCAAACGTTCTATCTTCCAATTCAAATCTTCCAGTAGGGTATACCGAATACGGTCATGAAGTCGATTGGGGCGTCCTTGCCAAAATTCTAAAGAAACAGGGCATACCAAGTAGCCTCCCCAAAAGGAAGGTCTTTCCACTTCTTTACCAGTGTATTTTTTCTCAAGTTCCGCCAATTTAGATTCTAAAACCTCTCTTGAAGCAATAACATCACTTTGAGGTGAAGCTATCGCACCCAACTGACTTCCTATTGGCCTGGATTCAAAATAGCCGTCGGAAAGGTTCTCGGCAATCTTCTCTGCATTTCCTTTAATAATAACCTGCCTTTCCAGATTGGGCCAGAAAAATGACAGGCAAACGGAAGGATTAGCCGCTAAGGCCTTACCCTTTTCACTGTCATAATTCGTATAAAAAATGAATCCTTCGAATGTATATTTCTTCATTAACACGACTCTGCTTTTTGGAAAGCCGTCCAAACCTATTGTGGACAAGGTCATCGCGTTGGGTTCTTCCAAACCGTCCGTAGCTTCTACCTCATAAAACCACTTTTGGAATTGTTCCAATGGGTTTTCCTTAATGGTGTCTTCCAACAATTCACTCTTTTCATAAGACTTTCTATAATCGCTAAGATCTTGCTGCATAGTTCGCGGTGTTGCTCCTTCAAATTTCCGCAAAAGAAGGGAGAGAAAAAAGCATTGCTTATTGTATTTCTTACCTAAAGCTCAAAGGACTTTCCGTCATCCGCCAATTCCGAATTTGGGAAAACGGTTTGAGCTTCTTCTCTAAACAATTCAATGGAAGGATATCTTGTGGAAAAATGTCCTAAGATGAGCTTTCCAACATTGCTCTTTTTAGCTATTTGGGCAGCTTGCTTGGCTGTGGAATGTTTGGTCCTCTCGCAAAGATGGGCTTCTGATTCCAAAAAAGTGGATTCATGGTAGAGTGTATCTACATTTTGAATAATTGGGATAATAGCCTCATTATACTTGGTATCACTACAAAAAGCATAGCTTTTTGTTTTAGGAGGGTCTTCGGTTAAATCAATATTAGGAATTATCGTACCATTGTCTTGAATGCCATTACCACCACCCTTAATGGCACTATATTGTACACGTGGTATTTTCCATTTTTCAGCCGCTTCAATGTCTAATTTCCTAGGGGCTAGTTTTTCCTTAAAAAGAAATCCATTGGTATATACTCGATGTTGTAATGGAATCGTCTTCACTGTTATGGTCTCATCTTCAAATACTACTTCAGATTCCTTAGCATCCAATTCATGAAAAATCAGAGGATAATTGGTCCAGGAGTCCCCTAACTTGAGAAAAAGGGTTACAGCCTCCTTTATTCCTTTCGGACCATAAACATGCAATGGTTTTTCCCTGCCTAACAATCGAAATGTAGAAACAAGCCCTGGAAGTCCAAAAAAGTGGTCACCGTGAAGATGCGAAATAAAAATGTGGTTGATTCTGGAAAACTTAACCTTGTATCTTCTAAGTTGTACTTGCGTGCCTTCTCCACAGTCTATTAAAAACAAATGTCCCTTTACTTCAAGGGCTTGCGAAGTTGGGTTCGTGAAAGTTCTTGGGGTAGCGGAATAACAACCGAGGATGGTAAGTTTCACGATAAATGGAAAATTGAAAATAAAAAATTAAAAATGGGAAGTGGAAAACGAAGTGTCATATTATCAAACCTTTTGTTTTGAGGATTTAACGATAGAGGCCAACAGTTT
The DNA here is from genome assembly GCA_039191905.1 of Bacteroidota bacterium. Taxonomy (GTDB): domain Bacteria; phylum Bacteroidota; class Bacteroidia; order Flavobacteriales; family Flavobacteriaceae; genus Flagellimonas. The sequence goes on along the minus strand of JBCCXJ010000007.1, from coordinate 98,264 downwards.
AATTAACTGAACTGATTCGTCACTTAAAATTTCATGTTGATGCTTAGGGATATAATCTGACCTAAAGAGTAAATCTAACCAATATTTTGTTTCATTAGCCTCCTTAAGTGCTATACTCATTTTATGAGTGAAGTCTTTTTTACTTTCAGCATGCTCTGCTTCTCTTATCAAAGCTCCAATTTCAGTTCCAGAACGCAGAAATTGCTTTGACAACACGTATTCTTTGTTGTTCGCTTGCAGCTCTTTAACTTGACTAACAACTTGAAGTGCAAAATCAAAACTTTTTTCTGAACAATGTTTTCTTTCCGCAAACCTGAATTTTGAATTATACCTTTTCAATTTTCAATTAAATCCCGAGGTCACGTTCTATTTCCTCCATTTCAATAATGTCTTTGGCCTCTTGTAGGGTTGGCACCACCGTTATGTTTGCAGGTAATTCGTCAAATGAGATTTTATTGGACACCAAAACGAAAGATTTACCTCCTTGTTTATGTTTCTGGGAAAGCTGTAAAAACTCCAGTATATCCCCTGAAGTAAGATTTTGGAAAGAAAAAAGGTTGACAATAATGTTGTCATGCTCTAACTTGGAATAGGACTTATTCAGATTTTCAAGAAACGTAGTTATGGTAATTTTTTCTTGAAAGACAATGGTCGTTGTACCTTCTTTATCGAAAATCATGGTATTACTTAATTTTTGAAGCTAGTAAATAGATAACCGCCATACGAATTGCCACTCCATTCTCTACTTGTTCCAGAATAATGGATCGGTCAGAATCGGCCACATCACTTGTTATTTCAACACCTCGATTGATAGGTCCAGGGTGCATGATAACAATTTCCTTGTTCAAACTATCAAGTAATTTACGATTTATTCCAAACTGTTGGGTGTATTCCCGAGTCGATGGGAAATAACTGATATCCATTCGCTCGTTCTGAACCCTGAGCATATTGGCGACATCACACCATTCAAGCGCCTTGACCAAATTCGTTTCAACTTCTACGCCAAGTGATTCGATAAACTTAGGGATCAGCGTTTTAGGTCCGCAAACCTTAACCTTAGCACCCTGTAATTTTAAAGCAAAAATGTTGGAAAGTGCTACTCTAGAATGCAAAATATCACCCACAATCACCACATTCTTTCCAGCAACATCACCTAGTTTTTCTCTAATGGAATAGGAATCCAACAACGCTTGGGTCGGGTGTTCATGAGCTCCATCACCCGCATTGATTATGGATGCGTTTATGTGCTTGGACAAAAAGATTCCAGCTCCTGGATTGGGATGTCTCATGATAACCATATCCACTTTCATTGAGAGGATATTGTTCACCGTGTCGATTAGGGTCTCCCCTTTTTTTACCGAAGACTGTGAAGCCGAAAAATTAATGACTTCCGCAGAAAGACGTTTCTCGGCCAATTCGAAAGACAATTTGGTGCGGGTACTGTTCTCAAAGAAAATATTGGCAATTGTGGTATCCCGAAGAGTAGGTACCTTCTTTATCGACCTATTGATTACTTCTTTAAAATGGTCTGCCGTTTCGAAAATGAGTTTGATATCTTTTTCATTCAGATATTTAATTCCCAGTAAGTGATTGACACTTAATTCACTCATTATTCTTTACTTATTAATCAAATACACAATATCTTTCCCATCATTCTCCTCCCACATTACCTTTACTTTTTCCTCATTAATAGCATCCACTTGTCGTCCACGATAATTCGGTTGAATTGGAAGATGACGACTAAACCTTCGATCTATTAAGGTCAATAACTCAATATTGGATGGCCGACCAAAGGATTGGATAGCTGTTAGCGCTGCCCGAATGCTACGTCCGGTGTACAGCACATCATCAATAAACACCACATTTTTGTCCTCAACCAAAAAATTGATTTTAGTCGCATTGGCCTGAAGTGTTTTTTCGCCTCTTCTAAAGTCATCCCGATAAAACGTAATATCCAATGATCCTAGATTAACCTCTTTTACCTTGTATTCTTCTTTTAGAATCTTGGTCAGTCGCTCAGCCAAAAAAATTCCTCTAGGCTGAAGACCAATAAGTACGGTTTCGGAAAAATCCAGGTGATTTTCTAAAAGTTGGCAAGCTAAACGATGAAGTATGATGTTAATTTCTTTTGCAGTAAGAAGTACTTTTTGACTCATATGCTGTTTTACCTGCTCAATGGTATGCAAAAGTAAACAAAACTTTAAAAGTTTTCGAAAACAAAAAGCCCCGACCAAAGGTCAGGGCTTTACTATTTGAAGTTATGTATTTACTTCTTTTTGGAATCTGCTTCCATCTTCTCTTTCAATGCTTGCAGTTGTGCGTTAGCATCTCCTAGAGTTGGCGCGTCTTCTTGGGAAGCAGCCATTTTCTTTCTGGCCGTTCTCATGTTACGCTCTTCTTGTTCTCTAAATATTGCAGTGTGGCTGGCCACAACTCTTTTGAAATCTTTATTGAACTCGATGATTTTGAATTCTACTTCTTCACCTTTGGTTAACTTCTTACCATCTTCTTTCTCCATATGACGCGAAGGAATAAAGGCTACAATATCGTCATTGAAAGCCACAGTGGCTCCTTTGTCTACGATTTCAGAAACTGCAGCTTTGTGGACTGTTCCTTCAGCAAATTCAGTAGAATATTTATCCCAAGGATTCTCAGTAGTCTGTTTGTGACCCAAGCTTAGCTTACGTCCTTCAACATCTAATTCCAAGACCTCAACTTCTAATTTATCACCAACGGTAACAAATTCAGAAGGGTGCTTGATTTTTCTTGTCCAAGACAAATCGGAAATATAAATCAAACCGTCAATTCCTTCTTCCATCTCTACGAAAACACCAAAGTTGGTGAAGTTTCTAACGATTCCTTCATGCCTGGAACCAACAGGATATTTAGTAGTAATATCTGTCCATGGGTCTGGAGTCAATTGTTTGATGCCCAGAGACATTTTTCTTTCTTCCCTATCTAAAGTCAATACAACTGCTTCAACCTCATCACCTACACTTACAAAGTCTTGAGCAGATCTCAAGTGAGTTGACCAAGACATTTCAGAAACGTGAATCAATCCTTCAACACCTTCAGCTACCTCGATAAAGGCACCGTAGTCAGCAATAACCACAACTTTACCTTTAACTTTATCACCAATTTTGATTTCATCTCCAAGAGCATCCCAAGGATGTTTCTCCAATTGTTTCAACCCTAACTGAATCCTAGACTTATTGTCATCAAAATCAAGGATAACAACATTCAATTTCTGATCCAATTCAACCACTTCATTCGGGTGATTGATTCGGCTCCAAGAAAGGTCGGTAATGTGAATAAGTCCGTCAACACCACCAAGGTCGATAAATACCCCATAGGAAGTAACATTCTTAACAACACCTTCCAATACTTGACCTTTTTCCAATTGGCCAATGATTTCTTTCTTCTGCTCTTCAATATCAGCCTCGATAAGGGCTTTGTGGGAAACTACCACGTTTTTGAACTCATGGTTGATTTTCACCACCTTGAACTCCATGGTTTTGCCAACATACTGATCGTAGTCACGGATAGGCTTCACATCGATTTGTGAACCAGGTAAGAACGCTTCAATACCAAATACGTCCACAATCATACCTCCTTTGGTTCTGCATTTTACAAAACCAGTTACGATTTCCTCTTTATCGTGAGCATCGTTTACTCTGTCCCAAGCTTTGATTGTTCTAGCTTTTCTATGGGAAAGAACCAATTGCCCCGTTTTATCTTCGCGGATATCAATAAGTACCTCTACCTTATCACCAACTTTTAAGTCAGGATTATAGCGGAACTCATTTAAAGAGATAACTCCTTCAGATTTTGCGTTGATATCGATGATAGCCTCACGGTCGGTCATGTGAACCACTTTTCCTTCAACTACTTCTTCATCTGCAGTGTCCACAAAATTTTCCTCGACCAAGGTTTCAAATTCCTTCAATTTGGAATCCTCAACACGCTCAATTCCCTCTTCATATTTGTCCCAATCGAAATTGTCCAAATACTCTTGAGGGTCTTGTTTTGGCTCTGCCTTTTTTACTTCCTGAACTGCTTCTGTGGTTTCTGCCACTTCTGCTTTTGCTTTTTCTTCAGCCATTTTGCTGATTTACATTTGTATTCCACAAGCTTACAAGGGTTTAGGCAGTACTTATGAAAGTTGTTATAAATTTTACTTCTAACATCCTTTTTGTCTCTTGTCAACTGCCACAAAAAGGAGCGCAAAAATACAATTAATTCCTTGTTTTACAAACCCTTATTAAAGACTTCGACCATCTGCTGGAGAATTGACGAAAAATTAAGGCAAAATGTGACTTTTATCCATATCTTGTTTCTAAATAGTAACCATTAAAATAATACAGTAGATTATGAGTGCAAAAGCAAAATATCAGGCGGTTTTGGACCTAGGTCAAGAATTGGGAATTCAGGACGGTGACGTTTCCGAAGACGGAGGAGTTTTGAAAATAAAAGGTGTGGCCAATACCCCATATGAAAAAAACGCTATTTGGGATAAAATCAAACAGATTGGTGGAGAAAGCCCATCTGATATCAAAGCTAACATCAGCGTTGCAGATGATTCCGTTTACCACAGACACACCGTAAAAAGTGGAGAGTCTTTAAGCTTGATTGCAAAGCATTATTACGGGGATGCCATGAAGTATCCAAAAATCTTTGATGCGAATACTAATATTTTAAGCAATCCAGATGTGATTCACCCAGACCAGGTTTTGGTGATTCCGAACATCTAAAGAGTAAATACACTTTTTCAGAAAAAGGCGCATAAATTGCGCCTTTTTTCGTTTAAACTTTTCCTAAACATAGTTATCCAAAAACATCCTATGAAGACCAAAACTATTTTCTTTTTTGTTTTACTTCTATCTGTAAAATGCTTTAGTCAAGACGTTGAACTAAGAAATCTAGAAAGAGAAGCTTTTGGAGATATAGTGCTTACGGGCTATCATTCTGTTAAAGGAAAACCATCAAAAGTAACGTACAATAATTATTCGTTTAACGAAACGAAGAATGATTATGAGCAAAGCATAGATGTACTACTGGAATATTATAGAAATGGCACTTTTGAATTGGATTCCTTGGGAAGAATATCACATAGGTATATGTCAAAATATGATGTTCAAGATGGAATAGATTCTTATAAATACAGTGTTTCCAAAAATGGTGATTCAACTATTTTTATTAGAAGATATTGGTGGAAGAAAGGTCATGAGAAAGAAAGTGACGGACAATTAGACATGGTCTTAAAGGAGGTATACAAAGATGGATTATTGACAAACCGTTTTTCCTATAATCGAGAACGAGAATTTATCTATAAAGACCGAAATCTTATCGAGATTATCACAAAAGAATTTGTAAACCCTCATGAATACGATGAAAATGGTGTTATCCGAAACCTAAAGAAAAACGAAGTGAAAACTTCAAGCACACTGTTCACATACAAATACGATGAACAAAATAGGAGGATACAAAAGAAAGAAGTCAATACTGAACATATTACATATCTGTACAACTATGTATATGACGAAAAAAACAGACTAAAACATACCATAAAACTTAGTTATGGCGATGAAATTCTGGACTATGTCCTAATTAACAAATACAAGTATAATCCAAACGACGATATAATAGAAAGAAGGGAATACTATAAAACAGCAGTTTATGAAGCTGAGCCTCCTGCTGGAAAAGGTGAAGCTTTTATTTCAGACTTTTTAACCCACATCAAAGAAAATCCAGACACCTATTTAAAAGAAGTCAATACATACGATTATGAATATGACCTTCACGGAAATTGGATAACAAAGACATTCGAAAGAAAACCGTCAAATAGCGATTACATTTTTAAATATAAGCTGAAGAGGAAAATAGCTTATTAAAATTATGATTTTTACAACATAAGCATTCATTTGCCACTCTTGCTTTTCAATAACCCTCTGCACAAAACTAAAAATCCACTTATTGTTCTTCTAAGTCCATATCGCTATTGTCATACCCAATAGCATCCTTGGCTTTTTATTATTGACAAAAGGTACCTGATGGGTATTGTTTTTTTGTATTAGGTTACACAAGATTTCTTATCATAAAAACGTACCTTCAATACCTATCGCAATTCCCTTTAAAACCAAGGTTTTGCATGTTTGTTATGTACAAAAAGAGCTAATCATGATACGAAAACTCATTTTAATCCTCGCATTAATCATGTCTGTTTCATGTAATCTAGAAGAAGGAAAAGAGCCTATTTATCAATCCAATAGATTTGCTATTTATAAAGACAAGGTGGTACAAGGGGATAATATTGCACAGGTACTTTCGCCGACACATATCACCTCCAACTATAAAAGTCCGGCGAGCACCACATTTTCGAGATTGATTACATTCAAATTTAGCATCAACGAAAAAGACAACGAATTACCTCCCAGTGCCGACCATTGGCTTGTTATAGGAGAGGAACATGAATCACCCATCGTTAGTTTTGGTGAAAACCCAAAGCCATTGCCAAGCCAACCAGAAAGTTACCTTCCCACGAATTATGAATATACGTTTAGGGTAGATGTAACGCCTGTATTAGAACAATTTGAAGAAAAGGGATACTACGAAACTTACAATGGTTCTAGAATTGCTAAAGAAGATTTTAAAGGCTTTTATATAGCTGGGGGTGCAGAACCCTTGACTTGGGATTTTGTCAATTTGGATATGAATGGATTAAAATTATCGCCAACGGATAATCCAAACATCTATAGCCTAACTGTTATATTAAATCCATACGACGAGTCGGAGAGCCGGGACAAGGAATGGAAATTGACGGAAGACATTTCCGCGAAGCCAAAGTATAGTTCGGAACAACCCTTGGTTGACGCGCTATTCAATTTATCGCTTGAAGAGGCCCGAAAAAACATAGAACCCGACAGCACCCTGCGCACCGGCGCAAAATGGGGTGGTGTTTGGACTAGGGATGTGAGCTATAGCACTATTCTTGCTTTTGCCTATCACGAACCTGAAGTAAGCAAAATCAGCTTGCGAAAAAAAGTAAAACGTGGCCGGATTATCCAAGATACGGGTTCTGGAGGAGCCTGGCCCGTTTCCACAGACCGGACTGTTTGGACGCTAGCCGCTTGGGAAATATATAAGGTGACTGGAGACGAGGAATGGTTGGACGAGGTATACCCCATCATAAAAAACACCTTAGAAGATGATTACCTAACCATACATGACAAAAAAACGGGATTGTACTCGGGAGAATCTTCTTTTTTAGATTGGAGAGAACAAACCTATCCCAAATGGATGGATAATAAGGATATTTATGTTTCCCAAAACTTGGGAACCAATGTTGTGCACTACCAAGCTCATCGCATACTCTCTGAAATAGCAAAACTGAAAGGAGAGCCTCATGAAATTTACGAAAAGAGGGCTGAGACAATCAAAAAAGGAATAAATGAATATCTCTGGTTAAAGGACCAAGGCTATTATGCACAATTCTTATATGGAAGAGATGACCTTTATCCATCACCGCGTTTTGAAGCCTTGGGAGAAGCCTTAGCCATTCTTTTTGATGTGGCAGATAAGGAACAAGCGAAGACAATTATTGAAAAATCCCCATTGACCGAATACGGAGTTACCTGCATTTACCCACAAATACCTTCCATCCCACCCTATCACAATAATGGCATATGGCCCTTTGTCCAATCGTACTGGAACTGGGCAGCGGCCAAAACCGGAAATGAAGCTGTCTTGAATCATGGTTTGGCCAGTATTTATAGGGCAGCTGGGCTGTTTTTGACCAACTATGAAAACATGGTAGCTGAAACTGGGGATTTTTTGGGCACTGAAATCAATTCCCATCGCATGTTGTGGAGTATGGCCGGCAACTTGGCGATGGTGCATCGTGTTTTTATCGGCATGGATTTTCAAGTGGATGGACTACATTTTGCACCTGTTGTACCAAAAGCATATGCAGGTACAAAAACACTTTCCAATTTTAAGTATCGCAATGCGACTTTAAATATCACCATAAATGGCTACGGAAATCAAATCGAATCGGTTACGATTGATGGCGAAAAAGCACAAGAAGCATTCATTCCAAAGGATTGGTCTGGGAAGCACACTATTACCATTCAACTGACGAATAACGAATTCCCCTACCAAGATATTCAGTTAGTTGAAAATCAATTTACCTTACCTACCGTAATAGCAGCCCCGGAAGGAGACACACTACAATGGAAGCCTGTTGAGAATGTAGAAGAATATAAGATATATAGAAATGGTAAATTCCTAAAAAACACTTCCGAAACTCAATTAAAGGCTGAATTTGACAGGTACGCTTCATATACGGTGAGTGCGTTGGACACCAATGGAAATGAAGGATTTATGAGTGAACCGGTAATTTTTACCAAAAATACCCTAAAGGTTGAAGTCGAAAATTTTGCCCTTACCTCCCAGTTAGGGTATTCCAACTATTCAGGTGATGGCTTCGTGGAAATCAACACCGAAACAAACAAGGTCATCGAAATCCCAGTTGAAGTAAAAAAGGATGGAGATTATCTTATAGATGTTCATTATTCTAACGGTAGCGGGCGTTGGAATACCAACAACAAGTGTGCTATACGAAGTTTTAGTGTCAATGACACTTATGAAGGCGTTTTGATATTTCCACAACGCGGAAAGGATGAGTGGTCGGAATGGGGTTTTTCTAATAGCGTGGAGGTTTCATTAATAGCTGGAACCAATCTATTGAAGATTCATTTTGAGGACTGGAACAACAATATGGATGTAGATATAAATACAGCTATGCTGGATTATTTGCGAATAATCGAAAAGTAGATAATTTTTGATAATCAGCTCACTTGCAAACTGTGTTATTCAACTTTGGTCTTCAATAATTCTATAGGCAAAATTATGAATCCGTTCAAATTGTTCTTCCAAACCCATATCGCTATTGTCAAATTCTATCGCATCCTTGGCTTTTCTGAGTGGTGAAACGGAACGGGTAGAATCAATTAAATCTCGTTTTTCTATGTTTTTGAGGACTTCTTTGTATGTGACGTGGTCTCCTCTATCCAACAATTCCTTATAGCGTCTTGTAGCACGGGTTTCTGGGGAAGCGGTCATGAAAATTTTCAATTCAGCATCTGGAAAAACAACGGTACCGATGTCTCGTCCGTCCATAACAATCCCTTTTTCAACACCCATTTCTTGTTGCAAATGCACCAACTTTTCCCGTACTTCTTTGATAGCTGCAACTTGGCTTACTTTTCTAGCGACGGTTAGGGTGCGTATTTCCTTTTCCACATTTTTACCGTTCAAGTACATGTCGCAAGTGCCTTGTTTGGCATCGCGTACGAACTTTAATTGGATATTGGGTAAACTTTCAACAAGAGCCGATGCATCATCATCCGATTCTCCAACGTAACCCTTGTTCAAGGCATAAAGCGTCACTGCGCGATACATAGCACCTGTATCTACATAAATGTAATCTAATGCTTCGGCAAGGCGTTTGGCAATAGTACTTTTCCCTGTAGAAGAATAGCCATCAATAGCGATGATGATTTTTTTCATTGCCCAAAAATAATGGAAAGTAATCAAGTAGCATAAAAGTGCCAAGAAACTTAAAGTTTCTTGGCATTCTTGACTTTCTTATCCGTAATCGCAATGTCAATTACTTCGCTCATCTCTGTCACGTAATGAAAAGTGAGCCCCCTTAGGTAATCTTCCTTGATTTCGTTAATATCCTTACGGTTTTCCTCACAGAGAATGATTTCTTTGATTCGAGCGCGTTTTGCCGCCAAGATTTTTTCCTTGATTCCACCTACAGGTAGTACCTTCCCGCGAAGGGTAATCTCCCCTGTCATGGCCAAACTCTTTTTCACTTTTCTCTGCGTGAACAAAGAAACTAACGATGTCAACATCGTAATACCTGCACTAGGTCCATCTTTGGGCGTAGCTCCTTCCGGTACGTGGATATGAACATTGTATTTATCAAAAACTTCAGAGTTAATTCCGAACACATCTGCGTTAGACTTAATATACTCCATTGCAATCGTAGCCGACTCCTTCATCACTTTACCTAAGTTTCCCGTAATGCTAAGAGCTCCTTTTCCTTTGGAAAGGATAGATTCTATAAACAAAATATCTCCTCCAACACTGGTCCATGCCAAACCTGTGACCACTCCAGCTACATCATTGTTTTCGTATTTATCCCGTTCTAAACGTGCAGGGCCCAATATCTTTTCTACATCCTCGTTGGTCACTTTTACGTTGTATTCCTCTTCAATGGCAATCGATTTGGCCGCATAACGTACCATTTTTGCCAATTGTTTCTCCAGACTACGAACACCTGATTCACGGGTATAACCTTCGACAATTTTTTCAAATTGTGGTTTACCGATACGCAGATCCTTAGCAGAAAGGCCGTGTTCCTTTAATTGTTTAGGCAGTAAATGGCGTTTGGCTATCTCTACCTTCTCCTCAATAGTATATCCGGTAACATTGATTATTTCCATCCTATCCCGTAGTGCTGGCTGAATGGTACCCAAGTTGTTTGCCGTAGCGATGAACATTACTTTGGAAAGGTCATATCCCATTTCCAAGAAGTTATCATAGAATTCACTATTCTGTTCTGGGTCCAAAACTTCTAGCATAGCCGATGAAGGATCACCTTGGTGACTATTGGAAAGCTTATCTATTTCATCCAAAATAAAAACTGGATTCGAGGTTCCTGCCTTTTTCAGACTTTGAATGATTCGACCAGGCATCGCACCTATATACGTTTTACGGTGCCCGCGAATTTCAGCTTCATCACGAAGTCCGCCCAGTGATATACGCACGTATTCTCTTCCTAAGGCTTCAGCTACGGATTTCCCTAAAGAAGTCTTACCTACTCCGGGAGGGCCATACAAGCAAAGAATAGGCGATTTCATATCATTTCGGAGTTTTAAAACTGCCAAATACTCTATTATTCTTCGTTTTACATCCTCTAGACCATAATGATCTCTATCCAAAATCTGTTGGGCTTTCTTTAAATCAAATTTGTCTTTAGAAAACTCATCCCATGGTAAATCCAGAAAAAGGTCTAGGTAATTTCGCTGGATGGAGTATTCGGCCACCTGAGGGTTCATTCGTTGCATTTTGGCCAATTCCTTTTCAAAATGCTGTTTGATTTTCTTTCCCCATTTTTTCTTTTTGGCCTTAACCCGCATTTCGTCTACCTCCTCTTCATAAGACAACCCGCCAAGCTCTTCTTGGATAGTTTTCATCTGTTGGTGCAGGAAATATTCGCGTTGCTGCTGATCCATATCGTTACGCACCTTGGATTGAATATCGTTTTTCAACTCCAACTTTTGAAGTTCAGTATTCATAAATTTTAAGGTGGTCATGGCTCTTTCCTGCAGATTAGGAATCTCCAGCAATTTTTGCTTGTCTTCAACCGAAAGATTTAGGTTAGACGATACAAAGTTGATAAGGAAGGAATTACTTTGAATATTCCGTATAGCAAAAGTGGCCTCAGTAGGAATATTTGGATTATCCTTTATAATCTTAAAGGCCAGTTCTTTTATAGAATCAATAATAGCTCCAAATTCATCACTCTTTTCATCAGGACGTTCCTCCAAAGCTTCTTTAACCGTAGCGGTCAAATATGGCGTTTCCTCAACTACTTGGTCTATCTCAAATCGTTTTTTCCCTTGAATGATGACCGTAGTGTTGCCATCCGGCATTTGAAGTACCCGTAAAATTCGCGCTACAGTACCCAATCGATTGATATCTTTTACACCAGGATTCTCAACTTGCTCATCCTTTTGGGAAACTACCCCAATGGTTTTGCTTCCATTGTTTGCATCCTTAATCAGATTTATGGATTTGTCTCTTCCAGCGGTAATGGGTATCACAACCCCAGGAAACAATACGGTATTCCTCAGTGGAAGTACGGGAAGCGTTTCTGGTAATTCTTCCCGATTCATTTCTTCTTCATCCTCTGGAGTGAGCAACGGAATCAATTCCGCTTCATCATCCAATCCCTGCATGGCTAAACTGTCAAAAGTTGATATCTTGATTTCTCCCATAATGTCTTTTTCGGACATTTTGTCATTTTGGACAAAATGTATCGTAACTACGAGGTACCTGCATCTACATAAATCTTCACTACCTTAACTATTTAGGCAATCTAAAGCACCTTTCCACTTCCAAAAAGGCAATTCTTGTGCCATGAATTTCAAAAAAAATCAAAAAAGTGTAACAATCCATACCTTCACCACTCTTTACAACAAATCAATCATTTTTTGAGCCACCAAAATGAACATACTGACGCATTGCTTCAAGCGTGCTTAAAAGGCAAGCAGAGTGCACAAGTTGAAGTTTACAACAGATACTATAAAGCCATGTACAATACAGCTTTTAGAATTGTAAAAGACACTGCGGAAGCAGAGGACATCATGCAGGAATCGTTTCTAAACGCGTTTACGAAACTGCACACTTTTAAAGGAGATGTCACCTTCGGAGCTTGGTTGAAGCGAATTGTGATTAACAACAGTATCTATCATTACAAAAAACAACAAAAAGCAAAATCCATGAATTTGGATGAGGTAATGTACAAGGTCGAAGATAATGATGACGTTGCTTTGAATGAGAATGGTTATACTGAACTGAAGGCTCAAAAAGTGATGGAGACCATGAAAAGTTTGAAAGACAATTACAGAGTTTCTTTGACCTTACATTTAATCGAGGGCTATGATTATGAAGAAATCAGTGAAATTATGAACATTAGTTATGCCAATTGCAGAACGACTATTTCAAGAGCCAAGGAAAGTCTGAGAAAAAAATTGACCGTAAATGCTTAGTTATGAAGAAAGATAATTTAGACGATTTATTTGAAAGGCTTCAGGGACAATTCGATGTAGAAGAACCCGGAAGTGGTCACCAAGAGCGTTTTTTAGCGAAACTGAACCAATCTAAAGGAGTGGTTTCGCTCCCTAAAAGAAAAAATAAGCTATGGAAACCACTTTCCATAGCCGCCTCTGTAGCAGTCTTGTGCTTCTTAGGATTACAGTTCTTTACTAGTGAACTATCCATTAAAGAGCAAGTAGTGGAAATTGCTCCAGAAGTTTCCCAAACGGAGTTCTACTTTGCAAGTCTCATTGAAGAACAGGTACAAGAATTGAAGGATGCAAAGTCACCTGAAACAGCAAAACTGGTCGACGATACACTTTTTCAACTGGATAGATTGGAAAGTGACTATGCAAATCTGGAGCAAGAACTTATAAAAGGAGGGGATAGCAAAATCATATTAAATGCTATGATAACCAACTTCCAAACCAGAATAGATCTTTTGAAAGAAGTACTTAACAGCATAGAAAATATTAAGAATTTAAAATCATACAATGATGAAAACTTTACTATATAAAAGCATTCTTTGCCTTCTGGTGCTGGTTCCACTGACCTTGTCGGCTGGAAAGGGTAAACTAGGCGGAAAATATACCAAGGAAAAGACCATCAAAAAGGAGTTCGAGGTGAACTCCAACGCTTTGCTGAAAATCAGCAACAGCTATGGCAACCTTAACCTAACTTCATGGAACGAAAACCGAATTGTGATTGAGGTTCAGATTAAAACCAATGGAAATAATGAAGAACGTGTTCAAGAGCGTTTGAATGAAATTGATGTCGATTTTGACAGCAGTGCCAATCTCGTTTCCGCTAGAACCCAATTTGGCCACAGAAACAATAATTGGGGCTGGAAATGGAACAAGAAAAAAAATGTGAACGTTCAAGTAAACTATACCGTAAAACTACCCGTAAAAAACAGTATTGGCCTAAGCAATGACTACGGCAATATCTATCTAGATAGAATTGACGGACATGCAAAAATAAGCTGTGACTATGGCAAAATGGACATTGGGGAGCTTAGAGGACGTAATAATGAACTTCGGTTTGATTATACTTCCCGTTCTTCCTTCGATTTTATAAACAGTGCGGAAATCATTGCGGACTACTCCGGATTTACCATAGAAAAGGCAGGAAACCTGAGGGTTAATGCAGACTATACAAATGCAGTCATCAAAGAAATGGGAGATTTAGACTATTCAAGCAGTTACGGTTCTATTGAAGTAAGCAACGTGCAAAGCGTCAAAGGTAATGGTGATTACATTGGGGTTAAACTGGGAAATGTTCAAGGCGATGTTTCCATTACTGCGGACTATGGTTCTGTAAAAATCGGAGAAATGACTAAAGAAGCAGGTGATATCAATATTAAAGCGGATTATACCGGGATTAAAATTGGGTATCACCCTGAATATTACTTCGACTTTGAAATATCAACTGAATATGCTGGGGTTAGCGGTAAAAGTGATTTTGAAATGCAGGTAAGCAAGGAGCGATCCAGTGAAAAATATTACAATGGATACTACGGTAGTGATAATTCCGGCAACGTAGTATACATCAACAGCGAATATGGCGGAATTACATTTACTAAGAACTAAGAATCAATATCAAAAAACACAACTAGTATGAAAAAGCTTATAACATTATGCTTGGCACTATCCTTTGTTGCCATCACCCACGCGCAGTGGAAACGAATCAAAGGGAATGGTAACGTAGTAACCTTAGAACGCTCAGTGGGTGATTATGACGCCATCGCTTTGGCAGGTTGGTTCGATTTAGAATTGATCTCTGGCTCTGAAGGTGAGATAACCTTAAAAGGAGAATCAAATCTCTTGGATTATATTAAAACAGAAGTTAAAGACGATAAGTTGGTCATCAAGGCCCAAAAAGGGGTCAACCTAAAGCCTTCAAGCTGGAAGTCCGGAATTTTAATAGTAGTTCCTGTGGAATCCATAAATGAAGTGACCTTATCAGGCTCTGGAGACATCATCGGTAGAACAACTCTTAAATCAGATTCATTTGAAACTAGAATTTCAGGTTCTGGAGATATTGTATTGGATGTAGAGGCCAATAGCATTGAAGCCTCAATGTCCGGCTCTGGGGATATGAAATTAAATGGGAAAGCATCAGATTTAGAGGTCCAAGTTTCCGGGTCAGGTGACATTAATGCTTATGGTCTTGAAGCAGATTATGTAAAGGTTCAAGTTTCCGGTTCTGCAGATGTTGAAGTAACGGCCAAAGAAAGTATTAGTGCCCGTGTTTCAGGTTCTGGGGATATAAGTTATAAAGGAAATCCAAAGAAGATAGATACCAAAAGTTCTGGTTCTGGGGATATTTCTAGCTATTAAATCAGGAGTTTACGCATCCAATCAAAAAACAATTCCACCATCAATCAAAAAACACATTATATCATCAATCAAAAACGAGTCAAGCCCTTACTTCAAAGTAGGGGCTTTTCTTTTTATTCATTCGTTTTTGAAAATTCAATCTTGCGTGCATTTTGCTTCTCAAAAGTATAGGTTAGTCGGTTTTCTGCAAAGTCAATCTCTCTTTACCAACACCATTCCATTTTTCCAATTTTACAGCTAGTTCGTCAATGGTAAATGGTTTGGTCAAGTAGTCATCCAATCCTTGTTCAATATATTTTTCTGCATCACCTTGCAAAGCGCTGGCACTGATTCCAATCATTGGCGGCAATTCCCCAAATCTTGTTCTTAAATTTTGCATCGCCTTGATTCCATCAAGTTTTGGCATGTTAACATCCAATAAAATAACATCGAAGCGATTTTCTTCAAACTCTTCTACCAGCAGTTCACCATCATGTACAATCACGGTTTTACATCCCAACTTGTCCAACATGTGTTGATAAACTGCACATAGTGTCTTGTTGTCTTCAGCCATAAGAACATTCATAGATAAGGCTTCTGTTTGTTTAGGAGGGAGTTTCATTTTCTTATCAATGCTCACCTTATCTATTTTCCTTGTCTTAATGGTAAACCAGAAATTACTTCCTTCTCCCAAATCACTGATTACCCCTAATTCCCCTTCCATATACTCTACCAGTTTTTTACAAATACACAATCCCAAACCGGTACCTGATTCTTCACAAAAGTCATTTGCTTCTTCCAATTGGGAGTATTCTGAAAACAAGCCTTTCAAATTTCTTTCTGAAATCCCTGCCCCTTGGTCAATTACTTCAATTTTTAATCTATCATCCTCGTTGTTATCAAGAAATGAAACCTTGATAGATACATCACCTTTTGAAGAAAACTTTATAGCATTGCCTACCAAATTGGACAATACCTGTTTTAATCTAACCTCATCAAGCATTAAATATTTTGGTACTTCTGGATTTACCTGAGTTTTTACAGTAATATTTTTTGATTCACCTACAGCAAGAAAGAGTCTTCGGACGTCCTCTACAATTTCCCTAATATTCTTTTCTTGGTAATCAAAAGAAAGTTTCCCTGCTTTCAGTTTTGAAAAATCCAAAATATCATTGATTATTTTCATCAAGTCTTTGGACGAACTTTGTATGATATCAAGATACTTGCTGTTTTTTTCATTAAAATCGTGGCTCTTGGATAATAAATCAATCACTCCTATAATACCTGACATAGGGGTTCGTATCTCGTGGCTCATGTTGGCCAAAAAAATATCCTTGAATTCCATGGCTTGTTTCAGCTGGGTATTTTTTATCGCTACTTTATCCATGGCCCTACCTCCAAATGAAGCAAAAAGCCCAAGAAAAAATGGTGCCGTATCGATGATAAAATGAATAGGGAAATCTCTATGGATTGCCAAGATGTTTTCTACGGTAAAATCTAAATCCATTCTGAATAGATCTATTGAAACCGCCATCATAGGGAATAAAAGACCGAAAATTGCGCCAAATAATGCGTAGCGCACCGTATGGGTTTTGTACCATAATGGGGCGTTTTCTTCTTGATGTAAACTCTTCATTTTGTCTAAAAACGGAATGAAACAAAAATTATTTTAATTCACAAGAGTCTCCACTAATAGAGCGCATCTTTCCAATAAAAATGGAAGAAAGTTCTTACTAATTTTCTTTCTTTTCAACCCTGAGCAACAAAACAGCTCCTATCAAAAAGAATATTCCTAAAAAAATCGTACTGTTACGCATACTCCCTGTAAGTTGGGCCACTACACCATAGAGAAAAGTTCCTATAATAATCCCAATCTTCTCGGCTACATCATAAAAACTAAAAAAGGAGGTCGTATCCGTTGTCTCGGGCAAAAATTTGGAATATGTAGACCTTGAAAGCGCCTGAATTCCTCCCATAACAATTCCTACCAGACCTGCCGCAATGTAAAAATCCATCGGGGTCTGAAGGAAATAAGCATAAATACACAACAGAATCCAAAAAGCGTTAATCACAACAAGTGTCTTGATGTTTCCAAACATTCGGGAAGCTCTTGCGGTTGCAGTAGCGCCTAGAATAGCCACAACTTGAATAACCAAGATACTTATAATCAATCCTGTGGTTCGTTCACCATCCGTTCCCCATTGTATTTCTTCTTCGCCAAAATAGGTTGCTATAAGCATTATGGTTTGCACAGCCATACTGTAGACAAAAAAGGCACCTAGATATCTTTTCAATCGTATTTCGTCACCCAATTGTCTCCAGACGCTTTGAAGTTCCTTGAATCCGTTGAGAATAATGTTGGTGCGCTCTCCATCACGTTTATAACCTTTGGGCAAATGTTTAAAGGTATATTGGCTGAAAAGGGCCCACCAAACACCAACAGAGATAAAAGAATATTTCATTGCCTTGATTTCAGCAACTTCTCCCCCATTATCCGTAATGCCAAATACTGCTGGTTGCATCACCATAGCTAAGTTGAAAATCAAGAGTATTACACTTCCTACATATCCCAATGAGAATCCTTTGGCACTGATACCATCCTGCTGTTCGGGATAGGCAATATCTGGTAAATAGGAATTGTTTATCGCAAAACTGACCCAAAATCCTACTAAACCGAAAAAGTAACAAATCAATCCAAAATAGATATTCTCTAAAGAAAACCAGTACAACCCAATGCAAGATGCTGCTCCTAAATAACAGAAAAACTTGAGAAAGACCTTTTTGTTCCCCGTATAATCGGCAATACCAGAAACCAACGGAGTAACTATTGCAATAAAAACGAACGCCAGTGAGGTAACATAACTAATTAAGGGAGCTCTCGCGATTTCTCCTCCAAAAATGGTCACTTTTTCTATTTCAGCAGCTCTAAAAAGCGCTCCATAAAAAATGGGGAATACAGCAGATGAAATCACCAAGCTGTACACTGAATTGGCCCAATCATAAAAGGCCCAAGCATTCAACAATTTTTTACTGCCTTTCATTGCCAGCACTTGTGCCATATCTGTAAAATTAAAAAAGTGTCATTTCAAGCTCTTGAGAAAACCCTGAACATTGTTTTGGATTTTCTGTTTTGAAATGACACTTTAGCGTTAGTTATTTAGTTAGTATCACTTAAATGAAGTTACCCCAAATTTGGCTGCCTCCCTTTTGGCGTCAGGAGCCCAAGCCATCAGATTATTGATACGCGTATCATTGGATGGATGGGTACTTAAAAACTCAGGCGGTGCCTGCCCTCCTGCATTGGCCTTCATTCTTCTCCAAAGATTGGCTGCTTCGTCTGGGTTGTATCCCGCAATAGCCATAATCTGGAGTCCGATTCTATCCGCTTCCGTTTCGTGACTTCTGCTAAAAGGCAACATTACGCCTACAGAAGAACCAATGCCATACGCTTGATTAAAGGTATTTCGAGTTTCAGGGTCCTTAATAGCCACATTACCTGCAACTGCACCCAATTGCTGTAACATACCTGCACTCATACGCTGTGCACCATGGTCAGCAAGTGCATGGGCAACCTCATGCCCCATAACGACAGCTATTCCGGTTTCACTTTGAGCAATAGGCAATATTCCGGTATAGAACACGATTTTACCTCCTGGCATACACCATGCATTTACAGCTTTATCTTGGACCA
Source organism: Bacteroidota bacterium (assembly GCA_039191905.1). GTDB lineage: Bacteria > Bacteroidota > Bacteroidia > Flavobacteriales > Flavobacteriaceae > Flagellimonas. The sequence continues at coordinate 79,367 of JBCCXJ010000007.1, read as the reverse complement.
AATTATATTCCCATTGATAATCCTTTAAATAACCTGGATGCCCATTTGCATTCAGCCATCTTTCCGCAGCAGATGCTATTCGCTGACCCACGGTTCTTATCATTTGGGCTTCCGCTGTTCCCTTAACGACTTTGTTTTCTCCTAAAAACTGATCGTACTGTGCAAAAGCTGTTGGGAAAATCTGACTGTTTGGATAAAAGTTAAGGGTGCTTTTACCGGTAAACGGATTGGTTTTACAGGCAAAGACTCCGAAAAAAACTACAATCGTTAAAAAAAATCTTCTCATAAAATGGGTGTGTTTAGTATGAGTAAAATACAAAATTTATTTGCCAATGATGTGTAGCTCTGTGAAATCCTTGCTCACTTCTACCGTATTATCGCCATTCAATTTAACTTCTTTTAAATCTACAATTTCGTTATCTACTTCTATTGTACCTATTTTAAAAGGTAGGCCATGGAAGGTTACCTTGATTTTTTCATAAGGTGTGATGAAGTTCCCATCTTTAAATTGCTGGATAATCAATTCATTTTCTTTACCTCGTAATCTGAATTTGCGAAGACTATATCTTCCCTTCTTATAATCATACCCATCTTGCTGGTCTTCATAAACGCTGGAGTTTTCAATACCCTCTTTATAGTACACATCCATTTGAAGCTCTTCTATCTCTTTCTCTCCAACATATTGCTGCACTGGATATTTGGGTATCATAGCGCCTTCTTTGATGAAGAGCGGTATTTTATCCAAACCTGCCGGCACCCATTTTTCAATGCCTCCTTCAGTCACCTCATCGGTCCAATAACTATACCATTTGCCTTTAGGGAAGTACATTCGTCTTCCTTGTGCATTGGGTTCTTGCACAGGACATACCAAAAAATGTTCTCCAAACAAAAATTCATCTGTCCTAAAGTGGGTCTGGGTATCTTCCTGATCATAAAACACCAAAGATTGTATCATTGGCATTCCATTTTTAATGTATTTGTAAAACAAGGTATATATGTAGGGTAACAATTGATATCGCATTTCGATATAGTTTCGTACGATATCCGTTATCTCCTCTCCAAAAGACCAAGGTTCTTGGTCGCCATGATCTCCGCTGGAGTGCACCCTACAAAACGGATGAAAAATGGCCAACTGCATCCATCTTGCAAATAATTCACCATTGGGTTGTTCTGCAAATCCTCCAATATCGGAACCGACAAAGGAGTATCCGCTCATACACATGCGTTGCATCTGAACATTAGCAATCCAAAGATGTTCCCAAGTAGCTACATTATCTCCAGTCCAAGTGGCGCAGTAGCGTTGCGTACCTGAGTACGCTGCTCGGGTAAGTACAAACGGACGCAGCGGGAACATATATTTTTTGACTCCGTCATAGGTGGCACGTACCATTTGCATACCATAAATGTTGTGAGCCTTCCTGTGACTGCAAGGGTGGCCATCATAATCGTGACGTACATCCAAGTTCGCCGTTTTAGTAGGCACTTCCATAACCGCAGGTTCATTCATATCGTTCCAAACGCCTTTTACCCCCATTTCAGAAATCATTTCTTTGTAAAGGCCACCCCACCATTCTCTTACTTCTGGATTTGTGAAATCTGGAAACTTACACTCGCCAGGCCATACTTTACCTTTGAAATGTGGGCCATCTGCCCTACGGCAGAAAAAACCATTATCCATAGCTTGTTGATATACCCAATAGTCTCGGTCTATTTTAATTCCCGGGTCAATCATGGTGACTGTCTTAAAACCATCTTCCTCCAATTCAGCAATCATTTTCTTAGGATTTGGAAAATAGCGGTTATTCCACGTAAAGCATCGAAAGCCCTCCATATAGTCAATGTCCAAATAAATGGCATCACAAGGTATCTTTAGCTTCCTGAAGGTTGAAGCTATCTCTTTTACCCGTTTTTCCGGATAGTAACTCCACTTGGATTGATGAAAGCCGAGCGCCCACAAAGGTGGAAGTTCGGGGACTCCGGTTAAATCGGTGTAGGCCTCAACCACCTGCTTCATTTCAGGTCCGTAGAAGAAGTAGTAGTTCATTTCGCCGCCATCGGCCCAAAAACTGGTTACGTTTCTCTTTTCATTGGCGAAATCAAAGTAGGTACTAAAAGAGTTATCAAAAAATACTCCATAAGCAATATTTTCCTTTAGTCCCAAGTAAAATGGAATGGCTTTATATAGCGGCTCTTGGTCTTTTCCGTAGGCATAAGAATCGGTAACCCAATTGTTTACCCTTTTCCCCTTTAGGTTGGTATGCGACGCTTTATCTCCCATGCCATAATAGCTTTCCCCTGAATGGCATACCTTGCTCATCTTCACAATATTGCCTCCGTAATCATAGTTCTCTTCCCAATGAAATCCTAGCTCATCTTCACTAAGGATAACATCATCCATGTCCATAATCTCAATTTTAAGATTGGACTTATTGACGAAAACTTTCATTTTGGAAGTTGTAATCACATATTCAGGAATCTCTTCCTTCACAGTAAGATTGTTATATCCTAAACTTACATCATCGCTTATGGCATATGAAAAATCAGGTTCAAATACATGTTCTGTGGCGTACCTAAAACGGATAGCGCTGTCACGCAGAATGGTAATCTCTAAAATGACCCCATTTTGGGTGGTAAAATAAATCTTGTCGTTTTCCTGTTTAAAATCGACTATATGGTTGGGATACTGATTTCCTCTTTTGGCAATCTCTGTATTAGTAATCATTGTTGGTCTTTTGAGAAAGACAAAAGAAATACATTACTATGAGAATTGAAAAAGATGTTGTGAACAATAAAGTTTTCGTAAAAAGTCCGAAATGCCTTACTTATAAACAATTACACTCAATGGAGGTAATGTAAGGTTTACCGATTTTGGGCAACCATTCCATTCTTTCGCTGATGGTTTAAGTGTTTTTTTACCAATGCCACTGCCAGAATACTTAGTATCATCACTGTTAAATAGCAGTTTCATTTGTTTATTCTTATGCACACCAACTCGATAATTCTCTCTTGGAACAGGAGTAAAGTTGCAGATTACGATTAAATCATCCTCAGGGGAATTACCCATACGTTTATAGGAAATCACAGTGTTCTCCTGATCATTGTATTCTATCCACTGAAAGCCTTCAGGGCTAAACTGTTTTTCATGAAGTGCCGGGCTTTCTTTATAGAGTTTGTTTAAGTCTTTTATAGTCTCCTGGATTCCTGAATGGAAATCATATTGGGTCAAATGCCAATCCAGACTATTTTGAAAATCCCATTCGGAAGATTGCCCAAACTCCCCACCCATGAACAATAGGTTGGCACCAGGGTGTGTAAACATGTAACTGTACAGCATTCTTAAATTGGCAAAGCGCTGCCATTCGTCACCTGGCATACGATACAAGAGTGAATTCTTGCCGTAAACTACTTCATCATGTGAAAAAGGCAACATAAAGTTTTCTGTAAACGCATAGGTCATGCTGAAGGTAATATCGTTCAAATCGTATGAACGGTAGATAGGTTCTTTTTTGAAGAACTCGAGAGTATCATGCATCCATCCCATCATCCATTTCATCCCGAAACCGAGCCCGCCATAGTGGACAGGTTTAGAAACACCGGTAAATGCAGTGGACTCTTCGGCAATGGTTTGCACACCTTCAAAACTGGCATACACCTCCTGGTTCATTTCCCGGAGGAACGACATGGCCTCCAAATTTTCATTGTTCCCGAACATATTAGGTTCCCACTCACCATCTTCCCTGGAATAATCCAAATACAGCATGGACGCTACGGCATCTACTCTTAATCCGTCTACATGGTATTGGTCCAACCAAAAAATGGCATTGCTAATTAGAAAGGCCCTGACCTCATTTCTACCATAATTGAAAATCAAACTTTTCCAATCAGGATGATAGCCTCTTCGTCTATCTGGATGTTCATATAAATGCGAGCCATCAAAAAAACCAAGCCCGTGTGCATCTTCTGGAAAATGTGATGGTACCCAGTCCAAAATCACTCCAATTCCTTTTTGATGAAACTTGTCGACCAAAAGCTTAAAATCTTCAGGTTTCCCAAATCGAGATGTGGGAGCAAAATATCCGGTAAGTTGATATCCCCATGAGGGGTCGTAGGGATATTCCATAATTGGCATGAATTCCACATGGGTAAAGCCCATATCGGCAACATACTCCACCAATTCATCGGCCAATTCCAAATAACTTAAAGACTCCCATCCATTTTTTTTCTTCCAAGAACCTAAATGTACTTCGTAAACGGAGAAAGGCTTGTCCAAAGCATTATGTTCTTTGCGGTTTTGCATCCAAGATGCGTCCTTCCATCTATATGAAGTATCCCAGACTACCGAGGCTGTCTTGGGAGGCGTCTCACAATACCTTCCAAAAGGATCAGCTTTTTCCGTCCAGATATCATTATTGTGGGATTGAATTTTATATTTATATAAGGTTCCCATGTCCAAACCAGGGACAAAACCTTCCCAAATTCCACTTTGATCCCAGCGCACTTGTAATTCATGCTCACTAGGGTTCCAATGATTAAAATCCCCCACCACGGAGACTGATTTGGCGGATGGAGCCCAAACAGCGAAGTAGACACCTTTCTCTCCATTCACTTCGGTTACATGAGCACCCAATTTGTCATATAATCTAAAGTGTTTTCCAGCTTTAAAAAGATTAATATCAAACTCAGTAAAAAAACTATGGGAAACTACCTGGGCCATGTTCATTTGGTTTAGATTCATACAATATTACGGATCTTTCAAATAGCAATCCATAAAGTCTAATTTTCTACTCTTTTAAAATCAAAAAAAATAAAATGGAACGCTTTTTGATTTCTAAGTGGGAAAAGAGAAATAGTTCAAATCATAAAAATCAAAAACATGAAAAAAATCAATATAGTATTCGGTGCATTCATCCTCCTATTTATAGTGGCCTGTGAAGGTCCTGAAGGCCCTCCTGGTTTTGACGGCGCACCTGGACCACAAGGTGAACCGGGAATACAAGGTCAGGTCATTGAGGTTGATAATGTAAATTTTGGTTTCGACCCGGATAATAACCTTTTTAGCTCTTTAATTGCATTTAGCGACATCACCAATTTCGAGATCTTCGAATCGGATGCCGTCCTTGTCTATCGATTTGATGGCACTGTTGACTTGGATGATGGCAGTACCGCAGATGCATGGAGCCAGCTTCCACAGAGCTTTTTCCTTGCCGAGGGAACCATTCAATATGTTTTTGCCCATACGTTTGTAGATGTTGAGCTGTTTATAGATGGTAATTTTGACCTATCTGGAATAAGCGCCGATTTTACCGATAATCAATCCTTTAGGATAGTAATCTTACCTGGTGAGTTTGCGGAAAGTTCCAGAATGGATACCTCCAGTTTGACCACGGTTATGTCGGCTTTGGGAATTACTGAAGAAAATGTTCAAAGATTGCAATTGAATTAATTTAATTCGCCATATCAATAAAGCCTCGCTTTTGCGGGGCTTCTTTATTTATTACCAATTCAAATAGTTTTACTATTGAAAGGAAAACTAAAAATTGCGTCTAATTCAAAAAGAAAACTAATGGGGAAAACATTGCTAGCTATTACACTTTTGGTACTAATGGGGTGCAAGGGTGTAGTACAGGAACAGAAAAAGGAAATTGCAGAGGTCAAAGAATTTCCAATCACAAAAACAGATGCCGAATGGAGAGCAGAGTTAACCGATATAGAATATTACGTTCTTCGCAAAGCTGCTACTGAAAATGCATTTACCAGTGAGCTATTGGACAACAAGGAGATAGGCACTTATGTGTGTGCAGCTTGTGCCACTCCACTTTTCAGAAGCGAACATAAATTTGATTCCGGAACAGGATGGCCCAGTTTTGACCGAGAAATTGACAACAATGTTGGATATGATGTGGATTACAAAATTGGATATGCCAGAACAGAAGAACATTGTGCAACTTGTGGCGGACACTTAGGACATGTTTTTAATGATGGCCCGCGTAACACCACGGGAAAACGACACTGTATTAATGGTGTCGCCTTGGATTTTATTCCCGATTCGGAATAAATGCACTAACTTCCATAAAAATAAAAGCCTTTGAAAAAGTACGCAGTAGAAAAAACGGATAAGGAGTGGAAACAGCAACTTTCACCTGATGAATATCGCATTTTAAGACAAAAAGGGACTGAATATCCCCATACCGGCGAATTCAATGTACATTTTAAAAAGGGTTCATACCATTGCAAGGCTTGCGGTACCAAACTTTTTGAAAGTGATAATAAGTTTGAAAGTGGTTGTGGCTGGCCTTCTTTTGACCAAGCCATTGAAGGTGCTATAGAATATTTTAGAGATACCTCCCATGGCATGATACGCACAGAAACGGTATGTGCTAACTGTGGTGGGCATCTGGGCCATGTTTTTAATGATGGTCCTCGGGAAACTACGGGTCAACGCTATTGCATAAACTCCCTCAGTATAGGTTTTGACCCTTCGTGATTCTATAGTTTTTATTCAAATTTTCTAAAATTACCTTCTTGGTAAATGGCGATTGAATTCCGTACTTTTGCACCTGCCAAACCATAAGGTAGGGCATCAATCATAACAACTAAAAATTAAAGAGGAATGAGCAATTTTGATGTAATTGTTTTGGGAAGTGGCCCTGGAGGCTATGTAACGGCTATTCGGGCATCACAACTTGGCCTTAAAACAGCTATCGTTGAGAAAGAAAGTCTAGGTGGAGTTTGTTTGAACTGGGGATGTATCCCGACCAAAGCATTATTAAAATCGGCTCAAGTCTTTGAATATTTGAAACATGCCGAAGATTACGGATTGAGCGCCAAAAAAGTAGAGCATGATTTTGATGCGGTAGTCAAGAGAAGCCGAGGAGTAGCTGATGGAATGAGCAAAGGTGTTCAATTCTTGATGAAGAAAAACAAAATTGAGGTTTTGAACGGATATGGTAAGATAATGCCCGGGAAAAAGGTGGTTGTCAAGGGAGAGCATGGTGATCCTGCCGAATATTCCGCAGACCATATTATCATTGCCACAGGGGCAAGAAGTCGAGAGTTACCTAGCCTTCCTCAAGATGGTAAAAAGGTGATTGGTTACCGAGAGGCCATGACATTGGAAAAACAACCTAAAAAGATAATTGTTGTTGGTAGTGGTGCTATCGGTATCGAGTTCGCTTATTTCTACAATTCTATGGGCACTGAGGTAACGGTTGTTGAGTATTTACCTCATATTGTTCCAGTTGAGGATGAAGATGTTTCCAAACAGCTGGAGCGTACCTTTAAGAAGTCTGGAATCAAAATAAAGACTTCTGCAGAAGTAACCCATGTGGATACCTCTGGAGAAGGTGTTAAGGCTACGGTGAAGACTGCAAAAGGGGAAGAAATCCTTGAAGCTGATATTTTGCTATCTGCAGTGGGAATTAAGACGAATATTGAAAACATTGGATTGGAAGATGTTGGTGTTGCTGTTGATAGGGACAAAATTTTAGTAAACGATTATTACCAAACCAATATACCTGGTTATTACGCTATTGGTGATGTTACACCAGGACAAGCTTTAGCCCACGTAGCATCTGCCGAAGGAATCCTTTGTGTGGAGAAAATAGCAGGAATGCATGTTGAACCTTTAGATTATGGAAACATACCTGGATGTACGTATTGTATGCCAGAAGTTGCTTCTGTAGGTTTAACTGAAAAGCAAGCCAAAGAACAAGGGTATGACATCAAAGTGGGTAAATTCCCATTTTCTGCAAGTGGAAAAGCTAAAGCATCGGGTAACTCTGATGGATTCGTCAAGGTGATTTTTGATGCGAAATATGGGGAATGGTTAGGCTGCCACATGATTGGGGCTGGTGTTACCGATATGATTGCAGAAGCTGTGGTAGGAAGAAAATTAGAAACTACGGGGCATGAAATTTTGAAAGCTGTTCATCCACACCCTACCATGAGTGAAGCGGTTATGGAAGCGGTTGCGGATGCATATGATGAAGTAATTCACCTTTGATGTGATGCTTAAAGTATTTCGGATAACAGCTATACTTGAAGGTATATCCTATTTGGCGCTTTTTGCTTTTACCATGCCCCTAAAATATTGGGCAGGAATATTGGAACCAAATAAAGTGGTTGGTTATGCTCACGGGATTCTTTTTATAGCATACGTTATCATCGCAATAGTATTTTGGTTTATACGAAAATGGAGTTTTAAGCGACTTCTAATTTTAGTGGTCGCTTCTCTACTACCCTTTGCTACATTTTACGTAGACGAGAAATACTTGAAACCCGAAGAGGTAGCATCTTAATTTTCAGCTAATCGATAGATAGACCCGTCAAAGGCGCAGATATACAATTCATTTTCTGCATCTAATCCGAAAGATGAAATGTTGACATTCGAATTGATAAGTAAAGTGTCTTCTGGGTCACTGGAGGACACATTCAATGCCCAAATTCGACCATCAATAAAATCGGCATAGATGTAGTTTCCGACTAAGGACGGTGTAAGACTACCTCTATACACGTGACCCCCGGTAATGGACTGGTCATTTCCATTATGCTCGTACTCAAAAAAAGGAGCGACCAGACCTGCATTACTACAATCACCAGAAAAGCAAAAATTACCTTCAAAAAGCCTCCAACCGTAGTTTCCACCGATGGTAACGAGATTAACTTCCTCACGTTCATCCTGACCTACATCTCCGGACCAAAGGTTGCCTGTTTGGGAATCAAAACTCATTCGCCAGGGGTTTCTAAAACCATAGGCAAAAATCTCTTCGCGTATATTGGATTCCCCAACAAAAGGATTGCTGTCCGGAATAGCATAGTTTAATCCGTTCATAGTCCCGTTCACATCAATTCTCAGAATGTTTCCAAGCAGATTTGAACGATTTTGCGCATTGTTCCCAGGATCACCGCCGGAACCGCCATCACCGGAAGCAATATAGAGATAGCCATCAGGCCCAAATGCTAATTGGCCACCATTATGGTTGGTAAAGGGTTGTGGTATCTCCAATAGAACAAGTTCCGAGTTGGGGTCTGCCACTTGTGGATTTGAAGAGGAAACTTGAAATCTGGAGGTCAAGGATAAAGTTGTGGAGGGGGTGTAGTTCACATAGAAATATCCATTGGATTCAAAATCAGGATGAAATGCCAACCCCAATAGTCCTTGTTCGTCAGCATTTGTATTTATTAAAGAACTGATATCCAAAAACACTTCTGAATTTGCAATATTTTCATCATTGTCAAACACACGAATAGTTCCCCCTTGTTCCACGACAAAAATTCGATTGCTCGAATCATTGGGGCTTTGGAAGTCGACAGGTCTTGAAAAACTGAGATTTGGGAATGCGTTTTGAAGCGTAAAAGAAGTTTGACCTACATCAACATCGTCAGAAGTCATATTTACCTCTCCATCATCAGAACACGAAAAAAAACTAAGTGAAATGACAGTAAAAACCAATGCAATCTTTTTCATATCAATATGTTGGGGTTATAAAAGATACGAAAAATTGAAGCTGTTCAGATGTTTATTTAAAATCCTAGTTTTCCAAAAAACTCTGAATGGCCAAGTCATAGCTTTGTAGTCCAAAACCAAGAATTACCCCTTTTGCTCCACCGGCAATATGCGACACATGTCTGAAATCTTCGCGTTGATGTGTGTTGGATATATGAACTTCAACCACTGGAGTTTCTATTGCTTTAATCGCATCTCCAATGCCCACTGAAGTATGGGTATAGGCCGCAGCATTTAATACAATACCGTCAAAGTCAAACCCTACTTCCTGAATTTTATTTATCAACTCTCCTTCAATGTTGGATTGAAAATAAGTAAGCTCAACCTTAGGGAATTTCTGCTGCAATTGAGAAAAATAATCTTCAAAAGCGGTACTGCCATAAACTTCTGGTTCTCGTTTTCCCAGAAGATTCAAATTAGGTCCGTTAATGATTATAAGCTTCATGTGGTTAAAAGTACGACTTCTTGAAAAAAGAAAAAGGCAAGTGAAATCACTTGCCTTTGTTATAATGGTATGAAACGCTAATTAGTTGAATGCATACTGAATTCCAAATCCAAAAGCACCTGCTTCTCCATCCCCTGCATCGCTTATTACTATAAAGGGTCTCCAATCAAAATTGACCACAATGGGCACGCCATCAATTTTAAAATCCAATCCAGCATGTGGACGAAGACCAAAAACGTTATCAAAATCATCAATTAAAATAATGCTTGGCCCTACCCCTGCGTACCAACGTAAACCATTTGCTCCTTCGAATTCCTTATGATATGAGTATAAAAATGTGAGCATAGTTGCATTGTCTTCGAAACCTAAATCGGCTTGACCGACATGATTCCCCGAGAAAAAGTACTTTCCACTAGGCCCTACAAAGGTGCCACTGTCGTACAGGTCTATTCCAAGCCCTACAGCACCGGTATAACTGGTTTGGGCAAAGGAGAAACTGAAAAATGCAAAGGATGCTAGCAAACAAAACACTGTTTTTTTCATAATAGCTTTTTAGAAGTTGAATATGTTATGTTTCGCTTAGAACAAAAATTAACATTCTAAACAAATTATGAGTATATACGTGCCACCAGCAAAAAAAGATTAATTCAAATTATAGATACTGGATACAATGCAAAAAAAAGCAGGGATATAAACCTTGCCTTTCAATTTCGGAAAGCTACCCTATTAGTTAAATGCAAAAAGGATTCCGAAGCCAAAACTGCCTACTTCGTTATCGCCAGAATTGCTCAGTACAACCGCTGGTCGCCAGTCAAAGTTCAATACAAAGGGGACTCCATCAAACTTGAAATCAAGACCCGCATGAGGGCGTAATGAGAAGGTATTATCCCCATCCAAGAAGACAATACTTGGCCCAACACCAGTATACCAGCACAATCCTCTTGCTCCAACAATTTCTTTATGAAAAGAGTATAAGGCTGTAATCATGTTAGCATTTTGTTCAAATCCCAAATGAGCTTGACCAACATGTTTTTCGGAAAAAAAATATTTTCCTCCAGCACCCACAAAGGTAAAATCCCCGATAAGGTCTATACCGAGGCCAACAGCTCCATCATAACTGGTTTGTGCTGTTGTAATACTTGAAAATGAAGAGACAATAAGAAATGTAAGCAGTAATTTTTTCATTTTTTGATATTTATAGTTATTACTTAAACTTCAAAAAATGTCTCTTCCGCACCTTCTTTAGAAGAGGAACAAAATACCTGCCATTGCAATAGAAAAGTTGAAATTGTTTTCCAGGGCCACTGTTGTGTAAGAGACATTGATTTCAGTATTGCCCGTAATGTTGTAGCCAACCACTGGTCGATAGTAAAACCCACCATCATTTCCGTCATTAATGCCTAAGGCATAGCCAACATCAGCACCAAATTTGAACTCATAGGTTGGATAAAGACGCACAGAAGCTGCGGCGGGAATAAACTGAAAATCTTCAAATTCTCCCTCTACTTCAATTTCCCCGACCGAAACCGTTTCAGTTTCTCCAAAAGAATTAATGAAGCCTGTGGCAAAACCTACATCCAAAAGTTTGGAAACGCCATAATGGTAATTTACTTCAAGACCTAAAGCAAAGCTGCTAATGTCAGAAGCATCTCCCACTGGAATTCCAGCGGTAAGTCCTGCTTTAAAATTACTTCTATCTACTTGTGCTATGGTTGTAAAAGTCACTAAGAGCAAAAAAATACTTGTTGTAATGGTCTTTTTCATGTTTGATTAAGGTTTATTGAATGTTAAAACGTATCCCTAATCAAAAAAGTATGAACAAACCTAGGCCAAGGTATCTGTATTCCCTTCTAATTGTTCTTTCAAATTGATGAAACCCCATTTTGAATTGACCAATCGATGGAAGGTATTTCCCGCAGACATTTTTTGTTTATATTTTTAACACATGAAATGGGAACATGCCGTTAAGGACTACAAGGATTACCTACGGATTGAACGTGGTCTTTCCATCAATACTATCTCAAATTATATCTTGGATATTCAAAAGTTGGTTGGTTTTTTGTCCGAACACAATCTGAACGAGAGTCCTTTAGAAATTTCCAAAGAAACAGTTCAGGCTTTTGTATATGATGTGGCCAAAACCATGAATCCACGCTCCCAAGCACGGATTATTTCAGGTCTCAAAGGCTTTTTCAACTATTTGATTTTTGAAGAATATCGAGAGGACAATCCCATTGAACTTATTGAAACTCCTAAGATTGGAAGAAAATTACCCGACACCTTATCTACAGAAGAAATCAATCAACTTATTGAGGCTATAGACCTATCCCATCCACAGGGAGAAAGAAACCGGGCTATTTTAGAAACCTTATATGGATGCGGACTCCGGGTTTCTGAATTAATAGAGTTAAAACTCTCTGATTTATTTTTTGAAGAAGACTTTATCAAGGTCATAGGAAAAGGAGATAAACAGCGCTTTGTCCCTATTAGTGAAGTAAATAAAAAGTATATCAATATCTACCGCTACGAGGTGCGGGTACACCAGTCTGTAGTAAAAGAGTTTTCAGATTATCTTTTCTTGAATCGCAGGGGGAAAAAACTCACCCGAGCTATGATTTTTACCATTATCAAAAATCTGTCAGAAAGCATAGGACTTCAAAAAAACATTAGCCCACATACCTTTCGTCATTCCTTTGCCACCCACTTGTTGGAAAATGGAGCCGACCTTCGTGCTATCCAGCAAATGTTGGGTCATGAGAGCATTACCACCACTGAAGTCTATATGCACGTAAATCGTCAACACTTGACGGAAGTATTGCATCAATTTCATCCTAGAAAATAAAATATCATTAGAATTTCAACTTTCCCCCAAACTCTAATCTAGGTTTCCCCATACCAAAACCAACTTTATTAAAGCCAGGATTCCCTATGGGTTGCACAAATCTCGTCTCCAAAAGCATATTGGGTTTCACCTCATGCCCAACACCAAAAAAAGCCTCTTGTAATGGTGTGGGATTGGGTTTTCCGGCACCCCCGTTCAATAAATCCCATTCCAATTGATACCCACCCAGCAGGTATGATTTCTTTGTAAAATACTTTTTGTATTGAACTGGTACCGTAAATCTGTCTGCAAAAAGAGTTCTATAATGTTCTCCTCCCACACTTATTTCGCTAGTCTCCGTTAAAGGAAAATGTATTTCAAATCGCGCAAAATTGGAGCCATCACCAAAAGAAGGATAGCGGTGTCCGTCAATGAAAACTTTGGGTTTCTCTTCCACTCCTAAAACCTTTTCATTCGTTTGTCCGTAAAACAAGTGGGTACCGAATAAAAAAACAGTAACACTATATTTGATACCGCGAAATAGCATGGTTATAACTTTTCTTGAAAATACTTCATCTTAAATTTCTTTATATGGCATTTGGCGAAAGTTTAACCTAAAAAACCCGAAGAAAAAACAGGAATCTCTTTGAAAAAAGAGTTTAAATTTGACATCTCAAAATTTCGATATATGGAATCCAATCAACGTAGATGGTGGAAAGAAGGTGTAGTGTATCAGATTTACCCTAGAAGTTTTCAAGATACCACAGGAAATGGTATTGGAGATATACAAGGTATTATCAAACGATTGGATTATATCAAAAGTTTAGGTATTGATATTATTTGGCTTTGCCCTGTCTATCAATCGCCAAATGATGACAATGGATATGACATTAGCGACTACCAAAACATCATGGAAGAGTTTGGTACCATGGCCGATTTTGACCAGCTTTTAAAGGGCATGCACGAACGTGGCCTAAAACTCGTGATGGATTTAGTGGTAAACCATACCAGTGATGAGCACCAGTGGTTTCAAGAGTCTCGAAAATCCCGAGAAAATCCATATCGTGACTATTACCATTGGTGGCCCGCAGAAAAGGGAACCCCTCCCAAACGTTTCAGCTATTTTGATGTAGACGGGAATGCCTGGAAATATGATGAGCAAACTGATAGTTACTACCTACACTATTTTTCGGTAAAACAACCCGACCTAAAATGGGAAAACCCCAAAGTGCGCCAAGAAATCTATGATATGATGCACTTTTGGTTCAAAAAGGGTGTGGATGGGTTTAGAATGGATGTGATTCCTTTTATTTCAAAAGACATCTCGTATCCCGAGTTACCTAAAGAATACGACGGCAACTTTATTCCTTTTTATGCGAATGGCCCTAAACTACACGATTATTTGCATGAAATGAACAAAGAGGTATTGAGCAAATACGATATCATGACGGTTGGGGAAACTCCCGGAGTGGACCGGGACCAAGCATTGCTTTTTGTGGATGAAGACCGAGAAGAGCTCAATATGTTCTTTCATTTTGAATTGATGTCTTTGGACCGTGAAGGAGACGAGGTCTTCTGGATGCGAAGTGACCGTTGGAAGTTGACCGAATTCAAAAAAATATTCTCAGACTGGGACGAAACCTTTTCAGAAAAAGGTTGGGGTAGCTTGTTTTTGAGCAATCACGATAATCCTAGAACGGTAAGCCGATGGGGGAATGATTCACCAGAGCACTGGTACAATTCAACGACCATGTTGCAAACCTTTCTGCTGACCATGAAGGGCACGCCTTATTTCTATTATGGGGATGAAATTGGAATGAGTAATATCCGTTTTAACGATATAGAAGATTATCAAGACATCAACACCTTGAACCGATATGCCTTGCTAAAGCAACAAGGAGTGGATTTAGAAACTTTTATCGAAAACGAAAAAGAAGCCGCACGCGATAATGGCCGTACACCAATGCAATGGGATGCTTCACCAAATTCTGGATTCTCAAATGCCTCACCCTGGCTGAAGGTAAATCCCAATTTTACCGAAGGCCTCAATGTGGCTAATCAGGAAAAAGATGCTAATTCAGTATTGAACTATTTTAGAAAAATGGTGCAGGTGCGCAAAGACCATTTGGGATTGGTGTATGGAGACTATACCCTGCTGCTAAAAGATAGTGAGCAGGTCTATGCCTACACAAGAATTCAAGACAATAAAAAATACCTAGTTCTGCTCAGTTTCTCAACCGAAACTACCACTATAAATTTGTCAGACAAAGGTTTTGGAGAACTCAATCTGATTATCTCCAATGATGCTTCAAAAGCTGATAAAGGAAGTGGAACGTTTGAACTACGGCCATATCAGGCGTGTGTGTATCAAATTTAAGTTTTGTGGCACTTATCGTTCCGTGTATGGACAGTAGGGCCGATTCGAAGCACTTCTCTTTCGTTTTACCACTAAGCCAAAACAAACGTTTTTACTTTTAAATTTCTATTTGTTAAACGTCAAAACTTTGTTTTGGCGTTGCCTGCTCAAAGAACAGAACTTTCAATTTATCACTAAACGCCCTATTGGCTATACACCTTGTTGTAGCACGTTTTTTTCTTGTTTACATTCCATCTTCGCGGTCAGAAAGCCAATTCACGTATTTAGCTTTAAGTCTGTCTCTTTTTTCGGTCGAGTCAACAATCACATCAACTCCACCATCATAAGGTGCAATGACACATTTCTTTGACGGACTAACAAACATTGCTCTTATTTCATCATCAGCAATTGCCTTGAGTATTTCGTTTCTGCTTCCGTTTTTCCAACTTTCAGTTTTCACATAAATGTCAAAATACGTTTCGTCTTCATATTCCTCTGGTCTTTCTTTTTGCAAATCAATTCTCAAGACCTTTTGAAATTCTCCAAAGTCGGTTAACTCTTTATAATTGTCATTAGTTGAATCCCACCTGTAGAGTCCGAATGATATTGCTACTTCCGATTCTTCTCCAATCAGGTCATTAATCAATTTGTTTTGTCGGTCAAGAATGATTTTATATTCGTCCTCAGAGTCAGCATACCTTTTTGATTCTGGAAGACTATGAACTCTAAACCATCTATCAGGGTAGATCCATTTCAATTCGTGATTGATTGGAAATGATTCTGGGTATTCCTTATTCCAATAGTCTATAAATTCGCTCTCTGTCACTTTTTTATTTTAATATCTTATCAATTGAATCTCTGTCAACTTTTAATCTTTCGAGGATAAATCGGGCATATCGTTTATTTGAACTTTTGTGTTTATCAAAATCATCCATAAGCCCTGAAACGAAAAGTCTTTCATTTACAGTCATTCCTTCAAGTTCTTTTGTTTCTGGCTTTTCTAAAGCAGCCATAATTTTTAATTGAAGTTCTCTCCATTCCTTTTGAGCCATTATTCGCTCGATTATCGCTGAGTCTTGGTCAACATGAATGTCCCTCATTCTGTAATCTGCTCCTTCTGGATTCTCAGGATTTACAAATTGATTAATACCCAAATTGAACAAGGCTTGACCAAATCGTAATTCAGGGTCTCTGTTTAAAGCTTCTTCAATAGCATCTAAAATTATTCTATGCTCTTTTGTCATTTTTCAATGTGCTACAACTAATAAGGATATGAATCCGTTTTAATGATTTATATCCTGCGATAAGTGAAGTTCGGGAATTTTTATCAAAGATGATAGTACAAATTGATGGATGCAGGATTTGGATTGACGAAACGTAAACCAGTTACTAAAATTTTATGGATTATCTGATTTAATTAAAAGTCAAACCGCCATCAACAATTAAATTTTGACCCGTTATCGATCTTGAATTCTCAGAAGCAAAAAATAGCGTAGCATCCGCAAAATCCTCAACGGTAGTAATTTTTTGTAGCGGTGTCATTTGGGCGATAGCATCAAAAACGACGGCTGGAGTAGCGGCACTAGCATCTGTTACTTTCAACAAACCACCCGATATCATATTTACTGTGATTCCCATTGGCCCTAAATCTTTGGCAAACGTCCTGGTCAATCCTAATAGAGCAGCCTTTGCAATAGTATAATCGTGATAGGGTACTACGGGATTTTGTACCAGATTGGTCCCCACGTTAATTACTCTTCCATACTGATTTTTTTTCATGGAAGGCACTAAAGACTGAATGAGGTTTAGAGAACCTTTCAAAGTCACATCCAAATGATTGGAGAGTTCCTCCCAGGTAATGGTCTCGGCCGTTTTTCTGTCATCTCCGTTAAAAGAATAATCCGTCATAGCGTTGTTTACCAAAATAGATGGTAGTGTGCCAAACTCCTGTTCAATAGCTACAAGCATAGATTTTACTTGTTCTCTATCACTGATATCGGCATGAAAAGCCTTTGCGGCATCCCCAAGTTTTGCCACTAAATCTTTGGCTTTGTCTTCACTTTTAAAGTAGTTTATGGCAACTTGATATCCGTTTTTTACAAACGATTGGGCAATGGCAGAGCCTAAACCACGGCTTGAGCCGGAAACAATGACTAGTTTATTCATATTCATATTGATTATTTGATTCTGTAATTCTTTGACATCTGGATTTAAGATACTTCATTCAGTCAAAACAGAGACGATTATTGTAATCCAAAATGATTTATGGGCCCATTTCCTTGGCCCAGTACTTTATCTTTTCCGTTATTAATAGCTTGGTTTATGTATTTACAGGCTTTCTTAACCGCATTTTCCATGTCATATCCTTTGGCTAGAAAAGTTGCGATACTTGATGATAAACTACAACCTGTACCGTGTGTGTTATTCGTGGCTATTCTGGGGTTTTTAATAACAACTGTGTTATCCGCTGGATAGTCATACAAAACATCAAGCATGGCTTCTGTTGTATCATCTAAATGACCTCCTTTTAACAGTACTGAAGTTTTAAATTGTATCCCTATTTCCTTTGCCATGGCCGCAGCATTTTGATTCGTTATGGCGTGCCCAATTAATATTTCTGCTTCTTTACTGTTTGGTGTCATAAGTGACGCTTGTGGCACTAATTTCCGTAAACAATCTATGGCATCATTCGTAATTAAAGTATCTCCAGAAGTTGCTACCATTACGGGGTCTATGACAATGTTTATGGCGTTGTATTCAGCTAGTTTGACTGCAATGGTTTCAATCACTTCGCAAGAATGGAGCATGCCAATTTTAATGGCATCGAAAGTTATATCGCTGAATACCGCATCTAATTGTTTTGCAATATGGGAAATAGGAATTGGATGTATGTCAATTACCCCTTGCGTATTTTGTGCTGTGGTTGCGGTAATTACACTGGCTGCATAAGCGCCGCACGCCGAAATACTTTTTATATCTGCCTGTATTCCTGCACAACCCCCGGAATCGCTTCCCGCTATGGTCAATACACTTTTATAAGGCGTCTTTAAATGTTCCATGATTCTTGTTTATATGCGCTGTCCCAAAACATCCATTCCAATTTCGAAGCTTTTTCAAAGGCTTTGTTCATTTTGTTTACTCGCTCTGGTGATGCTTTAGTTGCATGTTTTTCAGTGATCTCAATTGCACTTTTTACCGAGTTTGCAAACGCTTCCCCTCCGTAGGTGTTTATCCAATCTTGGTATGGATTATCGTTCTTGTTACTTTGATTAGCAAGAATATAATCTCCCACTTGTTGGTAAATCGTAAAGCACGGAAGTACGGCTGCGAGTCCCTCTTCCAATGGTTTTGTATAGGCTATTCGGGATAAATAACTGATATAAAGTTCGCAGGTGGGAGAGGCACTGTCTGTTCTCGCTTCTTGATCGAGAAAATTTTGGTGCAAGGCATTTTCGACATGTAGGATTCCCGTTGCAGACTCCAGAAAAAATTGAGTGTCATTTTCCTCAATACATTTAATTCCTATTTGTGTCAATACCTTTTTGTATTCAGCTAAATAAATAGCATCTTGATTGATGTAAAAATGAAATACTTCCTTTGGAAGTGTCCCAGCCATTAAATCTTCTATAAAAGGATGTGCTTTTATCTGATCTAGGATATGCGCCGTTGTTGTACTTATTGTTTGGTACCAGTTTGACATACGATTTCTTTTAATTTTTTTGTTGCTTGCATTGGGTCATCTGCTAGTGAAATAGCTGAAACCACCGCAATCCCATCCGAGCCATTTTGGATGGTACTTGCCGTATTAGACGCATCAACTCCTCCAATGCAAACAATGGGTTTATTGCTTATCGCTCGTATTTTTTTTAAGCCTTCGATACCCAATGGAGGATCTAAGTCTTTTGTTTTTGTAGCTGTACTAAAAATAGGGGATAAACCAATATAATCCACCTGAAGATTGTTGGCTTCAACAGCCTGTTCTTCATTACTTACAGACCAGCCTATGATTTTGGTATTGCCCAATAGCTCCCGCGCTACGGATACAGGCAAATCTTTTTGCCCAATATGCACACCATCTGCATGTATGGCTAAAGCAATATCAATTCTGTCATTTATAATAAGGGGAGTGTTGTATTTTGTACAAAGCTTCTTTGCCGCAATTGCTCGTTCATAAAATTGTCTCGTATTTAACACCTTTTCCCGCAATTGGATTATACTGGCCCCACCCTTTAGGCTAGATTCCAATACACTCAAGAATTTTACATCCTCTGTTATACGTTCATCGGTTACGAACATCAAAGAATACGCTACTTTTTTCATCCCTCCTCTGCTATCTGGTGTAGAGCATCTATAAAGTTCATTTGAAAACTGCCAGGGCCTTTTGCGGTTTTTTCTGCTGTAGTCCCTGCCTTTCCCATAATTTCCATGGCATGGTACGCCGCATTATGGTAATCAGGGTTTACTGCAATGCAAGACCCAATTATGCTCGTAGCGGTACAGCCCATACCTGTAACTTTAGACATGATTGGGCTTCCGCTGGTCACTTTATCAAGACGGTCTCCCGTAACAATGTAATCTGTTGCACCACTGACAACAATAGTGTTGCCTAGTTTTTTTGATAGTTTTTGAGCGGCGTTCAAAGCATTTTCCGAACTGTCGGTGCTATCAACGCCTTTAGTGCTATTGCTTAGTTGTGCCAATGCCATGATTTCTGAAGCATTTCCTCTAATAACTGAAGGCTTGTAGTTTTCTGCAATCTTTAAAGCAATTTGGGTTCTATATGTAGAAGCACCTACACCTACCGGGTCAAAAACAATGGGTTTATCAAGTGAATTGGCTTTTTCCATGGCCAATTCCATAGCTTCAACCCATTCTGGACTCAATGTCCCCATATTGATTACCAATGCTGATGAGATGGAGGTTATGTCTTCTACCTCTTCGATTGCATGCGCCATTACTGGTGAAGCGCCAATGGCAAGTAAAGCATTGGCAGTATTGTTCATTACCACATAATTGGTAATGTTATGGACCAAAGGTGATTTTTTACGCAATTCTTTTACCGTACTGTTGAATTGTTTTTTTTCAGTCATAGTTTCCTTTGTTAATTTTTTACTTTCAAAAAAAGCCACCTTCACAACTGCGAAAGTGGCTTGTATAATTTGAGCTATTAAATTATGTACAATCCTCGTTTCCCTCCGCTGTTATTAAACATCTCAGGTTCATAGGGTATAATCTCAGCCCAATTAGGGCACCCCTAACGATGTAGTAAAATTACTTTTTTTGTTCGGTTTTTGCTATGCTATCTCGGTTCATGTTTTAATTGAATACCATTACATAAAGATATACATCGGTTTCAATAAATACTTAGATCCTAAGACAAGTGAAGTTCGAAAATTTTAGTTATCGAGTCAAATTAATGAACGCTTCTTTTGAATTGACCAAACCTATATTCCCTATGCTCTTTTGGAAACTTGGTATTCCTTTTTAAAGGGGCGGATAATCAAACGAGCCTCACGGTCAAATTTTATGTAGTTGTAAACCCAGTTAATAAAGACCACTACCCTATTCCGAAAGCCAATCAAAAAATAAAGATGTACGAACATCCAAACGTACCAAGCAAAGACCCCTTGGAACTTGAATTTCTTCAAATCAACCACCGCTTTGTTGCGCCCTACTGTTGCCATGCTGCCTTTATCCCTGTACTTAAAAGGCTTCATAGGTTTCCCATCTACCAAACGAGCTAAATTTTCACCAAGACTTTCTCCTTGTTGCATGGCAGGTTGAGCCATCATGGGATGTCCGTGTGGAAATTCTTCAGATTCCATTTGAGCTACATCACCAATGGCAAAAATCTCTTCAAAACCTTCTACTTGATGTAAATTGTTCACTTTGAGACGACTACCCCTACTAAGTAATTCTTCTGCATCCAAACCTTTGATGCTAACAGCTTTAACGCCTGCTGCCCAAACTAAAGTACACGCCTCAAAAGAAGTATCCGTATCGGTGGTAACCTGCTTGCCATCATAATCACTCACCCGAATGTTTTTCCAGACGTTTACGCCAAGTTTTTCCAAAAAACGTTCTGCTTTTTTGGAAGCTACTTCGCTCATCGCCGGCAGAATCCGGTCGCTACCTTGTACCAAATTTATTTGTGCTCTTCGGGTATCCAGATCGGGATAGTCCTTAGGTAGGATTCCCTTTTTAATTTCGGCCAGTGCTCCAGCCAGTTCTACACCTGTTGGTCCTCCTCCAACTATCACAAAATTCATCAAGGCATCACGCTCATGAAGGTCATCTGTCAGTAAAGCTTGTTCAAAGTTTTCTAAAATTAAACTTCTCAAATTCAAGGATTGTGGAACCGTCTTCATGGCCATCCCATAGGATTCTATGTTCCGGTTCCCAAAAAAGTTGGTCTGGGAACCTGTAGCCACCACCAAATAATCATAGGCAATGCCGCCAATATTAGTCTCCAATCTTCGCTTTTCGGTATCAATCTGCATGACCTCAGCTAAACGAAAGTAAAAGTTAGGATAACCTTGTAGTACCTTTCGTATGGGATACGCAATTGAATCCGGCTCTAGCCCACCAGTAGATACCTGGTATAATAAAGGTTGAAATGTATGGTAATTGTGCTTGTCCAACAAAAGCACCTGAACATCTTTACCTGAAAGTTTTTTTGCTAAGGCTATACCTCCAAATCCCCCACCAATGATGATAATACGTGGAAAACTGGACTGTGGAATATTCATCTCTGACATAGGGATAAAAGTACATATTCCAACCATTACCACAGTATTTTAGAAAGGGTTTTTTAGTATCTTTAATTTTCTGACTAACTCACATCACCCATGAAAAAAATATTGTTCCTTCTCGCTTTGAGTTTACTAAGTACTACCATTTTTTCCCAGAAAAAAACAGATGCCGTTCTAAAGGAATTGGAATCCAATCAACAAAAGTATGCCGATGTTGCTCTTCAAATTTGGGATTTGGCCGAAATGGGGTATTTGGAGGAAAAAAGTTCAGCATTGCTACAAAAAACACTTTCGGATGAGGGCTTCACCATTCAAAAAGGGGTAGCAGGTATTCCAACTGCTTTTGTTGCTGAGTATGGTTCTGGATATCCTGTTGTCGCCATTTTAGGTGAATACGATGCACTTCCTGGCCTTTCGCAACAGGCGGTGCCTGAAAAAATCACTGCCAATAAAGCCGCAGGACATGCATGTGGTCATCATCTGTTTGGCACTGCCTCGGCAGCCGCCGCCATATCAGCTAAAGAGTGGTTAGAGGCCGATAGGGGCAAAGGTACCATTCGGTTTTATGGATGCCCAGCGGAAGAAGGAGGTTCAGGTAAAGTGTATATGGTCCGAGAAGGACTCTTTGATGATGTAGATGTGGCCTTACATTGGCATCCAAGTTCTCAAAATGCTGCAAGTGCAGGAGCTGCTTTAGCCAATAAATCTGCAAAGTTCAGATTCTATGGTACATCGGCACATGCTGCAGGCGCACCAGAGCGCGGGCGTTCTGCGCTGGATGGGGTTGAAGCCATGAATATGATGGTCAATATGATGCGGGAGCATATTCCGCAAGAGGCTAGAATTCATTATGTGATTACCGACGGTGGAAAAGCACCCAATGTGGTTCCTAACTTTGCCGAAGTATATTACTATGCCAGACACGGAAAACGAGATGTGGTCATTGATATCTTTGATCGCATTGTAAAAGCTGCCGAAGGAGCTGCGTTAGGAACAGGTACCTCTATGGATTATGAAATGATTGGGGGCACACATGAACTACTTCCCAATCTCACCCTCCAAAAACTCATGCATAAAAACCTAACCACCATAGGTGGTATTACGTATACTGATGAGGAAAAAGTATTTGCCGAAAAAATATCCAAAAGTTTGGGGTTTCAGGAGCTGGATATGAAACGAGCTTTAACCATTCAGCCCTACAAGGAAGAGGCCCGTGCCTATGGCTCAACTGATGTGGGGGATGTAAGTTTTACAGTTCCCACAGTTGGCATGGGAACAGCTACCTGGGTACCAGGAACACCTGCACATAGTTGGCAGGCTGTTGCAGCGGGCGGTATGTCAATTGGTACAAAAGGAATGATGATTGCTGCAAAAACCTTAACCCTTACCGCTATCGAACTTTTTGAAAATCCCAACATAGTGGAACAAGCTAAAATAGAATTTGAAGAACGTCGTGGTAAGAATTTTAAATACATTCCCTTATTGGGCGATAGACCTCCCGCTTTGGATTATAGAAAATAACTCTCGCTCTAGATTGTAACATAATTCGAGCTTTGTGTACTAATTAAGAAAACTTACCAACCAACTTGAACAAAGAACTGGAACATCGATTTGTTACTGAGCTTGAGAACAATCAGAATATTGTTCACAAGGTGTGTAGTCTTTATACCAATGACCGGGATTCCCATAAGGATTTATTCCAAGAAATAACCATTCAGTTGTGGAAGGCATACCCTAAGTTTCGAGGCGACTCCAAGTTTAGTACATGGATGTATCGCGTTGCTTTGAATACGGCAATTACACTCTATAGAAAATCAAAGAAAAGAGTGCAAACCCAAGATTATGATTCCGTAATTTTTAAAATCAAAGCCGACGAATACGACGATACTGAAGAAAAGCAACTCAAGTTGATGTACAATGCCATCAAACAACTTGGAGATATTGACAAGGCTTTGGTATTTCTATACTTGGAAGACAAAGATTACAGTGAAATTTCGGAAACCTTGGGAATTACGGAAGTGAACGCCCGGGTAAAAATGAACCGGATTAAAAATAAATTAAGAACCATCTTAAATCCTTAGTTATGATGGATGAACTGGAGCTCTTAAAAAAAGATTGGCAGAAGAAAGAAGAACATCTTCCTAAACTGTCTTATGATGATATCTATCCTATGATTTGGAAAAAATCGTCTTCCATGGTGAAGTGGATTTTTTACATCAGTATCTTGGAATTCGTTTTCTGGGCGGCGATAAATTTCGTTTCAAGTGACCCGCAATATATGCAGGACCTAAAAGCCATGCATATTTATAATATCATGATGATATTGAACTTTGCCAACTATGGGATTATTCTTTATTTCATTTTTAAGTTTTACCTAAACTACAAGAAAATCTCAGTTACGGATTCTTCACGAAAACTCATGAAAACCATCTTAAAGGTAAAACGAACTGTAACGCAATACGTTTGGTTTAACCTCATCATTTTTGCCACCTATATGATAATAAGCCTCTACGGGGTTCTAATTTTTAGTGATGAAGGCAGGGAAATTGTGGAAACCGCTACGGAGCAGGGAAATGAAATGACATTTTGGTTTCTGGTGATTACCGTATCAATTCTTTTTACCGGAGTATTACTTGTGGTAATCTGGTTATTTTACAGATTGCTTTACGGAATTCTGCTTAAACGTCTCAAGGAAAATTATAGGGAACTTAAAAAATTAGAGGTTTAATCTCCTTTATAACTGTATCTTCTTTTTTGATGCTCCTCTTCATAAGCAATCAAGTCTTCCTCTGGAATAACATGTAAAAAGGAAGGATGCTGTTCAATAGCATACTCCAGCTTTTCAATTATAGATTCAACCGATTCATTATCATAATCAATCTCTAAAGGAGCCTTTATTTGCATGGATTGTAGAATGCCTTTCTTTTTCACACGGAGTCCTTTTTTATCAAAAGAACGTCTAAAGCCATCAATCACAACCGGAACGACCACAGGTTTATATCGTTTAATGATATGGGCTGTACCCTTTCGTAAAGGTTTCCAAGGTGTTGTAGTACCCTGGGGAAAGGTTATGACCCATCCATCATCTAAGGCTTTGGCGATGTTACTGATATCACTCATTTTTACCTGTCGGTTCACATCTTCTCCATTAGCACGCCACGTGCGCTCAATACTGATGGAACCTGCATAAGCCAGAATCTTGGTCAATAGACTTTTTTTCATGGTTTCTTTGGCTGCTACATAATAAATGTTGAGCTTGGGATTCCATAAATAAGCAAGATTTTTGATACTATCGTCCCTTCCACTCAAACTGGCGTTGAATACATGAAACATAGCAACCACATCCGCAAAATAGGTTTGATGGTTGCTGACAAATAGTACATTGTTTTCAGGAAGATCTCGAATAATCTGGGAACCCTCTATTTCTAATGTGTTGAATCCTTTATAGCGCTGATGTGTCATCATACCAGCGATACGAATCAACCATTTTTTCAAAAAAAGGATATGTCCAAAAGGATTTTCTTTAAAAAGCCCCATATAATCGTGTGAAAAGCTAATTTACAAAAATGCCTTTTATAGCACCTGTTCCAAAAGTTCTTTGATTTCACTCAACATCATTGCCGTGGCACCCCATACCGTGTAACCATTTAATTTAAAGGCAGGTACACTAATATTTTTGGCATAGGAGGTACTTAATTTTTCTTCTGAAAGATTGGAACGGTCCAAAAAATCAGACAAAGGTACCTCAACCAGTGCTTCGACTTCATTTTCTTGAATTTGGAATACTTTAGGCTTGGGATAAACCCCTAAATAAGGTTGAACCAGAAAGTTGCTAGGTGGAATATATACCTCGCTAAGTTTCTTAAGTACTTCAACAGATTCAGAAGGAACACCCACCTCTTCATGGGTCTCCCGTAAAGCTGTTTCCATTAAATTTTTATCCTCTGGCTCCAGCTTACCTCCGGGAAAGGCAATCTGATTGGAATGCACACCTTGATAGGTTTTTCGCAAAATAAGAAGCAAATATGTAAGCTGTTTATCATTGGGATAAAACAAGGCCATTACCCCTGCTTTTTTTGGGTTTTGGGCTTCAATTTTTTTGGATTCCAACCATTGCTTCCGAAATGCTGGTGACATTTTGTGATGCGAATCGCTTCCCGGCAGCGGTAGATTTTTTATTTTTAAAACTTGTTCGTAAAACTCTTGAAAATCCATGAGGCGAAGAAAATCAGCTTTGTTTACAAGTATACTACTATTTTTTTTGGTGGCCTGCGGTGAGAAACCCAAAAAGAAAGAACCCGAAAACATAACCAAGGAAGAGGTCAAAGATAGTATTCCTGAAGTTGGTGAAACCAATGAATCCGAAGAGGAAGAAGAAGAGGAATTTTTGCTGACCGAGGAAAATGCCATTGATTTCTTTTTTGAATATGCCAAAGAAGAAAAAGCAAATCGGGTAAAGTTAACTACAAGCATGGGGAGTTTTACGGTACAACTGTATGATAATGTTCCCTACCATAAGGCAAACTTCATTTACCTAGCTCGTAAAGGCTATTTTGATAACACCCAATTTCACAGGGTTGTTGAAAATTTTATTATTCAAGGAGGTAATTCAGATGATAAAGCCACTCCAAAAAAAAGAAGAAAAATAGGCCGGTATTTGCTACCTCCTGATGCCAAAAAAGGATATAAACATCACCGGGGAACCATATCCATGCCAAGTAGTGAGCGAGATAATCCGCACAAATTGGCATCACCCTACGAATTTTTTATCGTTGTGACCAAACCTGGTTCTTATCATTTGGATGGGTCATATACACCTTTTGGACGGGTGATACAAGGAATGGATGTGGTGGATGCTATCAATAAGGTTCCTGTAGGTGATGGGGATTGGCCTTGGCAAAATGTCTATATTCTAAAAGCAGAAGTACTTTAATCAGGTCTTGGAAGCATAAATATTGGGCAAACGGATACTAAAGCGAACTGCTAGAATACGCATTATAATCACTGCTACTATTCCTGTGATATACGCATATTGTTCGGGTACACCCAACCGATTGATTACAAAATACAGGGTGCCTCCCAGAATGCAAGCAGTGGCATAAATTTCTTTTCTGAAAATCACTGGGATTTCATTACAAAGAATATCGCGAAGCACACCTCCAAAACTGGCCGTCATAGTTCCCAAAGCGATGCACATAACTGGCGATAAGTTTGCTTCCAATCCTTTTTCTATGCCCAACATGGTATACAAACCAATACCTATGGTATCAAACAAGAAAAGTGATTTTCGTAGGTACTTTAGTTGATGGGAAAAGATAATAGTCAATAGTACAGTTAGAGGAATAATAGTCACATAAGTCAAATCGCGCATCCAAGTCACCGGGGTATTCCCAATCAACAAATCCCGAAGTGTACCTCCGCCAATAGCGGTCACAAAGGCAATGATTAAAACACCAAAGAGGTCTAAACGCTTATCCATGGCTACCAAGACCCCAGACACAGCGAAGGCTATGGTTCCCAATATATCTACTAACTGATAAAATTCCATTACATTTTTTGAGTATAGTAGTTGTAGTCTTTCAAAACGGTATCCAAGTAAGGAGCATCGTAAAGTTCTGAATTTGTGCTCAAAATACTCTCTACTTTCACACGAAGCGCTTTGAGTGTTTTAAAGTCACTGCTCTTTTTGGCAATTAAAAAGGTTTCTTTTATTAAACGCACATCTTTATCGGTTAACACTGTAACGTTGGTAAATTGAGGTTGATATTCCTCTTCAACCTCTTCCAAAATAGTATGAGAAACTTTAGTTTTGTTTTTAGTGCTGATTACCACGGTTCCTGCCGCAGCATCCCCTATCCTTTGCCTCTTTTCTGAAAAAAGAATACTAAGAATACCTATGGAACCAAGAAAAATCCAAATATCAACAAGACGCAGCATCCACCTCACTAGATAGTTGCTCCAATGAACTGGGGTGCCATCCACCCGGACCACTCTCATTTTTAAAAGCAGCTTACCAACCGTTCGTCCATTAAAGATGCTGTGCATCAAAAGGCTATAAAACATGGCCGGCAGAAAAACCAAGGCCATTAAACCGCGTTGTGTCCACGTATCTTCATACACGTAGGCAATGGCATCTCCGATTATATTCACCAAGATAGCATACATGTAGAGAATTAGTCCATCTATTAGAAAAGAAACAATTCGTTCCCCAATACCCACAATTTTATAATCCAGGTTTACATTTTGCGTGGTATTGATTTGGAGGTTACCCATATAACATTAATTTTAAGCTGTCGGTAAATAACACTCATGCGAGAGGCAGCCTTTGTGAAACAAAATAAGGAAAAATGGATTGCATTTGAAAAGGCTATCCTTAATGGTTCTTCCACAAGTCCCGACGAGTTGGCAGATGGCTATATCCAACTGACCAACGACTTGGCGTATGCCCAAACCTACTACGCTGAAAGTAAGACTTTATTGTATCTGAATTCACTAGCTTCACAAGCACATCAGAAAATTTATAAGAATAAAAAAGAGTCGAGAAACAGAATTGTGGAGTTTTGGGGTCATGAATTTCCTTTGTTTTTCAAACAATACCACAAAACATTACTTACCGCTTTTCTGATTTTTGCCGTAGCAACCGCTATTGGTAGTCTATCCGCTTTGAATGATGCTTCCTTTGTTCGTTTAATTCTAGGAGATGCTTATGTGAATCTAACCTTGGAAAACATTGCGAAAGGCGAACCCACAGCCATCTATAAAAGTGGTAGTGAAGTAGGTACATTTTTAGGGATTACCATAAACAATATCCGAGTGGCCCTAATTGCTTTTGCCTTTGGAGTAATTACCAGCATTGGAACAGCCTATGTGCTTTTTAGCAATGGCGTAATGTTAGGAGCTTTCATTACATTTTTCTACACTAAAGGTGTTTTTTTTGAAGCCAATCGACAAATTTGGTTACACGGTACTATCGAAATTTCGGTGATTATCATTGCGGGATGTGCAGGTTTAATCATGGGAAACAGCATTCTGTTCCCCAAAACCTTTTCGCGTCGTGTCTCGTTTATGAAAGGAGCCAAAGATGGACTTAAAGTGGTGGTCAGTACCATTCCGTTCTTTATTATTGCCGGTTTTATCGAAGGCTTTATTACACGATATGCCAATATGCCGGATTGGTTGGCCTTTCTTATTATCGGCGGGTCTTTGGCCCTCATTGTGTTTTATTATATCATATATCCCATTACCCTAAACAAATTGAATGGCAAACAAATACCTAGAACTTAGAATCAACCGTGATTTTGGAGACATTCTCTCCGTGTACTTTGATTTCCTCAAACAAAACATCAAAACGTTTACCAATGTTTTCTTGAGGTATAATGGTGTTTTTATCATTGGACTTTTGATTACCAGTTATCTATTGGTATCTGGTTTTGTAGGTTTAATAGCTGCGGATGGCCTTTACGGGAATGGAAGCGGAACCGTTTCAGAAGATGATTATCTTATTTATTTGTTTTCCGGACTGGGAATATTCTTTTTGATTTTTTTGGTAGTAGCGGCTCTGAATTTCAATATTAGCTCTGCATATCTGGTCAAGTATGATGAAGTAAAAGGAAATCATTTTGACAAAAAAGAGGTTTGGAATCTTTTTAAAGAAAGATTGGGTAGTATCCTTATGTTTATTGTGATATTAGTTCCCATTTACCTTGTGTTTATCGTTGTAGTTTTAATTACGGCATTTATTCCGCTGGCGGGCATCTTTATCCAATATGTATTACAGTTCTTTTTAGCGGCATGGGTAGGGGTTTCTTTCTTCTGTATGCTAGCAGAGAACAAAGGAGTAATGGATGCCTTTGGTGAGGGTTGGAATTTAGTAATCAATAATTTTTGGAAATCTATTGGAGTTAATTTCATTTTAGGTCTTTTGAACGGACTCTTGTTTTTCATAATTATGGTTGTTCCAGGGGTTATCATTGGAATTTATACATTTCATGTGGTTGAGAATAATGTGGATGTAACCGGTTCGGTTATTTCCATGGTTATTTACACTTTGGCCCTATGCCTAATTTTGGTTGCATCAGTATACGCGCAATGCCTTTCTCAATTTGTCAATGGTATTTTATACTATGCATTACATGAGAAAACCTACAATGTAAACACCCGAAACAAAATTGAAGAAATAGGAAAGTCCAGTTTGTGAGGAGAATTATTTGTCTTTTAATCCTTATTCCTTTTTTAGGTTCTGGCAATCTTCAAGAACAAGATTCGCTACAACTCAGCTATGACACAGATTCTAAACTAGAAGAGCGCAGTTTTCATCAAGACCTATCCCAAAAGTATCAAGGCGACGAGTTCAATTATGAAACTAAAACTGGGGAATCCCAAAATCTCTTACTAAGAGCCTTACGATGGTTTTTCAATGGATTGGGAGATATTTTTGGTTTTGATGTTTCTCCCAACACCTTAAAGGTTATTCAATATTTTATCTATGTTCTGATGGGCCTTTTGGTCATCTACCTGCTTGTTCGGTTTTTGGCCAATGAACGATTTGGTTCCATTTTCACCAAAAAAGCAACTTCTATTTCGGATGTAGATTTATCCGAACAACATATTGAAAGTTTGGATTTGGATTCCCTTATAAATGAAGCGCTCCTAAAGAAAGATTATCGATTGACCGTGCGATATCAATTTTTGAGAGTTTTAAAACAACTCTCCCAAAAGCAATTGATTGACTGGCATTTTGAAAAAACCAATTTGGATTATGAAAAGGAACTAAATGAAAATCGTCTTAAAACCAAGTTCAAGGAAGTGTCTTATCTGTATGAACATATCTGGTATGGCGAAAACCCCATAACGGAACAGCAGTATCAAAAAACAGATGATAGGTTCAGTGCCCTAAACTCATTAATACCACTATAAGATTTGGACAAACGGTCAAAAATAGTACTCGGTGTTTTCTGTTTGGTGATTCTTGGAATCATCATCACCGAAATTGTTCGTCCAAGACCAATTAATTGGAGACCTTCTTATACCAATACTGATAAAATACCTTATGGTTGTTATGTGCTGTACAACGAACTCTCCGAACTCTTTAATGATGCAGATATTCAACCTATTTATGATAATACCTATGATGCATTAAGCAAAAGAGATAGTATTCAAAAGTCGGGGTTCATCTTCATAAACAATTTCATATACTTTGATGAACAAGAAACCCACAAACTCTTGGATTATGTGCATCAAGGAAACACCGTATTCATTGCATCCTCTAATTTCGGTGGTATACTATCGGACACGCTTAACTTAGATGTGCTTTCCGATTATAACCTACAGGAAGAAGAGGCTGAATTGAACTTTACACACACATCGTTTAAAAATCAGAGATATAAATATTCGAGAGGTCTATTGTATACCCGATTTTCCAGTATAGACACCCTCAATTCCAAGGTTTTGGGTCATATCAAATACACCCAACGTAATGTATTGGAAAATCAACCTGATGAATATATTGATGCACCTAACTTTATCCAGACCCAATTTGGCAAGGGAAGCTTTTTATTGAATACCACACCACAAGCTTACACCAACTATTACGTGCTCGGTGATAATCAAGACTATGTGGCCAACACTCTTTCCTATTTCAAAGCGAATGTCATTTACTGGGATAATTACAAAAAGGCAGGAAGAGTTGTAGTGACATCTCCCATGCGGTTTGTACTTACACAAAGTAGTCTTAAATGGGCCTATTATTTAACCATAGTCGGTCTTCTTCTTTTTGTGATTTTTAGAGCAAAACGACAGCAGCGTATCATTCCAGTAATTAAACCTCTGGAAAATTCATCAGTGGAATTTGCACGTACGGTTGGTGCTCTATACTATCAAAATAAGGACTATACAGATTTGATTCATAAGAAAATCAGCTATTTTTTAGCTTACCTCCGAAGCAGATATCATTTAGAGCTTTCCAATATTTCGGATAAAACGGTGCAAAAATTGGCTGCAAAATCAGGTAAGGGAAAAGAAGAGACCAAGAAACTATTGGAGCTTATTGTATTGCTGAAAAATAAAAAAATACATACTGAACAAGACAGCATTTTGCTAAACAAAACGATTGCAGATTTTAAAAAGTAACACATGGAAGAAAACGAGGTACAAAACGAAGGTTTGGAGTTCAATTCACGAATTGACCTTAGTCAGTTGCAAACGGCTGTTTCTCAAATACAAACGGAATTAGGTAAAGTGATTATTGGCCAAGAGCGTATGATAGAGCTGCTCATTATTTCCATTTTGGCCAATGGCCATTCGTTGATTGAAGGCGTTCCTGGAGTGGCCAAAACAGTAACGGCAAAACTCTTGGCTCGAACCATGAATGTAGATTTTAGCAGGATTCAGTTCACACCTGACCTGATGCCGAGTGATATTTTGGGAACTTCTATTTTCAATGTAAAAAAATCTGAGTTTGAGTTTAAAAAAGGTCCTTTGTTTTCAAATATCATTCTGATTGATGAAATCAACAGGGCTCCTGCCAAGACACAAGCTGCCCTTTTTGAAGCTATGGCTGAACGTCAAATCACTATGGATGGTACCGAATACATCATGGAACCACCCTTTCTAGTATTTGCCACTCAAAATCCTGTAGAACAGGAAGGTACCTATCGATTACCAGAAGCACAATTGGACCGTTTCTTATTTAAAATTGATGTAAACTATCCCTCTCTTGAGGAAGAGGTTCAGATTTTGGAAAGCAAGCACAACCAGAAAAACGTAGTGGAAGAGGAATTGGTTAATCCGGTGCTATCCGCTGTAGAAATCGCTGAATATCAAAAAATCATTAAAGAAATTACGGTAGAAAAAAACCTTATCACCTATATCGCTTCCATAGTAAACAACACGAGGAATAACGCAAATCTATATCTAGGGGCTTCTCCAAGAGCTTCCATAGCACTCATGGATGCTTCCAAGGCCTTAGCAGCGATGAGTGGCCGAGATTTTATTACTCCTGATGATATCAAAAAAGTAGCCGCGCCTATTTTATCACATAGAATCATTCTCACTCCAGAACGTGAAATGGAAGGGCTTACAGCGAACCAAGTGGTACAGCAAATTGTAGAAAGCATCGAAATTCCAAGATGACCTAGCCTTTTGAAAAGATTTTTCGGACATATCTACCTGCAACAACGCTTTTTTATAGTGTTGGTCTCTCTAATTGTAGGCTTTTTGGTTTCCTATATCTACCCAAACTTGTATGGTGTGTTTCGAATTTTGTTTTTCGCCATTTGCCTTCTTTTGGTAGTGGATTACATTTTACTCTTTTCGTCAAAAGGTAAATTGCAAGCCCAACGGATTGTACCCGATAAGTTATCCAATGGCGATATGAACCCTATTCAAATTGCTATCTCCAATAGGTATCTTTTTCAAGCTTCTTGTACAATCATTGATGAATTGCCCTTTCAATTTCAAAAAAGGGATTTTGAGATAAAAAGTATTTTAAAATCAGGAGAAACCAAGTCTTTTAACTATCAACTGAGACCAACAGAGCGGGGCGTTTATCAGTTCGGCAGCTTAAATGTTTTTTCAGCGTCGCCTATAGGCTTTTTAGCCAGAAGATATCGATATGATACTATGGCCGAAGTTCCTGTATATCCTTCATTTCTTCAGCTCAGAAAATACGACCTTATCGCTTTTACCAATCGACTGCACGAATATGGCTTGAAGAAAATTAGACGTATCGGACATACTATGGAGTTTGAGCAAATCAAAGAATATGTACAGGGAGATGACATACGAAACATCAATTGGAAAGCCACCGCTAAGAAAAACCAATTGATGGTCAACCAATACCAAGATGAAAAATCCCAGCCCATTTATTCCGTAATTGATAAAGGAAGAGTCATGAAAATGCCTTTTGAAGGCTTGAGCTTGTTGGACTATGCTATAAATGCCACCTTGGTTATCAGTAATATTGCGCTAAAAAAACAGGATAAAGCGGGTATGTTTTCTTTTAGCAATGCTATTGAAAATCGCGTTGTAGCAGAGCGAAGAAACTCTCAGATGAACCTAATTCTGGAAACCCTTTATAATCTACAAACCAACTTTGTTGAAAGTGATTTTAGCAGGTTGTATGTGGATATTAAACGTAATTTGAATCAACGAAGTCTACTTCTACTCTACACCAATTTTGAAACTCTGGATGCCTTGCACCGGCAAATGGGGTATTTACAGGCCATTGCCAAACAACATTTGTTGGTAGTAATTTTCTTCGAAAACACAGAGCTTCATGAGTTCACGGATAAAAAAGCCGAAAACATTCAACACGTATTTGAGCAAACCATAGCAGAAAAGTTTGTTTATGAAAAGAAGCTAATTGTAAATGAGCTTCGCAAACATGGTATTCAAACCATTCTGACCAAGCCCGAAGACCTCACCATAAACACCATTAACAAATACCTTGAAATAAAAGCTAGGGGGTTGATTTAGTCAAATCTCCTAAATCAGTTATAACCTGGGATGAAAATCCAAAAGGAGTTAAAGAAGGAAGTTCGCCATGAGAACTGTTCTCTGGAAAAATCACACTGTGAAATTCGTAGGATTCTCCGTAAGCAATAGCTCCTTTCGAATGGCGTAGTCTACCATCCTTCTTTTTTTTCGAAAAGATTTCAATTGCCAAACCCACAGTAATTCCACCAAGTACGGTGGCCAAAACATCTCCATTATCCCATTGGTTACCTGGCTGAGTGGAATCTATTGCTTCTTTAGTAACTCCTGCCAAAGCACTTCCCGCTACGGCACCCACAAACGTCCAAACTCTGTTTCCGTCTGTCGCATTTTTCGCTATCCCCGCTCCAGCTAAACCAAACAGATTTCCCCCAACAAAGTGGAGCACCTTGTCTCTTTCTATCTGTCCGTGCATAGATATGGCAAGGCATAAAATGACTAATGTGGGGATGAGTCTTTTCATACGGTCCTAAATGTATCAAAAAGTAGACTAAAAACCTATAAGAGCGCTATTCCCTCTTTTGCGGAATTATATTCGGATAAAATCTCGGCAACTATTTCAGAAGCAGGTTTAATATTATGAATAAGACCGGAAACCTGGCCAATTTCCAACTCGCCGTTTTCCATATCTCCTTCAAACATACCTCGCTTGGCTCGTGCACGTCCCAAAAGTGTTTTCAAATCTTCTACAGAAGCATTGTTTTGATAGGCTTCTTGAACTTGTTGATAAAAGTTATTTTTCAACATGCGTACCGGCGCCAATTCCTTAAGGGTAAGTTGGGTATCTCCTTCTTTAGCCTCAACCACAGCTTTTTTAAAAGAATCATGGGAAGAAGCTTCCGAGCTCGCTACGAATCTACTCCCAATTTGAACTCCATCGGCACCCAGAACCATGGCGGCCAACATGGCCCTACCTGTTGCAATTCCTCCTGCTGCTAATAAAGGAATTTCTATCTTTTCTTTTACCGAAGGAATCAAGACCATAGTTGTGGTCTCATCACGGCCATTGTGTCCTCCAGCTTCAAAACCCTCGGCGACAATCGCATCTACTCCTGCGTCTTGCGCTTTTAAAGCGAACTTTACACTGCTTACCACATGCACAACTGTGATTCCCTTTTCCTTTAAAAAGGAAGTCCATGTTTTTGGGTTTCCTGCAGATGTAAATACAATCTTAACTCCATTTTTAACAATAACCTGCATAAGTTGGTCCAAATCCGGATAAAGCATAGGGACATTAACGCCAAAAGGTTTGTTGGTTGCCTTTTGACACTTTTTAATATGCTCATCCAATACATCTGGGTACATACTCCCTGCTCCTAAAATGCCCAAGCCGCCCGAGTTAGATACTGCTGAAGCCAATCGCCATCCACTGGCCCATATCATTCCAGCCTGTACAATTGGATATTCAATTGTAAAAAGTTCAGTTATTCTGTTTTTATTCATTTTTGGTTATGATATAACTCCCGAACCAATCAATTCTTCACCAGAATACCAAGCAACAAACTGACCTTCGGTAATGGCAGATTGTTTGTTTTCGAAGTCTACGTAAAGTCCTGATTCGATTTTGTATAAGGTTGCCTTTTGCAAAGGTTGACGGTAACGAATTCTCGCCTCCAATTGCATTGTTTCGTCAGCTTCCAGCGCTAAATCCGGTCGAACCCAATGCAATTCTTCCTCCTTCACAAAAAGAGTCTGCCGATAAAGACCCGGGTGCATTTTTCCTTGACCTGTGTAAATGATGTTCTTTTCCACATCTGTTTCTATGACAAAAAGAGGCTCTTTGGTTCCTCCAACATCCAAACCTTTTCGTTGACCTATGGTAAAATAATGCGCTCCTTGATGTTCCCCTACCACCTTGCCATCAGATTCAACATATACCTTTTTTTCAGAAAGATAGGCAAGCTCTTCCCGCTTGGAATTAAAATTAAGTGGTGTAGCATCAGTAAAATGATGTGCCGTTGGGGGAACTTCAACGATTACTCCTTTTTTAGGCTCAAGCTTTTGCTGTAAAAACTCTGGTAATCTTACTTTCCCAATAAAACAGAGTCCTTGTGAATCCTTTTTATATGCGGTAATCAAACCATTTGCCGTAGCAATCTCCCTTACCTCAGATTTATTTAACTCACCTATAGGAAATAGGGTTTTGGATAATTGTTCTTGTGATAATTGACAAAGAAAATAAGATTGATCTTTGTTTTTATCCACTCCAGCCAAAAGTTGATAGGTTTCGTTCCCTTCCTTATCCACTACGCTTCCTTTTCTACAATAATGACCAGTGGCTACAAAGTCTGCGCCAAGTTGAAGCGCAATTTTTAAGAAAACATCAAACTTTATTTCGCGATTACAGAGAACATCTGGATTTGGCGTACGACCTTTTTCATATTCATTGAACATGTAATCCACAATGCGTTCTTTGTATACTTCGCTTAAATCAACAGTTTGGAAAGGGATGCCTAATTTTTCTGCAACAATCAAAGCATCATTACTATCCTCAAGCCAAGGGCATTCATCAGAAATAGTTACGGAATCATCATGCCAATTCTTCATAAAAAGACCAATGACCTCGTATCCTTGCTCTTTTAACAAATAAGCCGAAACACTGGAATCCACTCCTCCTGATAAACCAACAACAACCTTCTTCATTTTTTTTCTATTGACATTGCAAAATTACAAAATAGCCTTTGAAAAATTCTTACTTGAATTTAGTCGTTTAGGCACCTTGAAACTAACCCTTGTCAACATGAAAACATTATCATTTTGTGATAAAATGGTGATGTTTTTCAGCTATCCTTACCTATTGAAAAATATGAGTCTGTCCTCCTTTAAGATTTAAAGTAGAGGTAACCTAGAATTAAGAATGCATTTAAGTAGATGGTTGTAATAAATCCTACTTTCAAGCTTTAGAACACAGAACCAAATTAATGAAAATGAAAACCATCCCACACCTAGGAAAATTCCTAGCCGTATTTGTTTTATTACTGTTTGTCATCGCTTGTAGTAAAAATGACGATGATGCCAATCCTGGAACTGATGATGAAATCGGTAACACCGATGACGATGCTACCCAACCCCTACCAAATATTGTTGAACTAGCACAATCTGTAGATGTATTGACCACACTTTTGGATGCTATTGATACAGCAGACCCTGCCATTGGAGAAGTTTTATTGGGAGATGGGCCTTTCACTGTATTTGCACCTACCAATGATGCTTTTAAAAACCTTTTAAACCAGTTGGATGGTTTTGAGGATCTGGACGATTTTGATGAAGATGCTGAAAAAGAACTACTGGCACAAATTCTTCAATACCATGTGATTTCGGGCACCGAAGCCTTTTCTACCAATTTATCCGACGGAACTGTATTGACTACGCTACAAACAGAAGAACTTACCATTAATGTAGATGGTGCTGTATTCATTCAAGACCAAACTGAAGACCTAGCCGAGGTTGTGGGTGCTGATAATGACGCTTCAAACGGGGTCGTACATATAATAGACAAGGTATTATTGCCACAAGCAGCTTTAGATGCTTTATTCCCCAAGCCCAGGATTGTTGAATTGGTGGTTGAAACTGAAGAACTATCGTTATTGGAAGAGGCAGTACTAAGAGCTGGATTGGTAGATGCGCTCAATGCCCAAGGTCCTTTTACAGTTTTCGCCCCAACGAATGCCGCCATTGAAGAATTGTTCGACCTCTTAGGTGACTCCTTTACAAGTTTTGATGATTTTGATAACGTTTTGGAATTACAAATTCTAGAACAAATTTTACTGTACCACGTAGTTCCTGGCAACATTGCTTCGTCCGAGTTAACTGCGGGAACAATAAATACCTTGCTACAAGACGAAACCTTAGAGATTATAGGTAGTGGTAATACCTTTGTTATAGGAGATGCATCAGACGTGGATGCGAACATCCTTACGCCAGACCAAGAAGCCAGTAACGGTATAGTGCATATTATTGACAAAATTTTGATTCCCCAGGAAATTCAGGATTTTTTGGATACCATTAATCCAGATGACCCAGACGCCACGCTTCCAACCATAAGGGAAATCGTTGAAAGCACAGATGAACTCAATTTTCTAAGAGAAGCTTTGGAGCTAACTGGTTTATTGGAAACGCTTGGAGAAGATGGACCATTCACAGTATTTGCACCGACTAATGAGACAATTACTCTATTATTCGCTCTTATTGGAGGTTCCTTTGGTGATTTGGATGAATTCAACCTTGATTTTGAGATTGATTTATTGAGACAAGTACTCAGTTATCATGTAGTTCCGGGTATTGTTACTTCAAATGACTTAGCTCCTGGACAGGTCACCACATTGTTGCCCGATGATGGATTTGAAGTAGTTAGTCAAAACGGAGAGTTCGTTCTGGTAGATGGATTACATCTCCCCGTTGAATTGTTAGTAACAGATATACCAGCCGCCAATGGGGTTATTCATACTGTAGAGCGCATTCTGGTACCTGAATCTGTAATTCAGACTGTACTTTCGGAAACCGAACGGAACCTATTGGAATTAATTCAAACCTTGGAACATTGTGATGAGTTTGTATACGCAGTGCTATTAGCGAGAAATCAGTTTGAAAATGTTCTGGACAGCGAGTTCACCTTCTTTTTGCCTAATAATCAAGCATTTTTAGCCCTTTTTGACGATTTGGAAGGCATTGATTCAGTGGTAGATTTTGATACCCTGAGTGAGCTTGAACTTCTTGGCGATATTTTATCCTACCATTTAGTTCCTGAAACAACCGTTTTTGCTAGCGATTTGTTTAACAATCAAGAAATACCGACAGTTCAGGGTGAAACATTAAATGTATTGATTAATAATGGTATTTCAATCTTAGACAAAACAACTGAACCCGCACAGGTTACTTCACCTGATATAGAAGTACTTGAGGGCGTTATTCATGTTGTAGACAAAGTGTTGCTTCCCCAGGAAGTACTGAACCAGATTTCGTCCTAGAATTCAAATTTTTCAAATGTTTTAACTCCGGTTGGGCCATTTTGGTTTAACCGGATTTTTTATGTTTTCTCTTTTTTGTTTAAGTATTTTGTTAAACTTTTTATAAAAAAAACTAAACAAAAGCAACGATTTTGGTTTAAAATAATCTTAAAAACATTAAACAAAATCTAAAAACAATTTTTATGAAAGCACTAATTAGATTATCCCAAATAACTCTAGTTATTTTTTCTTTTGTCTTAGTATCATGTTCTGATGATGACGATGGTACTCCAGACACTCAACAACCCGATAGTAATATAGTAGAGACCGCACA
Organism: Bacteroidota bacterium; assembly: GCA_039191905.1. Lineage (GTDB taxonomy): Bacteria > Bacteroidota > Bacteroidia > Flavobacteriales > Flavobacteriaceae > Flagellimonas. Next base: position 39,716 of record JBCCXJ010000007.1, on the reverse strand, counting down.
GGCCACTACAGATTTAGATAGCTTGGTAGCTGCACTGCTACAAGCTGATGAAAGTCCCGACAACGATTTAGTTAGTGCATTGAGTGGAGAAGGTCCTTTTACAGTCTTTGCACCTACCAATGATGCTTTTGCAGACCTCTTGAGACAATTGGATGGTTTTGATTCCTTGGACGATTTTAGTACTACGGAATTGCAGAATCTTTTGGCCGTTATTCTTCAATATCATGTTATAGCAGGAACAGCAGCTCAATCTACCGACTTAAGTGACGGACAAATGTTAACTACGCTTCAAGGCTCATCCGTAACCGTTTCAACAGATGGAGGTGTATTTATTCAAGATGCAACCGAAGTAGACGCTGAAGTTGTTACACCCAATGTTCTTACAACAAACGGCGTAGTTCATATAATTAATAAAGTACTTTTACCACAAGCCATTCTAGATGAGCTTGCTGATATTATCCTAGTTCCTATTACGGACTTAGCTATAGGAAATGAAAACCTTCAAAACTTGGTTGCTGCCTTATTAGCTGCTAACGGAGATTTACCTACGGTTTTGAGAGGAGACGGTCCTTTTACCGTACTGGCTCCAACCGATACAGCCTTTGAAACCTTTTTAGATGGTGCAGAGCTTGGTGATTTAGATGTTGATGTTTTGACCAATGTATTATTGAACCATGTAATTAGTGGAGAACTGTCATCAACAGATTTAGAGGGTCTAGGTTCAGGGTATTCAAATACATTGGCCACGGGTCCTGGAGACGCTAATCTTAGTATTTACTTCGACGCAACGGATGGTGTAGAATTCAACGGTTCTGTTGACGTGGTAATACCTAATGTGAGAGCTTTGAACGGTATTGTACACGTAGTAAATGAGGTTATAGCTTTGCCTACAGTAGTCACTTTTGCCACAGCTGACCCTAATTTCTCAACTTTGGTACAAGCCTTAACAGATCTAACTCCTGGAACTGATTTTGTTTCTGTTCTTTCCGCACAAGATGGTGCAGGAGATGACCCCTTCACGGTGTTTGCACCAACCGATGATGCTTTTGATCAGCTTGTAGCCATTCCAGCAGAAGACGATTTGGTTCCAATTCTTCAGCATCATGTTGTAGCAGGAGCCAATGTTCGCTCTGAAGACCTAACACCCGATGGCGATACTATGGCTACCACCCTGGAAGGCGATATGATTACTATCACGCTACCAGGTACTGGAGACAATATTGCAGATGTAACTGATGGTGCTGGCAATACAGGAATTGGTATTGATGCAGTAGATGTGCAAGCCATTAATGGAGTAATCCATGTTCTGGATACCGTATTGATTCCAGATACAAACTAGAAAAGTTAAAAGGGATATGGCGAGAACACCATATCCCTTTTTTCACCTCACACACGTATTTAAACCTTAAAACACATATGAAATGAAAAAAGCGCTACTATTAAGGAGCCAACTCCTTACGTTATTACTTGCTATGTTCACATTTTTGGCTTGTACCGAAGATGACGAACAGGCCATAGCAGATGAAACTCCAACAGAAACACAATTGAACATTGTTGAAACGGCCCAAGGCAATGATGCACTAAGTTCATTGGTTGCTGCCTTGACCACTGCAGACCTTAATGATGATTCAGATTTAATCGGAACATTAAGCGGAACTGGTCCTTTTACCGTTTTTGCTCCAACCAACGATGCGTTTACTGCATTATTGGGAAGCTTGGACGGTTTTGATTCTTTAGCTGATTTTGATACCGAAGAGGAAAGAGCTCTTCTAGCAACGATTCTTCAGTATCATGTGGTTGCTGGCATAGCTGCAGCTTCTACTGACTTAACAGATGGTCAAGTTATTGAGACGGTACAGGGAGAAAATGTGACTATTACTATAAATGATGACGTCTTTATTGGAGATGCAACAGATACAGATGCTGAAGTGATTATTCCAAATGTTGGTGCTTCAAACGGTATTGTACATGTAATTGATAAAGTACTGCTACCTCAAGAAGTAATCGATGCTTTAAATCCGCCAGCTCCAGAAACTTTAGTCGACATCGTGGTGGCAACTGAGGCTCTATCCCTTCTAGAAGCAGCGGTTATCAAAGCGGGCTTGGTAGACACTTTAAATGGCGATGGTCCTTTTACGGTTTTCGCGCCAACTAATGATGCTTTTGTAGCATTGCTTGATATTTTGGGTGATGATTACTCTTCATTGGATGATTTTGATACTCAAGAAGAAATTGATTTACTTCGAAACATTTTATTATATCATGTTATCCCAGCACAGGTACTTGAGGCAGACTTGGCTGAAGGTGAGGTAGGTACTGCTTTTGCCGGAAACTCAATTTCTGTAATTGCATCTGGTGATACTTTTGTAATAGGAGATGCTTCAAGTGTAGACGCCAATATAACGGATACCGATATTCTAGCTTCCAATGGTGTTGCCCATACTATTGATAAAGTATTATTGCCTCAAGCAGCAATCGATTTTGTGGCATCCCTTCAACTAAAAAACATTGTTGAAATTGCCATTGAAACGGATGATTTAAGCATTTTGGTAGATGCCTTAATTGCTGCGAACGCAGGATTAGTGGAAACATTGAGTGGCGATGGACCATTTACCGTATTTGCACCTACAAATCAAGCATTCGTTGATTTATTGGACACACTGGGTGATGACTTCAATAGTCTTTCAGATTTTGATACCCAAGCTGAATTGGATTTATTGGTAACCATTCTTACCTATCATGTTGTGGTAGGGACCGCTGCCTTCTCAACTGATTTGTTTGACGGTCAGCAAATCGAAACTTTCCAAGGTGAAAAAGTGGAAATCAACTTAAAAAATAATACTGTACATATCATAGATGCTACAGATGATAATGCCACTGTGGTACTTCCCAACATAGAAGCAAGTAACGGCGTAGTACATGTAATAAACAAAGTACTACTACCACAAGAGGCTTTAGATATCTTAAATCCACCTACACCTAATATTGTACAACTGGCCCAATCCGTAGATGACCTCAGCTTGTTGGTTGATGCTTTGATTCAAGCAGATGCGGGCCTAGTTGATGTGTTAAGTGGAGATGGACCTTTCACTGTATTTGCACCAACAAATCAGGCTTTTGCCGATCTATTGGATGCTTTGGGTGATGATTTCAACAGCTTGGATGATTTTGATACCCCAGCAGAAAAGGAATTACTTGCCAAAGTACTTACATACCATGTGGTTGCTGGTGACGCTGTTGCATCCGGAGATATAAGCAATCACCAAAGGTTCGATACAGTTCAAGGTGAAGCTTTGTTTGCAATTTTCAAGCATAGAAATGGAACCGACCAACTTTTCATTAGAGACAAGACACACGTTGATGCTAAAGTGGTTGGAGCAGATAATGTAGCAAGTAATGGAATTGTTCACGTAATCGACAAAGTTCTTTTACCACAAGAAGTTTTGGATGCACTACACTAGATTTCAGCACAAGCAAAAATTTTTGTAAGTTTTTTATTACTAAAACAACACCCTTTATTTCGATAAAGGGTGTTCGTTTATCTAGACAAAAAAACCGTTCGTCGATGAGACATCAAAAGGGTGTTTTTTACCATACAAAACCCTCTCTTTTACAACTATTAATTTTTTAACTGAGTCTTGTGCCGCATCTTTGAAGTCCCAAATCTTTCCAAACTATACCTATCAATGCAAAAATGCCCTCACGATTGAGGGCATTTTTTGTTTACTATCATCTCGGTTTTAGCCTTTTGTCTCTTCTTCAAGAACATCTATGATTTCATAACCATCTTCTACAGCTTGATAGACCGCTTCATCCAATTCATAGGCAGTTACGCCATCAAAGTTGATTTCTTCCGCGTCTTTCGGCAACTCAGCCACTACGGCTCCAACTGGAGGTGTGGTAATTTCGTAAGCATCATTTACTTTTTGATAAAAAACACCATCAGCGTAGTTGTAATTCACGCCTCTGACATTGATGACGATCGCAGTAGTTGGCAAAGCCCTTAAACGAAATCCTCTTGGAGGAAAGGTGCGATAATACACCCCGCTTCGTCTAACGTAAAACATACCTCCAACTGGGTAGTAATTAACTCTTCTAAATCTGATGGCTCTGGTACTCGCGGGTAGACGTCGAAGTGTTCTTCGGTATATCCTTCGATTCTGTCTTCGTATACGTCGTTTTGCTGGTCGGTTCACTCTAGCGGTCCGCACCACGGTTCTATTTACAGTAACTTGGGCCTCAACCGATTCCAAGGGTCCAAAAAAAGTGACTAGGAGGCAAAACAAAATTAGGTTTACATATTTCATGGCAATGTGTTTATAGTTTTTAGATTTGACTCTGATTTGCATCAAAGGTTTAATCCCTAAATCATAAACGCAAAAAATGTTCCCTTTGTATTTTCCTATCTTCGCCCCCCCGTTTTCTTTTGGGCTTCTGCTTGTTCCATCATCTCCCGCATTTTGCGCTGGAACTTGTTCTCCTTTTTAGGTTTCTTTTTGTTCTCTTGGATTTGAGCATGGATTTTATCCTCGTCCAAAATGTAATTCTTTATCGCCAACATAATGAAAATGGTGATCAAATTGGAAACAAAGTAGTATAAACTCAGACCACTAGCATAGTTGTTAAAGAAGAACAACATCATTAGCGGAGATAGGTACATGATAAACTTCATGTTTGGCATCCCTGGTTGCTGCTGCATTTGCATGGTTTGACCCGTAGTCAATGTCATATAAAAGAAAATAGCGATAGATGCCAAAATTGGAAACAAACTCACATGATCTCCATAAAATGGTATGGAGAAAGGAAGGTTAAAAATCGTATCGTAAGAAGATAAATCTTCCGCCCATAAAAATGATTTTTGTCTTAGCTCAAATGAGGTAGGAAAGAACATGAACAAGGCATAGAAGATAGGTAATTGCAACAAGGCAGGAACACAACCACTCATTGGGCTTACCCCAGCCTTATTGTAAAGCTTCATAGTCTCCTGTTGTTTCTTCATAGCATTGTCCTTATACTTTTCATTGATTTCGGTAATCTCTGGCTTCAACACCTTCATTTTGGCTTGGGACAGATAGGATTTATAGGTTACCGGAGATAACGCCAAGCGGACCACAATGGTCATAATAATAATTGCTATTCCGTAAGGTAAAAAGGAGCTTAAGAAGCCATAGAACGGAGTAAAGACATAGCGATTTATCCATCCAAAGATTCCCCAACCAAAAGGAATGGAATCAACTAAGCCCAAGTCCTTATAGTCATCTAATGTTTTCGCATCGGTTGGACCATAATACCAATACATATTTTGGGACAACTCTCCACCATTAAGTTCTAGGGAAGTTTTTGTGCTGTATGCCTTAGTAAAAAGCGTTTCCTTGCTTTCCTCTTCAACCAAATTCTTGGAACTTAAATCAGCAGTCTTAAAATGGTTATCAGTAGCCAGAATAGAGCTGAAAAAATGTTGCCGGTAGGACAACCATTTCACATCTACCTCAGTCTCCTCATCCAATTCACTACTTTCAGATAACTTACTTACCTTCCCTCCATCGTGGTTATAGGTCAATCGAGTGTAACGATTTTCATAATTAACACTTTTGTTATGTCGGATACCTTTTACATTCCACTCTAAAGTAACAGGACGTGAATTGCTTATGATACCATTCAAGCCCTGAGACCGAACAGTAAAGTCTACCAAATAATCATTTGGTTTCATTTCGTATCTATATTCCAAAAATTGGTTCTCAGACACTTTCGCTTTCATTGAAAGCACTTGGGCATCTCCATTTTCAGAAAGCTTAGGTTCAAAAAATAAATCTGAAGTGTTTAAAGTTCTGTTATCGCTGGTTACGAAATTTAGAGCGAAGTTGGCATTGCCATCCTTGACCAAATACACAGGAATAGAGTCATAAGTGACAAAATCCTTCATTTTTGCCTCTACAATTTGGCCTCCCTGATTTGCGATTTCCAAATACAGCACGTCATTTTCAAGAGTGGTAGTCCCTTGATTTACTGAAGTAAAACTAAAAGCACCTACTTGGTTTTTATAGGTAGCTACTGCTGTAGAGTCTGTGGTATTGATTGTTTTTTGTACAGTTTGAGGTTCCTCGACACTAATTTCCTCAGCCTTTTTCGCCTCAGCTTCTATTTTTTCCTGCTCCGCTTTTTGAGCTTCCAATTCCTCGGGTGTAGGTTGATTTTGATAAAACATAAAAATCAAAATCCCAAAAATCAACACAAATCCAATAATGGAATTGATATCCAGCTTCTTTTCCTCCATGAAAATTATTTAGTGAATGTCCTTTAACTTGACAATAACGGTGGCAAATATATGTCCAAAACCGCAGTTTATGCCAAACTGGCATTAGTTTGTTGTTTTTGCATCAAAACTGCCTTTACGAATCCAACAAACAGGGGGTGTGGGTCTGCAACCGTACTTTTATACTCCGGATGATACTGAACCCCGACAAACCACGGATGTGACGGTATTTCAACAACCTCAACCAAACCCGTTTTAGGATTATACCCAGATGCTACCAAACCAGCTTCTTCCATCTGCGTTTTATAGGCATTGTTGAACTCGAATCGATGACGATGTCTTTCTGAAATTTCATTTTCACCATAAACTTCATGGACCAAAGTCTCATTTTGCAATTCGCAATCCCAAGCACCTAATCGCATTGTCCCTCCCATATTGGTAACTGACTTTTGCTCCTCCATCAAGTTAATGACTGGATATGGGGTATTTTCATCCATCTCTGTGGAGTTTGCCCCATCCAATCCTAAAACGTTTCGCGCAAACTCAATTACGGCCATTTGCATACCTAAACAGATACCTAAAAAAGGGATGTCATTTTCCCTTGCATGTCGCACAGCCAATATCTTACCCTCAATCCCTCTTTCTCCAAATCCTGGGGCTACTAAAATTCCATCCAAGCCCATCATTTTCTTATCCACATCATCTTTGGAGATATGCTCTGAATGAATGGAACGAACGTCAACTTTTACTTCATTGGCAGCACCCGCATGTATAAAGGATTCCAAAATGGATTTGTAAGAATCCTGCAACTCCACATATTTTCCTATCAATCCGATAGTTACTTTGCTCTTTGGATTTTTATGGCGGTGCAAAAATTGTTTCCAAAGCTCCAAGCCAGGCATTTTATCATCAGGAAGGTTTAATTTTTCCAAGGTTACTTTATCCAGTCCTTCTTCTTGCATCAACAAGGGAACATCATATATAGTTGATGCATCAATAGACTGTATCACGGCTTCTTTCTTGACATTGCAAAAAAGTGCAAGTTTTCCCTTGATATCCTCAGATATTTCATGTTCTGTTCTGCAGACTAGGATATCAGCCTTTATTCCGCTCTCCATCAAAGTTTTAACAGAGTGCTGTGTAGGTTTTGTTTTTAATTCACCAGCAGCCGATAAAAAAGGAACTAAAGTAAGGTGTACCACAATACCATTGTTTTCGCCTAGTTCCCAAAGCAATTGACGTACTGCTTCTATATACGGTAAGGACTCAATGTCACCCACTGTTCCACCAATTTCGGTAATAACAATATCGTAATCCCCGCTTTTTCCCAAAATTTGAATACGTTCTTTAATCTCGTTGGTAATATGTGGAACCACCTGGACAGTTTTACCTAAAAACTCACCTCTGCGTTCTTTCTCAATAACACTTTGGTAAATTCTTCCCGTAGTAACATTATTGGCTTGAGATGTTTTCACGTTCAAAAAGCGTTCGTAATGGCCTAAATCCAAGTCGGTTTCCGCCCCATCATCCGTTACGTAACACTCCCCATGCTCATAGGGATTGAGCGTACCTGGGTCTACATTAATGTACGGGTCCAATTTCTGTATTGTTGTACGGTAACCTCTGGCTTGAAGTAGCTTAGCCAAAGAAGCTGCAATAATTCCTTTTCCTAAAGAAGAAGTCACTCCCCCCGTAACGAAAATGTATTTTGTCTGAGACATAAATGGGATTTCTTTTACGGGATGTAAAGGTACAAATTGGAGAACAAATGAAACCCTGTTGACAGGAAAATAATTAGCTAAAACAGGAATTGGAAGTATTTTAAAATCACATTGATTTAACTTTTTAACAACTTATCTGTAATCCGAAAGCACTTTTTGTGACGTACATTGTAAAGATGATTTGGTCTCACCAAATTGTTAAAAAAATTGATATGTATGAAAAAGAATGTATTCCATTTGTCCCTCTTCCTAGTCTTGTTTAGTCTTTTTATTTTCTCTTGTACCGATAGCATCGAGCCAGTAGATAATACAGATATTGTAAATGAGGAAAACTCCACAGATGATGTAGATGGAGAAGATGACTCAGACGATGGAAACGCTGGCGATGATACCAATGATGATTCTGGGGATTCTACTGACGGTGATGGAAATAACGATGACTCTTCTGGTGATGATATGAATAATGACGACACTTCTGATGATGACTCAACAAATGATGATTCATCCGATTCTAGTGCTGCCTTGGTAGGAAGTTGGAGATTGGTGAGTGCTACAATAAATGATGGAGAAGCATCTACTACCTTTAATGGTTCACCAGTAACTTTTTCTTTTACATCAACATCACAAGATGAAGATGTAGACATTACTTTTCAAGAAAATCCGGACGTAGTACAGGGGATGGGTCAATATACAAACGTAATCCGATTCACTATAGTGAATATTGATTTTGTGGAAGAAGCTACTTTTGACAGCCCTTTAACCGACGGTAGCTGGGAAATGCCAAATGACAACGAACTTATCATAACGGGAAGTTCGCAGGCCAATGGTACATTTACCATCAATGAGCTCACAGCCAACACAATGATTTTGCAAACAGATTTTGAACAAACCGTACCTACTGATGATTTGGAGCTAGATACCACAGGAGTTCTGGTAATTGAATTGGCACCAAACTAAAGTTAAATTCCCGAAGGGTATTCTTTTTGCAGTTTTCGTATAACGGGCTCTAAGCCATTATCTTTTATCGTCAACATAGTCTCTAAATATTGACCTAACCTTCCGTTTGGGAAACCTTTCTGTTTGAACCAAACCAAATATGGTAGGGGTAAATCCACCAAATAACGGCCTTTATGCTTTCCGTAAGGCATCTTGTAATGCGCAAGTTTTAGCAATTCTTCGCTGTTGGGTTTCATTTCCATTTATTCGTCTAAAGTACTATCTTTCTCAGAACAACCCTTTCAATTATGAAACGTCGTAATTTCATTTCTGCAGCTGCGGCCGGTTCAGCCGGATTGTTCTCTACTTCTGCTCTAGCCTATAAAACATCGGCCCCCAAAGAATTCAAGTTAAAAAACAACATAAACCACAGTGTCTGCCAATGGTGTTTTGGTCACTTGCCTTTGGAAGATTTTTTAAAGATATTAAACGAACTGGGTATTGATGCTATCGATTTAATTGGTCCAAAAGACTGGCCAACCTTAAAGAAATACGACATTCACTGCTCCATGTGCAATGGAGCGGAAATAAGTCTAACCGAGGGTTGGAATGACCCGAAATACCATGATACACTTATAAAAAACTATACAAACATCATTCCGAAGGTAGCCGAGGCAGGATATACCAACCTTATTTGTTTTAGTGGAAACCGAAGAGGGATCAATGATTATGTAGGTTTGCAAAATTGTGTGGATGGGCTTTCACAAATACTTGCTTTGGCGGAAGAATATGGTGTTGTTATCCAAATGGAGCTCTTTAATCAAATCAACCATCCAGATTATATGTGTGATAGCACCTTATGGGCAGTAGAACTGTGCAAACGCTTAGGTAGTGATAATTTTAAACTACTTTACGATATCTATCACATGCAAATTCAGGAAGGAGATATCATCCGAACCATTCAGGAGTATCATCCGTATTTTGGGCATTATCACACTGCGGGGGTACCAGGCAGAAACGAAATTGATGAGACCCAAGAACTTTATTATCCTGCCATTATGCAAGCGATTCTTGATACGGGATTTAAAGGCTATGTGGCCCAGGAATTTATTGCGACCTGGGAGGATAAGGTTGCAGCTTTAAAGGATGCTTTTATCCGTTGTGACGTTTAATCCATACTAAGAACCAAATAATCAATCCAAAGAGGGTTCTTAAACAGATTAATATTCGAAAAAATCCAAATGCGCCTAGTCGATTAGAACACTTAGGGCCAAGTAAAAAACCATTGACCGGTTGTTTGGTCTTACTTCAATGCCTGTCTAAAGGCCAGGGGCGTGCTACTAAAATATTTTTTAAAGGTTCGTGTGAAGTGGCTTTGGTCCGAAAATCCGCAAGAATACGCTATTTGGGTAAGTGAAAAATTAGAATGAATCAATAAAGGAACAGATTTCTTTATTTTATGCCTTCTAATATACTCTCCAAGTGTTATGTCACGGTACTTTGGAAAACTCCGAGAAAGATGTACGGGATGTATCCCAAGTTTCCCAGATAAATTTTCCAAAGAAAGTATATCCTCATCTTCATGAATTAATGCTTCCAAGGTTTTTATCCAGCCAGGTTCTATTTTTAAGGTATAACCGCTATCTTCCCATAAATCATCACATAGCTGAAGTACTAAGGCATCCATAGAAACAGAGGAGAATGCATCGTCTAGCATGAACTCATAATATATTTTAGCCAAGGTGTGATGTAACTTTGGGTTTGCAATCAATTTACTTCCCTCCCATAATGCCCGGTCTAATTCCCTTTCCTTAAACCAGTTCCTGTCCAATTCTATATGAAAGCCTTTGGCTTGGGGAGACTCTTTGGTATTCTTATGTGTTTCTTGCCAGTTCAGAAATAGGAAACTGCCTTGGGGGCAAAGTTCTGTCCGCTTCTTATTGAGGTCTTTGAGCTGACCATCCAATACGAACATGAAATATGGGTTCTCGTGGTAATGCCAATCTGTTTCGGGGAGATGGTAACTGTATTCTGAAAGGGCAAAACCCTTTTTTTTGAGTTCCAACTTCTTAATACCGTAATAAGAGCCACTTTTTTGAATCTTCATACTATAAAGAGTTCAAATTGCAACATTCGTTACAAGCGTTTATGAATTAGTTTTCCAAGGCCGCTGCAATCTTTTTGTTCCATTCCAGCTGTTTTTCTTTGTTTCTGGAAAAATTGGTCTCCCAATCATATAGTTCCTGAAAATCTTTTAGCTCCACCAAGATATCTTTATAAATTTTACGTATTTCGGCTTTCACATTATCGGAAAAGGAGGTACGGTTCAATTTATCACGCATTTTCCGTGCAAAAAGTTCCGTGATGTCAAAATGTAATTGCTCGTGGGTTAAAATGAAGTCATCACATACATCTGGCTTATACCAAGATTCATTAGGATAAAAAAAAGCACTTACTTCAAAGTCTAAATGAACCTCGTGGTGTATGAGGTTGGCCGAGTATTTATAACTTATTCCACTTGCAGTCGTTGCGGCGGGGTCTGCGGCGGGAGGGATTTTTCCCTTAAAATCTTCCCATGTCAGTTTGCGATCACCATTCCAAGCAATACTTTCCTCAATCTCTTGGCCAAATCCTAAAAAATTGAGAAAAAGGAAAAACAATATGTGGGCTATTTTACCCAATGGAATTCTATTACCTTCTCTATATCTGGGTGTAAACTATAATGAACAGGACACGTATTCGCCGTATGGGTCAAAATCTTTCTATTTTTTTCAGAAACCGATTCGGGTAGTTCCAACTTTACTTCAATTTTGGCAATTCGTCTTGGATTAGCGGCCATATGTTTTGTAACCTCAGCTGTTGAACCTTCTAGATTCACTTCTAAATCCCGAGCTTTAATTCCCATCATGGTCATCATACAACTGGCCAGACCTGTGGCTACGGTATCTGTTGGAGAAAAAGCTTCTCCTTTTCCATTATTATCCACAGGGGCATCCGTGATAAATTCATTACCGGAACGAAGGTGAAGACAAGTCGTCCGCAGGCTTCCGTTATAAGTCACTTTTGAGGTCATCCAATTGTACTTGTTTGATTTGTAAACTATCGTATTCCATTATGTAACCCGCATGATTGTGATATCCTGAGGACCAGTCTTTATAATAATCGAAACTGTTGCCTGAATACTCAGTTGTGCCCACAATTTTAGAGGTTTCAAAAAGATTGTTTTTATGGGCCAGTTTTAAAAGAACATCAAACGTAAGGTCAAAGCCTCTCGTGGCATATCTATCGGGTTTTACTCCCCTAAAACGCTTGCGATAAGCCTTAACGAACGTATCATTTTCACCCTCTTTGTAAAATGAAGGATATGAAAACTTCAGATTGGAGAGATGGGTCTTGGACACGGCATCACTCTCAAAAGCGTTATTAAAGCTGGTAGTGAACATTCGTACCTTAATCTCCTCCGTATTGGCGGAATTCAAGATGGAACTAACACTGGATACCATGTTGGCTTGGTCAGTTTCCAAAAACACCCAGTTCTCTTTAGTTTCCGAAAGTTGAATTAGGAATCGATCTAAGTGTAAGGATTTGTTATCTATAACCTTAGCAATCTGTGCCGCTGGAAATTTCGACAAAATCGTATCGTGTGCTACGGTGTGTGAAGAATCGGCAACAATAATCACATTTTGGTCTTGATACACTTTATCCAAATAGGCGAGCATTTTGGTCCTAAGAATCTCATCTTTAGGAACCGAATAGAACACGTTGTTATGCCCCAAAGCACTGTTGGAAGCTGTTGGAGAAATAACTGGTATATTTTGGGAAGCAGTTTGTACCGCTACTTCATCCAAAGCAGATGAAGCAATAGGGCCAATAACAGCACTGGTACCATACAAATTTTCTCGGAATAGAATTTCTTTTACTTTGTCCCGATTTAATTGGGTATCAAAGGTTTTCACATTTACTGAAACTCCTAATTGCTTTATAGAATCCAAAGCTACCATCGCACCAGAATAAAAACCTAGGCTCAATGCCAAATCTCTTCGAGTCTTAATTTGACTTTCTGTTTTCTTCCTGTCATTAAGATTGATACGGTCCAACCGGAAGGGAAGCATAAAAACAACCTTCAACTGATTTTGGACGTTGATACTATCCTGTAGGTTCACCTTATCCAAAATCAAGGCATTTTTAACCTCCAATCCATCTGATTTATTTTTGGGCAACTTAAGTACCATTCCAGCTTTTAAACCATTTTCCAAAGCCGGATTTAAACTGAAAAGCTCTTCTCTGGAAATGTTCAGATTTTGTGTGAGTCGAAAAATGTTTTGTTTCGGTTTTACCTCATAAAAAATGTAGTTTTCCGTGTTTACCTCACCTGAAGTGTCTCTCTTTTTTGGAAGTCGAAGAACCATACCCTCCTTTAATCCTCCTTGTTGTACCACTTCGGGGTTCAGCTTTAGAATAGAATCGGATGGAATGCCATACTCCCTTCCCAGACTGTATAAGGTTTGCTTGGAGGGAACTGTATATGAGGTGTAAAGGTTAATTTCTTGATTTTCCAAACTGTCCCCTTTGGGTCGTGGTAGTTTCAATTCCTGTCCAATCGCTAAATAATCACTACTAGTTCCAAGTTCAGGATTCAATACCACTAAACTATCTACCGAAATCCCATACTTATGCGCTATGCTCCATCGGGTCTCTTTTGGTTGGACGGTATATACTTCAAAATCCAACTCTTTTTCTTCGTTAGGGTCAGGTATAGGATATTTAGGTATTTGCAACACCATTCCCTTTTTCAAAGGTGCCGAATACAATGGTCTATTGTACCGTTTTAATTGTTCTTCTGTAATGTTGTATCGTTCTGTAAGACCATACAAAGTCTCCCTTTTTCTAACTCTGTGCCTTGTAAATCCTATGGGCTTGACTTCTTGTTCTTCAACTTCTTCCTTTTTTTCTTCCTTTTGAATCACTTTGCCATCCAAGGGGATTATCAAAATGGTATTGGGTTTTAAATCCTCTGCCGTTTTGATTTCTTTATTCGATTGAATAATCGTAAACGGAGTAACCCGATATTGTCTGGATATGCTTTGCAAGGTTTCCCCCTCCTTTACGGTATGGGTTGCAAACTTTTGTGCAGATACTTCGGTGAAGGCCATAGCAAAGAAGGCCAAAAAGAGGATAACAGATTTTTTCATTCCCATTCTATTGTTGCCGGAGGCTTTGAACTAATGTCATATACTACTCTATTAACGCCTTTAACCTTGTTTATTATATCATTGGACACCTTTTGTAAAAATTCATATGGAAGATTTACCCAATCGGCGGTCATCCCATCCGTACTTTCCACTGCACGTAAAGCTACACATTTTTCGTACGTACGTTCATCTCCCATAACCCCTACACTATTTACGGGCAAAAGCATAGCTCCAGCCTGCCATACCTTATCATAAAGGTCCCATTTCTTTAATCCGTCAATAAAAATTGCATCCACTTCCTGTAAAATAGACACTTTTTCCGCAGTAATGTCACCCAAAATTCGAATTCCCAATCCCGGACCAGGAAAAGGATGTCTTCCCAAAATACCTTGGGGCATGCCCATGCTTGCGCCAACACGCCTTACCTCATCCTTGAAAAGTAATTTTAACGGTTCCACTATTTTCAACTTCATATAATCAGGGAGTCCTCCCACATTGTGATGGCTCTTTATGGTTGCTGATGGTCCACCGCTCGCGGAAACCGATTCAATTCTATCTGGATAAATGGTTCCTTGTGCCAGCCACTTTGCATTTTCAACCTGATGTGCTTCATCATCAAAAACTTCAATAAAGACACGACCTATTATCTTTCTTTTTTTCTCAGGCTCGGACTCTCCAGCCAAAGCTTCCAAAAAACGTGCCGAAGCATCAACTCCTTTTACATTGAGTCCCATCCCTTTATATTGCTCCAGAACTGTTTCAAATTCGTTTTTACGTAGCAATCCGTTGTTTACGAAGATGCAATGCAACCTATCCCTAATAGCTTTATGCAACAAAATCGCAGCAACACTGGAATCTACACCCCCTGAAAGACCTAAAATAACCTTATCGTTGCCTATTTCTTCTTGAAGCTGCTTTACTGTTGTTTCCACAAAAGCATCTGGAGTCCAATCTTGCTCCAATCCCGCAATGTTGACCAGGAAGTTTTTAAGCAATTGGGTCCCCTCTTTTGTATGGTATACTTCGGGATGAAATTGGATACCATACGTGTCCTCGTCCCTAAATCGATATACTGCATTTTCTACATCGTCCGTACTAGCTAGTAGAACAGCATTTTCAGGCAATTGTTTAATGGTATCGCTATGGCTCATCCAAACCTGGCTGCCTTCCGAGACGTTTTCCAAAAAAACATCATTACCTTGTATAGTGGTCAAGTTGGCCCTACCATATTCTCTGGTTGCGGACGGTGCCACATTACCTCCATTAAAATGAGCCAAGTATTGGGCTCCGTAACAAATTCCCAACAAAGGCTTTTGGCCCTTAATCTTGCTCAAATCAGGTTGTGGAGGTTCCTCAGAACGAACCGAATGGGGGGAACCAGAAAGAATTACCGCTTTAAACTCAGATAAATCTTCAGGAATCTTGTTGTAAGGCTTTATTTCCGAATAAATATTGAGTTCCCTAACACGTCTCGCAATCAGCTGTGTATACTGGGAACCAAAATCAAGGATAAGTACGTTGTTTTGCATGGGCAAAAATAGCAATTTGGCCCAGTCCAAAAAGTATACGTAAAAGATATTTATCCAGTGTGTTGTTAACTAAGTTAAGGGGCAAAAAGTCATAGAACAGATTTACGTATTCTCTTACCTATAAAACACAGAATATAACACGATGCCACTTTTTTCTTAACATTTTTCGTCATTTCTTTGTTAGCAAAACTAGCCTGACTATGATAAAAGGATTCATCTTTGACCTAGATGGTGTAATCACCGATACCGCCGAACAACATTATGTTGCGTGGAAAAAGCTTTCTGATGAAAATGGATGGAAGTTTGATCGCGAAGTGAACGATAAATTGAGAGGTATATCCCGTTTGGACTCCATAAAGGTTATTCTAGACCACAACGGTCACACTTTGGATGAGCAGACCATGTTGGCACTGGCTACCAAAAAAAATGAAAAGTACGTGGAAAGCCTGGACGATGTAACTCCAGATGATTTTCTCCCAGGAACCAAAGAACTGCTTACGCATCTACGAACAGAAGGATTTCATGTGGCTTTGGGAAGTGCCAGTAAAAATGCTTCCAAAGTACTCCAACAGCTTAATGCGCTAGGGTATTTTGATATTATTGGTGATGGAAACAGTGTCAAAGAAAGTAAGCCCAATCCAGCCATTTTTCTTTATGGTGCTGAAAAACTTGGGCTACAACCGGATGAATGTATTGTTTTTGAAGATGCCGAAAGTGGAATTGATGCTGCAAAAGCCGGAGGTTTCCATAGTGTAGGCATTGGACCAAAAGAACGTGTTGGGCACGCAGACCTTAGATTTGATTCAATGGCGGATGCCACTTTGTTTGAAATAAAATCTTATTTTAAAGACTTGTTTTAAAAGTCTTTAGAAAATGAAAAGTATCTTCTCTTTATCTCTGGCATTCTTGCTGAGCTTTTCACTGCTATCGCAAAGTCAAGGATGGACCATTTCTTCTGGAAAAGTTGAAAAATATACGGGTATTGTAACTGCAAATGGAAGAATTGGGATTCTTCCTGAGGATAAACCCTTTCAGACCAAATCCATTATTTTAAATAATGTCTATGATAAGGAATCTCCTTTAGGAGTTAGTAAAATTCTATTGGGGATGAATTTTGCGAAACTCGAAGTGGAAATAGATGGTGAAAAAATTGATGAGAGCAATGTTTCCAACTGGCAACAGACCTTGGATATGAAAACGGCAGGCTTCACAACTAGCTTTACATTTAAGGACAAAGCAAGAGTAGCCTATACCATTTATGCTTTAAGAAATATTCAATACTCAGGATATATAGATGTTGAGATTCAGCCATTAAAAGACATAGATGTCAAAGCAACTGGAATAATAGAAACTCCGGACGAATATCATGGCCCCAATAGTACTTTTAGAGTTCTGGCGGATTTGGAAACCACGATGCCTATTTTACAGACCGTTGCTGAAAGCAGGTTAGGGCGACACATCGTAGGGTCTTCGGCTACCTTTATTTGGCACGCTATAAATTCAACAAGGGAACACCAACGCCCGGAATTGAAACATGAAATGGTTACTCCTTATGAAAACAGGCTTTCTTTCGAAAAATCTTTGAAAAAAGGAGAGAACTTTGAATTTGCTTGGACGGGTGCTGTATGTAGTACCCAAGATTTTGAAGACCCACAATCAGAGTCCGAACGATTTGTAATCTTTAATTTATTAACCCCACGTGCTGACTTGCTTAATCAACACAAAAAATTGTGGGAAGAGCTTTGGGAAGGTGACATTATTATTGAAGGCAATCTTCAAGACCAGCTAGATGTTAGATTGGCACTCTATCATTTGTATGCATTTTCAAGAGGAGATTCTGATTTAAGTATTGCACCGATGGGTCTTTCCTCACAGAATTATAATGGACACATTTTCTGGGATACTGAACTGTGGATGTTCCCTCCTTTGTTGATGTTGAATCAAGATATCGCCCGTTCCTTGGTAAACTACCGCTCGGATAGGTTAGGCAAGGCTAAGGAAAAAGCCATCAATTTTGGTTATAAGGGCGCCATGTTCCCTTGGGAGAGTGATGATACTGGCGAAGAATCAACCCCAGCCTGGGCACTCACAGG
This sequence comes from Bacteroidota bacterium, assembly GCA_039191905.1. GTDB lineage: Bacteria > Bacteroidota > Bacteroidia > Flavobacteriales > Flavobacteriaceae > Flagellimonas. The sequence continues at coordinate 21,992 of JBCCXJ010000007.1, read as the reverse complement.
TACGTTTGAGCATCATATCACTGCGGATGTGGCTATAGCCTTTTGGAACTACTATCGCGTCGCTCAGGATATAAGTTGGCTTAAGGAAAGAGGATATCCGATGCTAAAGGAGGTAGCAGATTATTGGGTAAGTCGTTCCATAAAAAACGAAGATGGGAGTTATAGTATAAAAAACGTAGTCGGCGCCAATGAGTTTGCTCCCAATGTGGATGATAATGCCTTCACCAATGGAGCAGCGATAACCGCATTGCAATACGCTACCAAAGCTGCAAAAACAGTTGGAGTGGCAGCTAACCCTGCATGGAATGAGGTTGCATCAAAAATTAGAATATTGAAATTCCCTGATGGGACTACTAAAGAACATGCAACCTACGATGGGGAAAGAATAAAACAAGCAGATGTAAATTTATTGACCTATCCACTAGATGTTGTGAATGACGAGGAAACCGTTTTGAAAGATTTGAAATACTACGAACCTAAACTGGCCGAAGAAGGACCGGCTATGGGGCAATCTGTTTTTGCAGTAATATATGCTCACTTAGGAAATGCTAAAGAGGCATATAGACTCTTCCGGAGAAGTTATGAGCCTAACAAGCGTCCACCCTTTGGGGCATTGGCTGAAGCTGCCACAAGTGACAATCCCTATTTTGCAACCGGGGCTGGAGGAATGCTTCAGGTGGTTTTGGCTGGCTTTGCCGGTTTAGAAATCACTAATGAAGGAATAGTCCAAAAGAATCCCATCCTGCCGAAAGAGTGGAAATCACTCACCATAAAAGGAGTTGGTCCTGAACGGAAAACCTATATAGTCAAGTAATAAAGCAAGCCTCGAATATTCGAGGCTTTTTCTTTATAAATATTTCTTTTTCAAAAGGTTAGTTAAATTTTCTATTTTTAGTAAAAACCAACCCCACATGAAAATCTCAAGACTACCTTTCTTTCTTTTATTCAACTTTTGTCTTTGTCTTTTTTCTCAAGAAAATCCAAGATTAGATAGTCTTCTTAACGTTCTTAAAAAACAAAAAGACGACACACTAAAAGTTTTAACATTAGAAGAACTTTTTCTTGAGGAATTGTATACAAATCCCGCAAAGGCAAAAGAATATATTGAGCAAGGTCTTAGTCTCTCTAAAAAATTAGATTTTGCTGATGGCGAAGGATTCGCTAACTATTATTTGGGTGCTGGTTATTATCAAACCATAGGAAAAAATGATTCTGCTAGACATTATATCAATGAAGCACTTTTAATCTTTAAACGCATAAAACACAAAGAACACATCGTTAAAATGACGAATGCATTGGGGGTTGTAGAGTACACTGCTGGCAACTACCAAAAAGCAATAGAATATTATAATGTAGGAATTGATTATTCCAGAGAAAATAAGCACTGGGACAATCTAGCCAGTAGACTTGGGAATAAATCATTAGCTTATATTAATAAAGGCGACTATAACCTAGGAATCAAATACTCGATAGAATCCTTAAAGTTATTTGATAGTTTAGGCTCGAAATCAAATACACTTCAACTTAAAATTCATACTGCTACTGCTGCAGTTCGAGTTGGGTATGCTGAAATGGGGTTGGAAAATTATGAAGAAGCTCTGGAATATTTTAATCGTGCTCTTCTCATTTATGATGACATAGATGATATGGTCCATATGGGACATACCTATTCAGATATTGGTGACGGGCATTTGGAACTTGGAAATTATGATACTGCCGTTGAAAATTATCTGAAGGCTTTAGAAATAGCCAAAGAAAAAGAGATTTCAATTATGCGAGGCTATGTTTTGGTTAATCTAGGTAAAGCCTATAGAAAAAAGGGTAGTTACGAAAAGGCTCTTTCAATTCTTAAAGAAGGACTGCCCTTGAATAAAAAATTTGGAACAAAGAATAACCTTGCCTTGAATTTAAAGCAATTGGGACGCACTTACCTAAAAAATGGCAATTTAAACCAAGCGCTTAACTACTTTGACCAATCCATCGCCCTAGCGGACTCAATCAATGCTGCTGAAACTTTATCCGAAATATCTTTAGCTAGAGCAGAACTTTATTACGATCTCGAACAATATAGAGATGCTTACTTAGATCAAAAGAAACATCAATTCTTGAATGATAGTATTTTCAGTGCAAAAAAATCCCGACAAATAGAGGAACTTCGTACCATTTATGACACCGAAAAAAAGGAACAGCAAATCGCATTTCAGGAAAAAGCAATTACGGTTTTAGAACAACAAGCTGAAATCGGCGCTCTTCAAAAAACACTGTTGGGTGGGGGCTTGGTTTTATCACTTATTGGATTTTATGGCATCCGTCAACGATTAAAACGCAACAAGCTTGAAAAAGAGAAAGTTGATGCCGAACTGGCCTTTAAAAAGAAGGAATTGACCACACATGCGCTGCACCTTGCTAAAAAGAACGAGGTTTTAGAGGGACTCAAACAAAAAGCGCAGGAACTTAAGGAAAATGAAGCATCTAAAAAAGGCTATCAACAACTCATTCGCACCATCAATTTTGATTTACAAGACGATAATAACTGGGAAAATTTTGCTCGTTATTTTGAGGAAGTACACAAAGATTTCAATAGTAGTGTAAAGTCCAAATATCCACAGGTTACTTCAAATGAACTTCGGTTAATGGCCCTTCTAAAGATGAACCTCTCCTCCAAAGAGATTGCCAACATCCTCAATATATCGCCCGAAGGGATAAAAAAAGCTCGCTATCGCCTTCGTAAAAAGTTGAATATTACAACAGAAGATTCTTTGCAAGATATCGTCTTAAGTCTTTAAGCAATATCTATGTTGTTATAAATACCTATTTTTCAAAAGGTTAGTTAAATTTTCTATTTTTAGGAAAAACCAACCTCTATGAAAATCTCTATCTGGAAACTCTTTTTCCTCTTTCTTTTTTTAGGGCCTTTGGTTCTAGCGCAACAAAATCAGAAACTGGATAGCCTTATCAGTTTACTGAATAAAAGAGAGGGAGAACCTAGAGCGGAAGTATTGAATGAAATCATTCAGATTGAATTATACAATAAACCGATACAGGTAAAAACACGGATTGAAGAACTCATTTCCCATTCCAAAAGAATTCAATATACCAAGGGAGAAGCTAATGGCTACTATCGAATGGGTGGATATTTCTTAAATCAAGGTAAGTTGGATTCTGCAGAATATTATCACGCAAAATCTCTAAAGATGCATTCGGAGATTGAAAACATTCCAGGCATTTTAAATGGTAATGTCCAAATCGCATTGGTATATATGTACCAAAACAAGTTTGATTTGACCTATGACCACTTGAATCGAAATATACAGATGTACACCAATAGGGATACCGTAAACCAAAAGAAAGAGTTTAAGTTTATTGGATCAACGTATCATACGTTGACCAACGCTTATACAAAACGAGGTCTTTACACTTTGGCATTGGAATCTGAGCTAAAGGCCCATAAGCTGTATAAAGAATTGGTCGATGACGAGAATTTTGCAGCAAATGCCTTGAATTCTTTAGGGGATGTGGAGAACCAGTTGAATAATTACGATCAGGCTATTATTTATCTCAGCGAAGCAAATGCCATATTCAATAAAAATGAAAACCGTTTTTTTGAGTTACTTACTTTGATAAATTTAGCCAACGCATATTCAGGCAAAGAGGATTATCCAAAATGTTTAGAAATTAACCGAAAAGGTTTAGATCTCGCCCAAGAAATAGAAAACAAAGGGCAAGAAGCACTCTTGTGGGGAAATTATGGAAATGCCTTCGAAAAATTAAATCAACTGGAGAAGGCGGTCGATTGCCAAAAAAAATCGATTGAAATCCATCTTGAACTTGGCAATAGAATCAGCATTCTCTACCCCTATGTAAACATTGGCAACCTCTACAGAAAACTTAACAAATTTGAACAATCCCAACACTATTTGGACTTAACAATAGCTGAGGCCCGACTCAACGACCTACATCAACTCTTGGCTCTGGCCTACGAATTTCGGTCTAGCTTAAATGAGGCAAGAAATAATCCTAAACAAGCATTAGAAGACTACAAAAAATTCAAACAGTATAAAGACAGTCTATTTGACAAATCAAAATCACAACAAATAGAAGCCATGCGCGCGGAGTTCGATACAGAAAAAAAAGAACAACAAATAGTGCTGCAAGACAAAGAAATCACCGTTTTGGAACAACAGGCTGAAATAAGTACCCTTCAAAAGATACTCTTAGGCGGAGGTTTGGTCTTATCTCTTTTTGCATTCTACGGCATCCGTCAAAAGTTAAAACGCAACAAGCTTGAAAAAGAAAAAGTAGATATCGAGTTGGCCTTTAAAAAGAAAGAGCTCACCACCCATGCATTACATCTCGCCCAAAAGAACGAGGTATTGGAATCGTTAAAACAAAAGGCTCAAGAATTCAGGGAGAATGAAGAATTTAAAAAAGGATATCAGCAACTTATTCGTACTATTAACTTTGATCTCCAAAACGATAGCAATTGGGAGAATTTTGCACGCTATTTTGAAGAAGTTCATAAAGATTTCAATCGCAACGTGAAAGAGAAATATCCGCAAATCTCTTCGAATGAACTTCGCCTCATGGCACTCCTAAAGATGAATCTTTCCTCAAAAGAGATTGCCAATATCTTAAATATTTCACTTGAAGGGGTAAAAAAAGCACGATATCGTCTTCGCAAAAAGTTGGATATTACCACCGAAGACTCTTTACAAGATTTGGTTTTATCCCTTTAGAAATAGGAGCTCCCAAACCTGTATACCGTTTGCCTCCCCTTTATTTTTAGGGTGTCCACCTATTGTCCACCCTGTTTTTTTCTTATCTCAAAACCAGCACTTTAGGTTTGTGGTGTCATGAATTTGACGCATCAAGTTTTGTGGTCTTGCTCGGCAAAGGGCTGCAAGCTGTTTCCGGGCAGGTCACACAAAACTAAATAAGAAGTTTAACCACAAAACAAACCTCTATGAAAAGTGTATCTCAACAAATTAGGTACTTACTACCTTGGTTTTTACTCGTATTTGAAATCTTATTAATCTCATGTAGTTCTGAAAATGGCATTGAACCTATTGGTACAGACCCTTGTTCAGAAAATCCCTGTGCAAACCCAGAACTATGTTCTCAAAATTGCAACGATTCTGGAGTTGGTCTTTCCAGAAAAGACTTGGAACCTCAAGGCAATATAACTGAAACCGCTAATGGTTATTTGGTAGATGGTAGCCTCACAATTACTCCTGAATCTGGGGAACCCATTGTATTGACTGAGGCTGATTTAGATGTTGAATTTAATGAAGATGGAACTCTTAAGAGCATAAGTGGAACTTCGGAAGTTCCTTCATCAAGTAACTATTTTGAATTTGAAAATCCAATTCAAGCAGACATTGGGTACTTCACGGGTAGGTTTCTTAATCAAAATAGGAGCTATGAAATTAAACTGGTAGATGATTTTACCTATTTCGTTTTTGCCATCTCCGTAGGTTTTGAACTTAAACTAGGTGCCAATGATAACCCTGATGCTCAAAAACCTCTTTCAATAGAAGCACCAATTGGAGGGCATATAGCATACATCGCCGATTACAATGATCCTATGTTTTTCTTTTCTATCGGAGGAGATACTCTTGGTGGAGACGACCAAGGGGATGACAATAATGATGATAACAATGGAAATGGAAATAATGGTGGCAGTGACGGAAACAACGGAGGAGATGGCAATAACAATGGAAACTCAAGCCATACTAAATTAGGGGGAGTAAGTTTTGGAGCTTCATTAGGTGCTAACTTTCACTATACCCCAACAAATCCTGTCAACGGCAATATCATTTCTTTTCCAGCCCGTGTTGTTACTGGAGGTTCCGTTTCATTCTTCAATATTTTAGAAACAAAAGGTATGCTGTACCAAAATCTGGATTTTAGCGCTGACCTTGACTTCAACGAACCCCTAAATTCCGATTATGAGGCAGGTTATCAAGCGGGTATTAACGGCACACTTGACCTATCCTTGGGCATAACATCATTTATTTCTTTTGGTTTTCCCATTGCTTCTGGTAGCGCTGCTGTAGTAGCAGAAGGTTCCAATGAGGGTGTAATGGCCAAGGCGTTCATCAATGGATTGGTAGATCCCGATTTATCTTGGTGGCCTGATTTCGTTCCCGTTGTTCCTGATGGCGATCTTAATGCCTATGGGTCTATTGTAGAGAGTGGTTTTTTTGATATTGGACTTTCGGGATCATTCAGTATGGAAACCCCAACTACCACTCATATTGTTGAAGGTATGCTTCGCGCCACTCCCGAAGCGTTCACCATGGATGGAAGAGTAACAAACAATGATGAAATCTGGGAAGCCAATGTAACCTTTACCAAAGACCAGACCAAAGCTATTGCAACTCCTCCCGTCAACTTTACCAATGGTATATCTGAAACCGTTACCGCTCAAATTGACGAAGCAATAGAAACCACAGAAAAAGCCTTGGCAGATTTGGAAGCGGCTAACGAACAATATGAATTTGAATTAAGTTTAAGAGGATTAAGGGTCACTTTGCCCGGTATTATTTCGGATGCTGAAGATGCTATCGACGATGCAGTAAGTTCAACTATTTCGGCAGCAAGAACCCGAATTGATAACTCCTTGGATGACAATGATCGTGTGCGTTGTAGCGATAATCTTAGTGGACAATTAACCGCAATCGTTCGTGGACATAGAAACGCTTTGACTCGACTTAGCAATGCAGTAAACACACAAAATGACAATGAAACCACAAGGACCGAATTGGAAGGTGCCCTGCGCGATTTAGCAGCAATGGACAGAATTACAAGAACTTTTTCGGTATCGGTGATTAATGCCCCTAAGCTTACAGGGTGCTCTATTGGACCCACTCGCACTGATTCCAGAAGTGAAAGTGTAAATAGACAAATTTTGACCGCAGCCCAAAAAGCACAGTTATTGGAAGCGGCGGACAATGTTCAATTCATTGCCGAAGCAGACGGAATCAGATTTGATGCCCAAGTTATTGTAGACCAACTTCCCACCATTGAGGAATTGGAAACTTTGCGGGATGGTGCAGAAGTTTGCGTTTCTGAACTTACGGAAGGTATTGAAAAATCTGGGTTCACTTATATTCATGATACCGGAGAATTTATTCCTTTTATAGTAATTAATGGGGAAGAAAAAGAAGTAGAAGGCTTTGACATTTTCAGCTCGGACGAACTTGTAGCTAAAGCTAGAATTGAAACTGATGGGTGCAACCCAAATCAGGCCTTAAAACGCCTTCAGGTGGAAGCAGCGGCAAGGTAAATTCAAGAATTTTTTAAAAAACAAAAGCCCCGGGAACCACTCCGGGGCTTTTAATAAAATCAAAACCAACCTAAACATATGAGTTAACCAACTCAATATTTAAATAAAAATCATAGCAATTTTCTCTTATAAAACAACTGGCAAAGAAAAAACCCTACCTTGCTTTTAATTTTTTTTAAAAAAATTACTTAAGGTAAAAATGGGGCATGAACTTTTTGAAGAACTATGTGCAGAACTCAAAAAAGGAGTTTCAAAAAAAGGACACCCTTTTCGCTATTTTACGCTAGCCACTAAAGAGCTTAAAGACAGTATCGGATTGCGAATCGTTGTTTTACGAAAAGTTGCTGATAACTTGACCCTGACTTTTTTTACAGACCAGCGTTCATCAAAAGTAGAAGAACTCAAAAATGACCATACTATATCTGCACTTTTCTATCATCCTAAAAAAAAGATGCAGTTGAAGTTAACTGGGATTGCAGAAATTGAAAAAAACTCCAAAATCTTAAATACGTTCTGGAATGGAGTTCCACTTCATGCCCGAAAAGACTACACCACCCAAAATGCACCGGGAAGTTTTTTAGATGACCATGAGTCGGTAGAATATTTGTCGGATAAAAATCATTTTGTAATAGTGCATATTAGACCGAAACAAATTGATTTTTTACAATTAGGAAAACCTAACCATACCCGAATCCTATTTTCTAAAGAACAAGAAGGGTGGCGCCATCAAAGTTTAGTACCGTAACACCGAAAAACACGATTGTAAAGGTTCCAGACTGGCGATTAACTCGGGAATAAGGCGTTCTCCTAGTTCCAAATAAAGTGTTGAGAAATTTGTATGTCGTTCTTGAAGAGATTGATTCGGAAAAAGGGAGTTCTGTAAATCCGTCATGCGGTGAACATGATCATTTAACTTCCTCTTTTGCGCTTTGAGTAGCCTTTTTTCTAAGGCGTCCAATCCCTTTTTTTGCTTTACTTCTTGGGCCCTAACGGCACCTAGAAAAGTAGAATCGGTGTTCTTCGCTAGTTCATGCAATGCAATAAATTGCTCCTCTAAGTACTTTTTTTGAGAAGAAAAGTCAATATTGATTTCGGAAATCTCCCTAACTTTTTTATTTATGAGGTCTTGTTGCTTTAAAAACAAGTCGGCTGTATGAAGTTCTAATTTCTCAATCTTTTCTTTTTGCTTTTTTGCCATCAACAAAGCCGAATTTCGAAGTAACAGCATAGGAAATGTTACTCCAAGTTCTTCAAAATACGATTTGAGCTCCAACCAGTATGCCAGCTCCCCTCCTCCTCCAACATAACAGAGATTAGGTAAAATTACTTCCTGATACAAAGGTCTAGCAATTACATTGGGAGAAAAGCGTTCTGGATGGTTCTCCAACTCACTTCCTAATTCTTCTCGTGAAAATTCTATTTCCGTATTGTTAACCGTATATATCCCATCTTTTTCTACAATTCGTTCACGTAGACCTTCTTTAAGATAGAAGTAGTTGATTTCTCTAGGATTTACTTGAATCTTATATTTGGAAGAAACTCCACTTAGTTGACTTATTGAATCGGAGACGAAATTGAAAGAGACATTTTCAAAAATGTCTTTTTGAACATAAGAACTTAAAAGGCGTTTTAACTCTGAATCATCCCCGTCAACGATGACCAAACCATACTCGCCAAACAATTCATTTACTAAATAACGTGTTGCTTCGGACAAATTATCATGTTCCAAGTATGATTTTTGAAAAAGAGTTTTGAGCTTTTGGGCATTCATGGAATCACCAAGTTCACTGGACCAAGTTTCAAAAAGCTCATCCAAACCTTGAGTCTCAAGTCGACCAACGGCTCCCGAAGTTTCTATGTTCCACTTTACTTTTTGTCCTGCAAAATTGAAATAGTTAATTTCATCAAAATCATGATCTTCCGTGGCCATCCAATACACGGGCACAAAATTAAAATCGGGATGTTCTTCTTTTAACTTGATGGTCAAATTAATAGTAGAGACTATTTTGTACAGGAAATATATGGGACCTGTAAAGAGATTCAATTGATGGCCTGTGGTTACTGTAAAAGTATTTTCCTCTAAAAGAACCTCAATGTGATTTCTTGTAGTTTCAGAAACATTGAAGCCTTTATATTGGTTGTGCAAACTATTAACAAGTATCGCCCGGTGCTTTGGATTATAGTTTTGCTGTTTTTCAAGAATCTGTTTCTTGAAGTTTTCCGGGGTAGGAAAGTGATTATAAAATGATTTGAGCTCTTCCTTTTGGTCTAGATAATCACAAATTAGTGAGGAAAAATAACCTGTCTTCCTAAAAGGTATACACTCTACTTCCATTTAAAACTTTAAAAACGTGCCAAAGATACTTTTCTTCTCTTTTTCTCTTCCTAAAAATACGTTAATTACATTTCAGCATAGTTATAGCTCCTTTGACTGAAATTAAAGAGCCTATTTTTACATAATTATTAGATTTGGTTGTAAATGGCAGACTGTATGAAAAAAGCTTTACTATTCCATATTTTCTTTGTTTTCCTTTCCACATATGCCCAAGACTTTAAATCACCATCGGTTTTTTTGGGTTACAAATTGGGTTCAGAGTTTTCTAGGCACCACGAAGTAGTTGATTATTACACATATTTAGCTGAGAATGCATCTAATCGGGTTAAATTAATTCGTTATGGAACTTCAAATGAACGACGCCCTCTTCTTTTAGCCTATGTAAGTTCTTCTGAAAATCTGTCCAACTTAGACAATATTCGAAAAGAACACTTACTTGCTACCAAAGGAAAGGGTAATGCATCAAAAGCGATAGTGTGGTTGAGTTATAATGTGCATGGAAATGAAAGCGTTGGTACAGAAGCTTCTATGCAGACCATTTACGAGTTGCTTACTTCAAAAAAGGAGTTCTTGGAAAATACGGTTGTAATCATTGACCCTTGCCTGAATCCAGATGGGCGGGACCGATATATCAATTGGTATCAACAATATAAAAATTCACCTAACCAAGTGGACCCCAATAGTAAGGAACATCGTGAAGGTTGGTGGACTGGTCGTAGTAATCATTATATGTTCGATTTGAACAGGGATTGGGCTTGGTTAACCCAAAGGGAAAGTCAAGAACGATTAAAGGTTTATAACCAATGGTTACCCCATATTCATGTGGATTTTCATGAACAAGGGGTTGACAATCCTTATTTTTTTGCTCCAGCAGCCGAACCGTATCATGAGGTAATCACCAAATTTCAGCGTAATTTTCAAGTTGCCGTTGGAAAAAACCATGCAAAATATTTTGATGCTAAGGGCTGGTCGTATTTTACCAAAGAGATATTCGACCTTTTCTATCCTAGCTACGGTGATACCTATCCGACCTATAATGGGGCCGTAGGAATGACGTACGAACAAGGCGGAAGTGGTCGAGCTGGGTTATCTGTAATCACAGGAACTGGTGATACGCTCACCTTGAAAGATAGATTATCCCACCATCTTACCACAGGGCTTTCAACAGTAGAAATTTCTTCCAAGAATGCACAAAAACTGAATAGTGAATTCAAAAAGTTTTATCAGAACAAAAACTACAAGTACAAAAGCTATGTGCTAAGCGGCAATAAAGACCATATGGATGCTCTAAAAGAATTACTTGATAAACATGAAATAGCATACGGGCACGCCAAAAAGGGAGTTGTTAAAGGCTATGATTACCGCACCGGAAGCAATTCTAGTAGGAATACATCAGAAAAAAGTCTTGTAATCTCTACAAATCAACCCAAGGGCACCTTGGTAAAGGTGTTGTTTGAGCCTAAGGCTAAATTAAGTGATTCCCTGACCTATGATATTACTGCTTGGTCTCTACCCTATGCATATGGTTTGGATGCCATAGCCTCAACAAACCTGGTGAGCACGCAGCCTACAAATGACTTTGATGACCCAATCGAATTTCAGGAAAATATGTATGCCTACATTACAGATTGGAACAGCATAACAGATGCTAAATTTTTAGCAGATGTATTGAAGAACGGCATTCGTGTTCGCAAATCCAACCATCCATTTTCAATAAATGGAAAATCGTTCAATAGAGGAAGTCTCATTATTACCACAGAAGACAATAAAAACAATGCAAATTTCATTTCAACATTAAAGCGGATATCCAAAGCCCATAAAAAGGAGGTTACCACAACCGCTACTGGATTTGTGGATTCGGGTAAGGATTTTGGTTCTCCTTATGTGAAGGAGATTAAAAAACCAAAAATTGCGGTGCTATCGGGAAAACCGACCTCAACGTATCGGTTTGGTGAGGTATGGTATTTTTTTGAACAACAACTGGAGTATCCTATAAGTGTTTTGGGCAGTGATTACTTTAAATCCATAGATTTAGCTCAATACACTACTCTGATACTACCTGATGGTAATTATACCTCATTTTTTAGTGAAAAAGAGCTTAAAAAGGTAACGGATTGGGTGAAAAATGGTGGTAAGCTCATTACCATGGGCAGAGCTATCCGTGCAATTAGCAAAGGAAAAGGGTTGTCCATAAAAACCAAAGAAAGCAAGGATTCCACACATAGTGCGCCAAAATTGTATCAAAATGCGCAAAGGGAACGTATCCAAAATGCCATTACAGGGGCAATTTTTAAATCTAAGGTGGATAACTCGCATCCTTTGGCCTACGGATATGAAACGGGTTACTTTACGTTAAAACTTGGAAACAACAGCTATGATTATCTCAAAACTGGGAATGTGGTCTATATTGAGGATGATAATCAACCTGTTTCCGGTTTTGCTGGGAGCAAAGCACAAAAGAAACTTAAAAACTCTTTAATCTTTGGAGTTGAATCGTTAGGCAAAGGGGATGTTGTATACTTGGTGGATAATCCCCTTTTTAGAGGTTTTTGGGAAAATGGAAAACTCTTTTTTGCCAACGCGCTCTTTATGGTGGATTAGATATGGTCGCATCTTGAAAAAACATAAACTTTTCTTAAAACATCCTTTTGAATCTGTAAGGAAACACTGTCTTATTCTGACTATGTGGTATCTTTGAATGTTGACTAATTTGATACCCAAAAAGAATGTATTCTTGTGCAAAAAGCCCTAAGAATACAACTTATGTTATTAAAAATCACTAATTTAGAAAGAGAGTTTCAAAAACAATAGTTATGAATATTTGGACAATAAAAAATAGAGCAAGCCTTCAAAAGTTGACGATGTTCGCCTTTTGTTTCTTCATTTCCATAGGTTCAGCATTGGCACTTCAACAAGGACAGGAAGAAGAGTTCAATCAATACAGAGGTGAAGTAGTTGATGCATCTACAAAAAAACCCTTGGTGTTTGCCACCTTGGCATTGGAGGGAACCAATATTAGCACCATCAGCAATACCGAAGGAGAGTTTCTTTTGAAAATTCCAAAAGATAAGGCAACTGGTAATGTTACCGTATCTTTTTTGGGTTATGAAAGCAAATCAATCCCTCTTGCAGATTTAAAGCCTAATAAAAACAGTATTTCACTTAGCATTTCGGTAACCCAACTTTTGGAAGTGAACATCAATGCACCAAAAGATGCGAGAGCTTTGGTACAAGAAACCCTGGCAAAAAAAGGAACTAACTATTTTGATGATCCAACACTAATGACAGCGTTTTACAGGGAAACTATCAAGAGAAGAAGAAAGAATGTTTCACTTTCCGAAGCGGTAGTAAATATTTATAAGACACCTTACAACTCTGTTCGAAAAGATGCTGTAGAGCTATACAAGGCAAGAAAAAGTACTGATTATAGTAGATTGGATACAGTAGCCTTAAAACTTCAAGGCGGACCTTTCAATGCTCTTTATGTGGATATCATGAAATATCCTGAATACATATTTGCAGATGGGTTGATTGAGTATTATAATTTTTCGTTCTCACGTTCTACGCGAATCAACGATAAATTGATTTATGTCATCAAATTTGACCAAAGATCGGGTATTAATGAGCCGCTTTATCAAGGAGAGCTATTCATTGATGTGGAGAATAAAATTCTTACCAGTGCTATCTATACGCTGAACATTACCAACAGAGAAAAAGCTTCTCGGCTTTTTGTTAGAAGAAAACCCGCGAAAGTAGACGTTTGGCCCACTGAAGTGGCGTACAGAGTAGACTATCGGGAAAAAGGTGGTAAATGGTATTATGGATATAGCAACGTGCTAATGGAATTTAAGGTAAATTGGCAAGACAAACTTTTCAACTCTGTGTATAGCATGACAGCCGAAATGGCCGTTACGGACTGGGAAAAGAATAGTACTGGAGAACTGCCAAAAAGTAAAGAACGCATAAAAAAGTCCATCATTTTAAGTGATGAAGCCATAGGATTCTCTGACCCAGATTTCTGGGGTGAGTATAACATCATTGAGCCAGAAAAATCAATTGAGTCTGCTATCAAAAAGATTCAGCGGCAGTTAAGAAGGTCCAAACCCAAAAATGGGACTTCCACCCCATAGTTAACAAACTGAAATCAAAACATAAAAAAGCCCCTTTAAGGGGCTTTTTCTATTTTTCGAAATCTTTAAGTGTTTTTATGATAATGGAAACGCAATCCATTAGCTCTTCTTTTGTGATAACTAAAGGTGGCGCAAAACGGATGATATTTCCATGAGTAGGTTTGGCCAAAAGACCGTTTTCCTTTAAGGCCATGCAAATATCCCAAGCTGTTGAACTATCTTCCGTATCATTGATAACGATTGCATTCAACAAACCTTTACCCCTAACCTTTACTACCAAATCTGAGGTTTCAACAAATTTGCCAAGTTCATTCCTGAAAAGCTCTCCCAATTCCTGCGCATTTTCAGATAATTTTTCATCGCGGACAACCTCTAGTGCTGCAGTAGCTACAGCACATGCGAGTGGATTTCCCCCAAAAGTAGATCCGTGCTCTCCAGGTTTGATGGTAAGCATCACTTCATCACTAGTTAAAACTGCTGAAACCGGGAATACTCCACCTGATAAAGCTTTACCAAGAATTAAAACATCTGGCTTAAAACCCTCATGTTCACAACAAATCAACTTACCGGTTCTAGCAATTCCTGTTTGCACTTCGTCCGCAATAAAAAGAACATTTGCCTGCTTACAAATTTCATAAGCCTTTTTTAAATATCCTTCATCCGGTACATTTACACCAGCTTCACCTTGAATTGGTTCAACCATAAAAGCTGCAACATTACTATCCGACACTGCTTTATGCAAAGCTTCTAGGTCATTGTAAGGAATAATTTTATATCCCGGCATAAACGGTCCAAAACCAGAAGTACTTTGAGAATCTGTTGAAGAAGAGATTGCACCCAAGGTTCTGCCCCAAAAATTACCTTCAACAAAAATAATCTTAGCTTGATTTTCAGGGACTTTCTTTACTTCATAAGCCCACTTTCGAGCTAATTTAACAGCAGTTTCTCCTCCTTCTACTCCCGTATTCATGGGTAAAACGCGATCATACCCGAAATAAGAGGTAATAAACTTTGCATATTTTCCCAGTACATCATTATAAAAAGCTCTAGATGTTAGGGTTAATTTTTGAGCTTGCTCGGTAAGAGCCGAAATAATTTTGGGATGGCAATGTCCTTGGTTTACAGCAGAGTATGCAGATAAAAAATCATAGTACTTTTTACCTTCAACATCCCATACAAATACACCTTCACCCTTACTCAACACCACTGGAAGCGGGTGATAGTTGTGAGCTCCGTGTTTTTCTTCTAATTCGATTGCGTGCTTTGACGACAGTTGTTCTAAAACAGCCATTTTAAAAAATTTAAACGTTGATAAAATAACTATTCCTTCTGTACCTTTATCCTTCCGAAGAGTCGAAAATTCAGCGTAGGAGAGAAATCATCCTTGTAGAGCTTCAAAAATATTAAATATTTCGACAATCTCACCTGCAGACCGCGCTTACTTTTTATGTGTCAAAGCCGAGATTTGAAGTTCTAGGCGTTTTAATTCACGTAGGATATCATTTTTATCCATCTGCATCCAAACATGAAGCTTTATCATCCCCATAAAAATCAAACACGTCATAATCCCAATTCCCCATTTAATGAGTGCATTAGTCGATTCTGTATTGAAAAACTCAATGGTACAAAAGATAAGTAGTCCAAAAATTATCAAGTTTGCCACATTCATAATAATCGATAACCAAGCCATCTTTCCCTTGAAAACCCCTCCAAACTTTTCCAGCATATTTTGTTCTCCCAATTCATCGTAGAATTTGGCCTCTTCTTGTGACAAAGCCTCTTTAATGATTTCGTCTATTTCATCAATTTCTCTTTTCATCTTTTTTATTTTTAATTGTAGATTTTAACTTTTCCCGTGCTCTGAACAAACGAGTTTTTACGGTATTCACAGAAACACCAGTTATCTTACTTATCTGCTTTAAATTATACTGTTCCAAATAAAACAGCGTCAATACTACTTTTTGGTCTGAAGGAAGTTCCTTCAAGAATTCCAAAACCTTTTGAATCTGTTGTTCCTTACCATCTTCTGATTCCTCTTCTATTTTTTTATTTATTTGATATTGATTTTTAACATCATTTTGTATCCTTTTTTCTTTTTTCAACCAATTCAACGCCTTGTGGGTAACAATGGACATAGCCCAGCTGCCAAAACGGTTGACATCCTTCAATGTATGTAGCTTTTGAATTACGGTGCTCCAAGTATCCTGTGTCATATCCTGTGCTAAACTCCAGCTATTGGTATATCGATAAGCTTGAAGACACAGTTTTTTATGCCATCGCTCTACTAAAAGACCCAGGGCCTTTTTATCCCCTGACTTTGCGGAAAGCACCAGTAGTGCGTCAAATACTTTTGATGGTTTTTCCATAGTTTCTATACTAAGGACAGTAAAACTCTAAAAAGGTTCCCAATAACAAGATATTTTAAATCGATACGGTAATGGATCAACCAAAGTAATAGTATTAGTTTTTAGACATTTACTAAAAGTGCTTGCAAAAAGGCCTGAAATGCATAAACCATAACAATTGCACTAGTTGCCTCAAAAAATGCATTTATATTTACCGAATTTATTTCACTACTTAAAGTGAATTTGAAGAGGCTTGAAAAAGACTTCAAAATTCAAATAAAACACATATCAAAACAAATTGACAATTTCATTAAAGAACATTTGTAATGTCGCGAAGAAGGCAAAATAAATTTGTCAAACGTGGGGAAGCCTTGGAAATACTGATTAAAGAGTATGCCTTTGGCGGAAAGGGTATTGGGCATATTACCAATGAGAATGGGGAATTTGTTGTTTTTGTACCCAACACCTTACCTGGTCAGTTGGTCAAGGCCCAGGTAAAAAAGTTGAGTAAAAACTATGCTGAATGCAAACTCTTAGAGGTCCTGAAACCTTCACCCGATGAAGTTGAAGTACCCTATCAGAGTATACCAGGTGCACCCTATATCAAACTCCCTATTGCCAAACAACATGAGTATAAAAAAAAGAGTACACTCGCACTGTTCGAGCGAATAGGGAAAATAAAAGATGTAGAAACCAAGTTTGACGAATTTGTAGCCTCACCTTTGGATTTTCATTATCGAAATAAGATGGAATACGGTTTTTCCGCCATTGGTTATGACCCTGAATTAAAAACAGATGTTGATGTATTTACATTGGGTTTTAAAAAAAGGGGTACCTGGTGGTGTGCCGAAAACTTAAATAACGATTCCGGCTTGTTTGATAAAGAGGTGGAGGAAAATTTAAAGCACATTAGACACTATTGTGAAAAAACAGGATTACCGCCATGGCATGCCCCAAAAAAAGAAGGGTTTTTTCGGTATTTCATTGTCCGCAAGTCGTATACTTCCAATAAGCTACTCTTTAATCTGGTAACCACATCCAAGGAGTTACCCAATTTTGATTTAGATTTTTTTGCCCACTACTTGGTAGAGCTGTTTGGAGTCAGGGTAGCCGGTGTTCTGCATACAACTAATGATGAAATTGGGGACCGTACCATAGCAACTACTGGATCAATTCGCGTGGTTTATGGTAATGATAAAATCATAGAAAGAATATTAGGATTAAAATTCGAAATTGGAATGAAAAGCTTTTTTCAGACCAACCCTAAGTGTGCAGAAAAACTTTATACCAAAGCAGTGGACTATGCCTTAGAGAATAAAGAATCTCTTAGTAACACGGTTATACTCGATTTGTTTTGTGGTACGGGTACCATTGGACAAATAATGGCCCTTGAAGCCAATAACTCCCAAATTATTGGTGTGGATATTGTTACATCAGCCATAGAGGATGCCAAAAAGAATGCAAAGCACAATGCACTGGAGAACTTGGAATTTTATGCCTGTGACGTAGGTGTGTTTTTACGTGAACACCCGGAGTATAATAATAGCATACAAACTATTATTCTAGATCCCGCACGTGCGGGCATTGCCCCAAAGACGTTAAAAAAAATAATAAACATCCATGCTAATCGTCTGGTCTACATATCCTGTAATCCAGCAACACAAGCACGTGATTTGGAGCAGTTAGGGTTTGCCGGATATAAGATTAAAAAATGGAGTTTGGTTGATCAATTCCCGCACACGTCACATATTGAAACCGTAGTGCTCCTGGAAAAGTCAAAATTATAAATACTGTTAAAATCCTTCAGCTTACACTTTTTCTGGGTATACTTACCCAAGCATGGAAACGAAAGTAATATCCTTCAGTTTTTTTATAGCCAAATCGATTTATGAATTGAATCATAAAAATGGATCTTCATCATAAAGAATGAAAATCAATTGTCAATATTAGATAATGAACTTAGAAATTACTTCACATGGAAAATGTTGTACTTTTGAAAAAACTGAAAAAGCAGGTATAATTTTTGCTCTCCAGAGTTTTTGATTGAAAATGAAGAAAATCTATCCTCTAATCTGTATCCTGTTTTTGGTAGTCTATACGTCCTCGTGTGAAAGAGACGATATTTGTACAGATGGTGACACTCCTCTCTTAGTTCTCGGCTTTTTTGATAGCGAAGATACCACATTGGCTAAGGACGTTCCCACCTTTCGTGTATTTGAAACCATTCTCAATACAGAAGTAAATACATTTACCGGTGGTACGAGTAACTTAGATTCTATAGGGATTCCTTTACGGACAGATGCCATTACTACTTCATTTGCGTTAATCACAAATTCGGCAACAGATACGGATACGGGCGAAGAAACAGGTAATATTGATACCTTGACCATCACCTATACTACGCGGGAAAATTTCATATCCAGAGGGTGTGGATTTGTAATCAATTTTGATGAACTGGATGTACAACTTACAACAGACGAAGAAAACTGGATTCAAGACATAAGTATACAACAGCAAACCATAGAAAACTCTAATAGCATTCATGTCAAAATATTTCATTAGTCTTTTTTGCATTTTGCTTTTGTCCAATTATGGAATTGCCCAGGAAATAGGCAACGGCCAAGAACCAAGGGACAGTGTGGAATACAAACAAAAATATGGTCTACGCGCTGGAGTGGATTTAAGCCGGTTGGTACGGTCTTTTGCTGATGAGAATTATACTGGTATAGAATTAGTTGGGGATTATAGGCTTACTGAAAAACTTCATATTGCCGCAGAGTTGGGCAATGAAGATTTCACTCAGACTGAAGATTTGGGAGGTACTCTTCTGTATAATTACACTACATCCGGGAGTTACGTAAAGCTAGGAGTAGACTGGAACACGTATCAAAATTGGTACGGTATGAACAATCTTATAACCATTGGGGGAAGGTATTCCTTTGCTACTTTCAGTCAGACTTTAAACGACTTCCAGGTTTTTGATAGTAGTCGTTTTTTTAGTCCTGATAATTTTTTACCAGGTTCTGGAGAAACCCCTGAAGAATTTAGTGGTCTAAATGCATCTTGGTTGGAGTTGGTTTTTGGTATCAAAGCTGAACTTTTTGCAAATATTTATCTTGGAATAAGCCTTCGTTTGGGTTATTTGGTAACCAATACCGAAGCAGACCGATTTCCAAACCTCTGGATTCCTGGATTCAATAAAGTCACCGATAGAAGTAGTTTTGGTATTGGATATAATTACTCCATCTCCTATTTTATACCACTTTACAAAAAATCCAAAAAGAAAAAGGAGCCAACGGCTCCTTCCTCTGGGTTATGAGTTAGTCTGAGTATTTTTACGCAACTTTTTTGTAAGCTTTTTTAGCCACTGAAGCTATTTTTATAGCTCTTTTTACAGCCAACTTTCTGACTTTCGCTTCTTTTACCGCCTTCTTAATTGACTTTTTCTTTGCTTTTTTCTTTTTGTAATTCTTTAAGGTCTTAACCGCTTTTTTAGCCTTTCTTTTTTGTTTTGCAACTTCTTTTTTTGCGTTTTTTAGTGCCTTTTTTAGTTTACTTTTTTTAGACATAACTCCTTTTAAGGTTTTTATAAAGTTAACTAAAATTTAATTTAATGTAAATTAATTACGTTTTTTACTTCCCTTGTACATTGCGTAGTGCACTAAACGTGATTCCAATTTACCATTATATAACTTAATTTTTCGAGAAGGTTTTAAACCAACATATTTAAGTGCTTCCAAATTGGAAGTCAAAAACCAAGCATTAGTGTCAGGGTAAGATTGCTTCAATGTATCACCTATCTTGGCATAAAACTCCTGTGCATCAATGGGTAGCCTTTCGCCATACGGCGGATTAAAGACCATGTGTAATGCAGTATCCAATGGTTTGTCCGTCCTGAAGAAATCCTTTCTTGAAAGCGATATAAACTCAGTAAGATTCGCGAAATCAATATTTTCTTGTGCCTTACGAATAGCCGAAGGAGCTTTGTCATATCCAATAATTTGATAATTAAACGGCTTTACTTTTTTTAAACTTACTGTTTTGATTCTTTCATATAAATGTGAATCATAATCATTCCAGTGTAAAAAAGCGTAGGATTCCCTATTGATATTTGCTGGAATAGTACATGCTATCATCGCAGCTTCTATCAATAGAGTTCCACTACCACACATAGGGTCCAGAAAATCTGTTTGTCCGGTCCATCCGCTCAACTTTAAAAGTCCAGCTGCCAGCACTTCATTAATTGGGGCAATATTGGTAAACTGCCTATATCCCCTTTGATGCAACGATTCTCCGGAACTATCTAATGATACTGTACACTTGTTTTTGGAAATATGTATATTGATACGAACATCTGGATTTTGGGAATTCACATTAGGCCGTTTTCCCAGCGTTCTACGAAACTTGTCGACTATTGCATCCTTTGCTTTTAACGAAACAAACATAGAATTGGTAAAGACCCTTGTGTTCATAGTTGTATCAATGGCAAAAGTTTTATCGGGTGTAAAAAGTCTATCCCAGTCCATCGCATAGACCTGTTGATACAGGTCTTTTTCATTAAAAACCCTAAATGTGGATATCGGTTTAAAAATTTTTAAAGCAGTACGCAGACAAAGGTTCGCTTTGTATAGAAAACCCAAATCTCCTTCGAAAGAAACACTACGCACACCCTGCTCTACCTTACCTGCGCCAAGTTCCTTTAACTCTTGAACCAACAGTTCTTCAAATCCATAGAAAGTCTTGGCCAACATCCTAAAATTTTCCGCCATATGCTTTGTCTAGCTTTGGGTAAAAATAGGATATTTTTATCCCAGGTATAATCGATTTTTTACTGACCCAATTTTTTGGAAAATGGTTTAGCTCTTTTTTAGTATTTCGAATTCACTTCTAAGAAGTACTTGTTTACAGATCCAGACTATGGTACAAAAAAATCCAATGGCTTAAAGCTCCACCCAAAACAAAAATGTGCCATACAAAATGATTATATGGAATTTTTCGAACGGTATAAAACAAAATACCAACAGTGTAAAAGGCACCACCCAAGCCAAGCCAAAACAGATTTTCCTTTGAAACCATTTTGATAAGAGAAGAAAAATCTAAAACAATAAGCCAGCCCATGACACCATAAAGCACTAAGGATAAAACCTCAAATTTACCTGTAAAGAAAAGTTTTAATGCTGTACCTATCGCAGCAATTCCCCAAACTAGATAAAATAACAACCAACCTCTTGAATCCATTAGTATCAAAAGACATACAGGTGTATATGTTCCTGCTATCAAATAGTATATGCTAATGTGATCCAAAATTCGAAATTTTCGTTTGGTCTTGGGATTTTGAATGGAATGATACAAGGTAGAGGCAGTGAAAAGAAGAAGTAAGGAAATACTGTAAACAATTATACTTCCAAAAAGCATAGGCGCTTTGGTTAAATCTTTTTGAAGAAAAAAGATAAATCCCATTATAGAAAGAACGATTCCCAAGCCGTGGGAATAGGCATTCCATTTTTCCTCAATTAATTCAAACTTGGGATTCGGGGCCAAAAATTTTCTTTAAAATGTTTGCTTTCAAATCAGAATTGTTCTCTTTTATTGGATTTGAGTAAAACTATTGATTGATACTTTACCTATAAATGTTTCAGTAAATCCTCTTACAAAGTTAAAAAAATGAATCAAGTGGGCTTCGAGAAGTAATACGGGAATTTTAAAAAAACCCGGTAATAAAAAAGCCCTTCACGTGATTGTGAAGGGCTTCAAGGAAGGCGGCTACCTACTCTCCCACCTTGTGTGGCAGTACCATCGGCGCAAACGGGCTTAACTTCCCTGTTCGGGATGGGAAGGGGTGAACCCCGTCGCCATGGCCACCCAGATTTTAAATTTCTTTGATGTCCGGTTGC
>JBCCXJ010000006.1:0-167758 GCA_039191905.1 Bacteroidota bacterium | reverse complement strand
TAGCACGCCAAAATTAGATAAAATACATTCATCTTTTAACGCTTTACGGTATTTTAGCGAAACAATCAAAGAATTATTGTAATGGCTGAGATTTTGGCATTCGCTGGGAGCAATTCCTCAACTTCTATCAATTATCAACTCATTAAGTATACGGCATCCTTGATAGAAAATCATAAAGTACAAACTGTAGATATGTCCAGATATCCATTTCCTATGTACTCCATGGATGAAGAAAAGCAAAAAGGGTTCTCCAATTCTTTAATAGAGTTCAAAGGGTACCTCCAACAATCACAAGGCTTGATTCTTTCGGTTAATGAACATAATGGCAATCCCTCAGGATACTTTAAAAATCTATTGGACTGGCTCTCTAGATTAGAGCGAAAGTTTTTGGAAGACACTATTGTCTTCTTGATGGCAACATCCCCGGGAAAAAGAGGTGGGATTGGAGCTATAAGCGTAATCCAAGATATGTTGCCTAGGTTTGGAGCCGAAATTGCTTCTACGTTTTCCTTACCATCTTTTGGTGAAACTTTTGCAAAAGAAGACATTGTAGAACAATCTTTAAAAGAAAAACATGCCGCGGCACTCGATATCTTTCTTCAAAAACTAAACTAAAAAATTTGCCAAGAACATCACTTTCATTTCCGATTTCCAATAATCGAAAATTTAAGGACGCGATTTTGAATTGGACTCGAAACTATAAACAGGTAGTTTGGTTGGACGGCAATGCGCATGTAGATAAGTACAGTTCGGCAGATGCCATTGTTGCTGTGGCAAGACAGACCAATGGGTCTGTTTTTCAGACTCAAAACATCGATAAAGTGCAGCAATTCATCGACCAAAAAAAAGATTGGCTGTTTGGATACATCACCTATGATTTTAAAAATAGCCTTGAGGATTTGAAATCTGAAAATTCAGACACCCTTGATTTTCCCGAAATACATTTTTTTTGCCCTGAGAAAATCATCCTTATAAAAAATGGTAAAGCAGAATTTTGCTACTTGGAAAAGTATAAGGACGAGATTGAAGACGACTTTTTGAATATTACTCAAAAGCAAATTCCTCGCGAAAGTTATCCATCCAAGGGCATTCGAATTCAAATGCGAATACATAAGGACGCTTACTTCGAAAAGGTGAATTCAATGTTAGCGCATATTCATCGTGGTGATATTTACGAAGCGAACTTTTGCCAAGAATTTTATTCCACAAAAAGCAGTATTGACCCCTGGATAATTTACAAGAATTTGAACAGGATTTCTGAGCCTCCATTTGCTGCTTTTTTGCGCTTGCAGGATAAATATCTTCTTTCTGCCTCACCTGAACGTTACGTTAAACGAAAAAATGGGAGGGTAATTTCCCAACCTATAAAGGGTACGGCGCGGCGTGATTCTAATCGAGTAAAAGATGAAGTTTTAAAGAATCAGCTCGCAGTAAACCCAAAGGAACGGGCAGAAAACATTATGATTACTGATTTGGTACGCAACGATTTATCTAAAAGCGCCCTAAAAGGAAGTGTACATGTTGATGAACTCTGCGAAGTATATTCCTATAAACAGGTCCATCAAATGGTATCCACAGTGTCTTGTAAGGTATCTCAAGAGACTCCATCCACACAAATTATAAAAGAGACTTTTCCTATGGGAAGTATGACAGGGGCTCCCAAAGTTTCTTCTATGAAATTGATAGAGTATTTGGAGGAAAGCAAACGGGGACTCTATAGCGGAACTGTAGGCTATTTTGACCCCGACGGTGATTTTGATTTTAATGTGGTGATTCGCAGTATACTCTACAATGCTTCAAAAGAATATGTTTCTTATTCGGTAGGCAGCGCCATTACCTCCAATTCGGTGCCTGAAAAAGAATATGAAGAATGCTTGATAAAAGCCAAAGCTATGCGAAGCGTTTTGGAAGGTGAAAATACGTAATGCTTACTTTTGAAAAGTGCTTCGAAGGTTTCAAGAACATATCAGTATTAACTTTCCTTCTTTAAAAGAGAAGAAACTCCTACTGGCCTGTAGTGGGGGATTGGATAGTGTGGTTTTGACCTATTTATGTGTGCAATCTGACCTTAATGTCACTTTAGCGCACTGCAATTTTCAACTTAGGGCAGATGAAAGTGATGGAGATGCGATTTTCGTGAAGCAACTGGCAAAGGAACTACATCTGGAATGTGTTTCCATCGCTTTTGATACTGTTAGCGAGTTATCCAAAAGTGGGGGTTCTGTTCAAATGGTAGCGCGTAAGCTTCGTTATGATTGGTTTGCAACCGTACTTGAAGATAAAAATCTAGACTATGTGCTAACGGCTCATCACGCAGACGACGCTTTGGAAACCTTTATTATAAATCTTTCGCGCGGAACGGGTATTGATGGACTTACGGGAATATCCGAGATAAACGGTAAGGTGTTGCGACCTCTTCTTCCATTTTCTCGAAAAGACATAATGGAATTTGCCCAAACCGAAGGATTACAATGGCGAGAAGATAGTAGTAATTTGGATTCAACATATCTTCGGAACAAAATCCGAAATAAAATCATTCCAGAATTAAAGGAACTGCACCCAACCTTTTTGAATAACGTTTTACGGACACAGACTTTTTTAAACCAATCCAAAGCAGTTTTGGATATTACCTTTAAAGCAGCCGAAGAAAAATTATTCAAAAAAGAAGGTGATTACTTTAGAATAAACGTAGCAGAGTTGATGGTTTATGAACCTTTAGAGGCCTATCTCTATGGACTGTTTGGGCGTTATGGATTTACCGAATGGGATGATATGAGAGATTTGCTGCATGCCATGAGCGGAAAGGAAATTCATTCCGAGACCCATAGACTACTGAAAGACCGTAATTCATTAGTACTCCAGGCCAAAAAATCAAAATTGGAAACAATTGTCCATGTGGAGGAGGGGGTGCAACGCATAGAAGACCCGATTAACTTACTTTTGGAACCTGCTACAGAATTTGAGAAAGTAGACAGTAACATTGCTTTTTTGGATAAGGAAAAGTTAAACTATCCCCTTACGTTAAGAAAATGGAAAAAGGGCGACTATTTTTATCCGTTGGGAATGCATGGGAAAAAGAAGCTATCAAAATTCTTTAAGGATGAGAAGATGGATATTTTTTCAAAAGAAGACCAATGGTTGCTCTGTTCTGAAGAAGAAATTGTTTGGGTTATAGGAAAACGAATAGATGAGCGTTATAAAATAGATGGGGACACTACCCAGATTATAAAGATTACATATTCAGTATGAGGATATTGCTAAGTACATTTTGTTTTTTACTAGTAGGAGTTTTTTCAACGTTTGGGCAATTGGATGAAAATCCCGCTACGTGGTCCCATGAGGTCAAGAAACTTTCGGATTCTGAATATGAATTAATATTCAAAGGAAAGATAGCTGAAGGTTGGCATGTGTATTCGCAATATACGGCTGAGGGTGGCTCGCTACCTAGTGAATTCACATTTGAGAAGGCAGGAAAGGACTACGAGCTTGTTGGAAAAACTACAGAAAGTGAGACCATTAAGGAGTACAGTGATATTTTCGAGGTCGAAGAAACCTTTTTTAAGAAAGAAGCCATCTTCACGCAGAAAATCAAACTCCTCAATCCTAATGTGAATCAGCTTACAGTAAATCTGTTTTATCAAATTTGCCAGGAAGTTTGTATACCTATGGATGAGCTGTTTCAAATCTCTTTGAATGGAACTGCGTTTTTTGCCGTTGAAAAAGAATTGGATGAAAACAGCTTGGTCTTGGGATCTTCTTTAAAGTTGGATTTGAAGAACAAAGAACTGCTGAGTCAGAATGAATTGGGAAGTTCCAGTTCCAAGTCTAACCTTTGGATGATTTTTGGACTGGGGTTTTTAGGTGGACTTATAGCTTTGTTGACACCCTGTGTTTTTCCTATGATTCCCTTGACCGTATCGTTCTTTACAAAACAATCCCAACAACGTACCAAAGGAATTATCAATGCAGGGCTATATGGCTTTTTTATTGTTTTGATTTATTTTTTATTAAGCCTTCCTTTTCACCTCTTTGATTCGGTTGATTCACAAATTTTAAATACAATTGCTACCAATATTTGGTTGAATATTTTCTTTTTTATCATATTCGTCTTTTTCGCCTTTTCGTTTTTTGGATACTACGAACTGACCCTTCCAAGCTCTTGGGCCAACAAAATGGACGAGGCATCCTATAAAGCAGGTGGTGGTTTAGGCATTTTCTTTATGGCTCTGACTCTAGCCATCGTTTCTTTCTCATGTACAGGGCCTATTTTAGGTGGACTTTTAGGAAGTACCACTTTAGCCGAGGGTAATGTGGCTACAAATTTATCAGCTGGTATGGTTGGATTTGGTTTGGCGCTTGCCTTGCCCTTTACTTTATTCGCCTTATTTCCTGCATGGTTGAATTCTTTACCAAAATCTGGAGGTTGGATGACAACAGTGAAGGTTGTCCTAGGGTTTTTGGAATTGGCTTTGGCCTTTAAATTTTTATCCAATGCTGATTTAGTTGGACATTGGGGAATTTTAAAACGAGAAATATTCTTGGGCATTTGGATTGTCTTATTTGTTCTCTTAGCTCTATACCTTTTCGGTGTTTTCAGATTTCCTCATGATGGTCCAAAGCAAAAATTGTCTTCTACTCGGAAATTTATTGGTGTGGCTTCTATTGCCTTTTTTGTTTATTTGGTTTTAGGGCTTGCCGGCATGGTAAATCTGAAATTATTGAGTGGATTTCCACCACCCGACTTTTATAGTGTTCAGCAAACCGATAGTGATTGCCCCCTTGGTTTGGATTGTTTTAAAGATTTTGATGAAGGTGTCACTTATGCCAAAGCATCCAACAAACCTATACTTTTGGATTTTACCGGATGGGCTTGTGTCAACTGCAGAAAAATGGAGGAAAATGTGTGGAGTCAGCCAAGTATCTACCAAATGATTAAAGATGACTACGTTTTAATTTCCCTATATGTAGACGATCGAAAAGAATTGCCTTCCGAGCAGCAATTTGATTATAAATTCGATACGGGACGAATTAAAGCCATTGAAACCATAGGCCAGAAATGGGGAACGTTTCAAACTATAAATTTCAACGCGGCTTCCCAACCATATTATGTTTTGTTATCGCCTAATCTTGAGATTCTGAATGAAGCTGTCCAGTATGTAGATGCTGATGTGTATGAAGAATGGTTAAAGTCCGGATTGTCCACATATCAGCTGTCAATGAACCGATAAAAACAGTTATTTTTTTAGGTTCCTTTAAAAAAATGTAACTTCGGTATACTAACTAACTTAACCGATGGCATTGTGAAAACTTTGAAAAAAGTACTCTGGGTACTTGGAATTCTTTTGATTCTTATTCTAGTAGGGTCATTTATTTTCATCAATTCGTTAAAGCCAAACTATAGTGGAGAGGAGCTTTTAGAAGGCTTGAATAGTGATGTTACCGTCTACTATGACTCATTTGGTATTCCTCATATTTATTCCGATAACGAAAAAGATGCTTTTCGTGCCTTAGGGTATGTTCATGCCCAAGACCGACTTTGGCAAATGGAACTTCTTAGAAGGATTGCTAAGGGAAGGTTATCCGAGGTTTTTGGCCCCGATTTGGTGGAGACGGACAAACTCTTCCTCACCTTGGGAATAGATGAGAATACGGTACAAACAGTAAAAGGTCTGGATATGGAAAGTCAGACAGTTGTACTCTGTAATGCCTATCTGGATGGTATCAATGCTTTTATTGAAGAAGGGCCTAAACCAGTTGAATTTTATCTCACAGGACTGGAACCGGAGTCATTTACTATTGAAGACATCTATAATGCTGTGGGCTATATGGCCTTCAGTTTTGCCCAAGCTCATAAGACAGACCCTTTGTTAACTGATTTGCAAAACGATTTAGGTTCGGATTACCTAATGGATCTGGCTATCTATTCAGATACTTCAACCGTTTGGATAAAGAATTTTAAGAATCAAAAGAAGGATTCGATACCTAAAGAGTTGATGTCATCCGTTTCTAGGGCTTTAAAAAAGCTACCAATCCCGCAATTTGAAGGAAGCAACAGTTGGGTATTGGGACCCGAAAAAACAAAATCTGGAAAAGTTATATTGGCCAATGACCCGCATATTGGTTTCGCGCAGCCTTCAGTGTGGTATGAAGCCCATATAAGTACCCCACAATATGAAAAATACGGTTATCATTTGGCAGGAGTTCCTTTTCCTCTACTGGGGCATGATAGGGGTATGGCCTATGGACTCACCATGTTCCAGAACGATGATCTTGATTTTTACTTTGAAGAAACAAACCCTTCGGATAGCACGTTATATAAGACGGAGACGGGATGGGAAAAATATGAAGTGGTAAGTAAAACGATTCCGGTAAAGGATGGAGAAGCAGTTTCATTTAACTACAAGAAAACGCGTAATGGTCCAATCGTAAACGGAATTGCAAAGCAGGTAAAAGGAGACCGCCCAATAGCTATGTCATGGATGTACACCAATTGGGAAAATCAAGTTTTGGATGCTTTATATGGAATTTCTCATGCGGAAGACTTAAATGATTTTCAAGGAGCGCTCCCTAAAATTCATGCTCCAGGACTCAATGTAATGTATGGCGATGCAGAAGGAAACGTGGCCTGGTGGGCGTCCGCACAGCTATACCAAATGCCTGACAGTGTTTCTACCAAATTTGTACTAGATGGAGCTTCTGGGACCCAGAAACCCCTTCGCTATCTTGATTTTTCTGAAAACCCCAGTGCAGTTAACCCTCCATGGAATTATGTGTATTCCGCCAATAACCAACCAGATTCTATTGCTGGGATGTTGTATCCAGGGTACTATCTCCCTGAAAACAGAGCAAAACGCATTGTGGAATTATTGGAGCCAAAAAACGATTGGAATAAGGAATCAGTTTCAGAAATGATTTTGGATGTGACCTCTTCGGTCAATACACAGTTGGTGAGGGAATTGATTAAACTTTTGGACATTTCTCATTTGCAGCAAGAACAGTTAGTTCTAGTGGATGAGTTAAGAAATTGGGATGGAAACTACTCGCTTGACAGCAAAAGTGCGGTTTTGTACCATCGCTGTGAATATTTTATGCTCAAAAATACATTTGAAGATGAATTGGGAACAGAAAGATTTGAACAGTTTCTATCCACGCATTTAATGAAAAGACAAATAGCTTGGGGAGCAATTATGAAAGTAGGAGAGTGGTGGGATAACGTGCATACGCCCAATGCTGTAGAGACACGGAATCAAATTGTTTTAAAGTCATTTGCGGATGCATGGACTTCTCTAAAAAAGGATTTGGGTCCAAATCCTGACGAATGGACCTGGGATAAGGTACATACACTAGAGCACAAACATCCGATTGGAGAGGTAGAAAGTTTACGTGAATATTTTAACGTAGGGCCATTTCCTATTGTTGGAACTCGAGAGGTAATCAACAATTTAGCCTTCCTCTACGATAGCACAGGATATTATAAAGTTAGCTCAGGCCCTTCAACCCGTCGTGTTATCGATTTTTCCGATGTGGAGAATAGTTTAAGTATTCTACCTACGGGTCAATCCGGTAATCCACTAAGTGAACATTATGACGATCAAGCCGAAATGTTTGTGAATGGGGAGTTTCGAAAGATGATGATGAATAAAGCTGAAATTGAGGAAACAGCAAAGTCCAAGTTGGTTTTTAAACCATCTGATAAATAAGAACTTCGTATAACCCATACCTAAAGTAAGAAAAGGGTTACATCAATTCAAAAGTGTTATCCGTCAAAAGACAGTAACAAATCTTCTTGTCGCAAAGTATTTTCAGAAGCATTTAGACTTATAGTGTACAATTATGCTGACGAAAATATATGGAAGTGCCGTTTTTGGCATTGAAGCGACCACGGTCATTGTAGAAGTAAATGTCGATAAGGGTATCGGATATCATTTAGTAGGGCTCCCCGATAATGCCATCAAGGAAAGTCAATATCGCATAGCCGCTGCGCTGAGTAATAACGGGTACAAGATTCCTGGAAAACGAATTACAATCAACATGGCCCCAGCTAACCTACGAAAAGAGGGTTCAGCCTATGACTTGACCCTAAGTATAGGAATTCTGACGGCCTCCAAACAAATTTCTGGGTCCAACTTGGAAGATTTTATCATAATGGGAGAACTTTCATTGGATGGAAGTCTTCAACCCATAAAAGGCGCATTACCGATTGCATTAAAAGCGAAAGAGGAAGGATTTAAAGGTTTCATTTTACCGAAGGCCAATGCGGAAGAAGCGGCAATAGTTCATGGTTTGGATGTGTATGCCATGGGGAATATTGTTGAGGTCATCCATTTTTTCAATGGGAATGGTAAAGATGAACCTGTAAAGGTCAAGTGCTTTTCAGGTTGTGATGAAAAAAGTACATTGACCGATTTTGACTTTTCTGATGTGAAAGGTCAGGAAACGGTAAAACGATGTATGGAGATTGCCGCGGCTGGTGGGCACAATCTCATTCTTATAGGCCCTCCTGGTGCGGGGAAAACGATGTTGGCAAAACGCTTGCCTACCATTCTACCCCCAATGACTTTGGACGAAGCTTTGGAAACCACCAAAATTCATAGTGTAGTAGGAAAGACCAAAAATAATGGACTGATGCGACAACGTCCCTTTCGCAATCCACATCATACCATAAGTAGTGCGGCACTTGTTGGAGGAGGAAGTTATCCGCAACCTGGAGAAATTTCCCTTTCTCATAATGGGGTTCTTTTTTTGGATGAACTTCCTGAGTTTGAGCGTAGAGTTTTAGAAGTAATGCGACAGCCAATGGAAGACAGGGAAGTCACCATCGCCCGAACTCGATTTGCTATTACCTATCCATGCAGTTTTATGTTGGTGGCTAGCATGAACCCTAGCCCAGGCGGGTATTTTAATGACCCAAATACAGCAATGAGTTCTTCACAAATGGAAATGAAACGTTACCTCAATAAAATTTCTGGACCTTTACTGGACCGAATCGATATTCATATCGAAGTGAGTTCAGTACCATTCGATAAACTTTCCGATACACGAAGGGGAGAAAACAGTGCTCAAATTCGAGAAAGGGTTATCAAAGCTCGAGCAATCCAAACCCAACGTTTTTCCGATACGCATTATGTACATTACAATGCGCAAATGAATACTAAATTGATTCGCAACTATTGTAGTTTACATCAAGAATCTCTTGATTTGCTAAAACAAGCCATGGAACGCCTGAATTTATCGGCACGAGCGTATGACCGAATTCTAAAAGTAGCACGGACCATTGCTGATTTGCAGGAAGAAACCGATATCCAAAGTGAACATGTGTCCGAAGCGATACAATACAGAAGCTTGGATAGAGAGGGGTGGTTGGGGTGATTTTTTAAACTATAAGTTTATAAATCCAATTACCTAGGGCTGGGAATAATTCATGTATTGTTTAAATAGGTTTTCATTATTTTTAGTGGGGACTTGTTAAAAGTGCCAGAACATATAATAATTGTTTAGATAAAAAGGTTTAATATCAGAAGAACATGGGTCATTTGAACCTTGACTAAAGTTATTTTTTAAATATGTATCGATTTAAAGTCTTCGCTGGACTAGCGAGTTTGTTTCTTTTCCTATTTTTTCTGGTGTTAAATAATGATGACTCTGTTTCAGAAACTCATTCATCAAAAGAAACTTTTGATGAAAGTATCTATGCATCCCTAAAACAAAATACTCAGGAATTAGACAAAGAACTGCAGATTGCTGTTAAACGAGCCTTAAACTCCTATTTTGACAAAGCCATAGCTGCTGGGGAAGTTGTGGGTGCCAGTGTAAGTATTGTAAAAGGAAAAAAAATACTCTTGGCGGACGGCTTTGGAACCAGGAATAATCTTACGGGGGAAAAGGTAGATGGACAAACTGTTTTTCGCCTAGGCTCGGTTTCAAAAGGATTCGCCGGAATACTCGCCTCAGATTTAAAGGGAGAGGGAAAGTTGACCTGGGAAGATAGGGTCACTGATTGCATCCCTGAATTTGAACTAGGAGATTCGGAGAACACCAAAAATATAACCTTAGCCCATTTATTATCACATACTTCGGGAGCGCCCTATCACAGCTTCACAAATCTGGTTGAGGCCGGACTTTCTCTAAACGAAATCGCAAGTCGATTTACCGAGGTACAACCCATAAGCAAGCCGGGGGAAATGTATAGTTATCAAAATGCGCTATTTGCGCTTTCCGGAGAGATAATGCAGCGGGTTACCGGGCAAAACATTACAACATCCTTGAAGGAACGATTTTTCAATCCGCTTGAAATGTGCTCGACCACTATGGACTTTGATGCACTCAGGAAAACAGAAAATAAAGCTAAACCACATGTAAAATCTAAGTATGGATGGAGGTCGGAAAAGCTAACCAACTCCTACTTTAATGCCATAGCAGCTGGTGGCATCAATTCGAATGCTGAGGATATGGCCAAGTGGATGCAACTTTTGCTCGGTCATCGTCCCGATGTAATGGCACGTGATGCTTTACAGGATGCTTTTACTCCATTTATTGAGATACCTGGGAAACAGAAGTACTATCAACGCTGGCCAGGACATACAGCCTCATATTACGGTTTTGGTTGGAGAATCCATACGTATGAATCAGATAACTCAGGGGCAGAAAACAAAATATGGCATCATGGCGGAAGCGTTAACCACTTCCGTAATGAAATAGCAATCTTTCCTGAGGAAGATTTGGGTATTTGTGTTCTGTTGAATAACCAGTCCAGAATAGCCCAGCAATTGATTGCCGACCTTTACAGTATCGTCAGAGAGGTCATTCGTGTCCACAAGAGCGAAACGCCCATAAATAGGTCTGTGGTTAGTTCGAGACCCTCAGAATCAGAAGGGACATGAACTAAATAATTTCCTGGCTCTTTTTCTTGAATCTTTCCTCTTCACTATCATAAGAAAGGACAAAATGTATGACCGAATTCTAAAGGTAGCAATGACTATTGCTGACTTACAAGTAGAAACTGATATCCACCGTGAACATATATTCCGAAGCTATACCATACAGAAGTTTAGATAAATGGTGTTTAGGATAACTAAATCACCTTTATATTGGACTTCAAACTAGATATAATGCCTAATACATTTTGCACCGTATCTTCCAAATAGTATTTAACGGTTAGGTGTGGAATACGTATGGTCGTAAATCCATTTTTGAAAGAATGCATCGATTCTTCCAAGTCTTTTAGGGCTTGTTCATGCGTGATTAGGTCGTAGTCGGTATCGATTTCAATGTTCAACTTTACTCTGGAAAACGCAATATCCACAGATTTTTTACCATCCCACCATTCCAACATAGGCTGGGCGCCTCTTTCCTTTAAAGCATAAAACAATTGTATAGCCTCAAGCGGAGTGTTGTTGTTCAAGATGATTCTCTTGATGAGTTTGGTATGTCTTTCGCACAACGGAACACCAAGGACGCCATATGAGGCGTCGTACTCTTCTTGGGTAATTTTAGTGCCACATTCCTTACATGTCATAAGTATTGGTCGGTTAAGTTCAATAATTAGATTTGGGACTATTATAACTCTAACAATTTCATATTCGTATAACAGGAACTT
The DNA here is from genome assembly GCA_039191905.1 of Bacteroidota bacterium. Classification (GTDB taxonomy): domain Bacteria; phylum Bacteroidota; class Bacteroidia; order Flavobacteriales; family Flavobacteriaceae; genus Flagellimonas. The sequence goes on along the minus strand of JBCCXJ010000006.1, from coordinate 156,162 downwards.
CTGCATGAGGCAAATTTTAGATGAAATACATTTTTTTAGACGAAATGCAACTTTTAATGCAAAAGAGTTTAATTTCATCGACCATAAAAACGCATATGCTAAAAAAAATAGGTCCTGGTATTTTGGTTGCTGCTGCCTTTGTTGGCCCAGGAACTATTACCATATGTACGATAGCGGGGGTCAAATTTGGTTTTGCACTTATTTGGGCGTTAGTAGTTTCTATAATTTGTACCATTATTCTTCAAGAAATGGCTGGGCGAATAGGCGTTCTAACCCAAAAGGGACTGGTGGACGTAATGGGAAGTCAACTCAAAACTAAATGGATAAGAAATGCAGTACTTGGTATAGTACTTGCTGCAATACTCATTGGAAATGCTGCGTATGAGGCTGGTAATATTGGAGGAGCTACTTTGGGTTTAAATGCCATACTTCCGATACATGTCGACTTTCCAGTTTATCCTGCTTTAGTTGGACTGTTCGCATTTTGTGTCCTATGGTTTGGTTCATACAAGGTATTAGAAAAGATATTTATGCTTTTAGTGGGGATAATGGGACTTTGCTTTGTTATCAGTGCTATTATTACCAAACCTTCCTTAACTGAAATGTTCAAAGGTGCTTTTATACCCACTCTACCCAATGGAGGATTGTTAACCATAGTAGCTTTGGTAGGTACCACCGTTGTTCCATACAACCTATTTCTTCATGCTTCCTTGGTTAAGGAAAAATGGAATTCGGAAAAAGACTTAAACTTGGTACGCTGGGATACATTGATTTCTGTTGGCATAGGAGGATTGGTTTCTATAGCAATACTGATTACGGCCGCCGCCGCGGACCTGGAAAATGTTACCAGCGCTATTGACATGGCGAAAGGCATGGAACCCCTTTTTGGAAAGATGGCACTCTATTTTATGGGTTTTGGCTTATTGTTGGCGGGTATTACATCGGCAATTACGGCACCTCTTGCGGCGGCTTACGTAGCAAGCAGTTGTTTTGGTTGGAAGAATGGAATGAAAGGCTTTAAGTTTCGATTAGTTTGGATTTCAATTTTATTCGTGGGTGTATTTTTTCTTTCTTTTGATATTAAACCTATTCAAGTTATTCAATTTGCGCAGGTCGCCAATGGGATATTGTTATCCGTTATGGCAACCCTTCTTTTGTGGATGGTTAACCGGAAACAGGTTATGGGTACGTATGTGAATACACTTTTTCAAAATATAGTTGGTGTGTTAATAGTTCTGTTTGCCCTGTTTTTGGGCGTAAAAAGTATATTTAAGGTATTGGAGTTCTTTTAGATGAAAAAATGGCATGTTGATTTTAATTGTGACGTGGGCGAAGGCATAGGGAATGAAGCACAACTTTTCCCCTTCATAAGTTCTTGTAATATTGCTTGCGGGGGCCACGCAGGAAATACTACTACAATATCTGATATACTCAAGCTGGCCATGGCAAATAATGTCAAGATTGGTGCTCATCCATCATATCCAGACAAAGCGAACTTTGGTAGAAAGGTAATGGAGATTTCAAACGAAGAACTAAGACACAGCCTCTCCAAACAATTAGCAACGTTTTACAGGATTTCAAATGAGCTGGAAGCTAAGGTTCATCATATAAAACCCCACGGAGCACTGTATAACATAATCGCCAAAGACCAGGGTCTGGCAGCTTTATTTTTGCAAGTAGTTGAAGAATCTAACTTACCGCAAAGAATTTATGCGCAACCAGATGCTGTAGTGGCACATTTGGCTAAAATCAGAGGAATAGACGTATGCTATGAAGCTTTTGCCGATAGGAATTACAATGAGGACGGCAGTCTGGTTTCTAGGGCACAAAAAGATGCATTGATTTCGGAGCCAAAACATGTACTCCAACATATTTTACCCATTATACAAAAAGGGGAGGTAGTAACCTTATCGGGGAATACGATACAAATGCAGGTAGATACCATATGTGTTCATGGAGATACCCCTACAGCTTTGCAAATATTAGAGTATCTTTCTAAAGAATTGCGAAAGCACAATGTAGTTTTAAGCAAGTGAAAGAAGTTCCCCTAACAATTAGACCCTTTGGTGAAAAAGCTGTTTTGGTTGAATGGTCCAATAGGGTGGAGGAGACTATTTTAAATGATATTCTAAGGTTTATTGGCGCTTTCAAAAAGGAGCATCCATCCGAATGGGAACTGGTTCCTGCTTATAATTCAGTTACCATGGTTTGGCTATCCTCAACAAAATTGGATTTTGATGAGACAAAAACCCAAATTTTGAAAAGCTATATGGGTAAGGCTAAACCACGATCAAATGAACGTTTTTTATGGAAACTTCCGGTCTGCTATCATACCGAGTTTGCTATAGACTTACAAGAGACCGCAGAGTCTCTGGGTTTTAGTGAAGAAGAATTGATAAAACAGCATACAGCTCATGAATACATTGTATTCGGAATTGGATTTCTTCCTGGTTTTATGTATTTGGGAGGGTTACCAAAATCTTTGCAGTTGCCTAGACGGAAAGAACCTAGACTTCATGTAGCAAAAGGGTCGGTGGGTTTAGCTGGAGAACAAACCGGGATTTATCCACAAGATTCTCCTGGAGGATGGAATATTATTGGCAATTGTCCAATACCCGTTTTTGACGCTTCCAAAGAGACCCCCTGCTTTGTAAATGCTGGGGATAGAATTCAGTTTCAACCCATCTCAAAAGCAGAATATGACCTGCGTAAAATAGAAAGTGAGATAGGAATTTATAATCTTGAAAAGATACCGTTGGATGCTTAAATTCTTGAAATCAGGATTTTACACTACACTGCAGGATTTTGGAAGGTTCGGTTATCGCAATATAGGTGTTCCAGTCTCGGGGGTAATGGATGAAACATCGGTAAAAAAAGCTAACATCCTCCTGGAAAACCAAAAGGAAGATGCGGTTTTAGAAATTACAATGACAGGCCCTACCTTGATTTTTGAGTTACCTACATACATTTGCCTTTCAGGAGCTCAATTGTCACCTACGTTAAACAATCAGCCAATTGAAAATTATAAAGTCATCAAAGTTGAGGCAGGTGATATCCTTTCGTATGGGAAGCTTGAAAGCGGTTTTAGGTCCTATTTGGCCATAAAAGGGGGATTCCAAGGCGAGTACCAACTGGGAAGTTACTCCCAATACAGTCCAGTAACGCTCAAAAAGTGTTTTAAGGATGGTGATGAAATTTCGTATTCCCAAATTAAGCACTATGAACCTGTGATTTCGGAACTAAAACTGGAGAGTCATCTTGATAGTGATACCGTTGAGGTTTTTAGAGGTCCTGAATTTTCCATACTAACCGATACTCAGCTTGAAACACTTTTTTCCAAAGGCTTTACTGTGTCAAAAAAGAACAATAGGATGGCCTATCAGCTTAAGGAAGAGATAGAATCACATTCCTATGGTATGTTGACCTCAGGAACGCTTCCTGGAACGGTTCAGCTTACACCTGCAGGCAGATTGATCATCTTGATGAAGGACGGACAAACCACTGGAGGATATCCAAGAGTTCTGCAATTATCCGAAACATCAATAAGCACCTTGGCTCAAAAAAAGTTTGGCGATAGTATATCGTTTAAACTTGTCTAAATCATTTGATAGACTTCTTCAAAGGGTACCCGAAAGCGTTCACCATAAACCCCGTTTTCATCGCGAACTCCGCAACCTATCACCATATTAATTTCTGAACCCAACGGAAGGTTCAATATGCGTTTTACTAGCAACGTATCACTCCCTTCCATAGGACAAGTATCATATCCAATGGCAGCCATGCTTATCATAAAGTTTTGGGCAGCAAGTCCAGCGCTTTTATGGGCCACAATTCGCATATCAGATTGTCGTACCTGGCGGTAGATGGGTTTGAACAGGCCAATTACATTGAAAATCAAATATTTTACCCACCCCAAAACACCAACTATATCAAAATAAACCGTAGGAATAAGTTTTTGATAGTAATTAAGTGCAAACTTCTCTCTTCTGCTATATTCTTTTTCGGGTTTGCTGCCGTACGCATTCTTCAGAAAGGCAATGTTGGACTTCGCACGTTTTCTCCATAAATCCTTTCTGCAAACCACTACTATCAACTGCTGTGCTGTTTTCGCTGCATTTTGGCCCAAACAAGCTTTTGTCAGTTCTTTCAATTTTTCCTTTTCAACAATATGATAAAATTCCCAGAGTTGAAGATTACTGCTAGTTGGTGCCAATACGGCATTTTCAATACACTTTTTAACCTTATCGGTATCTAATTCCACATCTTCCCTAAAAATCCGAACAGACCTTCTATGGGCTATGGCTTTGCTCACAGTTTTTTCCATGTTTAAAAATAACTAAAAAGGAAAACCATAAACGCATTTTATACACTAAAAAAACTTACAAAAAGAATTGAATATGATATTTTATTTCAATTTAAATATCTGATTATCAATATAATAATATGGTTAAACGTAAAATGGATTTGAAGGAGTGAATTATGTTAAAAATCTGGGGTATACGAAAGGTATATCTTTGAAATTTAAAGGAATTTCAGGGAAAATACCTATTTCAAAGAAATCTGTTAATGGAATTGAACAAGTACAGTAAAAATGTTACCCAGAATCCTTCGCAACCTGCATCTCAGGCTATGTTGTATGCTACAGGTTTAAAAGAGGAGGATATGAAAAAGGCACAAATTGCCATTGGCAGTACAGGTTACGATGGTAATCCTTGCAATATGCACTTAAACGGTATAGCACAGGAAATAAAAAAGCATATCAACAACATAGGGCAGGTTGGATTAACATTCGGTACTATTGGGGTGTCTGATGGTATCTCCATGGGAACGCCTGGCATGAAATATTCATTGGCTTCCAGAGATATTATTGCAGACTCAATGGAAACTGTAATGAACGGGATGTCTTATGATGCCTTGATTGGGGTTGTTGGATGTGATAAAAACATGCCTGGGTCCATTATAGCTATGCTAAGGCTTAATAGACCATCCATTATGGTATATGGCGGTAGTGTTGCTTCAGGAAACTATAAAGGACGAAAGTTGAATATTGTATCTGCATTTGAAGCATTGGGGCAAAAAATTGCTGGGGAAATCGATGAATCTGAATACAAGGAAATTATCAAGAGCGCAATCCCTGGAGCAGGAGCCTGTGGGGGTATGTATACGGCAAATACTATGGCCTCATCCATAGAATGTATGGGTATGGCTTTGCCGTATAATTCATCTATTCCAGCGGTCAATCCCTACAAACTTTCCGAGGCGGAACGAACAGCCCAGGCCATTAAAAATCTTCTGGAACTCGATTTAAAACCAAAAGATATTGTTACAAAAAAATCAATTGAAAATGCCATCACTTTGGTCAATGCCCTTGGTGGTTCCACCAATGCAGTATTGCATTATTTGGCCATTGCATATGCTGCAGATATTGATTTTACTTTAGATGATTTTCAACGAATAAGTGATAGAACACCACTTATAGGCGATTTAAAACCTTCAGGAAAATACCTAATGGAAGATGTTCATGGTATTGGCGGAACCCCAAAAATCATGAAATACCTATTGGAAGAAGGCTTTTTACATGGGGATTGTATGACCGTGACCGGTAGTACCTTGGCTGAAAATCTTGAAGATGTTGAAGCAATGGAATTTGAGAAGCAAGACTTGTTATACAGTGTGGACAAGGCTTTAAAATCTTCAGGAAATCTGCAGATACTAAGAGGAAATTTGGCAGAAGATGGTGCGGTGGCAAAAATATCGGGTAAAGAAGGCTTAAAGTTTGAAGGTAAGGCAGTGGTCTATGATAGCGAACCTGAAGCCAATGATGGAATTTCCAATGGTGAAGTGGAAAAAGGTGATGTTGTAGTTATTCGCTATGTGGGCCCTAAGGGAGGGCCAGGAATGCCTGAAATGCTAAAACCTACATCCATGATCATGGGAGCTGGTTTGGGAAAATCGGTTGCATTGATAACGGATGGTCGTTTTTCAGGAGGCACTCATGGTTTTGTGGTGGGCCATGTTACTCCAGAAGCTCAAGTTGGCGGGGCCATTGGCCTTGTGGAAACTGGTGATATTATATCCATTAGCGCTTTGGACAATTCCATTACCTTGAAAATATCGGATGTGGAAATGGAAAGAAGAAGGGCCAAATGGCAAGCTCCACCCTTAAAATTTACCAAAGGAATATTGTACAAGTATGCAAGATCTGTCGCATCGGCTTCTGAGGGATGCGTTACCGATAAATATTAAAAAAATACCATTTCAGTAGATACAGGAATCTCATTTTCAAAGTTGACATTATGAATACGGAAACTTTAAAAAAGAAAGAAAACAAAACGGCCAAGACTATTCGGATAAGTGGCGCTGAAGCCATTATTCATTGTTTGTTGGCAGAAGGTGTGGATTTGATTTATGGCTATCCAGGTGGTGCCATAATGCCCGTTTATGATGAATTATACAAATTTCAGGATAAACTAACACATATTCTTACCAGACATGAACAAGGCGCTACACATGCAGCACAAGGTTTTGCAAGAGTCAGTGGAAAAGTTGGAGTTGCCATGGCTACTTCAGGTCCGGGCGCTACGAATTTGGTTACTGGGCTCGCTGACGCCCAAATAGATTCTACACCTATGGTTTGTATTACGGGACAAGTGCCACGACACTTGTTAGGTTCCGATGCATTTCAAGAAACAGATATTGTGGGGATATCAACCCCCGTAACAAAATGGAATTATCAAATCACCAAAGCTTCTGAGATTCCGGAAATCTTCGCCAAGGCATTTTACATTGCCAAATCTGGACGTCCAGGTCCTGTTTTGATTGATATTACAAAGAATGCCCAATTTGACGAGTTGGATTTTATATATGAAAAATGTAAAGGGGTACGGAGTTATCAGGCAGTACCCGAACCGGATTTGAATGCGATACAGTCTGCCGCAGACCTCATCAACAGCGCGAAAAGACCATATATCGTTTGGGGGCAAGGTATAATTTTAGGTGAAGCAGAAGAAGAACTCAAAGCTTTTATAGAAAAGACGGGAATCCCTGCAGCATGGACCATTATGGGTGAATCCGCTATACCTACAGACCATCCTTTGAATGTTGGAATGGTGGGTATGCATGGCAATTATGGCCCTAATGTGCTTACCAACGAATGTGATGTGCTACTTGCGATTGGTATGCGGTTCGATGATAGAGTAACGGGCAACCTAGAAACCTATGCAAAGCAAGCCAAGGTGATTCATTTTGAGATTGACCCTGCTGAAATCAACAAAAATGTGAAGGCCGATGTTGCTGTATTAGGAAATGCAAAGCAGACCTTATCCCTTTTACTTCCCTTAGTTGATGAAAATGAGCATAAGGAATGGCGCGAAGAGTTTGACAAAAAATACGAAGAGGAATATCAAGCTGTCATCCAAAAAGATTTGGAACCTACCAAACCTGGTCTAACTATGGGGGAGGTGATTGAACAAATCAACAAAGCATCTAATAATGATGCTGTAATTGTTACCGATGTAGGTCAACACCAGATGATTGCTTGCAGATATGCAAAATTCTCACGTAGTAAGAGCAACATCACCTCGGGTGGTTTGGGAACCATGGGCTTTGCCCTTCCAGCGGCCATAGGAGCCAAAATGGGCGCTATGGATAGAGAAGTCGTGGCGATCATTGGTGATGGAGGTTATCAAATGACCATTCAGGAGCTTGGTGTGATTTTTCAACATAACATACCGGTAAAGATTGTAGTACTTAATAATGACCATTTGGGAATGGTACGACAATGGCAAGAATTGTTTTTTGAAAGTCGTTATGCCTCTACCGTAATGACTAATCCCGATTTTGTGAAAATCGCTGAAGGATATCATATCAAGGCGAAAAGAGTTTCGGAACGAGGGGATTTGGAATCAGCAGTAAAGGAAATGATAGATTCAAAAGACCCCTATTTCTTGGAAGTTAGGGTGGAGAAAGAAGATAATGTATTTCCAATGATTCCTTCAGGGGCATCAGTTTCTGATATTAGATTGAAATAGTATGAGTTCACTGGAAACCTCTAGAATTCCATCGATTTACCCCGAGTTGCTTAAAATTACGGAAGACGTTGGCTTTTCTATGCCTTCAGATGTTTCTTTTGGAAACTTACTTCAAACGCTAATTGCAAGTAAACCAAATGGTATTTTTTTAGAGTTGGGAACAGGTACAGGACTTTCTCTGGCCTGGATACTTCAAGGAATGCAGCTGAATTCAAAAGTAATTAGTCTAGACAATGATGACAAATTAGTTCAACTTGTAGAGAACACCTTTAAAGATGAGAGGAGACTCGAACTTCTCTGTATTGATGGTGGAGAATGGGTTTCTTCTTATGAAGGAGATGGATTTGACCTAGTTTTTGCAGACACATGGGCCGGAAAATATACGCATCTAGAAAAAACTTTGGAAATGGTCAAAGAGGGAGGTTATTACATCATCGATGACATGAACCCTCAACCGAATTGGCCGGAAGGTCACGGAGAAAAAGCAAAGGAACTGGTTGAGACCTTAGAACAGCGAGAAGATTTTATACTAACAAAGCTGGATTGGTCAACAGGAATAATCATCGCGGTAAAAAAGAGCAAGTATGGAAAATAAGTGGTATACCATATCCGTATATTCTGAAAACAATGTAGGCTTACTGAATAGAATATCTGGAATATTCTTAAAGCGACACATCAATATAGAAAGCTTAAATGTTTCTAAATCAGAGATAGAGCATGTTTCAAAATTTACTATAGTAGTATTTACAACAGAAGACTGGACACGGAAAATAGTCGGCCAAATAGAAAAGCAAATTGAGGTTATCAAAGCATATTACCATACGGACGAAGAAACTATTTATCAAGAATCTGCTTTGTTCAAAATTGCTTCTCATCTATTATTTGATGAAAGGCAAATTCAAAATATTATAAAAGAAAGCAACTCCCAGATTGTTACGGTTTCACGAGATTTCTTCGTATTAGCCAAAACTGGGAGGAGGCATGAGATTGATGAAATGCATGATGCACTGGAACCATACGGCATAATGCAATTTGTGCGTTCAGGAAGAATAACCGTTACGAAGGCAAGCATGCCTATTACAGAATTGCTAGCAGAATTTCAAAACAAATAAGCACTAAATAGAGAACTTAAAATGGCAAATTACTTTAACACCTTATCATTAAGAGACCAATTGACCCAATTAGGTAAATGTAGGTTTATGGCACCTCATGAATTTAATGATGGTGTCACGGCTTTGAAGGGCAAGAAAATTGTGATCGTAGGATGTGGAGCCCAAGGACTGAATCAAGGTTTGAATATGCGTGATTCCGGTTTAGATATCTCCTACGCGCTACGCGAAGCAGCTATTAAAGAACAACGACAATCGTTTAAAAATGCTACGGAGAATAATTTTACGGCTGGAACGTATGAAGAGTTGATTCCAAGCGCTGATATGGTCATTAATTTGACTCCAGACAAACAACATACAAATGTGGTTGGAGCTGTAATGCCATTAATGAAACAAGGGGCCACCTTATCCTATTCGCACGGATTTAATATTGTAGAAGAGGGCATGCAAGTGCGAAAAGATCTTACGGTTATTATGGTTGCTCCCAAGAGTCCAGGCTCTGAAGTACGGGAAGAATATAAAAGAGGGTTTGGTGTTCCTACTTTAATCGCGGTACACCCTGAAAATAACCCTGAAGGTAAGGGATTAGAGCAAGCTAAGGCCTATGCTGCTGGAACCGGTGGACATAAGGCAGGAGTTTTGGAATCATCTTTTGTGGCAGAAGTAAAATCAGATTTGATGGGGGAACAGACCATACTTTGTGGACTGTTGCAAACGGGTTCTATCCTTTCTTTTGATAAAATGATAGAAAAAGGTGTCGATGCGGGATATGCTTCCAAACTTATCCAATATGGATGGGAGACTATAACTGAAGGTCTAAAGCAAGGCGGAATTACCAATATGATGGATCGCTTATCCAACCCAGCAAAGATTAAAGCGTTTGACTTGGCCGAGGAACTAAAAGTAATCATGCGGCCTTTGTTTCAAAAACATATGGATGATATCATGAGTGGTCATTTCTCCAAAACCATGATGGAAGATTGGGGCAATGGAGATAAAAATCTTTTGGATTGGCGTGCCGCTACAGGGGAAACCGCTTTTGAAAAGACTCCTGCGGGGAGTGATACAATTTCCGAGCAGGAGTATTACGACCATGGGGTGCTTATGGTGGCTTTTGTAAAATCTGGAGTAGAATTAGCCTTTGAGACCATGACGGAGTCGGGTATAATTGATGAATCAGCCTATTACGAATCCTTACACGAAACACCTTTGATTGCCAATACCATTGCAAGAAAGAAGTTGTTTGAAATGAATCGGGTGATTTCAGATACCGCAGAGTATGGTTGTTACTTGTTTGACCATGCCTGTAAGCCTTTGTTGGAGGACTTTATGAAAGGTGTAGAAACGGATATTATCGGAAAGGTGTATGGAACTGGTTCTGATAATGGTGTGGATAATTTGAAATTAATTGCTGTAAATAAAGCGATTCGCGAGCATCCGGTAGAAACAATTGGCGCACAACTTCGAGCTTCAATGACCGCGATGAAGCCTATTGGTTAAGCTGATTTTGGCTTAGCTAGTCATAGGTTTACTATAAGAGTGCGTGCAAGTACACCATTATTTGGTTGAACGAGACTATTCTTTTTTAACAGCATGTTTGATTACTTTCAGCAATGAGTAGTGCTTTATTTAGTTGACTGAAGTTTTTGACGACTGGTGCGGAGTATAGTAAAGAGGCTGGAAATATAGTAATCGCTCAATTTTGTTTAACAAAAAACAAAATTTATTAAACAAAATTTGTAACTTTCTGAGAAATTAATGGAAATGAAAAGTTTACCACATATACCTGAAAACCTGCAAATAACAACTCCTATACACTTACGTCAATATTTAGTTGATGGGGAGCTAAGGGATTGGGATGGGCCAACTTCCGAGATATTTTCTACAATATCCTCAACTGAAGAGTACCAAAAAACGATTTTAGGTAGTATCCCTACAAATCAAGAATCTGAAGCGATGGAGGCTCTTGATGCAGCGACCCAAGCTTGGGATCAGGGTAAAGGTTTATGGCCCACCATGAAAGTTAAGGACCGAATAGAATGTATGGAGGCCTTCGTAAAAAAAATGGAGGGTAAACGAGAAGAAGTTGTAAAGCTGTTAATGTGGGAGATTGGTAAATCACAGCCAGATTCTTATAAAGAATTTGATAGGACGGTTGAATACATTTATGATACCATTGAAGCTTACAAGCAATTAGACCGTAACTCTGCAAAATTTGAAAAATACCAAGGAGTTTATGCTCATATTCGTAGAGGTCCATTGGGTATTGTGTTATGTCTGGGACCGTACAATTATCCTTTGAACGAAACCTTTACACTGCTTATACCCGCTTTAATTATGGGTAACACTACAATTTTCAAACCAGCAAAGCATGGGGTATTATTGATTACACCTTTACTGGAAGCATTTCAATCCAGTTTTCCAAAAGGGGTTGTGAACATTTTGTTTGGTCGAGGAAGAGCAATTGCGGGTCCTATTATGAAAACAGGAAAAGTAGATGTTCTGGCATTGATTGGACATAGTTCTTCTGCCAATGCATTAGTAAATCAACATCCCAAAAGTAATCGGCTTAGACAAGTGTTGGGATTGGAAGCCAAAAATCCAGCGATTATTTTGCCAGATGCGGATTTGGACCTCACTGTGAAAGAGTGTATTTCTGGTACCCTTTCGTATGACGGGCAGCGCTGTACTGCCCTTAAGATTATATACGTTCATGAGGATATCAAAAAGGAGTTTTTAAAAAAATTCGCCAAAGCAGTAGATGCCTTGAAATTTGGGAATCCATGGGACGAGGGAATTCATCTGACCCCATTGCCGGAACCAGGGAAACCGGACTATATCCAAGAACTGTTGGATGACGCCCTTGAAAAAGGGGCTAAAATAATGAATGCAAAAGGAGGGGAGCGTGTTCCTAACTTTATTTGGCCTTCTATTGTTTATCCAACAACCAAGGATATGAAGGTATATGAAGATGAGCAGTTTGGACCTATTATCCCCGTTATCTCCTTTAAAGATATTTCACAGCCACTGGATGATATGGCAGCCTCCAATTACGGACAGCAGGTAAGTCTTTTTGGTAAGGACGTTTATGCACTTTCGCCCTTGATCGATACTTTGGCCAATCTGGTGTGTCGTGTAAACCTAAACAGTTCCTGCCAACGAGGACCAGATGTGTATCCCTTTACGGGCCGTAAAGATTCGGCACAGGCTACGTTAAGTGTTCATGACGCACTTCGCTCGTTCTCTATTCGGACTTTTGTTGCGTTTAAAGACAATGACTTAAATAATGAAACCATAGAACAACTTTTAGAGGCTAAGGTTAGTAATTTTTTGAGTACGGATTATATTTTATAGAAATCATTCTATTTGAGCCAATTCACCATACTTTTCCCTAACATCTATAGCTTCGGATAGTCCATTTAAATAATAATTTAGTCCACCTTGCAAAAGCAATTTTCGGTCTAGGTTTCCAACTTCTGGAATCTGATGTAAGTACGCTTTGGACACTTCCAAATTATTCATGAGCAAATGGCCTAGTGATAAATTGGCCATAAGATATTTTTGAATCTCCGGATTCGTGGTTCGTTCCAATTTGTCTTCCCAATAGCTAAGGCATACTTCTATTTCTGGTTTAATTTCTTGGTAACTTTTTCTCTTCTTTTCGCTGAAAGCAGATAGGGCATTGATAGCCATTTTAGCTGAGTTACAAGCATCATTCAGCGCTTCGTACCCTTTGTTTTTTACTCCGAATGTAGCCGCATAGACCGTTTTCTTTTGTTCTAGCAAGTGCTCACGAAGTATCTCTCCACTTTTTACATAAAAGTACTCCAGCACATCAGCTTCATATTTAGCCAGTTTTTTGTTCAATAGCTTTTGTTTTTTTTCTGGTTTCCGCTTTAGGTTGTATTTCATCTTGAAGACAGGATTCAACATAAAATGACCAATGGGAAGCAATTTGGATTTATGTTCTTCATCAACATAAAAGACAATGGGTGTATCTAGTAGCATATCTCCCGTGTGGGAAGTAACGGTAAGCCTCGCCGTTGCATTTACTTCGCATATGGCGCTTTCCAAATCGGAAAAGTCCACTTCGGTCTGGATATTTTCTACCTTGTATTCTTCAGTTTTCAATACTATAGTAAAATGAGGGTCGCTTGTATTTTTTCGATACGGCCACTTTTTCAAAGCCATATGTCTATCCGCCCAAGCATCTAAGGTGTCAGATATGGCTTCTTGAAATAACCTCTCTTTTTCTCCAAAACCCTCAGCAGTTGATTGGGCCTTCCAGGAAATCTCATCCCACCAATCCATTGGACTAAGATGTGAATCCACTATAATGTCATAAGTGGTCATACTTTCATCCAGTGGCGTTTTGGGAGCAATGGTATACGACCAACTTACTGGATTTTTAATGGGTTTTATCTTTTTCTGGGCATAGATTATCAAAGGTAGGAACAAGACAATTACCCAGGTTGAGATTATGCAAAAGGATATTGCCAAGTTTTTATGGTGCATAATGAGTCTGATTCATAAATTAGTGAATATCAAATCTATGAATGACGAATATGCGGTTGATTCATCAATTGATGGATTCAGTTTCCGAATTGATGAATACGTACTCTTAGTTTATTTGATGTTTAAGGTGGCCTAAATGTTTTTGGATAACCAATCTCCTACTTCTGAAGTCTTGTATGCCTTGCCGCCTTCTGCTAAATCTTCTGTGACAATACCTTCGGCAAGTGACTCATTGACCACCTTTCGTATGGCTTCTGCTTCTTCTTGCAAGCCAAATGCCGTTTCAAACATCATGGCTGCTGATAATACGGTTGCTAAGGGATTAGCAATGTCTTTTCCCGCTGCTTGTGGATATGAACCATGAATAGGTTCAAAAAGTGACGTTTTTTCGCCCAACGATGCGGATGGCATTAAGCCCATGGAGCCCGAAATCACAGATGCTTCATCTGTCAATACGTCTCCAAATAGATTTTCGGTAATGAGCACATCGTATGCATTAGGCCATTGGATTAAGCGCATGGCCACAGCATCTACAAATTCATAAGAAACCTCTACTTCTGGATAATCTTTTTCCAAGCCTTGGACCGTTTCGCGCCATAAGCGGGAAGTTTCCAAAACGTTGGCCTTGTCTACACAACATAACTTTTTAGAACGTTGTAGGGCCATCTCAAACCCTTTTCTCGCCAATCGTTCCACCTCAGCTCGGGTGTAGGTACAGGTATCGTATGCGGTATTACCCTCATCCTCACGGCCGCGTTCTCCAAAGTAAATTCCACCAGTCAGCTCTCTTAAAAAAACCAAATCGGTTCCTTCAATCCGGTCTTTTTTCAAAGGGGATTTATCAATCAGGGATGGAAACGTAAAGGTAGGCCTCACATTGGCGAAGAGCCCCAATTTTTGACGCATTTTCAACAGGCCTTGTTCGGGCCTGACCTTTGCAGATGGATCATTATCGAAACGGGGATGGCCAATAGCTCCGAATAAAACCGCATCAGCTGCTTCACAAACGTCATGGGTTTCATCCGGATATGGATTGCCTACGGCATCTATAGCAGCTGCGCCTGTAAGTGCAGGTGTCCAACTAATTTCATGTCCAAATTTTTTAGCAATGGCATCAGATACTTTTACAGCTTGATTGATTACTTCTGGTCCTATACCATCTCCAGCTAAAAGCGCTATGTTGAATTTCATGTATTGTAGTTATTGTTATGAGTGTTTATTATTGAAATGACTAAAGTATTGTTTGTTGCTCACTGGGTATTGTTTCAGAACAAGTTGAGCATTTTTTCAGTAGCTTTTATTGCGGATACCGTTTGGTCTGAATCCAGTCCGCGTGTTGTGAAATCCTTTTCTTTTGTTTTCCAGGTAATAATGGTCTCGCATAAGGCATCTGATGTGCTTCCTGGAGGAATTCGCACGGCATAGTCCACTAATTTAGGCAGTTCCAACCCCTCCTTCTTGTATACTTTATGCAATGCATTGATGAAGGCATCAAATTGTCCGTCACCTTGCGCATTTTCTTCATAAGATTTTCCATCAATTTCAATAGAGAGGGTAGTAGAGGGCTTGAGACCCTTTGAATGAGTAAGCACATACGATTTCACAAACACTCTTTGTTGATATAAATCGGAATCCAATACATCTGAAATGATGTAGGGCAAGTCATCTTTGGTAACTCTCTCTTTTTTATCACCCAGCTCAATGATTCGTTCCGTAACCTTTTTAAGTTCTTCATCATTAAGTGTCAGTCCTAGTTCTTGAAGGTTCTTTTGAATATTGGCTTTTCCAGAGGTTTTTCCTAGGGCATATTTGCGTTTTCTTCCAAATCTTTCAGGTAATAAATCATTAAAGTAAAGATTCTTTTTATTATCTCCATCTGCATGTATGCCAGCAGTTTGAGTGAAAACATTATCTCCAACGATTGGTTTATTGTCTGGTATGCCAAAACCGGTAAAAGCAGAAACCAATTTACTTACTTTGTAAAGCGAGGATTCTTTTACCCCAATGGTCACTGCAGGAAGAAAGTCATTAATAACTGCCACAACACTGGCCAGGGGGGCATTTCCAGCACGTTCACCCATACCGTTGACGGTTAAGTGCAATCCATGGCAACCCGCCTTAAGTGCTTCCATTACGTTGGCTACACTTAAATCGTAATCATTATGACCGTGAAAGTCAAAATGTATATCAGGATACCGCTCAATGATTTCTTTTAAAAAGCTACCTGCCTCAAAATGCGTAAGAATACCAAGGGTGTCGGGCAGTAAAATACGTTTAATGGGTTGTTTTGTAAGAAAATCAAGAAATTGGAATACGTATGCTTTGGAATTTCGCATGCCATTACTCCAGTCTTCGAGATAGACATTGGTCTCAATACCCATTTTCTGGGCTTTGTCAATCACTAGCCGTATAGCTTCAAAATGCTGTTCAGGTGTTTTTTTGAGTTGATGCGTCAGATGATTCAGGGAGCCCTTTGTTAGCAAATTTTGGACTTTGGCTCCCGCTTTCTCCATCCATTTCAGGGAAACCCCGCCATCAACAAAGGTCAATACCTCAACCTTGGAAATATACCCTTCGGTATTTGCCCAATCTGTAATATTTTTTACGGCATTGAACTCTCCGTCCGAAACACGAGCAGAAGCTACTTCGATTCGGTCAACTTGAAGTTCCTCTAATAGTAGTTTTGCCAATGTCAGTTTTTCCGAGGAAGAAAACGAAACACCAGAAGTTTGTTCACCATCCCTAAGGGTGGTATCCATGATTTCAACCGTTCTTTTTTTCATTTTCGCGGTTCTAACCAAACGATTAATTAAAAATTAAAGTGGAGTGTTCTGGGCAAATTCTTGAATGTCCTTTCCTATGTTCAACAGATAGTCTATATCATCAAAACCGTTGAGCATATTTTCTTTTTTGTAGTCATTAATAGCAAAATCTTCACTCTCACCAGTTTCCTGAACTGTAATACGTTGTTCTGGAAGGTTTACTTCAATTTCTGTTTTAGGATCAGATTCGATAGCCTTGAAGATTTTATCCAAAAACTCGGGACTTACCTGAACCGGTAATACACCTATGTTTAAACAGTTGTTCCGGAAAATATCCGCAAAGAAACTAGAAACCACGCATCGGAAACCATAATCATATACTGCCCAAGCGGCATGCTCCCTGGATGAACCTGAACCAAAGTTCTTGCCACCCACCAAAATTTTTCCGGAATATATGGGATTGTTCAAGACAAAATGCTCTTTAGGGGTATTGTCTGTGTGGTATCTCCAATCCCTAAATAGGTTATCCCCAAAACCTTTACGTTCCGTTGCTTTTAGAAAACGTGCAGGAATAATCTGGTCTGTATCCACATTCTCTATGGGCAAGGGTACTGCACTGCTTGTTAATATGTTGAATTTATCGTATGCCATTTTTTGTCAGTTATCAGTTGTCAATCAACACATCGTATAGGGGCACTGAAAATTGTTAATTGTCGATTGTAAATTGTCTATGCTTCTTGAAGTTCCATAAGTTCTCTTGGATCCGTAACTTTTCCAGTTACCGCCGCCGCTGCCGCTACTAGCGGGCTAGCTAAAAGGGTTCGTGCTCCAGGTCCTTGTCTTCCTTCAAAATTTCGATTTGAAGTACTCACGGCATATTTTCCAGCAGGAATTTTATCATCATTCATGGCCAAACAAGCGGAGCAGCCGGGCTCGCGTAGTTCAAATCCAGATTCATGAAGAATGTCCAAAATACCCTCTTTTCTAATGGCTTCCTCTACTTTATGGGAACCTGGGACTAACCAAGCAGTAACATTATCTGCTTTTTTTCTTCCTTTTATGATAGAGGCAAAAGCCCTAAAATCTTCAATTCTACCATTGGTACAACTCCCTAGGAATACAAAATCAATGGGTTTGCCTATCATGGCTTCTCCCTCATTAAAGTTCATGTAGTTTAGGGATTTTTGGTATGTGGCCACTCCAGAGTCCATGGTCTGCGCAGTTGGAATACCACTTTGGATTCCGATACCCATACCAGGATTGGTACCATAAGTAATCATGGGTTCAATATCGGATGCGTTAAAAACAATCTCTTTATGAAAAACCGCATCATCGTCTGAATACAATGTATTCCAGTATTCCATGGCCTTGTCCCAATCTTTTCCTTTAGGGGTGTATTCTCTACCTTGAACGTAATCAAAAGTAGCATTATCTGGAGCTATCATACCACCACGTGCTCCCATTTCTATACTGAGGTTGCAAACGGTCATTCTTCCTTCCATTGACATATTCCGGAATACTTCACCGGCATATTCAACAAAATACCCAGTAGCTCCTGAGGTCGTTAACTTTGAAATAATATATAGGGCTACATCTTTTGGTGTAACGGCAGCATTGAGTTCCCCATCAATAGTAATTCGCATACTTTTGGGTTTAGGCTGCATAATGCATTGTGTAGAAAGTACCATTTCCACTTCACTGGTTCCAATACCGAAGGCGATAGCTCCAAAAGCCCCATGAGTTGACGTATGTGAATCTCCGCAGACTATAGTAGCCCCAGGCACCGTAATTCCATTTTCAGGACCAATTACATGTACAATGCCATTTTTTTTATGTCCCAACCCCCAATAGGGTACACCATGAGCTTTTGCATTTTCTTCCAATGCTTTTAACTGATTGGCAGAAAGTTTATCCTTTACGGGTAAATGCTGATTTCTAGTTGGTGTATTATGATCGGCAGTAGCAAATGTTCGTTCTGGATATAAAACCTTGATACCACGATTCTTAAGCCCTAGAAATGCGACAGGGCTGGTTACTTCGTGTACCAAATGCCTATCGATAAAAAGGACATCTGGACCGTTTTCAATGTGCTTTACCACATGAGAATCCCAGACTTTATCAAAAAGAGTTCTGCTCATCACCCTTAATCTAATATTATTATAGTTGATAAAAGTACTTTTACGTTAAAAAGACTCCAATACGTTGGACTTAAAATTACGATGTCCAACGATTTATATTCTTGACTTTCCAATTAAATTTAAATTTTCTGGCTAAACAAATTTAGATGGCTCGAAGGATTTGTTTTACTATTTCAATAGGCTTTTCCATGTATTAAATTGCTGAAGGTAAATGCCGATAAAAACTTACCCGCTTAGATGTTAACTCTTTTAACAAAATACCCACCTATATGTAAAAAGCAAGCATAATACTCTGTTTTTTAACAGGTTGAACGTTTTTTTAACATTGCTGTAACGCCCTTGAATAAATGACATGTCTACTTTAGAGGCACAACCTTTACAGTTTATTCATTAACAAAATCAAAAACGAACCAATGAAAAAATGTTACTCGGCATTATCAGCCATTTTTTTTCTTGCAATTTTCTTTACATCCACATCATCCATCGCTCAATTGAACTTTTTGCCTAGAGGTAGTCAAATGGCAAAAGTTATGCAACGCATCGGAAATACTGATGTGACGATTGTGTATTCACGTCCTAGCGTCAACGAACGTGAAATTTGGGGAGCTTTAGTTCCCTACGGTATGAACAATTTGGGTTTTGGCACTGCAGCTGAGTCACCCTGGAGGGCAGGTGCCAACGAAAACACCATATTTAAAACCTCCCATGATCTTACTATAGGAGGTAAAACTTTACCTGCCGGTAAGTATGGATTGCATATGATTGTCAATGAAGATAACTCGGCCACCGTAATCTTCTCTAAAAACTATACGGCCTGGGGCAGTTATTTTTACAAGCCGGATGAAGATGTACTTCGGGTAGATGTTCAAACCAATGAAATTCCTCATGTAGAGCAATTAACTTTTGGATTTGATACGGTGGATGCTAGTTCGGCCGTAGCGTCTTTAAAATGGGAGAAAAAGCAGATTCCATTTAAGATAGAAACTGATGTAACCACTAATGTCTTGACGGAGGTTAGAAAACAGTTACAAACCACTCCAGGTTTTGCCAGACAAAGTTGGGAACAAGCTGCCAACTTTGCTTTAAATAATGATGGTGATTTGGATGAAGCACTTACTTGGGCTGATGCTGCAATCGCGGGTCAATTTTTTAGTCAAAAGACCTTCAACAATCTGAGCATTAAATCGCAGATACTAGCTAAGCAGGGAAAAACAGCAGAAGCAAAAACTATCATGGAAGAAGCGTTACCATTAGGTACTGTTTTTCAGGTACATGGTTATGGAAGACAGTTAATAGCCCAAGGGAAAAGTGATGAAGCTTTAGAGATTTTCAAATGGAATGCCAAAACACATAAGGGAACTTGGCCTGTACATTATGGATTAGCTAGAGGGTACTCGGCTCTGGGCGATAACAAATCGACCGTAAAACATCTAAAAATTGCCCTGGAAAATGCTCCGGCACAGGCAAACAAAGACCGCGTTGCTGCAAACATTGCTAAAGCGGAAAAAGGAGAAGCAATCAACTAAGCACATATTTTCATAGCTTATCTCAAAATGCCCAGGATTCCTGGGCATTTTAAGTATTACTTGATCGCAAAGCTCAACGTGTCTTCTATTTTTTCAGAAACATTTTTTTGATTGGAGATATCGGTGTCAAAAAGTCTTTTTAAGTTATTGCCGGCCAAATCTTCAAGAACTGGATTTACATGAATTGAGTACTTTCCGGCAGTCCATCTTTCAATAGGTTTAAAATGTAGTTTGAATTCACTTTCTAAAAGTGATAAAGCACCTTGCAATAGTTCGCCCTTACTATTTTTGAATTGAATAGTCTCTAAAATTAAAACAGCATCCAAAGGTTCATCAAAATGAATTTCCAAAGGATTTAGACTTTCCTTTTTAGGCACGATAATATCCCATGAATATGGATTGGGTCTCTGTACATCTTTTTCAACAACCTGTAAGGTTTTGCTATACTTTTTAGAGAGCGTAAGACCTTGTGCTGAAGTCCATAAACTATCTATTACGATAGAATAGGTGTGGTTCTGGAGTAGTGGAAGTCCTTTTTCACGATTGGGTATCAAATCGGTTTTAATGCGACCTGGGTCCAGCCATAGTGTGAGTTGCGTACGTTCCTTATTCCAAAGTTCGGTCTGCATTTCTAAAAAAATTTTGGTTTCTTCCTGAATGGTAGTATCAAAGACGCTTATAAAATCAAAGGCACTTTTGGAATGTTGCATAGGTTCTGAGAACACAAAATACATTTTTAACAGGTTTTGCGGCACGGTGTCCAATGAGGGATAAATTGCCACTAGTTGCGGTTTTTTTTCTTTCAGAATTCTGTCAACGGTAAACGACCCAACAATCTTTCCACTTTTTCTAATTTCGTAGGTTTTACCGGGGGTAAAGGCGACAATGGGGGTGAAGGTATAGATTCCTTTATCATGCGCTGAAGTGCCCAGAACGGCGGTTAAATCATTTTGTTTTAAAAAGACTGTATAGTTTGATAAATCCTTTGCCTTGAATGACACACTAAGCCCTTTACCGTTCTTGTAGTTAACATGAATGTTATCTACAGGTTTGCTTTGGACACAACTAAAAGAAAGTGTAACACAAAAAAAGACCAAGAATAACTTGATCTTTTTATGTAAAGTAAAAATCAGGGAAATCACATCCATTTGGTAGATCTACTACGCAAGACCAATTCTCCGTTACCCGCCCTCTGAATGTAAAGCACATGGGAATCATCTAGATTATCCATTTGCTGAACATAAGGAAAAGGTAGATTATCATAGGGAACCCCAGTAGCTACGCCAAATTCTGTAACAGGTTCTGTTAAGGTTTCTTTGAAATTGGCGATATCCTGATAATCCAATCGCATTACCGGACGATTGCTATTGGACATCAAAAAATACTGTTTTCCTTCTTTTTCATAGGAAATCATATCTAAAGGAGAATTACCAGCTCCCAATTCGGCAACAGTACGTCCTTTAATATGCTTTCCATTCTCTAAATCACTCATAGGGAAAAGCACCAGAGGGGTACAGGTATAACTTGCCATCAAATAATCTTGCTTGTTTAAAGAAACTATTTCAAAGGTCTTAATGGGTGCATGGGTTTCATACTTGCCATGGGCTGCATGCCAGATTTCTAATGAGGTTTGGTCCTGTGATTCGGTAAAGGGAAATGGAATACTTCTGAAGGTAGAAGAAAATTCTTTATTGGAAAGACCAGAAACTAAAACCCGGTTTCCATGAAATTTTAAATCTGCAATGGCCCAAACCCGTAGTGGTCTTTCTCGTCTATCTTTAGCATTTACATCTACTGCATCCGTAAGTGGAGTTTTAGAATAGCTTACCTCTTTAAGCGACACGTTTTCCAAAGTCTCACCATTTAATCTTAATAGCACAGCAGACCCGTCCTCCATGTTTACTCCAAAATAGGGAGTTTTTGATTTTGGATTAACAACCATATCGCTAATCTGAATCTTGTCTTGGGTTGTTCCCAATGATGCGGCTATCATTTGGTCAAAATTCCTGATATTAATCTCATCGCCATTTCCTTTTTCACTTGTATCTCTTGTGTCAATGGCATAAACCATAGCCTTTTTGGAGTCTCCAATAAATAATATGCCTTCAGGTCCAAAGCTCAAGGCATTTATAGATCCGATTTCTGGGTTACCATAATCGAAATCAGCAGTAAGATTTTTGGAAGTTTCATTGGTGGTCCATGATAATATACCGTAGAGTGTAAGAGCCAATAAGATTACTGGCAAAACAAATTTTTTCATGATAGTCAATTTGTGCGTAAGGTAGAGCGTTTTAACTGAAAACCAGTGTGATTGCAATTCAATTAACTCATTTTTAACGAGCAAACTGAAAGGTATCTTTTTGAACCCACAGCTAACTGATATAATTCCAGATTGTCTTGTTTTGCGTTAGGTACTGGTACGCCTTTACGATTCGTTTGTTCTCCTCTTTTTGCAATCCTGGGTCGTCTTTAAGCAGGCTCAAAGCGTAGTGCCTAGCCGTTTGAAGAATTTGGTTGTCTTTGATGATATCGGCAATCTTTAGATTCAACATGCCGCTTTGTTGTGTACCCATTAAATCACCAGGACCCCGTAGTTTCAAATCTACTTCGGCAATTTCGAAACCGTCATTGGTCCGAACCATGGTTTCTAATCGAGTTTTGGAGTCCTCGGATAATTTATGTCCGGTCATTAGGATACAGAAACTTTGTTCGGCACCACGGCCTACACGCCCCCTTAGCTGATGTAATTGTGATAGACCAAATCGTTCTGCGCTTTCGATTATCATTACGGAAGCATTAGGAACATTAACCCCGACCTCTATCACCGTAGTGGCTACCATAATTTGGGTTTCACCTTTTACAAATCGCTCCATTTCGTATTCCTTGTCAGCGGGCTTCATTTTACCGTGTACTATGGATATTTGGTACTCTGGCAAAGGAAAATCTCTTGCCAAACTCTCGTAGCCGTCCATCAAATCTTTATAATCCAAGGCTTCAGATTCGGCAATTAATGGGTAAACCACATATATCTGGCGACCTTTTTTTATTTCATCCTTAATAAATTGGAATACTTTCAAACGATTGGAATCAAACCTATGGACAGTTTTAATGGCTTTCCGTCCCGGAGGTAATTCATCAATAACCGAAATATCCAAGTCTCCATACAAACTCATCGCCAAAGTACGTGGAATAGGGGTGGCCGTCATAACCAAAATATGGGGAGGAACTTCATTTTTATGCCATAATTTGGAACGTTGGGCTACGCCAAATCTATGTTGTTCATCAATTATGGCCAGTCCTAGGTTTTTAAACTGAACGGTATCCTCCAAAATGGCATGGGTGCCCACCAAAATATTTAGCTCCCCAAGCTGAAGACTTTCATGAATTATTCTTCGTACAGATTTCTTAGTGGAACCCGTTAGTAATTCAATCCGAACATCCATCTTGCCCAATAATTCCTTTAGGCCATTAAAATGTTGTTGTGCCAAGATTTCAGTAGGAGCCATAAGGCATGCTTGAAAACCATTGTCTATCGCCAGCAGCATACATAGCAAAGCAACTATGGTTTTACCAGAACCCACATCTCCTTGAAGCAATCGATTCATCTGTGCGTTGCTGCCCAAATCATTCCGAATTTGCTTAATCACCTTTTTTTGAGCATTGGTCAACTCGAAGGGAAGGTGGTCTTTGAAAAAGGTATTGAAGTTAATTCCCACTTCAGAGAATGGCATGCCCTTTATTTTCTGCTTCCTCAGAATCTTTTTGGAAATCAACTGGAGTTGAACAAAGAAGAGCTCTTCAAACTTTAACCGAAATTGTGCTTTAGCCAATACCTCCTGGTTTTTGGGAAAATGAATGTTGAGTAATGCATCACTCTTTGAAATTAAGCGGAGTTCTTCTATGATTTTAGGCGATAACGATTCTTCAAAATTTCCTTTGCATTCTAAAAAAAGCTGCTGTACCATCTGGCTCATCACCCGATTGGTGATTCCCCTGGAACTCAATTTTTCAGTGGATGGATAAAGCGGCTGCATGGCAATTTTCAACCCCTTTTCATGCGCAGACAACAACTCCATTTCAGGATGAGCCATTGAAAAGGTACTCCCATAGCGGGAGATTCTTCCAAACACTACATAAGGCTCATTTATTTTAAGGCTTTCCCTCAACCATTTATGCCCACGAAACCAAACCAATTCCATCTGCCCGGTTTCGTCAGCGAAGGTGGCTACCAATCGTTTACCTCTTTTTTGTTCAACGGTTTTTAAATGAATGATTTTACCAACAATTTGAATATCAGCGCCACTTGCTTGTAATTGGTTGACTTTGTAATACTGGGTTTTGTCTAAATAGCGATTGGGGAAAAGCTGTAACAAATCACGATAGGTAAAAATGCCCAACTCCTTTTGAAGCAGTTCAGCTCGGTTTGGGCCTACGCTTTTCAGGTAGGTAATAGGAGTTTGGAGAAAATTGGCATTCATCAAACGAAAATATGTATTTTGGAAAGACTTTTGCTATACTCAAATCATGAAGCCATACCCCTTACTTGTTTTTCTTCTTATCACCCAGGTAGCATTTGGTCAAATTCAGGATAAGGTGGATTTCATACGAGCTCAAATACATATTGTTCCCGAGCCTTATGAAAAAAGCATTTCAGGTGTGGTGAACTATGAGTTTAAGGTATTGCAGAACGTCGACTCCGTTTTTTTAGATGCGGTCAATATTGATTTTTCTTCTGTTCTACTAAATGGAAAACCAGTGAAGTTCTCAAATACAGGTAGGACAATCAATATCAACAGCAGGTTTAAAAAAGATAAAGAATACTCCCTTGCACTTACATACGGAACCTCGCCCAAACAAACGGTATATTTTTCACGTTGGGAATATCCTGACTCCTTAAGAGCCAAGAATTCTACTGAAGGTTTACGAAGGGATATTGCTGGAATACAACAGTCTGTCGATAGTAGGCTCTTAGGTGCACTAAATAGAGAAAATGGACAAATTTGGACGCAAGGTCAAGGAAAGTATACCAGTCATTGGCTCCCTAGCTTGGATGATATGAATGATAAAATTGAATTTGATTTGTCCATAAGCTTTGATTCATTATATCAAGTTATAGCTAATGGAGCGCTTGTGAAAAAGGAAGACTCAGGAAGTGTATCTACATGGACATTTGACATGCAAAAACCCATGAGCAGTTATCTGGTAGCATTTGGCATTGGCAATTATTTAAAGGAAAGCATCCAATCTTCTTCCGGTGTTCCCATAGAGCTGTATTATGAACCTCAGGACAGTTTAAGATTGGAGCCCACATACCGATATACCAAAAAGATTTTTGACTTTTTAGAGG
Source organism: Bacteroidota bacterium (assembly GCA_039191905.1). Classification (GTDB taxonomy): domain Bacteria; phylum Bacteroidota; class Bacteroidia; order Flavobacteriales; family Flavobacteriaceae; genus Flagellimonas. The sequence goes on along the minus strand of JBCCXJ010000006.1, from coordinate 130,735 downwards.
AGGAAATCGGCGTTTCCTATCCCTGGGAAAATTACAAGCAAATACCCGTACATGATTTTTTGTATGCCGGTATGGAAAATACTGGAGCCACCATATTTTCAAACACATTTATGGTGGATTCCATTGGGTTTTTGGACAAGAATTATGTAAACGTCAACGCCCACGAATTAGCACATCAGTGGTTTGGGAATCTAGTTACGGAACGAAGTGGTGAACATCATTGGCTCCATGAAGGTTTTGCCACCTTTTACGCGTACTTGGCAGAAAAAGAAATATTTGGCGATGATTACTTCTGCTGGAAATTATACGAAACTGCTAATTCCCTGAACAGTTTTTCAAAGGATGGAAATGGCGAGGCATTGACAAACCCTAACGCAGGGAGTCTCACGTTCTATGAAAAGGGTGCTTGGGCTTTGGTAATGTTGCGGGAGCAAATAGGGGAGAAGGCTTTCAAAACAGGGGTCAAAGCTTATTTGGATAAGTATGCCTATCAAAATGTGACCATTCCGAACTTCATGGATGAAATGCGCGGGGCTTCTGGGCAGGAACTTGCGGATTTTGAAGAAACTTGGTTGAAGAATTCAGAGTTCCCGATACGTTTAGCAGAGAACTTTCTAGCGAGAAAAAGTCATTCTCTAGAAATCTATTTTACAATAAAAAATGCGAAAGAAGAATCCAGTAACCAATCCATACAAGCAAAAATAGATAAGCATTGGGATTCTACCCATTCTGCCAATTTTAAAAAACAGCTGATTCTGGATTTCGCAAAAGAGATTCATGATGAAGATTTGGCACGTATGGTTCAAGGGGAAGAGTTGAAGGTACGACAAGCTCTGGCTTCGACTACTTCCAAAATATCCGATACATTAAAGCCTGTTTTTGAATCCATGTTGATGGATAATAGCTATGTTACGCAAGAAGCTGTTTTGTATCGATTATGGAGTGATTTTCCCTCAAATCGTTTTGAATATTTGAATAAAACGTCTCAAGTAATCGGTTTACCCAATAAAAATGTTCGAATGTTATGGCTTGCGTTGGCCTTGGCAACTCCCGACTACGAAAATGAACTGAAGCCGAATTTCTATAAAGAAATCAGTGGGTATACGCACCCACAATATCATTTTGAGGTTCGCTTATTGGCATTTCAGTACTTAAAAAATCTTGGTGCTCTTTCTGATAGTGCACTTAAAAATTTAGTCAATGCCTGTAACCATCATGTTTGGTACTTTAAAAAATCATGCCGAAAATTTTTAAAGGAATTTTTGAAAGGGGAAGGAAATACGGACCGACTTAAATCTATATATGCCGCATTGAATCAACAAGAAAAGGAGTATTTGGATAAAACTTTTGGTGAATGAGAGCTTTAGTAATATCGGGAGGAGGAAGTAAAGGGGCCTTTGCAGGTGGGGTGGCTCAATTCCTTATCCAAGAGGCTAAGCATGAATACGATTTATTCGTGGGCACATCAACAGGCAGCTTGTTGATTTCACATTTGGCTTTGAACAAACTCGATAAGATTAAGGAAATATACTCTTCCGTAAATCAGGATAGCATTTTTAACAATTGTCCTTTTATTATAAAGAAAAGGCATGGCATCGAGCGCATTGCAATCAATCATTGGAATGTCTTTAAGAACTTCCTTAAAGGAAAAAAAACCTTTGGGGAGAGCGAGAATTTACGTGAGCTTATTCATAATTCCATAACAGAGGAAGAATTCAATCTTTTAAAGCGGGGTACTACAGATGTGATAGTGACCGTATCCAACCTGTCGTTGAACCAAGTGGAATATAAATCCATAAATGATTGCACCTATGAAGAGTTTTGCGATTGGGTTTGGATTTCTTCAAACTATGTTCCCTTTATGAGCTTGGTTAAACGTAATGGATGTGAATACGCTGATGGGGGACTGGGCAGTTTGGTGCCTATAGAGGAGGCCTTAAAACGAGGTGCCACAGAGTTGGATGTAGTTGTGCTACGCACAGAAGTCAACTATTTGAATCGAATGCCCGTTCGCAGTCCTTTCGAATTGATTACAACCAGTTTTGAGTTTATGTTGGACCGTATTGAGAATCAAAACGTTCGTGTTGGAAAGCTGGTAGCCAATCAGAAAGATGCCATTATTAATTTTTATTATACTCCCACAGTACTGACTACAAACTCACTCATATTTAACAAGGAACGAATGACGTTGTGGTGGAAACGTGGTTATCTTTACGCTAAAAATAAAAATGAAGAGACCAGTCCAATAGACCCGGAACAAAAAGAATGAATTACCAAAGCTCGCTAACCTCTTTCTTAATAAACGAAAGCGCGGTGGAGGATGGAGATTGTTTCTCCATGGTTTGATTAAGAATATCTTCCCGCAGTTTATCAGGAGATTCAGTTTGGCTCATACCAGCAGACCGAATGGCTTGAATGGTGGCATTTTTTGCTGTTTTTATAATGTTCCAACACTCATCGGACATATAGATTTGTTGGGAGAGATTATGTTCAAATTCCGTTTCAATCTGCTTGATAAGAAGATTTTCATAATCATTTTTGTTTTTACTAACAGGAGAAATACGTACCACAAGACTATTCAGTGAAATTCGTTCCAAAAAAAGTACCATACGCTCGTAGGCTTGTAATCGGATGGGTAAAGCGTCCTTTTGGGCATCTTTTTGAAGCAAATAGCGTCTTCTGCCATCTTCATTACGAGTATGTAACCTAAAGAAATAAAAAGCTACAGCTCCGGTAACAACAGCGGGTAATAAAAAGGCAAACAATTGGAAAATTTCATCTCCGGTCATGGGTAGTTGGTTTTTTTGATTTACTAGAAACTAGAACGTACTAATTGTGGAAAAAGTATGGGCTTGGTTTCAAGTATTTTTATCACCCAGATAGTACCCAAAAACTATTGTGCCACTTTCACACTTTCTTTCACTTTTCCATAAAAGCCTTCATAATCAGGCCGAAGTTTGATAGAGATACCTTCCTTAAAGTTACCGTCTTGAACCGTTGTTGAAATTTTCTCTATAGCAACACCTAAGGAATCCGTCAGTCTTTTGGTAACTGCAATGGCTTGGTCATAGGTAGGAGCAAATTCTCCAGTAATATTTAACCCCACTATTTCTGTTTTGCGATTTGGATTAGCTTTAATAATGTCGGCAACTTTGGTCAACCAGGCATTACCGTCTTCAGTAAGTTCATGAGATGAATCCGAACCAAATAGACTATTTAGACTGCCTGATAAAACAATATCACCTTCGGAAAAATTAGCATTGGCATTTTCACCCAGCGTCTTTTTCACTTGCGTAAGGGCTACAATGGCAGTAGAGTCATTTGACGAAATCATTTTATTGATATCGCTTAGTTGTCTTTCTTTTTGGCCTAATGCTTCAAGCGTTTTGTTTACGTTATCACTACTTTTTTTAGAAAGCTCAGAAAAACTAGTTAAGTTCGTTAAAAGTGTGGCATTCGCCTCTCTCAAACTAACATTTTCCGCCTCAAGGGTTTCCGCTTTTGCTTTGCTCGATGAAACTTCTCTTTTAATGGTGGCGAGCTCTTGTTCTAGATTTTGCTTTTCAGATTTCAATTCTTCTATTTGCGCAAAAAGTTCACTCTTTTTCTGCCCTGTAGCAATTCCAAAGACTAAAAGGAATAAGAGTAGGATAGGTAGTTTTATTCGCATACTATTTAGGTTGGTTACTTCTCATTAAATCCCAATTGATTTTCGAACCATCAAATATGGTAAATCAATCGATACAAAGATAGCAATCCACATTTATTAGGTTATCCTTAAAATTTCTGCGTTGTTAAACCTCACATACTCAAATAATCCAGTGTTAATTCGGTCATTGCTTTTACGCCCAACTGCATACCTGAATCATCAATAAGAAAATCTGGTGTGTGATGAGGATAAGATTCGGTGTTTCCTGGTGTCATTCCACCAAGAAAGAAGAAAAATCCAGGAACATCCCTTTGGAAATACGAAAAATCCTCTGCGCCTGTGATTGCTTTTTGAGCAATAACATTTTTATCACCAGCAACTCGCTGCAGCGTTGGTAACATTTGTCTGGCCAGTTCGGGTACATTAAAGGTTATATCGGTTGCATCTTTTATTTCGCAAGTAGCTTCTCCACCATAGGCTTTGGCAATGTCAGCAACCATTTCCTTCATCCGTTTGTTAATATGGTCCTTCATGTCATAATCCAAGGTACGAATGGTACCTAGCATCTCAGCAGACTCGGGAATGATATTAAATCGCACGCCACTTTTGATTTTGCCTACCGTGATTACAGCTGCTTCATTGGTCAGGTTAGCTTCGCGACTGATAATAGTTTGAAGACCATCAATAATTTTGGCACTTATCAAAATCGGGTCCACACCGCTCCAAGGTTGGGAACCATGACTTTGTTTTCCTTTTACCTTTATAGTAAAACTTTGGGCTGCAGCCAGAGCACCACCTATTTTATAACGTATGGTACCTACCGGGGTTTGGGAATTGATATGTAATCCAAAAATGGCGTCCACATCTGGATTCTTCAAAACACCTTCTTTTACCATAAGCAAAGCTCCGCCTTCTTCACCGGGGGGTGCTCCTTCTTCAGCTGGTTGAAATATAAACTTTACGGTCCCATTGATTTTGTCTTTGTTCTTTGACAGTACTTCGGCTACCCCCATAAGAATTGCGGTATGCGTATCATGACCACAAGCATGCATCACACCTACTTTTTCGCCCGAAAACTCTGTAGTGACCGTAGATTTAAATGGAAGGTCATTTCTTTCCGTAACGGGCAAGGCATCAATATCCGCTCGTAGGGCAACTACTTTTCCCGGACTATCACCTTTTAGGATACCCACAACACCGGTATGGGCAATACCGGTTGTTACCTCAATGCCCAAGGATCTTAAATGTGCGGCAATTTTTTCTGCGGTCTTGAATTCCCGATTACTCAATTCTGGATTTTGGTGTATGTCATGTCGCCATTCAATTACTTTAGACTCGATGGCAGCATAATCCTTTTCCAAATTTGGTCCCTGCGCAGAAACAGCCATGCAGGAACATATACATACTAGAGTTAAGATCTTCTTCATAGTATTAAAATTTAATGAGTTGATAGCCTTTGTTTTGTAATTGAATCAATGCCGTCATGGCGGAAAGTGAAATTTTTACACCTGGAATCAATGCTTCTTTCCGGTAGTTTCTAGATTTTGAAGATTGACCACAGAGAATAACTTCTACACCTGCTTTCATAAGCTGATTGATCATATCAGTATTTGGGTTTTGTGTACCAAATCGAGTAAGATATGCTTCATTCGTAATAACATCTTTAGATGCCTTGCTATGCACCACCAATGCTACTTTAAGTTGTGACTCTGGGACATTGCTTTGCGCGTGCATGTTTAAAAACCGCGCAGCTGTTTCAATACTCCGGTTTAATTCAGTAGGTGATTCTGGGCTTTGCATGATATCGAAAACTACTTTGTATTCCATTGTTGTATCTGTCTCAAAATCAGGATTTTCGATTTTCCAAACTTCACCATACGCCTCCATAATGGGCCCAGCTTCTTTTTCTTGAGCCATGCCAATTACAGACAAAAACAAAAAAATTGGTAACAAGCAAGAGATTTGTTTCATTAAAAACGGATTTTAAGACCTCTAAATATATTCAAATTCATAAGAACTATGCGCTGTTTATAACTATTAAAAGGATGATTTTAACAAGAGTACATAATTGGCTAATTTCACCTTTCCATTTAAAATGAAATAGCCCTTGAGTACATTTTTGGATGAATTGAATGATGCCCAACGAGCACCTGTTCTACATAAAGATGGCCCATTGATGGTCATTGCAGGGGCTGGCTCCGGAAAAACTAGGGTTCTTACCTATCGTATTGCTCATTTGATGGAACAAGATGTGGATTCCTTTAATATCCTGGCATTGACCTTTACGAACAAAGCTGCTAAGGAAATGAAAAAAAGGATTGCTACTATTGTTGGTAATTCTGAAGCCAAGAATTTATGGATGGGGACTTTCCATTCGGTATTTGCAAAACTACTTCGTTTTGAAAGTGACAAATTGGGCTACCCTAGTAATTTTACAATTTACGACACTCAAGATTCCCAACGTTTAATAGCTTCCATCATCAAGGAGATGGGATTGGATAAGGACATCTACAAGTATAAGCAGATTCAAAATCGGATATCATCCTATAAAAATAGTTTGATTACGGTCAAAGCATATTTTCAGAACCCGGAATTGGTAGAAGCTGATGCCATGGCCAAAAGACCACGCTTAGGGGAAATTTATCAAAACTACGTGGACCGTTGTTTTAAGGCAGGTGCTATGGATTTTGATGATCTTTTGTTGCGCACCAATGAACTTTTGACCCGTTTTCCCGAAGTGCTCATGAAATACCAAGAGCGTTTCAAATACATTTTGGTCGATGAGTATCAGGACACCAATCATTCCCAATACCTTATTGTAAAGGCTTTGTCGGACCGTTATCAAAATATCTGTGTGGTAGGTGATGACGCACAGAGTATCTATTCATTTCGGGGAGCGAACATCAGCAATATTCTCAATTTCCAGCGTGATTATGATGATGTGGCCGTGTATCGTTTGGAGCAAAATTATAGGTCAACCAAGAACATTGTAAATGCGGCCAACTCCATAATCGCCAAAAATAAAAATCAACTCGAAAAGGTGGTTTGGACATCCAATGACGAGGGAAATCCCATAAAGATACATCGAAGTGTAACTGATGCGGAAGAGGGAAGGTATGTGGCTTCTTCCATTTTTGAAAATAGGATGCAGCATCAATTGCAAAATGGGGAGTTTGCTGTGCTTTACCGAACCAATTCCCAGTCCCGGGCCATAGAGGATGCCCTACGAAAAAAGGATATTCCATATAGAATTTATGGGGGTCTTTCTTTTTATCAACGCAAAGAAATAAAGGATGTTCTAGCGTATTTACGGATGATTGTTAATCCTAAGGATGAAGAAGCTTTAAAACGGATTATAAATTTTCCTGCGCGAGGAATAGGGCAGAGTACCCTAGATAAACTTATTCTGGCTGCCAACCATTATGGGCGTTCCATTTTTGAAGTGATGGAAAACCTAGACAAACTTCAATTGAAAATTAATGCAGGTACGCAAAGGAAATTAGAGGATTTTGTAACCATGATAAAAAGCTTCCAGATTATGAATGCGGGAAGCGATGCCTTCACATTAGCGGAACATGTTGCCAAAAAAACAGGATTACTTCTAGAGTTTAAGAAAGATGGTACTCCAGAGGGAATTGCTCGTATGGAGAACATCGAGGAGCTTTTGAACGGCATCAAGGATTTTGTGGAAGGCCAGAAAGAGTTGGCAGATGCTACAGGAAGTCTAACCGAGTTTTTGGAAGATGTTGCCTTGGCTACGGATATGGATAAGGAAACAGGCGATGATGACCGAGTGGCTCTTATGACCATTCACTTGGCCAAAGGGCTTGAATTTCCTTATGTGTACATCGTGGGACTGGAAGAAGACCTTTTTCCATCGGCGATGAGTATGAACACCCGTAGTGAGTTGGAAGAGGAGAGACGACTTTTTTATGTTGCCCTGACACGAGCTGAAAAACAGGCATATTTGACCTATACCCAAAATAGATATCGATGGGGAAAACTGATTGATGCAGAACCCAGTCGTTTTTTGGAGGAAATAGACGAAAAATATGTTGAAAATCTAACACCGGTGAACGACGGCTATCGCTTTAAATCTATGATTGATGCCAATATTTTTGGCGAAGTGGATAAGAGCAAGCTACGTAATTCCAAACCAACCAAAGGGACACCACCAACCAGTCAAAGACCCAATGAAAACCAACTTCGTAAGCTGCGCAGACTAAAACCGGAATTAAGTTCACCATCAGCCAATACCAATGTTATTGATACTCATCTTGCGGTTGGAATGAGGGTAAGCCATACCCGATTTGGAAAGGGAAAAATTCTTAAAATTGAAGGAGTGGGGAATGACAAAAAGGCGGAAATTCAATTTGAACAGGGGGATGTGAAAAAATTATTACTTCGCTTTGCCAAGTTGGAAGTCTTGAATGATTAAGAAACGCGCAGAATCGTATCTCTGGTAAGATTTGTAGGAACCGTAAAGGAGAATATACTGCCTTTCCCCTCTTCGGATTCGATATAAATCATACCATTATTCCGTTGGACAAAATCTTTGCATATGGCAAATCCAAGACCGGTGCCTTCTTCATCATCAGTGCCCTTAGTAGATGTATTTTCCTTGTTGGAATTGAGTAGGGCCTCACGCTGTTCTTTCGTCATACCAATTCCGTTATCCTTAATCTGGACTTTCAAGTGGCCTTCTTGCTCAATCACATCTACACTTACTGAATCACCACTTTCCGTAAACTTCAACGCATTCGATAATAGATTTCGCACTACAAAATCAATCATATCCTTATCCGCATAGACATTGGATACCTGTTTGGTCTGAAGCGTTATTGTAATATTCTTTCGCAACGCATTCTCTTTAAAGAGTTCTATGTTTTTCTCTATAACATTGAATATGTTGAAGGACCTTATAGATACCTCATGGTCGTTCATTTGAGATTTGGCCCAATTTAAAAGATTATCTAAAAGTAATTGAAGATTCTGTGAAGCGTCTGACAAGTACTTTACGAACATTTTTTTCTCTTCTTCTCCTAGTTCGTTGGCATCTTCCTTCAAGATATTGGCCAATGAAAGAACGTTTCCAGTATGCCCGCGGAGGTCATGCGAAATAATGGAGAAAAATTTATCCTTAATTCTAGAAGCTTCCTTTAGTTCATTTTCGGATTCTACCAACTTCCCGTTCAAGGAGTGCAAAGTCTTATTCTTCTCACTCAATGTGGTAATCTGCTTTCGGATTTTGGACACCAATCCATTGTATGTTCCGGTTAGTTTGTCTATTTCGGTAATTTTTAAACTTTTAGATTTATTCAACTGTCCCTGGAAATTATTTTGAACAATTGAATCCATATCAGAAATCAAGGTTTTGATAGGTTTTGCGATATGGCTTGAAAAAACAAAAGCTGATAGGATGGCAAACAACATGGTAATTGAGAAGAATAATACCAAATAGGACTTAATAGAACTTATCATAAGTTCAGAATCTACGTCCACTAACTTGTAAAGGGCGGCTGTATTTGTATTCAACTTGGCTTGGGACATTTGTATTTCTTGAATTAAGCCTGACTCACCATTTCCAATCTCTCGGTCGAGTCGTGTGACCAAATTGAAGTTTCTTTGATATCCGCGAAGAAGTTCGATAGTCAGCATATCTCCTTCGGGATCTTTTTGTAAACGTTCAAGAATGGTGGTACATAGTTTATTGAGTTCTTTTGCATAGGCTAAATCCTTTCGAAGGAAAAAATCTTTCTCCCGCCTTCTCATTTGCAGAATTTCCACAAGTTCAATTCCTATGGCATCACTTTCAAGTTGGTGTATACTTCTCCGCATTTCACCAATAGTTCCAAAATCATGGAAGCCTTTTTTTTGAATAAGGCCTAAAACCTGAACAATTTTGTAGTTAAGTTCGTCCAAATCCGCTGTGATGCGCTCCAAACGCTGGTCTACCGTGTTGTTGGTATTGTAATTCGCCGTGCGAATTTCTTTAAGCGCCTCTTTTGAATTTTTAATGTAGGCCTGATACTCCTTTAGGTATTTAGAAGATTTTTCAAGATAAAACTCATCTTCTTTAGTATCAAAATCAAGTATTTGAAAAAATTTGTTGTCGGCATTTAATCGGTTGCCATCAAACACGGCAACACTTTCACGTAAGGTCTTTGCGTTGTCAATTTTCTTTAGACTATTAAAAGCAAAAAGGAGGAATGGACCTATAAGTAGGAACAACACAAGAAAAGCAATGAGAACCCGACCTCTGATGGTGTTCATTGTGTAAGATTTGGACCTTGGTTTTACTATGTCCTAGAACGACAAACCTTATACATTATTGCTAATTATCGATAAAATATGACCTTACATCGACCGTTTCTTTATAATAAGCAGCCTTTGTCAATCTTTTGTTTAATTAAATCCTTAGTTGAACTTTGAGCGCTTTCTTTGTTATCTTGTAATAAGATTATGGCTGAATTAATCAAAATTTTTGAGGAAAACCCCAATCAGAAGCAGGTGGAGCAAGTTGCTCAAGTGCTTCGGAAAGGAGGGCTTGTGATTTATCCAACCGATACTGTTTATGGATTGGGATGCGATATCACAAATACTAAGGCTTTGGAACGGATTGCCCGCATCAAGGGGATTAAGCTGGCGAAAGCCAACTGGTCCTTTGTCTGTGCAGACTTAAGTAATCTATCTGATTTTGTACGTCAAATTGATTCGGCAACGTTTAAAATACTTAAAAGAGCTCTTCCAGGTCCTTATACTTTTATTTTACCTGGAAATAATAATCTTCCAAAGGATTTTAAAAAACGTAAGACGGTAGGAATACGAGTTCCTGATAATGAAATAGCCAAGGCATTGGTATTGGAATTGGGAAATCCCATAGTATCAACTTCAATCTATGATGAAGATGATATTTTGGAGTATACCACGGACCCAGAACTCATTTTTGAGAAATGGCAAAACTTAGTGGATGTAGTTGTAGATGGTGGCTATGGAGGGAATGTGGCTTCCACCGTAATTGACTTATCCACTGGTATTCCAGAGGTAGTGAGGGAAGGAAAAGGCAGTACGGATATTTTATAAAAAAAATAGGCCACAAAAAAGCGGCCTATTTTTTTACTATCTAGATATGTGATTATTTTCCAGAACCTCCAATAGCAGGATCTTTCATACCTTCTTCAATCATGTTATAGAATTGATCAATTTTTGGTAATACCACAATTCGTGTTCTTCTATTTTTAGCTCTCTCAGCAGCGCTATCGTTGGATGCTAAGGGAACGTAGAAACTTCTTCCAGCAGCAGTCATACGTTTAGGGTCTACGTCAAACTCTTTTTGTAACGTCCTAACAATTGAGGTGGCACGCTTGGCACTTAAATCCCAGTTGTCAACCAATACACCACTGGAGAAAGGTACATTGTCTGTGTGACCTTCCACCAAGAATTCAAAATCCGGCTTGTTGTTCACAACCTTAGCAACTTTACCCAAAACATTTTTGGCAGCAGAAGTGATGTTGTAACTTCCACTTCTAAACAAAAGTTTGTCAGAAATAGAAACAAATACCACACCTTTTTCTACACTTACTTCAATGTCTTCATCATCCAAGTTGCCTAAGACACCTTTCAAGCTCTGAACCAATGCTAGGTTAACAGAATCCCTACGGGTAACCGCATCTTGTAATCTTCTGATAGTTAAATCCTTTTCTTTTAAACTTTCCAAAGACTTTTCAAGGTTTTCAGCACCTTTTGTAGTCAAGGTGGTCAGGTTCCCCATGTTGTTTATCAATTCTTGATTGTTGGCTTTCAAGAAAGCATTTTGGTCCTCAAGTGTCTTTAGTCTAGAATCGGCCGTAGCTTTTTCTTCAAGACAATCATTTAATTTTACGGTGGCAGAATTCAATAGGTCTTGGGTTTCTTTTTGTTTTGCTTCTAAATCAGCGTATTTCTTTTGAGAAACACAAGAAGTCAATAAAACGGCCATGGTCAATGTTCCGAGAAGTACTTTTTTCATAAATCTGAGTATAAATTAGCGATATTGTGTTCTTGATTTGAAGTCAAAATTAGATAAAAACCAAAGTTTCAATATTCCGCTATCGTTAATCTTTTACTAAAATGTTAAAATTATTTATTTGATGTACGAAATGGGACCAAACTATGGACTTTGCCGTATAGTAATTTAATATAAAATTAGCTTTTTCACGCTTTCGGTACATTTTTCTAAAATTACAATAAAAACTGAGGTGTGCCCTAAGAACTGCGGCGGAATGACTGAATTTAAATTGGAAAATAAATCTACCTGCCGCAATCCCATCCAATAACAGGCGCATAAATATAATCGTAAAGGCCCTTCTTTTGGGAAGATTTTTGGTGATTGAGTACAAGGAATTCCTAAAGTTGAGAAAGGTTTTTTTAGGATTCATATTGCTCAATGTAGAACCCCCAAGGTGATAGACATGGCTTTTTCCTGTGTAAAACACTTTGTGCCCAGCATTTTTCGCCCGCCAACACAGGTCAATTTCTTCTTGGTGGGCAAAGTAGTCTTCATCAAAACCTCCTAGCGTATGAAATGTATCGCTTTTGATGAACATACATGCACCCGTAGCCCAGAATACTTCTTTTATGTCATCATATTGTCCTGAATCCTTTTCCAATGCCTGAAAAATTCTGCCCCTACAAAAAGGATATCCTAGTTTGTCTATAAAACCACCTGCTGCACCTGCGTATTCAAAATGTGTCTTTTGCTTTAAATCAAGAATTTTGGGCTGAACTATGGAAATTTCAGAAGAGGAATTGAAGACTTCGGTAACCGGGGATAGCCAGTTGGGAGTTACTTCTACATCCGAATTGAGTAAACAATATATGTCGGCATCAATATCCTGAAGGCCATCATTATATCCTTTGGCAAAACCACCATTGACATCATTTTGAACTAATTTGATACTGGGGAATTTTTCCTTTATCAAATCAACGGAGCCATCAGTACTTGCGTTGTCTATAACATATACTGATGCTTCTTTGGAATTTTCCAATACTTTGGGAAGGAACTCTTCTAAGAGTGACATCCCATTCCAATTGAGTATGACAACAGCGATTTTCAAAACGGAAGCAAATTAACGGCGAAAATCAGGAATATCCTTCAAAAAAGAATACTTTTCATTACGATAATCGGTTTTACAGTAGTAGTGGGTAAGACCGTTGGTAACCATTAGATAATTAGCCCTTAATCCATAATTATATTGTGCAATTTGGTCAAAGGTCTGTTGGGTAATGGTAACTTCAGGAGCTTTGCATTCAATCAAAATATCCACCTCACCTTGTTGAGTAAAGACCACAATATCATATCTTTTTTTCAAATCATTGACCTGTAATTGCTTTTCGACGTTGATGCGAACTTTGGGGTATCCTTTGGTTTCCATTAAATAGTGGATGGTATGTTGACGTACCCACTCTTCCGGTTGAAGGACAACGAATTTTTTACGAATGACATCAAAAATGGACACTGTATTTTCGCTACTTTTGAAACGAAACGAGTAAGAAGGATAGTTCAAAACTTGCATGTCGCAAAGGTGACAATTTTTTACATATGGATAGAATAAAGGAAATTGTTGCCGATATTGATAATAAGACGCCAAAACCCATTTATTTTTTAATGGGCGATGAACCGTACTATATTGATAAGATTTCCCAATATATTTCCAATCATGTTTTGACCGAAGATGAGAAGGGATTCAATCAAATGGTGCTTTACGGGAAAGAAACCAATATGGAAGACATAGTTTCCAATGCTAAACGATTTCCCATGATGGCCGAGAGGCAGGTGGTAATTGTTAAGGAAGCCCAACATCTTTCAAGGACCATCGAAAACCTTAGGTCTTACGCGGAAAATCCACAACCTTCTACAGTTTTAGTTTTCTGTTATAAATACAAAAAACTAGATAAGCGAAAAAAACTATATAAAGCTATACAAAAATGCGGCGAATTATATGAAAGCAAAAAACTCTACGAAAATCAAGTGGGAGAGTGGATACGTAGAACCCTTAGTGGTAAAAAGTACACCATATCGCCAAAGGCGAGTGCACTATTAGTAGAATTTCTGGGAACGGATTTAAGTAAAATCAACAATGAACTGAGCAAACTTATGGCAATTGTTCCTGTTGCTAGTGAGATTACACCCGAAGTAATCGAGGAGCATATCGGATTTAGCAAAGACTATAACAATTTTGAGCTTAAAAAGGCAATTGGGGAAAAAGATATCAAGAAGGCCTCACGAATTATTGATTACTTCTCTAATAATCCTAAGGACAATCCTTTTGTGGTTACCATTGCCACATTAAACAATTTTTTCATTCAATTATTGCAATATCATGGACTATCGGACCGCTCTCCAAATGCTGTATCCAAAACGCTTGGTGTTAACCCCTTCTTTGTAAATGAGTATGCCACGGCGGCCCAAAACTATCCCATGAAAAGTGTAAGCCGTATCATATCAGGTTTACGTGAATTGGATTTAAAAAGCAAAGGGGTAGGTGCCCAAAACATGGGACAGGCCGATTTGCTCAAAGAACTATTGACAAAATTTGCGTAGTCTGCCTATTTTTTATCGATACTGTACTTTCCAGGGCCCAGTAGATAAATAACAACAAAACAAATAAGGTATAGCAAGGCCAGCTCCTTTTTTCCCAAAGGATCACTTCCATGCACGACAAATGCAGCTACGGCCATAGTAATGGCAGCAGGTATGGCCGCCCAACGTGTTTTAAATCCGATAATGATTAAAATGGGGCACAGAAATTCACCGATAACTGTTAAAAAGAGCGAAGGCGCTTCTCCTATGCCAATTGGATTGGCGAATTCAGTATTGCCACTAAGAAGTTTTTGAAGTTTTGGAAAGCCATGTGTCAGCATCATTGCCGAAGGTAAAATTCGTAACAAAGCCAAGCCTAAGTGAACAAGAAGACTATTTTTCATGGGAGGGGAATTTTTAAATTTTGGTGAAAATATAAATTCTTCGCCTACCTTGACACCGTCCTACCAAAAAAAATGAATTAAAGAAGATTCTACCTACAATCTAGTAAAGATAAAAGATGCCTCAGGGCATCTTTTTCTACTTTTTCTTTGATTTCATCAAATGCATCCAAAGATTATCCAACCCAAAACGACCTGATCCTAAATAAAGGTTATAAATGGAAACCCAAAGAAATCCCATTGCAGGTAACATTCCCCAGGTTCCTTGACCCCATTTTTGACAAAAGATAGCCACTAGCATGGTACATATAACAAGAAAGGATGCCACGCGTGTTTTTAGGCCCAATGCCAGAAGCAATCCCCCCACCGCTTCGCTAAAGGCCCCCATCCAAGCGAAAAATACTGGAAAGGTGGCAAAAATACCTCCATACTCAGCTACATCCTGTGGAAACCAGTCTACTACTTCAAAGAAACCAAGATTTTTTTCTTTTGGTGACCAAGGCATGCCAAACTTAGAAGCTCCAAACATGAGTGCTAAAAGCATTCCACAGATAACACGAATAATGGCAAAGAACAAATCTGCAATCCAATGTTTTTGTACTACAGGTTGAATTAATAGTTGTACTAAGTTTTTCATTTTGATTGTTTTAAAAATTGATAGGTCAAAAGTGAAAAACCAAAAGTTAAATTGCGCTTCAAATGGTAGTGAATGGACTCAAAATACGATTTGAGACGTGTCAAATTCCAAAAGGAAGTATCAAACAGCGGCTTTTAAAAACTCAGTAGGAGAGGTTTGGGTTAGTTTTTTGAATACACGATTAAAAGTGGCCTTGCTGTTAAAACCACACTCGAAGGCAATGCCCAGAAGAGAAAGCTGTTCATGTTTTTCCGCGGCTATCATCTTTTTGAAGGCCTCTATGCGATACATATTCACAAAATCATTGAAATTCTTTTGAAACCCATGATTAATGGTTTCTGAAAGTTGGGAACGACTCATATTTGCCCGTTTTGCCAAATCAATAAGATTTAATTCTGGATCCAAATAAGGTCTTTCAGATTCCATCAGCCTCTTTATTTGCTCAATAGCTTCCTTGGAAACTTCTTTTCTAGCGCTGCTCTGTAATTCTGGAACGGATATTTTAGTGGGGCTAAAACTAAAATTCAACTTTTTTAGTTTGGTAGTATCCGTAAAGTAGCCTTTTATGCCTACATAGATAATCGCAATTCCTGAGATAAAGACCAACCACCATTGTTGAGTATATCCTAACTCTACAAAGAATGATGAAATGACGGTTTGAACCACATCATACGCAAAGAGGAAGGTATAAACGAAAAGAAAATTTCGTATCCAGTTGAGTTCCAATTTATAGGTGTTGGAAAAAAAGGCATTTATCTTTTTTCGATAGTTAAAAAAGAGCTGTAAGGTAAAAGCTAAATACAACAACATTTGTGCAAACCCAAAAACGCTCATCAATGGTTGGGCATACGGTTCGTCCAAACTGAGTTTTAAAATCCCATTCTGAACCTCCTGGAATTCTGGTTGCATCCAGTCATACGTGTAAATACTTGCCCTGTAAAGTGCAAATAGCCCAAAAGGAAGAAAATGGAAGAAATCAACCCCTCTAATTTTGAATTGTGAAGTAGTTATTGACTTTATGTATAAATAGATAAGTGGTGCCAAAACGATACCCACACTGAAGAGAGCATAATTTATCTTCGTGTTACGGTACGTATCATACCATCCCATAAACCCGACAGTATAGCAAGTTTGACCGTAACAGGCAAAAAGGAGTATGGAGAATAAGAATAAGTCCGAAACATTCTTATCCTTACCATATCTACGCAGCAGTAGAAAGGCAAAAATTAGTCCTTGTAATGTAAGAAATAAAAGGGGAGTGCTATACTTTCCAAATTCGGGAAAGGCAAGGAACATGATGTCGGTTTTTTGATTTCCACTCAAAATACAAAAAATGCCGTATCCAAAGGGAAATCATGGTATTTACCTTAATTTAGGATAAGATTTAGGGTCGGTCTCATGCATAATTTCATAGACCTTTTCAAAGATATCTTCAGCGTTTGGTTTAGAGAAGTAATCACCATCAGATGCATATGCGGGTCGATGGGATTTAGCGGTTAAGGTCTGGGGAGCACTGTCCAAATATCGATATGCATCTTGTTCTTCCGTTATTTTCTGTACCAAATATGCTGAACATCCTCCAGGAACATCTTCATCTATAACCAGCAGTCTGTTGGTCTTTTGGATACTTTTAACCACATCGTGCTCTAAATCAAAAGGCAACAATGATTGGGCGTCAATTACTTCTGCATCAATTCCTACCTCCAAAAGTTCCTCAGCCACTTTTTGAACAATCCGAAGCGTAGAGCCATAGGAAAGCAAGGTTATGTCCGTTCCTTCTCGTAGGGTTTCTACTTTTCCAATAGGAGTACAAAATTCACCGAGGTTATTTGGTTTTTGTTCTTTCAGCCTATATCCATTAAGACTTTCAATCACCAAGGCAGGTTCATCGCTTTTTAAAAGAGTATTGTAAAAACCTGCAGCCTGTGTCATATTTCTTGGAACTAAGATATGCATTCCTCTCAAAAGGTGAATCAAACCACCCATGGGTGAACCCGAATGCCAGATACCCTCTAATCTATGCCCTCTTGTTCTAACAATTAAAGGCGCTTTTTGCTTTCCTGCGGTTCTATACAATAACGAAGCAAGATCATCACTTAATGTCTGAAGGGCATATAAGATGTAATCCAAATATTGGATTTCCGCAATAGGGCGCAGGCCTCTCATTGCCATGCCTATGCCTTGACCAATAATTGTTGTTTCCCGGATACCTGTGTCGGCTATACGATGAGCTCCATATTTCTTTTGGAGTCCTTCCAGGCCTTGATTTACATCTCCAATATTGCCCGTATCTTCTCCAAAAATTAAAGTGTTAGGGTATTTAGCAAAAATTGCATCAAAATTATCCCTAATAATGACACGCCCATCTACCATTTCTTTGTCTTCTCCGAAGCTGGGGAGTACTAACTCAATTTGCGTCACTTTGGTGGAAAGTTCATTGTATAAGTGTGAACTGTATTTAGGTTGTTCTGTGGACAAATAGTGCTGTATCCAATGCAACAATTGGGATTTCTCGTTAGAATCTTCATTGATAACGTATCGCAACCCTTTTCGGGATATCGAGGCTAAATCCTTTTTTAAGGGCTCTTCAATAGCAATTAAATCATTCTTTAGTTTATTAATAAAAGCACGGTTTGAGCTTTTATCGGCTACAGCTCCTAGAAGTTGTACCAATTGCTTTTTTGCTTCAAATTGTGGTTTTAAAAACTCAGCCCACGCTTCTTTTTTGGCATTGCGAACGTTTTGCTTTATTCCTTTTTCAAGATTTTTTAGTTCTTCTTCCGTAGCAATTTTATTCTGAAGAATCCATTCGCGAAACCTTTTATTGCAATCGTTTTCCTTTTCCCATTCCAAACGTTCCGCGGACTTATAGCGTTCATGTGAACCTGAAGTGGAATGTCCTTGAGGTTGGGTGAGTTCTGTAACATGAATCATTACTGGAACATGATTCTCGCGGGCGATATCCGAAGCATTCTCAAAAGTGTGTATTAAGGCCGTGTAATCCCAACCTTTGACTTTTAAGATTTCATAACCCTTGTTTTCTTCATCCCTTTGAAATCCTGATAGCACCTCAGAGATGTCTCCTTTAGTCGTATGAAATTCCGCAGGTACCGAAATGCCGTATTCATCATCCCAGATACAAATTACCATGGGAACCTGGAGTACTCCGGCCGAATTAAAAGCTTCGAAAAAGTGCCCTTCACTGGTACTGGCATTCCCGATAGTTCCCCAGGCTACCTCATTTCCATTTTTTGAGAAAAGTGAGGAATCAATGCCTTCTACATTTCTATATATCTTGGAGGCTTGCGCCAGACCTAATAATCTCGGCATTTGACCAGCTGTACAGGAGATATCTGCACTACTGTTTTTTTGTTTTGTCAAATCTTTCCATGTACCATCTTCATTCAGGCTATGCGTTGTGAAATGCCCACCCATTTGCCTACCAGCACTCATGGGTTCTTTCTCCATATCCGTAGTTGCATAGAGACCATGAAAGAACTGCTTTGGATTCAAAAGGTCCAATGCCATCATGAAAGTTTGGTCCCGATAATAACCACTTCTGAAATCACCATCCTGAAAAGAACGTGCCATCGCCAACTGGGGAAGCTCTTTCCCATCTCCGAAAATGCCAAATTTTGCTTTTCCGGTTAGTACCTCACGTCTTCCAAGTAAACTACATTCTCTACTTGTGACTGCAACTTCATAATCTTTAAGGATTTGTGATTGAAAATCGTCAAATGAAATGTCGCTACTCGTACTTGGATTGGGCTTCATGAAGGTCTGAAAATTTGCACAAAAATACGAAATAGTGCGGAGAGGGGCAAGGATGAGGGCTGTTAATAAATTAAAAATAAATCAACAAAAAGTGTTCATAACAACATAATCGGCAAAAAACATGTTTTATTGAACTTCTTTATTGCTAAATATTCAAAAATTAAAACCATTTTCTCGTGAACAACCCGATTAAAGTTCTGGGGCTTAGCGTTACCACAAATCGAATTCTTTCCCCATAATTTGGTTGAGCAATTTCGTACCCATTATTGGAATAAACGGGAAAATAGAGTTCAAAGAAGTCGGTTACCAGATTCAACCGTATTCCTGAATCATATAAAAACCGGGCATCTTCGTCTCGATTTTTAATTGCTCCAATATCTCCATAAACCTCAATCCATTGCCAAATATTAAAACTTAGGTTCCCCGTAAGTATCCAATCATTACCAAAACGTTCATCAAAAATTGATTTAAAACCGCCTTCCGCCAAAATGAACTGCTGGCTGGTTAATCCTGTAGCATTTTGAGAGCGGTTTAAGTAATTCAAATCAAAAAGATAGTCGGTAGGTCTATCCAATGCAAAGCTGAAAAAGTCTGAATCCGTATTGTTGGTTATAAACTTTCCAGCAAAAACCCTCAGATTCAATTGTCGATTATTCTCAAACAGTGTTCGGTACTCCCATTCTAAAGAAACTTTGGAAAAGTTGTTGGCCAATTGTCCATCAATGACCCAAGACCTAAATCGAAGAATATTATTGTCCACGTCTCCAAAACGAGCATTCAGTACCGAAAAATCAGGTTCTGTATCGATTTGGTCTACCAAACTAGGGTCAATATTTCTAAAAACACTTCGCAACCGTAAAAGCAAAAACTGTCTTCTATTGGAAATGAAATCATTGGGTCGCCAAACGAATGTAGTGAGTGGGGTTATCGTAGTAAATCTGGACCCAACATCAAAAAATGAACTTCCAACGCCTAGAGCGTAGCTAATGGAGTTCAACTTTCCTTCGTTAAAAAACTGTCGTTTTGTAAATGAAGCAGTTCCCACTAAAGCCTGCTCACGACTAGAGTATTGAGGCTTCAAACTAAAAATAAAGTTTCTATTGGGAAAGGTTTTGTTGTCCAAAGTCATGCCAAACCTAAAACCATCGTTGACGTTAAACTTAAATTCTGGAAAATAAAAAAGCTGATTGTAATAGGGGTTTTCTACGTCCTTGAGAAACCGGAATTGTAGTCTTTTATTACTGGAAAAGAAACCTCCAAGACTCTTCCAATTATCCCGTTGGTTCTCCTCAGGGATTTTCTTATCATAGTTTAATACCAGTCTGTTTTCGCCATTTCTGGGTATGGTAAAGGTTCTGGATGTATCAATATCAGAAAACCAATATTTGGAAACCACAGAATCTTTTTGCAATCCAAATAGCGATATAGGAACATTGGTGCCACTCTTATTTTTTATGGTGAAAGTGACAGAATCCTCTGTTTTAGAAACCTCTTTTATTTTGAAATCTATATTATTCCTGGAGGAGACATACTCATCAAAAAACCAGTCAATTTCTTTCGGAGACCTATTTTTTAATAGGTCTTCAAAATCTTTCGCATAAACATGTGGCTTAAGCTTGAAATCAGAATAGAAATCGGATATTGTACTATCCACGATATCATACCCAATGTATTCGCCCAGAAAAGCCATTCCCAAACCAGCTTTGTACCTGTTGGTAATTTTTTGATTGAATTTTAGAAGTGAATCATTAGGCGTTGATAAAGATTGGTGGTCATTTCGCCTCACAGAAAGCATTTGTAGCAAATAGTATTGGTCATTAAAATCCAATTTAGCCAGGTTATACGCACGGAATCCCCATAAACGAGACAGCTTTCCTGTAAACTTTTGATTAGGGTAATACTCATCCACATACTTTATAAGTAGGTAGTTGACAATGGCATCATTTACCCATCTTTCCTTACGTTCATCCAAAAACAGAGTTTCTCGCACAATGCTATTAAGCGCTGTTTTTAGAAATTTCATCTCAAATTGAAACTGCTCTCGATATGGCCTTATAAAGTTTGGTAACTGGTTGATTCCATACAAAGGATTTCGATTGTATTCCAATTCGCTGACTAATAAATTTCTATGAGGATACTTCCCTAGATTCTCTTCTATAAACTGCGCTATTTTGTGGATGGAAATCCCCTGCGAAATATCATCATATCGTGAAGTCTCTATGTCTGTAGTCACAGTAAGAAACCTTGTTTTATGGGTAGTGAAATCCTTAATAGGCGTAAGCACTATTTCGCAGTTCTTTCTGTTTTTACCATTTAAGATAACTTCCTTGCCGATTGAAAAATCAATATCTGAATCTACATGGTAATTTGAAGCCAAATACAAACCCTTAGGATAGGTTAACACTACTTTTGTGTTGGTAACATCCGTTTGTAGGTCATTGAGATCCTTATTGGGGTAAAGGTGCCATCTGCCATCAAACGGGGCTGGGCTCAGATACCAATCCATCAAATAAAACCCTCCTTTATAGCCATGCCCATATCCCGTATAGCGGCTATTGGGTAAGTCTATTTCATACGTGAAAAAAATTTCTAGGGATTCACCAGGATTTAGGGTTTTCTGTAGTTCAATTTTTATAATATCAATATCATCCGTACGTTCCCAATCCAGACCTGCGTATGAATCATCCACAATAGTGCTAATTCTTGTGAATCCTCGATTTTTGTCTTTTGCAAGATGTAGACTTCTTTTAAACTCATCCCCAAAACGTTTTGCCAAAGCTGTTTTTTTACTGGAATAGGAATGATTCCAATCATTAAAGTAAAGTATATTAAGTCCTTTGTTTGATTGGTTTACATAGGTGAAGTTCTGCTTGATTTTAATGATATTGGTCTGCGCATCTAATTCTGCAGTTACCTCATTGGTATGCTGTCCCTGCGCAGAAAAAAGCCACAGATTACATATGGCGATGAATACGAAATATGAAACTTTTTTAAACTGCAATACAACCCAGATTAAAAGTTAGGACTCAGGATGTTTCCTTTGTAGAAATCATCGATGACGTCCACAACCTCTTCAGCAGAATCTACCAGTTTGATTAAATCGAGGTCACCTGGGCTAATATTTCCTTCTTCCAGCATGGTATTTTTTATCCAATCCAAAAGACCTCCCCAGAATTTAGAACCTACCAGGATAATAGGAAACTTATGA
This sequence comes from Bacteroidota bacterium, assembly GCA_039191905.1. Taxonomy (GTDB): domain Bacteria; phylum Bacteroidota; class Bacteroidia; order Flavobacteriales; family Flavobacteriaceae; genus Flagellimonas. Next base: position 108,505 of record JBCCXJ010000006.1, on the reverse strand, counting down.
ATTTTATTGGTTTGGATTAGGGTGATGGATTCAAACAGCTCATCAAGAGTGCCAAAACCGCCAGGCATGACAACAAAACCTTGAGAGTATTTCACAAACATCACCTTACGAACAAAGAAATAATCAAAATCCAAGCTTTTGTCGCTATCTATATAGGGATTGTCGTGCTGCTCAAAAGGAAGGTCAATATTCAGACCTACGGAAGTACCACCGGCCAAGCTTGCTCCTTTGTTTCCTGCTTCCATGATACCAGGTCCGCCACCGGTAATGATTCCATAACCAGCTTCCGCTACTTTTTGGGAAACTTCAACGGCCAAATCATAATATTCCTCTCCAGGTTTGGTTCTTGCAGAACCAAAAATAGAAACACAGGGACCAATTGCACTCATTTTTTCGAACCCCGTTACAAATTCTCCCATTATTTTGAATAGAGCCCAAGAGTCATTGGTTTTTATTTCGTTCCAGCCTTTGGTATGTTGTTCTTTTCGCATTTGCATAGTATTGGTTTTAAACCGCTTTGGCTATCTTTTGTTTTGAATCCTCTAATTCCTTTTTCAAGAATTTAGCGGTGTAACTCTTTTTATCTTTCGCCACTTCTTCCGGAGTGCCCTTGGAAACAATCATTCCCCCTCCGCGTCCACCTTCATAGCCAATATCAATAATATGGTCCACCATTTTGATAACGTCCATATTATGTTCAATAATCAAAATAGTATTGCCTTTGTCGACAAGTTGGTTGAGTACTTCCATCAATACTCGAATATCTTCAAAGTGTAATCCAGTTGTGGGCTCGTCGAGTATGTAAAACGTATTTCCAGTATCTCGTTTGGATAGCTCAGTGGCTAGTTTAATTCGCTGTGCCTCCCCACCAGAAAGTGTTGTGGACTGTTGTCCTAAAGATATATAACCCAAACCGACGTCCTTTATTGTTTTAAGCTTTCTATGGATTTTTGGGATGTTCTCAAAAAAGTCAACCGCCTCGTTGACCGTCATTTCAAGAACGTCAGCTATAGACTTTCCTTTATAGCGAATTTCAAGCGTTTCCCTATTAAAACGTTTTCCATTGCACGTTTCACACTCCACGTAAACATCAGGCAAAAAATTCATTTCTATGACCTTCAACCCGCCACCTTGGCAATTCTCACATCGCCCTCCAGCCACATTAAAGCTAAAACGTCCTGGTTTATACCCACGAATTGTGGCTTCCGTGGTTTTTGAAAAGAGAGAACGAATTTCACTAAAAACACCGGTATATGTTGCCGGATTGGAACGCGGTGTTCTTCCTATAGGGGATTGGTTAATGTCAATTACCTTATCAATATGCTCAAGCCCTGTGATTTTCTTAAACGGCATAGGCTTCCTTACACCGTTAAAGTAATGGGCATTCATAATAGGGTAGAGGGTCTCATTAATCAATGTGGATTTACCACTTCCAGAAACCCCGGTGACCCCGATAAGACAACCTAAGGGGAATTCAGCTTTTACGTTTTTTAAATTGTTTCCTGTACATCCAGATAATACAATTTTCTTACCGTTTCCCTTTCTACGAGCGGGAGGCACTGGAATTTCAAGCTCTCCAGTAATATACTGCGCGGTAAGGGTGCTATGATTTTTGAGGTTTTCGGGATTACCTTCCGAAATAATCTCTCCTCCATGTTTTCCTGCTTTTGGACCAATATCTATAACGTGGTCCGCATGTTCTATCATATCCCTGTCATGCTCCACCACAATGACAGAATTTCCAATGTCGCGAAGTGATTCCAAAGAGTTTATCAAACGTTCATTGTCCCGTTGATGGAGACCAATACTTGGCTCATCCAGAATATATAGTACACCGACCAGCTGAGAGCCTATTTGAGTTGCTAAACGAATACGCTGAGCTTCTCCACCAGAAAGCGATTTAGAACTTCGATTCAGCGAAAGGTAGTCGAGCCCAACATCGAGTAGGAACTGAATTCTGGTCCTAATTTCCTTAATGATTTCCTCGGCTATCTTTTTTTGGTTTCCTTCTAAAGTGTCATCCAGTTTTTTAAAGAAATCTGCAAGTTCGGCAATGTCCAGTTGGGCCAATTCCGCAATATTCTTCCCACCAACTTTAAAATACAGGGACTCTTTGCGTAATCGAGCGCCATGACAACTTGGGCATTGGACCTTATCCATATATTCTTTGGCCCATCGTTTAATGGAAGTTGAATTCGCTTCTTCAAATTGGGTTTTGATGAAGTTGGAAATTCCTTCATAATCAATTTTATACTGGCGTTTTACGCCCAGTGTTTTTGAATCCACTTCAAAACTTTCTTTCCCACCATTTAAAATGACCTCCATAGCTTCTGATGGAATTTTTTCGATAGGGTCCGTAAGCTCAAACCCATAGCGCTGTGCAATGGTTTCCAATTGTTTGAAGGCCCAAGACTTTTTGTATTCGCCAAGTGGTGCTATCCCCCCAGCTTTGATGGAAAGCTTTTTGTTAGGAAATATTTTTTGCTCGTTCACCTCATGCACATGACCTAATCCATTGCAAGTAGGGCACATTCCCTTGGGAGAGTTGAAAGAAAAGGTATTGGGTTCAGGGGTAGGGTAAGAGATACCCGTAGATGGACACATAAGGTCTCTACTAAAATACCTTGGAACAGTTTCACCTTCTTCCAAAACCATAAGCACATTATTGCCACTGTACATGGCTGTATTTATAGTTTCGGACAGGCGTTTGTGAAAATCCTCACTATCTCCGACTTTCAGTCGGTCAATCACAATTTCAATATCATGGGTTTTGTAGCGGTCCACCTTCATCCCCTTTACAATATCCATAATTTCGCCATCTACACGCACCTTGACAAAACCTTGCTTTGCAATTTGTTCAAATAGTTCGCGATAATGTCCTTTTCTGGATTTGACTACAGGAGCTAGAACATTGATTTTTTTATCAGCATAGGATTGTATAATCAAATCTTTAATCTGTTCATCGCTATAACTGACCATTTTTTCACCCGTATTGTAACTGTAAGCATCACCAGCTCTGGCAAAAAGCAAACGCAGGAAATCATAGACTTCGGTTATGGTACCTACAGTAGAACGCGGAGATTTGGAAGTGGTTTTTTGTTCGATGGCAATGACAGGGGAGAGGCCATCGATTTTATCCACATCCGGTCGTTCCAAACCACCCAAAAATTGTCTGGCATAGGCAGAAAAAGTTTCAATGTAGCGTCTTTGACCCTCTGCATAAATGGTATCGAACGCAAGGGAAGACTTACCACTTCCAGAAAGTCCGGTAATTACAACTAACTTTTCCCGAGGAATGGTAACATCTATATTCTTAAGGTTGTGGACCCTTGCTCCTTTTACCTCAATATGTTCTTCATATTCAATCATAGCAAAGCTTCAAAAATAGACATTTGACAGCTAAAAAGGAAGTTGACTTATGTTTCGTTTTTGTAAATTAAAGCACTTCATTAACCAACTTACGTAAGAAAAGATGTTTAAAATACAGAGATTTATTGTTCAGGTCATATTGAGCTGTTTTTTATTTTCCGTCGGCACACTATACAGTCAACAGAAGACTAAAGTCATTGTTGATGCAGATACAGGAAACGAAGTAGATGATTTATTCGCTCTAGCACGAATTATTTTGGAACCAACCACTCAAATTACGGCCTTGAATGCCGCACACTGGCAAACAAGTTTGTGGGCAATTCCAAATACCATGGAAAACAGTCATCGCTTAAATCAACAGTTGCTTGGAGAAATAGGTGCTGATATTAGTACGTTTCGGGGAGCTAGCGCCAGAATGTACGATTGGGGGGATAGAGCTCAACATTCAGCGGCGGCTTATCAAATTATTTCACAGGCAGAGAAAGAAGACCAATTGAATATTTTAGCCTTAGGTACCCTAACCAATGTAGCTTCAGCAATTTATATAAAGCCGGAAATAGCTAAAAAAATAAAAGTGTTTTGGTTGGGAACGACCATGAATTTCGATACCAAGGTTTTAAAACGTAATGATTTTAATCCTTTAATGGATCCCTTTGCTTTGGATATGTTGCTTGATTCCGAGGTTGAGTTGGTAGTTATGCCAGTTAATGTCGCGGTGGATATGGAAATTTCCTACCAAGATCTTGAAGAGGCTATCGGGAATCTGGATTTGGGTAGATTTCTAATCAATCGTTGGGATATCCATTTAGATGGTTCCCGCAAATCTAGAGTACTTTGGGATCTTGCTTTGGTGAGTGCGTTCATTCACCCGGAGATGGCCAATAAGAGTAAAGTAAAAACTTCCCAGGATAGTGGAAATCGAGAAATATGGTTTTACGACTCAATAGATGCCAAAGCGATTTATCAAGATTTTTACAAAACCCTGTTGGCTTTTTCTAAGGAGTAAATTACATTTGATTCGTTAAAAATGCTTCGATAGTGAAAAGATTCGAAGCATTTATTCTTAAACATTTATATGAAGTTATTAGGTATTGGTTCTCGTATTGAACATGCGGAGTATGGCAAAGGCGTAGTCACTAATGTATCATCCAAACACTATTGGGTGACCTTTTTGGAAAATGGATTGGAAACTATTCATTTGGATGCTGATTTTGAAGTTATAGAGGGTGTGGAAGATGAGGTGGACGCGGTTAGCTTTTTTGATGTGGAGCGTTCGATAGTAAAAATTCTGGAAAAATGGAGCGATACTCATGAGAAAGTAGCTTTGGCGGATAAGTGGAGGGGTGGAAAATTGATTTTAGAACCTGGAGGAGACCTGGCGTCGAAAGAAATGCCGATCGATACATTCTTCCATAAGATTGTTATGGTTCGAGATCGTATTCGCGTAATGGAACAGAAGATAAATAGCAGCAAAAACCTGGATGATCAAGAGAAAGTAGACTTACAACAATATATTACCCGCATTTATGGAAGTTTAACTTCTTTCAATGTGCTCTTTAAAAACAAAAGCGACCAAATGATTGGGGAACGCTCCAAGTAAACAAAGAAATCATAATAGCCCAAATAGGTTTCGTAGAAGAGCTACATCTTAATTAAGTTAAGTGCCCACTCATCCTCTTTTTTGACTAAATTTCGCAAGGCGTGTTTAATAATCCACTTTCGTTCTTTACTAGGGTGTTTTGCCCAAGACTCTAGGACGTCTTTTCCTATCTCTAGATTATCCTTGAGAATATCATTCAAGCAGTTCGCCACGGACTTTTGAACATACTTACTAGGGTCATCTTTGAGGTTTTCTAAAATGGGAAGTATTGGTTTTGGATTATCTATAAAAGAATTCATTTTAGGAGCCCAGGGCAAACGTGGACGTACACCTTCGCTAGCCAAACGACGCACGTGCTTATTCGAATCTTTGGACCATTTCAAAAGAACGTTTAACGTGCGGTCTTGTTCATGTTCCAAAAATGGACGTATGGTATACTCTCCCGTATTCCGTTTGGTAATCTCATAGATGGCTCCCATCGATACATTGAAATGAGCTAGACCATACTTTTCTACATACTTGGCTAGCGGCATAATCCAATAAAACTCCTTAAACATGCCTGTTTCCTTTTCATTTTCTGGACCAAGGATTTTCATGAAATATGAAATGTCCTGTTCATACATTCCACTTAAATGAAATTGTAAAGCATCAGCAAAACATTCCACACGTTCTTTAAGCTCCATTTTACCTACTTGCTCTGTGATTTGCTTGGCAAAGGAGGCTTTATCAATAGCTAAGCTGCTTTCCAAAAACTTATCAGCTAATAATTCAGCCAAATCAGTATCAAACCAAAGTTTGAGTTGTTTGTATGACATAAACTCTTTTCTCTTTAGGCCGTTTCTTTTTTCTCACTCAAATATTTCCAATAGCGTTTGGGTATATGTTGCGTATGAAGCTTTTTGTTGATACGGGATTTTATGTTAGTACTTTTAAAATAATCGTTCCATAAGGTTTGATAATCATACTCTTCATTTAAAAAGGCATCGCTCTTGTGAATTTTATTGAAATGTATTTCTTTAAGATTCAAAGAAACTATTTCGACCGAATTCAAATCATAGAAAATACCATATTTCCGTTTTACATCATAAATCAACCATTGCTGGTCTGAATATCTATTGCGGAAATGTTTGGAAATCAGGGGCAATACATTAAAATCTGGTTCTATATTGGCGAAGTAAATCTGGTCTTGAGTAAGCTGAAATCGTACAAAAGCTTCCATACGATGCTTCTCCCTACCTACAGAGCGTGCTAGTTGGCTAATGCGCAATACAGATTCATCTGAAAAGTCCATATGCTTTTGCCTTTTTGTGGCCATTAATTTTTGAATGTATCGAAACAATACTATTTCAATATCTTCCATTTCACTTAAATAGGCAAAGTAAATGTTGGAAATAACGGAGTGACTCTTGTTTCGTATACCAATCCAAACCCGTTTTGCTTTTTCCACATTCGTAAAAATGGTTTCATTTTCTGAAAAAAGACCGTTTTGGCATTGGGCGTTGGTTTGAATGTCCGCTACATTCAATTTTTCTTCAAAGGCGATGAACACCGCCGTTAAAAAACCATTGAAACTACCATCGTAGATAAGTGTTGTTGATTTTTCCATGAACTGCGTTTTTGATGTCATTTTGATTATTGGACAATAGCTGGGATTAGTAATCACACGCCTCTCCGATATAACTTGTATTATTCTTAATTATGTGCTTTAGCTTCATTAATGATTTTTTCGCATTGCTTCTGAATCTGATATACTCATAGCCCAAACCCAAGAAAGCCTCCCTTTTTTGCTCCAAATACCTCTGCCTAGTGTTCACGTTTTCCATAATGTTCAATTTTTGTGCTTATTGATTTAATTGAATAGGGCCAATTGTTGACTATACTGTTTTCTAAATTTTCCTTTTGAATTTTGCAGAATCATACCTTTAATGCGTTCGGCATCCAAATCCCTTCGTTCCCATTTTTTGGAATCACAAACCAAAAAAAACTGCGCACGATTTAGAGCTACACCAATTTTTTTTAGATGATCCCAATTCAACTTTCGAAATTGTCTTGCCTTTAAAATTTTGTTTACAGACAACATGCCTAAACCGGGAACACGTGCTAAAAGGCGTTTGTCAGCGTTATTGATATCAACTGGGAAGTGATGCAGATTTCGCAGTGCCCACGAAAGTTTAGGGTCAACATCCATATCAAGGTTTGGGTGGGTATCGTTTAAAATTTCATTGACCGCAAAGCCATAAAATCGCAATAACCAGTCTGTTTGATACAATCTATTCTCGCGCAACATAGGCACCTGTGAACCGATGGAAGGTAGACGGGCATCCTCCGCTACGGGTACATATCCTGAATAATAGACCCGTTTCATCTTATACTTTTTATAATAAAAGGTTGCAGAATACATCACATCCTTATCAGTTTCATTTGTAGCGCCAACTATCATTTGGGTGCTTTGACCAGCAGGAGCATATTTTGGTGTACTCTTTATAATTTTCTTTTCGTTTTTATAGCGTAGTAATTCATTTTTCACCTTAAGCATTGGTTTGGTGAAATCCTCATGCTTTTTATCCGGAGCCAACAATTTAAGTCCAGAAACTGTTGGCACTTCAATATTTACAGACAACCTATCTGCATATAACCCTGCTTGGTACATAAGTTCATCACTAGCCCCAGGAATTGATTTTAGATGGATGTATCCGTTAAAATTTTCCTCTTCCCGAAGTTTTTTGGCCACAGCTATTAAACGTTCCATGGTATAGTCAGGACTCTTAAAAATACCCGAGCTTAAAAAGAGTCCTTCAATATAATTTCTACGGTAAAAATTAATGGTTAAATCCACTACTTCCTGAATCTTGAAAGCTGCTCTTTTAACATCATTGCTTTTTCGGGTTACGCAGTAGGCGCAATCATAGATACAATAATTGGTCAAAAGAATCTTTAGCAGGGAAACACATCTTCCATCTTCGGTATAGCTATGACAAATCCCCATTCTGGAGGCATTACCTAGACCGTTTTTGGCATTTTTCCGATCGCTACCACTACTTGCACATGACACATCGTATTTGGCGGCATCTGCTAGGATATTCAGTTTTTCTTGGATTCTTTCAAAATTCATAATGAATTGTAATTAATCCAAAATTATGGAAATATTCCTAAAAATGGAAATAATCCAAATATTTTTTGGAAATAATCCAAATTTTCTATCTTTGATAACCATGGAAAACGAAATCACACTTAAACATTTCACAGAAATACGTAGAGATTTGGGGCATACCCAAGCAGAATTTGCCAAGTTGTTAGGTATTTCCAGCACTACTGCGGATATTGAAAGGGGAAGAACAAAATTGTCCGGTAGGGTAGTGGCAGAATTATTAAAACAGTTTAAAATAAATCCTTTATGGCTTTTTGGTGAAAGTGAAGAAAAGTATTTGGAAACTTCCCATACCAGTGTTATTCCCAAAGTGGTGACCGTGGATAATTCGGATATGGACAATATGGTTTTGGTCAATGCGAAAGCTGCTGCAGGATATCCACAGAATATTCAAGATACAAGTTGGTATCAGCAATTACCAGCATTCGACCTACCTATTCCAGAGTTTCGAAATGCAACATACAGAGGTTTCCAAGTGGAGGGAGATAGTATGTTACCCAATTTAAGGCCTGGCGAATGGGTTTTGGCCAGAGCTATTGAACATATTGACCACGTAAGCCCAAACAAAATGTATGTGGTGGTGCTCCAGGATTCCGTGATGGTAAAGAAGATTGAAAAACGACCCAATTCAAATAACATCACCTTAATTTCCCTAAACGAAACGTATCCGCCTTACGATATTAAACCTTTTCAAATACAAGAAATTTGGGAAGTAAGTAGCAAGCTCACTTTTAATGTGGATGCAACTACGGAAACTGGACTTCTGCGACAATTACAGCAATCGATGGAAGAATTGAAGCGTCAAGTGGGTCAAGCTAACGGGTAATTTTCTAATTATACCCTTTGACATCGCCCATACCAAGGGTAACGGGACCAAGTTTATGTGATTTCGGGAGGTAGGCCCCACTTTTGGTTATAAGCCATTCCTCCCAACTAGCCTCTAATCCGCCAATGGGAATGATGCCCACCCACATTTTGTAAGATATAGGAAAGCTATTTTCATTTAAAATCCACAAATAACTGTCACCAGGAGTCGTACCTCCAGAATTGTAGGTTACCAAGAGGCCTTTGGTACCATTCTCTAAATCCACTGTAGACCGTTCAGTTCCCTCATCAAATACCTTGTATGGGGCAACCAACCAGAACGAATCATTGTTGAAGTTTTTTAATGCCTTATCAATAAAGTCTTGTTTTTTATCAGTCGTAACGGGCGTACTGTTTTGTGTTACCTTGCTGTTTTTTGGATGGGTTAAACTCAAATCGACCGAAATATTATCCCATTTAACCAAGACTCTACTTTTTTTCTTATCCCAAAGATATTGGTTGGAGCCACCGCGATAAGACCATTCCAAAAAGCGGGTATTTTGATAGGCATCGTGGTTTAAGGCTTTTAGCATTTTATGAGCTAATTCGTCTGCCTCAAGACCTTTTTGACCTTCTGGTAATTTTTCATTGGCTGACCATGCGAAAAGAACAAGAGCAAGAATTCCAACTAATATAAGCCCACTAATAATCTTAAGAAACTTCTTCATGAGTAGCCATTTTATTGATAATCTGGGCTAAGGTTTTCGCAGCTTCAGGTTTATTACGAAACCATAGCTCAGGTTCAAAAATTTCCAATTCGGCAAGTGCCCAATCTCCATGGTTATCCTTAAAAATATCAACTCTTGCGTAGGTAGGAAGTTCAGGACAGGCTTTGACTACTTTTTTGGCAAATTCAATTTCTTCAAAAGAAGGTTTGTAGTCGTGAACGCTCCCTCCATAGTCATCTTGAACTCTAAAATCACCAGGTTTAGCAATTTTTAAGACGGCATGAGAGTATTCCCCATTGAATAACATAATGGACATTTCACCCTCAGAAACTATATTTTTTTGAAACTCTTGGAGCATCATTGCTTCCTCAGTAATCAGTTCTTGAAAGATGCTTTCATATTTGTTACTTTGATCCTGACCAAATCGGTACGTATGTCTGGCTCCACCTGCAATGCAAGGTTTTAGAATAAACTCGTCACTGCCAAATGATAACTCCTTTTTTGCTCTTTGAATAGCTTCAGCTAATGTTAGTTTAGAGGATTTCTCAACAAAAAGAGTTCTCGGGATGTTGACACCTTTAACTTCCAAGTTTTGTAGATAGTGTTTGTCAATATTCCATTGAATCAATTCTGGACTATTTACAAATTGGGTGAGTTTTTTTGTACGTTGAAACCAGTCGAAAAACTCTTCAAAGCGGTCAAAGTAATCCCAAGTGGCTCGGAAAAGGGCAAATCGAGATGATTCCCAATCAAAACTTGTATCATCCCAAGCTTTTCGAGTAATTGATAGGCCAATTTCTTCTAGGGATTCAGCTACCAATTGATCTTCTAAAATAACATTGGAGATATATATATTTTCCTTGTCTGGGGAAAGGTATCTTGAGTCGGTCAGAATAACTACATCGTATGTCATGGGAAAATTTTAGAATCCTACCGCAGTGTCATCACCTCGTTTGTCGGCACCACCTTCCAATTTTCCATCGGATAACACTCGAATGGCGTCCACTTTTCCAATTATTGGAGTTCTGCCCTCTAAAATGTTGTAGCCCTTTGACTCCAATTGCGATTTTAACTCAGTAGAGAAACCTTCTTCTTCAAAAGTCACCATATCCGGTAGCCATTGATGATGAAAACGGGGAGCATTTACTGCATCCTGCATACTTAAGTTGAACTCATACACATTCAAAATTGTCTGTGCCACAGCTGTAATGATTGTGGACCCCCCGGGAGTACCTACGACCATGTATAACTTTCCATCTTTCTCAACAATGGTTGGCGTCATGCTGCTCAACATGCGTTTTTCTGCGGCGATACTGTTTGCCTCCGCACCAATTAGACCAAACATATTGGGCACACCAGGTTTTGCACTGAAATCATCCATTTCATTATTTAAAAAGAAACCCAATTCTGCAGAATACAGCTTGGAACCATAACCCCCATTGAGTGTTGTGGTTGCAGAGATGGCATTCCCACTAGCATCTACTATTGAATAGTGGGTAGTCTCACTACTTTCCACAATTTCTACCATTCCATGTGATACTTCTGATGAAAGGGTTGCTTTATCAAACGAGAAATCTGCCATTCTTTTCTCCAGATAGGTAGTACTCAAAAGTACATCCAAGGGAATATCTACAAAATCCGGATCTCCTAAAAAGTAATTCCGGTCTGCGTAAGCCCTGCGCGACGCTTCCGTGAATAATTGGATAGTTTTTAAAGAATTATGACCAAAAGAAGACACATCATAGGGTTCCATCATTTTGAAAATTTGATTGATCGTGAATCCACCGCTACTGGGCGGACTCATAGAGATAATCTTTAGGTCTTTGTAATTGAAAATAACAGGCTGTCTCCATTTGGCTTCGTAGTTTGCTAGATCTTCTTCAGTTATAAAACCTCCTCTATCCTGAATAAAAGCGGATAACTTTTGTGCAACTTCGCCTTTGTAGAAACCATCTTTACCTTGTTCTGATATTTTTTGCAGGGTCATGGCCAGTTCAGGGTACTTTATCGTATCACCTGCTTTGAAATTAGCGGCAAATTTGGTGCTATCCCCGTTTACTTCAATAAAACGTTCTTTGTAACTTTCTAAACGTTTTGCCTGTTTTTCAGTAACAATCACGCCTCTTTTGGCAAGTTCTATCACGGGCTGTAGAATATCCTTTAATGGGAGTGTGCCAAATTTCTCATGTACCTCCATTACACCTGCAACCGTACCAGGCACACCTACGGCGGTTGCCCCAACAGTGCTCATATTGGGTATAACGTTGCCCAAGGAATCCAAATACATATCCTTATGCGCCGATAAAGGTGCTTTTTCACGGTAATCTAGTCCACCTACTTCTCCATTTTCCTTTCGGTAAACGATAAAACCACCACCTCCTAAATTTCCAGCAAATGGATAAGCCACGGCCAAAGCCATTTCAGTTGCCACCATGGCATCAAAGGCATTACCCCCTTTTTCCATAATCTCAGAACCTATTCGCGATGCTTCCACCCGGGCGGATACCACCATGGCCTTTTGGGTTACCAATCCTGTGGGAGCCGCAGCCTGCTTTTTACATTGATAACAAACGGTTAGGACAAAAAGGAGGAGTAGTGTTTTTCTCATAGGTATTCAAATTTTAATCGGGAAAAGGTAATTAATTCTTTAAAGAAATCGATGAACTCATGTTCAAAGGCTTCATAGTTTTCTTGTAAATCAACAATGGCAAAATTCATTTTGGAACGGTTCTGCGTTCTTCGATTCATCCCGTTAAGGACATTGGTAATTCCTTCGAGGTTCGCATAATTGTATAACCAGTTATCCGCTATCATGTAAGGCATCATACGTTGTGTCCCTAAAGGAAGTACTTCAAAATTTTCTTGAAGTAAATCATAAAAGTCTGAGACATAATGTTCAAGAGGCACAGCAGAGTAATCTGACCAATTTTTTGCAAGAAAGTGATCATAAAAAATATCAACAATCACACGGCTGTAATGGCTATAATTTTTATGCAAACGTCTGCTACTTTGCTTGGCAATAGGATGAGAATCCGTAAAAGTATCAATTTCTCTATGCAACAAAATCCCCTTTTGTATTCTATCTGGAAAGTGTTTGAACTTGTTTCCCTTAATATGGTCTGCAAAAAAATTGCCCAAGGTTATTTCGGGGTCATCAAAAGAAAGATAAATATGGGCTAGAAAGTTCATTCTATTTGGGCTGGGGCATGGAACCTGCGTTTGCGCTTTCGTATTCTTTTTGGTCCGTATTGCTATTGGAATCAACCATAAACTTCCATCGACCTTCATCTCTAACTAAAACCGTGGATAATTTGCCATGACTGATTCGCTCTGGAACGTCTGGTCCAGAACTGACCAATTTATAGTATCCATTGTCGTAAACTACACTGTCCTTTATAGTTCGGTCTATTATTTTAAATGTTAAAGTTAACGACTGGTTACTTTCTTTGAGTCTTTTAAAGAAATCTGCAAAATAGCGTTTAATGTCCTCTACACCTATTATTGAGTTTGGTTGTCGATTATCATATAAATTCAATAACACGGCATTGGCTGTATACGTTTTTGTCAAAACTTCGGCATCCAGTGTGCTGTAGGCTAAACTGAAATCTTCATACGGTCTATTGACTTCCGAGGTTTGCTTTTGAGCGTGAATATTTGTCGAAAGGAGAAATAGAAACAAAAGGGTTGCGGCTATTTTCATTTTTTCCAATTTTATTGGGTTGAATTTACAAAGACAAAACATAGAATATCAGCTATCCCTATATATTTGCAAAAAATTTTTCGAAAGATGACGTTGATTAAATCTATTTCAGGAATTAGAGGGACTATAGGAGGTAATACAGGAGATAATCTCACTCCCATTGACGCGGTTAAGTTCGCAGCTGCTTATGGCACTTGGTTAAAGGGGTATTCCAATAAGGAAGATTTAAAAATTGTAATTGGTAGAGATGCCCGCCTTTCTGGAGAAATGATTGAGAACTTGGTGGTATCCACAATCATTGGATTGGGTATTGATGTAATAGACCTAGGATTGTCTACTACGCCAACTGTAGAAATTGCCGTACCCTTGGAAAAGGCGGATGGCGGTATCATTCTTACTGCAAGTCATAATCCAAAACAATGGAATGCGCTCAAATTATTGAATGAACGTGGAGAATTTTTGGATGGAGAACAAGGGAAGAAAATATTGGAAATTGCAGACAATGAAGCCTTTGAATTTTCTGAGGTTGATGATTTAGGTACCATTTCCACGAACGATTCCTACATTGATATTCATATCGATGAAGTGTTAAAGTTGGACTTAGTGGATGCTGATGTTATAAAAAAAGCAGGGTTTAAAGTAGTCGTAGATGGTGTGAATTCAACAGGTGGAATTGCCATCCCAAAGCTCCTTGACGCTCTTGGTGTGGAAACTATAAAACTCTATTGTGAACCTACAGGACATTTTCCGCATAACCCAGAGCCCTTAAAGGAACATCTTCAAGATATATGTAAGCTGGTGACTAAGGAGCAAGCTGATTTTGGTATTGTTGTTGACCCAGACGTGGACCGTTTAGCATTCATAAGCAATGACGGAGAAATGTTTGGTGAAGAGTATACTCTGGTAGCTTGCGCAGATTATGTGCTGAGTAAAACAAAAGGTAACACCGTTTCTAATCTTTCTTCTTCGAGGGCCCTAAGCGATATAACAGAAAAACATGGCGGAACCTATGAGGCTGCAGCGGTTGGAGAAGTAAACGTAGTTACAAAGATGAAGGCTAACCATGCCATAATTGGAGGAGAAGGAAACGGAGGAATTATTTATCCCGCAAGTCATTATGGTAGGGATGCGTTAGTAGGAACGGCTTTGTTTTTGATGTTAATGGCCGAAAAAGGAGGAACAGTTGCAGAATTGCGCGCAGGTTATCCTAGTTACTTTATGAGTAAAAAGAAAATACAACTAACTCCTGAACTGGACGTAGATGCATTGCTGGAGACAATGCACAATAAATATAAAAGCGAAAATATCTCGACAATTGATGGGGTGAAAATTGATTTTCCTGAAAATTGGGTGCACTTAAGAAAATCGAATACCGAACCTATAATTCGAATTTATACCGAAGCCAAATCACAAGCGGAAGCCGATGGTTTAGCAGACCGTTTTATTGAGGAAATTAAAAAAGTGGCTGGAATTTAGTATGGTGCAAAGAGAAAGCCCGAGCACATGCTTGGGCCTTGAATATATAATGAATGGTAAAAAATTACCGTTTGTCCGCCACTAGCTCGTCGGAAGACCAAACACCTTCTTGGATAACAGCTCCCTCCGCATTAAAAACCGTACCCTTTCCATTTTTCTCATCAGCTTTCCATTTTCCACTCCATTTCGTACCGTCTGCTCCAATAAAAGAACCCTTCCCATGTCTTTGGTGACCTTTAAAAGCACCTTCATATCTACTTCCATCAGGCCATTTATACGTGCCCCTGCCATGAATGTTAGGTCCAGAAAGACTTCCGGAGTACTCAGAACCGTCAAACCACTTGATATTACCCTTTACGTATCTGCCATTGGCTAACTCCACATCAAATGTGGCACCTTCAATCTGAAATTTGTACCAACCGTTTGCCAAGCTTTTAAGATTGGCATCATATGGAATACGATTAAGATTTTGGGCATTTATGCTGAGAATTATCCCGAAAAAAACAATACTGAGTAGCAGAAATTTTCTTTTCATAGCAATATTTTTCTCCTTCGTCGTTGGAAGAACATATTACCTTACGTAAGATTTAAAAAAAACTAGTTTTCAGATACCCAATCCAAGATAGATTTCTTTATTAAATCCTCTTGGGTCCAAACGATAAAGTGGTTTTCGTTCTCCAGGGTAATTACTTTCAAACTATCCACGTTGCTAAAGTTTTCTTCCATAAAAGGGACATTGCTATATGGAACTAATTTGTCTTTTTTTCCATGTATAATCAATGTTTTGGCTTTGAGTTGAGTTAAGTTAAATTCCAATTCTTTTAATTCGTCTTTTAAAAGCCAAAGTTCATCGTTTGAAGGTTTAAGCGCCCCAGGTACCAAATATTTTAAAGGTATCCATCGTAAAGGAATACGCCATTTCTCAGGTTTTTCCGCTTTGGGGTCCAACGCCCCGGCCAAAATAATTAGATTATCGTATATAGCAGCATCCAAAGCCATTTTCACAATTAAGGGCCCACCATACGAATGTCCAATAAGGGTAATTGGCTTGCCATTGTCCATTTTTTGAAATACCTGATTGAGCAGAGTTGATTGTTCTGCCAAAGAAGCACTTCTTCTAAAGTTACTTTTTCCAAATCCGGGACGGTCTGGCGCAATGATACGGAACTTGGACATCAAAGTAGAATCCACTAAATAGCCTTTGTAGGCATCCCAACTTCCTGGGGAACCGTGAATAAAAACCAAGGTTGGAGCGTCGGATTTGCCCGTTTGTATGTAGTGGATTCTCTTTCCATCAATTTCAACGGTATTCGAAATGTACTCGACATTTTTTTCCTTAAAAAAGGTAGCCGTTTTTTTTGTGGAAGTACGCATGGTCATACAGGAATTAGCAAATAACAAATAACCAAGTGTAAGAACTAGGAGAATATATCTTTTCTTCAAAATTTTTTTAAAACGTCTAGGCTTGCGTCTCATGCTTGGCGTATTCAGGCGCTTTATCTTTGTGTTTCCATCGCTTGTGCGTCCAAAAGTAATAGGCTGGCTCTTCCTTGATGGAGTGCTCGACTTTTCTCAAAAATGCTTTGGTCAATTCAAATGGCTTCAGTTCTTTGGGGTTTTCTGACAACAATTCAAACGTACCATGATAGTGCCCTCGAGAAAGTTTAGAAACCTTTAGATATACTGCTGGCAAATCCAATTTTTGACATAGTTGTTCAGCACCCGTATGCGCCGGAACGGTAATACTCATAAAGGGAGTCCATAATTGCGCCTTTCTAACCATTGGTGATTGATCACTCAAAATCCCGTACATACTCAACTGTTTTTTTCTTTTGTTTGTGGAGACAATATCTCTAGTTTCGACCGTCGTGATAAGGGTTGTTCCATATTTCTGTCGAATATCACGAACCAACTTATCAAAATGTTTGTTACCAATTTTTTGATAAATGGCATACCCTTTAGACTTAATATGCGCATCCAAAGCAATCACCCATTCCCAACTGGCGTAATGCGGAAACATGAGCATAACACTTTTATTTTTTTCTTCAAGCTGATGAAGAACTTCTAATTTGGAAAATGTGAATCTTTCTTGAAGTTGCTTGTTGGAAATGCCCATTGTCTTTATCATCTCTAAAAACATATCACACATATGGGCGTAGAACTTTTTTTCTATGTTAATTCGTTCTCTGCCATCTTTTTCTGGAAATACTAAGGAAAGATTATGACGTACCACCTTTTTGCGATAACCAATAACATAATACAAAAGAAAGAAAACCCCATCGGATAGTATATATAGTAATCGAAATGGTAGTCTGGAAACAAGCCATAGTAGGGGATAAGCTAAAATATATACTAAAAATTGCATGTACTTTTCTTATGGGCAAATATAGCTATATTTGAACCCAAACCTTATGCTATGTATAATTTGCACATGGCTACTATTGCCATTATTGCCGCCAATGTTTTGGTATCGCTTCGGGGTTTCAATGATACTGGTTTTTTTGAACGCTATAAGTTCAGTATAGGCGGTGTAAGAGCGGGGCAGCGAGAAAGAACCGTTACTTCAGGTTTTCTGCATGTGGATATTTCCCATTTATTCTTTAACATGTTCACCCTCTATTTTTTTGCGAATACCGTGATCGGTTGGTTTGGGGCATTTAAGTTTTTGATTATCTATTTTGCGAGTTTGGTTGGAGGAAGTCTGCTCGCTCTATTCTTTCATAAAGATGAACCGTATTACAGTGCGGTTGGAGCTAGTGGCGCAGTAACGGGAGTTTTGTACGCTGCTATTCTTTTGAATCCAAACATGCAGTTGGGTATTATGTTCATTCCAATTCCTTTACCAGCCTATGTTCTGGGAATTGCCTATTTGTTGTATTCCATTTATGGTATGAAAAGCAGATTGAGCAATATTGGACATAGTGCTCATTTTGGTGGAGCTATTGCGGGGTATGCTGTAACGCTTTTATTTAAACCAGAGTTGTTTATAACGGAAACCTTTATAGTTATCTTACTTGCAATTCCTATTGTAATTCTTTTTGTTTTGGAAAAAACAGGAAAGATTTAAAAACAAAAAAATCCAGGTATAACTCCTGGATTTTATGGTAATCACGAATCTGTGTTTTTTAGTTAAGTAGTTCTGCCACTTTTTGCTCTAAAGCAGGTCCACGTAGATTTTTTGCAACAATAACGCCATTCTCATCCAATAAAAATGCCGCTGGAATAGCATTGATGTTGTACAACTGGGCTATGGGGTCCTGGAAACGCTTCAGATTGGAAATATGGTTCCATTCCAATCCATCTGCTTCAATTGCCTTGTTCCAATCTTCCGCGCGAGCATCCAATGATACCCCTACAATATTTAGGCCTTTGTCATGGTATTTATTATAGACTGAAACGATATTCGGATTTTCTGCTCTACATGGACGACACCAAGCAGCCCAAAAATCTACCAGCGTAACTTTACCTTTTACATCGCTAAGTGCAAGCAAATTACCATCAGGTGTAGGAGCACTAAATTCAGGAGCAATGCTTCCAATATCTGTGTTTTTTAATATATCCAGCTGTTTCTTTAAGTTCTTGCCTGGTCCAGAATCTTTGATGCTAGGTGCAAGCGCTTCATACATTTGCTGAATTTCCTCACTGGGGAGGCCTTTGTTAAGGAGAAGGTTGCCCAATATTAGAGCGGAAATTAAGGCATCCGGATTTTCCTTGGCAAAATCAACATTAAAGTTTTTTACATCATCTTGAAGCTCAATATATTCTTCTCTAAGTGCAGTAACCGTAGCTGTGTCTTGAGCTCTTGCAGCTTCATTCATATCACGCTGCATGGAACGGGCACGCTCTGCCATTTTCCTAGATTCGTCCAAAAACTTCATAAAAAGTTCATTTTGAGGAGTTCCCTTTAATTTGGCATAATTCAGACTGTCCTTCTGAAATTTTATGTCAATGTCTCCGTTTTCGAGAAACAAGGGGATGTTTCCTCTATTGGATTCCAAAAAGATGTAGTGCAGCTTTGGATTTTCTTGCGTTCCCGTAAAGTTAAAAACGCCGTTTTCAACTGTGGTAGTATCGATATCTTGAAGCTGGTTCAAGGAATCAGTTGTTTTAAGGAAAACTTTGGTTCCGTTTTCCAAATCCCCACTGACTTTGGCATTAATGACGAAGCCTTCAGGTTTGGAATTACAAGCGGCTAGAAATGCTAAAATCAGAATAAGGGGAGCAAATTTTCTCATTGATACAAGTTTAAGGTGCTAAGGTATTCATAAGTTGTGGCATTTAAAAACACCTTACAAATTGCTTCTTCTAAAATTGATATCGAATTCCTAGAGCGATATCAAAATCAAAACTGTTATCAAACCCATCATATCCCAACAGACCTATTTCGGGCCTAAAGTCTAGGGATAACAACAAGGGAATGTCAAAATCGTACTCCACCCCTAGGTTACCAGCTGCAAAAACGAAAAGACCATCATTGTCTTCACCATCGGGGACTGGTTCAAAATCTACACTTCCCAGTCCTCCACCAACACCATAATACCAGTTGAAATTTCCATCCAATTGATGCACCCATTGGTAAACCCCTGTTAATTTGAAAGCATCAAATTCGCGACTATCCCGCCAACCGAGATTGAGTTCTGCTCGATTGTATCTTCCAATGGATTTTTGGTAGGATATTTCTGCCCCAAAGCCATCACTGTCACCCAAGCGTAAGCCTATGGCATGCTCCGAAATACTTTGTGCATGTAGACCAATCGTTAGGAATAAAAAAAGTCCAGTAAATAATGTGGTAATCTTCATAAGTTTCTCGTTTAGTGTAAAAATTAAGATAGTTTTGTACGGCTATCAGCAATACAACTCATTAGCGGGACCAAAAATTGTTCCAGATTGCATAAATCTTTATTAAGTCAGTCAGGATTCAAAGTCAGTTGGATGTGGCTCAATGGATTTTAAAAGGAAAAGTGTTTTGGAAAATCTTTGCTTTGATTTGTGAGCATCTAGCTAACGAAGTGTTTAAATTCGTTTTCTTAAAACGTACAGGCTTTACATATTATGCGAGCACCAATGGAACATATAGAAGAGAGGAGTAAACTGATAAATGATTTCAAGGCAATTACCGGGGACCGATACATTCTTGTTGAGGAATCTAAAAAACATTCGTATTCCAAAGGATACCGATATGGCGCTGGAGAAGCATTTCTAGTAGCTAAACCTGGGTCATTGCTTGAGATTTGGAAAATACTTCAGATTTGTGTCGAAAGAGATTTCATTGTCCTTATGCAGGCGGCAAATACCGGTTTGACGGGTGGTTCTACACCTCAAGGAGCCAATTATGACCGTCCGATTATAATAGTGAATACCATGCGTATTGATGATATTCAGATAATTGATAAAGGAAATCAAATCATTGGTTTGGCGGGGAGCACCCTATTTGGTTTGGAAAACAAATTGGCTTCCTATGGAAGAGAACCCCACTCTGTTATTGGTTCCACTTCTATTGGTGCTTCCATTGTTGGAGGTATTTGTAATAATTCCGGTGGGTCATTAATTAAAAGAGGACCTGCCTACACGGAATTGTCGCTGTATGCTCAGTTAAATGAAAAAGGAGAACTTACATTGGTCAACGATTTGGGTATTTATCTTGGAGAAACTCCCGAAGAAATATTGACCAATTTACAGAACGGTAACTATACTGAGGAGCAAATACAGTTTCCGGATAAGTTGGCATCCGACAATGAATACGAAGAACGAGTAAGGGGTATACATGAAGATACCCCTGCACGTTTTAATGCGGACGAAAGACGTTTGTATGGTGCTTCAGGTTCTGCTGGTAAAGTTGCTGTTTTTGCGGTACGGGTAGATACCTATCCAGCAGCAAAACGTAGCAAGGTGTTTTATGTGGGCACAAATGACCCTGATGTGTTATGGCAGCTTCGCCGCGATATTCTATCAAAATTTAAAAATTTGCCGACCACAGGAGATTATCTGCATCGTGCCTGCTATGACGCGACAAAAAAATACAGCAAGGATAACTTTATCGTCATCCATAAATTGGGAACCGATTTTATTCCCAATTTATTTGCGCTTAAGCGGAAGGTTGATTTGTTGGCAGGTAGATTTAAATTTCTTCCCGATAAATTTTCGGATAGGTTGATGCAGTTTTTAAGCGGTCTTTGGCCCAATCATCTACCGCGTCGTATGGAAGAGTACCGTGACTTATATGAACATCATTGGGTAATTGAAACGGCTGATGATGCGATTGACGAAACCAGAGCATATTTTACCGAATTTTTCACCAAGCATGAAGGTGATTTTTTTGAGTGTACTGACAAAGAAGGGGAGCGTGCACTATTACATCGATTTGTAGCGGGAAGTGCCATTGGTCGCTATCACGCCATTCATCAAAAAGAGGTGGGGCCTATGATGTCCATAGATGTAGCTTTTCCGCGTAATGAAAAAGATTGGTTTGAAAAGCTACCTCCTGAAATTGACGACTTATTTGAAATTAAACTGCACTATGGCCATTTGTTTTGTCATGTATTCCATCAAAATTATATAGTTAAAAAAGGGGTGGATGCAAAAGCGTTGAAGGACAAATTGTTACAAACATTTGATGCAAGGGGAGCTGAGTACCCTGCAGAGCACAATGTGGGACATGAGTATTATGCAAAACCCATTTTGCAGGACTTTTACAAACAATTGGACCCTACGAATAGGTTCAATCCAGGAATAGGGCAAACAAGCAAGAAAAAGTTTTGGCAATAGGTGTTTAAACCAAATATGGAATATAAAACTATGGGTGCAGGGTCTTGTATCCTCCAACGGTTTTTTGGAAAGCATTTCTCCACTGATTCTAATCCTTTTTTTCTATTTCCGGTTTTTTTGGCTCATTTTCATCGGTAATAGAGGCGATAAGTTCATTTATGTCCATTTCTTTCAAGTCGTCATCCACAAAAAATGGAGATAATTTGTCGTGATTATAATGATAAATACGCCATCTTTTGAACGAGTATTCCAATGCGGTCAAATTCTCTACCCAATCCCCAGAATTCAAGTAAAGGGTACTGCCATTTTTGTTTTCGAATCGTTCTTTTTTGGGTTGATGAATATGTCCACAAATTACATAATCGTAGTCATTTTCAATAGCCAATTCCGCCGCCACGGTCTCAAAGTTATTGATATACTTCACTGCACTTTTTACGCTGTTTTTAATGCGTTTGGACAACGAATACTTCTCACGTCCCATTTTTAAAAGACACCAATTCACGAAGCTATTGATAAGAATGAGCAAGTCATAACCATATCCCCCTAGCTTTGCCAACCATTTGGCATTTTGTATCGATACATCAAACACGTCTCCGTGGAAAATCCATGCTTTTTTTCCATCCAAATCAAGCACCAACTTATTGGAAATCTTAAAATTACCCATTGAAGTATCACTGAACTTACGAAGCATTTCATCATGATTTCCAGTTATATAGTGGACTTCTGTACCCCTAGAAGCCATTCCTATAACCTTCTTTAAAACCTTAAGATGTGAAGTTGGAAAAAATCGTTTTTTGAATTGCCAAATATCAATAATATCTCCATTCAAAATCAGCTTTTTGGGTTGTATACTGTTTAAGTATGCAATAAGTTCATCGGCATGGCAACCGTAAGTTCCCAAATGCACATCGGAAATCACAGCCAGTTCTATCTTCCTTTTTTTCAATCGTGTAAGATTTAAATGCAAAATAAGGACGTAGGAATAAACTGAAAATCAAATTCGTTTCAACAATTTCTAAGTAAACGGTTAATAAACTATCAACAAGCAAGCCTTAATGTTATTTAAAGATTAACTGCCGAGCTGGTTTTTTTTAACGAATGCTAAAACCTAAATTTGGGTTTTACTTTTTTGGTATGGCGGGAAACAGTTTTGGCGAATTATTTAAGGTCACCACCTTTGGGGAGTCACATGGAAAGGCGATGGGTGGAGTTATTGATGGTTGCCCAGCTGGGCTGGAATTGGATATTGAAAAGATTCAGGAGGATTTAAATCGCAGAAAACCTGGCCAATCCGCAATTGTTACACAACGAAAAGAACCTGATACTGTTGAAATCTATTCGGGTGTTTTTGAAGGTAAGACGACGGGAACACCCATTGGTTTTGCCATTCACAACACAAATCAGAAATCAAAAGATTACTCTCATATTAAGGATTCTTATCGCCCTTCACATGCAGATTATGTGTATGATCAAAAGTATGGTTTCCGTGATTATAGGGGAGGAGGTCGAAGCTCTGCCCGAGAAACAGCAAGTCGGGTTGTTGCGGGCGCTATAGCAAAACAGCTTTTGCCAGACGTTAAATTCAATGCTTTTGTATCACAAGTGGGAGAAATTGAATTGACAGTTCCCTATCAAGAACTTGACTTTTCTAAAATTGAATCCAATCCCGTTCGCTGTCCGGACCCTCGGGCTGCGGCAAAAATGGAGGAATATATCAAGCAGATAAAAAAACAAGGGGATACCATTGGAGGAGTTATAACCTGTGTTGTTCAAAATGTACCGATTGGTCTGGGAGAACCTGTTTTTGATAAACTTCACGCTCGCCTGGGTGCAGCTATGCTTTCCATTAATGCAGTGAAAGGTTTTGAATATGGTAGTGGTTTTTCTGGTGTTCTCATGAAAGGCAGTGAGCACAACGATGCCTATAATCAAGACGGTACTACCACGACGAACCGAAGCGGTGGGGTACAAGGCGGAATCAGTAATGGAATGGATATTTATTTTAAAGTAGCCTTTAAACCCGTAGCTACTGTTCTTCAATCGTATGAAACGATTAACAAAGAAGGGGATAAAGTGACTACCCAAGGTAAAGGGCGACATGACCCTTGTGTGGTACCAAGGGCAGTACCTATAGTGGAAGCGATGTCAGCTTTAGTTTTGGCAGACTTTTGGTTGTTGGCAAGAAATAACAAAATGTAGCCACCCTTCGCCATTTCTATTCTAAAATACTATCTTTCTACGCAAAATTTTAGGTATGCGTAAACTAGAGCTCCATTGGCAAATCCTTATAGGGATGGTTTTGGGAATTATATTTGGATTTATCATGACTGGATTTTCATGGGGTCCGGGTTTTGTATCTGATTGGGTAAAACCCTTTGGAACCATTTTTGTCAAATTACTCAAGCTTATTGCAATCCCTTTGATATTGGCTTCATTGATTAAGGGAATTTCGGATTTACAAGACATATCCAAATTCAGAAATATTGGTTTGCGCACCATTGGAATTTACATGTGCACTACAGTAGTGGCTATTGTTTTAGGGTTGCTATTGGTAAACCTGATTCAACCTGGCGATGGTATTTCGGACGATACTATCAATAAATTAACCCAGACTTACGCTACAGGTGAAGATGTCCAAAAAATTCAGGATAATGCTTCAAAGCAGCAAAACAAGGGGCCTTTGGCGTTTTTGGAGGAAATGGTACCTGATAACGCCATAGCCGCCATGAGCAACAATCGATTAATGTTACAAGTCATCTTTTTTACCATCTTTTTGGGGATATCGATGCTGTTGGTTGGTGAGGAAAGAGCGAAACCCCTAAAAAAGTTCTTTGATTCCTTGAATGAGGTAGTCCTGAAAATGGTGGACTTAATAATGCTTATTGCACCTTATGCTGTTTTCTCTCTGCTGGCAAGCGTTGTAGTTTCTGCTGGGGATAAAGAACTGTTGCTTGCCTTGTTAAAATATGCGGGCGTAGTAGTACTAGGTTTGGTTTTAATGATTGTCTTCTATTCTATTTTAGTTACTGTTTTTACAAAGAAAAACCCATTGTGGTTTTTAAAACAAATTAGCCCCGCCCAGCTTTTGGCCTTTTCAACCAGTTCAAGTGCTGCCACTTTACCCGTAACCATGGAACGGGTTGAAGAACATATTGGTGTGGACAAGGAGGTATCTAGTTTTGTTTTGCCCGTAGGAGCTACTATTAATATGGATGGAACCAGCTTATATCAAGGTGTGGCAGCTGTTTTTATAGCTCAGGCCTTGGCCTTTGATTTACCACTTTCAGGGCAGCTTACTATTATCCTAACGGCGCTTTTGGCATCCATAGGTACCGCCGCGGTACCAGGAGCGGGTATGGTGATGTTGGTTATCGTTTTGGAATCCGTAGGTTTCCCAGCAGATAAGTTAGCAATCGGTCTGGCACTGATTTTTGCGGTAGATCGTCCATTGGATATGTTCCGTACTGTTGTAAACATTACAGGGGATGCTACCGTCTCTATGATGGTGGCCAAATCTGTGGATAAGCTTGGCGAACCTCATGTAAAGGAGTGGGACGATCATTATGAAGAGGTGAAGTAATCAGAAATATTTCGCTCTACGTTGCGTAGTTGGTTTACATAGTGTAAATTAAGGCTATCAATAAACCGAACAAGACCATGAACATTTGCTTTTTAATGTATTCTTGGGATGAAATCCAACCAGAGAATGATACCAGTTTAGCTTTAATCCATGAATGTGTCAAGCGCAATCATGGAGTAGCGCTTTGTACACCAGCAAACTTGACCATCCGAAATAGCGTTACTAGTGCCTTCTGCACAGTAATCAATCGTATGGAAAAGGTTTCTAGCAGTTTAAAAACGTTTTACAAGCAGGCTCAGCTACGAGAAGAAATGCTCCCATTAGCTGGTTTTGATGTCATTTTTATGCGAGCAAACCCACCTTTAGACCCTTTAATGCTCAATTTTTTGGATTCTGTAAAGGATGATGTGTTTATCGTAAACTCTTTGCAAGGACTTCGTGAGGCAAATAATAAGCTCTATACTGCAGCCTTTGGAGATAGTCACAGTAATATTATCCCAGCGACTCATGTATCCAAGAACAAAAGGTATTTAGTGCAACAAATAAGGGAATCTACTGCTGATAAAATGATATTAAAACCTTTGAATGGTTTTGGTGGCTCTGGGGTGATTTTGATTGAAAAATCAGCGATGTCCAATATAAAATCCCTTTTGGACTTCTATGTGACCAATTCCGATGGCACATCAAATTATGTTATCCTTCAGGAATATATTGAAGGGGCGGACCAAGGAGATATACGGATACTACTTTTGAATGGTGAACCGATAGGTGCTATGCGAAGAATTCCGGGAAGTGATGATCACCGTTCAAATGTCTCTGCAGGTGGTTCCATAGCCAAGCATAGCTTAACCAAACAGGAAAAAGCACTTTGTAAGCAAATTGGCCCCAAATTGGTGAATGACGGACTGTTTTTCGTAGGTATTGATGTAATTGGGGGTAAATTAGTGGAAGTCAATGTAATGTCGCCAGGCGGTATTACCTATATGAACAAGGTCTATAAAACTAAAATCCAATGTAAGGTTATTGACTTTATTGAAAGTAAAGTTGTCGACAAATTGCAAGCTTTTGATAGGCGCTCAAGATTACGCAGTGAAGTTGAAAATGCATAGACTCTCCGTTGAAGAAATCATAGAACGAATTAACGCAGGACAATGTTTTGAAGCGGTTTCCTCAGACTATTCCTTCACCATAAAAATTGAAGAATACGTTCCATTTGTATGTGGTGCGGTTCACGATGGGCATCAATTTCGACCATCACTTTGGAGCAATTGCAAACATACGGAGTACGAACGTTGGTATGAGGAAGATCCTTGTACTAGGCAAATGGTACAATCGTTTCCCATTGTTTTGGCGGGTAGGGACAGCCGATTTGAGTATGATTTGAATCGAGAACCGGAACGAGCTGTTTATGAAGATGCTTGGGGCAAACAATTATGGAAACAACCCTTAGCCGAGAACGAGAAGAATTTAAGCTTACAAAAGCATGCGAACTTTTACAAAGTGGCCCATACCCTGTGTCAAAAGCTTGAATCCAACTTTCAGAAGGTTATTGTATTTGATATGCACAGTTATAATTGGAAGCGATGGGATAGGGAAGTACCTGTATGGAATTTGGGAACGAGCAATATTGACCGGAAACGTTTTGGGAAGCTTGCCGAACGTTGGAGTGATAAATTAGGATCCATACAATTGCCAAATGGTATAGCAAACACCTCCAAAATCAATAATACCTTTCAGGGAAATGGTTATTTTTTAAAATATATCACCAAAAATTTCAATAATACCCTAGTTTTGGCCACCGAAATCTCTAAAGTATATTGTGACGAGCTCAGTGGAGTAATTTATCCAGAAGTAGTGCAATCCGTAGAGCAACAACTAAAGACCTTAATACCACAAATGGTGCAAGAATTTGAAGTGGCATCCACATGATAAGAACCCAAGAGATACAGGAATTGGAAAGGGAATATACCAATGTGTTTGAAATCGATGCAAATCTTCATCGCTTGGTGCGACGGATTGAGTTGTTGAGTTATGTTAATCCCCTGAACATAGAAAAGGAGAAACAGCAATTTTTCGCCTCTAAGTACAATTCTGAACCAAATTTTAAATACCCTAAACTTAAATTCAACCCTTATAAGCTCCATCGACTCTTTTTTTCCCAACGCTTGGAACGTATTGAGGATGAGGTCATCAGAAAGTTTTACCAAGATGTTATTTATTTCTATGCCAATATGATTCAATGTATTGAAACTATTGGTAGAGGAAAACATTTTTATTACAATTCGCTTCGTGTATATGGTACACCTACGGAAAGGGATGTGCAAAACGCGCGTTTTATTCTCCATTTTGCGGATGAACCGGTTTCTGCTGATATGGAAAAGGTATATACCCCAGAGGAGGCTCGGTCTTATTTTGAGGAATTTGCCAAACCCTACGGTTTTCCGTTGAAGGTTAAATATTCCCACCATATTGCGGCGGAAGCCATGGTAAGTAATTCGGAACAAGCATTATTTATAAAGAAGAATGTAAAGTTTAGCAAGAATCAATTATTAACCCTGGGGAATCATGAAATAGGACTGCATTTGGTCACGACACACAATGGCTTGCAACAGCCTCTTCATATTTTTTCCAATGGCTTTCCCAAGAATGTGGAAACACAAGAGGGACTTGCTGTGTTCAGTGAATATATGGGTGGAGCATTAACACTAAAAAGACTCAAAGAACTAGCTTACAGGGTGTTGGCGGCCGATAGTTTAATCAAAGGATATACTTTTGCTGATACGTTTGATTTAATTCATGGACAATATAAGCTGAATCGGAATGAAGCGTTTGGAATTACCCTACGGGTCCATAGAGGAGGGGGCTTTACCAAAGACCGATTGTATTTAAGTGGTTTACGAAAAATCTATAAAAAGTACCAAAAGGAAGAGAGCTTGGATAATTTGCTTATGGGTAAAGTTGCCATTGAAGATGAGGATATCATCAAGTATTTTCTTAGTCGCGGTTTGGCACAGCCAATAACACATAAAACCCTTTCATTTGAACAAAAACTGAATGCCAATAAAACCTTGGATTTCATCTTGAACAACCTAAAGTAAATGAAAAAACTTCTTGAGAAAGTTTCTTTTTGTAAAAGAATAGGGCGGTGAGCAATAACGGGAACACCGCCCTTTATATTTTATAAACTTCCTGAAGTCAATATTTGGTCTAAAACGTATTGCATGGCGGTTTTCCAATCGTTTTGGGAAGTATTGCTGCCCAACACTGATTTGAAGGATTGCTCGCTTGAAAACTTGGCGGAATACGTTTCTGCTCCTCCGGTACCAAACAGAATCACTTCAATTTCGTATCGGATACTGGAATCTTCTGCCTTTTGTTCTTTTTGAACATCGAAAAATCCAGAATCTTTTTTAGCTTCTGCTTTTTGATGGTTTTGATTGATTTCGATCAACACCAAGTATTCCGAGCCCAAAACATTTTGCAATTGACTCGCGGAAGTCTGGGATAATTGCTGGAAACCAATTCCTGCATCTACTAATTTTTTTATGGTAGCTCCCATATCCTGAACTTCAATGGGTAGAGATTGATTTTGTCTAGCTAGGTAATCAGTGGCAAATTTTGTGGCCTGTCCTGAAATTTCCTTGCTATACTTACCATTGACCAAAAAAGTCATGGGTGTAACGGACAAACGGTTATTTCCGACGCCAGTAGGGGTATTGTTTTCGTCTGGACCAAGGTAGATTTCTTCCTTGGGAATCGTGGTTGTCGCTATAGCTTCTTCCGCTGTATTTGTATTGGGTGTGTTGGCTGGTGCAGAGGTACTTGAATTCGTTGATGCAAAATTTTGGGTTCTTCCACTAGAAAAAACAATTTTCTGAAGTTGGTCGGAACTAATTTCGTTCACCAAGGATTCACCAGGATAACTAAAACTAATGGTAGAATTGGTTACTTTCACAACCTTACCTTGTATGATTTCACCAGATTTGGTGAATAAAATGTCATTTACATTGCCTTGTTGGGCAAAAGCCACTAATGATAGTGACATCAATAGGAGTAGCATTACCTTTTTCATCTTCAATTTCTGATTTTTGTTAGTAAACTATGAACTTGATGCTCCATGAAGGCGAATAGTGGGGTGCAAAACGCTAAAAACATGGAAAATACATAATTACTTAGCCACAAAATCAGTGCCAGATAGTAGGAAAAACCCTTTGAAAACTCTTAATTAACGTTAATTGTTATCACGAAAAGCTCACCAAGGGGTCATTTTATAAAAGAAGAAAATAAGCTTACCCCAAAAACTTGGCTTGCAACTCAGGGGTTGGAATCATACATGCATCTTCGCGTCCAAACCACTTGTAGCGGTTTTTTGCGATAAAGTCATAAACACCGTCTCGTATGATTCGTGGAATCCACGTAAAAATGCCCAAAGCTTTCCAAAGGCCCCCAAATTCTTGAGCGATATGTAGTGCCGCATCTGATTTGGTAAAGTAAGCTACACCTGGTTCAATAAGAATAATGGAATCAACTTTTGAAGTGTCTATGCCTCTTTCTTCTATGAGCTTTTTGCCAATCTCACTTTGCAAAGCGGCATAACGGAAGGTATCCTTTTTATCTCGTTTAATAACAAACTGGATTGCCCCATTGCAGAGATTGCATACGCCATCAAATAGTATAAGTTTTTTATCCTTTTCCACTGTGCAAAGATACGCACTGGACCAATAAAAGCCTAGTTTAGACAATAAGGGTATCTTATAGGGCTATACTAATGGTCATTGGAATCATTGAATTGCCATAGCACGTTGACCAGTTGCCATTTTCCATTCAATTTCACAATGTGCATGTAGTCAATCCAATCATCTGCTATCAGTTTTACGGAGGCGGTTTTGTCAAAAATATCCAGAATAATCACCTCTTTTTTTGGATTTTCAGGAAATGCATCGCCATCTACATTATAGGTCTCGGCTAATAATACCATGGCATCTGTAAAGGTTTCCCTTAAATACTCTTTTCCTGTTTTTTTATTGGTCCAAAAGGTTCGCTTAACCATTCTGGGGTGTGCTGCGCGCTCAAACTGCGCTGGATTCACATTATGCTGTGATTCAATATAATCTAATGCCACTTGCGTAATGGCCAGCGAGTCTGCTTGCGTTTGGCCTTGCAACGAAAGTGAAACAAGAAAGGAAAAAATACAGGAGGTCCAAATAGGGAAAGCTAGTTTCATGTTCATTCTATTTTTTGGTGATTTTTTGCACCGTAATCTTAATGAACATAAATCAGGTTTTGTCTTATAAATCAGTTAAATTTTCTAACCAACTTTAGTTAGTTTTTCGTATTTGGGTTACGGAAAATGTAGAGTCCAATCCATATGAACCAAACAATTTGACTTAAACCAAAAACCTCTTTAAAAACATCCAAAGGATAAATAGTAAGTACCCCAGCAATCCCCACAAAGATTCCGATGAGTGTCAATATTTTTGGAAAGAGTTGATGTTTCCAGGCAATTATACTCAATAGCAAGACCCAAAGTCCCCCTACGATTTCATTTCCTCCACCAAGTCCTTCGGTAACAATGCTTATACTGGTCCATACCCACATAGCACGCTCAGGGTTTTCTATACCCATTTCGATAACTTTGGTAAGACCTATGTTTGCTATCATTCCACTGGCAATTACCAATCCTACCCAAATTGCACCAAAAATTGTGGCTATTTTAGAAAATAGCGGTTCATGCTCCTTTAGTCTATGGTGAATTGCCAAAACCAATAAGGCCAGTAAAATCCCAAATAACACATAACTCACCAAGTTCAATATGAATAGGGTCAGGTAATTATCAGAAAGGAAATTTAGCCGTTCTACGGTGTTAGCGTCTGTACTTGGGTAAACTAAAACGCCACCATATATACTGAATGCCGCTATGTAAATCAAAGCTTGGAATACTGAGGATATTCCGCCTATTTTTTGCAAATGGGGATGGGTCATTTTTTGATTTTTGAATAGGACGAACAGAATGGGAAAGTGTTACTGGAATTCTCTAAAACGGAAAAGGTTTTTATACCCAAATAGCCATTTCAAACTCTTGGCTGAGCTCTAATTGGGTCTTCTTTCGAATCTCAGCTTTTATGGGAAGGATGTAGCATTCATTGTTCGTATCAAACCAAATGGCAGAGTCCCATTGTACTTGGTTTATCTTGGCGGTAGCTTTCATTCTACCCCAACCTTCCTCTTGCCATTGCAAATTTTCGCGTATTTCTTTGGATAGATTTTCAGGTACAGAGGCAAAATACCATCCACCGGGTGCATTGTGTCTCCACATTTTGGTTATGAACTGATATTTGATTTTTCCCATCATGTATAAAAAAGAGTAATTCCAGTGAGAATGCCTCAAGGATTAAATCACATTCTAGTTAAAGAAGTCGCTTTTTGACAGATGAAAATCTGTTTTTCAGAACTGTCATCAAACGGTTTTTCTTCAAAGTTTCCAAACTTATGGGAAATGGTAAAATCCATCCGTTCCAGATAAGAATTCAACTCTTGGGGGTAAAATAAACGCATATCCAAGTTTTGAGTAGAATCAAATGAATCATTAATAAAATAGTGCCATGCTATCCGGTTGATTTGTGTGGCACTCTCGTAGTTCATGGTTTGCTTTATTACAATCTCTCTTCCATCTTCGGTTGTATATTCTGCAATTTGTTTTTCTTCTGTTTCGGCTTCTACCACATATCGGATATTGGGATTAAAGCAATCAAATATGAACAAACCATCTTCCTTCAAATGTTTTTTAACAGAACTGAATGTCCTAAATATATCTTGATTGGTATATAAATGATGAATGGAATTAAAAGGAATAAAAACAAGATCAAATTTATCTTGGAAAACAAAAGTTCGCATATCGCCTTGAACAAAGGGAATTTGTAATCCTTCTTGAGCCGCTTTTTTTTTAGCTTGTTCTAGCATGGATGGTGTAAAATCCAATCCCGTAATGTGATGCCCTTCCTTTACTAGAGGGATTGTAAGCCTACCTGTACCGCAACAGAGCTCTAGAATATTGGCATTCTTATCTTTGGGCATCCACTTTTTATAAAATTCCAAATCTCCTAGCTGAGTGTTCATGCCATCATAAACACTTGCATCGTAAATTAAGCTACCAACGCTATATTCGCTATCCATGTAAAAATCCTAACGTATTAGTTATAGCAAAGCTATTTAAAAAAGTATTAGAGGTAATGTGACATCTACGGTAATTGAAGAATCACTTTTTTCGCCCCAAAAATCGAACTACGGAACCCTTGCCTTTATAATATAATCCTTCGTTCAGTTCAATTTCTTTTTCGACCAATTCTAGTATCTCATAATTTTTAAAATCAGACTTTAGTTCATCGGTGGAAAACAGAGAGGCAGTGTCGGATGGCCCACCAACACCTGGATTCTTATGCCGATATTCTAGATGGTTTTTACCAAAAGCCTCAACTATTACAATTCCACCCCTTTTTAATTTTTTATCAAGTCGTTTATGATAGTCTGATTTGATACCAGCTGGAAAATGGGCATATATAAGTGCAAGAACATCAAATTCTTCATCTGGGTAATCTAAACTTGGTAACTGTCCAACGGTATAATCGATATGGACCTTGTTTTCCGCTGCCAGTTGTAAGGCTTTGTTTTTACCCTCAATGCTAATATCAAAAGCAGAAACATCCCAACCCGTTTTAGCAGCATATACCGCGTTTCTTCCTTCTCCTTCTGCACCAAAAAGGATTTTTCCTGGTGTAAGTCCATCTAGTTTTTCCTTTAGATAAACATTGGGTTCAATGCCATAGGTAAAGGTCTTTTCACTATACCTGCGGTTCCAACGTTGTAGCCAAGTATCTGTCATTTTCTTATTTGAAAATAATCCCACGCAAGTTTGGCGATATCTGCCATCATTTTTTGATTGGTCTCTTCATCCTCCCTTGAATTGCTAACAAAGATACTGATGTAGAAGTATCGATTTTCAGGTAAAAAAACAATTCCAATATCATTTGTTGCACCAGTAAGGCCATCTTCGTTTTTACCAGAAGAACCCGTTTTATGAGCTACAACAGCATCCTTTGGAAGTTGTCCTCGAATTTTCCCCTTTCCTGTTGAGGTTTCTTTTAAGGTAGACATTAAAAATGCATGATTTGAAGCGCTCAATATTCCCTCGTTTTCATAAAAGATTTGTAAAAGTGAATTACAAGCATTGGTGGTTGACCAATTAAGGTATTGTCTACTCCAATCCGATTGCAATACAATCTCTTTATCGATGATGGCAATGTCTTTTACTCCCAGCTCATGTATATAGTTTTGCACAGCCGTTGGACCGCCAATTAGGTCCAGCAATACATCGCAAGCTACATTATCACTCCAGGCCACATTATATGTTAACAACTCCTCTATTTGAACTGGCCCACCTTTTGGGTATTTTTTTCGTAAGGGACTCCACAGGTGTTTATAGTCTAAAATCAGTTCAGGAGTTATCGCGATAGTGTCTTTTATCCCAAACTTTCCTTGGTCAATTTGATGTAAAACCGCAGCAGCCAAATGAAATTTAAATACACTTTGCATGGGCAAGTGCAGATTTCCATTTATAGAAAGGGTTTCTTTGGCCTCCATTCCTTGTACTGAAACCGCTACAGTAGCCGATTTCCCTTTAAGCACTTGCTCAATATCCTGTTTTAAACGATCAATTGAATTCACCTGACCCCACCCAAGAGTTGCGGTAAAAACCAACAGGCTAATTATAATTTGTTTTTTCAATGTATGTTGAATTTTATTCGATTTCTGGAGCATCTTTTATCCATGAGGTGCTAGATTGTTTGCATTCGAAATTGTTCGATTACTTTAGATAGTTTCGTATCTCTAGATATTCGATATCCGTTCGGTCTTGATAGAGGTCTTTGAGCACAGCCCTATGGGCAGCACCTACGATAACCAGAACTCTATCTTTAGGTTCAACCAATCGGTCAACATGGGTCATCATGTAAATATTGCGCTCCCACCACTTGGATACAAATTTTGCTCCAATGTTGCTGGAATCATTTACAAATTTTGCACTCCTATTCAAGTATTGGTCTTTATTTCTCATATCTTCCTCATCGGAATTGCGGAAAATAAGGTAATCCAGTATCGAGTTTTTTGATAAAAAATCGGATTCATTTTTGTCTTGTGCCTTGATATAAGCAATCATTTCCTCCAACCTATTTTTATCATACTTTTCCGCAAATCCTAGTAGTTCATCAAAAGGTAAGTCTAAACGATAGTCAATGGAATACACTTGCTTATGGCCCAACTCTTGCGCTAATCTGAACCCCAGTTGCTCTATTTCGTTAATAGTCAAGATATGATTACCTTTCAGTGTTTCGGTGTATAAACTGTCCAAGTACTCCGAATCTGCATATGGAAATTCAAGCATAATTTTGGTAGGATTGTATTGTTTGAGCTTTTCAACTACATCTTTAATTTCGCTCTGCCTTTTCTCTGACTCAAGACTTTCAAATTCTACCGAAGAAAAATCGGATGTCCCAGCAAAATGAAACACCCCTAAAATTGAAATCTTTGGATTGTCATTCGATTTGGTTTTTTCCTCAACCTCCTTTTTTTGGTTACACCCAATAAGAAGCAGAAAACATAGTGTTGTCGCTAAAAATAAATTTTTTTTCATTTTTGAAAGCCCTTGGTTTGATTGAAAGTTATAGATTTTTGAAGTAGGTTCTAAGGTCATTTAATAGAATAGGGGAGCAACAGGTTTTATTTGATATCATTTTTGGTTTCAAATCCATAAATGGTGGTTTGCATTCCCGCTATTTTCCATTTGCCGTTTACTTTTTCCATAAGACGAGTCTCGCGCTTCAAGCCACGTAGTGAGTCTTGCTGTTCGTAAGTGACCCAAGCGCCATTTCCATATAACCTTACATTTATATCATTGAGTAGTTCAGGAACTGGTTCAGGTTCCGGATGTTCTTCGATAAAGGTTTTGACGAATTCACTTATTTTTTCCCAACCAACGGATTCTGAAAACGTATTTTCGGCAAAATCTACATAAACCTTTGTTATGTTTGGGTCATGCACCCAGTTCTTGGTCCAAGCCTCATAGTCTCTGTGAAAAGCATCTTTGGTTTCGTTGTTTAAGCGTTCCAGAATAGCTTGTTTTTCAAGTTCGAAGTTTACTTCTTGGTCTATCGTTGTGCTTACTTCGGATTTTTCCTTTTGTTTACAGCTTAAAAGAGTACTTGAAATCAGAATAGTATAGGCAAGTATGTTTTTAATTTTCATGTTTCATCAGGTTGTTGAGCGTGAGTATTTAGCCATGCTTTGAAGTCGTCTGGTTTGAAGTAAGTCTATTTATTCGGTCAGAAACTCAATTGAATAATCCGAGTACCAAAATTCTGCACGGAGGAAGACTTTGTTGCCATCGGCATCACATCGATAGCTTTTTCGATGCTCTGGGAAAGTAAGTCCTTTTTCTGTAATCATGGATAAGTTTTCGATAAGGGCATAGGTAGGTTCATGATATACCATTGAGCCCACAAAAGCTCCAGTATTCTTGTCAAAATGATACCACCACTCATCTTGGGTAGAATGGTTTTTGTGTTGGTCCGGGGCGTAGGTAACGTTGACCGTATGGACTGTGTCTTTAGTATTAAAAGACTTTAACCCATCATAGGCAAGGTTGGTACCTTTATCCAACAATTTAAAGGGCATTCCCAGTACGTAAGTTGCACTGTTCACGGATGACTTCACACTAGCACCGTGGTCAACAAGGCTATCATTTTTAAACTTTTGAGAAGTAGAATCCGTATGTACAATTAAAAAACTATCCTTATCCACTGCCCAGGAGATTCGAACACTTTTATTGGGTCGATATGTATAGTGGTGAAGTTGAGTCACATCAGATTCAACCTCGCCATTTTCAAGAAGTAATCTTGACTTTTTGGTGTATTGCAAGGAGCCAATGTTCTTCCATTTTTCCATTTTTCCTGAAGTCTCAATCCCTTTGTGCACGACTTGTAAGGCCGTAGGTTGTTCGGGAGTGACTACATTTATTTCCTCTCCCTTAGGTTTGCAAAACATACAGAGGCCACTACATATACAAAGCATCAATAACGATGGTGCAGTTCTTTTTTTCATAAAAATCATTCTGAACATATGGCAATTTACCATGGAAAATCCATTTAGATTGCCATAAGCATTAATTATTAATAAAAATAACTTGATTCATTTATCCAATGGAAACGTCTTTTCATCAACCTGAATTCATTTACGTCTAAAGGTTTTCGTTTAGCAGTTATAAAAACAGAGTCGTTTTTGATTATTCCCTCTAATTTTAGCGTGGTTGAATCCAACTTTTTAAAACAAAGCCTACTAATTTTTTTTCGGGCAATCAATATGGAATCCATCCCGTAGTATATGCTATCCGCAATACCCAATTCATTGTAAACCTCTTGTGTTTTTTCAGATAAATCCGTTAGGTTCCCATAAAGTAAGAGTTCTTTTTTATCGATTTGGGCTTTTATGAAGGCTACACTGTCTCCCGTAAATCGCACTGCTTCCAGCATCTTATCTCCGATGATAAGTTGCTGCCAACGCATTGGATTCTTTAGCGACAAGGTATCTTTATTCAAAACGAATGATTCAATTTCGTAAAACCCGGAATATTCAGATTTAGCGTGTAAACTTTCTTCATGACTCTTCTTGTAGTTACTAGTCTCTTTAATTAAAAAAACTAAAAAATAGCTTATTATACCCGTTTTCAGTACCGTTTTTGAAATACGTACCCATCTTTTTCTATACACAGGTGCTGGAATGACCGAAAGCGAAATAGCTTGGCCTGTTAAGAAAAATCGTGCAATACCGTCAGCATCGCGAAGAAATAGAAAAAGTGCCATGATAAACAAGGCTGTAGGATACATTTTTGCATGTACGTCATAACTATAGTTTACGGCGATTACGTTGGCGATTGCTATTAGTATTAGGAGTACACCAAGCGTGGTTGTTCTGCGAAAAAACAGCAGCACTGCAGCTCCTTCCGCTATACCCATAAAAACATTGTATTCATAGGAATAACCAAAAAAAGCCCAAGCCAAGTGCATAGGCGACATGTCTCCCACACGTTCCGTCAATGTATAATATCCAAGATCAGGAAATTGAACTTTAAAAAATTTATAAAGTGCAAATAGAAACATGGTAAATGCCAAGTAATACCGTATGATGGTTGTGAGCCAATAATAAAGCACTTGATAATTTTGACGTTTTCTATCGAGTAAACTCCATACAATGGTTCCTAAAGCCGCCACTACCACAATGATGAGATAAAGTAAATAGACATAAGTTCTATCGTTGTGTTCCCCATCATAGGGAGATATGATACTATATTGGATGTGCAATAGGTCTTTACCGACCCATGAAATCATTGTATCCAATAGGGTGGAGAGGGGGCCATAATAATAGAGTTGGGTTAGAATAGGGTTAACCGACCAGTCCACAAAAATAATGAATAGGGTAAAAAATAGTAACGCAAAACGAAATCCTATTTTTTGATAGCGCTTCCAAGGTGATGGTTTTGTGGCATGTTCTTCCATATCACGTATACTTTCTCTATAGTGTTCGTTGTTTTGCTAAGGTTCTTGTCTTTCTGGGGTACCTTCTTATACGACCAAACAAATTCCTTTATA
Organism: Bacteroidota bacterium; assembly: GCA_039191905.1. Classification (GTDB taxonomy): domain Bacteria; phylum Bacteroidota; class Bacteroidia; order Flavobacteriales; family Flavobacteriaceae; genus Flagellimonas. The sequence continues at coordinate 70,640 of JBCCXJ010000006.1, read as the reverse complement.
ACCGTCTAGACTATGATTTGTTTCACCGTTCGTTGTCCTGGGAACTTTATGATATGCATTGCTGAACCGTAAGCGTTAGGGGGGAAATATTGACCCTTAAATTACAGAATTGTTCGGAAAGTATTTTAACCAGAGAATATGGTTTTGTGGGAATAGGGCTATGTTTTGGTCAGTTCACCTTTCAGTTTCCAATTCGCCAAGGTGGATTTAATCGGTTTTCTCCCGCATAAAACAATATCAGTTGATTTCCATCGGTATCTTTCAGTCTTGCTTCTCGCCACAGCCAACGTTGGTCGGTCGGTTCAAGGTCAAACTGAATTCCATTTTGCTTTAGCTTCTCCACGTGTTCATCTAGATCTTCACATTCAAAATACACATAAATCCCTTCGCCTTTGGGTAATTCTTCCGTTTGATGAATGGAAAAGGTCGAGTTTCCATCGGGGCACTCAAATCGTGCATAGTGGGGGAGGGACTTTACAATTAATTTAAGTCCTAATGTTTCATAAAAAGGAATTGATTTTGTCAAATCCAAGGATGGAACGGTTATTTGATTTAAGTTCATAATTTCTTGGTTGGGTTAGATTATATGCGCATTAGTGCAATAAATTATTTTTTGGTTATGCTGTTTATCTTTTCAATCATTTTTTGGGCATTCGTGTTTTCTGGGTTCAGCTCCAATGACTTTTTATAGTACTGAAGTGATGAATCGTATTGTTCGTTACTAAAATACCCTTCCGCTAAACTATCAAATAGATTGGCATTATCAGGAAACTCCGAAGTGGCCAATACGAACATTTTAATGGCTTCTTCCTTCTTATCCATTCGTAGCAATTCGTACCCTAGTTTGTTCAATTCTCCCGGATTATCAAATTGATATACGTCCTGATGTTTTTCTTTTAACTCTTTATACGTTTTGATGCCTAAATCTACATTTTGAATTGACATCTCTCTTATGGCCTCATAAATCGATTTGTAGGGTTTATCTAATAAAATGTTATGAATTGAATGCCCTAAGCTCCAAACCTTACCTCTATAATTGGAAAGAACAATAATTGTCATATTGTTTTTTAAATCATTGAGCAGGATAGATTCGAATTTATACGATATTCCGTTGTGCCGTTGTACTTCAGATTCCTCAAAGTACTCTCCTAAAGGAGAAGTTGCCTTATAAGTATAGGGGTACGTATTTTCATTTTTAAAATAGGGGTTACCTAATATCTCATTATAAGATTCTTGTGATATGAGTGTATTTTCATTTAGGGCCTTAACCCATTTATAAAAATCATTCGTCGTCACCCACAGCCAACCGCTAATAAATTCCAGTTCAGGACAGGGAGTTTTATCACTGCCATAACAGCTTGTCCTGTTTGGATGAGTCATCCCTGGGTCATGAACAGAATACTCCATGTTTAACGGTTTCACCACATTCTCTATGATGAAATCTTCATAGGATAGACCCGATACCTTTTCAATGATTCTTCTTTGTAAAAAAACATTAGCGTTATCATATAAAAAGCGTGTTTGGGGTTCAAAAAGCAAGGAATCACTTTTCCGTAAAATCTCCCAAGCTTCTTTATCGTTACTTGGCGTTAAGGGATCTAGGCGAGTGAGGCCACTTGTGTAGTGCAATAAGTGCTTAATGGATATTTTGTTGGACCAATCAGGCAGGTCTAATTCGAATTTGGATAGGGGGTCGTTTATGTTTAACAAACCGCGCTCTTGTAGCATTAGTATCGCAACACCATTAAACTGTTTCGCAATGGAGCCGATGTTGAAAATAGAATTATCATCTAGCCCCACCTTTCGTTTTTCAGATAAATAGCCAAAAGATTTCTGATAAAGAACAGTATCATTCCTTACCACCAAAACATTGCCGTTAAATTGGTCTTTATCATAAGATTCAACCAGTAAGGAGTCTATTTTATCAGTATGTATTTTGTTAGATTGAGATTCAGTGTCAGATGAATTCGATTTACAGCTTAAGAATAGGATTGAGAGGATGAACATATAAGTTCTAGCAGTAAATGTTGGTAATGTCATTGTTGATTCTGGTTTTGTTTTTCTGAAGACTAATTTAAAAATCTAATGTTGCATTTTTTTACAATGCTACAACTATTCTGGCCATAATTTGTTTCACCATTTACTACGTTTGAAACGTATTAAATACAGTTTACCTAAGATGTAAAAAGGTAATCAGCAGAATCGTTTTTCTAAGACTTTATAACATCTCTAACTTGGTAAGAAATTCATCCAATGTCTTAAGAAACACCTCAGGCTTTTGAAGATGAATATGATGTCCACTTTTCACGGTAAGAAATTTATTGATATCATTTGAATAAGTATCAAAAATCTGTTTGTGCCACTTATGGTTTAAATCGTTGTATTTCACGTTTCCATTATCGGCTCTTAGTAAGTACAGCGGCATTTCTTTACCTACACCATCTAACTTTTTAAATTGTTCCAACGATATTTTTTCTGCATACGCTTCATTACCATAGGTTTTTATGGCTTTCGAAGTTTTATAAGTTGGATGTGGAGGGTTCGGAAGTAAAAAAAATGGGATTCCACTCCAAGAGGTTTTTCGGAAAGACCAATTCATCATTTTGAATGATAATGGCCATTCTTCCGGTAAATCATTTGCACCTACATCTCCATTGTAAGGGTCAAGGAGATACAACCCAACAACATCTTTTGGATATTTTTTTGCATAGTATCTGGCTATAAATCCTCCTGCTGAGTGACCAACTAAAAGATAAGGCCCAGGTATATTTTCATTTTTTATTACTGTATGTAACTCGATGGCTACATTATCAACAGACCTGGGCAAGATTCCTTCTGCACTAAAACCCAGTCCAGACCTATCATACATAAAGACACGACCGCGTTGGTTTAAGTCATCAGCCACCGTGGACCAAGTATGCATGGACTCTCCCATTCCTCCTATCATTATTAAAGTAAAATCACCTTTATTTAAATAGGTGTAGTGGATTTTGTTTTCTCCAATATTCGAAAAATCACCTGTAGCTTGAAATTCACTTTCCACATTGGAATCATAAATAGCTTGTTTAATGGTTCCAAAGATTACAATTCCTAAAATCAATAGGATTACAATTCTGAATACCCATTTAAATATTCTCTTTAGCATTTTTAGTGATTTTAGGTTTTAGCGCCAATGATTTTCATTTGACGGTCTTTCAAGGTAAAGAATTGTTTGACACAACCTGCTATTTAGGTTATTTACTAGCTTTCTTACCGATGATGAATAAATAATCTCCTAAATCATTTTCGTAAGAGGTCATTATTTCTTCAACCTTTCCGCTATCCATATCTTTTCTCAATTCCATTAATCCAATTTCTACTTCGGTTTGGTTGGCTAACGAGGAAAATGAAGAAATACCGCCTCTAATTCTTTCATCAAAATAGAGTTTTGGATTTTGCTTGCCGCAATATAAAAATTGGTCTTGCAAATCAGGCTGTATAGAATATTTGTGTGTTTCCAAAAACTCAAACCCGCCAACAGCCATCGCTTTTTTCACTTGTTCCAAGCTCGGCATTTGTCTTATGGAATCTAAAAGCATTTTTGGAAAATAATGATTGAGCCAGTAGCCCTGCATTTGCTTGGGAGTCGATGTAAAGAGGACAATGCGCCCCTTAGGTTTTATGACTCTATACAATTCCGAAAATCCCAATTCTAAGGAGTTCCAATGATGCAGTGTCAAGGAAGCTATAACCCCATCTACGCTGGATTGTGGGAGTCCCGTGTTTTCTGCAGAACCTATTTTCCAAGAAACCTCTTTATTCTTGGACTTTGCCTTGTTCAGCATTACTTGAGAAGGGTCAATACCAATAAAGTCAAAACCCTGTTTTTGAAATTCGTGGGTGTAATTCCCAGTACCGCAGCCAATATCTAAGTATTTTCCATTATGACCAGGTTTCAAATGGGAAAGTATTTGTTGGGCCAAATAGGGGTCCGCCTTACGTGTTAGATTGTAATCGATGCCAATTTTATCATACTTTGCAGACATAGTTAAAATCTTTAAAGGAGAGTAGTTATGCAATTCTAAGGTTAGCCATTTCGGACCTAATTCTCTGCATAACCCTGGTCCCAAGTTCTTTTTGAATCATGATTTCTTAAATCACATTGGAAATCGGTCACGGCCTTTAGGTTCATAAGTACGGATATCCAGCCTGCGTTCACCTCTGCAAATTCATTTTCATCAACATTTTCATTGATTAAAACTAAGTCGGTACCACCATCATCTGAAGGTTTCAAAAGGAATTTGACCATGCTGTCAAAATAGTCCAAGTGAAATCTTTTATTTGGAATCATCTCCAATATCCTGCCCTTATAGGTTTGCCCATTGGGGAACAAAAAATTAATCACACCATTGTCTTCATCTGCTCTCTCGGTCCAAAATATCTTTCTTCCTTCAGAAGTGGAAAGCAAATTAAAGACGTCTTGGGTATTGGATTTTAGATGTAGTTTCCATGTAATTGTTTTCATTGACACCCTTTATTTCAAATGTAACGTATTGGCTTAACTTTCCGAAACCTGATATGTACTAGGCCGGGTACTATTATCCATATTTGATGAGGTTACTTTTATTATTGTTTCCGCAGCAAGGTATAGATAGCCGCTATTTGTGAAAAGAGCACGATTGGAACAATTACCGCTGGCAACCAAACAAAAGGAAAATAGGTCACACCAATGTTGGGTTGGTCAAAAGCCAATTGCTGAAAAGGAGTTTCTGCACTTAAAACAGCTATGGTCAAAATATTTATCAATAACCCCAAACAAACGAAATTCCATATCAAAAGGCCTTTTTTACCAATCCAATTTTTTACAAAGACACCATAGTAGATAATTGGGGCGGAAAGACCCGATAGAATATCATAGTTATAGCCATCGAAGGTCATTAAATCGGGAACGTAGCCTTCTAAAAAGATATAGTACAATACAATTTCAACAGGAATTCTTACAGTATGTAACAACGTTAACCATCCTAAATCCTGATTATAGCTAAAGTTCCTAACTCTTTTGGAGGTTAAAAGAAAAATCAAGAAAAGAATACCAGGAGCTAAGAGAAAAACAAATCGTGGCGGGATAACATCCTGAACCCTGTAGAACCCTGAGTATCCCAAAGCTCCTACTAGTATCATCCAGATTAAGATGCCAACAAGTACAATTCTACTCTTTGAAGCCTTATAAAAAAACCATAATGTGACTATAGTTGTGAGAATAAAAACTAGTGTGATTGAGATGGTTATTTCTGCCATTTGAATTAAAACTTATGGCAAAGTTCAATCCATAAAATTTAGAATCACTTGACAAAAGGCAAGAAATACTGATTTACACTTTTTTTCGTAATCTGCTCAATGTACTATCTGTAACACCCAAATATGAGGCGATGTATTTAAGAGGTGCATATTGAATAATCTGCGGTTTTGTGGCCAATAGATTCTGATACCGTTCTTTTGCGGTCCGGTTAATCATTCCATAATTCCTTCGCTGGGAAGCGATGAACTCTTTTACCAAAATGGCCCTGCCAAAATCTCTGAATGCCGGTTTGTTATGAAAATGCGCGTTTAGCTCATCATACGAAATTCTGTATCCGGTGCAGGGGGTAACAGCTTGTATATAAGCTTCGGAAGGAACACGATTAAAGAAAGAAGTAATTTCAAATACTATGTTGTTCTCCGTGAAAAAGTCTATGGTAATTTCTTCGCCGTTCAAATCATAAAGAAAAATGCGCATTAATCCACTTTCCAAATAGAGATAATCATCGCTTACCACCTTTTCCTTTAGCAAGAATTCCCTTTCCTTAAGTTCAATTGGATGAAAGGATGCTGTAATTTCTTCAGCATCATCTCTTGGAATCTTGACAACGTTTAAAATAAAGTCTGTTAGGGATTCTCTATTGTTCATTTGTTCCAGTACATCCAACGGGTTTGTTCATAATTAGTTGTGAAGGTCCCTACAAGTAAAGAGCTAATCCGAATGTTGGAGGTTAAATTACAGAATTATGGAGACAATACTTTAACCACAAGATGCATTCTTGCGACAGCACGGGTCATGCTTATTGTTTTTATTGGAATAGACCCTTTAAATAGTCAGAGAGTTCTTCACATTCCGGAACATAAATTTTCGAGATGAATTCCTCGTTTTCATCCTTATATTTCGAAAACATGCGAGAACCATTCTTTTTTGAATGGGTCACATTGGCAATTCTATCACAGAATTTAATGAATGATGCATTCTTCGTCTCCCTAATCCCTTTATAATATTTTTCATTGGCTCTTTCGGCTCTATTTCTACCTTTCTCATTTGTTAGGGCGTAAGCAAGTTCAGCTATAGTTTCATTGGTTTCTTTTCTAACATCATTATAGGTCTCTCTTGCGTCTTCAATGATATCGTGCACCCAACATCCCGCTAACACATTTTCTTGTTCACTTGGTTCTACCAAATGGATGAATTTCTTTGCTGTTTCAAACACCATGTTTAAATGAAAATCGTAATCGTTTTCACCGTATTTATGATTTGTGTTTTTATGTTTTTGAATCGCGTAGTTTTTCGTTTTTTCTACTATTTTCATTAAATGTTGCTTCTGATTTGACCTTAAGTCCAACTGCCACGGGCTAAGTGTTGCTGTGTGGTTTAGCACTTAACCTAGCAAGTAGGCGAGAACCAGCAATTACTTAAAGCCAATGTTTCTTTATTTTTTTGATTTAATTTGTCCACTATCAATTTCGTGGTTATTTATTTTATAAATCAGTTTTTGTTTTTGTAGTTCAAAACCAGCTCGTACCGCGCCATCAACACCCTGATTGGAAAGTACTGTAACATAAAAAAGATATGATTCATTTGGGCTGATGTATTTTACTACTTCAGGAGGTTTCTCAATGTTTTCATCTAAAAAAGATTTTAAATCTAAACCGTAATTCAACATGTGCTCTTTTTCTAGGTGCACTTCTTGATATGGCAAATACAAATTGAAATTGGTTTTAGGCGAAGAAGGAATTGTAAATGATTCAACCGGAAAATCAATTGATAATTCCAAGCCAGAATCCCCGTTGTTAGTAATGGAAGTCCAAAACACTGCATATACATATTCTTTGCCAGTTGGTGATGTATATTTGAGTCCACCTTTTGGATAACTATTCCGAATTGTAATATCCTTACTGTTAGAACCGTCATAGTTAAACTCGGTATGGAACTCTTGTCCCAGTATTGTAAGAGAAGAAAATAACATTGCAAAAATGAGAGGTAACTTCATTGTTTGTTCATTTTTTCAGCTTACCCACAACAGTATTGGCAATGACTTATACAATGTCCCTAAAGTTAAAGAATTGATGGGAAAGCGACTTGACCACAAGATGTCGTCTTAAGGGGGCAGAGCTATTGCTTATAAACCGTGTTAGCACCAGTTAAATTTTCAACTTTCCTTTCAGAACAATTTGAGCCTTACTTCTTATGGTCATATTCTTCTCATTCAATAATTCGACTTCCATAAATCCAGTTCTTTCTGAACATTGGAAAGAATTCATCTTTGACTTATTTAACTTCTTTCCCCAATATTTTGCCAAAAAGGTATGTGTTCCCCCTGTTACGGGGTCTTCATTGGTTCCACTCCAAGGCCAAAAATATCTTGATTCAAAGTCAAATTTCTCTTTTGTTGAAAGTGCTGTTACAAGTACTCCGTTGATTTCGTTATGAGACTTTTTTAATTTGTCAAAATCAGGTGTTAGATTCTTCAATAACTCTGCACTCTGAATTTCAAGTAACAATATTTTGGTTTCAGCATTGTACACACTATTATTCACTTCGTTAATTCCCAGAGCTTTGAGCAATTCAATAGGCACTTCTTTGGAGATTGTATCATAAATTGGGAATCCCATTTTAATAAATTCACCATTACGTTCAATTGGTAATTTCAAGTTCTGAATGTTCACAAAATCGAGTGAATTTTGTCCGTTTCTTTCAAAAAGAACTTTTGAAGAAGCAAGAGTTGCATGTCCACATAAAGGTATTTCCATTACAGGCGAAAAGAATCTTATTGGATATTCATTATTTTCATTAATCTCTTCGATGAATGCCGTTTCCGATAGTCCTAATTCTTTAGCGATTGAAAGCATTTCCGAATCAGATAATTCATTCTTTACTATACATACACCTGCTGGATTTCCTTTAAAAGGTTCGTCTGTAAATGAATCAACGATATATGTTTCTATTTTTTTCATGCGTTTTACCCTGCTCTAATTGGTGCTAACTTGTTTATATCTCCAAGTTATCCATTTTTATAATCATCCTTACTCAATTTGGGTAAATTATATATAGGTTTTTGTGTAATTTGAGAAAACCTATCTTTGTTTCGTCAACACATTTTGGGCCTTAACTCAAAAACATAAACTTATGACTACAAAAAAAAGCCATAAGCGATGTTCGAACCATAATGTTGACATCCCTTCAAAAGATTCAGAAAAACGACTAAAATTTCATTGCTGCTTAGCCCCGCTCAACGGGAACTTCTTGAGTTTACCGATGTGCTGGACGGGCCGGACTTGGTACAATCCCTAAAATTGGTGCACGATATGGCCCTTTACGATTCTTATGGACTTATTGACAGGCCAGAGAAGAATGCACTCTATGCCACCAAATGTCTTTGGGAACTAATTGATGCCATAGCTCGAGAGTAGGGGCAACCGCCCTGTAGAATTTTAAGATGTGTGGTATTGGTTAGCAGGTAAGGGTAACACAACTCAGCTCTTTGTTTAATACACAAGAAACTCTTCTTTTTTCGTATCAAGAATTAGCGTTCTTTCTATAAAGGGTTGATTTCCCAGCCAACCATCAATTTTGGTAAAGGGTGTTGCTAATGGTTGCATTGCGGGGTACATATCAATAAAACTGACACGTCTTAGCGATAACGTAGTATTGCCCATGGTCATGGGTTGACTACTTGTCTTGCTTACCACAGGGATACTATTGCTCCAGCTTTTGGCGTCGTATGCTATGGTTTTGGCATTGGGGTCGCTATACGCGTCAAAACGACTTTTTATGGTGATAAGGCCAAATGCGCTGCAGCCTGAATCATAAAAAAGCACATAGTCATTATTTTCTATTTGGACAGGGAGCATAATCCGCCTGCCCGTAAAATCAAAAGGCTTGAATCCTGATTGGTTGTACATCCAATCTGGCCTTTGATTGAATAAGGTCAATTTTTGCGCTTTAAAATCAATAGCAGTTATTCTGTTGGCTATAAAATCATTGCCGATAGTGCCAATTCCTATTTTGGAAATGGTGTCGTTCTCGTCAAAGGTGTTTCCATAGTTGGCCAAAACCTTAACCATGGAAGCTTTTATATGGTTGTTGCCCAAACGAAACGCTATATGCTCAACAAAACGCTCTTCACCTTTTTTTACTTCCTTCAGTTTTAGCCCAAGTGCTTGTAATGATTTTATATCATTTTCATAGAGAAAGGAATGCGGTGAGCCAGTATCGAACTGCATGTGGAACTGATGTGCAAGACCGTCGATTTTTACAGGAAATACCATTGCAGCTATCGGTTCTTCTTCTGCATGAGAACCGATTGTGTTTGCTGCCCATTCAAAATGAATGGGTTTTGGTTCATATTCGTAGGTTAGGTAAAATGACTTTTCCTTAAAGAAGGCATTGTTGAATTTTCTAATAAAATAGAATCCGGTGGAAAGGGATAGCACTACAAGAATGAGCAATGCATAACCAATTTTTTTCTTCATGTTGGTTTGTTTTTTGATTGGACAAGTGGAAATAGCGAAATGAACGCGCCAGTTGACAAATAAAATGAACGCAACCTAAAAAATGGGAAAAGAAATGCCGCCAATTTTACGACAATTTGATGGTTTGAAACCTAGATGAAACGAAAGCTTGATTTCAAGATATCAAAATCATTGCGATTTAATTTAAGGGCCGTTCTACAGATAATTGCAATATTAAACACATAGGCTGCAAACAATACATATGGTATAATAGGTACTTTGGGAAATAGTTGTCGGCCTAAAAAGGGAGAAAGGCAAAGCGAAAGAGAGAGTATTACCGAAAATAAAATCTGAAAGTTGATGATGCGCCGCCCAATTTCGTCAACAAGTTTAGACTTTGGCTTTCTTTTCCAAAGAATGAAGGGTAGGATTATATTGCCGAATGGGATTGCCAGAAAAGACAAAACGGACAGATTTAGCAACCGTATGGAAATGGAATCTGCTGCTACTTCCTTTTCAAAGGCATTGAACTTACGCTGAAGTGCTTCGGGAGTCATATTAAAAACCGTAGAGAGTACAGTAAGCGTATGACCTTTGGGGGACATGTTACTGGCCTCCAAACGTTGTATGGTTCGCAATGATAATTTCGCTTTTTTGGATAAATCCAACTGAGTGTACCCCAACTGTTCCCGTATCTCTTTAATAATGCTCATGCTCCATTTTTAAGCACCAAAGTACCTACTTGTCATTGTACAAAAGACACACATACAGGTAAATTTCAATGTTGAGCTTAAGGTACAGAATTGTTGGAAAAATATTTTAGCCCAAAGACATATTCTTGTAGCGACAGGATCAGTTTTACTCGGGAAATGCTATTTTTCCGCTTCTAACTTTTCCACTCTAGATTGTAATTCCAAAAGTTTTTGGTTCTGTAATTTCAAAGCTTCAATCTCCTTTTGTTGTTGAATGGTGTAAAGTGTCAGCTCTTCAATTTTTTGGAGCAGTTTGGAATCCATTTGCCCTAGGTAGACTCCATTTTGTTCAACCTCATTAGCACTGGGAATATCTTTTAAATGCCCCTTTTCTTTAATGTGGTTTTCTACTTCTTGTAATGTGGGTAGCAGGTAATCCTTATCAAAAACAAAATCCGACCAGCTTGTTTCCACTTTTATTTCCTTGGCTCGTATTTTTCCATTAACGGCCAATCTCCACGTACCAGGATTCATAGTGCCTATACCAACATTTCCTGTCCCATCGCCATTAATTATTGTGTTTGAAGTGGATTGGGAACCATTTAAATACAAAACCGCATTGCTATTGTTATGGAAAGCACCTATTTCATTATCATCAATGGCAATATGCCCTGCATTTCTCAAACCAATTCTCAATGCTGGATTTTGACCCCTTCCAACATCCGAACTACTGTTTATGTGCAATGTAGCCGAAGGTGTCATGGTTCGTATCCCTACACTTCCGGTTCCATCGCCATTGATTATTGTGTTTGAAGTGGATTGGGAGCCATTTAGATACAGTATCGCATTACTGTTATTGTTAAATGCTCCTATTTCATTTCCATCGATACCTATATGCGAACCTGTTCTGTTCCCAATCAATAGGGCAGGGGTTTGTCCTGCGCCAACATCGGAGCCGCTGTTAATAGTTAATCTTCCATTAACTGTTTCATCTTGTGCTTTTATGCTTAGGCAAATGCCCAATACAAAAAACAAAATCAATGGGTTTTTCATGTTCTTTAAGTTTTAGTGGTTATTGTGGGAAGAAGCAATTCACAATATTTTCTCTTCATCTACAATTTACCATAATTTTCTTCTATAAATGTAATCTTAACCTTATTATCTAAGATTTTTATACCATTATACTGATAAGACCTTAGTAAAAAAATCAGAGAGAAATGTGTCATGTTGGATTAAGAAGCTCTGGAAATATATTGATGCGGTAGCCACGGGATAGAATGGAAGTTATTCAGATTCCGAATCAAGTGAGCTATGACATGAAGTATGTATTTGTCATTCCTGAGCAGGCAGGAATCCGTTGTATGGAATTCTGAAAAACTTCGGAATTATGTTTTTTCAACTTCAGTAATTCTGAAACTAGTTCAGAATGACGTTGGTTTTTTGTAGTATTTAGGCAAATAGATTTTTCTCGCTATCGTTCTTTATCGTCTCTATGGCTTCCAGGTATTGCTCTTTAGTAAACCTGAATTCAAGATTATTATAGTCCAGGTCAAACGATATGATTTTAGAGAAGTTTTTAAAACTATGCCAAACTACCTGCTGGTCCTCAAAGGTTATTTTACAGCTAAGGCTGTGGTCACCAGGTACTCCAGAGTATTTGTAGTCATACAAGGTGTACCATTGGTCTTGATAGATATAATCCTTAAGGGTTTTACCCAGAAAATGGTCTTGGTTATGGAAGGCAATGAAGAGGGAAATTCCCTCATAGCACCCATTGCATACGTTCAGGCCCTTTTTAGCCATCTGTTCGGCTTCCATGCCCTCAATAATTCTTTTAAGATCTACACCGTTTATATAAATAACCGTGGTCAGGTAATCTTCAAGTTCTGATTTTAGACAACCGAAACTGATTTTATCTATTTCCGTAATGTACAAGTTCGGTTTGGCTTTATATTAGTATGATAATAGATGCCCAGGTCTTGAGTTTGACGTCATTTTCTTTAAGGGTGGAGCAAATCGCGTCAACTTAATACCATCCACAGCAATTTTATACTCTGCAAGGGTCGGTGTTCTTCCTAAAATAGCCGAAAGTACTACCACAGGGGTGGAAGCCAATAGGGATTCCCCTTTTTTACGGTCGGAATCCTTCACCACCCTACCTTGGAACAAGCGAGTGGAGGTGGCCATAACCGTATCTCCTTTTTCTGCTTTTTCTTGATTGCCCATGCAAAGATTACAACCAGGGCGTTCCAAATATAAAATGTTATCATATTCCGTACGGGCCTCATTTTTTGGAGCAGCATCATCAAATTCAAATCCTGAATACCGTTGAAGAATCTCCCAGTCTCCCTCTTCTTTTAGTTCATCTATGATATTGTAGGTTGGCGCTGTGACCACCAATGGAGCCTTAAACTGCACTTCTCCAAACTCTTCCTCCAAATTCCTGAGCATTTTAGAGACAATTTTGATATCCCCTTTGTGAACCATACAAGACCCAACAAATCCAAGGTCAACCGCTTTGTTTCCGCCGTAATACGAAAGCTCACGAATAGTATCGTGCGTATATCTTTTCGATACGTCTTCGTTATTTACATCCGGATCGGCAATCATAGGTTCGTCTATGATATCAAGGTCGACTACAAATTCAGCATAGTATTTTGCATTTTCATCTGGAGTCAAGGGAGGTTTTTCCCCTGATTTGATTTCATAGATTCGCTTGTTTGCCTTATTAATAAGGCCTTTAAGGACTTCTTTTTCATTGTCCATACCCTTATCAATCATAATCTGTATTCTTCCCTTGGCAATTTCCAAGGATTCTATAAGGGTATCATCTTGTGAAATACAGATAGAGGCCTTGGCTTTCATTTCTGCCGTCCAATCTGTAAATGTGAAGGCTTGGTCGGAAGGTAGTGTTCCAATATGCACTTCTATAATTCTTCCCTGAAAGACATTCTCCCCACTAAACTCCTTGAGCATTTGGGATTGGGTGGCGTGGACTACATCACGGAAATCCATGTGGTCTTTCATTTTACCTTTAAAGGTAACCTTGACAGATTCTGGGATGGGCATAGAAGCTTCACCGGTTGCCAAAGCAAGGGCTACGGTACCTGAATCAGCACCAAAGGCAACGCCTTTTGACATTCTAGTATGCGAATCACCACCAATGATGATGGCCCAATCATCTACCGTGAGATCATTGAGAACTTTATGGATTACATCCGTCATGGCATGGTATTCCCCTTTAGGGTCACGACCGGTAATAAGACCAAAATCATTCATGAACCTCATTAACCTCGGAATGTTTCGTTGGGATTTTAAATCCCATACTGATGCGGTATGACAACCAGACTGATATCCACCATCCACAATGGGCGAAATAACCGTGGCAGCCATCATTTCCAATTCTTGTGAGGTCATCAGTCCCGTTGTATCCTGCGAGCCAACGATATTAACTTCAACGCGAACATAAGAACCGGCATGCAGGACTGCGCCTGATGTACCTACTGCATTCTTATTGAATATTTTTTCAACGGCGGTCAATCCCTGTCCTTTATGGGAAACTTCTTTAGAAGGCGCAAAAACTGGCGGAATATCAATTCCTAAGGTTTTGGCTGCGAAAGTTTGTAGTTTTTTTCCAAATACAACTGCGTAGGACCCGCCGGCCCTCATAAACTCCATTTTCTGAGGAGTAAATGCCGAGGAAATGTCCATAACTTCCTCATCATCTTTGTATAATTTTTTGGTCTTTGTATTGATGGTCAAGACAGTTCCTGTATCTATGGAGTAGTCCTGTTTCAAAACAGGTTCTCCTTCCTCATCAACAATCAGCTTGCCCTCCTCATCGTAGGTTTTCACCCAATTTTTTAAGTCAAGCCCAATACCGCCGGTAACGCCCACTGTAGTCAAAAATATGGGTGATATGCCATTTGTCCCCGCTACCACGGGAGCTATGTTTATAAAAGGTACATAGGGGCTTGCAGGCTTTCCAATCCAGAGCGCCACATTGTTAACACCTGACATTCGGGAAGAACCTACACCCATAGTCCCCTTTTCTGCAATAAGCATAACACGTTTGTCAGGATGGGCTTGCTGTAAAGCTAGAAGCTCATTTTGCTGTTCTTTGTTATGTTCAAACATACATTGCCCGTGAAGTTCTCGGTCGGACCTTGAGTGTGCATCGCTTCCTGGGGAGAGTAAATCCGTTGAAATATCCCCAACCCCGGCAATAAAGGTCACTACTTTAATTTCTTCCTCTATTTCTGGAAGTTTGGTAAAAAACTCAGCTTGAGCGTAACTCTCAAGAATATCTTTGGCAATCTTGTTGTCTTTTTTGTAAGCTTCTTCCAGCCGTTCCATATCGGCTTCATATAAGAAAACCTGTGTTTTCAAAACCGTAGCAGCTTCTTTGGCCACGGTACTATCGGACCCTAACGCCAAATCTAGCAAAACCTGTACGGAGGGTCCACCCTTCATATGGGATAATTGCTCAAAAGCAAAAGCGGGTGAAATCTCTTCAACGGTCACTTCTCCCAATATAATTTCCTTTAAAAATGTGGCTTTTACTCCAGCTGCGCTCGTTGTTCCAGGTAGAACATTGTAAATAAAAAATTGAAGGGAACTTTCTCGATGCTCGTGGTCAACGTCTTTGATTTGTGCAATCACCTCGCTAAGCAACCCCGCTTCATCAATTGGCTTTGGATGTAGTTTTTGCTCTTTTCTTTCCTCAATTTCTTTAAGATATTCAATGTATTTACTCATAATTTTTTCTGTTATCCAAATAGGCGCTCACATACCTAAATGGAATAAAGAGTAAGTCGTAAAACCACCCTTTAGGATTACAAAAATAAGCAATGTGCCTTATTTGTTGTACAACTTCCAATTTAACTTAATTATAGTGGAATTGGAATTAACTCTTATGGTTAAAAAACGGAAAATGAATTAAGTCATTGTCATGCCTACTTTTAAATTATCAAATTTAGTATTCCCATTTCGGTATATACTCTGAATATGAGTGCATTGAGAAGTTTCCAGGATTATGAAAAGGTGATGTAGTAAGGTTGATGGAGTTTTGAGAACCAACGGTACATAAAATACATTCGTTTGCACATAAATTGAACACAAGGACCAGTTTAGACCTTATCTTGAGGATATCAAACTATAAAAATGACTAAGAACACGATTTTATCCATTACTTTTTTTGTTTGCCAACTCCTTTCTTTCACTGTTGAAGGTCAGGAAAATAGCATCTGGTACGCATATGGCCTTGAAGGCGATAAACAGAAAATCACCGAGTTTAAAGATTACATTACCTACGAATCCGTGCAAGAGGAGGAAAGTCCTTATCCTACAAGAGTAGATACTGTTTTTATTGAAAAACGCTTAAACGACTCCATTTATATTGTTACCAACAGAACCCGAGAAGGCGCTGTTGCAATAATGGCCAACAGATGGTTGCAAGAGGGGGCAGTAAAATCCATAGGCATCTATTATCCTACTGATGATTTTGATTCCTTGGAAATCACATACAAAGAAAAAGGATTACCTGCCTGGCAAGAACTGACCCGAAGATGGGTATTTTCCGAAGCAAAGACCAAAGAATTGGACGTGGCACCAGGTTATGACGAAGTGACTAGACAAGCCATGCTTGATGCTCTTGCTATTCGAAAAGAAATCACTCCTTCAATAAAAGAGTACATGACCGATAACCCTGATACCAAATCGTGGCGGATGTATCGCTTTGTTGAAGTGAAGGCGCAGCAAAAATTTATCGAACTGGGATACAACCCCTACAAACGAGTGCCCTACAATTTTGAAAAACAGTTTGAAGGGGATGAAGAAATCATCCAAGCCCTAACAGCGCCTATCTCGTTTGAGTAGTTAATTAGGTGTTTTCAAAATGTCTGAACTAACCCATTTCAGCTTTCCATCATTGGAAAAAAAGATAAATCTTCCATCTGCTGAAAGAGAGGGGGCAAAGTCTTGGTTGGTAATATTTATTTTTTCTCCTAGATTTTGGGGTTCTGTCCAATTACCGTTTTCATCTTTTAGGCCGACATATATGTCACTATCGTTGTTTTCATAAATTGAAAAAAGAATAAAACTCTCATCGGGAGCGATGTAGGGGTCAAATTCATATTTCTCCGTGCTCAAGGGCCTGCCTACATTTACTGGTTTAGAGAATTCATTCTTACTTGAAATTTTGGCGGTATAGATGTCGAAGGAACCCTCGCCACCTTTTCTATTCGAGGAGAAGAAAACCTTTCCTTTATCGGAAATGGAGAAAAAGTACTCGTCAAATGCTTCGGAATTCATGGGTTCTGGCAGGGGTTTAGGTTTTGACCATGCTTCATCTTTCTTATCGGCAAACCAAATGTTCCAATCCAGTTTTTTGTCCGTTTTACTTGTAGGTCTTTTGGATATAAAATAGATTCTATTCCCATCTTTGGTTAGAAATGGGTCTGCATCTCCATGATTGGAGTCAGAAAACGATGCTATTTTTGGCTTGCTCCAGATTCCATTCTTCTTTTTTGAGAAATAGATATTTTCATTGGTATCGATGGTAGTGAAATATATCTGGTCACAATGTGTTAGTTCGACATTGAATTTAAAACTGCCCTTTAAATCCAATACATCCGGGTTAAAATCTAAAGGGGTATTTTTTGGTGTGGGTAAATCAAAATATGTGCAAGTATTCTCTTGGCTGATAGCTCTATGACTTCCTAAAATCAGGATGAAAATGAAGAGTATTTTTTTCATTGTTTTGGTGGTTTTTATGAAGACACCGGTTTTTTGACTTTGTTACAAGTATCTAAACTCTTTTCCTAAACCTTTCAATGCTTTTTCGAAATTGTCATACCTCTTTTTCAAAATAAATGGCATCTTCAAAGGGGTTATATCGATAAGGCTCTACTTCCTTAAAGCCAAATTCTTGATAAAGCGCAATGGCAGATTTCATGCTTCGTAGACTGTCCAAACGTATTTTGCCATAGCCTAATTCTCGAGCTTCTAGTAAGGCCATTTCCATCATTTGTCTTCCGATGCCCTTGCCCCGTTGTGTTTTTTCGAGAAACATGCGCTTTAGTTCGCAGACGTTAGCTTCAAACTTTCGTAAGGCAAAACAACCCACTGGAGAAGTTTCTTCCGTATAAACCAAAAACAATGCACCTCCAGGAGGGCCATACTGAACTTCTATATGTGCTAATTCATTATCAAAACCCTGAAAAGAAAGGTCCACGCCAATAGCTTTGGCATAGGATACAAAAAGTACTTTGCCTAACTCATACTCTTCCTTAGAAGTCGCTTTTACGAATTTGGCTTGGATGTGATTCAAATCTTAGTTAGATGTCTGATCAATAAATTCATCCACATCAGTCTTGAATTTTGCCATAGATGGGATATGGGTATACATCATGTGTCCAGCCTCGTAGTATTTCATGATGATGTTCTTTTTCAGCTCAGCATCTAATCCCATATGATTAATGGAATGCTCCACTCCATAGAAAACAGTGGCTAAATCATAATAACCATTCAGGATTAGAATCTTTAGATTGGGATTTCGCTTCATGGCCGAGGTCATATCCGGAAGGGTAGTGGTGGCCACCTGCATATTCCAACTGATGTTGCCTTTATGTTTCCAATCCCACTTGAATCCTTTTCGTGAGCCAGCGGTTGTAGTATAGGTCAAATCCTTTCGGACCTTAAGGTCATTGTATAGATAATCTTTAAAGGCAGCGATATAGGGGGTTGAAATAGCGTCACTCTGAGGGTCGGTCAGTGCATTTTGGGATAATAGGTCCTCGTTGATTCCGGTGAATCTGGAGTCCAGTCTTCCCACTGTAAGCCCCTCTTTTCTTAGGAACTCTTGAAAGTACTCTCCGTTTGTAACCCGTAAATCTGCTTTTAGGTAAAAGTCTTGGCTTAAACCCGAATAGTCAGCTAGTTTTTGGGCAATGTTGGATTTTTCGGAAGTACTGAGCTGGTCCCCTTTGAGGAGGGCAGGCGCATACTCGTTTTGGGTAAAGGCACGAACCTCATTTAAAAACGCCTCTAGGCTTGCACTTTTATTTTTTACCTTATTGTGGTACCAAGCCGTAGCGGTATAGGTCGGGAAATGAATGAGGTATGCGGTGTCATCTCCAGGTCCGAACAACAGGTGCTGTAAATCAAACACCGCCGAGACCATAATCACCCCATTCATGGCAATACCTTTATCCTGAAGATGTTTTACCAAGCCAGCATTTCGAAAGGTGCCATAGCTTTCCCCTAATAAATACTTTGGCGAATTCATTTTGTCGGCCTTGATAATAAACTGCTCTATGAATAGTCCGATACTTCTAATATCTTGATCCACACCCCAGAAATCCTCCCATTTGGCTTCGCCTACAGGTTTGCTAAAACCTACGCCCACGGGGTCAATCATGACCAAATCTGCTTTATCTAAAATGGAATATTCATTGTTGACCACTTTATAGGGAGCTGGTTTGGTGTACGAAGGGTCGTTGATTTCAATACGCTTTGGACCCAATACCCCAAAATGTAACCAAAACGAAGCGGACAAAGGTCCCCCATTAAAGGCAAAGACAATAGGTCGGTTTTTGCCAGAATTTGTTTTTCGGTAATGCGTAAAACCGAATAGGGCAATGGGTTTGTCGTTTTCATCCCGTAACAAATGGGTTCCTGTTTCCGTAGCCAAGGTTACGGTCTTTCCTTTAATGGAAACGGTTTGTGTAGAAGAAAAGGTTTCAGCTTGAGGAATCTCCTTTTTCATTTCCTTTTCTTGGGCAATAGCCAGAAAGGACAGTAACACAAGAATAAAGGTAAAGGTGGATTTTTTCATTTGATGCGGTTCTTTTGGTTTGTTTCGTGGAATAGTATTCAAAATAGGGCTAAAAAGGGACTTTCGAATTGTTTTCTAAAGTTTGATTTCGAAATTAGTATAGGAATTGGGAAATGGTATTGAATTTTAATATAGGAATAATTAACTAGTAACTCTTTCATAAATTAGTATTATTTTTAAAAAACTACAGAAATGAAAACACTAAAACTTAAAAGTTTAATTTACGTATTACTCATTGGGTTTATCTTAGGGGCATTTATTAGTTGTGATAATGAAAGCATTGAAGAAATGGAATCCAATCAGAATTTTACAACACCGTTATTGAACTCCCTAGAGGATATTGAATCATCTGATTCAACTTCTTCTGACGGTTCAGATTTTAGTGAATATGATGATGAAGAATACTATTAATTTTAAGTCAATTTTTCAGGAAAGACCGAACTACTTTCATCGTTATATTATACAGTGTTAGGTTATCAAATTCTTTAATATCTTTATAAGTTATTTAAGAATCCGGTCAAATCAGTTTCCTTGTCCAAATTCAGTTTCTTCTTTAAACGATACTTAGATTTTAGAATGCTATCGGGCAAGACGTTCATAGTAGCTGCTATTTCCTTGGTTGTCAGATTCATTCTAAGAAAGGCCGCCAATCGGATTTCCTTTTCGGAAATATCGGCATAGAGCGTCTTTAATTTTTGGTCAAAGTTGTTGTGCACCTCTGAAAAATAATTTTTAAAGGTCTCCCAATCCTTGTCAGAAGCATTTTCCTTTTTGAGTAACATTACGATGCGGCGGAATTCTGCTTTGAACTTTTCTGGAGAGTTTTTGAGGTTTTCCAGATTCTCTTTCAATTCCTGTATAAAAGTGTTTTTCTGAACCAGATGTAACGTCTGACTTGCCAATTCCTTTTGTTTATGGGCAATTTCCTGTTTTAAGATTTCCTCCTGTTTTTCTCTGGTAATTCGATTTCTTTTAATCCGCTGGCGGTACCCAAAAACCGAGAGTCCAAATAAGGCTAGGGCAGAGGCCATTCCTCCTGCATATAGCCCTTTTTGCAGGTTGTCTGCGCGTGATTTTTCATTTAGGGTTTTAATCTCTTCTTCTTGAAGGGCGAGGGCAGCCTCCTTCTTTTCAGTTTCATAGATTGTTTTTAACTCTTCAACTTGTTGCGTTTTCTTTAGATTGAACAGGCTATCATTTATTTTTTGAGCCATTTTTAAGTCACTGAGTGCTTGCCGGTTCTTATTATTATGCTGATTGATTTTAGAACGTAAAGCATATGATTTTTGCAAATTGGACATTGCCTTCATTTTCTTTCCAATAGTAATGGCTTGATTGACATATTTTATGGATTCCACAGGATTTTCCATTGTAGCCTTTGCCAAACCCTCGTTTGCCTTGATCAAAGGTATTTTGGCATCCTCAGTTTCTGCTATCTTTTTGGCTTCTGTAAATAATTCCTTTGCTTTTTTATTGTTTTCCTCTAAGATTAATAATTCGCCAAGACTAATTAAAGCCTCTGACAATTGCATTTTAGCTTGATTGTTTCTTGCTAGTTTAATGGCTTGCAACTGGTATTCTTTTGCCTTTTCATACTCTCCCAGTTCTTTTAGGGCCAATCCTGCAGCACTCTTTGCATGGGCCAAATAAAATTCATCATTATACTCTGTATATGTTTTTATGGATTTATTATAGTAGTTAATGGATTTCTCATAATTGTCTAGAGCATATTCTAAATCTCCTAACAATTTTAAGACATCTGCTTTTCTAACTTCATCCTTTATTTCAGTGAATAAATCAAGGGCTTTTAATGCCTCAGTTACAGCTATTGTGTAATCGCCCTTTTCCATGTAAATATTCGCTAACAAATTATACTGCGCCGCTGAAAATTTAGAAATGGCGATGGGATTTTTTTCATGCTTATCAATTAGGGTCAAATTTTCCCTCACGAATTTTATTGCCATTTCAAAATTTCCTGCAGTTTTTTCTAAACCGGCAATGGAGTAATTCACAAATACAATTCCTCTAGCTTTATTTATATCAATAAAAACTTGTTTGGCCTTATTGTAATGATACAAGGCTGAATCAGTGCTATTTCTATTCATATAAAAATCACCCAAGTGCATAAATCCTTTCGCAATACCAAATTGATAATTGATTTTTTTCGATATGTTCAATTCTTCAGTAGCATATTTTTTTGCTTTCAAGGGTTCTGAAAACATAAGGTTTTCATGTAATTCGGTTAAAATACCAACCCTTATAGAATCCTCAGTTTTGTGTGTTGACAATAAATGTTCCAGGCTATCAATGACCTTTTTGTTTTGTGAGGCAATGGTTTGAGAAAATAGAAGCAGAACAAGGAAGGATGGAATGTTGAGTTTCATGGGTAGTGTTGATTTATGAATTCAAGATACTCAATTAATGAATGTAACTGAAAGCAAAGTCTATGACATAAAAAGTCAATGTCCATGAAAAGTCCATAATTTTGGGTTTGATTCTAAAGAATAAACACCTTCATAAGGTTCTGATTTTTAAAACTTTGTACTTACTATTGAAACTTCAATTAAATGTGTTTGTCCATACAGGTTTTGGGGTAAATCCATATAGGCTGTCCATACTTTGTCCATGTTGATTATTAGGGACGAGGCGTTTTCTCCTCTAGGTTTGAGGTGTTGAATCCAAAAAACCAAGAAATTATGAAAACAATTCATTCACTATGTAAAAAAGGATGGGTCCTAGCACTTTGCGGTCTTTCCTTTTTGATTATTGCCTCATGTAGTAAAAGCGAATCAGAGAATCCATTGCCACCAGATGATAGTGTAGTAGACGACGATAATGGTGTTGTAGACCAGACCAACTTCAATGCAGAGTTGGCCCAACTCCAAAATTTTACGCAGCCTATGGAGTTAAATGAACCTGAACCCATCGAGGATAATAGCTCTCCTGAAAGAAATGGACAGTTTGAATGCGTCACAAGAAAGTTCAAAGCCGCACCGGGTTTTGATGAAATGTTGGCTTTAGACCCTGCTAATGGGGTAATCTATCCAGGAGCTATGCTTAAAGGAGAATCCATACCGACTGGAGAATATATTGGCATTAATGGTGGACGGGCTCCTATAACCTTATCCATTTCCTTGGAAAATATTAACGGAACAGCCTCTGTAGAGGTGGAAGACCCTGATTTGGATGGTGTGCGCAATGCGGTAAATTCGCTTTTGGCCCAAGGAGTAAGTGGTGCTACTCCCGCTAATTTAAATTTTACCATCCAAGAAGTACATTCCGAAGAACAATTGGATATTGCTTTACGAGCTAACTATCGTAGTCGAAACAAAGACATCTCAGGTTCCTTTGATTTCGAGAGTTCTGAGTATAATCATAAGTATGTGGTCAAGTTTTTTCAAGAATACTACACCATTGATATGACATTACCCCCCAACAATGACCCTGGTTCACTTTTTACAGCACTACCTAGTCTGAATAGTACCAGTCCAGTTATAGTTTCCAGTGTGGTCTACGGGAGGATGGTACTCTATACTGTCGAATCGAACTATAGCACTTTGGATGTCAAATCCGCATTTGCGCTGTCGTTTAGTCAAGGTAGTTCAAGTGGTGAAGGAGGTGTAGATGTAGATTATACTAAAATTATCAATGAATCCAATATTGAAGCTTTGGTGATTGGCGGGTCTGCCGAAGATGCCGTAGGTATTGTTAACGGTCCTTCAGGAGTATATAACTATATCACCAATGGCGGCAACTACTCTCAAGATTCTCCTGGAAAACCTTTGGCGTATACCCTGCGATATATAAAGAATGATTTCCCCATTGCCCGTGTAGTACTGGCTTCGGAATATCCAGTTAGAACCTGTGATTTGGCATGGCCAGAATATGAGTTGAAACTGGTCAAGATTACAGGGTCTAAAGCAACAAATAGAGAGTTATATGGGAATCTGGAAATCCGAATGTATTCCGCAGCGAACAAAGACTTTGTAAGAGAAAACAGCAATAATCCAGGGGTTGACAATGCTTGGTGGAACCGAGAAAATAAAAGCTCAGAACGGGTAAATGTAAAAGAAGGAGATGAAAACTCCTATGAATTTGACGATGACCCAATTGACGATGAGTTCTTCACTTATGACATAGAACCCTATCGACCGGATAAAAGCAAGGATTATTTTGAGTATAGGGGCCACCTCTATGACAATGAATTTATTGGTTTTGATGATTTAGGGTCAAAGAGCAAAAAGGCTTTCTTGGATAATCTAGGTGAAAACTCCCTTAGTGCTGAAGAAATCACAAATGCAGGTCTTAATGACGCGCTTCCTGGAGAATACTATTACAGCCATAGTTTTGAGGATGGGATAACTGTTTTTTACAAGATAACAGAGAAGTAATTAATCATTTGGAGCAGTCGGCCGCTCAGGTTGGGTTCAACAACTTGATGCCGGCTGTTTATTCCTAAGTAGGTGAGAATCTTACGATTATTTTCGAATCAAGCCTTCTTTCTAAATTTAAAACCTATCTGAGTCTGGCCAATACTCCGTGGTATATTTTATATTGTGTTTCTTGAGAAATCTCTGAATATCTAAATACGGGTCTTTTTCTAAGTTGGTGAATTTTTGGGCCATGAGATAAAGCGTTCGCTCCCTACTAACCGGATTTCCAATAATTTTATTTAATAGCCATAGCCACCAATTCTTAGGTCCTAGTGCCTTCAATAAATCAATTTCGGATTCATTGGAAATATATACGAGATCTTCTCCGCCTGAACTTCCATTTCGAATACAAATCTTCTTGCGGTGAAAGAAAATATCTGTACTATTCGCAAGTCCTTTTTGGTAAAGTACATATGAATTTTTCATGTCTCATTGCATTATTTCTTTCCTTCTACCAATTCTAATTGGTCCACACTCACGTTTGTGGTAAACATACCATAATTCACCACAGCTTTTCCTTTTTCCAAGGTATCAATACTACCCACGGCTTTACCGTCAAACATACGCACGCGGTCCCCGATTTTAAACACGGGTCTGGGTTTGTTCTTTTCTGCTTTCTCCGCTTTTTTTTGTTCTATTTTCTTTTCCTGGCGAACCTTGACAATCTTCTTTTCAAGTTCTTGGGCTACCTGTTTTTGTTGGGCTTGCTTTGCCTTTACCTGTTTTGCTGTGGTTTTTTTTCGTTTGCTGTTCTCCGTTTCTACGATGCGAAGCAATTCAGAAATCAAAGGCCTTTTTTTGTTGTCGATGAAGTACCGTTCAGCTGCTGTGTTGACCTTATTGCCCAGTTGTATCATGCGCTGGCTGTGGTCATAGAGCTCTTGATAGTTTTCCAATTTTGTTTTAACCTTGGAGTTCAGTTTTTCCAACTTCTCAGCTTCTTCACGGGCTTTACTCTCCTCTTCTTGCAATCGAGAACCCGTCTGAGCCATTTTACTGCGCTCTTTCTGCAGTTTCGCAATAGTGGCATCGAAACGCACCTTACCTCGCTCAATTTTTTTCTTCGCCTTGTTGATGAGACTATAGGGAATTCCATTCTTCTGAGCAACTTCAAATGTAAAAGAACTTCCGGCCTCCCCTAAAACCAATTGGAAAGTAGGTTCCAAGGTTTTTGAGTTAAATAGCATATTGGCATTGGTGGCATGGGGTAGTTCATTGGCCAAGGCCTTGAGATTCGCATAGTGTGTGGTAATAACGCCGTAGGCTTCCCTTTCGTAGAAAACTTCCAGAAAAGCTTCGGCAAGAGCACCCCCTAGTTCAGGGTCGGAGCCTGTCCCAAATTCATCAATTAGGAACAGTGTTTTATTGTTGCACTTCTTTAAAAAGGCATTCATATTTTTAAGTCGGTAGCTATAGGTGCTCAAGTGATTTTCGATGGATTGATTATCTCCGATATCCGTCAATATCCTATCAAAAAAGGAAACAGAGCTGCGTTCATGAACTGGAATCAAAAAACCTGATTGCAACATTACCTGTAAAAGACCGATAGTCTTTAGTGTAATACTTTTTCCTCCAGCATTTGGGCCGGATATCACAATAATTCGATTTTCTGGATGTAGTTGAATGGTCTGCGGCCAAGTTTTTTCCCTTTTTAGTTTGTTGGAAAGAAACAGCAGTGGATGGTAGGCATCTCTTAGATTTAACTGCCTATCGTCATTAATTTCCGGAAATATGGCGTTCATTTCGTCTGCGTACTTGGCTTTTGCCGCTGTTACATCTATAGAAATGAGATAATCCTGGTAGCCTTTTAGCAAGTCTTTATAGGGTCGAATAAAGTCGGTCAGTTCATTCAAGATTCGTTGAATCTCTTCCTTTTCATCATACTCCAGATTGTTCAATTCCCGAGTGTAGGTCAAGGTAGCTTCTGGAATAATGTATACAATACTTCCCGTTTTGGAAGAACCCATCACTGTACCCTTAACTTTTCGACGATGCATAGCCTTAACTGCAAGCACCCTTCTGTTTTCAACAACCGACTCTCGTATCTCATCCAAAAAATCAGAGCTTTGGTAACGCTGCAAGGCCATTCCAAAACTTTGGTTGATTTTTCCACGCACTTGGTTGATTTGATGGCGGATATGCTTAAGTTCCACAGAAGCAGAATCGCGAATCTCGCCAAACTTATCAACTACATTACCTACCTCTTCAGGAATGGATTTATTTTCTTCGAATCTCTCGGAGAGTTGAAAAAGAAGCGGATAGTATTCCTTAAACTTCTTGAAGAATTTTTTATGGATACTTAAGGTTGAGCATAATCCGGAAATTCTTCGGAATCCCGATACTTCCAACGTAGTATTTTCAATGGTCAACAATCGCAATTCACCATTGATAGCATCAAAACCATGATTGGGAATACGGTTTTCATTGGAAAAGGAGGCTAAATACTCCGAAGTCCGCCCCAATTCATCCAATAAAACATTTTTATCCAGTAAGGGTTCAATAGCAAGTGCAGCTTCTTTTCCCAATTCCGTATTACTGCGAGCCGAAACTTGTTCCAATACTGTGGGAAACTCTAAATCTTGTAATGTTTTGGGATGTATCTGCTGCATTTTCTTTTTCTAGCAGCGCAAAGATAGGATTTTGGGACATAGGCAAAAACCTAGGATATCAGAATAGGCCTGTTATTTCACCATCTTCGTTAATGTCCATTCCTTCCGAGGCGGGATGAGCTGGTAATCCTGGCATTCGCATAATGTTTCCTGTTATTGGGATGACAAATCCTGCACCCGCAGCAATTTCAATTTCGCGTACCGTGATGATAAAGTCTTTGGGTCTTCCCAACAGCTTTGGATTATCGGATAACGATTTTTGGGTCTTGGCGACACAAACAGGTAATCCATTCAAACCAAGATTTGAAATCTTTTTTAGATGGGCCTTTGCTTTTGTCGTGTAGTCCACATGCTCCGCGCCATAAATTTCTTTAGCAATGGTTTCAATCTTATCGGTAATGGAAAGTTCCCAAGAATATAAGGGTGTAAAATTGGAGGTACCTGATTCGATGATTTCCACCACATGCTGGGCCAAGTCCAATGCTCCTTCGCCACCCTTTGCCCATACTTCTGCAACGGCTACCCGGACTCCTTTTGATTCCGCAAACGTTTTGATGACCTCAATCTCCTTAGGTGTATCTGTAAGAAACTTGTTTATGGAGATGACAGGAGTTATGTTGAATTTGGCAATGTTCTCCAAATGTTTTTCCAGATTAGGCAATCCTTTTTGGAGTGCATCGACATTCGGCTCGGTAAGAGAATTTAAATCCGCCCCGCCATGATATTTGAGTGCACGAATGGTAGCGGTGAGCACAACGGCTTTTGGTGTCAAATTTGCACTTTGACATTTGATATCAAAGAACTTTTCCGCCCCTAAATCAAAACCAAAACCCGCTTCGGTTACGGTGTATTCCGAATATGACATTCCCATTAAAGTGGCTATTACGGAATTCGTCCCTTGAGCGATGTTTGCAAAAGGACCTCCATGAATTATCGCAGGATTTCCCTCAATGGTCTGAACAAGATTGGGTTTGATGGCATCTTTTAAAAGAGCGGTCATCGCGCCCTGCGCTTTAAGGTCTTCGGCATAGATGGGTTCTTTGTCATAGGTATACCCCACAAAAATGTTCCCTAATCTTCTTTTTAAATCATTCAAATTATCAGCAAGGCAAAGAATGGCCATGATTTCCGAAGCTGCCGTAATATCAAAACCTGTTTCCCGTGGTACGCCAGAAGTGGTTCCCCCCAATCCTACAATCACGTTTCGAAGAGCCCTATCATTCACATCAACTACGCGTTTCCAGCTAACCGTTCTTGCATCAATTCGTAAAGAATTGGTTTTGCTTTGAACGTTGTTATCGATTAGTGCCGCTAAAAGATTATGGGCTTTCTCGATAGCAGAGAAATCTCCAGTAAAGTGAAGATTGATGTCTTCCATAGGAAGAACTTGCGAATACCCTCCGCCCGTGGCGCCTCCTTTTATTCCAAATACAGGACCTAGTGAAGGTTCCCGTAAAACCACAGTGGTTTTTTTACCCAATCGATTCAAACCTTCTGATAAACCAATAGACATAGTCGTTTTACCTTCTCCTGCCGGGGTTGGTGAAATGGCGGAAACCAAAACCAAATTACTTTTAGAAGCTTTTTCCCTATCAATAGCAGTAAGTGGAAGTTTCGCTTTGTATTTACCATACATTTCAATCACATCCTGCTCCACACCAAATCTCCCTGCAATTTCAGTTACATGTTTAAGTTGAACTTTTTTGGCAATCTCTAAATCAGTCATGGTATTTTGCTTTAGGGTAATATTTTTTTAATGTAGAATCGCATTGATGAGTTTTTCAGTCCCGAAACGAACCACATCCGTAGTAGGCAGTCCAGTAAGTTCTTCAACTGCTGTTATCTTATTTTCTGCTTCTTCATCTGAAAGGCCTATTGTGTTCAAGGCTATTCCAATGGTTTTGGCCGTATTTTGAGAACCACAGACTTTGGCTACTTCTTCATTGAGTTTGATGAATTCATCCAAAGGTGGGATAGGAATGTGGGAGACCGGAAATCGTAAAGCATTATTAGCAGCTTTGTGACATAGAATAAAATGCGTGGCTTGGGAACCCCGAATCAAGGGTAGGGTAGCGGTGCTTCCCGGATGGGCCAGCGAACCTTGTCCTTCAACGATAACAATATCTTTATCCCTTTGTTCAAGAATAGCTTCCTCTACCGAGCCGGCTGCCTGGTCTACTTTTATAGCATCTAATGGGATGCCATTTCCCATTAGGGTAATTCCAATTTGCCCTGTAGGCACAAAACCAACATTAATTTTTCTGTTCAACAGCTCCGCATACAGCTCCAAACCGGCAGTCATTTTTCCAGAAGCCATATCTGTGCCAATCATCAATATTCTTTGATTCTGCAAAGTTGCGGCCTTACCCGTAGCGATGGGATATGAAGGCTTTGGCTTACGAACATCCCAAATTTTGTTGGTTTCCAAAAAGTGACCAAATCGGGCATTTAAGTCATCATGAAGACCGTTTATGAGCGAAAGCCCATTTTTTAGGGCAAAAGAAACAGGTTCATCCCACAAATTAGGAAACTTACCACCGCTGGGCGCTATGCCCAGTACCATGATTTCGCTTCCCATTGCCAGAGCATCTTTAACAGAGGAAACAACAGGAATTGAATAGGGTAAACCGACTGCCTGTTCAACAGTCTTGCCAGAAAATTTGGAATCGATAACACATACAATGGGATGCTTGGAAAAGCGCATCAGGCCAAAACCCATTTTACCGGAATCGTTATCCAGCGCACCTTCCATAAAAATGCATAGTTTTTGATTGGTCTTGAACATTTATTCTTCAGTTTTGAATTTACCTCCGTGTCCAGGTGCTTCGGTCGGCATAGTGATTTCATTGATTAATGGCGCACCCTCGCAGGGGTCGGGATTAAGATTGAGGTGGGAATCCAAATCAATATGGTCCAAAGCTCCAGATACAGCTGCTCCAGCCGCTATGGATATTGAAGATTCTCCCATACATCCAATCATGGTTTTCAAGCCGAATGCGTTCGCCGTAGAAATGATTCTTAGCGCCCCAGTTACCCCTCCACATTTCATCAATTTCATGTTTACCCCATCAACGGTATGTGCCCATTTAGGAATATCTGTAGCAAAACGACAAGATTCATCCAAAAAAATAGGTAAAGTCCTGTTTTTGAATAAATAAGGTAAATCTAACTCATCTCCTTCTTTAAGAGGTTGTTCTACATATTCACACGCTCTGCCTGCAAGCCACTTCATCATTTCTTGGGCCTCCGGAACGTTCCATCCACCGTTGGCATCCACTCTAATCGATATGGGATATTTCTTGCTGTATTCCAAAACCTCATAGTACATGGCCTTGTCTGCTTCAATCCCATCATTGCTACCCAATTTCACTTTTAAGGTTCGAATACCTTCATTTTCTAAAATTAGGGGAAGGCGTTCCCTCGCTTCCTCGGGGGACATAATGCCCAAAGTAATTGAAGTGGGATGTCTTGCTTTGGCAAATCCCAAAAGTTGATATAAAGGCAGACTTGCCTTTTTTGCCTTTAAATCCCAGATAGCCATATCCAAGGCGGCTAGGGCGCAAGGGGCTAGATTATGCCGCAATGCGGCATCGTAGGTTTCGTGTGGGGAACTTAAGTCTTGATGAATACTTAAAAAACGCTCCAATTCGGATTGTGCTTCTTCTGCAGTTTCCGCCCCTTCTGAAGCTCCCGGGGATGTTTCTCCCCAGCCTGTATGACCATTTTCTGAGACGGATACAAATAGATTGTGCTGACCATCCCTTACCCCTCTACTGATGCGTAGTGGAAACTTTTTTTTCAAATAAACTATTTTGAAATCGACTTCCGTATTGGCCATAGGTTGGTTTTTGGAGTATCTAAAATATTGGTTTTACCATTGGTTTCAAAAATATCAAGAGACAACTTTATTATCGTTATTTTCACTCCATGAATGTGAGCATCGAACCCAGTTGGAAGGTCAAACTTCAACCTGAATTTGATAAACCGTATTTTGGACAGTTGGCCACTTTTGTGAAAGGTGAGTACAGTCAAAATACATGTTATCCCAAGGGGAAAGATATTTTTTCAGCTTTTGACCATTGTCCTTTTTACGATACTAAAGTGGTTATAATTGGACAGGACCCGTATCATGGTCCAAACCAAGCAAATGGACTGTGCTTTTCTGTGAAAGAAGGAGTTCCCCATCCTCCTTCCTTAGTTAATATTTTTAAAGAAATCAAAGTAGACGTTGGTACTCCGTATCCCACTAGTGGAGATTTGGAACGATGGGCTACCCAGGGAGTTTTATTGTTGAACGCTACTTTGACGGTCAGAGCACATCAAGCAGGAAGTCATCAAAATAAGGGCTGGGAGCAGTTTACAGATGCTGCTATACAAACACTTTCTAATGAAATGGAAGGATTGGTTTTCTTGCTTTGGGGAGGATTTGCAAAGAAAAAATCTGCCTTAATTGACACATCCAAACACCATGTCCTAACTTCAGGGCACCCTTCACCACTTAGTGCAAATAGAGGTTTATGGTTTGGTAACCAGCACTTTAGTAAGACAAATTCATTGCTGGCTTCTATGGGAAAACCGTTGATAACTTGGTGAATAAAGTATCAGGAAAACTGTTAAAATAATAAGATAATTCGTACGTTTATTACTTTAATAGTAATACACGCAAAAACCTTTCACGTTGAAAAGACTGAGGTCAGTACTTCTTGTCGATGATGACGAGACCACGAATTTTTTAAACAGATTCTTTCTGAAACAGTTGAATGACGACCTTCCTGTGAACATTGCGAGCAACGGAAAAGAGGCCATAGATTTTTTGGAACACGAGATTGCCCCTGAAGAGTTACCATGTTTATTGATTTTGGATACAAACATGCCTATTATGAACGGATGGGAATTTTTGGATGCTTATGGTCAGAGCTTCGAAACAGATTTCAAAAAGGACATAGCAATTGTTATGCTTACCGCTTTGGATACTAAAGAAACCACGGAACTGGCACTTGCAAACCCCAATGTATCCGATACCGCTCAGAAACCACTTTCTGATTTAAAGTTTAAAGAACTCATCAGCAAACACTTTTCCTAGTGAAGAAAGTTCTGTGCTGATTTTATTGCTTCAACTTGTTTTACGAGTTTCAATTGGTTTTGTACCTCATGTAAGGTTTCTTCCTTTAATTGGTTTTGTCCCCAAGTCGTTTTATGTAACCAACTCTTGATGTCTTCTATTTTCTGCTCGTACCTATTGGCCAAGGTTCGGTCAATACTTGGGATAGTTTTAAATTCGCTTGTATAGGTATTGATAACTTCTAAAATATGCTGCAATATATTGTTGTGATTGCTCATAAATTCTTTGGTCGCTGCAATTACGAAACATGGCCAAGGCGTTGGGAAATCACCTAATCTTCTTAAACTTCCATTATCTACCAAAGGTTTGGTGGTAAAATGTTCCCACATGAAATAGGCATTGGAACCTTTTTTAAAACTATCCAATGCTCCTTCAAGATTGTTTATGATTTTGAATTGGAGTGAATTTGTATCCCATCCCATTTTTTTGGCATGAACGGTTGCCATTAAATGACTCCCACTTCCCATACGGCTTATGGCAATTTCAGAAGTTTCCAAATCTGATATGGATTGGTGCGGACTATCTTGTCTTACATGAATACCCCAAAGCAGAGGAGAAGAAACGTACTCTTGGACAATTTTAACTGGGTTTCCATGTGAAATACTCTTGATGATGCCTTCAGTTAGAATTATGGCTAAATCAGTTTCATCCTGTTTCAACATTTGAGCCATTTTTCCGGTTCCTTCGGGGACATCGGTCCAAACTAAATCAATCCCGCGTTCTTCAAAAGCACCATCTTCAATCCCTAAATGCCATGGTAGGTTAAAGTGTTCCGGAACCCCAATAATTCTAACTTCTTTCATTCAATTTGTCCTTCAAATAATCATAAATGGCATACTGCGAGCGGACTTCTGGTTGGTTTTCACCTCTTATCACTTTTTGATTGGTGTCTTCTGCATCCAGTACTCTCGCCTTTACATTATCGCTTAATTGTATGTATAAGATTTCCTTAAGTTCTTGGAAAACATCATTATCTAAGATTGGTGTGAGGACTTCAATTCTTCGGTCCAAATTACGTGTCATCCAATCCGCCGAACCAATATACATTTTTTCTTTACCACCGTTTTCGAATATATATATTCGACCATGTTCTAAATAGCGGTCCACAATACTAGTGGCATAGATTGGTTTTTCAGATGCTTCAAGAGTATCTGTTCTTGATACCAAACAGCTGAACCCGCGAACCAAAAGACGAACTTCGACCCCAGCTTCACTGGCCTTGTAAAGGGCTTTTATCATTTTGGAATCTTCCAAACTATTCATTTTAAGTGTAATCTTGGCCGTTTTTCCTTCTTTGGCATTTTCAATTTCGTTTTCGATAAGTTCTAAAAAGGTAGCCCGGGTGGTAAAAGGTGAAACCAATAGGTATTTTAATTTGGGTACTATGAGCTTTTTCTCCAGTACAGCAAAAACTTGAGCCAAATCTGCAGTAATCCTTTTGTGTGCAGTAAACAAACCATGATCGCAATACAGTTTTGCCGTTTTTGCATTGAAGTTTCCAGTGCCGATATAGGCAAACCGTTGTAAACCGTTTCCATCCTCTCGTTCTACGATAAGAATTTTGGAATGGACCTTAATTTGCGGAACGCTGAAGAAGACTTTCGCACCTTGCTCTTCAAAAATACGTCCCCATTTAATATTGTTTTCCTCATCGAATCGGGCCTGCGCTTCCACAAAAAGAACAACCTCCTTTTTATTTTTAAGCGCTAAAAGTATAGCATCAGACAATACAGAAGTTTTGGCTATACGGTACAATGACATTTTAATCGTGTTCACATTTTTGTCTGTGGCCGCAGTACGAATAAAATTCTCAACCATTCCAAATTCTTGATATGGAAAATGAACCAATTGGTCTTTTTTTAAAATGGTCTCGAAAATCTTGCTATTATTTGATAATCTAGGGTGGGGAAGAGGAGGTTTTGGTTTGTAGGACAATCGATTATCCTTAAAGGGGTTTGGAAAACTAAAAAAGTCGGAATAATTGTGATATTCACCTCCGGGAAGCATATCCACTTCATCCAAATCCAAATGTTTCTTTAGGGCACTTTTCAACGCTTCAGGCATATTTAAATCATAGAGAACCCGTGTAGGTTGGCCTGATTTTCGTTTTCCTAGTGATTTGTAAATTACATCGACCAGATCAGTATTCGTGTAATCGTCTTCAAGATAAAGTTGAGCATCTCGAGACAATTTTATCGCATAACATCCTTTAATTTCTTGACTGGGGAATAATTGATTTAAGTTAAGCTTAATCACATCTTCCAAAAAGATATATTGGTGTCCTTCTCCTGGAATTTCTACAAATCTTTCGTGCAAATTTGTTGGGACATAGACAACTTCAAAATCCGTGTCGGAAAATTGAGCTATCAGATAGATTTTTCCATCTTTAAAGTTCTCGGGCTTTTTAGTTTCAAGAACAGTACAATCTTTGGCAATTTGCTTGAACCAATTGGTCACGTATTCTAGTTCTGCAGGATTTAGTTCTTGCCTTTTCTTTAAGACTACACCTTCATTCTTTAAACCAGTCAATGTTTCTTGGATGATTTCCCCAAATCTGTTTTGTTGCTTATTTACCTTTTTTAGAATGAACTTAAGCGTCTTATTTGGTTTTGAAATCAGTTTTTTCCTTAAGCTTTTATCTACAGATTTCAATTGCCTAAGCTGAGAGACACGGACTTTAAAGTATTCATCAAGATTGGAAGAAAAGATAGCTAGGAATTTTAATCTTTCAAGAAGTGGCGTACTGGGGTTAGCGGCTTCCAACAAAACTCGTTCATTGAAATATAGCCAATTAACATCCCTATTCTTCAAAGGTCTTTTGCTCATGCTCAATTTTTTTTAAAAATAGGAAAAGACAATCGACCGAATTTAAAGGTAACGTTAAGCCGATTACTCGATTAGTTTTTGCAAGGTATACTGAATGAGGTTATCAACTGTTTTGAAGCCATTTGCTGAAAATTCGCCCGTTGCCCTATTCGCAAGTATGGCGTTCAAGGAAATAGCGCGATGATTGTGAAGTTTTGCCAAACCATATATGCCAGCAGTTTCCATTTCTAGATTGGTGATGACCTGATTCCCAAAGGTAAACGCAGCAAGTTTTGAGTTAAATTCATGAATCTTCGGTGGAATTCGCAATGACCTTCCTTGAGGACCGTAAAACCCGGAATTCGTGACGGTTATTCCGAATCGCATATGATTTGAGGTAACTATTTTGGCCAATTCTTCATTGCAATCAACCGCATAGGGATGTATCCCATGGGAATGCCATTGCAAATAGGAGATTAGTTCGTCTTCTAGGGCCAAGTTTCTAATATGTTTTGAATCATAAAAGTTCAAAAGCCCTTCGAGTCCTACTGCGGTAGAGCTTAAAAGAAATGAATCAACTGGAATGTCCGGCTGAACCGCCCCAGATGTACCAATCCGTATAAAGTTTAACTGTGTTTTACTTTCCTTGACCTGTCGGGTTTTAAAATCAATGTTGGCCAGCGCATCCAGTTCATTGAAAACAATATCAATATTATCCGTTCCAATACCGGTTGAGATTACCGTCAATCGCTTGTTTTGGAAGAATCCACTATGGGTGTGGAACTCTCTGCGCTCTTTTTTGATTTCAACAGAATCAAAGTAGCGCGAAACAGATGTAACGCGTTCTGGGTCACCTACTGTAATAATGGTATCCGCTATATCTTCTGGAAGTAGATTTAAATGGTAGATACTTCCGTCTGGATTCAGAATTAATTCTGATTCTCCAAGGGTCATTTTAGAGCTTTAGAATTCTATCTGTAGAAGAATTGTATAGGAAGTTATACTTTAAAGAACCACCCAAATATTGTTGATTATCACGTATTTGTGAATAGTAGTTTAGTCTATTATTTAGAACTTCTTTACCTTTTTTGGTCAGTTTAAGTGGATTTACCGTGCTTATCAATGGACGTAAAGAAGAAATGATTCGATTGTACTGGGTATCACCAAAACCATAAAAGCCTTGATTACTTAAAAGGGACCTTAAAAGTCTGTCTTTTGATTCGGGTTTTTCACTTTCAATGGTCTGTAGAACATTATTTTCTAAAACATTCAATCCGTTTTTAATCGTCGGATATCTTTTTAAATGAGCTTTTAAAGCATCTGAAAGATATTTAAACTGGAAGGAATTATGCGAAATTACATTTTCAAGACGCATGGGGTTGTCACTGCAATACAATTGCCAAACATAATCTGCAAACTCAATGTCGTCTTGGGTTAGGTTGATTCGATTTTGATAAAGTGACAACAGCTTTTCGTCGTTGACCTCATTTAAGGCATACAGTTTACCACTTTCATCTTCCTTTCCGCTGCATACCAAAGATATTTCAGCATGTCTTCTATGCGTTTTAAGCCAGCTAATTACCGCAAGCATATTGATTTGACAAAATAAATCATATTCAAACCAAAGTACAATTTGATCCTGTTGTTTATGATTGCAAAGCGAACGATATTCTTTTAGTGTTTTCTCTACGAACCAGGATTTGGAAACCTTATAATTCCTGTTAAGAAACTCAAATCGCGTTTTCCAAAACGATTCGCTTCCCACGTTGCAAAGGGTTTTGCCTTCACACAGCATTTCCCGCCAAGTGATGATGTCTCCCTTGAGGTCAAGCGTTTTTAATCTGGAGGTAAAAATGTCCCCGTTGGTAATATGCAACAGTGAATTCATTTTCAGTTTAGTTTTCGTCGGTTAGAAGTTTTAAATGTAAGATTAAAACCAAAAACTCAAAAATTTTTTCATAAAAGCTTGGTTTTCAAGATGAAATTTTAACAGGTTCCACTAAATAAGCTTTTCAAAATGAGAATTGTTCAATTAACCACCAACTCGTTTTACAGAAAATCCATTTGATTTCAAGAACTCCATTATCTTATCGCGATAGTCACCTTGTATGATGATGGTATCGTTTTTAAAACTCCCTCCAACACTTAATAGGGATTTGATATCCTTTGCAAGTTTTTTGAAATCTGCATCAGAACCGTTGTATCCCTCAATAAGGGTAGTAGGTTTGCCTTTACGCTTTTCATATTTGCATATCAAGGGTGCGTCTTGAAGCC
The DNA here is from genome assembly GCA_039191905.1 of Bacteroidota bacterium. GTDB lineage: Bacteria > Bacteroidota > Bacteroidia > Flavobacteriales > Flavobacteriaceae > Flagellimonas. Next base: position 34,134 of record JBCCXJ010000006.1, on the reverse strand, counting down.
AATATGATGGTTTTTCCTGTGTTTGCTCAGGTTCTTCGGTTGTATGGTCTGGAAATAGATTGCGGAGCTGGTCTTGTAAATCCATTAATTATATCCTATTTCTTAACCAAGCCTAGTTCAATTAATCGCTCATTCAAATATTCACCTGCAGTAGTGTCTTCAAAACTCTTTGGATGATTTTCATCTACGCAGTTTTCCAAACAGTTCAAAGGCATTTCGCTTATAGGATGCATAAAGAATGGAATGGAATATCTGGATGTACCCCAAAGCTCTTTTGGAGGATTTACCACTTGATGTATTGTAGATTTAAGCTTATTGTTGGTTAGCCTAGAAAGCATATCCCCCACGTTAATCATCAACTCATTGGGTTGTGCTATCGCATCTACCCATTTTCCCTCATGATTTTGCACTTGAAGTCCCTTGCCGTGTGCGCCCATGAGCAATGTGATAAGATTAATATCACCATGTGCCGCAGCCCTAACCGCGTTTTTCGGCTCAGCTGTGATAGGTGGGTAATGTATAGGCCTCAAAATGGAATTTCCATTTTTAATCCATTCATCAAAATAGGTTTCCTCCAAATCCAAATGAAGGGCCAAAGCACGCAATACGTACTTCGCGGTCTTTTCCAATTTTTGATAGGTTTCCTTTCCTACGGTATTGAAACTAGGCAATTCTTCTACCATTATATTGTCTGGATACTCTTCCTCTAGCTTGGCGTTATTCTCAACGTATTGCCCAAAGTGCCAAAATTCCTTTAGATCACCTTCTTTTTTCCCCTTTGCATGTTCTTTACCAAAGGATGTATATCCGCGTTGCCCACCAATACCTTCAATCTCATATTTATCCTTAATTTCTTGTGGTTGATGGAAAAAATCTTTGATTTCACCATAGAGTTTATCAACCAATTCGTCTTCCAGAAAATGTCCACTCAGGGCAACAAAACCAATATCTTCAAAGGCTGAGCCAATTTCTTTAATAAATTTTTGCTTTCTAGCAGGATCCCCTGAAACAAAGTCTTGCAAGTTGACACTGGGAATAGCACTCATATCGATTCAATTTTAATACCATCAAAAATACGGAATTACGATAAAGGTTAAACAGAATTCACGGCAACATATCGCATTTTAGTACTTTTAATCCCTGTAAAAATCAGACTATGCGATATCATACTAATCATTTGGATAAGCAGACCTTGGTAGACCTGTATCTAGGAATGTTGAAACCCAGAATGATAGAAGAAAAGATGCTTATTTTACTTCGTCAGGGGAAAATTTCCAAGTGGTTTAGTGGTATCGGTCAAGAAGCCATATCCGTTGGCGTGACCATGGCCTTAAAGGATGAAGAATATATTTTACCCATGCACCGGAATTTAGGTGTTTTCACGACTCGAAACATTCCCTTATATCGACTTTTTGCCCAATGGCAGGGGAAACAAAGTGGTTTTACCCAAGGCAGGGACCGTAGCTTTCATTTTGGAACCCAGGACTATAAAATTGTTGGTATGATTTCGCATTTAGGCCCTCAACTAGGAGTTGCTGATGGAATCGCTTTGGCAGATATGATTCGACGAAAGAAAAGGGTAACGGCTGTTTTTACCGGAGAAGGAGCGACGAGCGAAGGAGATTTTCACGAAGCTTTGAACGTAGCCTCGGTTTGGAGCTTGCCCGTACTTTTTTGTATTGAAAATAATGGATATGGCCTTTCTACACCTACAAATGAACAATACAAATGTGAACATCTTGCGGATCGGGCAAGAGGTTATGGAATGGAGTCCAGGATTATTGATGGGAATAATATTACCGAAGTATACAGCAAAGTAGATGAATTGTGCAAATCCCTCAGGAAAAGACCCAGACCTGTACTGTTGGAATTCAAGACATTTCGCATGCGTGGGCATGAAGAGGCCAGTGGAACTAAATATGTCCCCGAAAAATTGATGAAAAAATGGGCTAAGAAGGACCCCATCTCCAATTTTGAAGACTATTTAAAACAGGAAGGCTATATATCGGATATCGAAATCGAAGAATTCAAAAACGTTATTTCTAAGGAAATAGAAACGCATCTAAATAAAGCTTTTGAAGAACAAGCAGTCTCGGCAAGTACAGAAAAAGAAATTAAGGAGGTCTATAAGGACTTTGACTATGAGCATGTAGAGCCAAATAATGAATCCAAGAATATTCGTTTTGTAGATGCAGTATCCGAAGGACTGGAACAATCCATGGATAAGTACAATGAACTTATTATTATGGGTCAAGATGTTGCAGAATATGGAGGTGTATTCAAAATCACCGAAGGCTTTATAAGCAAGTTTGGAAAAAGCCGTGTTCGCAACACACCTATTTGTGAATCTGCCATCGTTTCAGCCGCCATGGGCCTTTCCATAAATGGCATGAAAGCAGTAGTGGAAATGCAATTTGCAGATTTCGTCAGTTCGGGATTCAATCCCATAGTGAATTATTTAGCCAAGGTGCATTATAGATGGAATGAAAAAGCAGACGTGGTGATTCGGATGCCCTGCGGAGGTGGAGTAGGAGCTGGGCCGTTTCATTCTCAGACCAATGAAGCTTGGTTCACCAAGGTACCAGGACTGAAGGTGGTGTACCCGGCCTTCCCTTCCGATGCAAAAGGCTTATTGGCTACAGCTATCGATGACCCAAATCCAGTGCTGTTTTTTGAGCATAAAGGATTATACCGGAGCATTTATCAAGATGTACCTTCAGATTATTTCACGCTTCCTTTTGGGAAGGCTTCACTTTTGCAAGAAGGCGGCGAATTGACAGTGGTTACCTATGGTGCCGGAGTGCATTGGGCTCTGGAAATTTTGAAAAAACATCCTGAAATCAATGCAGATGTATTAGATTTGCGAACACTTCAACCTTTGGATGTAGCATCCATTTTCACCTCGGTAAAAAAGACAGGAAAACTAATACTCTTGCAAGAGGATACTCTTTTTGGAGGAGTGGCCAGCGATATCTCAGCCATGGTGATGGAAAACTGTTTTGAATTTTTGGATGCTCCAATAAAACGTGTAGGAAGTTTGGAGACTCCGGTTCCATTTTCAAAGAATTTGGAAGAAAATTATTTGCCCAAACAGCGGTTTGAATCAGCCTTAATCGAATTATATGAGTATTAAAATTAAATGCTTAACAAATTTTTAACAACACAAGGCGCGAATTTGTGTGTCCTAATCGTATATCAACTATAAAACTTCTAATCTTATGTCAAAAAAAGCGTTTTTACTAGTAACCGTTTTTGGTTTGTTGCTAATGTCATGTTCTGTTTCCAAAAGTGCGCGTACCCAAAGAAATTTATTTAGTGGTAGCTGGACCTTGGATGATGTTTCCTACGAAAATAATACGGGCAACTTTAAATCAGTAATCTTCAATGACGCAGAGGATATCTGCTTTGAAGGAAGCGATTGGTTCTTCAGAGATAATAACAGTACCGGTAGATATACCATTTCCCAAAGTTCATTATGTCAGGGCGGGGACCGTTTCTTTAGATGGTCCGTTGTGGAGCCTGCGCAGAATTACAGCAGTCAACTACAATTCAAGTTTATTGATGAAAAGCGAAAAGATGTTTCAGGCGGTTTCGGGTATCGTTTGAATATCAGTAGCATTACCGAGCAAGCCATGACCCTTAGGTCTAATGTCTCGGTTGATGGAGAGCCCGTAACTATTGTCTATAAATTCACTAAAAAACAATAACTCATGAGAAGTATATTATCAAAAGGAACCGCATTCATACTCACAGTCACACTGATTATCAGTTGTGATGCTGTAAAAAATGCGAATAACACACAAAAAGGTGCCGTAATTGGAGCATCCGGCGGTGCGGTTATCGGCGGGGTAATCGGAAATAATGTTGGAAAAGGAAATACGGCCTTAGGTGCTATTATTGGCGCTGTAGTTGGCGGCGCAGCAGGAGGTTACATAGGAAATCGTATGGATAGACAGGCCGAACGTATCGAAGAAGAGATTCCTGGTGCGGAAGTAAAGCGTGTTGGTGAAGGCATCAATGTGACGTTCAATGAGGAAGCTGGCGTTTATTTTGATACAAATAAGTCAGATGTGAAGGGAACATCAGCTGCTACTTTGGATAAATTGGCAGGGATTTTCAAGGAGTACCCAAAATCGGTTATTTTGGTTGAAGGTCATACGGATAGTGCTGGCCCCGAGGATTATAATATGAATTTATCCCAACAACGCGCACAATCGGTAACCAATTATTTAACAAGCAAAGGCATATCTGCAGGTAGATTTACTACAAAATGGTATGGAGAGTCTCAGCCTCGAGCAACAAATGAAACCTCTGAAGGTAAAGCCAAAAACCGTAGAGTGGAACTTGCCATTGTTGCTAGTGACGAACTTAAGAAAGAAGCATATCAAAGTACCAACTAAGGGTATTTTATATTTTAAAAGTTTTCCCGAATCCCGGCCAATTGGTCGGGATTTTTGTTTGAATAGCGTATCTTCAATATGTGAATGCGAAGGAAGTCGTAATTATTGGGGGAGGTTTGGCAGGATTGACCGCGGCTATTGATTTGGCTATGAATGGGAAACAAGTTCTTGTAATTGAAAAAAATCCCTACCCACATCACAAAGTATGTGGAGAATATGTTTCCAATGAGGTGCTTCCTTACCTTGAATACTTGGGATTGGATGTTGATGTGTTGACCCAAGTAAATATTTCTACCCTTCAATTGGGGACCTATTCCGGTAAAACCGTAGAGGTTACTTTGCCTCTAGGCGGTTTTGGTATAAGTAGGTATTCACTTGACTACCAACTTTACAACTTAGCTAAGGAAAAAGGGGTAGACTTTCTATTTGATGGAGTTATAGACCTTCAGTTTGCCAAAGAGGAGTTTCTCATAAGCTTATCTTCAAAAGAAAAGCTTTCCGCAAAAATGGTCATCGGTGCCTTCGGTAAAAGGTCCAATATGGACAAGAAACTGAATAGGCCCTTTATTTCCAAAAAGTCAGCATGGTTAGCCGTAAAATGCCATTACAAAAATTATGATTTTCCAGACGAGCTGGTATCCCTCCAAACTTTTCCAGGAGGGTATGGTGGACTGTCCAAAATAGAAAATGGCCATGTCAACTTTTGTTATTTAGCAAAATATGAGGATTTTAAAAAATGGGGAAATCTAAAAGAATTTGAAAAACATGTGTTAACAAAGAACCAAGTTCTCGACCATTTTTTGGAGTCCGCAACACCCGTTTTTGATAAACCTTTGAGCATTGCCCAAATTTCTTTTGATAAAAAGGATTCAGTAGAAAATCATGTGCTGATGTGCGGAGATACAGCAGGGCTAATTCACCCACTTTGCGGCAATGGTATGGCAATGGCAATTCATAGTGCGAAAATTGCGGCACGTCATGTAAATTCTTATTTAGAAAACGAGGAATATTCAAGAAAAGCTATGGAAATAGACTATAAAAAAGCATGGACAAGGCAATTTCAGAAGAGGCTTAGAATGGGAAGGTTTTTACAGAGCCTAATGTTGCATACCAATTGGTTTGATTTTACGCTCTCTACACTGGCTAGTTCGCGAATCATGCTGACGAGTGTAATTTCTGGAACCCATGGAAAACCAATTTTACAATGATTGATTTTTCAGTACGCAGCAAGGTCGATGAGTTGATGGACGACCCAAACATGCAATTGCCCACACTGCGAAACGCATATAAAGATATCAATCGTTGTAACAGTTTGTTAGGAGGGGACTCCATAACCATAAAAGGTGTATGGGAACTCATCAAAAAAGATAGAAAAAAATCGTATACGATTTTAGATATGGGGTGTGGAGATGGCACAATGCTCCGTAAACTTTCTGATTTTCTCAATAAAAAAGGAGTTTCGCATCAAATGACAGGTATAGACCTTAGGGATGATGTTTTAGTAATTGCAAGGGAAGAAACTGAAGGGTATCCTCAAATTGAATTTCAAAAAATGGACATTCTTAAGGCGGATTCCTCCTTTTCATGTGACATCATAATTAACACATTGACCATGCATCATTTTGGAGAGGAACGCATAGAAGCCTTTTTAAGGCAATTCGTGACCTTAGCAAAAGTTGGAGTGGTAATTAATGATTTGCAGCGGAGTAAATTATCTTACACTCTTTTTAAGATTTTCAGTTTTTTCTTTATCCGCACCCAAGTGGCAAAAGTAGATGGTCTTATCTCCATTAGCAAGGGGTTCCGCAAAGATGACCTATGGAAGCTGGCAAAAAATATACCGAATGTTATGCATAGAATTGAATGGAAATGGGCTTTTCGGTATGTTTGGATAATGGACGTTAATCAAGGAAGTAAGGTATGAGTCAAGTGCGCGTGGTACAAGTGGCAAAACAGTTGCCAAAATACAGCAGAACAACAAAAGAAATACTTCCTTTTGTTGAGTTATGGCTCGCATCACAAGAAGAGCGGTTCAGAAGAAAGGTTGTTAAGATTTTTGAAGGTTCTGGAGTAGAAAAACGTTACGGTATTATGGATATCGAAGAGGTATTTACCGCGACTTCGTTTCAGGACAAAAATGATATTTACATACGGGAGGTAAAACTGCTAGGAGAACAAGTTTTGCAAAAAGCGCTTAATGCATCTGGCTGGAAAGCCGATTCGTTGGACTACATCATCACCGTAAGCTGCACGGGGATAATGATTCCTTCTCTGGATGCCTACCTTGCCAATGCGCTTGGATTGAAAAAAGATGTGGTTAGACTGCCTGTTACCGAAATGGGTTGCGCAGCTGGGGTTTCTGGCCTTATTTACGCAAAACATTTTTTACGGGCAAATCCCGGAAAACGCGCTGCAGTTGTTGCAGTTGAAAGTCCAACGGCTACATTTCAATTAAATGACTTTTCGATGGCCAATATGGTAAGCGCCGCTATTTTCGGAGATGGCGCAGCTTGTACCTTATTATCTTCTGAAGAAGAAGCTGAAGGCCCTGAAATAATAGGTGAAGAGATGTATCATTTTAAAAATGCTACGCATTTAATGGGTTTTGATTTGACCAATACAGGCCTTAAAATGATTTTGGACCCAGCGGTTCCAGAGATGATTTCCTCTCATTTCCCAGATATTGTGCATCCATTTTTAAAGAATCATGACACGAGTATTGAAGAAGTGGAATACCTTATTTTCCATCCAGGAGGGAGAAAAATTGTGGAAACCGTAGAATCTTTGTTTGGGGAATTGGGCAAAAACATTGATGCTACCAGAGATGTACTTCAGAATTTTGGTAATATGAGCAGCGTTACGGTACTCTATGTACTGGAACAGTTTTTAAATCAACCCTATGAAAAAGGAAAACAAGGATTGGTACTTAGTTTTGGTCCTGGTTTTTCAGCGCAACGGGTTTTATTACGCTGGTAATTTGATTGATTCACGATGACAGATACTTCAAAATGGGCTTTAATATTAGGCGGAAGCAGTGGACTTGGCTTGGCTACAGCTCATAAACTGTCAAAGCATGGCTATAACCTATGTGTCCTTCATAGGGACAGAAGATCGGATATGGATGAAATTGAAAATCAATTCGAAGTAATCAAATCCAATGGCGTCCAACTACATGCATTTAATGTGGACGCTACTAACCCAGCCAAAATAGAAGAATCTTTAAAAAGTATTTCGGATGTTCTAATAAATGCTAAAATCAAAGTTCTCGTTCATAGCATTGCTAAAGGGAACCTAAAACCCATGATTTCTGAAGATAAAGCCGAACTTAATGCCCAAGATTTTCAGCTTACCATAAACGCTATGGGCATTTCGCTTTACGCATGGACAAAAATTATATTGGAAAGAAACTTGTTTGCCAAGGATTCCAGGATTATTACGTTTACCAGTGAAGGAAGTACAAAAGCTTGGGAAGGCTATGCAGCCGTATCTGCAGCGAAAGCTACTTTGGAATCCATAGTGCGCAGTATGGCGCTCGAGTTTGCTTCTAATGGCGTAAAAGTAAATTGTATTCAGGCGGGTGTAACGGACACAAAATCCTTTCGAATGATTTCGAATAGCGATATGTTAAACAAACAGGCCATAAAGAGAAATCCTTTCAATAGATTGACTACTCCGGAAGATGTGGCCAATGTAGTATACCTAATGACATTGGACGAAGCTAAATGGATTAACGGAACCCTAATAAAAGTAGATGGGGGCGAAAGTCTGCGTTGATAAGATAGTGGAATGACCAAAACAGAAATCATAGATAGACTTCCATATTCCCGTCCCTTTTTGTTTGTGGATGAATTGCTAGAAGTTTCTGAAAGCAAGACTAAGGGGACTTTTAGTTTTAGGGAAGAAATGGATTTTTACCGAGGTCATTTCAAAGACACTCCGGTTACGCCTGGTGTGATCTTAACTGAATGCTGCGCACAGATTGGCTTGGTATGCCTCGGAATCTTTCTTCTGGGAACTCAAATAAAGGATAAACAAATACAACTAGCGATGTCCAGTTCAGAAATGGAGTTTTATATCCCTATTTATCCAGGGGAAACCGTTATGGTAACATCCGAAAGAGTGTATTTCCGTTTTAATAAATTAAAGTGCAAAGTGAAATTGTTCAACCAGGAAGGAAAGTTAGCTTGCAAAGGCACTCTGTCAGGTATGTTTAAATCTATAGTCCATGGAGCATAGAGTGGTTATTACAGGTTTAGGGGTTTGTGCGCCGAACGGAATTGGACTTTCTGATTTTGGAAATGCATTGTCTGAAGGAAAAAGTGGGATACGGTTTCATCAAGAACTAGAAAGACTAAATTTTGGATGTCAAATAGCTGGCAAACCAATAATTGAATCAATTAATTTAAACAAATACTTCACTAATGTTCAACTAAGAGGACTGGAAGCCTCAGGATTGATTTATGGCGTTGTTTCTGGAAAAGATGCTTGGGAAGACGCTGAACTTGATATAGCACCCTCGGACAATCCCAATTGGGAAAACGGAGTGGTTTTTGGGACGGGTATGTTGGGGGTAGACCGTTTTCGAAATGCCATTTATGCGGTAGATGAAGGCAATGTAAGGCGTTCTGGTAGCACCACCGTTATTCAGACTATGGCCAGCGGCATAAGCGCATTTTTAGGAGGGATGCTAGGTTGCGGAAATCAAGTAACTACCAACTCTTCCGCATGTTCTACCGGTACCGAAGCACTTTTGATGGGATACGAGCGGATTAAATCGGGGAAAGCAAAACGCATGCTTGTAGGAAGTTGTAGCGATAGTGGCCCTTACATATGGGGTGGTTTTGATGCCATGCGGATTCTCCCTCGAAATTATAATGATAAACCAGAACTAGCAAGTAGGCCTTTGAGTGCTTCGGCCTCAGGTTTTGTGCCCGGCAGTGGGGCAGGAGCTTTGGTTTTGGAATCTTTGGAAAGTGCTTTGGAAAGGAATGTTCATATTTATGCGGAAGTTTTGGGAGGTTCGGTAAACAGTGGTGGACATAGGGGAGGTGGTAGTATGACAGCTCCAAATAGTTTAGCGGTACAGCGTTGTATTCTTGAAGCGTTAAAAAACTCAAATATAAACCCACAAGCGATTGATGCCATTAATGGACACCTAACTGCTACGACTAAAGATCCAGTTGAAGTACAAAATTGGAGTACAGCTTTAGCGCGACAAGGAAAAGATTTTCCATATATCAATTCCTTTAAGGGAATGTTCGGTCATTGTTTGGCTGCCGCCGGAAGCATTGAGTGTGTGGGAACGGTACTTCAATTTGAGAAAGGCCAGATTTTTGGCAATGTAAACTGTGAGGATATTCATCCACAAGTATCGCAAACTGTTGATGAATCCAGAGTGCCAAGAGAATCCTTCAATTATGAGCCTAAAATAATTGCAAAAGCCAGTTTCGGTTTTGGGGATGTAAATGCCTGTGTTATTTTTAGCCGATATATGAAAAAATAAAAAATGTCAGAAAAAGAAAAACGATACCAAGAGTTAAAAGAAATTGTGAAGAATTATCTGCCCGATGACGTTTCGGCTGACAGTATCTCGCTCAAAAGCCATTTTATCAACGAACTCAATATCAATTCGGCAAACCTAGTCGACATCGTATTGGACGTGGAAGATGCTTTTGATATTATGTTGGAAAATGAGGATATGGATCAAATGGGAACAGTGCAGGATGCTTTACATATAATAGATTCAAAAATTGAAGCAAAAACGTAACAAAGAGTACTGAAATGAAAGAATTTGTTCGATATGCATCTCAGAAATTAAAGGTTGATACTCGTTTGCTCATTTTGTACTGCGCAGTGTATTTTCTTTGGGGCCTGGGGATGAATTGGTTTGGCACCCAAGTGGAGATTGCAAAATTTACATATTGGTGGCAGGTAATAACCTGTTACATCTTATATATGGTCCCAATTTCATTGGTGCTACGGGGGTTACCCTTCCATGCACAATATGCCTATGGTTTGGTAGCAATGGCATTATTGGAATTTGGTGGCTATGCTTTACAAACTTCTTACGCTTATCCTAATAACCTTTTGGACCAGTTCTTTAACATTCGAAACTTTAGCCTAGGAATGGCTATTTTCTTTGGGCTCTATTTTCCTTTGGGCAATTGGGGTGTTGGAAGGATTTATAAAATGATTTTTAAGAAAGAACACCCATAGGTTAAGGCGTTACATCAAACACCATTTTTATAGTTACCAGATTGTCTTCTCTTTTTTTCTTGATTTTGATGCCATAATCAATGGAATAAAGGGAGGTAGTACCTACAAGTTGCTGTCCATCCCTTTTGAAGGTAATGATGACTTCTTTTTCAATTCCTTTAATATTCAATGTGCCTTTGACCAATAAGGAATCATCTGTTGTGGTCACTTTATTGCTTTCAAAAGTGATTAAAGGATAGTCATCTACATCAAAATACTTTCCACTGCGCAATGACCAATTGCGAAGCCCATTGTTGGTATCCAAGGTTTTGGATTGAACCGAACCTTTGAAACTAGAGTTTTCTAAATTATCCCAATCAATGGTAGATTCGGATTCAAAACCGTCCAAAGTACCGTTTACGCTTTTTGAAACAAACTCGAAAGTAATTTGGGCAGAAGTTATAGCGCCGGATTTCTGTCCAGTTACTGGAAGGACTAGAAGGAACAACCAAAAGAAAAAGAGATAGGATAAAGCTTTCATGCAGCAATTTTTGGGCTAAAATACATATTCAATGCCAAAGCTAAAAGTACGCTAAACCTATAAAATTACAGGTTTTGTTTAAGCTTTAAAAGAGAAGGCAAATGGGAATAGCAGAATTAAGGTTGATTTATTTTTTAGTAACGCAGAGGTTAACCAAGACTAAATATTGCTATAAGAATAAATATAAGTATCTGAAATTCATATAAATGAATTTTATCACTCTAGTTTTAGGGTAGTGTTAAAAATCAGAAAATGAAGTTAATTTTGTATAAAAATGTAGGATTATTTGTATCTTAATACTTGTGATTGCAAACCGTCAACAGTAAACAAAATCATGAGCGATTTAACAAATAATAATGTAATCCCGACCCAAGAATTGCTTATTCGTTTGGAAAGAAACAAAATGTCAATGCTCAGATTGTCCCAAAAGTTGAACTCCTATACCTGTGAACCTAACAACAAATCTTGTTTTGAAAAACTATATGAACTCCGACAAGATTTTAAAACATTCGCAAATAGACAAACCCGACTTATGGGACTTTTGAAGACAGAGGATTCCGTTAGGGATAATCTCGATTCTGAGGTCCGGAAACATTTAAAAAGCTTCAAAAAATTGGAAAGTGATATGGCTTCCTATCTTTTGGACACCAATAAATATTATTGATTTAGTCCTGTCTAACTTTTTGTTGCATTTAGTACTTACCTAAATTCCATTTATTCTGAAATCCGCAGTATTATTGTAGGGTAAAGCGGCGGTATATGGGTAAAGCTAGGAATACTACACTTATCATTTTAGCCTTTTTTGCTATTTATGTTATTTGGGGCTCAACCTATTTGCTCAATAAGATTGCTGTACTTGAGTTACCTCCCTTTATGTTGGCCTCATTTCGATTCACTACCGCAGGCCTTCTTATCTTTCTTTTGGCGAAACTTATGGGGATTGATATAAAAATCAGCCGAAAACAACTTTGGAATACGGTTTTAGCTGGGTTCCTTTTTTTAAGTTTTGGAAATGGTGTTGTGGTATGGGCGCTTCGTTTTGTGGATACTGGCTTTGCAGCACTGGAAATTTCAGCGCAACCACTTATTATATTACTCATGATGCGAGTACTGGAGGGAAAAAAAATCCGACCTATGTCAGTAATTGGCGTCATTTTTGGAATTATTGGAATTTATTTGCTCGTTAGCCAAAAACAGATAATTACAAAGGAAAACTCCATACTGGGTATGGTAATGATTCTGGTGTGTATGTTGAGTTGGGGGTATGGAAGTCTTTTTGTGGCCCAGGCAGATTTGCCTAAAAATTACTTTGTGAATACGGGGTATCAAATGTTTACTGGTGGTATAATTTTAGCAATCATGAGTTTTATTTTTAGGGAGGAATGGATTGCGCCCCAAGACTGGAGTTTTAATGTACAAGTGGTCATGGTCCTTTTGGTGATTTTTGGGAGTATATTGGCCTTTACCTCATTCAATTACCTATTAAAAGTAGTTTCACCTGAAAAGGTGGCCACTTCAACCTATGTCAATCCTATAGTGGCCATGTTGCTAGGTTGGTACTTTTTGAAGGAAGAAGTTTCTTTGCAGTCCATCATAGCAGCGGTTGTACTACTTACGGGTGTATATTTCATCAATACCAAAAAAACTTTGGCCATCTTTGAGCGCTTCAAAAAGTAAGTGAACTGTTATATTTTCGTGCTTTTTTAAACCTTTGTACAATTCAATACATGAAATAGCCGTTTCACTACATTTTGTTTTTTGAATTGTTCCCATTACTTCATTTTTGTGGAGTCAATCAATACGAGTAATCAAATTAAATCATCAATCAAAAAACGAACGGTCATGAATCAACTGACAAAATTTCTAGCTGCATTACTTGCCAAATTAATTTTACTACTTCTTCTATTTGGAAGTGATTCACTGAATGCGCAGCGCAAAACAACCTCCGTAAGGGTAAACGATAATGGAAAAACATCTATTTCGGTAAGCAATCCTTTTGGCAAAAACTTTCACGTGGAATACCAAGGAGAAATTAAGTTGTCGGATGACGATTCCGATGTGGTTTACATTTCTCCGGGTGGATATATGGAAATAAAAAGGTCCGCCTTCGGAAGCAGAAGGCGAATCTTTATTGAACCGGATAACTCTGGAAAACTTATCAAGAAATATTATGTAGGAAGCTCAAGGGAAAGCTTTGATGGTGAAGGTGAAAAATGGCTTGCGGAAATACTGTTGGACGTGGTTCGTACCACAACCCTGGGTTCACAAGAACGTGTTGACCGAATTTACAAAAAACGAGGTTCCTATGGGGTTCTTAAAGAAGTAGGTTTTATAGAAAGCAATTATGTCAAGTCACGTTACCTAAAACTATTACTAAAGAAAAACCTTAAAAATCCCGATATCATTGCAGTACTAAAGGTGATTGAAGATGATGTGGATTCCGATTATCACAAGGCGGACATTCTAAAGAATAATACAACACAATTTTTATCCACAGAAGCAAGCATCTCTGCTTATATCAATGCAGCCTCTGAAATAGATTCTGACCATCATAAAGCAGAAGTTCTAAAAAAATCCATTAAAGAGCGAAGTCTTACGGAAAGTCAAATGAAATCGATGTTGGTTGTTGCCAAAAGCATTGATTCGGATTATCATAAATCGAGTGTTTTACTGACTGCGCTTAAAAGCAGCACCCTAAGTTCCAACAACTTAAAAATTTTAGCGATCACCTCTAAAACTATTGACTCCGACCACCATAGGGCGAATGTTTTAAAAACGGCATTAAGCAATTCCAATTTACAATCAAGTGGACAACATACTTTTTTAAATGCATTGGAAGGGATGGGTTCAGATTATCATAGAGCTGATGTGTTGTCCAAAATAGTAAGTGGTGAGGATTTGGATGCTTCTACCATTTCGCATGTTTTCAAATATATAGGCTATATAGATTCTGATAACCATCAAGCCAGTGTGATGAAAAAATTGTTGCAAAGACAAAAACTGTCCGATGCCAATGTAGAAGATTTAGTGACCGCACTTGGCCGAGTAAGTTCCGACAGCCATACCGCCGATGTGATTAAGCACGCTTCAAGACTAAACCTAAACGACCAGCAACTGATAGAGTTGTTAGGAGCGGTTAAACGAATCAATTCGGACAGTCACAAGGCAGAATCTTTGATTAGGTTCTCGAATAAGGCCAAAAATGGCAGCGCTGAAGTGATGGAAACCTATCGCTCCGTCTGTAGTTCTATAAATTCAAACTCTCATTACCGAAGAGCCATAGACGCTATCCAATAGGTTTTATATTTCCAAAATGCTCATATTGGGATAATCCAATTATGAGTATTTTGGTAGTATGAGGCAGCTTAAATTTTACCTGGACCAGCCAAATATGCGAAAACACTTGCTCATCGTTGTCTCAGGCTTTGCCCTTGGCGTGCTATTTTATTTATATCATGCATTTAGGCAAAACCCAACTGTTCTGGAAATTATGTTGAATGGTATTTTAGGTGTGGTAGTAAGCTACGCTTTCCATGCTGTGAACCAATTTCTAGACAGGACCGTTTCTTGGAAAAGACAAACTGGGGTTAGGCTACTTCTTGGTATTCTGATTCATCTGTTGTTCGGCATGGGACTCATTTATGCGGCCCTTAGTGTATATGAGATACTTTATTCAGGGTATGATTTCTTTTTCAACAATGAGGGAATGGTTGTTTTAAAAATGGCGATTCTGCTTTTTTGCGTTGTTTTGATTTATAACATTATCTATTTCGCATTTTATTCATACCAACACTATGTAAAAGGCCAGCTTTTGGAATCTCAAATACGTAGAAAGCAAACTGAATTGCAGTTAAAGGCCCTAAAATCGCAACTTAGCCCGCATTTTTTGTTCAATTGTCTTAATGCACTCTCAACCTTGGTTACAAAGGACAGCAGGGCAGCTGAAACTTTTATTCGGTCCTTGGCAAAATCGTATTTGTTTACGCTAAAAAACTATCAAACTACTTTGGTGAACTTATCTGACGAATTGGAATTTGTGAAGTCTTACTATTTTTTGATTAAAACCAGATTTCAAGAACAAATCACTTTAGATATTGATATTGCCAAACCCATATTGGAAACTCAAATCCCACCAATGACATTGCAGATGCTGGTAGAGAATGCCATAAAACACAACGTAGCGGATATTGACCAAGAGTTACAGATTCTCATTCGGGATAATGATGATTTTTTAGAGGTGGTGAACAACATAACTAAAAAGAGAACAGGGATTACATCAACTAAAATTGGTCTAAAGAATATTGAATCGCGATATGGTCTGCTGACCAAAACGCCTATGGTAGTAGAAAATGAATCAAAAGACTTTTGTGTAAAAATACCAATACTCCGATGAATAAGCTGTTTGTGCACCATCCTCTTTTTCGACTGCTTGGTCCTTTGTTTAGTGGGACTTTGGTGTATCTTCTCATTCTTTTGATTAACAACACAATTCAGGACTTGGGCGCTACCTTCTTTACCCAGGAGCTCTATGTTTGTATTGGTCTTGCCTATTTAATCCAAGAAGCTTCGCGGTTTGTAATCGTTCTCTTTAACCGGTTGAAAAAGCCAAAATCTTTTCTATTGAAATCAATTGCACACCTTGTGACCACCTTACTTTTAAGTATAATTTTGGTCACAAGTTCGATGTACGCGTATTTCACAGCGATTTTGTCCTACACGCCGAACTATAATGAGCTTTTAATTTTCAACAGTATTTTTTCAACGATTGCGGTATTTTACGTGCTCTTGTACATAAGCAATCAATTCCTCTTTAGGGTAAATATGGAAAAATTGGAAAGAGAGGAATTGGCTAGAATTAAAATGGAAGAAGATTTTGCCATTTTTAAACGAGACATAAATCCTGAATTGCTATTGGAAAGTCTTGAGGCAATTTTGGTTTTGATGAAAAAAGATGCGGAAGCAGCGGAATCCTTAACCGAGGATTTTGCATCGGTTTATCGGTATATTCTGTCCAGTAAAAAGAAAGAAGTTATAAAAGTAGAAGAGGAACTTTTCACCTTAAAAGACTTTGTTGAAGTATTAAATCAATTGCCCTTTCGAAAAATCAAATTAGGCAAGTCGGACCTTAAAGACATTTGGATTGTACCTGGGAGTCTTTTGTACATCTGCGAAAACATTTTAAGACTCAGTATTCCTTCGGAATTTGATTCTATTTTGTTGGAGTTGCTCGAAGATGAGGTTAGTATAATACTTAAATATAAACATCAGGAAAAAATTGATAAATCATTTGATATCAGTAATTTAGAATTTGTTTCGAAAAGCTATTCACATTATACATCCAAGCCCATTGAAGTATTTCAAAATGATGATGTCAAAACCATCAAAATACCTAAACTCTACGTGGAATGAAGGTCGCCATACTAGAAGATGAACCTTTAGCAGCTGAGAAGCTCGAACGTTATCTTCAAAAATATAGTGGGGATATTGAAATACTCGCAATACTTCCATCATTAAAAAAAGCTATTCCCTGGATTGATACACATAAGGACAATGTGGATTTGTTTTTTATGGATGTACAGCTGACAGATGGACTGAGTTTTGAAATTTTCAACAACATCCAATTACGCAAACCGATAATATTTACAACAGCATTTGATGAATTTGCCATTGATGCCTTCAAGGTAAATAGCATAGATTATCTTTTAAAACCTGTTAAGTTTACCGACTTGACGCAGGCGCTACAGAAATTGGATACCCTAAAATCACAGTACTCCGATGCGATAAAATTGAATTCTATAACCCAAATGGCTGGTAAAAAGGCCTTTAAAAATAGGTTCTTGGTTAAAGTAGGGAACCACCTGCACTCGGTATCTACAGAAGAAATAGATGTATTTTATGCAGAAGGCAGGGATGCCTATCTTTTTAATCAGAATGGCAAACGCTACATTATTGATTATACATTGGAATCTTTGGAAGAAATTATAGACCCCCAACAATTCTTCCGTGTGAACCGAAGTTTCTTGGTTAACATAAATTCCATAAAGGATGTTTTGGTCTATTCGAATAGGCGCTTAAAGTTGGTATTACATCCAAAATTGGAAAAAGATGTAGTAGTAAGTCGTGAGAAGGTGTCTGAGTTCAAAAAATGGTTCGAAGGACTTACTTGAGGCTTTCTTGTTTTGACTTCAAACCTTTTAACGCTCGATTTAGACTCCTCGTAGTAACTCCTATATAATTGGCGATGTCCTTTTTGGGAAGTATTTCCGTCAACTGGGGAAAGAGGCTCTGCAAACGAAGGATATTGTCTTCAATAGGATAGGAGTGTTGGAAGGAATGTCTTGGAGCCTTGTATCGTATTTTATCAGCGAGTGCTTTCATTACTAAATGATTGAAAGTGGAGTCTTCAGCCAATAACGCTCTGTATGTTTTGTGTGAAAACGAATATACTTTCAAATCTGTAATAGAGGTAACGGAACAAATGGTCAGTTTCTCACTAAAGACTTCGAGCTCTCCAAACTCCATACCTTCTCCTAAAAATTCCTGTATGAACTCCCTGCCATTCTCATCCGTAATGTAGCATTTTGCGATGCCTTCTTTAATGAGATACACATCACCATAGCGCTTGTCTTGTCTTAAAACAGTTGTTTTAGGTTTAAAGACATGCGAATCAATTTCATACTGCCCATTTTTTTTGAGCATTTCAGTGTATGTGATAAAATTTTGATTGGTTCGAATCATTTTTCACCTTGGGACAAATGTCCTTTTTTTCTTTTTGTAGAACCGATTTCTTTGTGCTTCAAAGTAACAGAATCTGTATGGCAATGTCCAATCAAATGGGAAAAAAACGAAGTACGGCAAGATTGTACAGCTTCCCTTTTGTGCAGGTTTGCCTGGCTTCGCTGTTTTTTTCGGCCAGTTTTAATATGTTAATTCCAGAATTGCCTGCTTACCTTACTGCGTTGGGAGGTGCTCAGTATATTGGTTTGATTATTTCATTATTTACCCTTACAGCTGGTTTGTCCAGGCCATTTAGCGGTAAACTTACGGATACCATAGGACGCAGGCCTGTGATGATTTTTGGAGCATTGGTTTGTGTGATTTGTGGTGCTATGTACAGTTTTACGGTAAGTGTTCTCGCCTTTTTAATGCTTCGGTTGTTCCATGGATTCTCTACTGGTTTCACTCCAACCGCCACTTCTACCTACGTCTCCGATATTGTTCCCTCCGAAAGATTGGGGGAGGCTATGGGAATACAAGGTATAGCCTTTAGCACCGGATTAGCTTTGGGTCCTGCCTTGGGGAGTCTGATTAAACTATATTTTTCCTATGGAGTTCTATTTTATAGCTCTTCGTTCTTGGCGCTTGTTTCAATTCTACTTATGGCAAGTCTGAAAGAAACCCTCATTGAGAAAAACACTTTTCATCTTAAGAGTTTAAAAATTTCAAAGAATGAAATCCTGGCCAAAGAGGCCGTTCCAGCAGGAATAGTTACCTTACTTTCTTATGTAGCATTTGGAGTTGTTCTTACATTGATTCCGGATTGGAGTGGTCATTTAGGTTTGACCAACAAAGGGTCTTTTTTTATTGTTTTTACGGTTGCCTCACTTTTAGTTCGACTGGTTGCGGGTACATTATCCGATAGATATGGCAGAGTACCTGTAATGTTAATTGGAGTTCTGTTCTTGATAGGATCAACATTTTTAATTGGCTATTTAAAATCTAGTACAGGTTTATTGATTGCATCTAGCCTTTATGGTTTGGCCATGGGTATTGTTTCACCTGCAATCAATGCATGGACGATTGACCTAAGCAAACCAAAACGAAAGGGAAGAGCAATTGCAACCATGTATATTGCTCTTGAAGCGGGCATAGGTTTGGGAGCTTTAATTTCCGGCGGGTATTATCAAGGTGAAGTTTCACGTGTACCTCTGGTAATGTACTGCTGTTCAGGAGTTTCCTTTTCAGCATTGCTATACTTGGTTTTCTGGTTAATGCGTCAGAAGAAAGACCAAGAACAACTCTTACGCAAAAGTTAAAATGGTTTTATTTCTGGAAGTTCTTTCTTATTTTAAGAGGAAACCTGTTAGTTATGAAGTCAGTTGGTAAAGTTTCGATTCTCTTTTTCTTAATCCTCGCTTTGAGTTGTAAGTCTACTTCCTCACCTGAGGTAACAGCACAGCAAATCAAAGAATTGGAAGAAATTATGGATAATAAATCATTCGAATTTAGGGCGCAATGGGCTAGACCGTTAGTGACATCCAGTTTAAATAGTGTTGGTAACGCGGGATTACTCCCCCAAGGAAGTAACATTAACAATATAGACCTAACAGGAAACGCAAATTACTTCAGAATGTATGGGGATAGTGTTGCCGCTTACTTTCCATATTATGGCGAAAAACAGCTTGGTGGCGGTGGATATCCTCCCAACGAAAATTCAATCAAATTTGAAGGAATTCCAGAAAAGGTAAACATTGAAAAAAATCAAAAAGGTTACAACATAAAGTTCTACATAAAATACAAAATCGAAACCTATCAGGTCAACGCACAACTGTTCCCAAGTAAAAAAGGGAATATCAATATTAATAGCACGCATCGTTTTCCAATTACCTACCAAGGAACAATAACAACGAAAACTTCACTTTAAGGGATAAAAAAACTCCAAAGTAAGGGAAATATTAAAAAAAAGTTAACGGTATTTATTGCCCCTTTGCTTAGCTACTTTTGATTTATCTTCGTTTTTATGCTAAGAACGGTTTTAGTTGGTATTTGTATTCTTTTTCAGACTTCTCAAGCATTTGGTCAGCACATAGACCAGAACGCCATTTACGATTGGTATGATGAAAAAACCAATCCAGCTTCTTCGACTTTGTACAATGGAGTACAGTACATAAATGAGTTTGTTGTTTTCAAGGATACCCTTCATCAATTTTACAATACGAACAAATTTGAAAAGGGCCGAGTGGTTTGTGATAACAAATATTTCGGTTCAGTCTTCCTGAAGTACGATTTATATAATGATGATTTAATTCTAGCACCTTCTGGTTCTTCTGGTAGTTTTCCTTTCAAACTTTTGAAAAGTAATGTTGGCAGTTTTGAATTGAACGAAACAAGATTCGTCAATGTAGACAAGCTTAAAAAGGTTGGGGATAATCAAAAAGTCGGTTTTTGCGAATTTATTTGGGGGAATAACAAATTTGAGTTGTATAAGAAGTCATGGAAAGTAAAAAAGGAAATAACCGTCAAGAATAGACGATTTTACGAATTCTCTGAGAAGGGAAGGTTCTATGTTTATTTTAAGGAGAATTTCTATCCGGCAGATGATAAAACGGATTGGGTTTCTCTCTTTCCTGAACATAAGGAGACTATTAGAGCTTTTTTTAAAGACGCAAGAAAACAATTGAAGACAAACCCAGCCAAGTTTTATGAAAGGCTATCCAACCTTATAAATACCAAACTAATAGAAGAACAGACTAATGCGTAATAACTTTTTTGCGCTTTTTATATTTCTGATTTCATGGTCGAATTCCGAAGCTCAGGATTCTTCCGGAGAATTGTCGGTGTCCTTTAATCAGGTCACTCTTGAACAGGCATTTGAAAAACTTGAAAACATTACTGAGTATAGGTTCTTTTATGCAAAAGAATGGCTGGTAGGTCCACTTTTTTCAGGGGAATATAGAAACGCATCCTTAGGACTAATTCTGGAGGACATGTTCCGGGAAAGAAATTTGAACTTTTATTTCCATGACAATAATCAAATAATTATCACCCAAAATAGTGCAATCTATGACGCTCTGCCAAACGCTTTTTTAAGTAAAAACATATCGAATGATTCGGTTTCCATTTCAATTCCTGAAACATTAGCTCCGATAAGCAATCCTGTTTTAAATGATAAGAATCAATCCGCAGATTTATCTATAACCGAAACGTTTCGAATTGGAAAGGCAGATAAATCCAACAATAAAGTTACTGCCAAGATAGATGGTTTCATTATTAATAAGGAAACTAAAGAGCCAATTCCGGATCTACAAATAATAGTTAACAACCTCAATATTGCTGCGCTGACATCGGATACAGGGTTTTATAGAGTAGAACTTCCAATAGGAACCCATATCGTGGACTTGCGCGCTTTGGGTATAGAAAACAAAAGAGTAAAACTTATTGTCTTTAATGATGGCCGACAGAATTTTGAACTTAATGAAAGTATCGAGATTCTTGAAGAGGTTATTTTGGAATTGGATAGGGATAAAAATGTATCCAGTATTTCCAGTGGTAAAGATGTAATAGATACTGAGGAATCCAAAAACATACCTCTTGCTCTAGGAGAAAGAGATGTTTTAAGGGTGGCTTCAACGCTTCCAGGTATTTCTACAGCAGGTGAAGGAGCAGAAGGATTTAATGTGCGAGGTGGAAGGGCTGACCAAAACTTAATCCTATTGGATGATGCCGTGATTTATAATCCGCAGCATTTCTTTGGTGTTTTTTCTGCTCTAAATCCTTCGGCTATAGGTGAATTCAATATTTATAAAGGAAGTCTTCCGTCGGAATATGGAGGTAGGCTCTCATCCGTTTTTGATATCCGCACCAAAAGTGATGTCGCCGAAAAAATCGGAGTCGATCTATCCATAGGTCCGGTAACAAGTAACGCATTGATAGAGGTTCCGGTGGTAAAATCTAAATCCTCCCTCATGGTTGGGGGACGTGGCGCTTACGCTAATTGGATTTTGAGATCTTTGGATGAGCCTTCCCTAAATCGCAGTGAAGCATCCTTTTATGATGCATTGGCTAGTTATACCCATAAAATCAATGAAAAAAGCAGCGTTAAGGTAACTGGGTATCTGAGTAGAGATGATTTTAGTATTACATCTGACTCCCTTTATATCTATCAAAACAAATTGGTTTCTGGAAGGTGGGATTATGCTTTCAACAACAAAAATTCGGCAAGTCTTACCTTAAGCAGTAGTCAATATGATTTTGATATAGAATTTGACGGTGATTCCAACAATGATTTTTTGTTTGGATATAATGTTAGTGAAAGTGAGGCTAAACTAAAATTCACCTATCTCTATAGTCCTAAACTTAGGTTTAAATATGGAGTTTCTGGTAAATTTTATTCCATTGACCCAGGAAACATAGAACCGATAAGTGACAACTCAATTACCAATCCTCTTCAACTGGATACCGAACGGGGAGTGGAATCCGCAATATTTCTTTCTAGTGAAATTGCGGTTTCAGATAGGTTTTCAATCGAAGCAGGTTTGCGATATTCATTTTTCAGTTTGCTGGGAGAGGGTACCCAGAACATATTTGCAGAGGGTCGACCCAGAACTGAAGCAAATATCGTTGAAACCTTAGAGTTTGAAAGAAATGAGACTATTGAGACATTTGCCAATCCTGAATTTAGATTTTCTTCCAGATATCTGTTCAATGATGAGTTCTCTGTCAAGGCTAGTTTTGGCAGAAATTTTCAATATATCCATCGTTTGTCAAATAACACAACGGTTTCTCCTATCGATACATGGAAGCTATCCGATTTGAACATTGAACCACAACGGTCTGATCAATATACTCTGGGCTTTTTTAAAAATTTCGATGAGAATACATTTGAATTGAGTTTGGAAGGTTTTTATAAAGATTTTGATAACATATTGGATTTTAAAACTGGGGCGCAGATATTGCTGAATGAGAACATTGCTACTGAAACGCTACAAGGGGACGGAGAATCATATGGTGTTGAGTTATTGATACGAAAAAACCGCGGCAAACTAAATGGATGGTTGGGATATACCTATTCACGTTCATTTATCCGATTTGATAGCTCCTTTGAAGAGGAAAGAATTAATGATGGTGATTTTTTCCCAGCGAATTTTGATAGGCCCCATGACATTAGTCTTATTACAAACTATAAATTTTCAAAAAGATTTAGCTTCTCTTCCAATTTTGTATATCAAACAGGGAGACCGGTAACTGTCCCTGTTGGAAATTTTGTATTTGATAATTCGGAATTTGTTGTTTTTAGCGATAGAAATAGCTTTAGGATACCCGATTTTTACCGATTGGATATTGGCTTCAATATTGAGGGTAATCATAAGAAAAAGAAATTGGCACATAGTTTCTGGACAATTTCGGTCTACAATGTTCTCGGAAGAAATAACCCTTTTTCCGTGTTTTTTTTAACGGATGATGGCGAAATAAGAGGCGTGCAGACTTCTATTTTTACCATCCCGGTACCTTCAATCACCTATAACATTAAGTTTTAATAAAGTGAGCAAAAGAAAATTGCAGTTTAAAATACGCTTTTTGTTAGGTGTTGTGATAAGCTCCATTTCTTTTGGATGTACAGAATCTTTTGACCCTCCGAATTTAGATTTTCAAGAAATATTAGTGATAGATGCCATTCTTACTACCGAATTGAAAGAACAGGAAATTTTTCTTTCAAGAACTTTTACATCTAATGAGGAGGTAGAACTAGAAAGTAATGCACGGGTATTGATTACGGATGATTTGGGTAATACAATCGCTTTTGTAGAAACCGAACCAGGTAGATATGGGTCCCAGGTTGATTTTGGTGCTCAACCCAACCGAACCTATTCCTTACAAATTACTACAGAGAATGGTAGCGTTTTCAGAGCAGGTCCGGCCCAGGCAATCGGTAATGGAATTTTAGAACAACTATCAGCTTCGGTAACAACTAACGAAAATGGAACAGAAGGAATTTCCATTTTTGCAAGTGGCCAGGGATTTGAGGAGAGTGCATCATCTTTTCGTTTTGATTATGAAGAAACGTATTTAGTCATTTCTCCTTTTACTTCACCCGAGGATTTGGTCGTAGTGTCGGAGAATCCTGTAATTTTTGACGTTGTTCCTAAAACTAGGGAAGAGCAGATTTGTTATAGAACTATTAGTTCAAATAATATATTAATCACAAATTCGGAAAGTTTGACTTCAAATCAAGTTCAAAATTTCGAAGTGAAGTTTATTCCCAAGAATGATTTTTCTATTAGCCATAGATATAGTATTTCAGTAAATCAATATATCCAGTCTCCTGCTGCGCAAGGTTTTTATGAAGATTTGAGAGAATTTTCAAATGTTCAAACCCTTTTTTCCCAAACTCAACCAGGTTTTGTGCGAGGAAATATTGAAGCAGCAGAAAATGTAGGTGAGCGAGTCCTAGGTATCTTTGAAATTGCCTCTGTAAGTTCGCAAAGACTTTTTTTCAACAGAAGTGATTTTTTTCCGGACGAACCAATTCCAGATCACATTATTCCATGTAATACTATTGATTTTTTTGAAAACGACGCTGCACTCTTGGGATTGATACAGTCCGGTTCCCATAAATTGGTTTCCCAAGAATTAGTATTCCCAGACTCCATTATTTTCTTTGTAGTAGAAAGCGGATGTGTTGACTGTACTTTATATGGAACTAATGTAAGGCCAGATTTTTGGGTGGATTAAACTTGAACTAAAATGAATAATATGCTTTCCCTTATTATATTCTCATTCTTTTTAACAACGGATGGAAAGATATGGGGAGTGC
The DNA here is from genome assembly GCA_039191905.1 of Bacteroidota bacterium. Lineage (GTDB taxonomy): Bacteria > Bacteroidota > Bacteroidia > Flavobacteriales > Flavobacteriaceae > Flagellimonas. Next base: position 9,464 of record JBCCXJ010000006.1, on the reverse strand, counting down.
AAACTTCCATATTTACTGTTTCTGTACCCTCCATAACTTATTACCTTAAGTTTTAGATATAGTGAGCAAAAGAAAATTAAAATATAAAACATTGGCGCAATTAGGGATTGCTATAAATCTACTTTTATTGGGATGCACCGAACCTTTTGTTGCTCCAGATTTGGATTTTCAAGAGATTTTGGTAATCGATGCCATAATTACGACAGAGTTGAAGACTCAGGAAATTTTTCTTTCAAGGACTTTTGCCTCTGATGAAGAATTGAAGTTTGAAAGTAATGCAAATGTTAGGTTAATTGATGATTCAGGGAATGAAATTATCTTTGAAGAAACCGAACCGGGAAGATATGTATCCCAAGTAGAATTTGGAGCACTTCCCAATAGGAGCTATTCCTTACGGATTACCACGGAAAATGGTAGTTCTTTTAGTGCTGGTCCTTCACAGATAGTTGGAGATGGGATATTGGAGGAAGTATCGGCGTCAGTCTCCACAAATCAAAATGGTACAGAGGGATTGTCCATAGAAGTCAACGGACGGGGAATTGATGATAATGCATCTTCCTTTCGATATGATTATGTAGAGACCTATGAAGTTATTTCTCCTTTTTTTTCTAATTCTGATTTAGTGATAGTATCTGAAAATCCAATAGTTTTTGATGTGGTTCCCAAAACCAGACAAGAACAGACATGTTATAGAACCGTAAGTTCAAATGATATCTTAATTACAAGTTCCGAAAGCCTGAACTCAAATCAGATAGAAAAATTTGAAGTAAAGTTTATTCCCAAGAATGACTTTGCTATTAGCCATAGATATAGTGTGTTGGTCAATCAATATGTTCAATCTCCCGTAGTTCAAAGTTTTTATGAGGATTTGAAAGAGTTTTCAAGCCTGACAACACTTTTTGCCCAAACACAACCGGGTTTTGTGCGAGGAAATATTGAAGCTGACGAAAATGTAAGTGAAAGGGTTCTGGGTGTCTTCGAAGTTGCCTCGGTAAGTTCACAAAGAATCTTTTTTAATCGAAGTGATTTTTTTCCAGAAGACCCACTACCCGATCATATCATTGAATGCAATTCAGTTGAATTACCGTCCAATAGTGCTTTTCTGTTTAGATTAATTGATGCAGGAACACACAAGTTGGTAGGTGAAGATATTGGTTCTTTTACGGTTGTAGAAAGAGGTTGCGTGGATTGTACCGTGTACGGAACCAATATAAGACCAGATTTTTGGGTGGACTAAACTTGAACAAAATGAAGCATATTTTTTTCCTTATTATATTCCTATTCTTTTTAGAAGTATCCGGTCAACGGAATGAAGAAGATTTAAGGCTCCAATTTTCTAATCTTCAAGAATCAGTTTATGTTAGTTATAATGAATCTGCCTTGTCTTCTGGAGAATACTTTTATTATAAATTCCATTGCTTTAATGTTCAAAAGAAACAAGGGAGCGAGTTAAGTAAAATTGGATATATAGAGCTAATTGGAAAGGACGGGAGTCGAGTTTTTATGCAAAAAGTAAAACTCAAAAATGGATTTGGGTATGGGGATTTTTTTGTGCCTACAACCCTTGAATCGGGAAATTACAAACTAATTGCCTATACTAATTGGATGAAAAATTGGGGTCAGGATTCTTTCTATCAATCAGATATTGTGATTGTTAATCCCTACAGGTCCAATCAGAGCGCATTGTTCAATAATTCAAAAGAAAAAGAGCTGGGTACTGATGGTATAGCTATTCATACTTCGACCAAAGCAAACACTTCCACGTCGACATTTCTGAGAATTGATTTACCTAAGAAAAATTTCGGAAGAAGGGAGAAAGTGGATTTCTGGTTAAAGAATAGAGGGGAAAACCCCTTAAATGGTAGTTTTTCAGTTTCAGTAAGATATCAAAAATCGTTTTTGAATGCTAAACCTAAGAACAGTGTCCCAAGTTTTGATAAAATAGCAGCAAAAAGTTTGAACATAGAAGGTAAAAAAGTGCTTCCGGAGCTTAGAGGAGAGCTTATTACAGGCGTTATTTTAGATAGGGAAAACAGTGAACCAATCACCAATGCAAAAGTTATAGTATCATTATCCAATGAGAAACATGACATAAGAATGGTCAATACCGATGATGATGGTAGGTTTTATGCAAGTTTTGATGATGATTCACAACGAGACCGAATTTTTGTGCAATTAGCAGATAGCGACTTATCTTATAAGGTAGTATTGGATAACAATGACGATACGTTGGATAAGAACCTTTTGAATTTTGGTTTTTATGAGTTGTCCGAAAATGCTAGCGATGTAATTCTAGAACGAAGTATTCAGAACCAAATAGAAAATGCATACTTTTCCCTTAAACCCGATACATTGCTATTTTCTTTGAACACTATTCCTTTCTATGGAGATATGGGGACAAAGTATGTTTTGGATGACTATACAAGGTTTCCTACAATTGAAGAAACAGTTTTGGAAATAGTGAACAAGACTTGGCTATCAAAGAAAAACAATGATATAGTATTTGTGGTAAGATCAGACGGTGAAACACTATTGTCTCAGGAGTATGGTTCCCTGCTAATGGTAGATGGTTTTCCAGTGCTAAACCAAAAACAGTTTATTCAGAATTATGAAGCTTACAAAATTGAAAGCATAACTGTCGTAAATAGTCAGTACCGTATAGGCAATTCTATTTTTGATGGGCTTATTGATATAAAAACTAGGGATTTGGACTATTTGAATAACAAGCTGGAAAGTAATGAAGGGCTTCCGATTCTACGACCAGTTACCGTAAAAAATTATTACCGGCAAGAGTATAAAACCACAGAAAAGTATTTAAGGATTCCTGACCAACGTAGGCAACTTTTATGGAATCCAAACCTAGATTATAAAGGAAAGGATGAAAAAATAGAATTTTTCACTTCGGATATTACTGGGAATTATACCATTATTGTTGAAGGTTTTTTGGATGATGGAAGCTATGTTAAAATCCAGGATTCACTATCCGTAGATTGAAATTATCCTCCTTAAAAATAAGGAGTATTTTGCTTTTTTCAGGTTTAAGGTATATCAATTATGATTCTTTTCGTAGGATTCCCTAATTTGAAACAGAACCAGTTAAATGACTTCCCTAAATGTATACAAGAAGAATATTTCCCATATTTTGGCGAAATACAACTGGGAGGTGCCGGATTTCTAGGGAGCAACAATGCAATTCAATTTGAGGGGGTTCCGGAAAACGTAAAAATGGATAAAGATTCAAAAGGCTATCAGATTACGTTTAGAATCTAAAATAAAACAGAAACGTATCAGGTTAATGCGAAGTTGTTTCCAAACAAAAAGGGAAATATTAATATCAACAGTTCCCATCGTTTGCCCATTTCTTATTCGGGCACTATAAGTGCCGAAACATCGGAATAAAGGCTTTTTTAAAGTATTCTCAGACAGGTTGCAATTTTTTAATCTCCTTTTTCTGAAACTGTGTAAATAGCATTACTAAAACGATGATTAGGAAAATGCAAGCCCCAAATGTAAATACCATGGTAGTAATTCGCTCAAAAAGCATTCCACCGACAATAAGGCCCAACATACTCGCAATGCTTCCCATGGAGGTCCCATAACCTTGAATGGCTCCTTGTGTATTTTTACCTCCCAACGCGGATAAACGAGCCATAAAACTAGGCCACATCAATCCATTTCCCAAAGAAAGCAGTGTATTGGCTACATAAAGAAGAATCACATTTGTTGTAGAAAGCAGGAAAAAACTTGTGGATAAAATAAGCGCTCCGAAAACAATCAACACCCGGCTTGATACTTTTTTTGAAAGATTACTCAAAAGTGGCCCTTGCACGAGTATCATTAGCAGACTTGAATATGCCAGGAATAAACCCAAATCTATTGCCGACCACTTCAATATGACATTTGCGTAGATAGGAAGGCCAGCATAGAACAAACTAAACCCAAAAAATGTCAGGAAATAAACGAGGTACAAAGGCTTGACACCGGGAATGTTTAAAACTCGCTTGAATCCTTTAGTAGATTCCTCTTGAATATCCTCGCTTCCTTCCGAGTAACAATCTTTATGTTCTACCTGAAAAAAGCGTCTTATGTTTTTCAAAGAAACCCCTCGGGTATCAACAACACAGGGTACACTCTCTTTCAATCTAAAGTTAATAACGAAAATTGCAATCAAGGAAATTAATGCGGCCAACAAAAGCGGTAGTATTTCGCCGAGTAAGGTTGAGGCAAGAACTCCTGCAAAGGCAGGACCTAAAACAAAACCTAGACTTGTGGATGCACCCATACGACCAAAATTTTTACTTCTGTCCTCATCTGTAGAAATATCTGACATATAAGCATTGGCTACGGATATATTGCCGCCAGTAAACCCATCAAAAATTCGGGCAAGAAAGATGACAAGCAATGGTAGGGTCATTGTATATGTTCCCGTCAAATCGGTGTTTTGGCTCCAAAGTGATGTTTCCGGAAGTGCAAAGGCAATTATAAAGAGTACCCATGCCACAAAAGTTCCCATTTGCGACAGCATCAACACTTTTTTTCTCCCTATTTTATCGGAAAGCTTGCCCAGTAGTGGTGCTCCAATAAATTGAAAAAAGGGATACATTGCCCCTAAAATTCCATAAATAAACCCATTACCTCCAAAATCCGTTACTATAAAAATCAAAATGGGTATCACGAGACTGTACCCTAGGATTCCGATAAAATTGACGAGAAGGATTGGGAAAATCCTAGATGTAAAAAAAGCAATCAACGTTAGAATTTTTATACATCTCTTAAGGTAACCAATTAAAAGTTGTAAGAAGTAGTACAGTAAATTTTTCTATAGAACTTTTTTTGTTGAAATTTCCTAATTTGTAAAACAAGTAATCAACCTGTAAAACATGTATACAAGAAGAATATTTCCCATTAAAGGTGTAATCAAGTGGACTAGAAGACATATTTTTCTTTTCTTCTTACTTGCAACGATTCCTGTTATTTTATTTGATATTCTACGTTGGAAATGGCTCCATGTCCCTTGGTTACCATTGGGAGTTTTGGGAACTGCGGTAGCTTTTATTGTAAGTTTTAAAAATAATGCTTCGTATGATAGGCTATGGGAAGCCCGAAAAATTTGGGGTGGAATTGTAAATACTTCTCGGTCCTGGACAATCATGGTAAAGGATTTTATTACAAACCGAAACGTAAAAAATCCAAAAGATGAAAAAGAGCTTTTTGAATTGAAAAAAGAACTGGTACACCGCCATGTTGCATGGTTGACCGCGTTGCGATATCAACTGCGGAAAGATAAACCATGGGAAATGCATTTGAAAAGCGGAAAATCGAATAGGGAATTCAGGGCCACACAATATACGGTCTTGGAAGACACCATCCCTATGGAAGAGGCTATAAGCCCTTATATCTCTAAAGAAGAAGCAGAGGAAATATTCCAAAAAGGAAATCAAGCTTCCCAGCTCCTTGGAATTCAATCCAAGCGGTTGTCTGAACTGATGAAGGCAGGGTTTATCGAGGATTTTAGGCACATGAAAATGATGGCAATGCTTACGGAACTATATACATTACAGGGTAAAAGTGAGCGTATCAAGAACTTCCCTTACCCTAGGCAGTTTGCAACCTTAAACTATGTTTTTGTATGGATTTTTATTCTCCTGATACCCTTTGCTATTATGGAAGAGTTTGAAGTCATAGGCGGCACCATAGTTTCGTATTTGCAAAAAAACCCGGCTTATTTTGAAATAACCCAAAACGTACAACTCTTTATAGCAAAACATTTCGTTTGGTTTTCCATTCCCTTTAGTGCTTTGATTTCTTGGGTGTTTCATACTATGGAAGCTATAGGGGAGAATACTGAAAACCCTTTTGAAGGAGGTCCGAATGATGTTCCTATTACAGATTTGAGCAGGGGTATAGAAATTGATATCCGGCAGCTTATTGATGATACTGATATTCCTTCGGCATACGAATGGAAAAATCATATTGTAATGTAATTGAAGAAAGCGGCGATTTGGATTAACCAAATCGCCGCTTTCTTCAATTCCCTTTGTTTTTATAGTTTTTGCGCAAACCATTTTGAAGCTTCCGCTACGGATTCATTTACTTCAGCATCTTGATCGTAATAATTGAATTGATGAAAGGGTGATTCCAGTTCGGTTTCCATCCAATGAAGTCTTTTATCCGTGGCAGCCATTTTTTCAAAATAGTTCTTTGTGTATTGCGGTAAAACGGCCCCATCCGAATGTATCATTAAAGTGGGCACGGTAAGATTTGAAGCAGATAGCATGGGGTCAGCAGTTAACCAGTCTTCCCAAGACATAACGGCAAACCTATCCGCGCTCCATTCCTTTACAGCTCCCCTTTCCGGATTCAAGTAATAGTCATAAGGACCGTACATTGCTGCGGATTCATCCTCAGTGGAAATGGAAGGAATGTATTCAACGACACCATTTTCCGCATAGTTCTTTTTGGCTTTCTGTGCTGCTTTAATTTTTGCTTGAACACCCTCTTCACCGCCATAAAATAGTTTTACTGCCTCGGCATCATGAAGCCAAGATGCTGCCGTTACTACAGATTTGATACGGTCATCTTCCGAAGCCGCCATTAAGGTGTACATGGCTCCTGCACATACACCAAAAGCCCCAATTCTATCATTGTTTACTCCTGATAAGCTTTCAAGATACGTTACCGCATTTTCTATATCCACCTTTTTCAAGGAAGGGCTTTCATAAAAACGAGGTTCTCCTTCACTTTCCCCAAAGTTCCTAAAATCAAAGGCTAGTGTTATGTAGCCTTCTTTAGCTAGTTTTTTGGCATAAAGTCCTGCCATTTGCTCTTTTACCGTGGTCCAACTTCCAGAGACCACGATTGCAGGATAGGTTTTTGAGCTATTATAATTTTCAGGGAAATAAAGGTTTCCTGTTAATGTACTTCCTTCACTATTGAAATGAATTTTTTCCATGATTTTTTGATTTGTAGTTATTGATTTCTGTTCTTCGATTTTTTCGTTTTTTGCTTTGCAAGCAGCGATTAGTACTACAGCTGCTATTAATGTGATTGTCTTTTTCATGTCACTTGATTTTGTCCAATAAACCGAAGCCTCTTGCCGCGGTAATGGGATTAAAAATTTCTACATATTCTGTTATATCCCCAGCTTCATTGAATTTAAAAGTGGAGTAGTAATTGTTTTCATAATACCCGGCATCGTTTTTTAGTTTGATTCTTCCGGTGTACTTAACGAAAACAATGGTGGGGTTTTCCATGGCATAGATTTCTTCAATGGGAAATTCCATACCATCAAAATTTGGAAATACTGGAGTCCAGTAGTCACGAACCCCTTCTTTTCCTTTGGCTCCCTCTGGGAATATTCCTGAAGCATACGGGTTGATATGAACAGCGTCCTCGGCAAAAAGGCCAACTACGGCATCCACATCTTCATTTTCTAGAGCTTTGAAAAAGGAGAGTACAGCATTCTTATTACTTTCAGCGGTTGTAGTTTTCATTTGTGTCTCATTTTGTAATGCGATTAATTCTTCTGTTTTATCATTTAATTCTTTCTTGGAGGTATTCTTACAGCTAAGAATCGCTAGAAAGGTTAGGCTTAGGATAATCAAGATTCTCATTGTTTGGATATATTTATGATTTGGAGTTAGCGATTGCTTTTTCGGGTAGGGTGGTATTCCCATCTTGATATTTGAAGTTGAACTTCATTTTGGAAATTTTCCAGTCTCCCTTGGAGTTTTTGTCAACCTCAAAATTGTAGGAACCCACTACGGTCCAGATGTTACCTGTTTCATCCGTTAGGTAATGAGCAGCTGTACCATAACAGAAAACAGTAGCTTTCTCATTATGTATCACCTCTAGAAAATTACCCACTTGGTGATGTGTGGATTCAAATCCGGGTAAAATCCCCTTCCAAGCCATAACAATGTCTTCAGGGTTCAATTCTGTTGCTGGATTTCCGGTCATGGAGGAATAATCCAATACTACTTTAGTAGTAAAACTTTCCAAGACGGTATTCCAGTCTCTTTCATCTGTTGCCACGAATAAACCAACAACCACATCTTTTGGACTTTTCATATGCTGTGCATTTAAGGTTAAGGATAGGAGTACGAACGCTCCAATTACAATTGCTTTCATTGCTTATGTGTTTGGTACAAAGCTCTGAAAGAATGCTACCGCATATTTTATGATATCAAATGAAGAAGTATAAATTTCAAAGATTTACCCGCTGACGATATTCTAGTGGGGTATTTCCCGTTTTTCTTTTAAAAAAAGCACTAAAGTTGTTTGGACTATCAAAGAATAGTGCATAAGCAATTTCCTTAACACTCCAGTCTGTTTGGGCCAGATACGCTTTAGAAAGGATAAGTAAATGATTATGAATGTGATTAAGCGCGGTTATCCCGGTCAAGGATTTTACCGTAGAATTTAGATGATTGGGATGTACACTAAGTTTTTGCGCATAGTAACTGGTAGAATGCAGGTTGGCAAACGTCTCCAATTTTGTATTGGGATAAAAACTGGTTTGAATAAGCGTTTGATACCTAGAGAGTAGCTTCAAGTCAGCAGTTTTCATACCGCTCTCTGTCGTATCCGAATCCACCTGTTGTTCAAACAGTCTTTTGATTATTGATAAAAGAAGGTAGACCTGAGCCTCGATAATCTGAAATTTATCCGTTGCAGAACCATTGTATTCTTCCCAAACACTTTTATAGATTGACAGTACGGTTTCCAACTGGTCTGATTCAATCTCAAATGGAATGGATTTCTCCATTTTTAAAAAGGGAAACAACTTGAGAAGTTGCGAAAGAATATTGGATTGGGCTACAAAATCCTGACTAAACATGAGATAATACCCTTTCCAATTGGGAAATATGTCCCAGGAAAGTAATTGAAACGGGGTGTTGAAAAATACGGTAACCCCATCTGGAAAATCTGAAAATTGACCTGCGAGAACTTTTCCATCTCCATCAGATTTAAGCGCCAATGCATAAAACTCATGTCGAAACACAGGCATTTGACTATGCACCGTGGCCATATTTTCCTCAAAATTTCGTATATCAAAATGAGGATGTTTTGGTGGTGCAATGTTTATGCCTTTGCAATATTCGGTGATGGTTTTAAAATGTTTCATTTATGGCTATGGATACCATAATCTAAAACAAATATTTCAGTTATTAGGTAACACTTTAAAAGGATAGAATTCAATTGGACTTTTCAGGGCTTCTATTGAAACGTTTGTTAATCTCTAATCTATAGTAAATCCTCCCTTTTTTTACCTGATTCTTTTTGTATGATTTGGTTATTTCAGAACATCCTGAATGTCATCCAGTTTTTTAAACATGGCGTTCGCAAATGGACAAAGCGGAAGAATTTTTAAGTTCTTTTCGCGAGCCATTTCCACAAGTTTATAGAGGATTTGTTTCCCTACGCCTTTTCCTTTAAAAGCTTCCTCAACCTCAGTATGGTCT